>CAZVLS010000009.1:103279-198251 GCA_964628295.1 uncultured Acidobacterium sp.
ATGTCGTGGAGCAAGCGCGTCAAGCACCCGAGCGAAGTCCTGAAGAAGGGCGACGTCGTGGAAGCGATGGTCCTCAGCATCGACGCCGAGAACCAGCGCCTGTCACTGGGGCTGAAGCAGCTTGCGACCGATATCTGGGAAGACTTCTTCTCGCGGCACAAGGCCGGCGACACCGTCGAAGGCAAGGTGGTCCGCATGACCAACTTCGGCGCGTTCGTGGAACTGGACGAAGGCATCGAGGGGCTCATCCACGTCAGCGAGTTCGACGATTCGCAGGGCGGGGAGAAGATCGAGCTCGAGGTCGAGAAGTCGTACCAGATGAAGATCATCAAGCTCAGCCCGTCGGAGCGCAAGATCGGCCTCAGCATCCGTGCCATGAAGGATTCTGAGATCCGGACCGACTGGGAGTCGTACTCGTCGGCGCAGGGCGACGGCAGTGCCACGCTCGGCGATCACCTGAAGCACTTGAAGTAAAGGTTGCGGGTTACGGGTGCCGGGTACCAGGTTTGGTGCCCGGTACCCGGAGCCGGAAACCGGTAACCAACCTATATGACGAAAGCGGAACTGGTCGAGGAAGTCTCGCGGGTATCGGACCTCACGAAGAAGCACTCGGAGGTCATCGTCGACACCGTGTTCGAGAGCATCATCGATGCGCTCAAGCGCGGCGAGAAGATCGAGCTTCGTGGCTTCGGCAGCTTCCGCCTCCGCAAGCGCGAGCCCCGCAAGGGCCGCAACCCGAAGACCGGCGACAAGGTGGATGTGCCGCCGAAGCGCGTGCCGTACTTCAAGCCAGGTAAAGAGCTCAAGGACCTGATCAACAAAGAGTCTGGTGAGGAGCCGGGATCGAATTCGGATCTCGGGTCTCAGGTCTCGGATCAAACGTAGATCTGCAATCGCCAATTATTCCGAAATCCACTCGATCCGAAATCCGCAATCGACATGGAGAGGATTTGGTCTCCCTGGAGACACGCCTACGTGACCAAATCCGAAGCTGACCCCGGCTGCGTCTTCTGCATCGCCAGGACGATCGGCGACGGCCAGCAGCTGATCGTGCACGAAGGCCAGCTCGCCTACGTCATCCTCAACAAGTATCCCTACAACGGCGGTCACCTCATGGTGGTCCCGCATCGTCACGTTGCGCAGCTGGCGTTGCTCGAGGACGCCGAGCTGAGCGAGATGGCGAAGCTCACACAGTTGTCGGAGCGCGTGCTGACCGAGGCATATGCGCCGCAGGGCATCAACGTCGGTATGAACCTGGGCCGTCCAGCTGGCGCAGGCATCGTCGACCACCTCCACATCCACCTCGTCCCCAGGTGGAACGGCGACACCAACTTCATGACCGTCGTGGGCGAAGTCCGGGTTCTACCCGAAGAATTGCCGAAGACAGCTGAGCGGCTGCGGCCGTTGTTCCGTAAGCTTTCCTAATACCCCTAGCGTGGTAGGCTTATAGGACCCTTCGTCCTATGACCTTCGACCTCACTCCCGAACAGCAGGCCCTGGCCGATCGCGCGCGCGAAGCGGCTGCTTCGATTGGTGACTCGGTTGCGAATGCGATCGACTCCCTCGGCTCAATCGCCGACGACATCTCGACGTCACTCAAGTCGCGGTCGCTGACCGGGATCTTCAAGGACGGCGCCGTCAATGCCGCGATCGTGCTCGAGGAACTCGCCGCCGTGAGCGCCGGGCTGAGCGCGCAGGTCGGGTTCTCGTCGCTGGTTGGCAACGAGGCCGGCAGCAGTGTGACGCCCATGACGCTTGCCGGACTCCGCGGCAGCGATGCCGTGCTGGCGCAGGTCGAAGTCGCGAGCGCCGCGGTGAAGGCCAGGGCCCGCCTCGCCGCCGCCGCCGTGGCAATTGGCGTCGGACGCGCCGCGATCGCGCACGCCATCGCCTCGATGAAGAAGGCGGGCGTCAAGCCCGGTCCTGACGAGTATGCGCCGCACTGGACGTTCGCCGACGGCGCGACGGACGTGGCCGCGGCTCGCGTGCTGACCTACGACGCCGCGCAGAAGATCGATCGCCAGGAAGACGTCGAAGCGTCGGCAACGCGCGCCCATATCTTTGCCGCCAACGCGGCGGTGCGGGCGGTCGATGCGGCAATCAAGGTCGAAGGGCCGTGGGGATACGCGAAGGGCGGTCTGCTCGAGCGCCTCTCGCGAGATGCGAGAACTCTACAGGTAATCCTGAAATGATGATTGGGTGATTCCTTGATTGACGATTGTTGGGCGATCGTCGAATGCCAATTGCCAAATTACGCGGCAATCGACAATCTCAAATCACCCAACAATCAAGGAATCATCAATCTTCAATCTTCAATTCTCAACTTCCCAACAGATTCTTCGCGATCGTCCCGAGCTGCATGTTGCTCGTGCCCTCGTAGATCTGTCCGATCTTCGCGTCGCGGTACAGCTTCTCGACGGGGTATTCCTTCACGAATCCATTGCCGCCATAGAGGTTGATCGCCATCGAGGCGACGCGCTCGGCAACTTCCGATGAGTGGATCTTGCACATCGCCGCCTCGGTGAGGAACGGCTGGCCGGCGTCGCGCAGGCGCGCGCTGTTGTAGACCAGCAGGCGAGTGGTCTCGACGTCGAGCGCCATGCGGGCGATCTGGAACTGCACGCCCTGGAAGTCGGCGATCGGCTTGCCGAACTGCTTGCGCTCCTTGACGTAGGCAATGGTGTGGTCGAGCGCACCCTGCGCCAGGCCGAGCATCTGCGCGCCGATGCCGATGCGGCCTTCGTTCAGCGTCTCGATCGCGACCTTGTAGCCCTTGCCGACTTCGCCGAGGATCTGCGACTTCGGTACCACGCAGTCTTCGAACAGCAACTCGCACGTGCTGCTGGCGCGGATGCCGAGCTTGTCTTCCTTCTTGCCGACGGTGAAACCGGGCGTCCCGCGATCGACGATGAACGCGGTAATGCCGCGGTAGCCGGCATCAGGATTCACATTGGCGAACACGATGAACATGTCCGCTTCGTTGCCGTTGGTGATCCACAGCTTGCGGCCGGTGATGGAATAGCCGTCGCCCTTCACCGCGTCGCTTACTTCGGTCGCGCGGGTTGCCAGCGCGAAGGCATCGCTGCCTGAGCCGGCCTCCGAAAGGCAGTAGGCGCCGATCATGTTGGTGGCGAACTTCGGCAGGTACTTGCGCTTGAGTTCTTCCGTGCCCCAGCGCATCACCGCATTGATGACCAGCGTGTTCTGGACGTCGACCAGGACGCCGACCGACGGGTCCACGCGCGACAGCGACTCGACCGCGAGGACCGAGTGAAAGAACGTCCCGCCGGCGCCGCCGTAGCTTTCAGGCACCTCAACGCTCAGCAGTCCCATCTCGAACAGCTTCTTGAGCAGGTCCGGATTGAACTTTGCGTGCTCATCCATCTCGCGGGTGAGCGGACGGATCTCCTTGTCGGCAAATTCGTACACGCTGTCGCGGAAGATCACTTCGTCTTCGGCGAGGCGCGTCAGGGCGGGCATCGCGGCAATCGTCTGGCTCATCGGTCCTCGATTAACAGGCCATCAGGCAATCGGGCTATCAGGCCAAATAAGGCTAAATACCGGCGGAAAACATCAATGTTATCATCGACATGCCTATGAGGATGACGCGGCTTCGGTGGTGTCTGGCAACGGCCATTCTCTTATTGGTTGGCCTCACGGCCCTGCGCGCGTCCGGCCCGGACGAGCGCACGGTTGAAAGGCAGGAAGAACCGGCGCCCAAACCCCAGGAACCGGCCGCCACACCGCCTCCCCAGGCACCTGGCCAGCAGCCGGTTTTCCGGGCCGGTATCAACACCGTCCGCGTCGACGTCATCGTGACCGACCGGCAGGGCAATCCCGTCACCGACCTGACGCTCGAAGACTTTCAGATCGAAGAGGACGGCAAGCCGCAGAAGCCCGAGACCTTCCGTCTGATCAAGATCGACGCCGTCACGCAGCCCGGGTACACCCAGCGCAGCATCCGCACCCGCAACGACGAAGAGACCGCGGCGGCAGACGAAAACTCCCGCATCTTCATGTTCTTCCTCGACGACTACCACGTTCTCAAGGAAACGAGCATGACGCTGAAGAAGCCCGTCGTGGACTTCATCACGACCGAGCTCGGCCCGAGCGACCTGGCCGGCGTGATGTATCCGCTGACGCCGATTGACGCGGCCGTGGTGACGCGCAATCACCAGGGCGTCATCAACGCGGTGGAGAAGTTCGAAGGCCGCAAGTACAAGTACGATCCCGTCAACGCGGTCGAGCAGAACTACGTTTACAAGCTCACTCCCGACGCCATCGAGCAGATTCGCCGGCAGGTGACGTTCACGGCGCTCCGCGGCATCTGCACCAAGATGGGATCGCTGCGCGAAGGCCGCAAGTCACTGGTCCTGATCAGCGAAGGGTACAACTCCATGCTGCCGCCGCAGATGCGCAGCAACCTGCCTGGAGCCATGGCGGGCGTGGGCGACCTCACGCGGGATCCCTTTGCCGGCGACAACAACCCGCTGGAGGATCGCGCCCGGTTCTCCGCGGATATGGATATGCAGCGCGAGATGCAGGATGTGTGGGATGCCTGCAACCGCAATAACACGTCGATCTACGCGGTGGATCCGCGCGGTCTCGCGCTTGGCGGGTTCGATATCACCGCCAACATCTCGATGAAGACGAGCCAGCAGTTCCTGAGCCAGTCGCAGGACACGCTGCGGGATCTTGCCGGCAACACCGATGGCCGCGCCATCGTCAATCGCAACGATCTCGCGGCCGGCATGAAGCAGATCATCCGTGACTCGAGCGCCTACTACCTCGTCGGCTATACCTCGTCACAGGCGCCGACGGATGGCAAGTTCCACGAGATCCGCGTCCGCGTGAAGCGGCCGGGCGTGCAGGTGCGCGCGCGCAAGGGCTACTGGGCCTACACGGAAGAAGAAGTGAAGCGCGCGGTGGCCGGGCCGAAAGCCGGGCCGCCGACGGAGATTACCAAGGCGCTGACCGCCATTGCGCCGCTCACGAATCGCCGCTACATCCGCACCTGGTTCGGCAGCGATCGCGGTCCTGATGGCTCCAACCGCATGACGTTCTTGTGGGAGCCGCTGCCGCCGACGCCCGGTGTCAAGCGGGATGAGCCGCGTCGCGTGACGGTCCTGGCGACGTCGGCGTCCGGGGACATCATCTATCGCGGCCGCGTGCCAGCGGAACTGGCCGCGCCCGGCAACGGCGGCATCATTCGCTTCGACGTGCCGCCTGGAAAGATCGACGTGCGGCTGACGATTGAGGGCGATGGCACCGGGACGCTCGACACCGAAGAACGCGATCTGATCGTGCCCGATCCCACGGCGCCCGAATTGCGCGTCAGCACGCCGAAGGTGTGGTTTGCGCGCAACGCGCGTGAGTTCACCGCATTGACTGCCGGCACCCCACCCGCACCGGCCGCGACCCGTGAGTTCCGCAGGACCGATCGGCTGCTGGTGCGCGTGGACGCATACGCGCCCGCCAACGCACCAACGACGGTCACCGCGCAGCTGCTCAATCAGCAAGGCACCAGGATGTCGGATCTTCCGGTCACGGCGCCGACGGATGGGCAGACCTACTCGCTCGATTTGTCGCTGGCCAGCTTCGCGGCAGGCCAGTACTTGATCGAGATCACCGCAAATAGTGAAGGCCACAAACCCGTGACCGAGCTTGTGGCCTTTCGGCTGGGAAGTTAGAAGTGAGAAGTGAGAAGTGAGAAGTGAGAAGTAGGAAGTGAGAAGTGAGAAGTAGGAAGCAAAGCTTCTCACTTCTTACCTCTCACCTCTCACCTCCCTTTAGGCGTACATCCCGCGCAGCTTCGTCACCGTGGCGACACGATTGATCGCGACGATGTAAGCGGCGGCGCGCATGTCGACCTTGTACTGCTTGGCAGTCTCGAGGACGACGTTGAAGGCCTGGCACATCTTGGCTTCGAGGCGATCGTTCACTTCGTTCTCGGCCCAGAAGTAGCCGTGGCGGTCCTGCACCCACTCGAAGTACGACACCGTCACGCCGCCGGCGTTGGCGAGGATGTCCGGCACCACGAACACGCCGCGCTCGTGGAGGATCTTGTGCGCCTCCGGCGTGGTTGGGCCGTTTGCGCCTTCAACGATCAGCTTGGCCTTGATGTCCGCGACGTTCTCTGCGGTGATCTGCTTTTCGAGAGCGGCGGGCACGAGGATGTCGACGTCGAGCTTGAAGACGTCCTTGGCGCCGAGCGGTTCGCCTCCGGGGAAGCCGGCCACCGTCTTGTGTTCGGCGACCCACTGCTGGAGCTTGGGGATGTCGAGGCCCTTGTCGTTCTGGACGCCGCCCTTCCAGTCGGTGACACCGACGATCCTGGCGCCTTCGCGGGCCATGAGCTCCGCGCCGATGGAGCCGACGTTGCCGAAGCCCTGCACCGCCACGCGCGAGTCCTTGAGCGAGAAGCCCATGTGCTTGGCGGCTTCTCGAGCCACGATCATGGCGCCGCGTCCGGTCGCTTCGCGACGGCCGAGCGAGCCGCCCATTTCCACCGGCTTGCCCGTGACCACCGAGGTCGAGGTGTGGCCGACGTGCATCGAGTAGGTGTCCGAGAACCACGCCATTACCTGTTCGTTGGTGTTGACGTCGGGTGCCGGCACGTCCTTGTCGGGGCCGATGGCGTCGATGATCTCCGCGGTGTAGCGGCGGGTCAGCGCTTCGAGCTCGCGCTTCGACATCTTGGTGGGGTCGCAGATCACGCCGCCTTTACCGCCACCGAAGGGGAGCTGAGCCACGGCGCACTTCCACGTCATCCACGCGGCCAGCGTCGTCACTTCGTCAAGCGTCACGTCGGGGTGATAGCGAATGCCGCCCTTCGCCGGGCCGAGCGTCACGTTGTACTGGACACGGTAGCCGGTGAAGACCTTGATCTCGCCGTTATCCATCTGCACCGGGCAGGACACGATGATCTGCCGTTTTGGATGGGTGAGCATCTGCCAGATGCCCGGCTCGAGATTGAGAATGCGGGCCGCCCCTTCGAATTCCTGGAGCATGCCGTCGAACAAGGTTCCGTGTGCCGACATCGTCGCCTTTCGCTATGCAGTATAAGTGTGGCCCCCGATCGCGAGGGCGACTGTGCCCTCACAACCGTTGCAGGCAAACGATCAAAAGTAACAACCCTCGCGATGTAATGTCAATTCGCTATCTGTGTGATGCGTTTTTGATATCGTTTGGTGAAATCGAATTACATGGGCGGACCTATACAGGTAGAAGCGAAACTTCTGCCAAGTCTTATAATTAGAGGCACATGAAGACCGTGATCGACGGCGCGGAAACGCGCAAAGGCAAATGGGAACGCGAGGTCCTTGAACCGACGCTGAAGAAGTCCCCGGAGCGTAAGGGTCCGTTCACGACCATTTCAGCCCGTCCGATCGAACGTTTGTACACGGCCGAGGACGTCGCCGGCATCGACTACGACCGGGAGATCGCCAACCCGGGTGAGTTCCCGTACGTGCGCGGCATTCATCCATCCGGATACCGCGGCAAACTCTGGACGATGCGGCAGTTCGCCGGATTCGGTACGCCCGAAGAGACCAACCAGCGCTACAAGGATTTGATCGCCGCCGGCGGCACCGGCCTCAGCGTGGCGTTCGACCTGCCGACGCTGATGGGGCGCGATCCCGATCACCCGCTGTCGCTCGGTGAAGTGGGGAAGTGCGGCGTGAGCATCGTGTCCTTGAAGGACATGGAGCGCCTGTTCGAGGGCATTCCGCTCGACGATCCCAAGATCACGACGTCGATGACGATCAACTCGCCGGCGCCGATGATCTTCGCGATGTACCTCGTCGTCGCCGAGCAGCATGGCGCGGACTGGAAGAAGATCTCCGGGACGATCCAGAACGACATCCTCAAAGAGTTCATCGCGCAGAAGGAATACATCTTCCCGCCGCGCCAGTCGATGCGGCTGATCACCGACATCTTCTCGTTCTGCTCGCAGGAAGTGCCGAAGTGGAACACCATCTCGGTGAGCGGCTACCACATCCGCGAAGCGGGTTCGACGTCGCTGCAGGAGCTGGCCTTCACGTTGCGCGACGGTCTCGAGTACGTGCAATACGGCGTCGACGCGGGCCTGGACGTGGACGACTTCGTGCCGCGTATCTCGTTCTTCTTCAATTCGCACAGCGACTTCTTCGAGGAGATCGCGAAGTATCGCGCGGCCCGCAAGCTGTGGGCGGAGGCGATGAGAAACCGCTTTGGCGCGAAGAACCCGCGCTCGTGGGCGCTGCGCTTCCACACGCAGACCGCAGGCGTCTCGCTGACGGCCCAACAGCCGTATAACAACGTGGTGCGCACGGCGTTGCAGGCCCTGGCGGCGGTTCTTGGCGGCACCAACTCGCTGCACACGAACTCGCTGGACGAAGCGCTGGCGCTGCCGACCAAGGAGTCCGCGACGATCGCGCTGCGCACCCAGCAGATCATCGCGCACGAAAGCGGCGTCACCAACGTGGTCGATCCGCTCGGCGGCTCGTACTTCGTCGAGAAGCTGACCCGCGAGATGGAAGAGGGGACGCTGCAGTACTGGGACACCATTGACCGCATGGGCGGCATGGTCGAGGCGATCGAGCGCGGCTACCCGCAAAAGGAGATCGCCGAGGCGTCCTACCAGTTCCAGCAGGCGGTCGAGCGTCGCGAGAAGGTGATCGTCGGCGTCAACGACTTCGTGCAGACGGACGAGAAGCCGCTCGAGATCCTCTACATCGACGACACGACGGCCGAGTTGCAGCTCGAGCGCCTCGCCGATTTGAAGCGCACGCGCGACAACGTCAAGGTGCAGCGCACGCTCGATGCGCTCAAGGAGGGCGCCCGCGGCACGGCGAACACCATGCCGCTGCTGCTCGATTGCGTGCGAGCCTACGCCACCGTCGGGGAGATGTGCGATGCTCTCCGTGACGTCTGGGGCGAATATGAGGAAGTCCCGATCATCTAGGCCGATGGGCCAATAGGCGAATAGGCCAACAGGAAAATGAGCCAGAAGATTCGAGTCGTAATCGCAAAGCCGGGCCTCGACGGCCATGACCGTGGCGCGAAGGTGATTGCGCGCGCCTTGCGCGATGCCGGCATGGAAGTGATTTACACCGGCCTGCGCCAGACCCCCGAGCAGATCGTGTCGGCGGCGCTGCAGGAAGACGCCGACGTGATCGGCCTGTCGATCCTGTCAGGGGCCCATATGCACATCTGCCCGCGGGTGATGGAGCTGCTGAAAGAGAAGGGCCTGGACGATGTGCAGGTGGTGATCGGCGGCATCATCCCGGACGTCGACGTGGCCAAGCTGAACGCCATGGGCATCAAGGGGATCTTCATCCCCGGCACCCCGATGCAGCACATCATCGACTTCATTTCCTCCAATGCGCGGGCGCGGGTATGACACGCCTGTTGCCCGGCCCTCGTCTGGCCGATAAGGCGAGGTAGCCCGGCGCATGCGCACCCTTTTACTTGCGGACGACAGCATTACTGTCCAACGAGTAATTGCGCTGACGTTCGCCGAAGAGCCCATCAACGTGGTGACCGTCGGAGACGGCCGCCAGGCGATGGAACGGTTGACGGTGGAAAAGCCAGACATCGTGCTGGCCGGCACCACGCTGCCGCACGTCAGCGGCTACGACCTCGCGCGATTCATGCGCAGCCGGCCGGAACTGCAACAGGTCCCGGTGCTGTTGCTGAGCGGGGCGTTCGAAACGGTGGATGATGCGCGGCTCAGGGCGAGCGGCGCCAACGGGGTCCTCGAGAAACCTGTAGAGCCAACTGTCGTGATCGGTCGAGTCAAAGAGCTGCTCGGATTGAAGACGGACATCAAGCCCGCCACGGCTGGCCGGCTGATCACGTCTGCCGGAGCGCCTGTCGAGCGGAAGGTCCCGGCGCACACGCCGCCGCCGGTGACGTCGACTCGTCCCGCGCCGTCGCAGTGGGATCAGCTGCGCGACCGCACCGGCCTCGATTCCAGCACCCGATCGGTCGAGGAACCGGCGTCACGTCCGGACGACTATCTCGACACGCTCGATGCGGCGTTCGACAGCCTCGATCGGCAGATCTCGGGACGCACTCCCGCGCAGCCTCAGCAGCGCAATCCCTCCGGTCCCCTCGGTCAGGCAGGTGGTGCCATCGACCCGCGCTCTCCGGGCCGGCGTCCGGCGGGTACGCAATCGGGCAATCCAGTATTTGAGGTGGACGACGAGTGGTTTGGCGGCGCTGAAAGTGCGGCTCGTGCCGACGCGCGTGCCGGCCGCCGCGAGATCGCCGAAGACCTCCGCGATCCTGGCTTGCAGATGCCGCCGGTGGACGCGCCGGCCGATCCGATCTACGAAGTCGACGACGAGTGGTTTGTTGAGGACGAGAAGTCGCGCGCCCAGCGTGCCGCGGAGCAGCAGCAGCTCGCCGCGGAGATGGGCCTGAACGACATAGACCTGGCGCCCGCGCCGGGTCCCGCTGGCAAGAGCGCGGCGGACGACCTGAACTTCAGCCTTGATGATCTACAGCACGTGCAGGCCTCGGCGCCGGCGCCGGCTCCTGCGCCGGTCGTGATTCCGCAGGCCGCGGTTGAAGCGCCCAAGCTCGCTGTTGCGTCACCACGGCCTCAGCCGGCCGCCGTCGCGCCCGTCCAGCAGCCCATTGCGCCGATTGCGGCCATTGCGCCGCTGCCGCCGATGGCAGGCGTTGCGCCCGTGCCGGCGTCGCCAGAGCCGCCATCGCTGATTGCGGATGACTTCGCCGCGCTGCTGGCGTTTGAGCAAGGCGAGAATCCGCATCCCCCCGTCGCGCCCGTTGCCGCGCAGGAGATCAGGGTGGTGGCCCCGGAAATTACCGAGGACATGCTTGATCAGATTGCCGCGCGCGTGGCCGACAGGCTCAGCGCCAGCGCATTTGGAAACCAGCTGAAAGACGCCATGACATCGACGATGCGCGAGGCCGTCCGCAGTGTGGTGTCCGAGACCTCCGAGCGCCTCGTTCGCGACGAAATCGAACGCATCAAGTCCAAGACCCGCACGTAAACCCGCAAGGCCGGCGCCTCTCCGCGTCCTATAATGGAGAGATATGCCTGTACCGGAGAAGCCAGCCCTCGAGGGTCTCGAAGACTCTCTGTCCCAGCGTTGGGAGCGTGAGGGCACGTATCGATTCGACCGCACCAAGACGCGCGACCAGATCTACTCGATCGACACGCCGCCGCCCACGGTCAGCGGTTCGCTGCACGTCGGTCACGTCTTCTCGTACACGCACACGGACATCATTGCGCGCTTCCAGCGGATGCGCGGCCGCGAAGTGTTCTACCCGATGGGGTGGGACGACAACGGCCTGCCGACCGAGCGCCGAGTACAGAACTTCTTCGGCGTCCGTTGCGATCCATCCCTGCCGTACGTGCCGGGTTTCGCGCCGCCGGAAAAGCAGGAGAAGCAGCCGATCTCGGTGTCCCGCCCGAACTTCATTGAGCTGTGCACCAAGCTCACCGTTGAGGACGAGAAAGCGTTCGAGCACCTGTGGCGCTACCTCGGGTTGTCCGTCGACTGGTCGATGACCTACGCCACGATCGGCGCCGATGCGCAGCGCGTGTCGCAGGCGATGTTCCTGCGATTGCTGCAGAAGGACCTGGCATATCAGGTCGAAGCGCCGACGTTGTGGGACGTGGATTTCCGCACGGCCGTCGCGCAGGCTGAACTCGAAGATCGTGAACAGCCTGGCGCGTACCACAGGATTCACTTTTACCGCGAGCCGGGGGCCGGGAGCGGGGAACCGGTCGCCATCGAGACGACGCGTCCGGAGTTGATTCCCGCCTGCGTCGCGCTGGTTGCGCACCCAGACGACGAACGCTACAAGCACCTGTTTGGCACGCACGTGATCACGCCGCTGTTCGGGGTGCGCGTGCCGGTGCTGGCACACACGCTCGCCGATCCCGAGAAGGGCAGCGGCATTGCGATGATCTGCACGTTCGGCGACACGACCGACGTGACCTGGTGGCGTGAGTTGCGGTTGCCGGTCCGCGCGATCGTGCAGGCCAACGGCGCACTGGGACCGGTGACCTGGGGACAACCCGGGTGGGAGACCGGTGACGTGGCGAAGGCGCAGGCGGCCTACGACCAGTTGAAGGGTCTCTCGGCAAAGAAGGCGCAAGCGAAGATCGTGGAGTTGCTGCGTGAGAGCGGCGATCTCCAGGGCGACCCGAAGCCGATTACGCACAACGTGAAGTTCTACGAGAAGGGCGATCGCCCGCTCGAGATCGTGACGAGCCGCCAGTGGTTCATCAAGACCATCGAGTTCCGTGACGCGTTCATCAAGCGCGGCCAGGAGATTAGCTGGCATCCGGAATACATGCGCGCGCGCTACGAGAACTGGGTGAACGGCCTGAACGGCGACTGGTGCATCAGCCGCCAGCGCTTCTTCGGCGTGCCGTTCCCGGTCTGGTACCCGGTGCGCGCGGACGGCTCCACGGACTACGCCAACGCGATTCTGGCGGACGAGAAGACGCTGCCGATCGATCCCTCAACCCACGTGCCGCCGGGTTACACGGCCGATCAGCGCGGCAAGCCGGGCGGGTTCATCGGCGATCCGGACGTGATGGACACCTGGACCACTTCGTCGGTCTCGCCGCAACTGGTGACGGCGTGGAACCGCGACGAAGATCTGTTCGCGCGGACGTTCCCGATGGACCTGCGTCCGCAGGCGCACGACATCATCCGCACCTGGCTGTTTTCGTCGGTGGTGCGCGCGCACTTCGAGAACAACTCGGTGCCGTGGACCAACGCATCGATCTCCGGGTGGGTGCTCGACCCGGATCGCAAGAAGATGTCGAAGTCGAAGGGCAACGTGGTGACGCCGATGGCGTTGCTCGAGGAGCACGGCTCCGACGGCGTGCGTTACTGGGCCGCGCGCGGTGGTCCGGGCGTCGACACGGCCTTTGATCCGGGACAGATGAAGATCGGCCGCAAGCTGGCGATGAAGGTCCTCAACGTCTCGAAGTTCGTCCTCCAGGGCGAGCAAGCCGACGGCGCCGTGACCGAGCCGCTGGATCGCGGCATGCTGCAAAATCTCGCGGCGCTCGTTGACGAGGCCACCGCCGAACTCGAGCAGTACGAGTACGCGAAAGCGCTCGCCAAGATCGAGTCGTTCTTCTGGGATTTCTGCGACAACTACGTCGAGGCCGCCAAGTCACGCCGTTACGGCGATTTCGGCCCCGAGGCGGCCGCGTCCGCATCGACCGCGATGCGCCTGGCGCTCTCGGTGCTGTTGCGGCTGCTCGCGCCGTACCTGGCGTTTGTGTGCGACGAGGTGTGGTCATGGACCAACAGCGGATCGGTGCATCGCGCCGCGTGGCCGACGCGTGAGGAGATCATTCGCGTCTCGGGTTCGGATGAGTCTGCGCGGAAGGCCGTGTTGCACATCACCGAAGCGTTGAACGCGATTCGCAAGGGCAAGGTCGATCAGAAGGTCTCGATCGGCACGCCGGTGCAGCAGGTGGTGTACCAGGCATCCGATGAAGCCATTGCGTGCCTGACGCTGGTCGAGCGGGATCTCAAGGCGGCATCGCGCACCGAGGCGCTCGTGTTGCGCACCGGCGCGGAGCCCTCAGTCGAGATCACGCTCAAGCCCGCCGGAGCCTAGGCATGATCGAGCCGCTTTCGCCAGAGGTCTATCGCGACCTGGTGCGGCAGGCGCTGGCCGAGGATCGCGGTCGCGGCGATGCGACGAGTGCGGCGACGATCGCTACTGGTCAGCGCGCCCTCGGCACGATCGTCGCGAAGTCGGACCTCGTGGTGGCGGGGATGGACGTTGCGGCGGAGACCTTTCGTCAACTGGAGCCGAAGGCGGCGTTTGAAGTGCGCTGGGGCGACGGGGCGCGCGTCAAGAGCGGGGAATTCGTGGCGAATATCCGCGGTGATGCGCGAGCGCTTCTCGAGGCCGAGCGCACCGCGCTCAATTTCCTTCAGCGGCTCAGCGGCATCGCGACGCTAACGTCTCGCTTTGTCGAAGCGGCGCGCGGCGGCATCACCGTGCTCGACACGCGCAAGACAACGCCAGGCTTCAGGGCGCTGGAGAAGTACGCCGTCCGCTGCGGCGGCGGCACCAACCATCGCCAGCGCCTGGATGATGGGATCCTGATCAAGGACAACCACAAGCGGCTCGCCGGCGGGGTTGGCGCCGCAGCGCGAAAGGCCATGGCGCAGTCGACGGGCTTGCTGGTGGAGGTCGAAGTCGAAAACCTGGCCGAGCTGGACGAGGCCTTGCAGGCCGGGGTGCCGCGCATCCTGCTCGATAATTTCACCACCTACGACATCCGCGAAGCGGTGCAACGCATCAACGGCCGCGCGAAGATCGAGATTTCTGGCGGCGTGACGCTCGAGCGCATTCCCGAGCTGGCGACGACCGGCGCGGACTTCGTGTCGGTTGGCGCGCTGACCCATTCGGCTCCCTCGGCCGACCTCAGCTTCGAACTCGAGCCGGAGTGATGCCGGCGGGCCTCGATGTCCGGCGTCATCGGTCGCTGCCGTCGACGATGGATGCGGCCGCGGCGCTCGCGCACGACGGGGCCGCCCACGGAGTCGTCGTCGTCGCTGATGAACAGACCGCGGGCCGAGGTCGACGGGGCACACAGTGGGCCTCGCCGCCAGGAGCGGGCCTCTACTTCTCGTTTGTCGCACGGCCGGCCAACCGCGCCGAAGGACCGTCGTCGCTCATCACGCTCGCCGCGGGCGTGGGCATTCGATCAGGGATTGCGGCGGCGACGGGGCTTGCGCCCGGACTGAAGTGGCCAAACGATCTAATCGTCGGCCGACGGAAGCTGGCCGGCATCCTGGCTGAGGGCCTGTCGATCGGTACGCCTGCGCAGGCGGTGATCATCGGCGTTGGCATCAACATCCGGCCGGCCGCCTATCCGCCGGATGTCGCGGCCCGCGCCACGTCCCTCGAGGGCGAGCTTGCGCGTGCCATCGATCCCGACGAGCTATTGGCGCGCGTGCTCGAGCATTTGCGCGACACACTCGCCCGGCTCGACGAGAGCCCCGGTGATATCCTGCAAGCGTGGCGCGCCGCAGCGCCGAGTGCGACCGGCACCCGGGTCGAATGGGATGGTCGCGCTGGCATCACCGCGGGCATTGATGATTCAGGGGCGTTGCTCGTGAAGACGGCCACGGGACTCGAGCGGATCATCGCCGGCGAATTGAATTGGCATCTAGGCACGTAACGCACTGAGGCACCAGGCACCATGCTCTTAGCGATCGACGTTGGCAACACGAACATCGTGATCGGTGTGTTTCGTGGCGAGACGCTCGCGCACAGCTGGCGGCTGACGACGATTCGCGAGCGCACGTCCGACGAACTCGGCATCCTGCTCACCGATCTCTGCAACCGCTATGAGATCCGGCAGTCCGACATCTCCGGCATCGTCATCGCCTCGGTGGTGCCGCCGCTGACGCAGACCTTGGTGGCCATGGTGTCGGAATACTTCGGCCGCGTGCCGCTGTTGTTCGAGCCGGCGGTCAACGCCGGCATCCCGGTGCTGATCGATAACCCCGCCGAGGTTGGCGCCGATCGTGTGGTGAACGCCATCGCCGCGCACGCCTCGTACGGCACCGGGCTGCCGATCATCGTCATCGACTTCGGCACCGCGACGACGTTCGATGCGGTGTCGGCCAGGGGCGAGTATCTCGGCGGCGTGATCTGTCCGGGCCCGCAAGTATCCGCGGACGCACTGGTGCAGCGCACCGCCAAGCTGCCGCGCATCGACGTGCGCAAGCCGCCCCGCGTGATCGGCACCAACACCATTGGCGCCATGCAGTCGGGGCTGTTCTGGGGCTACGTCGACATGGTTGAGGGACTCGTGCGGCGCATGAAGGCGGAACTCGGTGGTGCGGCCGTCGTGATCGCAACCGGCGGACTCGCGTCGGTCGTCGCGCCCGAATCAACCTGCATCGATCACGTCGATGACGAGCTGACGCTCCGCGGGCTGCGGCTGGTCTGGGAACGGCGCACGTGATTGATGTTGAGTCCTACTGCCGGGACATCGAAGCGTATCTCTGCCGCAAGAACGACGGTCATCTGATCCGCATTACCGGCGCTGCCTTCGAGCAGGTGCAAGGCTGGGCGGGGCAGGGCATTCCCATCAAGGTCGCTGAAGCGGGCATCGATCGATATTTCGAGCGCTACTACCGCAAAGGCCCTCGCCGACGGCCGGTCCGCGTTGAGTTCTGCGAAGCCGATGTGCTGGACGCGTTTGATGACTGGCGCCGCGCCGTCGGTGTGGCGCGCGTCGTGCCCGATTCTGCCGGTGGTCCTGAGGTCGAGGAGCCATTGCCGGCCGCGCGTGGGCGCCGCTCCCTGGCGTCGCAGATCGAGAGCGCGCTCTCGCGCCTGACGATTCTGCGCGGCAGCGACACGGTCGATCCGGCCTTCCGCGCCGCGCTCGAAGAGGCGGTACGGGCACTCGACGCCCTCGGCAGCGAGGCCGCGCACGCGCGCGGCGACGCTCGCGACGGCATCGTGCGCCGTCTCGCTGAACTTGAACAACGTCTTGCCGACGCCGCGCTGGCGTCGCTCGACCCGGCCGAACAAGCGGCACTGCGAACCGAAGCCGAGCAGGAGCTTGCCCCGTTCCGAGGCCGCATGGCCGAGGACGCGTATCAACAGTCGCGGCGGCAAGCGACCGAACGCCTGGTGCGCGAGCGCTTCGGGCTGCCAGGATTCTGATCATGCTTCGCGGACACACCTACCAACTGACGATCGAACGGCCCGCCGCGGGCGGCCGCATGATCGCGCGGCATGACGGCGCGATCGTGTTTGTCTCGGGCGCCATTCCCGGCGAGGTGGTCGAGGCGCAAGTGGAGAAGGTGCAGCGCGGCACCGGCTGGGCGTCGACGAAGAAGGTGCTGCAGGCGTCGCCCGACCGCATTGATGCGCCCGATGGCGCGTGCGGCGGATCGGTGTTCGCGCACATTGCCTATGACCGGCAGCGCGCCATCAAGGCGGCAATCATCGAGGACGCGTTCAAGCGTATTGGACGGATGCCGCTCGAGGCATCTGCGGAGGTCGTCGCCTCGCCGGTCGATGGCTATCGCATGCGTGCGCGATTGCACGTTCGATACGGCAAGGTCGGGTTCTTTCGCGAGGGCACGCACTCGATTTGCGACCCTGCGTCGTCGCGACAGTTGCGGGAGGACACCGTTAATGTGCTTCGCGCCCTCGAGGACGCCTTGTCGCGCGAGCCATCGGCTGTCTCAGAAATAGAACTGTCGGAGAACATCGACGCCACTCAGCGCGCCTGTCATCTCGAACTGTTGCCGAACACCGATCCGTCGCGGCTCGCATCGGTCACCGACGTGGCCGGACTGACAGGCGTGTCCTGTGCGCCCCCGGAGCACCCGCGCACGATGGAATTGCGTGGATCGCCGTTTGTGGCCGACACCATTGCCGGCGCCTCACTGTCGCGTCACGCCCGTTCGTTCTTCCAGGGTAATCGCTTCCTGACGCCGTCGCTGGTGGCGCATGTGTTGTCCCAGCTTGGCGAAGGTCCGGTGCTTGATCTGTATGCGGGTGTCGGGCTGTTCAGCCTGGCTGCGGCCGCGGCCGGCCGCGGCCCCGTGACGGCGGTCGAGGGGGATCGGCTTTCAGCGGCGGACCTGGCCCGCAATGCCGCTGGTCACGACGTCAGCGTGAGAGCCGACGCGGTCGAAAGCTTTGTCTCCCGATCGATGGGGAAGTTCGGCACCGTGATCGTCGATCCACCGAGGACGGGGATGTCGAAGGAAGCCATCACCGGCGTGGTCGCCACCAAGTGTCCGCGGCTGGTGTACGTCTCGTGCGACATCGCCACAATGGCGCGCGACGCGCGCGTCCTCGTTGACGCGGGCTACCGTCTGGATTCGATCCGCGCGTTCGACCTGTTCCCGAACACCGCGCACGTCGAGACGGTCACTGCCTTTTCGCGCTAGCGGCCTGCACGAGGCCTTCGAACAGCTCGCGGAACTCGCCGGTCCGCCAGAAGTTCTCCGGATGCCACTGCACGGCCACGCAGAAGGGGCCGCCGGGCTTTTCCATGGCCTCGACGACGCCGTCGGGTGAGGTCGCCGTCACCTCGAATCCCTTGGCGACATCCTTCACGGACTGGTGGTGGCGGCTGTTGACGTGGCACGTCTCGCCATCCTCCATGTGGTCTTTCAGCAGTTCTGACAGCGTGGAGTCCTTCGCGACCCAGACTTCGTGCGCTGCGCCGGCGCGCGGCTGTGGCACCGAGTGTTCGCCCGCACCGGTGACCTGGCTGGGGATGTCCTGGAACAGGGTGCCGCCCATCGCGACGTTCAGGACCTGCATGCCGCGGCAGATCGCGAGCACGGGAATACCGCGCGCGACCGCGGCGCGAGCCAGGGCGATCTCGAACTCGTCCCGGCCGGCCTCAGCCGCCTGGAACGTCTCGTGCGGCGTCTCACCATAGAGCTGCGGATCGACGTCGCCGCCTCCGGTCAGCACGAGGCCGTCGACGCGCGACAGGATCTGTTCGGGGGCTTCTCCGCCTACGACGACTTCCACCGGCTCCCCGCCGGCACGCCGCACCGACTCGAGGTAGTCCTCCATCTTGCGGTTCTGCCCGATCGCGATTAACGCCATGTGTCAGCGTCCTACATTCGGGCCGGTACGGCAACCGCAGAGTGTTGCTAGAATCGAGAGATGTTTCGGCTCCGAAGTGCCCGCCCATGCTGAGTGAGATCAAGGAACAGATTGCCCGGATCGTGACCGAGGCGCATTCCGCCGACGCGGCCGCCGAGCTGACGTTCCGTCCGGTGCCGGCGGCGGCAAAGGGCGACTTGGCGATCGTGGTGTTCCCAATCGCGCGCAAGGTCGGCACCGATCCCAAGTCGCTGGCGGCGTCGCTCGCCGGCCGGTTACAGGGCGTGCCGGGCATTGCCGAGGCGACGGCGGCAGGGCCGTACATCAACCTGTCACTCGATCGCGGCGTGTTCGCGCGGCGCTTCATCGCCGACGTGCACGCCGGCGAGGCGACCGCCATGAAGTCGAACGGCGCCCGCGTGTTGATCGAACACACCAGCATCAATCCGAACGCCAGCCCCCACGTCGGCCGCGGCCGCAACGCGATCATCGGCGACACGATCGCGCGGCTGTACCGGTTCCTCGGCAACCAGACCGAGGTGCACTATTACGTCAACGATATCGGCAAGCAGATCGCGCTGCTGGTCTACGCCTGCCGCGGGCGCGAGGACCTGCAGTTCAACGACCTGCTCGATGAATACGTCGCCATCAGCAAGAAGGCCAAGGACGATCCTGCGGTCGAGCAGATCGCGTTCGACCTGCTGAACGCGTTCGAGCAGGGCGATGCGAAGGTCCGCGACGAGTTCCGCAAGGTCGTGGATCTCTGCGTGAATGGGCAGGTGGCGATCCTTGGTCGCCTCGGCATCACCTACGACCTGTTCGATCGCGAATCGAACTTCCTCAACGACACGCGCATTCAGCCGGTGATCGAGAAGCTGAAGGCGTCAGGGGCGCTGATCATCGACGAGCACGGCCGCCAGGTCATCGATCTGCAGCAGCTTGGCTTCAAGCGCGAGGAGGGCCGCTACGTCGTGCTGAGCCGCGCGAACGGCACGTCGATGTATGTCGCGCGTGACCTCGCATACACGATCTACAAGTCCGAGATCGCGCAGGACGCGAACGTGTCGGTGCTCGGTGAAGACCATCGCCTCTACCAGGAACAGCTCGACCTGGTCTTGCGCTCGAGCGGCTTCAAGACGCCCGACGTCATCTACTACTCGTTCGTGCTGCTCAAGCAGGGCAAGATGTCGACCCGGCAGGGCAACGTGGTCCTGCTGAGTGAGTTCATCGACCTCGCGCGCGACAACGCCGCCACCCGCATCCGCGAATCCAATCCGGGGCTGACGGACGACGAGGTGCGCGAGCTGGCCGATACGATCGCTGTGGGAGCCGTGCGCTACGGCATCCTCAGCGTCAGTCCGACGAAGAACGTGATTTTCGACCTGGAGGAGTCGCTCCGGTTTGAGGGCAACACCGGGCCCTACCTCCAGTACTCCTGCACCCGCATCGCGTCGATCCTGGCGAAGCATGCGGGGGAGCTGCCGCCCCTGCCGTCGACCATGCCGACGCTCAACGAGAGCGAGTGGGCCTTGATCATGGAGATGACAAGACTGCAGGACGAGGTGCGGACCGCGGCGACGACGCGCAATCCGTCAAGCTTGTGCGCGTACGGTTTCGAGTTGGCCAAGGCCTTCAACCGCTTCTATCACGACTCATCCGTACTCGATGCGCCGGCGGACGAAAAGGCCATGCGCCTGAATGTCTGTGCCGCGACCCTGACGGTGCTGGCTGCGTGCCTTGATGTGCTGGGCATACAAGTTCCGCGACGGATGTAGTACTCTGGCGGGGCGTTTCGATGCTCTGCATTGCGCTTCCTACACATGGTTGACGCCGGAATCGGTCGCCTGCTGATCTCGAGTCTTCATCAGGGCATCGCTGACATTTCACCCAACCGCCTCGAGTTCTACGAGAACTGGCTGAGTCCGACCGGCATGCGGGACGGCCGCATCGGCCTGGCGCCGCTTGGCGCCGTCCTCAGCTTCCTGCACCGCGAGGAAGCGCCAACCAACGACCAGATCGTCGAACGTGCCGGCCGCTATGCGGCCGATTGGACGTTTGCGGACATCTCGGCGATCCGCCGGTGGTATTTGCGCCGGCTGCCGATGGGGATGCGGGCGCGGGCGGCCCTTGGCCTCGGCAAGAAGCTGGTGCTCACGACCGTGCGCGAATCGAAGGTCAAGACGCGCGTCAACGGCAGCACGGCCGCCATCGACATCAACTCGGCGTTGTTCGACCAGTTGCGCGATCCGGCAACGATCCCGATGCGCGCGTTCTACGCGTCGGCCATCGACCGCCTGTTGCAGCACTGCGCGGTCGACGCGGAAGTGTCGGTGACCAACGATCAGCCCGGAGCGTGGAGCCTGGCCATCACCGTCAGGGGGCCACGGGCGTTGGAAGCCATAGAAAGTGAGAAGTAGGAAGTGAGAAGTGAGAAGAGAGGACGCAAAGGGGCAATGGTCCTATTCCTGTTCCTTCTCACTTCTCCCTTCTCACTTCTCACCTCATCGGCGTCCGCGCAGACCTTAGTCGTTCCCTTCGACAATCCTGCCCACGAAGCGCGCCTCACCTGGATGCGTGAAGGCGCCGCGATCCTCATGAGCGAACTCCTCGCGGCGGCAGGGGAGATCGTGATCGATCGTGAGGAGCGTCTCCAGGCCTTCGACCGCCTGCAGTTGCCAGCCGGCGCCACTCTGAGCCGCGCGTCCACGATCAGGGTGGGGAACGCCGTTGCGGCATCGGTCGTGGTCAGCGGAAGCGTGTCGACCCAAGGCGATCAACTCACCGCTCGGGCGCGGGCCGTGCGGCTCGATAGCGGCCGCCTCATGCCCGAAGTCACCGCGACGGGACCGATCACCGACCTGTTCGGCGTGTTCGGCCGGATCGCACAGCAACTGCGGAACTCCACCCAGGCGCCACCGCTTCTCGCCGATCGGCTGCCGCCAACACCGCAGGTATTCGAGCTTTACGTGAAAGGCCTCGTGGCTGAGACCCCGTCCACCGCACTGGCTTTTCTCGAGCAGTCGCTCAAGGCGTCCCCGCAATTCGATCGCGCGCGCCTGGCGATCTGGGACCTGCACTCGGAGGCCTCGGCGCACCAGCGCGCGCTCGAGACGGTCAGCGCCGTCCGCCCCGAGAGCCGATTCGCACGGGAAGGGCGATTCCGTCGCGCCCTCTCGCTGCTGCAGTTGAAGCGATTCGATGATGCACTCGAGACGTTGCGGGCGATGCAGAAGGAAGAGGCGTCAGCCACCGTCGCAAACGCGATTGGCGTCGCCGAGATTCGGCGCACGTCGACGCCGCAGCCCGGCCGCGCCACGTATTACTTCAGCCAGGCATCCGAACTCGACCCGACGAACGCCGATTGGTTCTTCAACCTCGGTTACGCGTACTGGATCGACAAGGACCCGAAGGCCGCGATCTACTGGCTGCGCGAAGCCGTGCGCCGCGACCCGACCGACGGCGACGCGCACTTCATCCTTGGCGTGGCGCTGCAGCAGACCGGCTCGCCGGCAGAGGCCACACGTGAACGCGAACTGGCCGCTCGTCTGTCGTCCAAGTACGCAGGCTGGGAATCACGTGCGACGGGCGGCGATCCGGTGCCGAGAGGCCTCGAGCGGCTGCACGAGGCGCTGACCCCGCCCCGCGTGGATTCTCTTATTACGACTGCGGGGCAGCGCGAGCAGGAGACTCAGGCCGCGTTTCATCTCGACGCAGGCCGCCGCGCTTACCAGCGGGAGGCGGATCGGGAAGCGATCCAGGAACTGCGCAGAGCGCTGTACCTGTCGCCGTACCTCGCCGAAGCTCATCTGTTGCTCGGTCGCCTGTACTTGAGGGGGGGCCGTCCCGCTGAAGCCGTTGAGGCGCTCAAGGTCGCGCTCTGGAGCGAGGAAACCGTGGCGGCGCACGTCGCCCTTGCCGAGGCGCTGCTGCAGGTGCAGGACCAGGCGGCGGCGCGCATTGAAATCGACCGCGCGTTGGCAATTGATCCCAAGTCGGCCGACGCATTGGCCTTGAAGTCCAGGCTGGGTGGGCCGTGCTAAAATTCTGCTCAGTTTTTCACACATGGCTTCAACCCAAGACGATTCCTTTCGCGAGATACAACTAGGCGGGAAGCAGCTCGTCTTCCTCGCCATGGCCGTGGTCGTCATCGGTGTCAGCGTGTTCCTGGCTGGCGTGATGGTCGGGCGGGGCGTACTAGCCGCGCGTGGCCCCGCCGGCGCGGAGTCCACCGTGGCAGCCGCCGAGACGGAACCACCGCCGCCGCCTGCCTCCGCATCGCCCGGCTCATCGTCGTCTCCTGCCACCGCGGGCGAGAAGCTGAGTTACGCCGAGCGTCTCGGATCCGCGGAACCTCAGAAAGAGCCGCTGAAACCTGAAGCCAGCGCGCCGATCGAAGCGCCGGCTCCGAAGGCCGAGTCGATTGCGCCAACGCCTGCAGCGACGCCAACGCCCGCGCCGGCTCCGCCGCCGACGCCGGCAGCATCGGCACCCCCTGTCTCGGCACCGCCCGCCAAACCCGTTCCGGCCAAGCCTGCTCCGGCGGTGGCTGCTGCGGCCGCCCCGGAACCCGCGGGCGCTGGATTTGCCATCCAGGTTGCCGCACTTCGCGAACCTGGTGAGGCTGACGCCATCGTCAAGCGCCTTGCCGGCAAGGGGTATCCCGCGTATGTCGTGACGCCGAAGAAGGGCGACGCGTCGATCTATCGCGTGCGCGTCGGCAAATTCAAGGAACGGCGCGAGGCGGATACGGTTGCTGCGCGCCTGCAGAAGGAAGAGCAGTTCAAGCCCTGGATCGTGCGCTGATCGCCGCAGCGCTCTCCGGAGTGCTGCTGGCGCTGTCATTTCCCAAATACGGTCATCCCGCCGTCGCGTTCATCGCGCTCGTGCCGCTACTGGTGTCGCTCAGCGGTTGGCACGGCCATGAACGCGTGTCCGGTGTATCCACACGCCGCGGCTTTGTCCTCGGCCTCGTTGCCGGATTCATTCACTACGCTGGAACGGTTTACTGGACGGGCGCCACGGTTTCGACGTTTGGTGGCCTGCCTGTGTTTGTTGCCGTGATCGTCGCGGGGCTGCTCGCGCTGTACATGGCCGCGTACGTGGCGGTGTTCGGCGCCGTGGTCGCCACGTTGGTGCGCCAATTCGGGGCGGCAGGTCTCTGGCTCGCGCCGTCCGTATGGGTGTCGCTCGAGTACCTGCGCGGGATTCTGATCGGCGGCTTTCCGTGGATTCCGCTCGGCAACACCATGGTGACGTTGCTGCCGATCGCGCAGCTGGCCAGCGTCCTCGGGGTGTACGGCCTCACGGTTTTCGTCGCGCTTCTCAATACCGGCTTCACCATGGCTGCCATCTCGCTCGGCCGTCGCCGAGTCGTGGCCGCGACGTCGACGTTGGCGCTGGTCGCTGCCGTGTCGGTCTGGGGAGGCATGCGCCTGTCGGCCAACGAGCTGACCACCGGCACACCGATCAAGGTCGGATTGATCCAGGGCAACATCGCGCAGAACGAGAAGTGGAACCCGGCCCGCGCGACGATGATCCTGGATCGCTACCTGCAGCTGTCGCAGCAAGCGGTCAGCAACGGCGCGCAATTCGTGATCTGGCCGGAGGCGGCGACGCCGTTCTACTTCGAAGAAGACATCAGCGGCGGGCAGGTGCGAGGCCTGGCGCGCGAACTCGGCGTGCCTTTGCTGTTGGGCAGCGACGAACTCGAAGACGGCCCGCCCAAGAAGTACTACAACTCCGCGTTCATGCTCGACACGCACGGCGCGACCGCCGCGATCTACCGCAAGATTCATCTGGTGCCGTTCGGCGAGTACGTGCCGTTCCAGAACCTGTTGTTCTTTGTCGGCCCCTTGGTGGAGGCCGTGTCGGCGTTCTCCGCGGGCACGCAGGTCACCATGCTGCCGGTCGAAGGCCACATGGTGAGCACCGCCATCTGCTACGAAGTCACGTATCCGCAATTGGCGCGCGAGGCGGTGCGGCAGGGAAGCGAGATGCTGACCACCGTCACCAACGACGCGTGGTACGGCGAATCGTCAGCGGCCTTTCAGCATTTCGAGATGGCCACCATGCGCGCGATCGAGCAGGGGCGATACCTGGTGCGTTCCGCCAATACCGGCATCAGCGGCATCGTCGACCCCTACGGACGCGTGCTGATCAGGACCAACCTCTTCGAGACCGTGGCGGTCGTCGGCGAAGCCCGCTTCGTGCAGGCCAGGACGGTGTATGCCACAATTGGTGATATCGCGGTGTTGGTATCGGCCGCGATCGTCATGGTCGCGCTCGGTTGGGCGTTTATCGAGAATCGGAAGAAGAGACATGCAGCTTGATGATCTGGTTGGCCGTTCGACGGAGTTGCTGAAGCGCGCCGCCGAGATGCGGAGTTATCTTTGACGGCGCCCATGATCCAGGCGAACTAGCGCAGCTCGAACAGAAGATCGCCGCTCCCACCTTCTGGGACAATCAATCCGAAGCGCAGAAAACACTCCAGCGCCAGCGCCGGCTCACCGAAGATCTCGAGCTCCGCGATAGCTTTGCCAAGAAGATCGACGACATCGGCGTCCTGCTCGAATGGGCGCAGGGTGGCGAGGACGTTGGCGCCGACCTCGAAAGGGCCCTCGACGCGCTCGAAGCGCAGGTCGACACCGCCGAAACCAAGAAGATGCTGGGCGGCGAGCACGACGCGGCCAACGCGATCGTGACCATTCACCCGGGCGCCGGCGGCGTGGAGTCGCAGGACTGGGCGGAGATGCTGCTGCGCATGTACCTGAAGTGGGCGGAACGGCGCGGCTTCAAGCGCGAGTTGATCGACTACCAGCCGGGCGAGGAAGCCGGCCTCAAGAGCGTCACGCTGATGCTGAACGGCGAAAACGCGTTCGGCCTGATGTCGGCCGAAGCCGGCGTGCATCGCCTGGTCCGCATTTCGCCGTTCGACCAGGCGGCGCGGCGCCACACTTCGTTTGCGTCGGTCTACGTCTGGCCGGAGTTCGATGACGACATCGAGATCGACATTCCGGACAAGGATCTTCGCATCGACACGTTCCGGTCGAGCGGCGCCGGCGGCCAGCACGTCAACGTCACCGACTCCGCCGTCCGCATCACGCACCTGCCGACAGGCATCGTCACGTCGTGCCAGAACGAACGTTCACAGCACAAGAACAAGGACGTGGCGATGAAGGTGATGAAGGCGAAGCTCTACGACCTGAAGCAGAAAGAGCAGCAGGACAAGCTGGCGCAGGTCGGTGGCACCAAGAAGGACATCGCCTTCGGCAGCCAGATCCGCAGCTACGTGCTGCAGCCGTACCAGATGATCAAGGATCACCGCACCAAGCACCAGGAAAGCCAGGTCGACAGGGTGCTGAACGGCGACATCGATCCGTTCATCAAGGACTACTTGATGAAGAAGGCCTCAGGGACCCTCGGCGCAGCTACCGCGGACGCCGAGGATGAATGATTTCGGATTTCGGATCGAGTGGATCTCGGATTAATCGACGACTTTCGATTGTTCGGCTACTTTCGATTGTTCGGCTACTTTTGATTGTTCCGCTACTTCTTCGCGGTCTTCAGTGAAGCCACGAAGATTGCGGTCAATTCGTCCGCTTCCTTGAGAAGAGCCTGAGCTCGTTGAAGCGTCACGAGCTTTGAGTCGACTGCGATCTCAAGCCAAAACAGCGTTTCATCGGACTCTTCTTCCACAGTCCCCAGTTTGGCGATGAATTCGGGTCGAGAGCGCGCTCTGCACGACGCTCGATAGTTGGCCGCAACGGATGTGCCGCTGCGAATCATCTGGCCGCCGATGGTCCTGCCATCCAGGGTGGGTGGCAGCTCCCGGCAAAGCTCGATGATGTGAACGGCGAATCGCTTGGTGCGATCCTTCAGCTCTTTCGGTGTCATGCCACATACCGGAGCATGACGGATGCCACCGCGTTAGTCGTTACTGATCAACGACTTTCGCTGGCACGCAAATCGAAACTGGCAAAATCTGCAATCAATCCGACATCCACCCGATCCGAAATCTGAGATCGACATTGCCCCTTACTGCTTAATGGGTTGCGTCCCGGAAATGAACGCTTCGTTGACGGCCGACTCGGCGTCGGCGCTCACCGGCTCGCCGGTGTTACGGTCCACCGTCATGAACACGATATTGCCGGGTGATTCGAACTTCGGCGGCGCCTCGCGGTTGCCGTAGAGGTCGATATAGGCGCGCATGAAGTCCATCCACAAGGGCAGCGCGGCGGTGGTACCGGTCTCGTTGTAGCCAATCGGCTTCTTCTCGTCGTTGCCGATCCACACGCCGACCGTGATGTTGGGATCGAAGCCAACGAACCAGGCGTCGGTGTTGTCGTCCACGGTGCCGGTCTTTCCGGCGAGTGGCCACTTGAGCGAGTTGGCCGCAGCGGCGGTGCCGTGCTGCACCACGCCCTGCAGGAGGTTGGTCAGCACGAACGCGGTATCGGCGCGGATCGCGTCCTTGGGTTGCGGGCGCCGCTCTTCGAGCAGTGAGCCGTCGCGATCGGTGATCGCATCAGCGAAGTAGGGCTCCATGCGGATCCCGTGATTCGGGAACGCCGAGTAGGCGCTGGTGATTTCCAGCAGCGTCACTTCCTGCGCGCCAAGCGCCATCGACAGGAAGGGGCGGAAGTCCTGGGCAAAGCCAAACTTCTTGGCGTAGGCGGCCACCTGCGTCGGGCCGAGCATTTCAATCACCTTGACCGACGGGATGTTGCGCGACTGCTCGAGCGCCCTTCGCAGGGTGAGCGGGCCCATGAACTTGCGATCGTAGTTGCGTGGCGCGTACGGCGGCTGGCCGGCGCCGGCATCGAACGTTGTCGGCTCGTCGACCAGGATCGTGTTCGGCGTCAATCCGCGGTCGATCGCCGCGGTATAGAGCAGCGGCTTGACCGTGGAGCCCATCTGGCGGAAGGCCTGCGTCGCGCGATTGAACTTGCTGCGCGAGAAGCTGTAGCCGCCGACCATTGCCAGGATTTCGCCGGTGCGGTTGTCGATCGCGACGAGTGCGCCTTCGAGCAACGGCGTCTGTTCGAGGGTGACGGTGGCCGTGCGGCCGTCCATCCTGGTGATGGCGACGTCGATCACGTCACCGGCCTTGAGCACTTCCTTCGGCGACTTCCGATTCGTCCACTGCATGCCGGCGCGCGTGAGGTCCGCGCTCAGCTCGCCAATGCGCAGGCGCGCGGTCGTATCGTCGACGCTGCGCACCACGGCCGGCACGATGTCGCCTTCGTTGATGCGTCGGCTCCAGCGGTCGGTCTTGAAATTGTCGACGGTGTGGCCTTCGGCAATGACGTTGCGGCGGGGGCGGCGGAAGCCGCGGCGCTTGTCGACGCGGCGCAACCCGGCATCGACCGCCTTGTTGGCGGCCTGCTGCAAACGCACGTCGAGCCCGGTCTTGACCGTGAGACCGCTCTCGTAGATCGCCTTGGCGCCGTAGTTGGCCTCCAGGTACTTGCGAACTTCTTCGAGGAAGTAGGGGGCGACGCTGCCTTCAGCCGTGGGATCGCCGGCGGCGACCACCGGTGACGCCTTGGCTTTCTCCGCGGCGTCGCGCGTGATGAAACCTTCTTCGGCCATGCGTTCCAGGGCGTAGTTGCGCCGGCGCTTGGTCGCCTCAGGATTCACGAACGGGCTCTGGCGCACGTTGCTCTGGATGATGCCGGCAAGCGTGGCCGCTTCCTCGAGATTGAGTTGCTTGGCGGACTTCCTGAAATACAGCTGCGACGCCGCTTCCACGCCGTAGGCGCCGTGGCCGTAGTAGATCTGGTTGGCGTAGAACGTGAAGATCTCTTCCTTGGTGTAGCGCTTCTCGACGCGCATCGCCACCAGGGTTTCCTTGACCTTGCGCTCCCAGCTGCGGTTGCCGATGGCAAAGCCGATCTCGTTGGCGAACAGGTCGCGCGTCAGCTGCTGTGTGATGGTGCTGCCGCCGGGCGACTTGCCCCGGGTGGCGATGTCGCGTACCAGCGCGAGCATCATGCGCGAGATGCTGAAGCCGGAATGCTCGAAGAATCCGGCATCCTCGGCGGCGAGAATCGCGTTGCGCAGGTTGTCGGGGATGTCCTTGTAATGGATCACCACCCGGCGTTCGACGGCGAACTCGCCAACGAGCTGGCCGTTCTTGCCGACGACGCGTGTGATGGTGTTGGGGGCGTAGCTGTCGAGGGCGCTGACTTCCGGCAGGTCGTCCGAATAGGCGAAGAGGACCCCGCTTAACGTGCCCAACAGCGCCGCGCCGACAAACAGCGCCGCAAGGCCGGCGTGGCGTGCGTACCTGACAGCGACCTTCACTCTTTCAGCAGTATAGCCCCTCGCGTTCGGTGCGGTTTCGGACGGAATCGCCGGTAAATCTGTTCAGGTTGACAGCGTCACACTCAGATTTCATACTAAGAGCATGAGCAAAATTATCGGGATCGACCTGGGAACCACCAACTCTGTAGTCGCGGTGATGGAGGGCGATCAGCCCACCGTCATTCAGAACGCCGAAGGCAGCCGCATCACCCCTTCAGTCGTGGCGTTCAGCAAGACCGGAGAGCGGTTGGTCGGACAGGTTGCCAAGCGCCAGGCCGTGACCAATCCGGAGAACACGATCTTCTCGATCAAGCGGTTCATGGGCCGCCGCTTCGACGAAGTCAGCGAAGAAATGAAGATGGTGCCGTACCGCGTCGAGCGCGCCGGCAACGGTGACGTGCGCGTGAAGACCGGCGACCAGGAACTGGCCCCGCCGCAGATCTCCGCGATGATCCTGCAGAAGCTGAAGCAGGCGGCCGAGGATTACCTGGGCCAGTCCGTCGCCAAGGCCGTCATCACCGTCCCTGCCTACTTCAACGACGCCCAGCGCCAGGCGACCAAGGAAGCCGGACAGATCGCCGGCCTTGAAGTCATGCGCATCGTCAACGAGCCGACCGCCGCGGCGTTGGCCTACGGCCTCGACAAGAAGAAGGACGAGACCATTGCCGTCTACGACTTCGGCGGCGGCACCTTCGATATTTCGATCCTCGAAGTCGGCGAAGGCGTTGTCGAAGTGAAGTCGACCAACGGTGACACGCATCTTGGTGGCGACAACCTCGACCAGCGCGTCATGGAATGGATCATCGACGAGTTCCGCAAGAGCGACGGCATTGACCTGGGCAAGGACCGCATGGCGTTGCAGCGTCTGCGCGAGGCGGCCGAGAAGGCCAAGATGGAACTGTCGAGCGTGATGGAGACGGAGATCAACCTCCCGTTCATCACCGCCGACGCCAGTGGCCCGAAGCACCTGGCGATGAAGCTGACGCGCGCCAAGTTCGAGTCGCTCGTCGAGGACATGCTGCAGAAGACCGTGGGACCCACCAAGCAGGCGCTGGCCGACGCCGGCGTGGATCCCGCGAAGATCGATGAAGTCGTGCTGGTGGGCGGCTCGACGCGCATCCCGCGCGTGCAGGCGATCGTCAAGGAACTGTTCAACAAGGAACCGCACAAGGGCGTGAACCCTGACGAGGTCGTCGCGGTCGGCGCCGCGATCCAGGCCGGCGTGCTGGCCGGCGAAGTAAAGGACCTGCTGCTGCTCGACGTGACGCCGCTGTCTCTCGGCATCGAGACGATGGGCGGGATCATGACGCCGCTCATCCAGCGCAACACCACCATCCCGACGCGCAAGAGCGAAGTGTTCTCGACGGCGTCCGACAACCAGACGAGCGTGGAAGTCCACGTCGTGCAGGGTGAGCGTCCGCTGGCGCGCGACAACCGCACGCTGGGCCGCTTCCACCTCGTCGGCCTGCCGCCCGCGCCGCGCGGCGTGCCGCAGATCGAGGTCACGTTCGACATCGACGCCAACGGCATTGTCAACGTGTCGGCGAAGGACCTCGGCACGCAAAAGGAACAGAAGATCACCATCACCGCGTCCTCGGGGCTGAGCAAGGACGAAGTCGAGCGCATGATGCGCGAGGCCGAGTCGCACTCCGACGAGGACAAGAAGCGCCGCGAAGAGATCGAGATTCGCAACCGCGCCGACCAGTCGATGTACACCGCGGAACGCATGATCAAGGACGCGGGCGAGAAGATTCCGATCACCGACAAGAACGCGATCGAAAGCGCGATGGCCGACTTGAAGAAGGCGATCGACGGCAACGACACGCCCGGCATGAGCAAAGCCATGGATGCGCTGATGCAGGCGCAGCACAAGGCGTCCGAAGCCCTCTATAAGGCTCAGGCTTCGGCCGGTGGTGCCGAAGGTGCCTCGGGTGCCTCTGGTGCCGGGGATGGTGCCGGTGCGTCGCAGCAGGGTGGCGCGAAGCCCGATGGTGACGTGATCGACGCCGAGGTGGTTGAGGACGACAAGAAGTAGAACGATTTCGGATTTCGGATCGAGTGGATTTCGGATTCATCCCGAGATCCCAAATAGTCCGAAATCCGAATTCCGAACTCCGAATTCGAGATGGATTTCTACATTGTCCTAGGGGTGGAGCGGGACGCGGGCACGGGAGACATCAAGCGTGCCTACAAGCGTCTCGCCCGTCGGTTGCATCCGGACATCAATCCGGGCGACCGCGAGGCGGAAGCACGTTTCCGCCAGGTCCTTGATGCGTACGAAACGCTGATGGACCCGGATCGCCGCCGCCGCTATGACGCCGGCCAGTTGACCGCGCCCGGCATGGCGGAGGATGGTTTCGGATTCGCCGGCTTTGATTTTTCCACGCGCGTGCATGCCGAACGCACGACCACGTTTGGCGACCTGTTTGAAGAGGTGTTGTCCAAGCGCGTCAGCCGCCCCGCGGAAGGGGCGGAGCATGGCGCCGATATCCACGCGCGCACCGCGTTGTCCTTCGAAGAGGCGTGGCACGGCGTGCAGCGCATGGTGACGGTGACGCGGCAGGACGCGTGCCGCGCGTGTGCCGGCAGCGGCTATCAGCGCGTGGCGGAGACGCGGTGCGTGTCGTGCGAAGGCACGGGTGCGGTGCGTTCGGTTCGTGGCCACATGGTGTTCGCCAAGACCTGCCCGACATGCGGCGGTGAGGGCCGGCTGAAGCAGGAAGAGTGTGCACCGTGCCGCGGGCAGGGCGTGGAACCGCGCACCGAAGCGCTGACGGTGCGTATTCCTCCCGCGGTCGCGGATGGGGCGAGAGTGCGCATTGCCGGTAAGGGGCACGCCGGTGTTCGTGGCGGCGCGCCAGGCGACCTGCTGATCGACGTCAGCGTGGCCGAGCATCCCGTGTATCGCAGGGAAGGCGACGAACTGCACATGACCGTGCCGATCGCGGTGCACGAAGCCGGTTTGGGCGCAAAAATCGACATCGAGACGCCCGACGGCCAGGTGCGGCTGCGCGTGCCGCCGGGCACCCAATCGGGTCAGAGATTTCGCCTGCGCGATCGCGGTGTGCCGACGCGCACCGGACAACGCGGCGACCTGGTTGTTGAAGTCCGCTTGAAACTGCCCAAGATGCTGGATGAGCGATCGAAAGAATTGCTGCGCGAATTCGGGCGAATCAACGGCGAGAGCGTCCGGGAGTCCACCTCCGCTAAGGCTACGGTGGATAAATCATGACCAAGCGGCAAGGCAAGGCCTACTTCATGATTAGCGTGGTGTCGCAGCGCTACAACATTCACCCGCAGACGCTGCGACTGTACGAGCGGGAAGGATTGCTCAAGCCTTCACGCACCGAAGGCAACACACGACTGTATTCGGAAGAGGATCTCGAACAGCTGGAAACAATTCTGGCACTCACCCGAGATTTGGGCGTGAACCTGGCCGGCGTCGAGATCATCCTCAACATGCGTCGAAAAATGGAACAGATGCAGGGCGAGGTCAACGAATTCATGGAGTATGTGAAGCGCGAACTTGCGCGCGGCATCGACGATTGGGAGCAACGTCTCGGTACTGCACTCGTGAAAGCGTCGCCGACGGATTTGGTACGTGCTGTGCAACCCGATGCGACCGTCACAAAATCAGAAACGGCAAAGAAAACTCGCGGCGCGTGATTGTGATCCGATGATAAGATTCGCACGTGGTCAGGAAGTTCGAATCCCTCGCATCCGAATCCGCAACACTCCACGCATACCTCCGAGAGATCGCAACGTTTCCTTCGCTGACCAAGGATGACGAGCAGCTGCTCGGTCACCAGATTCAATCGCACGGCGATCAGGTGGCCATTGGCCGGCTGGTGCAGGCCAATCTGCGCATGGTCGTCGGTTATGCCAAGCGGTTTCGCCGTCTCGGCGTGCCGTTGCTCGACCTGATTCACGAAGGCAACCTGGGATTGATTGAAGCGGCGCGCCGTTTTGATCCCGACCACTCAGATTTTCAGACCGCCGCGATGTGGTGGATTCGACAGGCGATGATGCACCTGCTGTCGGAGTCCGGCCGTACGGCGGACACCACCAACACGGCCGGCCTGCTCGCGGCGGCGGTGCAGGGCAAGCAGGTGGATGCGATCCGCGTCGCGCTTGAATACGCGCAGTCGGCAGCCGCCGGCAAGGAAATCAAGGAACCGCCTGTCGCCGATGCCGAGGACCTCGCCTCGCATCTGCAAGACGAAGGGCGCCGTAGATCCGTCCGCAAGGCCCGCAAGCGTCGCACTGACGCGGCGAGCGACTTGCAGGTCCTCCGCCAGCACAGCGTGTTGCGCGGATACCTCAATTAGTAGCCGGTAGACAGTAGCCGGTAGCCAGAGAAATTCATGGACTGCGAGATTTGCCACGGCTCACGCTGGAAGAGCGTGACGGTGAACGGCGTGGAGCGCATGACCCGCTGCGATTGCTGGCGGGCGGTCGTGATGGAGAAGGCGCTGGCCGATTCGCGCATCCCGTCGAAGTTTGCCAAGGCCGAACTGGCGACCTACAAGCCGGATACCGATTCGCAGCGCGACGCGCTGAGGCTCGCCAAGAAGTTCGTCGAGTCATTCCCGGCCGAACAGAAGGGCCTCGTGTTCTTCGGACCGCCCGGCGTCGGCAAGACGCACCTGGCGTGCGGGTTATTGAAAGCGGCAATCCGCGACAAGGGCGCGCGCGGCTATTTCTTCCAGACGACCGAGCTGCTGCGCCTGGTGCGCGAGACCTACAACCGGTCGGTGGACGAGACGGAAATGGAAGTGCTGCGTCCCGTGCTCGAGGCCGATGTCCTGGTACTCGACGACCTCGGCGTCGAAAAGACGTCGGAGTGGGTGCACGAGACGCTCGGCCTCGTGATCAACACGCGCTACAACGCCAAGCGAGCGACGATCATCACCAGCAACCTGGTGGATGCGGTCGATCCGAACGACAAGGACTTCATCAACTCGTTCATGATGCAGCTCGGCCAGCGCACGCGGTCGCGCCTGCTCGAGATGTGCGAATGGGTGGAAGTGCAAGGCGCCGATATCCGCGATGCGCAGCGCATCAGCGAAGCGGCCAAGACCGGACAGATGCCGGAGCCTCCGGGCCGGCTGACCAAGAAGATGCCCGGCAAGGCGAGTGGCATGGCCCGAGCCCGTCTCAAGGATTCCGGCGTGCAGTACGAACTAAACTGGTCGGGTGGAAAAGCCGGAAGTAAATAGGCCGGGAACCGGGAGCCGGGAACCGGGGGCCGGGATTTACATCCACATTCCGTTCTGCGCCGCGATCTGTAACTACTGCAATTTCAATCGCAGCCTGCACGACGCCTCGATCCGGCCGCGCTTTGTTGACGCGCTGGTCGCCGACATTCGCCGCGCTGCCGATGCCACCGTGCACGCCGACACGATCTTCTTTGGCGGTGGCACGCCATCGTTGCTCGAACCCGCAGAGCTGCAGCGCATCATCGACGTGTGTCGAGAGAGTTTCGATCTCGACGCCGGTTCAGAGATTACGGTCGAGGCCAATCCCGAATCGGCCGACGGCCAGAAGCTGCGGGAATTCCGGCAAGCGGGTGCCAATAGACTGAGCTTCGGTATCCAATCGTTCCGCGATGCGGAGTTGCGCCGCCTCGGCCGCCTGCATTCGGCCGACACGGCGCGCCGCGCAGTCGAGTCCGCCAGGGCCGCCGGCTTCGATAACCTGAGCCTGGACTTAATGATGTGGCTGCCCGGGCAGCGGACCGAGGACTGGCTGTCATCGATCGACGCGCTGATCGCGCTCCAGCCCGACCACGCATCGCTTTATCTTCTCGAGATCTATCCGAACGCGCCCTTACGCGACGAGATGGCGCGGTCCGGCTGGTCGGTGGCACCCGACGAGGATGCGGCCGAGATGTATCTGCAAGGGCTGGCCCGGCTCGAGAGTGCCGGCTTCGAGCAGTACGAGATTTCAAATGTGGCCAGACCGGCATCACGCCGTTCGCGTCACAACTTAAAGTACTGGCAGCAAGGCGATTGGCTGGCTTTTGGCACCGGGGCCCACGCGACGTTCCGCGGTGAGCGGTGGCGCACGGTCAACGGCACCGAAGAGTACATTGCGCGGGTTGCGGCCGGCGGTGACACCCGGGTCGATCTGCGGACCCTTGACCCTGCTGAGCAGCTTGAAGAGGCGCTGTTCATGGGGTTGCGGCTGACCGAGGGGCTGGATTTAGTTCGCATGCACCAGCATCACGGTATTGATATCTGGGCGCGTTACGGTCAAGACTTAACACCTTACGTGACCGCCGGATTGCTCGTTCATGAGCCGGGCCGCCGCCTGGCATTGACTCGGAACGGCATGCTTTTGGCAAACGAAGTAATGGCGGTTTTCATCGGCGGAACTGTACGGTAAAGTAGCGAACCTTTTGCAGGAGGCGGAAATGCTTCGACGTTTGCAGGTCTTCGTTTCGGGTATTGCGCTGGCGGGCTTCACGCTGGCTGGGGCAGCGGTGGCTTCCGCGCAGGAGGCGAAGCCGGCTCCGGCATTGGCTCTTGACGGTGATGCCGCGGTGATCACGATCTTGATTAAGGCCGACAAGACGGCCGACTTCGAGAGCGTCCTTGCCAAGTACAAGGAAGCCTTCGAGAAGAGCGAGAACGCCGTTCGCAAGCAGCAGCTTGCCGGCATGAAGTTCTTCAAGGGCGCCGCCACCGCGCAGGGCGTGCCCTACATCATGGTGGTCGATCCCGTCATCAAGGGTGAGGAATACGACATCACCCGCGTCGTGACCGAGGTCTTCCCGGTGGAAGTGCAGGCCGTGTACCAGAAGTACAAGGACTCGTTCGCCGGCCGCGGCATCAGCGCGTTGACCAAGGTTCAGTAAGAGTTCTGGATGGAGCGTCCCAGGGCGTGACTGCCCTGGGACGCGCTGCCTTTGAATCTTCTTTTCGCGTTCCTGTTGTTCCTGGCGCAGGCCCCTCAGGCTCCTCCTGCGGTTTCAGCCGCGCCGCCGCAGAATGTTTCTCCCGCCCAGCCGGTCGTCGAGCCTTCGCCGGATCCTGCTTCCACGCACTTCCTGACCGATGCCGGACTCGTCCTGGTGACGATCAAGCCGGCAGCGCTCGCGGATTACGAATTGGCGATTCGCACGCTGCAGGACGCGATGTCGAAGTCGTCAGATCCAATCAAGGCCGCGGCGGCCAGGGGATGGCGCGTCTTCAAGTCGGCTGAAAATGACGTGAAGGGCAATCACCTGTATATCCACATGATGCTGCCCGCGGTCGTAGGGTTCGACTATCGGCCGTCGCTATTGCTCGACGAGTTGGTGAAGGATTTAGCGCCCGAACTGCTGTCGAAGTATCAGGACGCCTTCGCGGTGCCGCCGACGCGTTTGAACCTGACCGAGATTGCGAACATGTCGGTGGCTCCGGCGCCGATTGTTCCGGCGCCAGATCCCACCAAGAAGCCTGGCGGCTAGAATTTCAGGTTCGCGCCGACGTAGAAGCGCTGATACACATCGTGCTGCGGCGATCCCTGCAGCTTGAAAATCCGGTAATCCAGCCGCACACGCACCGGTCCAACCAACTTGATCTTCACGCCGCCGCCGATGTTGGTGCCGACGTGTGTTTCCCGGAGGGTGCCAAGCGTTTCCCGGTAGCCCTGGGCGCCGACCGTGCCATACAGCTGCACCGTGTCAGTCGGCGTTTGCGCCAGCACATTGCCCGAATAGGTAGTGAGGCCCGGCGCCAGGTCGGCAATGGCCTCGGAAATGCGGGCGAGCTCGAATTCGAATCCGACGACCAGGAATCCCGCACCGACCGATGCGCCTTGCAGCCCGTGTCGCGCCGGCGTCGGAGACAGGCCGAGAAAGGCGGTGATGTCCGCCCGCGCGGGTGAGGCCGTGGCCGCAAGAAATGCACAGGTGAGCACAAATGTCGCGGCGATGGTTCGAAGTCGTGGTGCGAGCCCAGTCATTTTGCCTCCGATGCTATAATCCCACGGCTAAGCTGCAATACGCACGCCATCCGGAAGGGCATGAAATTCGCAGTAGAGGCGGACATCGCTCACATCAGTGTCCGTAGGAGGATACAGAGATGGTTCCCCGAGTTTGGATCGCGCGCCTGGCCCTGGTCGTTGCCTTGCCTGCCGCTCTGCAGGCCGATACCCTCATTCTTCGCGATGGCTCGCGCGTGCAAGGCGAGCTGATTGGCATCCGTAACGGCCAGATCGAGTTCGAGGAGCGGCGGGGATTTGGCGGCGGCCGCACGCTCCGTTTCGACCGCGATGAAGTCGACCGCATCGAGTTCGAGAATCGCCGCTACGGCGGTGGCAACAACAATAACAACAACTCCTTCAACGGCCGGCCGTCAGGCATGCGCGAGAAGCAGACGATCGTGTCCGCCGACGTGGCGTGGAACGACAGCGGCATTGACGTCCGCGCCGGGCAGACGGTGTATTTCGAGGCCCAGGGCCGCGTCCGCTGGGGTCGTGACCGCCAGGACGGCCCCGCCGGTGAGCGCAACTCGCCGTCCAATCCCAACCGCCCGATGGGTAATCGCAACGCCGCCGCGCTGATCGGCCGCATTGGCGACGACATGTTCTTTATCGGCGACGAAACCGGCCCCGTCCGCATGCGCTCCAGCGGCCGCCTGTTCCTGGGCGTCAACGACGATGTGCTCACCGATAACTCCGGGAATTTCAGGGTGGTCGTTTATTATTAAGGGGTGAACTTTTCGCTGACAGACGAGCAGCACCTCCTTCGCAAAAGCGTTCGCGAATTCGCTGAGACCGAGATTCGTCCCAACGTGATGACGTGGGACGAATCTCAACACTTTCCCAAAGAACTCCTGCCCAAACTGGGTGAGCTGGGCCTGATGGGCATCCAGTTCCCCGAGGCGCTTGGCGGCGCCGGCATGAGCGCCGTCGACTACTGCATCTGCATCGAAGAAATCGCGCGCGTCGATCCGAGCGTGTCGTTGTCCGTGGCTGCGCATAACGGCCTCGGCGCGGCGCATATCGCGATGTTCGGCAGCGACGCACAAAAGCAGAAGTACCTCGTACCGCTCGCCAAGGGCGAGGCGCTGGCGGCATGGGGGTTGACCGAGCCCGGCTCGGGCAGTGACGCGGCGGCGATGCGCACGGCGGCGGTGAAGGACGGCGATGGGTGGGTGCTGAACGGCTCGAAGATGTTCATCACGCACGGCACGTCGGCAGACACCCTGGTGATCATGGCGGTCACGGATCGCTCGAAGGGGTCGAAGGGCATTTCCGCATTCATCCTCGATCGCGGCACGCCCGGCCTGCTCGCCGGCAAGAAGGAAGACAAGCTCGGCATGCGGGCCAGCGAGACCACCGAAGTCATCATGCAGAACTGCCGCATCCCCTCGTCGCAGCTCATTGGCGAAGAGGGGCAGGGCTTTCTGCAGACCCTGCAGGTGCTTGATGCCGGCCGTATCGGCATTGCCGCCCTGTCTGTTGGTCTCGCGCAGGGCGCGTTCGAAGCCGCATCGCGCTACACCGCGGAGCGCAGGCAGTTTGGCCGCGCGATCGGCACCTTCCCGTCGATCCAGGAACGTCTGTCCCTGCATGCGTCGCAGGTCGAGGCGTCGCGCCTGCTGACCTACCGCGCCGCCTGGCTGAAGGATCAAGGGCGCCGCATGACGGTCGAATCCGCCATGGCAAAGTTGTTCTCGAGCGAAACTGCGGTGCGCGCCGCGGAAGACTGCGTCCAGATGCACGGCGGCTACGGCTTCGTGAAGGACTATCCAGCCGAAAAATTTCTCCGTGACGTGAAGCTGCTGACCATCGGCGAAGGCACGAGCGAGGTGCAGCGGCTCGTCATCGCTCGGCAACTGCTGGCCGCGTAATGAGCGCTTCTCTGGCCGATCGTGTGCGATCGGGAGACGTGCGTGCCATGGCCCGCGCGATCTCGCTGATTGAAGACGAGGCCGACACCGCCGCGGCCCTGGTTCGCGATATTTTCCCGCACACCGGCCGGACCTATCTGGTCGGCGTCACCGGGCCACCGGGCGCCGGCAAGAGCACGCTCGTCGACAAGCTGACCGCCGAGACGCGGAAGGCGGGCGAGACACTCGGCGTGATCGCCGTCGATCCCACCAGTCCGTTTACCGGCGGCGCCATTCTCGGCGATCGTCTCCGCATGCAGGCTCACGCGCACGATGAGCACGTCTTCATCCGCAGCATGGCGACGCGCGGCCACATGGGCGGCCTCGCGCGCGCGACCAGCGATGCCGCGCTCGTGCTCGACGCGGCAGGCAAGAGCCTGGTGATCATCGAAACCGTGGGTGTGGGGCAGGACGAAGTGGACATCGTTCGCACCGCGGACGTCTCCATCGTGGTGCTCGTGCCCGGCACCGGCGACGACGTGCAGGCGTTGAAGGCGGGCATCATGGAGATCGCGGATATCTACGTGGTCAACAAGTGCGATCGTGACGGCGCCGATCGCATGGTCACCTCGATCGAGTCCAACCTCGCGCTCCAGCATTTTTCGGAAGGTGAATGGCGCCCGCCGATCGTCAAGACCGAGGCGACCACCGGGCGTGGCATCGCGGAGTTGTGGCAGACCATCGGCGCGTTTCGCGCGCACTCCGAGGGCGCGCGCGCCAAGCGGCTCAAGGCACGGAACGAATTCCGCCTGCGCGATCTGCTCACGCACCGGTTCATGGAGCACGTGGAGCAGTCGATGGGCACGGCGGCCTTCGAAGCCCTGGTCGACCGGATCGCGAAGCGCGAGGTTGATCCGTATACCGCCGCGTCGGATATTCTCTCGACGACGCTGCGGCCGGGAACCGGGAGCCGGGAGCCGGAAACACGATGAAGGCGGTATTGGATCACGTGGGGATCGCGGTCAGCGATCTGCCGGCGTCGCTCGCGTTCTTCAAGGACGTCCTGGGGCTGCACGTCGAGGCGACGGAGGAGGTCGTGGCGCAGCGGGTGCGTGCCACCTTCCTCAATACCGGGCAGTCAACCCTCGAGATGCTCGAAGCGACGTCTCCGGACTCGGCGATCGCCAGGTTCATCGAGAAGCGCGGCCCCGGCATGCATCATGTCGCGCTGCGCGTCGACGACATCGAAGCGGCCTTGGCGCACCTGCGCGCGCGCGGCATCAGGCTGATCGACGAGACACCGAGGCCGGGCGCCGAAGGCGCGCTGGTGGCCTTCATTCATCCGTCGGCCTCGCATGGTGTGCTGGTGGAGTTGAAGCAGCCCGCTCCCGCGGTGGAGCTGTTCACCAAGGCCACGCGTCACACGTTGGGCGACCTCGAGCTGGTCACGCTGTCTGACGGCTTCATCGGACTTGATGGTGGGGCGATGTTTGGCGTCGTGCCACGCACGCTCTGGGAGAAGCGCCTGCCGCCCGATGATTCGAATCGCATTCCGCTCGGCATGCGGCCGCTGATCGTCAAGAACGGCAAGACGACGCTGCTGATCGATGCCGGGTGCGGCGACAAGATGGATGCGAAAAGCGCGCAGATCTACAAGCTCGATCGCCGCTACCACCTCGATCACGCGCTCGCTGAAGCCGGTATGAGCGCCGATCAGATCGACATCGTCGTCGCGAGCCATTTGCATTTTGATCACGTTGGCGGCTTCACGACGATCGGTAAAGACGGCGCGCTGGTGCCGCGGTTCCCAAGAGCGAAGTACGTCGCGCATCGCGCGGAGTGGGAGGATGCGACGCATCCCCACGAACGCAATCGCGCCAGCTATTTGCAGGAGAATTTCGTGCCGTTGCAGGACGCCGGCGTGTTGACGCTGGTGGACGATGGCGCGGAGATCATTCCGGGCGTCAAATATCGGCGATCAGGCGGCCACACGCCCAACCACCAGGTCGTGATGATTGAGTCGGCAGGGAAGACCGCGGTGTTTACGGCGGATATGTATCCGACGTCCGTGCACATCCCGGATCCGTGGGTGATGGGCTACGACCTGTATCCGATGGACACGCTGGCTTTCAAACGGGCGTTCGCGCGCGAAGCGGTCGAGCGTGAATATCTCTTGTTCTTCGAGCACGATCCGTCGATGGCCGCAGGGTACCTGCGCGAGAAAGACGGCAAACGTTTCGTGGAGCGAATCATCTGATGTCTGTGAAGATCGGAATCATCGGCGGCAGCGGCTTGTACGACATGGCTGAGCTGACCGATCGGGAAGAAAAGACGCTGACGACGCCGTTTGGTGATCCGTCGGGGCCGTATGTGCTGGCGACGTTGCGCGGTAAGCGCGTGGCGTTCCTGGCGCGGCATGGCAAGGGGCACCGGCTCAACCCGAGCGAGTTGAACTACCGCGCCAACATCTTCGGCATGAAGATGCTTGGCGTCGAGTGGATCATGTCGGCCAGTGCAGTCGGCAGTCTGCAGGAGCAGTACAAGCCGACGGACCTGTTGTTCCCGGATCAATTCATCGATCGCACGCGCGGACGCATCAGCACCTTCTTTAGCAACGGCATCGTGGCGCACGTCGGCTTTTCGCATCCGCTGTCGCATCACCTTGCGACGCTGGCAGCGGACTGCGCGACCGAGCTGGGCGCGACAGCGCATCGCGGCGGCACCTATGTCTGCATGGAAGGGCCCCAGTTTTCAACGCTCGCCGAATCCAACCTGTATCGGTCCTGGGGAGGCGACGTGATCGGCATGACCAATCTGCAGGAAGCCAAGCTGGCGCGCGAGGCTGAGATCGCCTACGCGACCATGGCGCTGGTCACCGACTACGATTGCTGGCATCCGGAACACGACTCGGTGACGATTGACATGATCATCGGGTATCTCACCGCCAACGTGAAGATGGCGCAGGCGGTGATTGCGAAGGTCGTCAAGCGTCTCGACGTGACGCACCGCGATCCCGCGCACAGCGCCTTGAAGTCCGCAATCCTTACGCACCACGACGCCATCTCAGACAACATCAAGCGCGATCTTGCGCCTCTCATTGGGAAGTATGTGAAATGAAGCTGATTGTGACCGGGTCGATCGCGTTCGACTATCTGATGTCGTTTCCTGGCAAGTTCACCGAGCACTTCCTGCCGGAGCACATGCACCGCGTGTCGCTGAGCTTCCTGGTGGACTCGATGGACAAGCGCCGCGGCGGCTGCGGGCCGAACATTGCCTACACCATCGCGTTGCTCGGCGAGAAGCCGTACCTGATGGCGACGGCCGGACAGGACTTCAGCGACTACAAAGCGTGGATGGACGCGGTCAACATCGACACCTCGCTGGTGAAGGTGATCGACGGCAAGTTCTGCGCGTCGTTCTTCTGCAGCACCGACGAGGCCAACAACCAGATCGCGTCGTTCTACACCGGCGCCATGGCGAATGCCGGCGAGCTGTCGATGCGCACCGTGCCCGGCATCAAGGATGCGCTGGTGATCATTGCCGCCAACGATCCGAACGGCATGAACCAGTGGGCGGAAGAGTGCGTCGCCATGGGCGTGAAGTACATCTGGGATCCGGGCCAGCAGTGCGCGCGCATGGAAGGGCCGCAACTGAAGGCCGGCGTCACCGGCGCGTGGATGGTGATCTGCAACGATTACGAGATGGAGCTGATTCGCCAGAAGACCGGCCTGTCGGAAGCTGACGTACTCAAGCATGCGCCGCTGTTGGTTGTGACCAAGGGCGAGAAGGGCTGCACGATTTACACGAAGGATGGCACCGAGGATGTGCCGGCGGTCACCCCCGAGCGGATTGCGGATCCGACCGGTGTGGGCGACGCGTTCCGTGGCGGCTTCATGAAGGGCCTGGCAATGGGCGCGTCCTATTCGACCTGCGCGAAGATGGGCAGCGTTGCGGCCACCTATTGCCTCGAGCACCTCGGCGGCACATCACACGCGTATACCTGGCACGAGTTCAGCAAGCGCTACCAGGAGCATTTCGGTCCGCTCAAGGCGTAAGCGCAACTCTTTGTATACTGAGGGCATGATGCTTCGAGCTTTGTTTGCGGGCGCGGTCAGCATGACCGTGATTGCGGGTGTCGCGGCGTCCGGGCCAGCCTACGCCGAGCCTACGGCCGGCAGGCAAGCGGCGACCAGGACGACCAACAGCGGCGTCTACACGGCGGCGCAGGCCGGTCGTGGCAAGGCGGCGTTCGACAAGTCCTGCACGACCTGTCATGAGCCGTCGCGCTTCAGCGGAGATGCGTTCCATGAGTCCTGGGACGGCAAGGCGTTGAAGGAGATCTGGGACATTGCCAGCGGCACGATGCCGGAAGACAACCCGGGCAGCCTCAAGCAGCAGGAGTACGCCGACATCCTGGCGTATTTCCTCCAGCTGAACGAGTACCCGACCGGCGACGCCGAGCTGCAGCCCGGCGCCGGGCCGATGGCCGGAATCAAGATCGAGAAGAAGAAGTGATCCGCCTTCGCGTCTTCGGCGCTACGGCGCGACAGGCCCGCGGCTTGTTGGTTGTGGTGGGCGCGGTTCTGGCTGTGAGCGTGGGCCTGGCCGCGCAGGACAAGAAGTCGGTCAAGGCCGGTGTCTACACGGCAGAGCAGGCCGATCGTGGGCAGTCGCTGTATCGATCGAAGTGCGCCAGCTGTCACGCACCGAATCGATTCACCGACGACTTCTTCTATCAGAGCTTTGCCAACAAGCCGCTGTGGGAAATGTTCGACGTGATCAGCGACTCGATGCCCGAAGACAATCCGGGCAGCATGAGGAAGGAAGAATACGCGGACCTGATCGCGTATCTACTCCGGCTGAACAAGTTCCCAACTGGTCCCACCGAACTGCCGACCGACAAGGACGCGCTGAGCGCGATTGTGATGGAGAAGCCGTGATCTCTTGAATTCTCCAATTGTTCCTCAGCTACTTATTTCGGGCGGGTCAGCTCGAGCGGAGGTCCAGGCACGGAGAATGTCTGCAATGGGTAAAGCGAATACGGCTGGTACTGGTACGTCCCAGGTGGAAGCATCAGTGTGAACTCTGAAGTTGTTGGACTGATGTTCCGCAATCGTGGTTCAAAGGCGAACAGGCTTACCGGGCATTCACTACCCGGCACGCCGAAAAGTGTCCCAATTGGACGATTGGCCTGAGGCGTGAGTCGAATCGAAAAGGGGCTGTTCCCCGCGGCCTGCAACGTCACACGGAGTACCGGGAAGTCGCTATCCCTTAGGACTTTGCATAAAGGGAGATAGCCGCCAGCCTGAAATAACATGCCCGAACCCGGTGCGACCCGCAGGATCCGATAGTGGCCAGAGCCTTCAGGCTCCTCGTCGAGCTTCGTGTTGCCAACGATGACGGCAGCACCAGAGATGTGACCGCCAGAGGCACTTCGAAGCTCCAATGTTCCCGCGAGCATTCGCAAGGTAAGGGTCGATTCCACGTTTGGCGTAGACGAACTGAGACGCACCAGAAGCTCGTTCGAGATGAGCCCGGATGTTGTATCGGCTTTGCATGTAACTTCACCGAGTGGCAATCCGACAAGAAGCAGGGGGCGATCTAGTTCTTCACGCATGACCGGACCTGCGCTATGAAAGCTTCCGCCCGAACACTGGAGTTGTACTAGTTCGTCAATTGGGCGGCCGTCTTCACGACGCAGTCTGAGCGCGATTGATCCTCCAGGCACTTTCCAGTCAAAGCGATTCTTTCCAGAAACCACCGCGACCTTGTCAGTCCAGGTCCAGAGATACTTCGCGACTTCGATTCGGGCTGTGTAGGTGCCTGGGCCGGCAAGGCTGACACTATAGCTGCCGTCACGTCCTGTGGTAGTGGTGAATCGCTGTCTGTCGAATTCAAAATGCACTCTTGTCCCATCAGGGGCGGGCTTCGTTCCAAACGTGATTGTTCCGGAAACATCGACGGTCGGCTTTTGCAAGATCGCCTGCGTGCGCTGATTCTCAGGTACATCCACGACGACGCGGGCGATCGGCGCGTCGCCCGCCAACGTCGCTTCATACTCGCCCGCACGGAGACCGTCAATCCGCCATGATGAGTCGATTGAGATGTTCGGTGACCTCCAGACGAGCCGTCGCTGGGTCGAACTCCCATTTGTGGTCAGACCGTACAATTCAAGCGTTTGTGGTGCAAGATCCTTCGCGCCAGGTTCAAGCACCAATTCGAGTTCGGATCGAGGGCCGAAGTGTTCACGACTGAGTTCGGTGCTTCGTGCGCTGTCGAGCATAAACTGGACTTCCTCCGAGGGGAGTCCGCTGGAGTACAGGACAGTTGCAGAGTAGCTGCCGGGAAACAGGGATTTTCTCGTAATTGGGCTTGCTGCGTCGATGGTGAGGGTCGTGGGCGCCTTACCGGTGAGCCTCAGTTGCTCGGGCGTTCCTGGTCCGAACTTGGTGAACCACAGTAGCTCGCTACCTGCTTCTGCTGGAGGCACTGTCAACTCAGAGTCATCTGGGGATGCCTGCAGGACCATTGAAACGGGAGCTGTTTCAGGCGCAGTGAAACGAAGGATTCGGCTGGATCGTGACGCGACGATGCGTGCTTCCCCCGGACCGATTTGCCGTGATGCGATCAGTTGGGTGCCAGAGTCCGTTAGTCGTCTCCACTCAATGCCAACGTGCTGTCGATCCAGGAGCTTGACGGTAATGGTTCTCGTCGGTTCGTTGCCGAGAACGGCGTTGCACTCGGGATAGGCAATATCGCGCGGTTCACGACCCGGAGAGTCGCAGCGTACGAGGCTTCCGCTAGTGCAAAGCCACGACCATTGCTTCCCTGGGATCCGTTCCTCGAGACGCCCACTGGGATTGTCGGCGCGACAATCCCACGGAGTGGAAGTACCTGAAGTGATGATGCTGCCGTCGACGGTCGGCTGCGCGAGTGCCACCGCCAGAATAAAGAGTGCGAGCTTCATACTTCTCCTCCCCAGCTAGCATGCCGTGTTCGGACTTCAAGTGAACTGCACGGGAGAGGCAAGATGCTCTCCCGTGCAAGCGCCCTATTGGCAGGGCCAGCCCCCGCAATCTGGTTCACCATCACCGCCACTCGGAACGCATTTCGCCGTTCCGGCGTCGGTCATCTGGCCTTCTTCTGGCCCCTGCGTCATGCAAGTGATTTCGCAATCCTCGCGGTTACTCCATCGCCACCCATCTCCGTTGCACGATGCGTTGTTGCCACAGTTCGGCGCCGTCTTGGTTGGGGTTGGCGTCTGCACGAAACAAGTGTAGGTTGACGCTTGCGTTGAGACTGCCGACGCAAGCATTACGAGAACGGCCGCGACACGAAGTCCGCTCATGGGTTCTCCTTTTCGCCAGGAATTGGCTACCGATATAGACCGCCCGTTACCGGAATCTTCTCAGGGGCTAGAACGGACGATTTGTGACGGGGTGGCAGTTTCGTGACACGGATGTGCAAAAAAGCCGACTTAGCCGCGTGTGCAGCTCAGCGTTTGTGGTTGATCCAGCTGAAGCATTCAGACTGAAACATGCTGAGAGTAAATGGGGACTTCTGTGTCCCCGGTCCGATCATAAAACTGTCATCTGGTCGTGCCGGCAATTGACCGAAACGCGATCGCGATCGTCGTGCCGCAGAGTCCGAACACCAGCACGCCGATCGCGCCCCATTCGAGGTTACGCAGCAACGCGGCGCTCATCGCCGACAACACGAACTTCGCCTCGAACGCCACCGCGACAATCACGTACCCGATGATCGGCACGCTGCCGAGCAGACCGCCCGCAATGGCGTAGTCGCGGAGGCGGGTGCAGCGCGCCCGCACGAGCGCGAGGTGCATGGGCACGCCGAACAACACGACGAGCGCATAGGCGAGGACCAGGGCAGGCCCGACGATTCCCAGCAGCGACCGCATACCGCCATTGGAAATCGCCCACGGACCGAACGGCAGGACCAGGATCGGGATGATTGCCAGCGGTGCGATCGCGATCGCGGCGAGGGTAGGCATTGCCGCCGAGAGAATACCTTACCTCGCGCAGGGCTTGTGGGTGGGCGGGGGAGCGCTGAGTCCGAGCGCCGTGGCATCCGCGGCGGCATGCGCACTTTCGTCGATGGCGAGATTGTTGCGCATGCGGTCCAGCACCTGGCGCCGGCGTTGTACCGCGCGGTCCGGAGCGCACCACGGATCGAAGCGCGTATCACCGAGCAGCGCGGCAACGGTGGCGGTTTGCGCAAGGGTCAGTTCGTTGGTGCCTCGATCGAAGAGCACGCGAGCGGCCTGTTCCACGCCCTTGATGCCATTCGCGTACTCGCCCCTCTCGGCGAGCGTGGCGAGTACTTGCGCCTTGCTCCAGGAACTCGTGAGCCGGTTCATGTGCGCAATCTGGACGAACGGCACCCGCGGGTCCTGCCACACGCCGTCCGCCTTCATCTGCACCGTAGACAAATAGCCGATGGCCTGGATGGCCGGCATGTATCTCATGCATTCGTCCTGTCGGGCTTCGCGTTCCGAAGTCGATTCGAGACGTTCGGCCAGGAGCATGCACGAGACCGTGCGGGCGACCGTAAACGGATTGATCGGCTGCAACTCGGTGTGACGGCCGCCATTGGCGCGGGCCCAGATCGCTTCGCCGAGCAAAGGGGCGACGTGCGCGGTCGCTGGTTCAGGATGTGAGGGGGAGAGCAGGTCGCCGACAAGAGCAATCGCGGGCAGCAACAGGACGGCTCCTGCGGCGCCCGCGATGAAGATCGCGCTGAAGGCGGTTCGCTTGTCGAAACGCACTTCAGCTTTATATCACAAAGTAGTTTACTAATGCCGCTTAGGACACACCCGCGGCGACTTTGGCCCGGGCCGCTGCCGTGATCCGGGCGTACTTCGCCTGCATCAGCAGCCATTCCGTCTGCAGGAGGCGGACCTGCGCGTCGTTGAGCTCGGCTGAGGTGATCACGCCGTTCTCGTACGACACCTGCGCAATGGCCACGCTCTCGCGCGCCAGCTCGAGGGCCTTCTCCTGCGTCGCCACCACTTCGGCAGACGACTCGAGAGCGGTCCATGCGGACTCCAGCTCGAGCCGCGCATTGTCGGTCGCGTAGCGCAGGCCGTGTTCGGCCTGGCGCATCTGCGATTGCGCAATGCCGCGCCGCGCGGCCGCGCCGGGGGCGGCAAAGAGCGGAACCTGCAGCTGGATGCCGAAGGAGTAGCTCTGGTTGTCGCGCGCCAGCAGGTCACCGACGTTGTCCTGCTGATACTGCATGTTGCCGGCGAACGACAGGCTCGGCTTCCATTCCGCCTGCGCCAGGTTCGACGCGTATTCCGCCGCATGGCGACGGGCCGCGAAGGCCTGCAGGTCAGGACGTTGCGTGATGCTGCGGTCGAGTTCCTCGCGCGCGCGGCCGACGACCGGCTCGTCGAGTGAACCCTCGAGCTTCAGCGCCTGCGACTGCGGCAGTGACAGCACGCCGCGCAGCGCCTGCATGGTGGTGTCGACCTGCGCCTTGGCCTGGATGCGGCGCGCCCTGGCGTTGGCGAGCTCGACCTCGGCCTGCAGGACGTCAAGCCGGGCCACGGTGCCCGATTCGAAACGCACCTTCGCCAGTTCGAGCTGGCGCTCCGAGATGCGAATCTGTTCGTCGGCCACGGCCACACCGCGCTCGTTCATCAGCGCCGCATAGAAGGTCTCAACCACGCGGTACTCGATCTCCTGGCGCGTGCGCTCGAGTTCAAGCTTCGACGCGTCAAGCGACGCCGTCGTAATGCCGTAGGCATTGTTCAGGCGGCCACCCGTGTAGATCGGCTGGTTGATGTAGAGCTGCACCACGTTCTTCTGGGCGAAGCCCGCCTGGAAAGTTTGTTCTTCAGGGCCGAACACGCCCGCCGGAATCTTGATCACCGGGAAGCGCTGGCTCGGCGTGAAGTTGTAGCCGAGATTCACCTGGGGCAGGAAGCTGGTCTTCGACTCCTGCACGCGGGCCTGCGTCTCGACGACGCGCTCCTTGGCGACCTTGAGGCCCTCGTTCGCCGACAGCGCGCGTTCGAGCGCCTGGTTGAACGTGAGCGTCAGGCCGCCGTCGGCGGCCTGACGCGCCGGAGCCGTGGCGGAGGCGGACTGCGCCGAGGCGGACGTGGCCGAGATCAGCCAGCCCAGCGCGGCGACCAGCAGGATGACGCCCGTGACCCGAACCGCCTGCGGCACGCGCACGCCGGAGGCGCGCCATGCCTGGAAGCGTTCGAGCACTCGCGCCAGGAGGAGATAGGCCACCGGCACGACGATCAGCGTCAGCAGCGTGGAGGTGATCAAGCCGCCGATGGTGGCGATCGAGATCGGCGAGCGGAACTCGCTGCCTTCGCCCGTGCCCATCGCCGACGGCATCATGCCGAGGATCATCGCGATGGTGGTCATCAGGATGGGACGCAGGCGGACCGGGCCGGCCTTGAGGATCGCGTCCTTGATGCTGAGACCTTCGCGCACGTACTGGTTCGTGAGGTCGACCAGCAGGATCGCGTTCTTCGTCACGAGACCCATCAGCATCACCACGCCGATCATGGCCGGCATGCCGAGGTTCTTGCCGGTGAGCAGGATCGCGAGCAGCGCGCCGACCAGCGCGAGCGGCAGCGAGATCATGATCAGGAACGGCTCGAGGAACGACTCGAACTGCGAGGCGAGCACGATGTAGATGAAGGCGCAGGCCAGCAGCAGCGCGAGTCCCATCGCCGCTGCTGATTCCTGCATCATCTCGACGTCGCCGGCGAAACCCCATTCGAAGTTCGGCGGCAGCTGGATGCCTTCCATCACCTTGCCGACATCGGCGGTGACTTCACCGAGCGAACGATCCGACAGCTCGATGTTGATCTTGGCCTGGCGGCGGCGCGCCTCGCGTTCGATCGCGGCCGGGCCAACCTCGGGCCTCAAGTCCACGATGTCGCGCGTCCGCACCACCGCGCCCGTGGGCGAGTAGAGCGGTGTCCGCGCGATCGTCCCGAAGTCGTTGCGGTACTCCGGCGCCAGGCGGACACGGATGTCGTACTCCTTGTCGTCCTCGCGCAAGCGCGTCGGGACCACGCCTTCGACCATGCCGCGCAGCTGCATCGCCACGCTGCCCACGTCGAAGCCAAGGTCGGCGGCGAGGTTGCGCTTCACGTCGGCCACCATTTCCGGCTGGCCGGTTTCGAGCGTGCTGTCGACGTCGACCGCGCCGGGCACGGCCTTGACCTTCTGCACGACCTCTTCGTTGAGGCGCAGCAGTTCGGCCATGTCGTCGCCGCGCAGATACACGCTGAGCGGCGCCTGCGTCGGCGCGCCCTGCATGAACTCGGGATCGGCGACCGTCATCTTCAGCAGCGGAATCTGCTTCAGCCGGCCGCGGATGTCTTCCTTCAGTTCCGCAAGGCCGCGTTCGCGTTCGTGCTTCTTGCCGGCCTTGACGCGGAGCGACGCCTTCAGCGGGCTGCCTTCGAAGCCGACCGTCGTGAAGATCTGCTTCACTTCGGGGAGCTGACGCACCACCGCTTCAACCGTCTCCACATACGCCACGGTCTGCTCGAACGCCGTGCCGGCGGGCACCTCCACGTTGACCGCGAACTCGCCGCGATCCTCGACGGGCACGAACTCCGTGCCGATCACCGACAGCGTCGACATGCTGGCGAAGAACACCACCGTCGCCGTCGCCATGATCTTCCACGGGTGGGCAATCGCCCACTCCAGCAGCCGGTGGTAGCGGCGGTCGATGCGGTCATAGAACTGGCCGACGCTCTCGAGGAAACGCCCCGTGCGGGTGCGCGTGCGCTCTTCGAGCGGGATGAACCGCACGAAGCGCGACGACAGCATCGGGTCGAGCGTGAACGCCACCAGCAGCGAGATCGAGACCGCGAAGGCGATGGTCAGCGCGAACGACTTGAAGAACTGGCCGACGATGCCGGTCATGAAGCCGACCGGGAGGAAGACCGCGAGAATCGTGAAGGTCGTGGCCATGACGGCCAGGCCGATCTCCGACGTGCCGTTGCGGGCCGCGGTATACGGATCCTCGCCGTGTTCCATGTGGCGGTAGATGTTCTCGCGCACCACGACCGCGTCGTCGATCAGGATGCCGATGACCAGCGACAGCGCCATCAGCGTCATCATGTTGATGGTGAAGCCGACGGCATACATGAAGAAGAACGTGGCGATGACCGACGTGGGCAGGGCGAGCGCCGTGATCAGCGTCGAGCGCCAGTCGCGCATGAACACGAACACGACCAGCACCGCCATGATGCCGCCGAAGATGATGTGACCGCGCACGTCGGTCACGTTCTCCATGATCATCTCCGCGTCGGTGTGGACGGTCTTGATCTGCAGGGCGGGGAAGTTCGGCGTCGCCTTGGCCAGCGCCGCATCGAGCTTGCGCTGCACTTCGACACTGTTGGCGCCTGACTGCTTGCGCACCGAGAACGACACGGCGTCCTCGCCGTTGAGGCGCGTTGTCGAGGTGCGGTCCTGGAAGCCGTCAATGACTTCGCCCACATCCTTCACGCGCACCGTTGAACCACCGCTCGAGCGCAGGATGACGTTCTCGATCTCGGCGGCGGACTTGTACTGGCCTTGCGTGCGCAGCGACACGGCCTTGCCGTCGCGGCGAACCTGGCCGCCGGGGACGTCGAGGTTGTCCGCGGCCAGCTTCATTGACACTTCGCTGAGCGGGAGGTTCAGCGCTTCGAGGCGGCGCGGGTCCAGGTTGATCTGGATTTCCCTGACCTGGCCGCCGTTGACTTCAACCGCCGCGACGCCGTCGATCTGTCCGAGCAGCGGCTTGATGTCGTCTTCGACCATGCGACGCACGACGTCGGATGGCAGCGTGCCCGAGCCCACGGCATAAGTGGCGATCGGCAGCGCCGCGACGTCGAAGCGATTGATGATCGGGTCCTTGATCTGTTCGGGGAGCCGCGCGCGTATGGCGGCTACCTTTTCCCGGACTTCCGCGGTCGCGGCCTGCGGGTCGATCTCGAGCCGCAGCTCGATGCCGACCATCGCCAGGCCTTCCGCCGATGTCGAGATCACGCGCTTCACGCCGTTGATGCCGGCGACGGCATCTTCAATGGGACGGGTGACGAGCGTTTCCACTTCTTCAGGACCCGCGCCCGGATAGGGCACGAGCACGTTGACGAAGGGGAAGTTGACCTCGGGGAAGAGGTCGATGCCGAGGCGTCCCAACGAGACGACGCCCAGCACCATGAAACTCACAATGACCATCGTCGCGAAGACGGGTCGTTTGATGGATGTATCAGAAATCCACATGTCGCTATTTCCTGGCTACTGGCTACCGACTACTGGCTACTTCTCAGCGATGCCGCGGACCTTCGCGCCCGGGGCAAGCTGACGACGACCATCTGCGAGCACGGTGTCGCCGGACGCGAGACCTTTCACGATCTGGACGCGGCCGCCATCAGCGAGGCCTTCGGTCACTTCGACCACAGTCACGGTGTCGCCGTTGACCTTCTGCACGATGCGCTTGCCGTCGCGGCTCGCGACCGCATCCTTCGGGACGAGGATCGCGTTGCTGTTGGTGGCTTCGATGATGCGCGCCGTGGCATACATGCCCGACAGCAGCGTGCGGCCGTCGTTCGGCACGCGCACATCGATCTTGAAGTGGCGATTGCGTTCATCAACTTCCGGCGCGATGGCGGCGAGCTGTCCAGAGAATGCCTGGCCGGGCTTGGCTTGCACGGCAACAGCGGCCTTCTGGCCGATGCGCAGGCGCCCGGCTTCGAGTTCCGAGACACCGGCTTCGAGCTTCATCTCACGGAGGTCCGCGACGACGACGATCGGGCGATCACCAGGTGTCGCACCGGCGTCGTAGTTGCGCTCGACGATGAAGCCGGTTACCGGTGACGTGACAGTGGAGTTGCTCTGCACTTCGCGCGCCCGGCGCAGGGCGGCGTTCGCCTGGGCGAGGTTGGCGGTCGCGAGATCGCGCTGCGCCACGCCGGCGCGATGCGCGGTGTTGGCCGCATCGAGCCGCTGGCGGGGCAGGGCCCCCTTGTCGAAGAGGTTCTTGGCGCGATCGTTCTCGAGGACGGCGTTGGCCAGCGAGGCTTCAGCGGTCTCGAGCGCGGCCTTCGCGACGGCCACGGCGGCCACGGCCGCATCAACCTGCGCGTCGATTTCGCGCCGATCGATCGTCGCAATCGTCTGGCCGGCGGTGACGGCATCCCCGATGTCGACGAGCACTCGGTCGAGCGTGCCCGGCAGCTTCGGCTTGACCGGCACGCGGCTGCGCGGCGCGAGCGTGCCCGAGATCTCGAGCGCGGACTCGATGTCGCCGGTCGTGGCGTTGACCACGGGCACATCGACGACGGTCGCGACCGGCGCGGTGGTTTCAGGCGCCGCTTCGGCGGTGGTGGACGACGAGCTGCACGCGGTGACGAACAGCGACGAGCTCAGGATGATGGCAGAACCGGCGATAAGGACTCGATTACGACTCATGACTACGCACTCCTGCGGGAACGGGGGCACCCGCGATGCCTTCCTCTGGGCACTTGCACGAAACAAACGTGGTGGTAACGCCGGCTTGCAGGCCGGCAATGGTGGCGTTCAGCACGTCGCGCGCGAGCGCGTCGTAGTCTTCGCCGCTGGCGAGCCGATGGCGGATGCCAACGACCGCGGGGCCGACGAGCGAGGCCCACAGCATGTGCATAGCGGCGTTCGGGCTGAGCGTGGCAGGGAAGCGGCCGGCGTCGATGGCCTTCTGAATGGCCGACACCGCGTGGTTGAGCATGCCCTGCAGGAACTCGAAGCCTTCCCATTGCTGGGTGATCCGCGGCACCGAACGGTCAACGAACATCAACTCGAAATAGGCGGGATGTTCCTGCGAGAACTCGTAGAAGGCCCACCAACAGCCGCGCACGTTTTCGAGCGGGTCGTCGGTGGTCATGGCCGCGCGGACCTTCTCGTCAAGGCGATGGAAGCCTTCGGCGGCGAGTGCGAGGAAGATGTCGTCCTTGCTCGCAAAGTAGCTGTAGATGGCGGCGGGGCTGTACTCGATGCGTTCGGCCACCTTGCGGATCGAGACGCTCTGGTAGCCTTCGGCGACGAACAGGTCGCGGGCCGCGTTCAGAATGGATGCGGTGACGGCCTGGCGTTCGCGGTCTTGTCGTTCTTTGGTTCCCATGGATTCCGTTTGAAGGGGGCGGACCCTCTAAGGCCGCCGAGCTAAACAGTGTTCAACCTTCAAATGGTGTTAGACGCAGAGGACGTTTTGCAAGTTCCATTTTTCACAATCAACCAGTTCGTCCGTGTAAGCTGTTGATATAAATGGTGTTAGCGAAGGCCATTATTTTTGCGATCGGGGCCGTGATCTGCCACCAGATCCCAGAACGGTCGTTCTTCCTGGATGGACAACAGCTGCCCGTCTGCGCCCGATGCACCGGGCTTTATGCCAGCGCGGCGGTGGGCCTGACCGGGTGGTTGGTGTTCAAGATCGTGCGCGGGTGGCGGCCATTCGACTTGCCGCCCCGAACCGCGCTCACCCTGCTGGCTGTTGCGGCGTTGCCGACCGCCGTGTCCGTTGTCAGTGGGACCTTGGGCTTCGTCGACGGCACCAACATCTCGCGGGCGCTCCTGGCGATTCCTCTTGGTGCAACGGCAGGCGCCATCGTTGCGGCCGTTGGCACAAAAGATCTGAGGTAAACTCGTTTGGTGCCTCCCGCTGCAGTGTGTGTGGTGTCCTGGCTCGTGCCCGGCGCCGGTCATCTGATGTTGGGGCGCCGCCAAAAGGGTCTCGTCTTCCTGATCGCGTTGCCGCTGATGTTCGCCATCGGGCTGGCGCTCTACGGCCGGCTCTTCCCATTCATCTTCGAGGAACCATTGGTCGGCCTTGCGGCCGTCGCCAATCTCGGGATGGGCGTGCCGTACTTCATCGCGAAGGCCATGGACCTGGGCCAGGGCGTCGTCACGGCCGCGTCCTACGAATACGGCAACACCTTCCTGATCGTCTCAGGACTCCTGAACATGCTCGTGGCGATTGATGCCTACGACGTGAAGCTCGGACGCAAGTGATGACGAGCCATCTTGGACTGATGATCCTGTTTGCGTTCTTTGTGTCGCTGATCTTTGCGACCATCGCGAAGGACACGCCGGCGGAGCAGTTCAAGCTCGGCGCCCGGATGTTCGGCACCTTTCTCGGCGCGGCGCTCGCGCTGGGGTGGGTGATGCGGCTCTTCCCCTTGTGATTGGCCTGTGGCTACCGGTCGCGATTTTCATGGCCGGTATCTACGTCGGCGCGGGGCTGCCGCAGATGCCCGGGCCTGCCGGCGCCATTCCTGATACGGCCACCCACGGGGCCGGCTATTTCATCCTCGCATTGCTCACCTTGCGCGCCACCTCTGGTGGCCGCTGGTCGGGGGTGACGGCCCGGGCGCTGCTCCTCGCGTTCGTCATTGCCGTGGCGCACGGGGCGTCAGTGGAGATCGAGCAGATGTTCATCCCTTCGCGGATGGCCGAATGGCGCGACCTCGCTAACGACGCCATGGGCGCAGGGGCCGGCCTGTTGGTCGCGTGGGCCTGGAGTAAAATGAAAGGTTGAATGACCTTTGAAAACCTCCTCATCGAGCGCGACGGCCCCGTCGCCATCCTCACCTTCAATCGCCCGAAAGTCCTGAATGCGCTGAACGCGCAGACCCTGACGGAACTGCTGGCCGCCATCGAGGCGTTCAAGGCGGATCCGGAGGTGCGCGCGGTCGTGCTGACGGGCGCGGGCGAGAAGTCATTCGTGGCCGGCGCGGACATCAACGAACTCGCGGTGCAGACGCCGGTGCAGGGCAAGGAACACGCGCGGCGCGGACAGCAGATCTTCGACGCCATCGAGCAGATGGGTAAGCCCGTCATCGCCGCGATCAACGGCTTCGCGCTCGGCGGCGGTTGCGAGATGGCGATGGCGTGCACGATCCGGATCGCCGCCGATACCGCGCGACTCGGTCAGCCTGAGATCAACCTCGGCATCATTCCCGGTTACGCCGGCAGCCAGCGCCTGCCGCGTCTTGTCGGCAAAGGCGTCGCGCTCGAGATCATGCTGACCGGCGACATGGTCAGTGCGCAGCGCGCCTACGAGATCGGCCTGGTCAACAAGGTCGTTCCCGCTGCGGAGCTGATGACCGAAGCGAAGAAGCTGGCGCAGACGCTCGCCTCGAAGGCGCCAATCGCGGTCCGCTACATCATCGAAGCCACCAACCAGGGACTCGACATGTCGTTCCCCGAAGCCGAGTATCTCGAGACGGCGCTCTTCGGCACCATCGCGTCGTCCGAAGACATGAAGGAAGGCACGCGCGCGTTCCTCGAGAAGCGCAAGGCCGTCTGGCAAGGCAAGTAATGAGGATTGCGATTGTCGCCGCGCGCTTCAACGACTTCGTGACCGACCGCCTGGTCGAGGGCGCGCAAGCCGCCTTGCGTGACGCAGGTCTCGCCGATCATGACGTCGACGTGGTGCGGGTGCCGGGTGCGTTCGAAGTGCCGATGGCCGCGCAGCGCATTGCAGAGACCGGCAGGGTCTCGGCCGTGATCTGCATCGGGTGCCTCATTCGCGGCGCCACGCCGCATTTTGAATACATCGCCTCCGCGTGCGCCCACGGCATCACGGCCGCGGCGGCAAGCACGGGAGTGCCGATGGCGTTCGGCGTGCTGACGACGAACTCGGTGGAGGAAGCGCTCGAGCGGGCGGAGCCGGGCCCCTCGAACAAGGGGCGTGAGGCGGCTGATGCCGCGCTCGAGATGGCGCGCCTGTTCGCGGATATTGGCGACGGTCCGCCGTCGCGCGGTTTCGGCGGGACCAGCCTGTGACCGGTGATGCTCCGGAGCAGGGATCGCGCTGGACGGGACGGCATCGTGCCCGCGCCGTTGCCTTGCAGGCGCTTTACGAATGCGAGATCGGCGGGCTGACGCCGCAGCAGGCGATCGGCGTGCTGCATCATGCCGGCCCGCCCGAAGTGGATGATCCAGGCGCGGACGAACACAGCTTCGTCGTGTCGCTGGTGCGTGGCACCTTCGACAGCCGCGCGGCCCTGGACGAGCGTATCGGTGACGCCGCCAGGAACTGGCGGGTCGAGCGGCTGGCCGTGCTCGATCGACTGGTGCTCCGCCTGGCATTGCACGAATTGATGACGCACCGCGAGAGCCCGCCGCGCGTCGTCATCAGCGAAGCCATCGAGCTGGCTCGCGCCTACAGTGGGGAAGAAGCCGCCAAGTTCGTCAACGGCGTGCTCGACGGCGCGTATCGCCGTCTCAAGGAAGAAGGACTCGTCAGTGAGCAGTGAAGTCGTCCAGACCGAACAACGCAAGGCCAACCTCGAGGCGATCATCCGCCTGGGTTTCTCCGCGTACCCGAACAAGTTCGACACCACGCATTCCGTTTCGCAACTGGTGGATGGCTTCTCGGCAAAGACCGGACAGGAACTCGAGACATCGAAGGTTGAAACCATTGCCGCCGGCCGCATCGTCAGCGTCCGCAGCTTCGGCAAGGCGAGCTTCTTCGTGTTGTCGGATGGCCGCTCGCGTATCCAGGTCTATGTACGGCAGGACGCGCTGAGCGAGCGCGACTATTCGCTGTCGAAACTGCTGGACGTCGGCGACCAGATCGGTGTCGCCGGACACCTCTTCCGCACCAAGACGAACGAGCTGTCGATCTGGGCCTCGTCCCTGCAGTTCCTGTCGAAGTGTTTTCTGCCGCTGCCCGAGAAGTGGCACGGCCTGCAGGATGTCGAGATCCGCTATCGACAGCGTTATCTCGACCTGATCGTGAATCCTGACGTGCGTCGCGTGTTCGAGATCCGCACCGGGACGGTGACGGCCATTCGCGACTTCCTGAAGTCCCACGGCTTCCTCGAAGTCGAGACGCCGATGATGCAGCAGATCGCCGGCGGCGCACTGGCCCGCCCCTTTGTGACGCATCACAACGCGCTCGACATGAAGTTGTTCCTCCGCATCGCACCGGAGCTCTACCTGAAGCGGCTGACGGTCGGCGGCATCGAGCGCGTGTTCGAGATCAACCGCAATTTCCGGAACGAAGGCATTTCCACCCAGCACAATCCAGAGTTCACGATGCTGGAGTTCTACTGGGCGTATGTGGATTACCAGCGGTTGATGACATTCACCGAGGAGCTGCTGTCCACGGTGGCGTCACAGGTCATCGGCACGACGGAGTTCCCGTTCCGTGGCCACACCATCAACATGTCGGCGCCGTTCAAGCGGGTGTCACTGCGCCATGCGGCTGCCGAAGAGGCGTCGAAGCGCCTCGGTGTCGCGGTGACGGTGGACGAGCTGCGCGCACTCGACTCCGCCTCGTCGATTGCCAAGAAGCTGGGGGTCGAGATTCCCAAGGGCGCCGGCGCCGGCAAGATCGCCAGCGCCATCTTCGAGGCGTTGTGGGAAGAGCACCTGATTCAACCCACGTTCGTGTACGACTTCCCGACGGAAGTGTCGCCGCTGTCGAAGCAGCGCCCGGACGACCCAGAGACCGTTGAGCGTTTCGAGTTGTACATCGGCGGCTTCGAAGTCGCCAATGCGTTCAGCGAGCTCAACGATCCGGTGGAACAGCGCCGCCGCTTTGAGGAGCAGCTCTCGCAGTTTGACGCCGGTGACCAGGATGCGCACGCGATGGACGAGGATTATGTGCGCGCGCTGGAGTACGGCATGCCGCCGGCCGGCGGCGAGGGCATTGGCATCGACCGGCTGGTGATGCTGCTCAGCAACTCGCCGTCGATTCGTGACGTCATCCTGTTCCCATTGATGCGGCCGCGAGAAGATCAGTAGCCAGTATCCAGTAGCCGGTAGCCAGAACGGACGACACGATGCCATTCGAACTACAGGTTGCACTCCGGTATTTGCTCGCCAAGCGGCGGCAGGTGTTCATCTCCGTCATCTCCCTCGTGTCGACGCTCGGCGTCACCGTGGGCGTGATGGCGCTGGTCATTGCGCTGGCGCTGATGACCGGACTGCAGGGCGAGTTGCAGGCGCGCATTCTCGGTTCGGGCGCGCACGTCTACGTCTATAAGCCATCCGGGATCCTCGACTACCAGGCCGAAGTGCAGAAGCTGCGCGCGCTCCCCGGCGTGACTGGTGCCGCGCCGGTGGTCGTCGGCAAGGCGATGATCAGCGGTCTTAGCGACGGATTCGTCGGAGTGAAGGGTATTGACCCTGCGCTTGAGACCACGGTGACCGACCTTGGCACGGCCATGAAGGCGGGCTCGTGGGTTGGACTCTCGCCGGCGACGGAGGACGACCTGCCCGGCATCGTGCTCGGTGACGAACTGGCGAAGGAGATCGGCGCCAAGGTTGGCGATGCCGTTCGCCTGACGACACCGAGTGGCTCGTTGACGCCCATGGGTGTGATGCCTCGCATGCGCCGCTTCAGCGTCGTCGGCGTGTTCAGGATGGGCCTGTATCAGATTGACTCGTCGGTCGGCCTGGTCGACATCGAACGGGGCTTGCTGCTGGCCGGCACTGACCGCGTCGCGCATATCGAGGTCAAGCTCACGGACCCCTACGACGCGCAGCGCGTCGCGGATGAGATCGCCGAATCATTCGGACCCGACTACGTCACCCAGGATTGGACCGACCTCAACCAGGAGCTGTATTCCGCGTTGATGCTCGAGAAGATCGGCATGGGCATCGGCATCGGCTTGATCGTTGCCGTCGCCGCGCTCAACATCGTGGCTTCGCTGATTCTGCTGGTGATGGAGAAGACGCGGGACATCGCGATCCTCAAGACGATGGGCGCCTCGTCCAGGAGCATCACGTTGATCTTCCTGTTGCAGGGATCGATCATCGGGACGATTGGCACCGTGGTCGGCGCCATGGGCGGCACGGCGCTGTCCTACGTTCTCGATCGCTATCGCCTGATCACCATCCCAAGCGACATCTACCAGGTGAGTTACCTGCCGTTCAAGCTGCTACCCGGCGACCTGATCGCGGTGGTGGTGGGCGCCATCCTGGTGTGCTTCCTGGCAACGCTGTATCCGTCACGTCAGGCGGCGAAGCTCGATCCTGCCCAGGCCCTGAGGTACGAGTAGCGATGGCGTTCATCACCGTCCGCGGACTCAACAAGTACTACAGCGTGACCGGCAAGCGGCTGCACGTGCTGCGCGACCTCGAGCTGACGGTGGAGAAGGGCGAGATGGTCGCGATCATGGGCGCGTCGGGCGTGGGCAAGAGCACGCTGCTGCACGTGCTCGGCGGGCTGGATTCCATCGACAGCGGCGACGTGCGCGTGGGCGAGCACGAGATTGCGACGATGGATGATGCCGCGCGGGTGGCATTTCGTAACCGCCACATCGGTTTCGTCTTCCAGTTCCATCACTTGCTGCCCGAGTTCTCGGCAATCGAGAACGCGATGATGCCACTGCGCATTGCGCGACAGTCGGCGGCCGCAGCGCGTCCGAAGGCGGAGGCGCTGCTGACCCGCGTGGGATTGGGCGATCGGCTCGACCATCGTCCCGGGATGTTGTCAGGCGGTGAGCAGCAACGTGTCGCTGTGTCACGCGCGCTGGTCATGCAGCCGTCGCTGCTGCTGGCGGACGAGCCTACGGGCGACCTCGATGAGGCGACCGCAGACGCCTTGCACGACCTGCTGCGGTCCATGCATACCGAATTCGGCCTCACCGCGATCATGGCGACCCACAATCCTCGACTCGCCGCGCAGTGCGATCGCACGCTGAGACTCGAGGGGGGACGATTAGTCGCGGTGTGATGGCCTCGGTCCGTCCCTGCTAGCGCGCCTGCCGGCGCAGCATCTCCATTTCAACCGACGCCAGCAGCGCCATCGCGCCGCCGCGATCGTCGGCGCCGTTCACCACAGGTCGATTCAGGTAATAGTCCCTGGTTGGCCCGACACCCGTGCCTGAGCACACATCCTTTACGGTGCCGTCCGGATTCACGCGCGCCGCCACCGCCTCCCACCCGCGATTGATGACCGGTTCATACGTCTTGCGGTCGATCCACCCGAGGCGTACGCCTCGGGCCATGGCCGCCGTGGTCATTGCGGTCACGGTCAGCTCGCGATAGCTCGTGGGCTCATCGACCACCTGCCGCCAACTGCCGTCGTCTGATTGCAGCTTGGCTAGCGCGGCAACGTGCTTCCGATAGATCTCGAGCACCTGAGGCCGAACACTCCACGATGCCGGCATGTGCGTGAGTGCTTCGGTCGTGCCGAGCAAGGCGAAGCCGTTGCCGCGTCCCCAGGCGAATGGTCCGTCCGGGGCATGGACGAAGATGCCGTCGGGGCGTTGCAGCTTTGCCGCGTAGCTCGTCAGCAGCCTGCCCAGCGCGGCCGACTGATTCGCGGTAGCCATCCGCGCGAGGATCGAACTCGTCATGAACATATCGTCGGTCCAGCCGGTCGCGTAGCGGACGGATTCATCTCCTGACGGCGGCGTCACCAGCGCGGCGATCTCCATGGCCAGCGCTTGCGACGCGGCATCGCGCGTCAGCAGCCATGCATCACCATACGCGAGCGCGCCGGCCAGACTGGTCAAACGGCGAGGTTCCGCCTTCGCCTTCTGTGGGTCGGCGGTGAATGCCGCCATGTCCTTTAATGCCTTGTCGCGCCACTGGGGCTCACTACTCAGCTCACTCAGGCGAATGCTGCTCGACCATGACAGCGCGGGGATGTAGCTCATGATCGGCTGCGCCGGATATTTCCCCGCGAGAATGCGGGCGATTTCCAGCGGTTGCGGCGGGGCCTGGGCGGTCGATGCGGTCAGGATTCCGGCCAGGATGGCTACGGTCAATCCGAGCGTTCTCATCTTGATCCTTGGATGGGTAAGCAGTAGGTTGTCTCTCGACGTAATCAAACGGGTGCAAGTCTTTTTAAGGGAGTTCTTCATGATTCGCAAGGGATTAGCGGTAGTGATCTGCGCGGTGATGCTGGCGCCGGCGTTCGCATGGGCGCAGGACGCCAAGGCGTTCGTGGGTGACTGGGTGCTGACGATCGAAGGACGGCGTGGTCCGCAGGAACGTCCGCTGTCGATCAAGGACACAGGCGGGAAGCTATCGGCCGTGCTCGGCGGCGGGCGTGGCGGCGATATCACGATCACCGACGTGACCGTGAAGGGCAGTGATGCCATCCTGAAATTCAACCAGCAGGGTCCTCAGGGCGACATCGACGTCGTGATGACGCTCACGCTCAAGGATGGCACGCTCACCGTCAAGCAGGACATGGCCGGCGGCCAGTTCAGCCAGACCGGCACCGGCAAGAAGAAGGGCTAGCTGAGCCTAGCGGTCGTACCAGCTGCGTAACTGTTCTTCGAGCCCGGCGGATGCTTTGATGAGGTCCGCCGGATATCGACGGTACTGCAGCATCGATTGAAAGATCATGAAGCGCTGATCGGTTCGCGCTGCCATTCCCGCCAGATACTGCAACCGCAAGTTCCGCTCACGATTGATCTCGGCATCCGCAAGCCATGGCGCCAGGTCGCGTCCGCGTCCCGCATAGGTGCTCAGGATCGCCTCGGGCGAGCGCAGCATCACCTCATAGAGCGACTGCTTGACCCGTGGCGCCGCCTCGAGACGGGCGCGGATCGCGTCCTCGCTGATCGGCGATTCTTCCACGCGTCCGAGCGCCACCAGGTCGTAGCCCTCCTCGAGCAGGTCCGGGTTCCACAGCGTGGTGTCGGGAAACACTGATGCAAAGGTGCCAATCTGGCTCTTGGCCGACGCGAGGTCCGTCTCGTAGAGGGGAATCCATTGCGTCACCACGCCGCCGGGATTCAGGTGGCTCTTGACGAGCGTCAGGTATTCCTGCGAATAGAGCGTCGCGGCGCCCCGCACCCATGGGTGAATCGGATCCGACGTGATGATGTCGAACTTCTCATCCGTCGTCTGGAGAAAATGCCGCGCATCATCGAAGACCAGCTGCACGCGCGGATCGTCGAAGACGTGGTGGTTCTCCTTGCCGAAATATGCGCGAGCGCTTCTCGGAACAACCGGCTCGATCTCGCAGACCACGATGCGCTCGATCTCCGGATGGATGGACAGTGCGCCCGCCGTCACGCCGGCACCAACGCCGACGATCAGTACTGACTTCGGTGCCGGGTGTACGAGCGCCGGCATGTGGCCCAGCATGCGCTCCAGGCGCATGTCGATGTCCATGTCCGAGGCCTCGACCTTGCCGGCAATATGAAACTGCTTCGCTCCGGCGATGCCCTCGGTGACCGCGACCGAGGCCGTGGCGCCTTCGGCGAGATAGAGGAACGTCTTGATCGAATCCCAGGAGTCCACTGATCGACCGTAGGCGATCAGGCGAGCGGGCACGGCGGGGACGACGAATGCGGCGAGCAACGAGACCGCCACAATTGCCGCGAGCCGGGGAACGCGGACCGGGGATGTCCAGATCAGGACGATGCTGCTGACAGCGGCCAGGCCAACGAGCGCTTGTTGCGCCACGTGACTGCCGAGCACCGGAATGCCGGCCAGGGTGAACGCGATCGCTCCTGTGAGCGATCCCAGCGTGTTGGTGGCGTTGACGCGCGCCACCTGGGTGCTGAACTCCGTCGCGCCACTCGAACGCTGCACACAGGCGAGCGTGAGCGGGAAGCTCGCGCCCCAGAGCAGGGTCGCCGGCAGCATCGCGACAGCGCATCGCAAGGCGTCAAACGCAAAGGCCGACATGGGATCCGCCCACACGGTGGGGAGGAACGCTGCGCGCGGTTGCCAGCCAGGCAACAGGTTGACGATCGCCCAGGCGCCGAATGCGATCGCGACGGCCAGCAACATCTGCGCGTTCGCTAACAGGGAACGCGGATCGTTGGTGCGCCGCGCGAGCTTCGATCCAGCGAATCCACCAATGCCAAGGCCGGCCAGGAACACCGCGAGGATCAACGAGAAGGTGTAGACGCTCGCCCCGAACAAGAGTGAAAGTTGCCGGGTCCAGACGACTTCGGCGCCCAGGGCGGTCAGGCCGGAAAGTGCGGACGCGAGGTAGATGGGGGCGGGTAGGGCGGGTAGGGCTGGTAGGGCTGGTTGGGCGGGTAGGGCTGCGGATGCGGGTTCCTTACTTGCCTGACTCGCCCAGACGAAACACGCGACCGCAATCAGGGCGTTGAGCGTCACGGCGACGTATGTGGCGACCACCGTGTCGTGGACGCGGAGCAGGTAGAAGCCGGCGAGCACCGTGCCGGTGGCGCCGCCGGCGAGATTGGCCATGTAGAGCAGGCCAACGGATTCGGCTTCGCTCCCTGCCGACTTTCGCCGCGCGATCGCCGGAAGCGTGGCGCCCATCAACATGGTTGGTGGCACGAGCACCAGTGCGCACACGACCGCACGCAGGGCGATGGCATTCGCTCCAGGCTCCGCGACGGTCATGTACGCCTGCTGGATGTGGGGCAGTGCCAGGGGGATCAGGAGGCCGAGGACCGCGATGCCGGCTTCGAGCATCCCCACCATTCGAAGCGGATGCATCCGCGCCGGGGTGACTTTGGGGATCAGCCAACTGCCAAGCGCCATCCCGCCCATGAAGGAGCTGAGGATCACCGCGACCGAGATCGACGAGGCGCCGACCACGAGCTGGACAAGGTAGAACCAGACGGTCTCGTAAATGAGAGCGGCGCAGCCGCTGGCGAAAAAGAGAAGAAGCAACGGCGCCATCGGTGGCATCCTACATGCGTTTGGCCACTTTTGATGTGATCGTTGTCGGCCTTGGCGGCATGGGAAGTGCCGCCGCCGCGCACGCCTCATCGCGTGGCAAGCGGGTGCTCGGCCTCGAACAGTTCCAACCTGCGCACGACCAGGGATCGAGCCATGGCCGATCGCGCGTGATCCGGCTGGCGTACTTCGAGGATCCTGCCTATGTGCCGCTGCTGCGCCGCGCCTACGAGCTGTGGCGCGGCCTCGAGGCACAGACCGGTCGCCGTGTGTTGCAGATGACGGGCGGTCTGATGATCGGCGCGCCAGAGAGTGACGTGTTCAGCGGCAGCCTGCGCAGTGCGCGTGAGCACGACCTCGCGCACGAGGTGCTTGACGCGGGGGCGATTCGCCGGCGATTCCCGGCGCTGGCACCGAATGCTCACACGGTGGCGTTGTTCGAAAAGGACGCGGGCATCGTCTTTCCCGAGGAGGCCATCCGCGCGCATCTCGACATCGCCACGGACAATGGCGGGCACGTGCACTTCGATGAGCGCGTCGAGGCGTGGGAACCGAAGGGCGACCACATCGAAGTGCGCACCTCGCGCGGCCGCTATGCCTGCGAGCATTTGATTCTTGCCCCCGGCGCGTGGGCGCAGCAGCTCTTCAAGATCGATTGGCTGCCGCTGGAGGTCGAGCCGCAGCAACTCCATTGGTTCGAGCCATTGGGCGGTGATGCGCCGTTCGCTTCGAGCCGGTTTCCGATCTACATCTGGGACCTCGGCGGCGGCGTGCAGTTCTACGGGTTTCCCGCAGACAATGAGGGACGCGTCAAGGTCGCGTTCTTTCGTTCGAAGGTCAAGGGGGAGGCGGCGATGCGCGCCGCGCTGCAGGCGTGCATTCCGGCGATCGGCGGCGGTGTGCTCGTGGAGACGGTGGCCTGCAAATACACCCTGACGCCGGATCAGCACTTTGTGATCGGCAGGCATCCGGAGTTCGAGCAGGTGACGATCGCGTCACCGTGCTCCGGACATGGTTACAAGTTTGCGAGCGTCATCGGAGAGATTCTTGCCGACCTGGCGATCGGCGGCGGGACGCGGCATCCGATCGCCCTGTTCAATCCGACCCGCTTCAGAGCTTCGAGAGGTTGAAGATCGCCTTGGCGATGCCTGAGTAATCCTCTTCGCCTTCGCCGGCGGCGATCTGCGCGTTCACGAGCTGTTGGACGACCGCGCTCGTGGCGGCGGGAACACCGTACTCACTCAGCGTGTTCATCGCGATCCCGAGGTCCTTCTTGAACAGTTTGGCCTTGAAGCCCGGCTTCCAGTTACCAGTGATCATGCGTTCGCCGTGAACTTCGAGGACGCGGCTCTGTGCGAAGCCACCCATCAGCGCGGCCCGCACTTTCAGGGGATCGACGCCGGCTTTGCGTGACAGCGCAATCGCTTCCGCCACAACGGCCATCGTCCCGCCAAGCACGATCTGATTGCAGGCCTTGCAGATCTGACCGGCGCCTGAGTCACCCACGTGAACAATGCGTTCGGGTTTACCCATCGCGCCGAGGATGTCACGCACGGATTCGAGTGCGGCGGCGTCGCCACCCACCATGAAGGTGAGCGTGCCGTCGATCGCGCCGATTTCGCCACCACTCACAGGGGCGTCGAGGAGTGATGCGCCGAGCTCCTTCGCGCGAGCGGCCAGGCGGCGCGCGATCGCGGGAGCGATCGTGCTCGAATCGACGATCACCGTGCCCTTTGCCATGGCGCTGAAGACACCGTCGGCGCCCTCCAGCACCTTCTCGACGTCGGGGCCGTCGGGCAGCATCGTGATGATGATCGTGGCCTTCTTCGCCACCTCGGCGGGGGAGTTCGCGGCGATCGCCCCTTCCTTGACCAGTTCATCGACGGGGCCGCGGCTGCGGCTATGCGCGATAACCGCAACGCCTTTCTTCAACAGATTGCGGGCCATGGGTTTGCCCATGAGCCCCAGACCAATGAATCCAACGGTGTTCGACATGCCGTGCATCATAATCTGGCTCTACTTCGGCGGCGTCGTGCCCGTCCTTGCTGCCGCCCAGTCCCATCCGCTCGACGCGCGTTCGAGCAGGAACGGCAAGTCCTCCCGCAGCACGTAGCCATCCTTGACGAGACCCAGGCCCACCTCTGTGACGCGTCCGACGTAGTCAGATTTCCCACGGTACCGTTCGTCGAGCGCCTTGCGCGGATCGCTGGCACGCTCGGCGGATGTCTTCGCAAACGGGATGAGGCTGCCCAGCAACGGGACGATAGCCGTGGCGTTGCCGATTTCGGATGACCGGAAGTTCCACCCGGTCAACGTGCCGATCGGCACGGCTTGATCCGGGAGGCGAATGCCGGCGAGCTCGTTGCCGTCTTCATCGACTTGCGGCACGAGGAACGGCCAGGAGCCGGCAGGCGAGTCCACCGCAGCGCGCCTCGGTTCCGGAATCTGCTTCGGCGATTCGACACCAGGCAGCGCCGGCCACTTCAAGTTCGCGACCGTCGTCAGCGTTCCGTCTGAGAGTTTCGGATACTTGCTGGCCGGTGGTTCGACGCCATCGCGCACCCAGCGATCGAGCGCGAGCACGAGCGCGCGCAAGCCAATCGTGTGCGGGGTCGGGTTCGGCAACTGAGCGCCGATGCCACGTGCGCCCGGCAAGTCGCTGCCGGCTGCGGGACGTGGCGGAAACGCCGCCGGTCCGTGCTGGCTGCCGGCGAAGTGATAGGCGCGAACGTTGGACGGGAGCGCCAGATCGGCCTTGCCGTCGATGGACGTGTGCACGAGCGCCGCTGCGCGGCCCGTGCCCCAGTATTCAACCGAGGAGTTCGTGTAGATGATCTTCGGCGCGAGATCTGCGCCCTGATACTTGCCGAGCAGCGCGTCGCGCTTCCCGCTCATTGGATCGGTTTGCGGCGCATCGGTGAAGGGGAACTTCAGCGCGTCGAACTGATCGAGGCCGACCGCCTGCGAGAAGCGCTGGTTGAAGTCGCCACGGCCGGCGCCCGCGATGTGCGGCATCATCCCGTCGAAGACCTTACGGCCTTGTTCGTCCGCATTGAATCCGTCGTAGAGAAACTGGCGCAAGAACCGTCCGCTCTGCGATGAGCCGAAGACGTGGAGATAGCGGCCTCGCACTGGCACCACCGGCGAGCCGTTCTTGATTGCCGACGCGACGTCGCGAATGGCCGCCATCCCAACGCCGGCAACGGGCGGGTTGGTGACGCGATACTTCAATTCATAGATGCGACCCGGCGTGAAGCCCGCTGCCATGCCGACGCGCGGACACTGTGCGGTGCCGCCGCACCGGCCGCCACCACCGGCATCCACCGGGAGGAACTGCCAGCTGCGACGGGGAATCACGATCGGCATGTCCCACACGCGATCCCTCACCGAAAGGGACGCGGACTCATCGGTCAGATCGAACGGCGGGTAGAACGGCACCTCAGGGAATGCCGTTTCAACCGAGCGCACGTCGATCACGACGGATGTTGCGATGGTCTCGACGATGGGCTGGCCGTTACCAGCGGCGATGGGGGGATAGACCTTGAGCCCGGCCACGTCGAATTCCCAGCCGACCCAGACGAGCGTGAACCCATTGCGCATCAGCAGCCCGTCGCCGAAGTGCTCCGGCAGCATGGGGTCGGTCGAGCCAACGCCGCGATTAAACGTACTCAGCAATCCCTTGCCGCCCCGGTTGGAGATTTCAAACAGCACGCTGCCCGATGCGCGCGCCGGATCCTGCGGCGTGAGGATGAACAGGTCGGCCGAGAACTCCACGAGCCCGCGCGCGTTCTTCGGCGCCAGGTCGATGTCGGTGATGGCGCGGTTCCGCGGGTCGGCGGGATCCAGTTCGAAATAGACAGTGCCGCTGATCTTTTCGTACGGCCCCGCTGGCCCGAACCACCGGCCATCGGCGACCACCGTTCGCGAGGCGATCGCCACCCGGGTGACCGCCGCCTGGACTGCGGCCGGAACACCGGCGATCAAGAGGGTCAGCAGAACGAAGCTGCGAAGCGCTGTGGCCATGGCGGGCAGGCTAACATGGGGACGGGCCCCTGATCCAAAACTCCGAAGTCCTCGTATTTCTGCGACTTAGCGGGATCCGGACTGCCCAAGCCGTGCTTTTGGCCGTATAATCGTAAGAAGAAGGCGGGAGGCGGATGTTCGAGCGATACACCGAACGAGCCAGGCGGGTTTTGTTCTTTGCCCGCTATGAAGCGAGCCAGCTCGGAAGCATTTCCATCGAGACCGAGCACCTGTTGCTGGGTCTGATTCGTGAAGGCAAGGGCCTCACGAGCCGGATCTTTGCCCGGTCCCACCTGTCCCTCGAAAATATCCGGAAAGACATTGAAGGCCGCACGGTCTTCCGCGAGAAGGTCTCGACGTCGGTCGAGATCCCGTTCAGCGCCGAGACCAAGCGGGTGCTGCAGTACGCCGCTGAAGAAGCGGATCGCCTGCTGCACAACTACATCGGTACCGAGCACCTCTTGCTCGGCATTCTTCGCGAAGAGCGCTCGGTGGCCGCGACCATCCTCATGGAAAAGGGGATGCGCCTCCATCAGGTCCGCGAAGACATCGTCCAGCTCCTGAATGAGAAGACGTCGCTGACGCGCGTCAAGGAAACGCCGCTGCTTGCCGAGTTCAGCCGCGACCTGACGGAAGCGGCGATGAAGAACTCGCTCGATCCCCTGGTCGGCCGCGATTACGAACTCGAACGCGTGCAGCAGGTGCTGTGCCGCCGCACCAAGAACAACGCGGTGCTTATCGGCGAACCCGGCGTCGGGAAGACGGCGATCGTCGAGGGTCTCGCGCAGAAGATCGTCTACGGCGACGTGCCGCACTTCCTCGCGGACAAGCGCCTGCTGGCGCTCGATATCTCCTTGATCGTCGCGGGCACCAAGTACCGCGGTCAGTTCGAAGAGCGCCTCAAGGCGATCATGAAGGAGCTCGTCGACAACCCGAACATCATCGTGTTCATCGACGAGTTGCACACGCTGGTTGGGGCGGGTTCCGCGGAAGGCTCGCTCGACGCGGCCAACATCCTGAAGCCGGCGCTGTCGCGCGGCGAGATTCGCTGCATCGGCGCGACGACGCCCGCGGAGTACCGCAAGTACATCGAAAAGGACCGCTCGCTCGAACGCCGCTTCCAGGCGATCAAGGTCGATCCGCCGTCGGAGAGCGAGACCATCTCGATCCTGATGGGCGTGAAGGACCGCTACGAGCAGTTCCACCACGTCGAGTACACGCGCGAAGCGGTTGAAGCGGCGGTCTACCAGTCGAGCCGCTACATCACCGATCGCTTTCTGCCGGACAAGGCGATCGACCTCGTCGACGAAGCCGGCGCGCGGGCCAAGCTGCGCGAGGCGGGCTACAGCGAAGAATTCGGCGAGATCAACAAGAGCATCCGCGTCGCCGTCGAACAGATGGAAAGCGCGGTCTCGGCGAAGGATTTCGACAAGGCGCAGTTCTACCGCGAGCAGGAACAGGTGGCGCGCGAGAACCTGCAGTTCGTCCGCGAGAAGTTCGACGTTCGCTCGAGCGCCCGCAAGGTGGTGGTGTCGCGCGCGGAGATCGATGAAGTCGTCTCGAAGTGGACGGGCGTGCCGCTGGCCTCGATCAACCAGGACGAGAGCGACAAGCTGATTCGCATGGAGGCCGACCTCCACAAGCGCGTGATCAGCCAGGAGCGGGCCATCTCCGCGGTGTCGCGCGCCATCCGCCGTTCACGTGCCGGACTCAAGAGCCCGAATCGCCCGGTGGGCAGCTTCATGTTCCTCGGGCCGACCGGTGTCGGCAAGACCGAGCTGGCCCGCGCGCTCGCGTCATTCCTGTTCGGCAGCGAGACCTCACTGATTCGCTTCGACATGTCGGAATACATGGAGAAGCACTCCGTGTCGAAGTTGATCGGCTCGCCGCCGGGATACGTCGGTCACGAAGAGGGCGGCCAGCTGACCGAGAAGGTCAAGCGCAACCCGTATTCCGTCGTGCTGCTCGACGAAATCGAGAAGGCGCATCCGGACATTTTCAACATCCTGCTGCAGGTCTTTGAAGACGGACATCTCACGGACGGCCTGGGCAATCGCGTCAACTTCAAGAACGCGATCCTGATCATGACGTCGAACATCGGCGCGCGCTTCATCCAGAAGAAGGCGTCGCTCGGGTTCCAGGGCAGCGAGTCGAACGACACCAAGGGCGTGCAGGAAATGGTGCTCGGCGAGGTGAAGCGCACCTTCAATCCCGAGTTCATCAACCGTGTCGACGAGTTGATCGTGTTCGACGCGCTCAACGACGACGAATTGCGCAAGATCCTGACGCTGCTGGTCGACCAGCTCAACGTCAACCTGCTGGATCGGCGCATGAAGGTGCTCGTGTCGCCTGAGGTTGCCGACTGGATCATCGACATCACCTGTAAGGACCGCTCCTATGGCGCGCGTCCGTTGCGCAGGGCTATCCAGCGCTACATCGAAGACCCGCTGGCCGAGGAGTTGATCCGCGGCCACCTGCAGGGCGGGGAGATCGAGGTCTATCTCGAGGGTGGCCAGTTGGCCTATCGGCCGGCCGGTCAGCCGGTCGTGGCAGGCCGCCGCCTCACCACGAACGTCTAGATGTCATGCGGCTGGCGGTTGCCAGCCCAAGCCACGGGGACCGGGAAAGCCGGTCCTCGCGAGGCAAACCCCCGCGATATGCGGTAGCATTAAGGGTTGTTTAACAATCGTCAGACGGGTTTGTACGAATTGACAGCGCGATTTCTCGCCATTTTTGCCTTGGTTGGCCTGATTCCGGTCGCTACCGCAGCGGCCCAGGAACCCCAGCCGACCCCACCTGCGCAGCCACCAGCCGCCGCACAACCGGCCGGGGCCCCGCAGTTTTGCCCGTTTGCCCAGCAGCCGCCCGAATCGTCCGGGCCGGTCATCTGCCAGACCGAGCTTCGATTCCACCCGGTCAACGAATCGATCATCGAAGCGCAGACCTACCTCTATTACATCCAGACCGCGCTGAGCCGCCCCTCGCAGAACGCCTGGGTCCCGTATAACGAGGAGACCGAGAGGTCGCTGCAGGAGGACTTCAAGCGCCTGTGGGCCACCAGCTTCCTCGACAACCTGTGGATCGAGACCCTCGATCAGCCGTTCAAGAACGGCGTGCAAGGCAAGCGGGTCATCTACCACATGGAAGAGCGGCCCCGCGTCAAGATCGTGGACTACACCGGGTCCACCAAGGTCGAGCGCACCAAGATCGACGAGAAGATGAAGGAGCTCGGCATCGCGCTGCGGCTCGACTCGTTCCTCGACCAGGCGGTCGTGCGCCGCGTGCAGGGCCTCGTGAAGTCGTTCATGGCCGAGAAGGGCTATGAATTCGCGGAGGTGACATCCAGCGTTGAACCGCTGCCGGCAGGCCCGAAGCTCGTGAAGGTCGTGTTCGACGTGAAGGAAGGGCCGAAGGTCAAGATCCGCACGCTCGACTTCAACGGCAACTCCGCGGTCAGCGATCGCTCGCTGGCGCGGCAGATGAAAGCCACGAAGGCGACCGGCATGTTCTCGTGGATCACCGGCAAGGGCACCTACAACGAGAACAAGTTCAGCGAGGATGCGGAGAAGGTCGTCGAGTATTACCGCAACAAGGGGTACATCTCGGCGCGAGTCGGCCAGCCCGAAATCAAGGTGCTCGAAGACAGCGCCGACAAGGAAACCCGCTGGGTTCAGCTCAACATCCCCGTCGATGAAGGTCCGCGCTTCCGCGTCGGCGAGTTCAAGTTCGACGGCAACAAGATCGTCAAGACGGAGTTCCTGACGCCGCTCTTCAAGATGAAGGCCGGCGACTGGTACTCGGACAAGCCGATTCGCAACGGCTTGATCAAGGCCCGGGAGATCTACGGCGCCGGCGGCTACTTCGAATTCACGGGATTCCCGGACCTCGAGCCGATCGAAGCGGCCGAAGGCCCGATGGCTGGTCCCGCATCGCCGACCGTCAACGTGACGATGCGCATGACGGAAGGCGAGCAGTATTTCGTCAACCGCCTGACGTTCTCGGGCAACACGACGACGCGCGACAACGTCATTCGCCGCGAGGTGCGCGTGCTGGAAGGCGCGCCGTTCAACACCGAAGCGCTGAAGTACAGCGTCAAGCGCCTCAATCAGCTTGGCTACTTCAAGCCGCTCGAAGAAGGGCAGGGCGTTGACGTCCAGAAGACGCCCGGCGAAAAGAACCAGGTTGACGTCACCCTCAAGCTCGAAGAGCAGAACCGCAACCAGCTGACGTTCGGCGCCGGCGTGTCGCAGTTTGAAGGCTTCTTCGGCCAACTGTCGTTCCAGACGTCGAACTTCCTCGGCCGCGGTGAATCGCTGACCGTCTCGTTGCAGGCGGGTTCACGTTCCGAGAACTACCAGATCGCGTTCACCGAACCGTTCCTGTTCGATCGCAACATTACCGGCGGTGTCGACGTGTATAAGCGCACGCTGCGCTACATCGACCAGTTCACGCAGGAAGCGACGGGCGGCAACGTCACGACCGGCTTCCCGCTGGCCGGCTTCTCGCGCATGTTCGTGGCCTACAGCTACGAAGCCGTGAAGGTCACCGACCTGAACCCGGTTTACTACGCGCCGGAACTGGTCCAGCGCAATCCGTACCTGCGCGATTCGTTGCTGCTTGGTGAGGGCGGCCGCCGCACGATCAGCAAGATCGTGCCGAGTTTCGTGCACAACACCGTCGATAACCCGATCTTCCCGAACTCCGGCACGCGCCTGACGAGCTCGGTCGACTTCGCGGGTCTTGGCGGCAACACCAGCTTCCTCAAGCCCCGTTTCGAATTCGCGCGCTTCCAGCCGCTGAACCGCCGCATGTCGTTCGGCTTCCGCACGCAGTTCGAATACATCCGTCCCTACAAGGACACGACGACGCTGCCGATCACCGAGACGCTCTATCTCGGTGGTGAATACACGATCCGCGGTTACGACATCCGCTCGATCGGTCCTCGCGACCTGGTCGGCGGCACCGGGTTGGTGCTCGGCGGCAACAAGACGCTGCTGTTCAACGCGGAGTACCTGATCAACATCGCCGGCCCGGTGCGCCTGGTGTTGTTCTACGACACGGGCCAGGTCCGCGACATCGGCCAGAAGTTCGGGTGGAAGGAAGACATCAACGAGGTCGTCGACCCGCGCCGTCCGGTGATCCTCGATCCGTTCACCACGACGCAGTTGATCGATCCCAACGCGCCCGGGCCGTATCTGAACAAGATCGGCGAGACGAGCGCCTTCAAGACCTCGACCGGCGCCGAGCTGCGGTTCTTCATGCCGGTGCTGAACGTGCCGTTCCGTTTGATCTTTGCGTATAACCCGCAGCGTTACGGCGTGCTCGACAACAGCCTCCGTCCTGCGAAGAAGTTCACCTTTAAGTTCGCTGTAGGTTCGACTTTCTAATGCGATCACTGACATTGGCCTTGCTCGTGCTGTGCATGCCGTTCCTGATGGGCTGCGACGGCGAAATCGACGACATCCCGACGACGCCGGACCCGGTCCCTGTGACCGAGACGTTCACCGGGACGCTGACCATCAATGGCGCCCAGACCCACCCGATCTACAACGGCGCGACCGGCACGGTGACGGCAACGCTGACGTCGCTGGGGGAGAACGCGCCTGAGAAGGTCGGCATCAGCCTCGGCACCCTGGCCGGCGCCACCTGCACCGTGGTGATGCACAACGACAACGCGGTGGTGACCAGCTACTTGAGCGGCACCGTCTCGACCCTGGCGGGCAGTCTCTGCGTCCGCATCTTTGACGTGGGCAAGCTCACCGGACCGGTGGATTACACCTTGACAGTGGTCCACCCCTAAGTCCCGAGGTTTTAAGGTCTTGAGGCCTTAAGGCCGATGCTGGGTTAAAATCGGTTTCTTCCGGACTCTTGAAAGGACCCTTGTAATGAGATCTGTCGTTGTTGTCGTGGCGCTGTCGGCCGTGTTGGCCGCGGCTCCCGTGTATGCGCAGGCCGCTGCCGACCAGGCGAAGCCGGCTGCTCCGGCCCCAGCCGCCCAGGCCCCGGCTCCCGCCGCCGCGCCGAAGCCGTTCCCACAGGGCGCGAAGGTGGCCTACGTGGTGCTGCAGCGGATTGCCAACGAATCGGCCGACGGCCGCGTGGCGACCACCCGCATCCAGGCTCTGCAGCAGAAGAAGGCAGCCGAGCTGAACGAAAAGAACAAGCAGCTGACGACGATGCAGCAGCGGCTCGAGAAGGAAGGCTCCGTGATGAGCGCTTCCGTCGCCGCCGACCTGCAGAAGAACATCGAGAAGCTGAACGTCGAAGTGCAGCGCTTCACGCAGGACGCGCAGGCCGAAGTGCAGGAACTCCAGCAGGCACTGCAGGCGGAATTCCAGCAGCGTCTCGAGCCGGTGCTCCAGCAGGTCGCCCAGGACATGGGCCTGCAGTTCGTGTTCAACGGTCCTGACGCCGGGTTGGTGTGGGCTGATGCGTCGCTCGATATCTCGGGCGAAGTCATCAAGAAGCTCGACTCATCCGCCAGCAAGCCGGCGCCGAAGCCCGCTGCACCGACGAAGCCGCCTGGTCAGTGAGCTCAGGACCTCAGACCATGTCCGCCGTCGCGCATGCCGCGGGGGCGGACCTGCTCGATCGCCTCGCCCACCGCTTTCCCTCACGGCTCGTCGACAGCATCGCTGAGCACGAGCCGGGGAAGCGGTTGGTCGCGTTCAAGAACGTGACCGTCAACGAAGACTTCTTCCAGGGACATTTTCCGAGCAAGCCGTTGATGCCCGCAGTGCTCACGATCGAGGCGCTGACGCAGGCGGCGACGCTGCTGGTCCTCGATGATCACCAGGGGCACGGCGTGCACCTGCGTGGCGTTGACGACGCCAAGTTCCGCAAGCACGTGGTGCCCGGCGATCAACTCAAGCTGACCGTCACGCGCCGCGCGATCCGTGGTCCGCTCGTGCGCGCCGCCGCGGTCGCTGAAGTCGACGGCCAGGTGGTCGCCGAGGCGGAATTGCTGCTGAGCGTGACGCCGGTGGCGATGATCGACCCGCTCGCGCGCGTCGCGCCGTCCGCTGAGATCGGTCCTGGCACCACCATCGGGCCATTCGCGGTCGTCGGCCCGGATGTGCGCATCGGCCGCAACTGCAGGATCGGCGCATCGTCGGTCATCGAAGGGCACACCAGCATCGGTGATGGCACCGAGGTGTTCCCGTACGCATCGATCGGGCTGGCGCCGCAGGACCTGAAATACAAGGGCGAGCCGACGCGTCTGGAGATCGGCGCGGGCAATATCTTCCGCGAATTCGTGACCATTCACCGCGGCACGGCCGGCGGTGGCGGCGTGACGAAGATCGGTGATCGCAACCTGTTCATGAATTACGTGCACGTCGCGCACGATTGCGTGGTGGGCAGCCAGACGATCTTCGGGCCGCACGCGACGCTCGGTGGTCACGTGAGCGTGTCGGACTTCGTGAACGTCAGCGCGGGCTCGGCGGTGCACCAGTTCTGCCGCATCGGCTCGTACGCCTTTATCGGCGGCTACTCGGTGATCACCAAGGACGCGTTGCCCTACGGCCGCACGGTGGGCAGCCGCCCGGCGCGCGTCTTCGGGCTGAACCTGATCGGCTTGAAGCGCCGCGGGTTCTCGGATGATTCCCTGAGAAAGCTGCGCGCGGCCTACCGGCTGCTGATGCAGTCGAAGCTCAACACGACGCAGGCGATCGCCAGGATCGACAGCGATCCGGCGCTGAAGTGTCCCGAGGTTGATTACCTGGTGGACTTCATCCGCACGGCCTCACGCGGCGTGATCCTGCGCCGCGGCAGCAAGGCCGCAGAGGGCACAGAAGAGTAGCCACAGTAGGCGCCGATGACACAGAAGCTCGGTCTCATCGCCGGAAACGGGCGTTTCCCGTTTCTGGTCCTGGATGCGGCGAAGTCGCTTGGCTATCTCGTCACCGTCATTGCCATCAGGGAAGAAGCAGACAAGGACATCGGCGAGGCGGCGGCGAAGGCGCAGGCGCCGATCCACTGGGTGTCCATCGGCCAGCTCGGCACCTTCCTCAAGCTCCTGAAAGACGAGAGCATCACGCAGGCCGTCATGGCCGGCCAGGTGAAGCACGTCAAGATCTTCGGCGGCTTCGTGCCGGACCTCACGGCCATGGCGTTGATGGCGAAACTGGTGACCAAGAACACCGACTCGCTGATCGGCGCGGTCGCGGACTTGATGCGGGAGCGCGGTGTCGAGCTCGTGAACTCCGCGAAGTTCCTGGAACCGTTGCTCGCCGGCGAAGGACAATTGAGCGATCGCGTTCCGTCCGAGGCGGAACACAAGGACCTGCAGTTTGGCTACCGCATGGCCGACACCATCGCCGGGCTCGACATTGGCCAGACCATCGCGGTGAAGCACCAGGCGGTCGTGGCCGTCGAGGCGATGGAGGGCACCGATGAGACGATCGGACGCGCCGGGCACCTGGCCGGCGACGGCGTGACGATCATCAAGGTCGCCAAGCCGAACCAGGACATGCGCTTTGATGTGCCGATCGTCGGCCTGGCAACCATCCAGGCAATGCGCGTGGCCGGAGCGACGGTGCTGTCGGTGGACGCGGGCAAGACATTGATCTTCGACAAGGACGCGTTCTTCGCGTCGGCGAACGAGGCAGGTATCGCGGTGGTGGGCAGAAAACGATGAAGGCTGTGGTCATTGGCGTCGGCCATCTCGGCAAACATCACGCGCGCATCCTCGCGTCACTGCCGGGAGTCTCGCTCGCCGGTGTCGTCGACACGAACACCGATCGCGCTGACGAGATCGCCCGCGAATATGGCACCCGCGCCTTTGCGGACGCGAGGCAGATCGACGGCCTCGACCTTGCGGTCATCGCCGCGCCGACCGAACATCACGCTGCCCTGGCACAGCCGCTCGTTGAGGCAGGTGTGCATACGCTCGTCGAGAAACCCGTTACCAAGACGCTGGCCGAAGCCGACGCCCTGATCGCCGCGGCCAAGGCGAAGGGCGTGGTCCTGGCCGTTGGTCACAGCGAGCGCTTTAATCCCGCCGTGGCGGCAGCTCGGCCGTACGTCAGCGATCCACGCTTCATCGAGGTGCATCGCCTGGGCACGCAGTTGGGCCGCAGTCTCGATATCGACGTGGTGCTCGACCTGATGATCCATGACCTGGACTTGATCCTCAGCATGGTTCCCAGCACGGTCGAAAGCGTTGAGGCGGTTGGCGTGCCGGTGTTGACGCCAAAGGTCGACATTGCGAATGCACGAGTGCGCTTTGCGAACGGTTGTATTGCGAACCTGACGGCAAGCCGGATCAGCAAGGATCCCGTGCGCAAGATCCGGTTCTTCCAGCGCGAACGCTATGTGTCGATCGACACGGCGGCCCGCGAGGTGGAGATGTTCCAGGTCGCGCCGCAGCAGGAAGGCCTGCCGAAGATCGGCGGCGGCAAGCTGGCCGTGTCAGGTGACGAGCCGCTGAAGAGCGAGCTCGAGGATTTCGTGGCGGCAGTGCGCGAGAGGCGCGCACCGGCGGTGTCCGGTGAACAGGGCCGGGCGGCGTTGTCACTGGCCGTCCAGATTGTGGAGTTGATGAAGCGGTGAATATCAACCTGGCGATTGCCGAACGTGCCCGCGCGGGCGAGTTGTTGACGGCGGCGGAGCTCGACGAGTTGTGGGCGGCAGATGTGCTGTCGCTCGGCATGCTTGCCGAAGAGGTGCGACGAGCTCGAGTGGGTGACGAGGTCACTTTCACTCGCGTGATCGAGCTGAATGGTGCGCAGGGGGCGCAGGGTGCGCAAGGTGCGGAGGTGCGGATTCCGGCTTTGCCGGCCACGATTGATGAGACCGAAGGGCTCATCGCCGAGGCGCGCATGCTCGCAGGCCCGCAGTTGCTGACCGGGTTCTCGCTGGCTGATATCGCCGAGCGGAACTGGGGCAGCCTGGCCGACGTGCTGAGACGGTTGAAGCGCGCCGGTCTCGACGCGATCGTCGAGGCGCCGGTGGATCGCATCGCTGATGTATCAGCGATCAAGGCTGCCTTTGATGCCGGCGTGCCGGTGCGCTGCCTGTCGCTGCAGAAGCCGCTCGATGGGCGACGCACGGAGTGGGTCCTCACCGTGCGCTCGATCGTGCAGGCGATTCCCGCACTGCAGACGGTGGCGCCGTTGCCACGCGAGCAGTCGATCGCCGTGCCGACGACCGGCTACGACGATGTGCGATCCGTCGCGTTGGCGCGGCTGGGATTGCCGATGGTCGCGTCGATCCAGGTGGACTGGTCGCAGTATGGACCCAAGCTTGCGCAGGTGGCACTGACGTTCGGTGCCAATGCTCTCGATCGTGTGTCCACGGCCGGGGATGAGTCGTTGGGCCGCCGCCGGACTCCGGTCGAAGACGTGCGCCGGAACATTCAGGCCGCGGGCTTTACGCCCGTCGAGGCTACCGTCGGCGGGTCCTAAGACCCGCCTCTACATTCATGACTCCACTGCGTCTTGGCGCGGTTTCGTATTTGAACACGAAGCCGCTGGTCTACGGGCTTGACGCCCTCCGCGATCAGTTCGACGTGCGCTTCGACGTGCCGGCTAGGTGTGCCGAACTGTTGCACGACGGCCGTGTTGACCTCGGCCTGATTCCCGCCATCGAATACCTGCGCGGCGACTACATGATCGTGCCTGGAGTGTCGATCGCTTCGGACGGCGACGTGGCGACGGTTGCCGTGTTCACTCGCAAACCGATGCACGAGGTTGAAACGATGGCCCTCGACCTCAGTTCGCGGACGTCAGTAGCGCTGACGCGGGTGTTGTGCGCCAAGCATTGGAAGATCGCGCCGAAGTTCACGCCGTCCGAGCCCGACCTCGAAGCGATGCTGCGCCGCGCCGACGCGGCGCTCGTGATCGGCGATCCTGCGTTTGAGATCGATCCGGCGAAGCATGGCGTCACCAAGTTCGATCTGGGCGGCGAATGGAAGTCGCTGACGGGCCTGCCGTTCGTGTATGCGATGTGGGTGGGCCGCCCGGGTGCGGCGTCAGCGGAGCAGTGTCGCGCGCTCGAAGCGGCCAAGAACCGCGGCCTCGCGCACCTGCCCGAGATCGCGAAGCAAGTGGCGAATGGCGATGCGTCGCGCGAGCAGCGATCGCTCGTCTACCTGCGTGATAATCTCAAGTACGGACTTGGCGAGGCCGAACAGGCTGGGTTGCGACGCTTCCACGCGCTGGCGACGGAGGTCGGTGTTGCGCCGGAGCTCAAGCCGCTGCGGTTTTACGAAGCATGATGAACCTCGAGGCTTACGAAGCGCGCATCCTGGCCGGCGGCCGGCTTGAAGCCGGCGAAGCGCTGGAACTATACCGCAAGGCGCCGACCTACTGGCTTGGCCGCATGGCCGACGCCGTCCGCGCGCGCAAGCACCCGGACGGTCTTGTCACCTACATCATCGACCGCAACGTCAACTACACCAACGTCTGCGTCGCGAAATGCAACTTCTGCGCGTTCTATCGCGAGGTCGGCCACAACGAAGGCTACGTGCTCGGCTTCGAAGAGATCTTCAGGAAGATCGAAGAGACGAAGGCACTGGGCGGCGTGCAGTTGCTGCTGCAGGGCGGGCACAATCCGGACCTGCCGCTGAAGTGGTACGAGGACCTGTTCCGCGCGATCAAGCAGAAGTTCCCGGACTTCAAGCTCCACGCGCTGTCACCACCGGAGGTCGTGCACATCTCGCGCACGTCGAAGCTGGCGCCAGCGGAAGTCATCAAGCGGCTCGTCGACGCCGGGCTCGATAGCATCCCCGGCGGCGGTGCTGAGATCCTCGTCGACCGCGTGCGCAAGCTGCTGAATTGTTACAACAAGGCCACCGCCGACGAGTGGCTCGATGTCATGCGTCACGCCCACAAGGCCGGGCTGAAGACGACGGCGACGATGATGTACGGCACGGTGGAGACGGACGAAGAGCGCCTCGAGCACATGCTGCGACTGCGCGCGCTGCAGGATGAGACCGGCGGCTTTACCGCGTTCATCACCTGGAGCTTCCAGCCCGATCACACCGAACTCGGAGCGGCACACAGCATCAGTGAAGCGAGCGGCGTCGAGTACCTGCGCACGTTGGCGATTTCGCGGCTGGTTCTCGACAACTTCGACAACATGCAGGCGTCGTGGGTCACGCAGGGCGGGAAGGTGGGGCAGTTGAGTCTCGCCTTCGGCGCCAACGACATGGGCAGCGTGATGATCGAAGAGAACGTGGTGCGTGCCGCCGGCGCGTCGTACTGCATGGACGAAGTGGAGATCGTCCGCAACGTCGAGGACGCGGGCTTCGTCCCGAAGCGGCGCAACATGCACTACGACATCCTTGGCGATCCGTTTTTCCGCGAGCACGACGTGGAGCGCATGCTCGAGCTGTCGACCGCGCGCGAGAAGGGCGACAACTCGGTGCCCGCCGAGCTGATGAACTACGAAGCCCGCAGCGCCGCCGGCAAGAAGCAGCGCGCGCGTCCGATCTCGCCCGTGTTATGACGACGATCCAGGCCGCCTGGATCTGTCCGATTGATCGCCCGCCGATTCGCGAAGGCATCGTCGACATCGCGGACGGGAGGATCGCGGGAATCCGGGAGGCGGAACCAGGTTCCCGGACGCCGGCTCCCGGCTCCCGGCATCTGGGGAACGTCGCAATTCTGCCCGGCCTCATCAACGCTCACATTCATCTCGAGCTGTCGTGGATGCGTGATCGTGTTCCGCCCGCGGAGAGTTTCTCCGCCTGGGTGAGGACGCTGTTTGCCGTGCGCGGCCGTCCCGACGCCGGGATGTCCGACGAGCAGGTCGCGGCGATTCCAAAGGCCATCGGGGAACTGCAGGCCTCCGGCACCGTCGCGGTGGGCGATATCAGCAATTCGCTTCGCGCGGTCGAGCCCATGCTGGCCGCCGGACTCGATGGCGTGGTGTTTCATGAACTGCTTGGATTCAAGGAGCGCGATGGCGCGCTGATTCAGGCGACGCGCGCATTGAGATCGGCGGCAGCAGATTCCGGTGCCCGCGTCTCGCTGGCGCCACATGCGCCGTATTCGACGTCGCTCGAGCTGTTTGGCGCCATTCGATCGGCGGTGAATGCATTGCCGCATCCGCTCATGAGCGTCCATCTCGGCGAATCGCCGGAGGAGACTGAATTCCTGCAACACGGGACGGGGTCCTGGCGCGGAATGCTCGAAGCTATCGGCGTGTGGCGAGATGATTGGACAGTACCCGCGTGTGACCCGGTGACCTACCTGGACCGGCATGGCGTGATCGATGCGCGCACGCTGGTCGTGCATGGCGTGCAGTTTGGCGACGCCGCCCTCGGCCGCTTGCGCGAGATTGGCGCGACGTTGGTGACGTGCCCGCGCAGCAACCGGTGGGTGGGCGTTGGCGATCCGCCGATCGAGCGTTTCTATCGCTCCGGCGTCAACGTGGCGGTGGGCACCGACAGCCTGGCGAGCGTTGGCGACTTGAACCTGTTCTCCGAACTGTCGGCCATGCGCCACCTGGCCCCGAGTGTGGCGGCATCGAGGCTGCTGGAGAGCGCGACGCAAACCGGCGCTCGAGCCCTTGGCCTGGACTCCGACCTCGGCACTCTCTCGGTCGGCAAGCAGGCTAAGATGGTCTCAGTCCGGCTGCCGGACGGGATCGCGGACGTTGAGGAGTTCCTCGTCAGCGGCATCACTCCCGACCGTATTGAACTGCTGAACCTCTCTTGAACCCTTGAACCCTGTCTCGTGAACCTCCTGTCGAAGTACCTGTCGTTCATCCGTTTCAGCCACTCGGTGTTCGCGCTCCCGTTTGCGCTGACCGGCGCGCTGCTGGCGTGGCAGGAGTCGCCGTTCGCATGGCGGCAGATCCTGTGGGTGGTCGTCGCGATGGTGTCGGCGCGCAGCGCCGCGATGGGCTTCAATCGTCTGGTGGACGCGCGGATGGACGCGCTCAATCCGCGGACCGCGATGCGCGAGATCCCGACCGGCGCGCTCAGCCGCCAGGCCGCGACGGTGTTCGTGGTGGTGTCGTCGATCGTGTTCGTGGCCGCGTCGTTCCAGTTGAATCAAACGTGCGGACTGTTGTCGCCCGTCGCGCTGGCGATCGTGTTCTGGTACTCGCTCGCGAAGCGATTCACGTCGTACACGCAGGTGTTCCTCGGCCTGGCGATGGCCGTGGCGCCGGTCGGTGGCTGGCTGGCGGCGGGTGGCGCGATCGGCGCGCCGCAGCCGTGGGTGCTCGGGTTCGCGATCGGCTTGTGGGTCGGCGGCTTCGACATCCTGTACGCCTGCCAGGACGTGGATTTCGATCGCTCGTATGGCGCCAACTCGATCCCGGTGCGGTTTGGCGTGGCGCGATCGTTGTGGATCTCTCGCGCGATGCACGTGGCCACCGTGATCTGCATGGCCGCGCTCGCGTGGCTGTTGCCGCTCGGGCCAATCTATCTGGGTGGCGTCGCGATCGTCGCGGCGCTGCTGATCTACGAGCAATCGCTCGTGTCTGAAGACGATTTGTCTCAGGTAAAGAAGGCGTTCGACTTGAACGGCTGGGTGGGCATCCTGTATTTCATGACCACGGGAATGGCGTTGTATGTCGGCTGATGTTCGCAGTCCGGAAGCCGGGAGCCGGGAGCCGGACAAGACGCCCGCGAAGATCGCGGGGATGTTCGACGCGATCGCCGGTCGCTACGACCTGCTCAACATTGTCCTGTCCGGGGGCATGGATCGTCTCTGGCGTCGCCAGATGATTGCGTCGCTGCAGTTGACGGGGCAGCAGCGCGTCCTCGACGTCTGCACCGGTACCGCCGATGTGGCGCTCGGGTGTGCGCGGCGCGGGGCGGCCGAAGTGGTCGGCGTGGACTTTTCGGGCAGCATGCTCGTACATGGCCTGGCGAAGGTGAGGCAGGCCGCGATGAGCGATCGCATCCACTTGATTCGCGGTGACGCGATGTCGCTGCCGGTCGCGGACGCCTCCGTTTACGCGGCGACGATCTCGTTCGGCATTCGTAACGTGCAGCGGCCTGAGGTCGCGTGTAAGGAACTGGCTCGCGCGATCCAGAAAGGTGGCCGGGTGGCGATCCTCGAGTTCGGCACGCCGGAGTCGCGCCTGTTCGGACCGCTTTACGCCTGGTATTCCCGCAATATCCTGCCGCGGATTGGCAGGGCCGTGTCCGGGCATTCCGCCGCCTACACGTACCTCCCGGAATCTATCGGTGCCTTTCCCTACGGGGAGGAGTTCGCTCGCATCCTCCGTGCCTCAGGTTTTTCACATGTCGAGGCAAGGCCATTAATGTTCGGCGCCGTCTATCTATACACGGGACAGAGGTCTTAGGGGCATAGAGTCTTAAGGGCTTAGGGAAGTTCTTAACAATGATTTAGCCTCAAGCCCCTAGGCCCCTAAGTCCCTAAGCCCATATAATTCCGTAAGTATCTGATGTACTTCGACTTCGACGATCGCTACAGCGACATCGAACCGGTTGGATCCGCGATCAACCGGCGAGATGGCGTGGCCGTGTCCATCATGGTGCACGGGTTGATCGTCGTCGCGTTGCTGTTCCTGCCGCAATACGTCGAACAGTTCCTTCCGGCGCAACCGGTCCAGCCGCCGCCAGAACAGCAGGCTCGGCGCGAGGATCAGCCGCGGTTTGTGTTCGTGCAGCCGCGCATGGAACTGCCGCCCACACGCACTCCGGAACGCGTGGAGATGTCGGACCTGGATCGCAGCGCGCGATCGCCCGAGAAGCCCGCGCCGGTGATCGAGAATCCGCTGCCGATGGCTCGCGGCAATTCGGCCGAGCGCACTGAGACGACGCCAGATGAGCGGATGCGTGGAGAGGGGCCTGCCCCGCAGCCGGCTCCCAAGGCGCCGCCGGTCGAGATGCCCTCTGCGATCGAACAGCAGAAGGCCGACACCGCGCTGATGCAGCGCCCGCAAATGCAGCAGCCGCCCGCCGGTGGCGCGCTGGGTGACGCCCTCAAGAATCTGCAGAAGTACGTCCAGAACGAGTCGTTCAGCAACCAGAAGGGCCAGCCGCAGGAATTCGGGCCACTCCAGTTTGATACGAAGGGCGTCGAGTTCGGGCCATGGATCCGCCGCTTCGTGTCGCAGGTGCGCCGGAACTGGTTCGTCCCGATGGCGGCGCAGACCATGCGTGGCCATGTGGTCATCACGTTCTTCGTGCACAAGAGCGGCGCGCTGACTGACGTCACGGTGATCAAGCCGTCTGCGGTGGAATCGTTCAACATTGCCGCGGTCAATGCGCTACTCGCGTCAAATCCGACGATTCAACTTCCGCCGGAATATCCAGACGAGAAGGCGTTCTTCACCGTTACCTTCCTCTACAACGAACAACCAGGGCAGTAATCTTCAGGCTGATAGAATTTAGGAAAGCGGCCGTCTATCAATAAGGCGGCAATGTTGAATTCCCCGTGTAACTCCACGCCTCACATCCGTTCGGGGCAGCTTTGGCTGGGCAAAGCCGTCGACCACGCGTTGGGCGGACACGGGTGTCCCTCCAACGTGACCGAACTTGCTGCAATTCTGTGCCTTAGTCCTCGCTCGCTGCAGCGAAAGTGTTCGGCGTCTGGCGTTTCTGCAAAAAGGGTTGTCGATTTCTTGACTTGCCTCGAGGCTCTGCACCGGAACCTTGATTGCTGGAGCGTTTCAGATCTATTTCCGGAACGGGATCCGAGAACGGCGTCGCGGCTACTGCGCGTCGGCGGGCTCGCCAACGGACATAGGCCGACGTTAACCGAGTTCATCTGTCTGCAGTGCTTTCTCACGTCGCACTCAATTCGGTTGTCTCTATCCCACCACATCGAAGAGCGACTCAAGTTGATTCCGGTTGACACCGTCAGGCGTCTGCGCGTTGCAGTTACGCAAGAGCACTAGATTGGCGCGATTTTGGTCGTGTTGTTGATTGCGTCGGTCGTTTGGTAGCCAATATGTTCTTAATCGAATTCTGAACCTAGCCTGGACGACGGAGCTGCCATGAAACTGTTCGATCGTCTTACAAGCGTGCTTCTGGTCATCGCAGTTGGATATGTGCTTTTGGGAGATCGACAGCCGGTCCAAACCAATTCGGAAGGCTTTGCATCCGGCGTTGGCAAACTCGCGCCGAGTATCGATAGTCATCCGTTTGAGAAGACCGGGACGTTGATCCTCTCGCTGAGATCAACTTGTCGGTTCTGCACAAACAGCATGCCGTTCTATCGACGACTCCTTGAAGACCGAAAGCAGATCGGCGTCGCGGTTAGGGTGGTCGTGGTGTCTACCGAGCCTCGTGAGGTCACTCAAGCCTATTTGACTGAGAATGGCGTCACTGCCGATTTCGTCGTTCAAGTGAATGCCGCTAATTGGCGGGACTACCTGAGGACGCCAACGCTACTTCAAGTCGACTCGAAGGGTGTGATCGTAAATCAGTGGACGGGCCAGTTGACGCCAGATGAAGAAAAGAGGGTTCTCTCTGCTCTGTACTTGGTAGGCCCCTAGGGTGTTGCCGCCGTCGTGACGGTCTGCGAGGGGCTCCGGTCGTTAACGATTGTTGAAGGAGGGTGATCCTGTGAATCGCATCAAAGCTATGGCAAACTCGTCGTCGGCTCTTAGGGCGTTGTGCAAGCTGATTCTAGTGGCCCAATTCGTTTTGGCGACACCTCCGCCCGTCGATGCGGCCAGTATGTCCTGCATGTTGGGTGAATGCGCCTGGCATGATGACTTCAGCGGCGATTGGTGCTACGCGGAAGGGATACGGATGTGCGATGGCTCGTGCCTCTGCGGGTGCGAGGACGATGGCTACGATTGCTTCTTTGAGTGATGTGAACGGATGAGCAATTCCTGCTGGTCCAAGACGATTCTCGCAGCCTTGATAGCCGTCGCGTCGTGGACGTGGCAGCCGGCCGTCCACGCCGTGGCGGAGGGTTGGCAGGCGCCCAAGCGCCAAGATGGACCGACCGTATTCGTGGTCGGCCGGGTGCGACAGGCCGGTCGTTATCGTTTCAAACCGGGGATGACTGTTGCCGATGCCATTTCTGCGGCTGGGGGCGCGCGTGTCGAAGCGCCTCTGGCCATAGAGATCAGGCGCAAGACGGCGGACGGTGTCGAGATAAAGCCGGCAGCCTTATCGGACACAGTTCTGGCCAACGACACGGTTGCCGTGACCCGACGCTCGGAGCCGAAGGGGCGCCCACAGGACTAGTGAACAAGATGACCCGAAACCGGCTGGCCATCGTTGTCGTGTCGGCAATGTCGATTTCGAGCATCGACCTATTCGCATCCGATTCGACCGGCGTCCAGCCATTTGCGTCGGTGAAGGCCGCTGCGAGCGGGCGCGTCACTGCGGCGGACACGGGGCAGCCACTTCGTGGCGCCCTTGTGCGCGCGCTCACCGTAAATGCCACGCCAGTGGCGGTTGTTCGCACCAATCGAGATGGTTTCTATCAATTCAGCGATCTGCCGCCGGGCACTTATTCCTTCCGGGCGAGCCGGTCTGCGTTTGTGCCGCTTGCCTATGGGCAACGCTTGGACTCCGATCCGGAGGCGCTGATCGTCCTGGCCGGAGGTAAGCGAGTCGAGAAGGTCGACATAGTATTGCCTCGCGCCGGCGCGATCGCTGGGACAGTGACTGACGAGTTTGGCGATCCGGTCGTCGGGGCGCGCGTCCGGGCGTTACGGTCTCGATACGTGCGAGGTCGAAGGGAATTGGCGCCGGCCGGGTTTGTGCCCGTGACCGACGACCTCGGACAGTTTCGAGTCTACGGCTTGACTCCAGGCGAATATGCCGTCTCTGCGTCGGTGCGTTCGGCGGCGGAGGATGTTCGTGAGTCCGAGCCGGGTTATGCCGTTACGTTTTTTCCGGGTACAACGGTAACGGCTGAAATTCAGTGGCTGCATGTCGATGCCGGACAGAGTGTGACCAGTCTCATCATTCCACTGGTGCCATCGAGGGTGTTCCATGTCTCAGGTATTGCACTTGATCGGGCGGGGCGACCGATGGGCAGCGGGGTGGTGAACGTAACCGACCGCATCATTAACGCTCCGGTAGGTTCCGGCCTGATTGGGCGGGACGGCGCGTTTCGTGTCTCTGATCTGGCGCCCGGCGATTACCTCTTGAGCAGCGACTACTTCGGTTCGACCACAGACGCCCCCCAAATCGCAAGACTAGCAATCACGGTGAGGGCCAGCGATATCACCGACATTCGGCTAACGCCGTTAGACAGTGGGCATATTCGCGGTCGATTGCGGCTAGCCGACAATGGGGGGGCAACGGCGCCGCCGATCAGTGCCCTCAGTTTCGACTTGGTGCGCCTATCCGATGACGGCCTCGATGCGCACAGACCTGTCGCGATCGTCAGTCGCCAGATGACCTTTGAATTCAAGACATTCGTTGGTCGCGTTCTCCCGAGGCCTCGCGGCCTGCCAAACAACTGGGCGGTCAGTTCGGTTCGCGCAGGCGAACGGGACGTGACAGATACGGGCATCGACGTCACACCCTCCCTGCTGCCCATTGACGTGAGTGTTGAGATCACGGATCGCTTTCCACGAATAGTCGGGGCCGTTCGAGACAGCGGAGGGAAGACAGTTCCAAGTTATAGCGTTCTTGTATTCTCAAAGACGCCATCGAGGTGGAATTACCCCTCAAGGTATGTTTTCCATTCAACGCCCAGGCTCAACTCCGGCTTTGAAGTAGGGCCTTTACCGCCGGGCGAGTACTATGCGGTCGCCGTTTCGAGGCTCGGCGACGACAGGTGGGCTGAGCCCGACTACCTTGAGTCACTGGTGCAACGGTCGGTTACACTCTCCTTGAATGAGAACGAGGTTCGCGAAGTCAATCTGCTAATCGCGAAGTAGCAGCGGCGCATTGCAACTGACACCCGCGCGCCATACATTGTGTCAGTGAAGTCACTGATCGCCATTCTCGGACCGACAGCCACTGGCAAGAGTGCGCTGGGGATCGCGCTCGCTGAGCGATTCAATGGCGAAGTCATTAACTGCGATTCGACCGCGGTGTATCGCGGGTTTGACATCGGCACTGACAAGGTGCCGGACGACCAGCGCCGCGGCATTCCGCATCACCTGATCGATATCGCGGACCCGACCGATGAATACACCGCGGCGCAGTTTGGCCGCGATGCGGCGGCAGCCGTGGCTGATATCCATGCGCGAGGGAAGCTGCCGATCCTGGTCGGAGGCACAGGCTTCTACTACCGGGCCCTGACGCGCGGGCTCTTTCCGGGACCGGGCAAGGACGCTGCCTTGCGGGCGCGACTCGAGCGGATTGCCGGACGCAAGGGCGTGGAGACACTGCATCGCATGGTGTCGCGAGTCGACCCGGAATCCGGCGCCCGAATCCAGGCGCGCGACCTGAAGCGGCTGGTCCGGGCCCTCGAGGTGTATTTCCAGACCGGCAAGCCGCTCACTGCGCATTTCGACGAGACCGTGTCGCCCCTGCCACCGGACGTGCGGGTTGGTGCAATCGCGCTCCGCATGCCCGCGCCCTGGCTGGCCGAGCGACTGGCCAGGCGGGTCGACGAGCAGTTCGAGGCCGGCCTGATGGATGAGATTGAAGGCCTGCTTGCCGCCGGGGTCCCGCCCAGCGCGCGGCCCTTTGGAGGATTGGTCTATCGGCAGGCCATGGAGTACCTCAAAGGGGTTAGAGATGAAGCGTCAACGCGTGCACTTATTGCGCAAGAGAACCGGAAATACGCCCGTCGTCAGTTGATTTGGTTTAGAAAAGAGCCTAACCTTGTCTGGTTTGACGGTCCCGGCACTAACGCCGAAGTGCAGGACAGCGTGATTCGGGAGCTGGCCGCGCGGGACCTGTTGTAAGGACGAAAAGTCATCATGTCGCCGATACCTGAAGCCAAGACCGGCGCGCCGAACATCCAGGATGTTTTCCTGAACTACGCGCGGCGTGAAAAGCTGCCAGTCACGGTTCACCTGCTGGACGGCCGCGAGTTCGAAGCCCGCATCAAGAATTTCGATCGCTTCGCGCTCATCGTCGAGCATGCGGGCATGGATCACCTGATCTTCAAGCACGCGATTGCGACGATTCGCACGCCGCGCAGCGTGCCGAACTACTTCTCGTCTCACCATCCCTGACGTAGAGGCGGGACTTCGGTCCCGCCTGGCAGTAGGCGGGTAGAACGAGCCGCCCCTACAAACCTTGTTTCAACGCGTCATCATCATCGTTCTCGACAGTGTCGGCATCGGCGAGTTGCCTGATGCCGGGCTGTACGACGACCAGGGCAGCAATACCGTCGGCAACATTGCCGCAGCGGTGACGCTGCGCGTGCCCAACCTCGCCGCAATGGGCCTGTCGCGCCTGGTTGATCTCAAGACGCCGCCGGTGGCCGCGCCAACCGCGGCGTTTGGCCGCATGGCGGAGCGATCGAAAGGGAAGGACTCCGTCACCGGGCACTGGGAGTTGATGGGGATCGTCCTCGATCGCGCATTCCCGACGTATCCCACCGGGTTCCCGCCGGAGTTGATCGCCGAATTCGAGCGCCGCATCGGCCGCCGGTCGATTGGCAACGTCGTTGCCTCCGGCACGACCATCATTGACGAACTTGGTCCACAGCACATGGAGACCGGGGCTCCGATCGTCTACACGTCTGCGGATAGCGTGTTCCAGATCGCGGCCCACGAGGGCGTCGTGCCGGTGCCGCAACTCTACGAGTGGTGCAAGGTCGCGTACGAGCTGACGGTCAAGGGCCTGGGATTGGGCCGCGTCATTGCGCGTCCCTTTATCGGAGTGCCGGGAGCCTTTCAGCGCACACCGAACCGCCATGACTACGCCATGCCGCCGCTGGCCGAGACGCTGCTCGACCGCATGGTGGCGGCGAACCACCAGGTGACCTCGGTCGGGAAAGTCGCGGACTTGTTCGCGGGCCATGGCATTTCGGCGTCGCACCCGACGAAGAGCGACGGCGATGGCGTCGACAAGGTCGAGGCCCTGATGGCGACGCAGGATCGCGGGTTGATCTTCGCGAACCTGGTCGATTTCGATGCGGTCTACGGTCACCGTAACGACGTGCGTGGCTACGCCGACAACCTCGAGCGGTTCGATGCGCGTTTGCCCGGCGTGGTGTCGAAGCTGCGACCGGACGACCTGCTGATCATCACCGCCGACCATGGGAACGACCCGACGACGCCGAGCACCGATCACTCGCGCGAACACGTGCCGCTGCTGTTGCACGGCGCTCGTGTGTCGGCCGGCACGGATCTCGGGACACGATCCACGTTTGCCGATCTCGGGCAGACCCTGGCCGAGAACTTCGGCGTGGGCACGCTGGCGCACGGAACCAGCTTCTTGCGGGACATAATGCTGTAACCATGCCGGTGTCCATCCGAGAGCAACTCGAACAGCGCGAGCGGGATATCCTCGCCCCTCAGGCGTCCAAGAGCGCCCAGAGCAAGGGGCGCGTCCGGCCCGAGACCGAGGATCCGATCCGCCCGGCGTTCCAGCGCGATCGCGATCGGATTATCCACACCAAGGCGTTCCGCCGTCTGAAACACAAGACGCAGGTGTTCTTTTCCCCGACAGGCGATCACTATCGCACTCGCCTGACGCACACGCTCGAAGTCGCCCAGATTGCCCGCACCATTGCGAAGGTGTTGCACCTTCATGAGGAACTGACCGAGGCGATTGCGCTCGGCCACGACCTTGGACACACGCCGTTCGGTCACGCCGGCGAGCGCGTACTGAGCAGCCTGGTGCCCGGCGGGTTCAATCACTACGAGCAGAGCCTGCGCATCGTCGACGTGCTCGAGCACGATCGACAGGGCCTGAACCTGACGTGGGAAGTGCGTGACGGCATCGCGCGTCACTCGAAGGGCAAGCACGGGATGCCCGTCGGCGCGCCGCCCGAGCATCGGGCCAGCACCATCGAAGGCCAGGTTGCACGGGTCGCCGACATCGTCGCTTACGTGAATCACGACATTGACGATGCGGTGCGGGCCGGGATCATCACTGAAGGCAGCTTGCCGAAGGATGCGGTTGCATTGCTTGGGCACTCGTCATCCGAGCGGATTGGCACGCTGGTGACTGACGTCGTGCACCAGTCCCTCGACGGCGGCCTCAGCGAAATCCGGATGAGCGAGCCGGTGTTGAACGCCCTGGTCGCGCTGCGCAGTTACCTGTTTGATGCGGTCTACGAGAACGACGTCGCCACGTCTGAGTTCGCGAAGGCCTCCGGCATCCTCGGCGGACTCTGGGAAAAGATCCGACAGCGCCCCGAGGACTTCCTCGACCTGCGAACGGTCGAAGCCGAGGGCACTGATGTCGCGGCGCAGGACTTCGTGGCCGGCATGACGGATCGCTACGCGGTCCGCCTGTTCGAGCAGTTGTTCATTCCTAAACCGTGGGTGGAGTCGGCGCGACGGTTGGACTGACGTGTCTTCGCATCAGCGCGTAGACTGGTAATCCGGCGATCATCAGCACCACGCCCCATCCGGCGGCTTCGAATCCAGAACTCACGATAATCCACACGCACGTCGCAAACGCGATGGCGGCCACGACGATCTCCCTGGCGCGCACGTCGCGCGCACGCCGTTGGAGCGCAATGCTGGCGAGCGCCGCGGCCGCGAACGGGATCACGATCGTCACGGTCGCGAGCAGGCTCATGAACGTCCATGCGCCGACCAGCGTGTTGTTGAAGCTCAGGAGCAGCAAGATGCTGGCGAGCGCGCCCGCAACCGTATTGGAGAACGCCGGCGTGCGCCGATCCGACAGTCTCCCGAAGACCGCAGGGAAGAGCCCATCCCGCGCGGTAGCTAGTGATGTCTGTCCTGTCTCGAGAATCGAGACGTTGAGGCAACCGGCGGTCGACACCAGCGCGCCAAGCGCGATCAGAATGGCGCCCGTGTCGCCAAGCAAAGCGCGTCCGACATCGGCGAGGGGAGTCGATGATGCGGCCAGTACGCCCTGCGGCACGGCGTTCAATGCCACGAGATTGACGAGCAGGTAGATCGCGCCGACGGTCGCGGTTCCGGCGATCAACGCGCGCGGAATCGTGCGGGCTGGATCGATCACCTCATCAGCCGCGATTGCTCCGGCTTCGATGCCAACAAAATTCCAGAACGCGAGCGCGAACACCGAGCCAAAGATCGCGATCGAACCGCCGTCCACGGAGGGAGCCGGCGGCCAGTGCGGCGTCAAGAGCCACGCTCCGGCCAGCCCGACAAACAAGATCGGAGCAATCTTCAGCACGGCCGTGATCAGGCTGACGATGCCTGACTCCCGCACGCCGGCGTTGTTGACGGCAACGGCGGCCCAGAGGGCGGCAAGCGCGGTGCCGGCGCTCAGGTGCGAACTCGCGGCGATTGCCGGCACAAACGATCCCGCGTAGGCGGAGAAGCCGAGCGCGATCGTGGCGCACGACACCCACATGCTGATCCAGAAGCCCCAGCCGATCAGGAAGCCGGCAAGATCGCCGAAGGCTTCACGCGTGTAGGTGTAACAGCCGCCGGTGAGCGGGATGCGGCGGGCCAGGTCGCCCAGCATCATGGCGATCGATAGCGCGCCCAGGGTGGCTGCCGCCAGGCTGAGCGTGCCCAGGTATCCATACGGCGCGAGTACCGCCGGCATCATGAAGACCGCCGAGCCGATCGCGCCGCCCACGCAGATGCTCCACGTGCGCCAGAAGCCGAGCGAGCGATGTCCGCTCATGCAGGTGCGCGAATCCTAGCACCGTCAACGGCGACCAAGCCTACAATCAGCGAATGGTTCCCAGGATTCTCGGCTTGCACCATGTAACCGCGACCGTTGACGATGCGCAGGCGGATCTCGACTTCTGCATCGAGCTGCTCGGCATGCGGCTGGTGAAGAAGACCGTCAACTTCGACAACCACAACGTCTACCACTTCTACTACGGCGACGAAGCCGGGCATCCGGGGACCATCTGGACGACGTTTCCGTACAAGGGCTACGGGGTGCGCGTCGGCTCGAAGGGGGCGGGGCAGGTAGTGGCCACGTCTTTTTCAGTGCCGGCGTTCTCGATGGCGTTCTGGCGGGACAGGCTGAAGGCGGCGAAGATCCCGGTCACCGAGCTCGATCCGCGTTTCGATGAAGAGGTGATCCGCTTCGACGATCCGTCCGGCTTGATCATTGAATTGATCGGTACCAAGCGCGACGCGCGCACGCCCTGGACCGGCAACGGCGTCGGCGCCAGCGAGGCCATTCGCGGCATTCATAGTGTGTCGATGCTGGTAAAGAGCGCGGGCGCGACGATTGCGTTCATGCAGAACTCTCTCGGCTACCGGGTCTCATCGAAGGCCGGGAAGCGGACGCGCATGGTCGCCGGCACGGATGCGCCTGGCCATTACATCGACGTGGTTGAAGATTTCTCCGCGCACCCAGGGATCAATGGCCTCGGCACGGTGCATCACGTGGCGATGGCGATCGAGACCGCGGAAGAGCAGGAAGCGCTGCAAAGCACATTGCTGCATGCCGGCATCGGCGTGACCGATATTCGCGACCGTCAGTACTTCACGTCCATCTACTTCCGCGAGCCAGGCGGCGTGCTGTTCGAAGTGGCGACCATGAAGCCCGGCTTTGCCGTCGACGAGCCGGCGGAATCACTGGGCCGGGCCTTGAAGTTGCCGTCCTGGGAGGAACCACACCGCGCATCGATCGAGGCCAACCTCGCAAAGGTGAGCTACCGCTGATGAAGCCGACCTTCGCTGAAGCTACGGGGGGCCAGCCCGTTGTCGTGATGCTGCATGGCCGCGGCGCCGGGCCGGAGAACATTCTGGATCTGGTGCCGCGTCTTGAACGCCCTCAGTTCAATTACGTCGCTCCCGCGGCGCCGAATCGCACCTGGTATCCGTACAGCTTCATGGCGGAGATCGAGAAGAACGAGCCACACCTCACCAGTGCCCTCGCGCAGGTTGGCCAGGCGGTGGCCGACGCGGAGGCGAGCGGCGTGCCGCGCGATCGAATCGTATTGCTGGGGTTTTCGCAGGGGGCCTGCCTGGCCACAGAGTTCGTCATTCGCCACGCGTCACGTTTCGGCGGTCTGATCGCCTTTAGCGGCGGTTTCATCGGGCCGGCAGGAACCAGGGCCGCAGATGGCGCAGAAAGCTCAGATCAGTTTCAGGGCATGCCCGCGTTCTTCGGATGCAGTGACGTTGATGCGCATGTGCCAGAGGCGCGCGTGCGTGAGAGTGCGGCGCTCTGTGAGCGGATGGGTGCGAAGGTGACGCTGAAGATCTATCCGGGCATGGGCCACGTCGTCAGTGATGACGAGATTGCCCACGCCCGGACGCTGCTGGATCGTGTAGCGACGACCCTTTAGGTTCGTCGGCTTACTGTTGCGTTGTCGTCGTGCGCGCCGCTGACTGCGGTACTACGCACGCGAAGTTTGCCGCTTCGTCGATGCTGCCCTTGCCTGTGTAGCGGGCGACGGCAGGGTAGGGGCACAGCGGACGCGTCCGTTCGACCTTACCGTTCGTTGACTTGGTCGCGATCAGCTTGTCCGGCGCGATCCCTTTCTCAACCCAGTTCTCGAGCGCGGTGATGGCGTCAAAGGCGCTGGGGCCGGGGCCGCCGGCGCAGTGGCCCATGCCGGGCGCCATGAACAGGCGATAGAAGTCGCGCGTCTTGTCATACCCGCCCATGTTCTTCGCGACGGCTTCGTAGTACGCGGCCGTGTCCTGCGGTGGCACGACCGGATCCATCCAGCCGGCATA
>CAZVLS010000010.1:0-179782 GCA_964628295.1 uncultured Acidobacterium sp.
CCAAGACGTCCAGTGCGGCGACGCTCGTGCGCGGCAGCACCGGGACCTTCACGCTGACCGTGACCAACAACGGCGGCACCGCCACCAACGGCACGACGGTGACGGTGACCGACACCCTGCCGGCCGGCCTGACGCCGACGGCGGCCAGTGGCACCGGGTGGACCTGCAGCCTCAGCAGCCAGACGGTCACCTGCACGCGCAGCGACGTGCTCGCCGCCAGTACCAGCTACCCCGCCCTCAGCGTGACCGCCGCGGTGGCCGCCGATGCCGCCGCCTCCCTCACCAATACCGCGGCCGTCGTCGGCGGCGGCGATGCCACTTCCGCGTCCGGCTCGGTCACCATCAGCACCGCAGCGCCCACCGACCTTACGATCGCCAAGACGTCCAGTGCGGCGACGCTCGTGCGCGGCAGCACCGGGACCTTCACGCTGACCGTGACCAACAACGGCGGCACCGCCACCAACGGCACGACGGTGACGGTGACCGACACCCTGCCGGCCGGCCTGACGCCGACGGCGGCCAGTGGCACCGGGTGGACCTGCAGCCTCAGCAGCCAGACGGTCACCTGCACGCGCAGCGACGTGCTCGCCGCCAGTACCAGCTACCCCGCCCTCAGCGTGACCGCCGCGGTGGCCGCCGATGCCGCCGCCTCCCTCACCAATACCGCGGCCGTCGAGGGTGGCGGCGATGCCACTTCCGCGTCCAGCTCGGTCACCATCAGCACGACAGCTGCCCAGTTCCCTGACTTGACACTCCAGAAGCGGCACAGCGGAGATTTTTCGGTAGGTCAGGACGGAGCGTCCTACTCCCTCGTCGTCACGAACATCGGCCTGATTTCGACCAATGCCACGGTCACCGTTCGAGACTTGTTGCCGGTCGGTCTCACGGCCACTGCGTTCAGTGGCCATGGCTGGTCGTGTTCCCTATCGACAATTGAATGCAGTCGTTCTGACTCGCTTGCACCAAGTGCGAGCTACCCCGAACTGACTCTGACGGTTACTGTTGCTGCCGATGCCCAGCCGTCGGTGACCAACACGGCTTTGGTCAGCGGCGGCGGCCAGACGAATACGGCCAACGATAGTGCCAGCGACGTGACGGCAATCAATGTCAACGTTCCCGACCTGAGCATTTACTTGTCCCACACAGGCGACTTCGTTCGAGGCCAAGTCAATGCCCAGTACACCATTAACGTCAGCAATCGCGGCCGAGGGCCGACCATCGGCAGCGTCGCGGTCAACATCACGCTGCCTCCGGAACTTCAGCTCGTCGCCGCATCCGGGCCGGGTTGGAGTTGCAACAACGAGTCATGTGAGCGATCGGACGTACTGCCCGCCGGCGAAAGTTTTCCGCCGATCAGTGTACGCGTCATTGTGAACTCCACCGCACCCGCATTGCTGGAGGCGACAGCGGAAGTGAGAAACGGCTCAGACGTATCGGGGGGCAACAACCGTGCGACCGCTGCGACGAATATTGGCGAGTTCGTGGCGACGGACTTTGCGGTCACCAAGGAGGTGGACCGGCCGATCCTGCGCACGGGCGATGCCGCAGTCTTCACCGTGCAAGTGCGAAATGATACCAGCGTTGTCTTGGACGATGTGACTCTCAGCGACTCGGTCCCGCGCGGATTCGATTTCCAGGACCGGACTTCGTTTGTAACGGTCCTCTCGAAATCAACCGGGCAGGTGGCCGCACCGCTGCCGATCACCAGAGCGCGCCGCATGACCGCGTCTCCGGCGGGGCCGGAAGCTTTCGGCCTGAGCGGCGACGAGGCCGCGCTGAAGCTGCCACGGGACGCGGAGTCAGCAATCACGGCAAAGGTGGACGGCAACCTGCTCATCTATTCGGTCGGCTCGCTCGCGCCTGGAGAGACGGCGCGTATTCGTTACGCTACGCTCGTGAGCCTTGACGCGCCGCCTGGCTCACAAGATACCCAGGTCATCGCCAGCGCCCAATCACCGTTCGGTCCCCGCCTCGTCACCGAGCCAAAAACGCTCCAGGTGACTGTGCTTCCGTCATCTTTCACGCTCGGACAACTCGCAATCGGCCGTGTGTTCGAAGATGTGGACGATGACGAGGAGGTTGACGAGGGTGAGCCGGGCCTGGAAGGCGTGCGCGTGATGTTGGCGACGGGCGAAAGCGCGATCACCGACAAGAACGGCTTCTACAACCTGCCGGCGATCTCGAACCGTTCGTTTGTGATTGCGATCGACCCGTCGACGCTGCCGCCTGGCTACGCCGCACGCAGAAAGGGTCGCAGCGACGGGCTCGTCCGCCTGCAGCGCACGCCTCTCAATGCCGGCGCGCTGTCGCGGCAGAATTTCCCGCTCGTCAGGGTTGGGCTGGCGCCACCGGCCATGCAGGCGACACTCCGGCCGCCCGCAGTTCCGGCCTTGTCCCACCTGCCAGCAGCAGTTTCGCAGCCGGCGACATCCGCGTTTGCAGCGGTTGCCCCGATCTCGGAAGTGCGAATCCGGACCGCAGCGGCAACGCTGCCGGCCAACGGTCTTGCTCGCACAGTGGTGACCGTTTCAGCGTTTGACGCCAGCGGGCAGCCGGCCTCGGGCCTGGTTCGCCTCCAGGCATCCGCCGGGCGACTGCTGTCCGCGGTGCCGTCGGACGTATGGCAGGGCCGGACTGGTGCCAGCAGACAGGATGCGACCTCCGATCCGTGCGCGACGAGCGAGACTGGCGCGGAGACACCATCGGCGTTCTTGTCCACCACGCTGCAAGTGACCGGCGGCGAGGCCTCAGTGTGCCTGGTGTCGGACTTTCACACGGGTGTGGCGCGGCTGTCGGCGACCGCCCTCGGGACGGCCGACGCGCCATCAACGGGGGCCGTGGCCACAGGCACCGTCGGGTTCGCGAGCGTGGACCGGCCGGCGATGCTCGTGGCGGTCGGGGAGTTGTCGTTCGGTGATGAACCCGGCGAGGACGCAACGGTCGCGGATGCCGGCATGGAACTCCGCGGCCAGTTCTTCTACCAGGATTCGGTTCCTGGTAACAGCCAGTTGACGATCGCCATGAACTCGCTTGGTGGTATCAACGCCGGCCGTCTTTTTCAGCTTGATCCGGCTGATCGGGCGTATCCGGTATTCGGGGACAGCTCGACCCGCCAGGAACTCGCGCAGTCGAACGCGAAGGTGTACGCGCGGCTCGACCGGAATCGCAGCCACATCATGTTCGGCGACGTGCGCGTCGATACCGCCCTCCGGGCCGCGCCGGACTGTCAGAGATTTCGCGCACCATGACCGGGTTTCGGGCGCACCTGGAGCCGAGTGACGCACAGTCGTATACGGCCATCGTGGCGCGACCCGAAACGGTGTTTCGTCGAGATGTGTTCGCGTTGCCGCACCACAGTGCAGTACGTCTCTCGCGCTCGCCGCTCGTACTCGGCTCTGAAACGTTGACGCTTGAAGTGCGTGACCGTCGCAACCCTGAAGAGGTCGTGCGCCGCGAAGTGCTGGTCCGCAATGTGGACTACCTGCTCGATCCGACGACCGGAATCGTCCACCTCAGGCGTCCGATCGAGCCGTTTGATAATGGCCTCAACGTCACGAACCTGGTGGCGGCGTACGATCATTTGATGGTGGGCATGGGGCTCGACTCGTCAGCCTATATGGGCCGGGCGCGTGGCCGCCTCATCGGCTTCGAGCTGGGCGGCTCCGTGTTCGCGCAGGACGTGGGGGGATTCCAGCATGTAATCGCATCAGCTGACGTCGAGCGGCCGCTGCCAAATGGTGGACGCTTCGCCGCCGAAATTGCGCAATTCCATGGGGCAACGCAAGTAACCGCCGATTGGCGCGCCGCGGATCCCCGGCGGACCGACAGCGCCGTCCGCATCAGCGCCGAGAAGCCTTTCGAAAACGGGCGGACGCGGGTCACCGGTCAGTACCAGCGCACCGGCGAGTTCTTCCAGAATCCGTTTGGCTCTCCCACCCTGGCCGGCAACCAGTTCGTCATGGCGGCATTCGAGACCACCAACACTCACGGCGGCACCTTCCGTGGGGCGATGAAGTACGAAACCAATGCCACGGTGGGCGTTGACAATTCCCGCAGCACGTTCGGCGGCAAATGGTCCCAGCGCGTCGGTGAGCGGTTCGTGCTTGGCGCGGGCCTCGATCGGCGACTCTTCAAAGACGACCACAATCGGGGCCAGATCTCGTCCAGCCTCGTCACCCTTCATGGGGAATGGAAGCCAACCAGACGCATGTCGGCAATGGCCAGCCGCGAGCAGAACCTCGGCGACGCCGACCCCACGTATCCCGATCAAACCGTGATCACAGGCAGCTACGGGCTGTCTGCCGCCAGCAGATTGTTTGTGACGCAGCGGCTGTCCAACAAGCCAATCGTGCCGATCAGCGGCATCGCGGGAGCCGAATTACTGTCGCCGCTCTCGACACGAGAAACGGTGATCGGTCTTCACTCCTCGGTGTCGTCGCACACGGACGTGACCTCCCGCATGCAGCTGGACCGCGGACTGAGCGGCACCGACGCGTTCGCCCTCCTTGGTGTCACGACTCGTATTCCGGTTCGCAGGGGGCTGGGCGTCGACTGGGCTTTCAACCGTGCGCAGCGCGTCCACGGCACCGGCAGCGACTACACCAGCGGATCGCTGGGAATGGCGTACATGCCCGGGGACCATCTCCGCGGTTCGGTTACCTACGAGCTACGTTCGCGAGAGACGTTTGGCCATGCCTTGGCCGCGGGCCTGGCCGGCAGGCTTGGAGGCGGGGTCACGGCGCTGCTGAATTACCACTTCACCGACGCTGGCGTCGACGCGACACTCGGCCGCGATACCCAGGCAATGGCCGCCGTCGCGTGGCGACCCGAGACATCCGACCGCTACGGTCTGCTCTTCACATGGAATACCAGCAACCGCTCGTCCCTGCATGCCGGTGAGGCGATCGCGCCGTCGGTCAGCCGACTGTCGACGGACGGCTATTTTGCTCCAGCCAAGGGACTCGAACTTCATTCCCGGTTCGCCTTCATCAACGCAGCTGGCGGAAATCTCGCCGGGTCAACGGCGCAGTACTTGTCTCAGTTCCGCCTTCAGCAACGGCTGCAACAGTTCGTCGATGTCGCAACTGAGCTCCGCGTGGGCTGGCGGCGCAATGGCGCCCGACGCCGCTCGGTCGTCGGCGTCGAAGTTGGCGTGTGGGTGCTGCCGGATCTTCGCGTCGGCGTGGGCTATCGTGCCCGTGCGCTGGACCCGACATGGCTTCGCACAGATGTCAACAGCAGCGGAGGGACCTACTTCGTCCTGACGTCGCGCCTGGCAGGCCTTTTCAACCTGCTCGGCGACCGCACGGAGTGAGTGGATCCCTGGTGTCGCACTCGGTCACCTTCGGGATGCGCGCTCGATACGATGCCGCACCGTCCTGGGGTGGGTTGTCGGCGATGGCGCGCATTGAAGGCGGCCACACCGGCCGCACCGGCACTTCGCAAATGGTCGCGTATGTCACCGATGCTGACTCCGCGTACGCGCTGCGACAGCGCCGCGTGCGACGCGGCGTCGTCAGCGGGAGCTTCGGGATCGCGGCGACGAGGATACGCATGTCCGGGACCATTGAATACCGCGGCACCGCCGCCACGGGTCATCAGCGGCTGCATGGTCCGCACCTGCTGCTCAGCGTGAAACTGTAAGAGCGTAGGTCAGCGTAGTCAGCTGGTGCCGGGTGACAGCGCCCCAGCAAGAGCGAGTCGAAAGTGCTGAATTGAAGGATAGCGCTGCTCTGGCAGCCGCGCCATCGCGCGGGCCAGAACTCCGTCAAGTGCCGGGTACAACTTGGAAGCTGGGCCGAACAGGGGCCGGCGTTCGCCACCCATGATGCGGAGCATCACAGTGGAGACCTGTTCGCGGCCGTCGCTGAACGGCGACGCGCCCGTCAGCAGCTCGTAGGCGATGACACCGGCCACGTAGACGTCGGTTCGCCAGTCAACGGGATTACTCCAAAGTTGTTCAGGGGAGCAGTAATAGGGCGGGCGCAGCGGGTAGGCTTCCGGTTCAGGCAGGGCGAAATCCAAGACCTTGATCGCGCTGTCGGGCAGACACACCACGCTGCGCGGCTGCAGCCCCCCGTGCACGATGCCTGAGACATGCGCGGCGTGGAGCGCGTCGAGCACCGGCGAGAACACGGCCATGGCGTCGCCGACCGTGACGCCCCCTCGCGCCAGTCGCGCCGACAGCAACTCCCCTTCGAGAAACTCCATTGCCACAAAGACGGTGTGGCCGAGCACGCCGGCATCGTACACCGCTGCGACATTGTCGTGCGCCAGCGACGCCCAGCTCCAGGCACGCCGGAGGACATCCGCCCGGTGCCGTTCTTCGACCGTGAGCAGTTTGAGCGCGACACGCCGATTGAGCAGCGGGTCGAACGCGTCATGAACACAGCCGATACCAGCCTCAACTAGAGGTCCCTTGAGATGAAACCGGCCCCACATCGGCCCTGCCGCAGGCGAGACTTTCGTTACTCCGGGGTTCATCGTCTCGCCACCTGACGGGGCAGCCGCGTGGCAGGACAGCTCGGTTCAGCCATCACGCCGCGCGAGACCGCAACCGGCCTCGCGTTGGATGGCCAGCCGATTGACTGGGCTGGCCCGAACACCGGCAGTCCCCCAACGGCCGGCATCCGTAGCCATCCCAGCACTGCCTCCACGTGTTGCACGTCGTGGAGTCAGAGAGGTTGCGCCGCCAGCGCCGACACAAGCGCCTCGACCGCCCCAGGGTGATAGAGCGAGCCTGCGCCGCGGCGCAATTGCTCGACGGCATCCAATGTACTGAACGGCTCTCGAAAGGGACGCGCCTCTGTCATGGCGAGGAAAACAGCAATGACCCTCGTCAGACCGGGCCCGTTGCCGCCCGACGCGGGCGAAGCGTCCAGCGACAGCCATCCGGACGGCTCGCCCATGGCGCCAATCCAGGCGGCCGCGGTGGCGAGCCCACACCGCGCCACGGCGGCCTCCCCTTCGGGAACATACGACGCCAGGGTCTTGCGCTCATCAGCGGTCAGCGGACGCTCCGCTTCGAGCAGGAACGCGGGCATGACCAGCTTGCCGATGTTGCGCAGTTCGACCGCCCGCATCAAGTCAAGCCGCTCGGCCATCGTCAAACCGATTTTCGCTCCGCAACGGTTTGCGAAGGCGGAGACGTAGGCCTCACGCATCGGCACGCCCATTGGATAGAGCCGCGCGACAATGGTCGTTGCATCCGACCGCTCCCATGCCTCGAGGCGGTCGATGCGGGAATACAGGTGAGACCTGCGTTTGGCGATCTCAGTGCGGATGGCAAGCTCGGCGGTCGCACGACGGCGCCGGGCCAGCAACTCGGACTCAGCCACGTCCAGAGCGGCGCACAACTTGCGTTTGTCGAATGGTTTCAGGAGGTAGCCTGAGACGCCCTCGCGCAGCGTGGCGTCGACGGGCAACATGTCGTGCGAGGTGGCGTAAATAACCTGCATGGGATCAGGGCCGACGGTCAACTGCCCGCCCAGCCATACGCCAGACTTGCCGGGGCCAAGGCTGACGTCGCAAATGGCCACCGACGGCCGGTGCTGCGCCACGGCGTCGATCGCTTCGTCGGCAGTCGCGGCCTCAACGGCTGTCCGTCCGCTCTCGACGACCCATTCAACCCATGCTCGCCGAATCAGCGCCTGGTCCTCGACAATCAGGACGGGACCGGGGATCTCTCGAACCGCTTGCGACACAGCCATGACTCCTCTTGGTTACCGGGAATTCGAACGGCCCACTTGCCCTAGAGCCTGCTCACAGTGGTAATCATGCAGTCGACACCTTCCCTAAAACCTTGAATTGACGCGAGCCGCAAAGACCGCGCTCAAGAATGGGAACCCGAGCGCGCGTGCGCGGCAGTACTCACGAAAGAACCGCATCGCGCGTGGCCGGATCACAACAACGATCCTCGCGACAACCTGATGCCCGACGCGAGAAAGGACGCCGCGCCCAAAAGCGTCAATAGGGAGTAGGCACGTAACGCCCGCCTGGTCTCAGACGTCAACCGCGCTTCGAGCGAGAAGCCAAGGCCTGACACGAAGGCCAACAGTAGCGACGTAGCGGCCGACGCCATATGGCATTGTCACGCGCGGACTCGCGATGCGGTAGGCTACATCTTGCAGTAGCCGCGCTCGTCAGCACTAAGGAGGGGGGAGGGGAGCGGAAATCAATCCCTGCTCGATCGCGAACCGCGTCAGCGTGGGGAGATCGCGAATGCCAAGACGCTTCAAAATCTCTGCCCGATGGGTATTGACCGTCGTGACGCTGATCCCCAGGCTCGCGGCGATCGCCTTCGTGGTCTCTCCGTTAACCACGCGCATCAAGACCGCCATCTGCCTGGGACTGAGCCGCTCGATGCCCTTCGCTGAGGGCGACGTCGCCCATTCCGCCAGCAGGTCACGCACCTCTGGAGCGATGAAACGGCGCCCTTGAAACACCGCTGTGATCGCCGCCTCGAGGTTCGCCGCCGAACCCGACTTGAAAAGATACGACCATGCGCCGGCGACAAATGCGGCGCGGACGGCGCCGGTATCCTGCCGTGACGACACGATGATCACCCGGAGGTCCGGCCACCGTTGCTGAGCGGTCCTGATCAACTCAATCCCACTGCCGTCGGGCAAGCCTAAGTCCACCAGCGCGACATCCGGCCTGAGTTGGTCGATGACGATGACCGCGTCACTCATCGAGCGCGCGGTGGCGACCACGTCGATTCCAGCCAGCTGCCGCAAGAGCGATTCGACGCCCTGGCGGATCAGGTCCGAGTCCTCGACGAGAACGACGCGAATCGTCCGCATCAGCAGGTTATCGTGCCGCCGGCCATGTCACGCGAAAGGTGCTGCCGGCGCCTGGAACACTCTCGACTTCAATACTCGCTCCAATACGAGTCACGATTTCCTGCACGGTTGCGAGACCAAGGCCGGTGCCTCCGCGATCGCCTTTCGTTGAGAAGTACGCATCGAAGATCCGATCCAGGACTTCGTCATTCATGCCGCACCCATTATCCGCCACTTCCAGCACGGCGCCAACCGCCTCTCCCTCGGCAGCAACCGGCCGCGTCGATACGTTGATGAGGCCATCGTTTCCGGCCGCCTGACTCGCGTTGACGACCAGGTTGCTGATGATCTGCAGCACATCCTCGGTCGACGCGGGGATTCTGGGGACCGGGCTCAGCTCCACTGACAAACTGGCCGGTGACGCCCACAGGCGCATGAGCGGCTCCATGTTTTGTAGCGTCGCCTGAAGGTCGAGCGCGGCGCCCACGCCTGGTTGCGCACCACCCTGACTCGCTGCCGTAATTCGTTGTGTCAGGCCAATCCCGGCGTCGATCTGAGCCTGCATTTCTCGAAGGGTGTCGCGTCCGGTCGTGAGTTCGCGGGGCAGTTCGTGGTCGAGCAGCTCGAGGCCCATCTGAATCGCGGTGAGATAATTGCGAAAATCGTGAGCAATACTGGTCGCGGCCAGGCCGATCGCTTCGTGTCGCCGCAAACGTTCGCTGGCGAGTCGCAGCTTTGCGACTTCGGTGACATCCCTCATGATGAGAATGGCAACCGTCTGGCCACGCCACTCATGCCATAACCGCGACACCTCGACAAGGCGCTGAGAAGTGCCGGTGCCGTTGGTCACGGTCTTCGGCATACCGGCCGAAGTAGCCTCCCCGCCGCGCAGCCACGCCAGGTCGGCGTCGTTCGCGCCCGACAGCAGCGACAGCAACGTCTGTCCGACCACGGCTGCGCCGGCACCGAGCAGTCGCACCGCCGCCTGGTTCGCCTCCATGACCGTCCCGTCGTTGCCACAGAGCAGAATGGCGTCCGGTGATTGTTCGGCCAGCAGGGCGCCGCGACTGCGCTCCTCGAGCAGCGTCCGGAAACGCGCAAGACGGGCCATCGCGCGTACCCGCAATCGCAATTCAGTCCCGTCTACAGGCTTGGAAATGAAATCGTCGGCTTCCGCTTCGAAGCCGGCAAGACGCGACTCTCGGTCCGCCAGCGCTGTTACCAAAATGACCGCCGTTTCCCTGGTCGCCGCATTGGCGCGAATTCTGCGGCATACCTCGATGCCGCTCAAGTCTGGCATCATGACGTCGAGCAGTACCAAATCAGGGCAATCGGCCGCGATTGCGCGCAAGGCGGCTTCACCGCCGTCCACCGCAGTGACACCATACCCGTCCAACTGCAGGAATTCTGTGAGCAGGGTGCGATTGACCTCCACATCATCCACGACGAGTACCCGGAACGCCATATGAGGCGTTAGCCTATCACTTCATTTCGAGCTATTCTTGGGCGGCGACGGACACCATGAATTCCCTGCGGACGCGCTCGCTTCTGGTTACGGCGTTGGTGATGGCGTTGTCGCTTGCCATCTCGTACCAGTCCTTTCAGGATGAGACCGACGCCATCCGTGTACGCGAAGGCACCGACGTGATGGCCACGTTGGCTTCGACGGGCGCCGCGCTTAACCTTGCGGTGAAACTTGTCGCCTCGTACCTGGAACAACTGGGCCCGCTGACTCAATTGCCGGATGCCACCTCCTGTCAAGCCGCGCTGCGAACGTCGGCACAGGACAAGGCAGTGATGGGATTGGTCACGCAGGTCTTCATCGTCAGAAGCGACACGTCGCTTTGCCAGTCGTCACCAGGCGCTTTCAGCGTGTTCGGACCGACGGGCGCGCGGCTGCTTTGGGCCGTCCCTTCGGGCGCGCCCCTTGCCTCTGGGGAGCCCATCTATGGCGCAATCTCACGCGAATGGGTGGTGGTCGTGGCCAAGCACCTGCCGGAGTCGCGCGGCATCGTCGTGGCGTCGCTGTCGCTATCACGCTTGAACGAACTGGTGTTCGAGCCGCTCGCGGTGAGTAATCGGACCCTTGTGACCATCACCGACGCCGATGGCCGCACCATGCTGCGCTCGGACGGTTTCAACGAGCGTGTCGGGCGTCCAATTCCCTTACAGCCTCAGGTCGAAGGCGTCAGTCGATCGGCGTTCGGCTTCCCCGTATTGAAGAGGCCCGACGGCACGCTGACGGTGACGCAACCGGAGCCCGTGATTTCACCGGACGCTGCCGGGATCAGGCGAGTCTGGGCGGGGCGAGAACTGTCGCCGATGCCATGGGTGATGTTCGCGGGCCGCGTGCTCGAATCGCCGACCCTGGGTTCCTGGATCCGAGGAGTGTTTCGCGAGAACGCCGCCATGTTCGGCCTCTTGGCCCTTATCGCGTGGATGCTGGCAAGTATCGGGCTCCAGCTGAGATCGATGAGCCGGTACGTCGCCACTGCGGCCACAACAGGCAACCTGCTGCCGCCGCGAGGCTTTCCCATCGAATTCGCTCCCCTTGTGGCCGCGTTCCGAGAGGCATTCGACCTGAGGAAGGCCGCCGAGCTTCAACTGGAAGCGTCGAACCAGCACCTGCACGCGCTCGTCGAGGCTCGCCTTGCCGAAGCACGCCGTGCCGACACCTTCAGGGAGGCGGTCATGGAGACCGCGCATGACGCGCTGCTGGTCGTGGATGCAGGAGGCATTATCGTGGCAACGAACAGCGGCGTCCAACAGGTGCTCGGCTTCTCACGCGACGAGCTGCTGGGCCGACGCCTCGCAGACACAGTTGTGCCGCCCGAGTTTCGCGCCGCGCACAGAGAAGCGTTCCACGACCGTCGCGCCTCTGGCCGTGACCTCACCGGGCGTCGCGTTGAGCTGCCCGTGCGCCGAGCCGACGGGACGACGTTTCCGGCAGAACTGGTCATATCCACGACGCGTGTGGGCGGGCAGTTCTTCGGCGTTGGGTTCATTCGCGACATCACCGACCGGGCCAAGGCCGAGCAGGAACTGCGAGACGCCATGGTCGGCGCCCAGGTCGCGGCGCGCACCAAGACCGAGTTTCTCGCCACGATGAGCCACGAGATTCGCACGCCGTTGAACGGCATCATGGGCATGCTGGATCTCCTCATCGACTCCCCCGCGGACAACACTCGATCCGACCGACTGAAGCTGGCGCGGCGATCCGCTGACACGTTGCTGCAACTGCTGAACGATATTCTCGACTACGCCCGCCTCGATGCTGGCCGGATCGAACTCGAGCCCGTCGACTTTGATCTGCACGCGTTGATCGCGGAGATTGTCGACTTGATTGCCGAGTCCGCCAATCAGAAGGGTCTGCTCGTCGCCGCCGAGGTCGACGACGGCGCGGCGCGGCGGTGTTATGCGGACCGATCGCGGCTTCGGCAAATTCTGTTCAACCTGGCTTCGAATGCGGTCAAGTTCACCGGGCAGGGACGCATCGACATCCGGGTCGCGGCTGTCGACTCGCCTGGCGGGCGTCGCGTTCGCCTGTCGGTCCAGGACACCGGCATAGGCATCGCCGCCGATCGCCTGCCACACATTTTCTCGCCATTCACTCAAGCGGATTCGTCGATGACGAGGCGCTACGGCGGTAGTGGGCTCGGACTGTCGATTGTAAAGGCGCTTGCGGAGCGCATGGGCGCACAGGTCGGCGTTTCGAGTGAACCTGGCCGCGGCTCGACGTTCTGGATCGAGCTGGACGCCCTGCCGCGCACCGTCCCCGCGGAAGCGAGCGTCGCCTCCGTTGACCGCCATCCCCTCGGCCCGCCGTCACGGATCCTGATCGTCGAGGACGACGAGGTTAGTCAACTCGTCGCGCACGAAGCACTGTCGCGGGCGGGCCATCAATGCGACATCGCCGCCGATGGGCCAACCGCGCTCACCATGTCGCAGCACGTGATCTACGACGCCATTCTCATGGACTGCCGTCTCCCCGGCATGGACGGTTGCGAGGTCACACGGAGATTGCGCGCGGCTGGCTTTTCCCGTCCCATCATCGCCGTCACAGCGCAGACGTCAGACAGCGAACGTCTGGCGTGCATCGAGTCCGGCATCAACGCTGTCGTGAGCAAGCCGGTGACACCAAGCCGGCTGGTAGATGCCGTGGCATCAGCCCTCGACATCACCAGCACTCCTCAGTCCTGACCAGAGCCCACGGGCAAACTACAGCGATCTACTTTTCCCAAACGCAGCGACGATCTACGGGTGCATGAGGCTGCGCCGTCGCGTTCACGGCGGCACGCCGACCTGTCGCGATGCGAACAATTGACTGTCCGGACGATGAACTGCTGGCGGCCTGGCTCGATCGCACGCTGATCGCAGCCGAGCGCGATCGGGTCAACGATCACCTCGCAGACTGTGCGCGGTGCCGCCACTTGGTGGTGGCGGCGTGGCGGTGCCTCGAGGGGCTCAGAGACCGAGAGCGCGACGACGACGAGGCTGGTTGTTGACCCTTTCGCATTGCCACCCTCAATCACCCGGGCTCACTGCTGCGAGTTCGGCTCGTCGGATTACATCACACGCAGATAAGTGAGTGGCGCGGTCACGGTCCCGGCCGATGTCGCGATGCTCAGCTGGCCATTCTGGCGCCCCGTCGAGACGTTTGACGCAATAACGACGGTGACGGTGCAGGTTTGGCCGCCCGACAGCACCTGTCCGGTACAGGTATTGGCGCCGATGCTCATGACGGCGGTCGGGTCCTGTGACAGGCTGACCGAAGTGATGGTCGCGGTACTGCCGCCCGCATTCGTCACGGTAAATTGATAGCTGTAACCTGCTGATGCCGTCAACGTGCCGAAGTCCTTAGACTCCGGAGATATAAGCACGTTCGGCGGCGGCGGGGGGGCCGGCGGCGTGGGTGGCGGGGCCGGCGGCGTGGGTGGCGGGACCGCCACACCCTGGCCCGTCAGCTCGATTTGAGTCCGAACATTGTCCGCGGGCTCGCCCACCCGTAGCTCAATGTTGCTGCCGAATTGCCCGACAGCCTGAGGCACAAAATCGACGACTATTACACACTGCGTAGAAGGGTCAAGACGTCCCGTGCAAGCCCTTCTGTCTACGTAGAACGGAGCACTTGGCTCACGAATCGCAATCATCAAAGTACGTTCACCGTGATTTGTGACGGTGAGTGACTGTTCCGGTGCCATCCGTCTGACGTCGCCTTGACCGAAATTGATCGACGCTGGCGCGACGCTGAGTTGGATTCCAGGGCCCGCAGACAACGTGCGCGGAGGCGTTGCATTCGCGAGCAGAATCACGATTTGATCGAATTCCCCACGATCCTCAGCAATCCTGATCGCGACAGAGGACGCGCCGGTTTGTTCTGGGCGAAATGCGACGTCAATTTCGCAGGCGAAGTTGAGGCCATCCCGGCAGTGCGAGTCATTCAGTGTGAACCTCCCGCCAACTGTGGTTCCGATTGACGCTGCAACGAGCGTGTTTTTAGTCTTTCGGATATGGATGCGGGCATGGCTGGTCGAACCGACAGGAGTAGCAGGGAATTTCACTTCCCTTTCGATGAGGGCATTAACCCCCTCGCCAACCACGATGATAGAGATCGGAGGGCCGCTGCCGTCATACGCAAAGAAGCTCGCTATGTGAAGGCCGAGCTGTGCCCTGAACTCTACTTCGACGCCCCCTGCCACCACACGCATGGAGAAGGGGACATACGGATAGCCGATCAGCTCTATTCTCGTTACTCCGCTGATACTCAAGAATCGACGCTCCGTCGCTAAGCCGAGTACCTGGCCGAACTCGATATGGTACGAGGACTGCTTCGATGCGCTTGGCTTGAGGTTTACGCCATCGAGGCGCGCGGGTTCGGACGATGCCGCCGTGTTACCGGCCGTCAGGTCCGAAACAGGGGCGTGACTGGGCGCCGTGGGCGGGAGCGGGTTGGAACAACCACCCAGAGTCGCGAGCACGATCAGCAGCGTCGTCGACTTCAACCACAATGCCGGACCTGAGATAACCATTGTTCTATTGTTCTATTGTTCGTTGTCGATCAGAGGCCAGCAACTTGCACAATATAGGACTTGGCATCCTCAGAACTCATGAGGACGTAGAATGTCGGCATGCACGGACAGGCAAACTTCTTCGATCAAGTCACGCAGTATTTCAACGACGCGGCCAGGCATCTGGACTACCCGCCTGGGTTGCTCGAGCAGATCCGCGTCTGCAACAGCGTCTACCGAATTGATTTCCCTCTGCGCCGTGACGACGGCCAGATCGAAGTCATCCACGCCTGGCGCGTCGAACACAGCCACCACAAGCTGCCGGTCAAGGGGGGCATCCGCTACAGCCCCGACGTCCACGAGGGAGAGGTGATGGCGCTGGCGGCGCTGATGACCTACAAGTGCGCGATCGTCGATGTGCCCTTCGGCGGCGCGAAAGGCGGCATCAAGATCGAGCCGAAGGACTACTCGCTCCCCGAGCTGGAGCGCGTGACCCGCCGCTACGCGCACGAGCTCACGAAGAAGGGCTTTCTCGGACCCGGCCTCGACGTGCCGGCGCCTGACTACGGTACCGGCGAACGGGAAATGGCGTGGATGGCCGACACCTACGCGGCCCTGAATCCCGGACAGCTCGATGCACTCGGCTGCGTGACCGGAAAGCCGGTCACGCAGGGCGGCGTGCGCGGCCGCAAGGAAGCGACGGGGCGCGGACTGTTCGTCGCGCTGCGAGAGGCCTGCAACGAACCGGACGAGATGAAGCGCCTCGGACTGGCGCGCGGGCTCGATGGCAAGCGCATCATCGTGCAGGGGCTCGGCAACGTCGGCTACCACGCGGCGAAGTTCTGCCGCGAAGGCGGCGGCATTCTGATCGCGATCGCGGAACGGGAAGGCGCGATCATGAACCCGAAGGGCCTCAACGAAGACGAGGTCTTCAACCATCGCCGGTCCACCGGATCGATCCTCAACTTCCCTGGCGCAACCAACATGATCGACAGCGGCGCCGCCCTCGAGTTGGAATGCGACGTGCTTCTGCCGGCGGCGCTCGAAAGCGTGTTCACGAAGGAGAACGCGCCGCGCATCAAGGCGAAGATCATCCTCGAAGGGGCCAACGGGCCGACGACGCCCGAAGCGGATCCGATCTTCCGCGAGAAAGGGATGCTCGTCATCCCCGACATCTATTGCAACGCCGGCGGCGTGACAGTGTCGTACTTCGAGTGGCTGAAGAACCTGTCGCACGTGCGCTTCGGGCGCATGCAGAAGCGCCACGAGCAGGCCAACGAACTGGCGATGCTCAAGGCGATCGAGGAATCAACCGGACGGAAGTTCACGGACGCAGAACGAGCGGCGATCGCGAAGGGACCGGACGAGCAGGATCTCGTGAACTCCGGCCTCGAGGAAACGATGATCGCCGCCTTCCACGATCTGCTGAACACGCAGCGGCAGACGAACGGGATTCCCGATCTTCGAATCGCGGCGTTCGCCAGCGCGATACACAAGGTCGCGCGCAGCTATACGGAGTTGGGAATCTTTCCATGATTCCGCGGCGGGTGATCGACGGCAGGCAATGACGTTCCGGCTGTTCTTGACCAACAACCCGACGGTGTAACGTTCTCCATCGGCTAATGCGGGGCCTACACCGGCCCGGCCACATGGAGTTCCTTCGGGTCTCCCCGGTCCGCGTGATTCACACAGCGGCATAGGACTTCACACAGCTCGGCAGTCCTCGGCTGCGCCAACAGCTGGCGCATTCAAGCAAACCCATCCCAACCCGATTGATGCATCGGGAGAGACGTTTGGAGACGTATGCCCACGTATCCGTTTCTGAACGACCTCTGCAGAACGTACCCAACGCACGTCAACTCAAGGAGGTGTTTTGTGATTAGAACGATCCCCAACCCGTTGAGGATTGGCCTGATGGCGCTCGGTCTGGCCGTGCCCGGCACGGCGGCGGAAGCCGCGATGGGCGATCAAGTCGAGCCGGCCGTAATCTCCGCAAACCGGCCAGGGTTTGGCGAAACCGCCGACGTCACCGGTCGGGGAATCCTGCAGTTCGAGTCAGGTGTGATCTTCGACGGCGATCGCGAAAGCGGCGTCGGCACAACAACGATGTCTGCGCCGGTGTCGCTGTTGCGTCTTGGGATTGCCCGCCGAGTCGAACTGCAGGCGGCCAGCGAGGGAATGCTCTCGCGCCATGTCGCCGCGCCGACAGGAGGCGGCCGGGTTTCCGGACACGCCGACATCGACTTCGGACTGAAGGTCAAGCTTGCAACCGAAGCGGACGCCGGTATCAATGTCGCCGTGCTCGGATCAGTAAACGTGCCTCTGGGCGCCAGAGACTTCAGCAGCGGCTCGTACGATCCTGGTCTGAAGGTGGCGTTCGGCAGGAGCCTGCACGCCGGGGTGTCGGTCGGCGCCAACGTGCAAGTCGCCTCGACGACGGTTGCCGGAAAGCGTGTCCTCCAGCAAGCGCTGAGTGCGGCCGCCGCCCGGGCCTTCTCTGATGAGTGGAGTGTGTTCGGCGAGGTGTATCGAGTCACCACGGCGACCGGCGCGGCGGCAACGACCAGCGTCGACGCCGGTTTGTCGAGGCTCATTGGCAGCAACCTGCAGGTTGACGCCTCTGTCGGGCGCGGCCTCAGCCGATCCGCGACCGACTGGTTCGTGGCCTTCGGCTTCGCGGTTCGACATACGAACATGTTCGGGAAACCCACCGCTCGTCCGTAAGCACGACCTTTGCTCGCTTCTAAGCCCGGAGAACAGTTGACCTAACGAATGATTCGCGGCGCCCCCGGGTAGCGCCGATCGAGCGTTCAATCACATAGAGGAGACCACGTCATGCGGCACTGGACTATCGGCAAGCGATTGATGTTCGGCTTTGGGATCGTCGTCGCAATTGTTACCGCGTTGGGTGCATACAGCGTCACCCAGTTGCGCGTCATTCAGGCAGCGTCAGATCGCGTGGTGAAGGATTCACTGCCCGGAACGGCGCTGAGCGGCCTCATCCTGGCCCACGTGAAGAGCAACCTCTCCTACACCCTCGAGCACCTCACCGCCAGCTCCGCAACTGACATGGGCGCCATCGAAGCGGAGGTCACCAGGACCCGGGAGCTGATCACCACCGATCTGAGTAACTACGAGAAGACGATTACCCAACCGGACGATCGCGCGTTGTTCGAGAAGATCAAGCCGGCCAGAGAGCAGTTCGTGGTGGTGTTCGGACAAACCCTTGCGCTCAGCAGGAATGGGAAGAAGGACGAAGCCTTCCAATTGTTCACGGCACAGGTGAAGCCAGCGTACCAGCAATTGGAGAACACCGTCACCGCGGTCAGCGATTGGAACGTGGACGCGGGCTCTGAAGCCGGCGCGGTCGTCGCGGACGCCGTGTCCTCGACCATGACCGGCGTGGTGGCCGGCGTGGCGCTGGCGATGGCCATGGCGGTAGTGGTCGGATTGTTCATCATCCGCAGCACCGGATTGGTTCTGCGCACCGCGGTCACTAGCCTGCGACAGGGAGCCGAGCAGGTGGCAGCGGCATCTGGACAGGTGTCGACCTCGTCACAGTCGCTCTCGCAGGGCGCGACCGAACAGGCGGCGTCGCTCGAAGAGACGTCGGCATCAATGGAGGAAATGGCGTCGATGACACGCCAGAATGCCGAAAACTCACGGCACGCCGCCGCGCTGATGCAAGGGGTGGACGGCAAAGTGCGCGATTCGAACAACTCGCTGAATGAAATGGTCGCATCAATGTCCGCGATCAAGGAGTCCAGTGACAAGATTTCCCGGATCATCAAGACTATTGACGAGATCGCGTTCCAGACCAACATCCTCGCGTTGAACGCCGCCGTCGAAGCGGCCCGGGCCGGCGAGGCGGGAATGGGATTCGCCGTCGTCGCCGATGAAGTGCGCAATCTCGCGCAGCGATCGGCGCAGGCGGCCAAGGACACCGCTGTGCTGATCGAGGAATCAATCGCGCGCTCGGCGGAGGGCGCCACGCGTGTCGAGCAGGTCGCGAACAGTATCCGGTCCATCACCGCGTCGGTCGCTGAAGTCAAGGGGTTGGTGGACGGCGTGAGCACCGCGAGCCAGCAGCAGACCCAAGGCATCGACCAGGTCTCGCAGGCCGTGGCTCAGATGGAGAAGGTGACCCAGACCAACGCCGCAACTGCGGAAGAAAGCGCCGCGGCCAGCGAGGAACTCAACGCACAGGCCGCACAGTCGATGGAAGTCGTCCAGCAACTGGACGCGCTCGTCGGCGGAACTTCGGAGGCATTGAAAGGCGCGCTCTTGCGCGCGGCACCGATCTCCCACGGCGGGGCGAAGGTCGTCGCGCTGCGTCCACGAGGTCAGAACACGCCCTCGGCCGGGGACGCGAACGAAACACAGTTGCCGTTAGAATCCACCGGCACCTTCGGATCGTTCTAGCGGCCCGATCGTGGTCGTCGATCGGCGTCGACCAGGTACAGCACGTGACGCGCGCATTTCCAAAGTGCGCGCGGCGCTCAACGTGGTGGAGCAACGAACTCATCACCGAGCTACATCGGGGTGTCGAAGGGCGGGCAGTTCAGGCGATCTTGTCCAATTGCCGGCCATCGAGCACGGCGACGAACATCTCGACGAGGTCGCGGCTCATGCGGCCGCGCGTGACGTCGCGACGCAGCTTCCCGATCGCCACTGACTGCGGCATCGGCGCGCGATACGGCCTGGCGGTCGTCATCGCATCGTACGCATCGACGATCGAAACGATGTGCGCGAGCAGCGGGATCTCAGCACCCTTCAAGCCGTCCGGGTAGCCGCTGCCGTCCAGCCGCTCGTGATGATGCCGGACGATCGGGCGCACCGGCGCAAGCGAGCGCAGGTCGCCGAGCAGACGCTCCCCGATCCCGGGATGCAGTTTGATTTCGTCGTACTCGGGCGGCGTCAGCGCATGCGACTTCAGCAGGATCGCGTCGGGGATGCCGATCTTGCCGACATCGTGGAGGAAGCCGCCACGCTTGAGCGCATGCAGGTCGTCGCGCCCCAGCCCCAGCGCCGCGCCGAGCGACACCGCGTACTTCGCCAGGCGATCGCAGTGGCCCTCCGTGTACGGATCGCGCGCTTCGACAGTCAGCGCGAGGCTGACGATCACCGACTCCGCGGAGTCCAGTTCATCGGTGTAGCGCTTCAGGCGCGTCAGCGACCGCACCCGCGCGCGGAGGTGCTCGACATCGAACGGTTTGGCGAGGAAGTCGTCTGCTCCGGCGTCGATGCCGGCGAGGCGGTGCTCGCGGCCGGACATACCGGTCAGCAGAATGACCGGCGTCAAGCGGGTCGTCTCGGTCTGCTTGATCATCTTGCAGACCTCGATGCCGTCGATGCCGGGCAACCCGACATCGAGCAGCACCAGGTCCGGCGGCGTCACGTTGACCTTGATCAGCGCGGACTCACCGTCGGCAGCGACATCGACGACAAAGCCCTCGGGGGTCAGCAGACCCTCGAGGAGCTCCGTGCAATGCTGCTGGTCGTCGACGACCAGGACCCGCTGACCGGTGTGTTGCAACGGCATGGTGTTACCGCTTCATCAAGTCGCGAATGAACGCGCGCGCCTTGGTGGCGACACGATGCTTGCCGCCGCGTTTCGCGGCGTAGAGGGCCTGGTCGGCGCGCTCGAACAGGCTTTCATAGGTATCGCCGGCCGAGAACTCGGCGAGCCCGCAACTGACCTTCGCCGGGACGTCCGCCTCGCTCAACGCCGCAATCGTCTTCGAGAAGCGGTTCTCCGCCTGTCGCAGCGTCAGGTCGGTCGCGAGAATCGCGAACTCGTCTCCACCCAGTCGTGCGACGACATCGTCCGGCCGCACGGAAGCGAGCAGCGCCTGCGCCAGCGACACCAGCACCTCGTCCCCGGCGGCGTGGCCGCGAGTGTCGTTGATGGTCTTGAAGTCATCGACGTCGATCATCGCCAGCACGAACCGGGAGCGCGCCGCGCGCACCCAGTCCTGGCACGTGCGATCGAACGTGCGCCGATTGGCGATGCCGGTGAGCGAATCGAGCGCCGCTTCGGTGCGCGATGACACCAGCTGGCGCTCGAGCGTTTCGACACGCTCGGTGAACTTCCTCGAAGTGGATTCCCACACCTGGCGCCGCTCGGCTGCGGCATGCTTGAGCGCCGCGACTTCGACGGCCAGGCGCTCCTTGATCTTTCGTGGATCGTCCAGCGCGCCGATCGCGTGGAACCGGCCCGCGGACTGATCGACGCTTTCCTGGAATCCGCCGACCTCCGCGCCCACCGTAATCACGGCTTCGCGCACCAGTGCCACGAGCGCTGCCATCTCCTGCCTGCGGTCGGCTTCCTGCTGCCTGGCGTGGTTGATGACCTCGCGTACCCGCGACATCACCTGAGCACTGTGCGCGCGCGCGACTCCGGCCGCATCGTCTGCAGCGAGGATGGCCCGGCACTGGTCGAGGCGATTGCCGAGGTCAACACGCTCCGGCTCTCCGCCGGCCGCCAGCAGATCGCGCAGCAAAGCGAGCGACTGGTCCACCAGGGAATGAAGCCACTCGATCTCGGAGTCGGCCTGCGAATTACTGTGAATATCGAGGGAAATGACACTCGTCTGGGGCATCTCCCCCCAGCAATCGGCAACCTAGGCGGAGGCTTGAGGCGTATCGAGAATGCTTCTGACCTTGCCGGCGAGGTCGTGCAGCGCAAACGGCTTCTGCAGGAAGTGGGTGTCGTTCGGCAAGATGCCGTGCCGGAGCACCGCGTCGTCCGTATATCCCGACAAATACAGCACCTTCATCGCGGGATGATCCGTGCGCAAACGATCCGCCAGCACGCGGCCGCTCATGCCCGGCATCACGACGTCGGTGATCAGCAACCGCGGCACCGGCAACGACGACTTGCACGCCGCGAGACCAGACGGGCCATCGGAGGCGCTCAGCACCGAGTAGCCCTTGCTCTCGAGATACTGCTGCAGGATCTCGCGCAGTTCGGCTTCGTCCTCGACGAGCAGCACCTTCTCGCTGCCTGACGCCGCGTCCAGGCGCTTCAGCGGCACGCTGCCCTGCGGGCGCTGCGCGTCGACGCGCGGCAGGTAGACCTTGAACGTCGAACCGATACCGACTTCGCTATAGACCCACACGAAGCCGAGGCTCTGCTTGACGATGCCGTAGACAGTGGCAAGGCCGAGGCCGGTTCCCTTCCCCACCTCCTTGGTGGTGAAGAACGGCTCGAAAACGTGCGACAGCGTCTCCTGGTCCATGCCGACGCCGCTGTCGGACACGCTGATCATCACGTAGTCGCCCGGCGGCACCTGCGTGTGATGCTGGGCGTACTGGCCGTCGAGCATCACGTTCTTCGTTTCGATGATCAGGTCACCGCCATCCGGCATCGCGTCGCGCGCGTTGACGGCAAGGTTCAGCACGACCTGCTGAATCTGGCTGCTGTCCGCGCTCACCGTCCACAGGTGATCGCCAGGACGGAACTGCACGCGAATATCCTCGCCGATCAGGCGCGTCATCATCACCTTGATGTCGGAGACGACGGTATTCAGGTCGAGCGGCCGCGGCTGCGTGACCTGGCGGCGGCTGAACGCAAGCAACTGCCCGGTCAGCGACGCGGCGCGGTCGGCGGCGACCTTGATGCCGCTGATCGCGGATTGCAGGCCGCTACCCACGGGCACACTTGGCGCGATCGATTCGCAGTGGGCCAGGATGGTCGTCAGCAAATTGTTGAAGTCGTGCGCGACGCCGGCGGCCAGGCGGCCGATGCCATCCATCTTTTGCGCCTGCCGCAACTGCGCTTCGAGCTCGCGCCGGGTGGTCACGTCGCGGGCAATGCCTTGCGCGGCGACGATTGCTTCGTCCTCCCGCAGGGGACGCACGCCGACCTCGAGGGTGACGCGGCGCCCATCCGCGGTGATGACGTCGATTTCGAACGGCTTCACGTCCTCGCCCGCCATGACGCGCTGCAGCTGGCGCAGCACGGTGGGGACCTCCTCAGGCGCGAGCAGCTCGCGAATATCGATGCCGCGCGAGTCCGTGGCCGCATAGCCGGTGATCAGCTGACCTATGCGGTTCATCGACAGGCAGTAGCCCTCGCTGTCGACGGTGAAGATGATGTCGTTGGCGTTCTCGACCAGCTCGCGATAGCGGACCTCGGTTCGCCGCAGCGCTTCCTCCGCCAGCTTGTGCGCGGTGATGTCGCGGCTTACCGTCAGGTAGTGCCGGCGGCCATCGAGCTCGACCGGCTCGCCGGACGCGAGGATGGTGCGACGGATGCCGGCGCTGCTGATGATGTCGTATTCGAAATCGCGGACGTACCCATCGGTGCGCATGCGGTCGACGAACTGGTCGTACCGCGCCTGGTCCTGCAGGATCCCGGCATCAGAGAGATGGCGGCCCTTCACCAGCGACTTCGGATACCCGGTGATCTGCTCGAACCGGTCGTTGATGTCGACGATGCCGTTGTCGTCCTCGATCGCAATGCAGTCGGGGCTCATCTGAAACGCTTTGGCGAAGCGTTCTTCGCTCCGGCGCAACGCGGTCGCCATCTCACGCTCAGCCGTCACGTCGACGACAACGCCGGCGGCGTAGGCGACGTCGCCCGCGGTTCCGAGGAACGGCCGGCCGGTCTCGCGAAACCAGCGGACCACGCCGTCCGGGCGCAAGACGCGATACTCAACGGCAAACGGCGACTGCGACTTCACGGCGCGCTCGAGCGCGAAGCGGGCCGCGGAGCGATCCTCCGGGTGCACACGCGCCAGCAGCTCACTCCGTGCGCTGGTCGATTCGACCTCCGCGAGGCCGAGCATGCGATTGAGGCTGGCATCGCGCGTAATCTGGTCGGTCGGCGCGTCCCAATGCCACGTGCCCATGTCCGCGGCTGTGAGCGCGAGGCGGAGACGCAAGTCCGCCTCGGTGCGAGCCAGTTCCGCCGACTGGCGGCCGCGAATGTGCTTCTTCAGCGTGATCACCCAGCCGGCCAGCCCCAACAGCAGCAGCACCAGCGCGGCGCCGATCGCGAGGCCGAATAGCCGCTGCTGCTCCTCGCTCGTCATCATCACCATCTGCTGCGGGCGCCACCGCTGATCGATCGCGTCGAGGCTGCCGTCGTCGCGGAGCGAGCGAATCGCGGCGTTGATTTGCGCGACCACGGGGTCGCCTTTGCGCACGGCAATCAACACCGAACTGGTCAGGAAGGGTGGCAGCTGACGAATGTCGGCGACACCCGCCTGGTGCGCGGCCAGCGACGCCGACCACCGTTCGGCGGCGACCGCGTCGAGCTCGCCGGCGGTCAGTTGCTTGAAGGCATCCTTGAGGAGACCGCGGTTCACGAGCTCGAGGCCAGGTTGCTGCGACATCACCTGGCGGACGATCCCGCTTTTCGCCACACCGACACGACGACCTTTGAGGTCCGCGATCGTCTGCACGCCGACAGTGGTGGCACGGACGAAGATCGAATACTCCAGCTTGGCGGTGGCTTCCGAGAAATCGAACAACTGCGCCCGCTCTGGCGTGTACGCCACGGCCAGCAGGCCGGTGCCCTCACCCGCTGCGAGCCTCCGCAGGGCTTCAGACCAGTCGATGAGGTGCAGTTCCAGCGGCCGGTCCATGCGTTGCGCCAGCGCCTTCGCGATGTCGATGTCGTAGCCGGTCGGCCGGCCGTTGTCCATCCAACTGAACGGCGCGAAGTCGACGCCGCCGAAGATCACCAGCGGCGCCTGATTGGACGGCGTTGCGGGCCGCACCGGGGTCTGCGCAGAAGTATTCTGCGACGCCCACAGCGCGAGGGCCACGATCAGCACGAGGCGAACGACGACCATCACGCGCGGCTGAGAGCCTGGGCGACGGCCGCAAGCACGCCGGACTCATCAAGGGGCTTCTGCAGCGTCGCATGCACGCCGGGGCCGCCGGCGTGCCGCAGCAGCGAATCGCTGAAGGCCGCCGACATCAATACGATCTTCACGCCGGGATGCGCGGCGCGGATGCGCTCAACGGCATCGGGCTGGCCGGCCAGCGACGCATCGATCAACGCGAGATCGAGACGGCGTTGCAATCCCGACGCGGCGATGCTGGCGCGTTCGATCACGTCGTAGCCCGCCGCGGACAGGATGCCGACGAGCAGCCGGCGGATCGGTTGATCGGGATCGGCGACCAGCACGCGCGCGGCTACTGGAGGACGCGCGTTCAGGATCTCGCGCACCTTGCCGGTCAGGACGTGGCGCGTGAACGGCTTGGCGAGGAACGACTGCCCTGGATCGAACACTTCACCGCGGAACATCGAGTCGCCCGGATAGCCCGACATGTAGAGCGCCTCGATGCGCGGCATACGCGCTTTCAAATGCTCCGCCAGGCGCGCGCCATTCAGTCCGGGCAGCACGACGTCGGTGACCAGCAGATCGATCGGCGGCGTGTCTTCGTTCTCGATGAGGCGAATCGCGTCCTCGGCGCTATTGGCCTCGATCACGGTGTAGCCGGAGGTGTGCAGGAACTCGCGCACCAGTTCTCGAACGAAGTCTTCGTCTTCGACCACCAGCAGCGTCTCGTTGCCGCGTGGCAGCGGCTCCGGCCGTGGCGCCACTGGACTGGCGGGCACGCCGTCCACGATCGGCAGGAACACGCGCATCGTGGTGCCCGCACCAGGCGTGCTCTCGACGGCCACGTCGCCACCGCTCTGCATCAGGATGCCGTACACGGTCGAGAGGCCGAGGCCGGTGCCCTTGCCCGCTTCCTTGGTAGTAAAGAACGGTTCAAAAATGCGCGCAGCGGTGGCGGCATCCATGCCGATGCCCGTATCCCGCACGGCCAGCATCGCGTAGCGGCCTGCCCGCAGCGGATACCGCGGGGTGGCGACGCCGTCGATCGTGATGTTCGCGGTCTCAATGGTGAGCACGCCGCCATTGGGCATCGCGTCCCTCGCGTTGATCGCGAGGTTCATGATCACCTGTTCGATCTGTCCGGGATCCGCCTGCGTCACGCCCAGGGCGGAATCGAGCTTGGTCACCACGGTGACCTGTTCGCCAATGACACGGCGCAGGATGCGCTCGATGTCGATCACGATGCCGTTCAGTTCGATCAGCTTGGGCTGGAGCACCTGCCGGCGGCTGAATGCAAGCAGTTGTCTCGTCAGTTGCGCCGCGCGCTGCCCCGCCTTGTGAATCAAGTCGAGGTCCGCAGCCATCGGATCACCGTCGGCGGACATCACGAGCAACCGCTCGCAATAGCCGTTGATGACGGTCAGCAGGTTATTGAAGTCGTGCGCGATGCCACCGGCCAGCTGGCCCACCGCTTCCATCTTCTGCGAGTGCCGCAGCTGATTCTCGAGGACCGCGACTTCAGACTCGGCGCGACGGCGCTTGTCGCGCTCCGCCGATTCCTGCAATGCGCGCCGCACCGCGGGACCGAGCCGCGACAGGCGGTGCTTGAGCACGTAGTCGGTCGCGCCGCTCTTGAGCGCGTCGATGGCCAGCTCCTCGCCGAGCGAACCGGAGACGCAGATGAACGGCACGGACGGGCACGACTCACGGGCGATACGAAGCGCGTCGATGCCGTCGAAGTCCGGCAACGAGTGGTCGGCGAGGATGATGTCGAAACCACCGCGGGCCACGGCCGCGCGAAAGCTCGCTTCGCAGTCCACGCGGACCACCTCGCAGGCGATGCCATCGGCGGCAAGCTGGCGCTCGATCAAGCGCGCATCGCGCGCCTCATCCTCGAGGTGCAGGACCGTCACGACGTCGGTGGTCACCGCGTTCACGACACGGCCTCATGGCTCGCGCCGGCGGGCAACGCGAAATGGAACGTGGCGCCCTTGTCGACTTCTCCACAGGCCCACACGCGGCCGCCATGACGCTCGATGATGCGGTGCACATTGGCGAGGCCGATGCCGGTGCCTTCAAACCGTGATGGCGGATGCAGGCGCTGGAACACCCCGAACAACTTGTCGGCGCGCTGCATGTTGAAGCCGACGCCGTTGTCGCGCACGAAACACACGATGCCTTCGTCGGTGCGGTTCGAGCCGATCTCGATCCGTGCCGGCTGACGTGGACGCGTGAACTTGACGGCGTTACCAATCAGGTTGGCCCACACCTGGCGCATCAGCACCGGGTCGCAGGTCACGACCGGGAGCGTCTGCACCTCCCACTCGATCCGGCGCTCGGCCGGGAGGTCGAGGTCACCAATCACTTCGCAAACGATCCATCCCAGGTCCACTTCCTCGAGGTGGAGGTCGGCGCGCCCGACGCGGGAGAATTCGAGCAGCGTATCGACGAGCGTCGCCATCCGCGCGGCGGAGTCGGCGATGTCGGCGAGGTGTTGCCGCACGCAGGCCGACGGCGTACCGAGATCGCGTGCGAGCAACTCGACGAATCCCCGGATCTGCCGCAGCGGCGCGCGCAGGTCGTGCGACACGGAATAGCTGAACGCTTCGAGCTCGCGATTAGCCTGTTCGAGCTCGCGGGTCCGGTCCGCCACGCGTTGCTCCAGCTCGTTCTGGAAGCGGCGCACCTGGCGTTCGCCGCGAATGCGCTCGATCTCAACGCCGGCCCTGGCCCCGAAGACGCGCAACGTGGACACGAGGTTGTCGTCGATCCGCAGCGGGCGGTCGCCGGCCACGGCCAGCACGCCGATCGCGCGACCGGCGGCGTCCTGCAGCGAGATCGCCGCGCAGTTGGTCACGTCCAGATCGCGAAGCGCGCCATCGTCGGCGAGCGTGCGATCGGGGTGTCCGTAGAACTGCATGCCGCTGGCCAGCACGTCCCGCATGATCGTGTCGGCCAGCGGCGCATCGCCAATGGTGATGTGATCATCGCCGTCCCACGCGCTCAGGACGTGCAGCTGCGTCGAGTCCGGTTCGAGCAGTTCGGCAACCAGCGCGCACCGGGTCTCGAGCGCGCGCGCCAGATGCTTCACCAGCGAGTGAAAGAAGTGCTGCCCGGCGACGCCCGCGGTGCCGGCGACCAGCGCGCGGCGGCGCTCGGCCGCACGCGAGTAGTCGGTGACGTCGCGGACCGCGGTCATGCGAACCGGACGGCCTTGATACGACACGGTCTGCGCGCGCACTTCGACGGAGATCACGCTGCCGTCCTTGCGCAGCGCCTTGAATTCGTTGGGCTCCACGGTCCGCACGCGCATGGCGCGCAACATCGAGGCGGTGGACTCCGGCGTCACGAGGTCGATGACCCGCGTGCCGATCAGCTCACCAGGCTCGTAGCCGAGCATGTCGGCGAGTTGCGGATTGGCGTCGAGGATCATCCCGTTTTCCGAGAAACAGATCCCTTCCCACGAGGCCTCGGCAAGGGCGCGGAAGCGCGCCTCGCTTTCGTTGGGCGGAGAGTCGATGACGGGATGCTGGAACACCGACGGACGAGACTGCGAGACCTATGCCGGTGGTTGAACGTCGTTAAGTCGTGAATACCGGCCTGAAACTGGGGAGGTTTTGGCCGCAGCGTGTCATCACGCCGACAGGGGTGTCGGCCCACCGACACCTCGACGCGATCGCCCGGCACCTGACCCCTAACCTCGCACTGCGACGTTTGGGGTCAGGTGCCAGGATCTCATCTCACTGGGTCGGGAGCAGGTCGCGGACCCGCTTCACGAGGTCGCGCGCCGAGAACGGCTTCTCGAGGAACGTGGCCCGCGACGCATCGATCTCGCGCAGCGCGAGTGCCTCCGGATAGCCGGAGATGCACATCAGCTTCATCTTCGGATACGCGTTGAGCAGCCCCACCGCGTGTTCGTCGCCACGGGCGCCGCCAAGGACGACATCCGAGATCAACAAGCCGATTTCGTGCGAGCCGCAGACCGCGGTAGCCTCGTCGGTGGTCGACGCCTGGTGCACCGGGTAGCCCTGGTGCTGCAGGATCTTGACGATCAATCCGCGCACTTCCTCGTCATCATCGACGACGAGGATCGTGTGACACGCCGGTTCCGCCTGCTTCTGGGCCTCCGCCGCTTCCTGGTCGATCGGCAGCAGCACCGTGAAGGTGGCCTGCATGGCGCGCTCGATGTCGAGCCACACATAGCCGTCGCTCTGCTTGATGACGCCGAACACGGCCGCGAGTCCGAGGCCGTCGCGCACGCTGCCCTTCTCGAGGAAGAAGGGTTCGAAGACGCGGACCTGCGCTTCATCGTCGAGCGTCATGCCCGAACAGGCAATCTCGATCCGGACGTAGGCGCCTTCCTTCACGAAGGCGCGCGCGTGCGGGAGTTCGACACCAACCTGGATGTTGCGCGCCCGGAAGCTCACCGCGCCGCCGTCCGGCATGGCGTCGATGGCGTGCGCCGCGATCGTGCCGAGCGCCCGTTCGATATGAACAGGGTCGACCCGCACCGGCGCCAGCGGCCGCTCCACCGCGGCACTGACCGCGATGCGCCTGCCGAACGTGCGACGCACGTCGGCCTCCACCGTGGTGATGAGCGCGGCCACGTCCACCAGCTTCGGCTGCAGCACCTGGCGGCGGCCGAACGCGAGCAGCTTCTGCGTCAGCGCTGCGGCGCGGGCTGAGCATTCCTGGATCGCGGAGACCGAACGATGCATCGAGTCACCGGGTTCGACCGACATCGCGAGGCACTCGGCGTGGCCCGAGATCACGGTCAGGAGGTTGTTGAAATCATGCGCGATGCCGCCGGCGAGCTTGCCGATGGTTTCAATGCGCTGCCCGAACATGGTGCGTTCGTGACCGCGGCGCCACTCGGTGATATTGAACAGGTAGGCGCGGATCGACTGCAGGTGCCGGTTCTCGTCGAAGTTTCCCACCAGGTTGACCACGACGTGCAGCGGCGCGCCGTCGAGGGCCACGAAATCGCCGTCCCAGTTCTCGAGCCGGCCGGTGACCTGCACGGCCTGCACGGTTTCGAGGAAGCGTTCCGGATACTTGCAGAACTGGCGAATGTTCAGCCCGCGGCCATCGTAATCATCCGGCAGGCGGAACATGCGCGAGGCGGCGCGATTGCAGTCCAGCAGCCAGCCCTCGGGACTCATGATGATGTCGCCGGCGCCGTCCTGCTCGAGCCAGTTCGAGACCTTGTCGGGATCGGCCAGCAGTGCCGGGGGAATCGTGGGTGTCGAAGTCGATATCATCATGATCGTCTACCGTTTCAGCGGGCCGCCACGAGCGCTTTGCGATCGAGGCTGTCCAGAATCTTCGTGGGCATGTGGAACAACGTCACCACCTGCTTGGCGGCGCCACGGGCAATCGCCTCCTTGGGCATCCCGAACACCACGCACGACTGCTCGTCTTCGGCGAGCGTTTCCGCGCCGGCCTGCTTGAGTGCGAGGAGGCCATCGGCGCCGTCCTGGCCCATGCCGGTGAGGATGGCCGCCACCATCGGCACGCCCTGCAGGCGCGCCGCCGAGTGGAACAGCACGTCGACCGCGGGGCGCTGGTAGTGCACCGGCGGGCCGTCCTTCAGGGCGGTCTTCAACTTCAGGCCGTGCCGCTCGACCACCAGGTGGTGATCGCCGGGCGCGATGTAGGCGACGCCGGGCTCGATGAACTCGTTGCCGGCCGACTCCACCACCCGCATCGGGCAGACCTTGTCGAGGCGATCAGCGAACGCCTTGGTGAACAGCGGCGGCATGTGCTGCACGATCAGGATCGGCGGCACATTCGCCGGCATGCGCGTCAATAGCGCTTCGATCGCCTGCGTGCCGCCGGTCGATGCGCCGATCAGGATCAAGCCCTGCGACGTCTTCGCCGGCGCCGGCGGCGCGATCGGCGCGACGTTCTGCTTCGTGAAGCGCAGCACCGGGCCGTTGCGCAACGCACGAATGCGGCGCTTCAGCTGATCGGCGACGGCGCCAACGGACCCGGGTCCCCCGGGCTTGGCAATCACGTCGATGGCGCCGAGCTGCAGCGCCTCCACCGACGCCGCGGAACCACGCTGCGTGATCGAGCTGACGATGATCACCGGCATCGGGCGATGCGCCATGATGCGGCGCAGGAAGCTCAGGCCATCCATGCGCGGCATCTCGATGTCGCACGTGATGACATCGGGTTCGTGCTTCAGGATCATGTCGCGCGCGACAAACGGGTCGGCGGCCGTGCCGACCACGTTGATATCGGGATCGTCCGACAGCGCGTCGCTCAGCAGCTTGCGCACGACCGCGGAGTCGTCGACGATCAGCACTTTCACGGGGCCGCGCGTCATGACGACACCTGGCCCGCCGTGCTTTCGCCCAGCGACATCGACAACATCACCGGCAGATCATTGATGACGAATGCCAGGTCGCACGACGGCACCTGGTCCGCGGCGGCCACTTCCGGATGCGTGAGGTCAAAGCATTCGCGGGTTTCGAAGCCGGTCAGCCAGGCGCCGCAGGCCATGTTGGCAAACTCGCCGACCAGGTCGCGCACCGCGGACTCGTCCTGCACGTCATCGCCAAGGAAGGCGCCGCAGATCTGCTGGCTGAGCAACACTGGCACGGCCATCGAGACCTGGCCGCTGAAGGGGCCGCGGAATCGCAGGGAAGCCACGTGCCATCCGCCGTCGATCGTCGCCGGCATCATCGCGGTCGGGACGTGCTCGGCAAACGCATACAGGCTGCGCTCGGACACGCGTATGACCGCGTCGATCATGCGGTCGCGCTCAGCTTCGGGCATGGTCATCGCACACCTCGAGCAGCACGTCCCGGATCACTTCGGGAGCGAAGGGTTTTTCGACATACAACCGCACGTCCAGGTCGCGCACTTCCTCGCGGCGTGCGGTCGAGCCGTCCGTGGACACGATCACCTTGTAGACGTGGTCCCAGCGGCCCGCCATGGCGCGCAGCAGGTCCGGTCCGCTCATCACCGGCATGTTGATGTCGGTGAACATCGCATCGACCGGAGCCGATTCCAGGACCGTCAATGCATCGCGGCCGTTGGCCGCTTCGTGCACGACGCCCACCTCGACGCCGGTGAGCGTGATGGTGCGCCGGATGATGGCGCGCATCATCGCCGAGTCGTCGACGATCAATACATTGACGGGTCTGGCAGCCACAGGATCCTCACAGCTCCTGCACGGGCTCGCGTCCGGACGAGGTCACCTGAATGCGACCGTCGGACACGTCCATGCTCACGTTTCGCGGATCACGCCCGCCGACCGCCTCGGCCTGCAGCATGACGCCGTTCTTCCACAGCAGCGCACGCGCCGCCAAAATGTTGCGTTTCCCCACCGAGGTCTGCCCCGGCGCGATCCCGGTGATGTCCGCTCCGCCGACCAACCGCACCTGGCAGCGCTTCTTCTGCACGCCATACGCATAGGCGGTCTGGAACAGCAGCGGGATGCCGGTATCGGCAAACGCGGCCGGCTGCGTGTCGGCGCGCTCGGCATTGATCCGCGAGTCCGGCAACAGCACGTGGATCAACCCCGCGACCCTGGCCTGTGGATCCCACAGGCAGACCGCGACACAACTTCCCAGCGCGTGCGTCAGGATCGTCGACTCCTTGTCGTTGGACACGGCAAACTCGCCGATGCCGACGACAATGCGCTTCTTCTGACGCTCGGCAATCACGCCGCCTCCTTGCGATACACGGCCGGTGCGATCCATCGCAGCCGGTGCGACACGCCGTTGAGCGTCTCGGCATGCGAGATGAACAAGTAGCCGCCAGGCTTGACGTGCCGTTCGAGCATGTCGACCACGCGCTGCTGCACCGCCTTGTCGAAATAGATCATCACGTTGCGGCAGAACACGACGTCGTAGCGTTCGCCGAGGTCCTTGATCTCGAGGAGGTTCAGGTTCTTGAACGAGACGTGCCTGCGCACCTCGTTGGCGACGCGGACCAGGCCCTCCTGCTCGCGCATGCCGCGCTCGAAATGCGCCTTGAGCACTTCGCGCGGCAGCGACTGCACGCCCGCCAGCTTGTAGACGCCGGCCTTCGCGGCCCGCAGCGCCTTGGTCGACAGGTCCGAGGCGGCGATGGTGAACTCCGGCGCCGGCTTCATCGACCGCAGCGTCATGGCGATGGTGTACGGCTCCTCGCCGGTCGAGCACGCCGCGCTCCACACCTTGAACGGCCCCGGGGTGCCCTTGGCCCGCCACTCAGGCACCACCTTCTGCTCCAGCATGTCGAAGTGCTGCTCTTCGCGGAAGAAGCAGGTGTGGTTGGTCGCGATCGCGTCGAGCAGCTCCGTCAGCTCCTCGCCGGTATCGGACTCGACGTGCTTCAGGTACTCGGCAAAGGTGCGATGCCCGTGCACGCGCAGCCGCTTCTGCAGCCGCGCCGTCACCAGCGAGCGCTTGCCTTCATGAAGGGTAATCCCGCTCCGGTCATAGACCAGGCGCACGATCTGCCCGAGGTCGCGGTCCGTGAGGAGCGCCTCTTGCTCCAGCTGCTGCATATCAGCCTCGCCTACGCCGCCTTCGCGAACACGCCATCCGCCGCCAGCACCCGGTCGAGGTCGAGCAGGATCTTGACCTTGCCCTTCACCTTGGCGATGCCCTGCATGTAGGCGGTGTCGAGGCGCTCGCCGAAGTCCGGCGCCGGCTCGATCTCGTCGGGCGCGATGTTCAGCACCTCCGACACGGAGTCAACGATCACCCCGAGCATCAGCTTGCGCTGGTCGACTTCCACCTCGGCCACGATGATGCAGGTGCGCTCGGTGTAGGCCTCGTCCTTCAGGCCGAACTTCAGGCGCAGGTCGATGATCGGGATCACCTTGCCGCGCAGGTTGATCACGCCCTTGACGTGGTCAGGCACCTGCGGCACCGCGGTGATGTCCATGATCTTGATGATTTCGCGGACCTTGATGACCAACAGTCCGTACTCTTCCTGTGCCAGCGCGAACGTCAGGTACTTGCCTGCCGCCGCTGCGGGCGCTTTTCTTTCCTCGCTCATGATCTAGCCTCCTGGTTCACTGCGCTGACGATGCCATGGGCGTCGAGAATCAGGCCGATGCGGCCATCCCCGAGAATTGCTCCGCCCGCAACCCCTCGGACGTTGGCGAACGCGCCACCGAGGTTCTTGACGACGACTTCCTGCTTGGCGACGAGGTGGTCCACCACCAGGCCGATGCGGCGCTGGTCCTCCTCGATGACGACGACCGTGCCGTTGGTGGGATCGGCGGCCTTGCCTCCGACATCGAACAGCTCGTTGAGCCACACCAGCGGCAACAACTCGTCGCGCACCTGGATGAGTCGCGGTTCGCCCTTGATGGTGTGGACCTGCTCCGCCGTCGGGCGCAGCGACTCGCGCACGGCGAAGGTCGGGACCACGAACCGCTCGTCGCTCACCGACACCAGCAGCCCGTCGAGGATCGCGAGCGTCAGCGGCAGCCTGATGATGAAGGTCGTGCCGACGCCGGCTTCCGTCTGGATCTCGATGCGGCCGCGCAGCGACTCGATGTTGCGGCGCACGACGTCCATGCCGACGCCGCGGCCGGAAATCTCGGTGACCTGCTCCGCGGTCGAGAAGCCCGGCGCAAAGATCAGCTGATACACCTCGGACGGCGTCAATTCGGCGTCATCGGCGATCAGGCCCTTCTCGCGCGCCTTCCTGAGAATGCGTTCCGCGTTCAGGCCGGCGCCGTCATCGGCAATTTCAATGACGATGTTGCCGCCCTGGTGGAAGGCGCGCAGCGACAGGCGACCCGTCTCGCGCTTGCCCGCGGCGGCGCGCGCCGCCGGCATCTCGATGCCGTGATCGATGCTGTTGCGGATCATGTGCATCAACGGATCGTTGATGTCCTCCACGACGCGCCGATCGAGTTCCGTGTCCTCGCCGGCGAGCACCAGCTCGATCGGCTTGGCGGAACGCTTGCTGAGGTCGCGCACGAGGCGCGCCATCTTCTGGAAGGTCTGGCGAATCGGCACCATGCGCATCGACATCGCGCCGCGCTGCAACTCGGTGGTGATGCGGCGCAGCTGCGCGAGGTTGCGCTTGAAGCGCTCATCGCCAATGCCCTGCAGCGACGGATCCTCGTAGATCAGCGACTGCAGGATGACCAGCTCCCCGACGGTGTCGACCAGGCCATCGAGCTTGCGCGTATCGACCTTCACCGAACTCTGCTGCTCGGTGTCGCGGCGGGCCTCGGCGCCATCGCGGCGTTCCGGCGTGGTGCGGTGCTCGTCGGCCGCCGGGGCCGCCGCCGGCAGATCCTTCAACGGCATCGACGGCACCTCGGCCTGTCCGCCGGATTCGATGATCCGCTCGACCGCGTCGATCAGCGCCAGGCGCTCGTTGCGGAGGTGACGACCGGGCTGGCCGGCGTTGCGCGCTGACAGGTCGTTGAGCATCGCGGTAATCAGGTCCACCGACCGCAACACGACGTCGATCTCGCTCGACCCGACCGCGTGCTGGCCGGCGCGGCAGCGGTCGAGCAGGTTCTCGACCTTGTGCGCCAGCCCCTGGACCGTGGCCACGCCCAGCGCTCCGGCGTTGCCCTTGATGGTGTGGAACGGACGGAAGACGTCGTTCATCAGCGTCTTGTCCGTCGGCGACTCTTCGAGCCGCAACAACGTCGCTTCGATCGTGCCGAGGTGATCGAGCGCCTCAGCGACGAACATCGTCGTCAGCTCGGCGTCGGCCGACAGCATTTCCACGTCGCGACGGACTTCGTCTTCAGCAATCCACTCGGACCACAGGCGCTGGCACTCCGCGCCGAGGGTCTGCACGTCGCCACCGGCAAGCGCGCGAATGCTGGCGGCCACATCCGCCCCGCCGCCGGCCTCGAGCGCCGCGGCAAGTCCCGCGATGGCGCCCGCGATGGCCTCGGGTGACGGATCGAGGATCACGTCACAGGTCAGGCGGGTGATGCGGCTTTCGATGTCGGTTACGAAGACCTGGCGATCGTCCATCAGCGCACCATTCCGTGAGAGGTGTCGGTGGCCGGGACGCCAGGTGTCGGGGGTCCGTCGATCGACTGTGCGAGCACCCCTGCAGGCGCTGTACGCGCACCGATCGAGCCCAAAGTTGAAATTGCACGTCCCGCAGACTGCATCCGCCATTCCCTCCGGTGAGGAAATCGGCGGACCTGCGCGGAGCTTCAGTGGTTTGGGCTATTTTTCGTCGGAATCCAGCGCTTCGCGCACAATGCGCGCGAGCGTCGGCAGCGTAAAGGGCTTGGCGAGGTAGGTCACGCCCTCGGATTGCGTCAGGTCGTCGCGGCTGACGTCGGCCAGGTAACCGCTGATGTAGATCACCTTCAAGGCCGGCCGGTCCTGTTTGACCCGCGACACGAGGTCCAGGCCGTTCATGCCGCCCGGCATCACCATGTCGGTGATCAACAGGTCGATCGACTCACCGTGCTGCGCCCACTCCGCGAGCGCCTCCGGGCCCGAGGTCGCCTCGAGCACGCGGTACCCAAACCCGAGCAACGCGTCTACAATGAGCGACCGCACATCTTCTTCGTCTTCGACGACCAGGATGGATTCGCGGCCGACAGCGGCGCGAGGCACGATGGCGCTGCGCGGCCCCGGCGCCAACGACGGCTTCTCCTCGGGCTGCGTAAAGCTCGGGAGATAGATAGAGAAGGTGGTGCCGCGGCCAACTTCGCTGTCGACCTCGATCCAGCCGTTATGCTGCTGCACGATGCCGTAGGTCGTGGCCAGGCCCAGCCCCGTGCCCTTGCCGACGTCCTTCGTCGTGAAGAACGGCTCGAAGATGTGGGCCAGGTGTTCCTGGGCAATGCCGGTGCCGGAGTCGGCGACCTGCAACCGCGCGTACGGTCCCGACGGACGGCTGACATGACCGGTCGCCTGGCTGTCCACTTCGACGAGCGCGGTGCGAATCGTGAGGCGTCCGCCGCCGCGCATGGCATCCCTGGGGTTGACCGCGAGGTTGAGGACGACCTGATCCAGCATGCCGGCGTCGGCGCGCACGAAGATCGGCTCGTCGAAGAGCACCAGGTCAAGCTCCATATCCTCACCGAGGATGCGATCCAGCAGTCTCGCCACGTTGCGGATCACTGCATTCAGGTCGTGGTCGCGAACCTGCATCGCCTGCCGGCGACTGAAGGCCAGCAACTGCCGGGTCAGGTTGGCCGCACGTTCAGCGCTGTGCACCACGTCTTCCGCCGAGTCGCGCAGGTCCGCCGGGAGGCGCTCGTCGTCGATGATCTGGCCGGCCTTGCCCAGGATGACGGTCAGCACGTTGTTGAAGTCGTGTGCCACGCCGCCCGCGAGCTGGCCGATGCCTTCGAGCTTGGTCGCCTGCCGAAGCTGGGCCTCGAGCCGATGACGCTCAAGCTGCGCGAACATGGACGCCACGAGGTTGGCCACCGCGACCAGGAACGTCTGTTCGTCCGGCGTCCACTTGCGCTCGACGCCGATCGTCGCGCACGACAGGGTGGCCACCAGATCGCCGTGTCCCCGAATCGGCACGGAAATGAACGACTTGACGCCGGCTGTCTTCATGTAGCCGCGGGCGAACTCACCGAGCCGGGGATCGGTGGCCGCATCCGGGGCGGCAATGAGATCAGCTGCCGAGAGGCTGGCCCAAAAATCCTTGACCACGTCCCCGGTGACGTCGACCGCCCGGCCGTGCCGGTTCTGCGCGCGTTCGAACACGTCCTCGCATACCAGCCGGTCGCCGGCGTCTTGACGCCAGACGCTCGCGCGATCGAGCTCAAGCGCATTGGCCACGACCTCGGTGACCGACTGCAGCGCCGGCACGAACTGCTCAGGAGTGCTGACCTGCAGCCGTGTCAGGACCGCCAGCGCTGATTCCTGGCGCGCGTAACGTTCGTTGGCAGCGCGCATCGCCTCTTCGGCCAGCATGCGGCGCGTGCGCGTGCGCAGCGCCTGGATGCCGTAGGCCAGGTCTTCGGCCATCTCGCTCAACAACGCCATCTCCTGGTCGTCGAAGGCGCCCGGCTGATCTGAATAGATCATCAGCGCGCCGAACGTCCGATCGTCTTCGCGCAATGCAAAGGTGGCCGACGAGCGGATGCCGCGCTGCACCGCATGCTCACGCCAGTCCGCCGCGAACTCATCGGTCAGGTAGTCACGCGTGACGCGTGTCTGGCCGGTTTCCAGGAACTCGCGGACCGCGCCGGGCTCCGTGCGGAGCCGGTCCCATACCTGCACCGAGTCGGCGATGTAGCCGTCGTCCCTGCCCCACTGGGCGGCGGCCACCACACCGGAGGCGCGTGCGAACGCGACCCACGCGAGCCGATACCCGCCGTCTTCGACAATCACCCGGCAGATCTGCTTCAGCAGCGATGGTTCGTCGGTGGCGTGAATCAGTGCCTGGTTGCAGTGGCTGATCGCACGCAGGGCGCGATTGGCGCGATGCAACCGCTCATCGGCGTGCTTGCGATCGGTAATGTCCTGGATCTGCGACACGAACAGCACCGATCCGTCGGCCCGCCGCATCGTGGAGGCATTGAGCTGCACCCACACAATGTGGCCGTCCTTGTGGATGTAGCGCTTCTCGACCTGGAAGGTGTCACGCTCGCCGCTGAGCACCTGCCGGTTCAGCGCATTGCTTTCGTCGCGGTCGTCGGGATGGGTGATGTCGCGGAACGTCATCGTCGACAGTTCCTCGGCCGAGTAGCCGACGATCTGGCACAAGGCGGGATTGACTTCGGTCCACCTGCCGTCAATGCCCATCAGCGCCTGGCCGATCGGCGAATACTGCATCGCCGTTCGGAATTTATCCTCGCTATCGCGCAGCGCGACGGTCGCGTCAACGCGCTCGGCCATTTCGCGACGGACCGCGTGCGCCATCTCCTGGAATCGATCGCCGATCTCGCCGATCTCGTCGTTGAGGCGCGACGGCGGCGCGGCGATCTCGCCGCCGGCGGCGAAGCGATCGATCAACGTCTGCACCTGCTCGAGGCGGCGCGTCACGAAGAAATGCAGTCCGAGGCCGAGCACGAACGCGGCCAGCACGATCGCGCCAGCGATCAGCAGGAACAACCGCTGCAGGTAGAACGCGTTGATTGCCTTCGCGAGGCTGAGATCGTAGACCAGCAGGATCAGGGCGCTGCGATCGATGGCGAGCGCGCCCGGCACCAGCGGCAGCGACGCCGGCATGATCAGCACCAGGCCATCGCCGCCGTTGGTCACGACCACGCGGTGCATGCGGCTGGTCAAGGCCTGCTGCATCTCCGACTGAATGCGCGGCTGCTCGGCGGCCGGCACACCCAGCGCGCCGATGTCGACCAGGCGATGCAGCCAGTGGCGGCGGCTGCTCAGCAGGACGCGGTCATCGGGCGCAATGAACACCGCGCCGGTCAGCGCCTCGTTCTGGGCCAGCTCGCCGAACTCGCGCTGCGCCGTCCCCAGTTCGTTGCGCTCCGCGGCCCGCTCGGTGCGGTCCTGCAAATCGGTCGCGCGCATCACCTGTCGCGACGCGAACTCCGCCTCGACGCGCCGCTCCTCGGTGCGATTGACGATCAGGAAGATGGCGACGCCGACGACCGCGCAGTAGGCCAGCAGCAGGAACGGCAGGCGGACACGAAGCGATTCCAGCCGCGAGCGGTGGCGTCGCGGTGTCATCGCTGGAACCCGGGCGGCGTCTCGAACAGGCGCTCGACCGCGATGTCTCGCGACAGGCGTCCGTTCTCGCGCATGAAGAAGTGAAACCGGCGCGCCGTGTCGGCGAGCGCGCCACCGCCCTCGAGGAGGGCCCGGCTGCGGGCGGGGTCGTACAGCTCGGTGGTGGTCAGCGCCTGCAGCACCTTGGCACTGCTGAGACCCTGGCGGTGCGCGACCCATTCGCGCGCATCAGCCGAGGCGCGAAACTCCTCCGCACCGGCAAACCATGCGTTCACCAACGCTCGTCCACGATCGGGATTGGCTTCGAGATAGTCGCGCCGCACCACGAGTACATTGACGATGTCGCCTGGGATTGCGGCGGAGTTGTACAGGTCGACGCCTCCGCGCTCGAGGATGATCGTGCGCATGGGGTCGTAGGTCACCACCGCCTGCACGTTCTCGGCGTCGACGTCTTCACCGATAAACGACAGCACGTGGCGATCCGGGGGCACGTTGACGACGGTAATGTCCTTGATCGACATCTGCGCGTGCGCCAACGCGCGATACAGCAGCTGCAAGCCCGTTGAATTGAGCTGCACGCCGACGCGCCGGCCCTTGAGATCGGCCAGCGTCTTGATCGGCGGCCGCCCGATCAGCGCGTCGCTGCCGTTCGACGCATCCATAGCGGCCACGATCACAACGTCCGTGCCATCATGCGCCGCAACCAGGGCTTCATCGAGCATCAGCGCCGCTGATTCGATCAAGCCATTGCGCAGCGCGCGCAGGATCTCCTGGTTGCTCGAGTACTCGACGCGGCGAATGTCGGCCGGATTGAACAGGCCCGAATGCTCCGCCACGGCCAGCATTTCGTTGCCGAGCCAAATGTCGGTCGCCACGCGCATGGGGGCGCGCGGGGGATCAGCACAGGCCCCGGCGAGCGCCGCGAACAGCGACGCCACTGCCAGGCGGCCGATTCTCGCCGTCCGGGTGGGGGTGCCCATCAAAGGAGACGGCGGCCATCCCGGCCGCCGCCTTCAACATTAGTCTGAAACCGGCTCTCAGACGGCTAGAACTTGCCGTAGGTGCCGGTGCTCTCCATCGGCAGCTGCTCTTCGGAGGTCGGCGGTGCGGGAACCGGGCGCGACAGGCGGAGCACGCGCGCCGCCGAACCGGCGGCGCGGCGAGCCGGGGCCGACGGCGGGGCGGAGCCGGCCGCGGCCGACTTCACGAGTCGTTCGAGGTCGCCCACCACCTGCATCACACCTTCAGCCTGCGCGTTCAGTTCTTCGCTGGCCGCGGCGCTCTCTTCGGCGGTTGCCGCGGTCGTCTGCGTCACCTTTTCCATCTGCGAGACCGCCTGCGAGACCTGGTCGATACCCTGGGACTGCTGCCGGCTCGCAACGCTGACGCCGTCCACGAGCATCTTCACCTGGCCGACGCTGGCCGTGATCGCCGCGATGGCCGCCGCCACCTGCTCGACCTTCGCGTTGCCGCTCTCTGCGCGCGTGATCGATTCCTCGATCAGCGACGCGGTGTCGCGGGCCGCCTGCGCCGAGCGCTGGGCGAGGTTGCGCACTTCGTCCGCCACCACGGCAAAGCCCATCCCCGCCTCGCCGGCACGCGCCGCTTCCACGGCGGCGTTGAGCGCGAGGATGTTGGTCTGAAACGCGATCTCGTCGATCGTCTTGATGATCTTCGCGACCTCGCGGCTCGACTCCTGGATCGACGCCATCGACGTGACCATGTCGCCAAGCGCCTGGTTGCTGCCGTGCACCTTGGTGTCCACATCACCCATCAGCGACGCGGCCGTCTGCGAGTTCTCGGCGTTCTGGCGCGTCATGGACGCCATCTCTTCCATTGACGCCGAGGTCTCTTCGAGCGACGCGGCCTGCTCGGTTGCGCCCTGCGACAGTGCCTGCGATGACGTCGACACCTGACCCGCCGCCGATACCAGCTGCTGCGAACCTTCGGTGAGGGTGGTCACGGCATCGGCGAGCACGCGGCTGGTGCTGCGGATGATCGCGAAGGCCACGGCCACGCCGATCATCACTGCCAGCACGAGGCCGACGATCGTCCAGGTGCGCGCTTCCTCCACGTCCCTGGCGATCTGCGTGGTGTAGTCGATGCTGATCTTTCGATTGAACTCGGTGGTCGCGTCGATCGCAGCGAGGTACGCCGCCTGCGGCGCCATCATGCGTGCCTTGAACTCCGCGGCCGACTCCTCCGCGGTGTGCGTCTTGGCGAACTCCATGAACTTCTCGCGGGCGGCGCTATTGACCGCTCGCGCCTGCTGGGTCGCCTCGAAGAGCCTGCGGTCTTCGTCCTGGAAGATCGTCGATTCGTACCGCGTGTAGAACTGGTCGCTCATTTCCGAACTGGCTTCGATCTCCTGTTCCAGCGCGGCCAGCTCGGCCGGGTCTTCGCTCAGCGCCATGCGCAGAAGGGTGCCGGAATTCGACAGCGCGACGCTATGCAGGTCGCTGAACAGCGACAGGCCGACGACAGCCTCGTCGCGAACACTGACCGCCAGCTTTTCCATCTTCGCTAAGCTCACGATGGTGTAGGCGCCAAGGGCAATGGCCACGGCGAGAACCAGGCCGAATCCAAACGTCAGTCTCTTGCCGATCGTCCACGATTTCATTGATCACTCCTAGAAAGAAAACGGTTACACGGGTATGACTCAAACGACGACAACTGGGCAAGCCTCTTCCATCGAGGCCGATGTCTCCTCGAGCCGATGCCGCCTGCTCGGATGCGCCCTGGGACGCGGCTGTGACATATTCCCGGTCAATCGCCTTCGAGACACACCGCGGACACTCCGCGTGCACCAGTCTGAGAATCGGCCGGAAATACTCGGTCTTGAGTCACGCCACTGTCGGCGCGCCGACGATGAGGTCGGCAGGCCGTCGTGACTGGCGCCGCGTGATGTGAAGAAGCCGGACTCTGCCGGCGCGTAGGCGGTGGCACCGGCTTTGCTCAATCCGGCGCGTGCGAGTGTTGTTGGCGTTGGCCGTCGCGACCCTGTCGGCCGGAACTCAAGGGCCACCACCAGGCCCGGCAGCGACGTCGGTCATCAAGGCGGTCTACCTGTTCAACTTTGCGCGCTTCACCGAGTGGCCCACTCCCGCGGTGAAGGGACCGCTCACCCTCTGCATCTTCGGTGCGCCTGATGTGGCGGCGTCACTTGATCGCCTGGTCGGCGACCGCCCACTGAACGGGCGTGATGTTTCCGTCGCTCGCGTCGAGGCGCTGGGCCTCGCGAGCTCGTGCCACCTGTTGTATGTGCCGGTCGACGACTCCGCCGTCATCTCAGGTGTGTTGGACGCGGTCGCGGCGCTGCCCGTGTTCACGGTCGGCGAGGGCGACCGGTTCGCCAAGGCCGGCGGCGTCGCGGCCCTCTTCACCGAAGACGGACGTACGCGCTTCACCATCAATCCGGACGCACTGAGCCGCGCCGGCCTGCGCGTCAGCTCGCAGATGATGGGCCTCGCGCGCCTGGTCAAGGGTGCACCGCGATGAATCGTCGCAGCTGGACGCGCCGCTTCGTCAACTGGCCGCAACTGTCCCTGACGAGAAAACTCACCGCGGTCACGATGGCAACGACCGCCACCGCGTTGCTCGCCGCCACGGCAATCCTGCTGATCGCCGACCTCCGCAGCGCGCATCACCAGTTGGTGCTCGACACCCGCATCATGGCGGAGGTCGTGGCGTCCAACAGCGCCGGCGCCGTCGCGTTCCGCGACGGCGTTGCCGCCGGCGACACGCTCAAGACGGTGGCGGTGCGCGACGACATCGTGTCGGCCGGCATCTGGACCCGCGATCGTGAACTGCTGGCGAAGTACACGCGTGAGGCGGGCGGTCTGGTGGCCGCGCCACCTTCTCTGACCGCCACCCAGCCACAGGCGTCCGGCCCTCTGCCCTCACGCCGGGTGGTGATCTCAGAACCGGTGCTGCACGGCGACGACGTGCTCGGCCTCGTCGTCATCGAAGCGGACCTGTCGACGCTACAGGCGCGGGCCATGGCCTCGACCGGGGTCGTCGCCCTGGTGCTGGTCGGATCGCTGGCGCTGGCCGCCATGGTGGCCGCGCGACTGCAACGCGTCATCTCCGCGCCGCTCCTCCGCCTGTCGTCGGTGATGCGCGAGGTCACGCAACAGCGCCAGTACGACGTGCGCGTCGAAGGCCAGGACGGCGGCGAGATCGGCGAGCTGATACGCGGCTTCAACGACATGCTCGCGGAGATCCACCGCCGCGATGGCGAGCTGCTGGCGATTACCGACGGCCTCGAGCGCATCGTCGAGCGTCGCACGGCCGAACTCCGCGCCGTCAACGCCGACATGGTGCAGGCCCGCGACAAGGCGATGGAGGCCAACCGCGCCAAGAGCGAGTTCCTGGCCAACATGAGTCACGAAATCCGCACGCCGATGAACGGCATCATCGGCATGACGGAAGTGGCGTTACGCACGGCGCTCACGGCGGAACAGCGCGACCATCTCGAGACGGTGCGCTCGTCGGCGACCTCCCTGCTGCACATCCTGAACGACGTCCTCGACTTCTCGAAGATCGAGTCACGGAAGCTACGGCTCGAAGCCGTGCCGCTCTCGGTCGCCGACGTGCTCTCGGAGCTGTTGAAACCCCTGCTGATCCGGGCGACGGAGAAGCGCCTGCAGGTGGTCTGTCGCATATCTCCGGACGTGCCTCCCGCGGTGCTCGGCGACCCGGTGCGCCTGCGGCAGGTCCTGGTCAACCTGATCGGCAACGCCATCAAGTTCACCGAGCGCGGATCCATCGCCATTGTCATCGAGCGCGACCCGGGCGTTACAAACGGCGTCGGGTTGCACTTCGTCGTCGAAGACACCGGGGTCGGCGTCGCGGCCGAGCACCGCGAGCGCATCTTCGAGGCGTTCAGCCAGGCGGACGGTTCGACGACCCGCAAGTACGGCGGCACCGGTCTCGGCCTGGCCATCTCGTCAACGCTCGTCAAGCTGATGGGAGGACGCATCTGGGTCGAGAGCACGCTTGGACACGGCAGCCGCTTCCACTTCACCGCCACGTTTGGCGTGTCGGCCGAGCAGGCGCCGAGCCGGCGGCCGCTAGAAATGCCTGAGCGCCAGGGTCGTCAGCGCCGCGTGTTGCTGGTCGAGGACAACATCGTGAACCAGCGGGTGGCCGTAGGACTGCTGACCAATCGTGGACATCACGTGACGCTGGCGTCGAACGGAGCCGATGCGATCGAACAGCTCGGCCGCGAGGCCTTCGACCTCGTGTTGATGGACCTGCAAATGCCGGTCATGGGCGGCCTCGAAGCCACGGATGAGATTCGCAGCCGCGAGCGCATCACCGGCACGCACACCCGCATCGTGGCGATGACGGCGCACGCGATGACCGGCGACCGGGAGCGCTGCCTCGCGCACGGGATGGATGGCTACTTATCGAAACCCATTGACCCGGCCGCGCTGTTCGCCGTGGTCGAGGAAGACTCCGCCGGCACGACGCACCTCGCCGACCCGAGTATCGAGAGCGAGGCCTTTGATGAGGCCGACCTCATGGCCCGCGTCAGCCACGACGCCGAACTTGCGCGAGTCGTGGTCACGGCGTTCATCGAGGATCACCAGCCGAGACTGGCCGCATTGCATGACGCGATCTCCGCCAACGACCTGCCGGCCATCCGCCGCGCGGCGCACGCCATCAAGGGTGCCGCGGCGACGGTTGGCGGCCGATCGCTGTCGGCGCTCGCCAAGGTCCTGGAGGAACTCGCGGCACAAGGCCAGACGGCGCTGTTTGAGCCGGCCTGGCGCCGCATTGGGGATGCATCGGAGGCGCTCGAAAGCGGCCTTCGCGGATTGCTGGAGCGACTGGAGGAGACCGAATGCGCGCGCTAGTAGCGGACGATGATCGTGCCGCGGCTGCCATTGTGAGCCGTGGCTTGCTGTCCTGGGGATTCGAGGTGGACATCGCCCACGACGGCGACACCGCGTGGACCGTTCTGAACGAACAGACCCCGTCGCTCGCCGTGATCGACTGGGAGATGCCGGGACTCGACGGCCCCGAGCTGTGCCGGCGTATCCGCAGCACGCCGGCCATCGCTCACCTGTACGTGGTGCTGCTGACCGCGCGCAGCAGCCGAACCGACCTGGTCTCCGGGCTGGAGTCGGGCGCGGACGACTACGTCGTCAAGCCGGTCGACCCCAGTGAACTCCGTGCCCGCGTCCAGGTTGGCGCCCGCGTCGTCGCCCTCCAGGAACGACTGGCAGAAAAGGTGAAGGAATTGGAAACATCACTCGCCCGCGTCAAGCATCTCAGCGGCCTGCTGCCGATCTGCTGCTACTGCAAGCGGATCCGCAACGATCAGAATTATTGGGAACGGGTCGAGGTCTACGTGACGCAGAACACGAACGCGAAGTTCACGCACGGGATCTGCCCGACGTGCTTCGAGTCCGCCAAGGAACAACTGACGGCTTAGTGCTTGGCTTGCAGGGCCGTCTCGAGCGCCGCCGCAGCCTGGCTCCGCACCACGATGGAGACACGGCGATTGCGGGGATCGAGCGGTTCGGCCGGCAGGTGCAGCTGCCGGTCCGCGAATCCACGGACGGTCGTCACCTGTTCGGCCTTGATGCCGTTGCTCTGCATCACTCGCCTTGCCGCATTGGCGCGATCGGCCGACAACTCCCAGTTGCCGTAGCCGTTTCCGCTGGCGTACGGACGGCTGTCGGTGTGTCCCTCGAGCGCAATGTCGTTTGGGAGCGTTTGCAACTCCGCCGCAATGATGGCCAGGATGCGCACGCTCTCGCCGCGCAGCATGGCACTGCCGCTATCAAAGAAGCTCGACCCCGACCGCTCGACCAGCTCGATGCGCAGCCCTTCGGCCGTGAAGGTGAACTCGATTTGATCGCGCAGCGTGGCGATATTCGGCGCATTCTCCAGTTGCTTGCGGATCTGCTCGGCCGCGGTCTCCAGCGACTGCTTCTCTCGCACGGTCGCCGAGGGATCCGGCTTCGGGGTCATGGCCTCGGGCGACCGGCCGGGCTCCATGCCCGGGGTGCCGCCGGCCAGCATGCCGTTCGAGCGCTCGTGCTCGAAGACGCCGGGATCGCGGAAGTAGCCGGCGACGTTCTGCTTCACTTCCTGGCTCTGCGAGACGAGCCACATCACCAGGAAGAACGCCATCATCGCCGTCACGAAGTCGGCGTAGGCAACCTTCCACGCGCCACCGTGGTGGCCGTGATGGCCACCACGTTTCTTCTTGATGATGATGATCGGGGCGGCGGGCTTCATGGCTTACGCCGCCGCCGCGGGCTGGTCAGTTCTCGACGCGCGGCACAACTTTTCGGTCTCTTCAAACGTCGGGCGGACATCGTGCGGCAGCACGCGTCGGGCGAATTCCACGGCGATCGCCGGTGGCAACCCCTTGAACATCGCGATCACGCCGGCCTTGATGCACTGCTCGTAGCGGCCGTCGTCGGCGACCTTCTGTTCGAGGTTCCCGGCCAGCGGCTGAGCGAAGCCGTACGACATCAAGATGCCCAGGAACGTGCCGACCAGCGCGGCGCCAACGTGGTGACCGATTTCCGAAGGCGGGCCATCGATCGCTTCCATGGTGATGACGATGCCCAGCACCGCGGCGACAATGCCCAGGCCGGGCAAGGCGTCGGCGACCTTGGTCAGCGCGGCGGACGGCGTGCGCTCGTCCTCATGGTGGATATGCAGATCCTCGTCCATCAGCGCCTCGAGGTCATGGGCATTGACGCCGCCGACGATGATCACCTTGATGGAGTCCGACAGGAACGCAAGCGAGTGGTGCCGGCTGATGAACTTCGGGTACTTGGAGATGATGGCGCTGGCTTCGGGGTTCTCGAAGTGCGGCTCGAGCGCCATCACGCCGGTCTGCTGCCCGACCCGGAAGATCTGGTAGAGCATCGACAGCAGGTCTGCGTAGTCGTCGCGTGTCAGGCCGGAGCCCATGACGCCGCTGAGTTGCTTGACCAGCTTCGACAGCACCTTGGGAGGCGTGCTGATCATCACGCTGCCGAGCGCGGCCCCGCCAATGATCACGAATTCCGACGGCTGGACCAGGACGGCCATGTGGCCGCCGGCCATCAGATAGCCGCCGACCACCGAGCCGATTACCACGAGCACACCACCAAGCAGGATCATGTCGTCCTCAGTTCATCCGCTCGACCGCGGACCACCAGGGCATCAGGCCCTGCGGGATCTCTTCCGAACAGCGCAGCCAGGCGGCCACGACATCGGGATCAAATCGGCCGCCGGCCAGCCGCACCAGTTCGGCATTCGCCACCTCCGCCGAACACGCCAGCGAGAGGCACACGGACGTCAGGGCATCGAGCGTGTCGGCGACGTGCAACACGCGGGAGCCCATGGGAATCTGTTGACCGCGGAGCCCCTGCGGCGGGCCCGAGCCGTCAAAGCACTCGAGCGACGCCCCGACAATCACGCCGGCCGGCCGGAGAAAGGGGTGGTCCCTCATCACCTCATGCGCCACCTGCACCTGCTGGGCGCGGCGTTGCATGGCAATGGTGTCGAGGGTGTTGGCGGTGACTTTGTCGGGATCCGGCAGCACCAGACGGCCGATGTCGTGCATCAGGGCGGCGCGTTCCAGATCGTCCAGCGCGCGCTCAGCCATCCCCATCTCTTCACCGATGCGGATGGCGAGGGACGCCACCCGATGCAGGTGCGCCAATGAGTCGGGATCCCGGCGGTAGAGACGGCCGAGGAGCCCCTCCAGCGCCGACGATGTCGCGATCGCGCTTTCGAAGAATGCGGAAGTGATCCGCCATTGACGCTCTGCCCGCTCATGCGTGGCCTTGTTCGACACGACTTCCATTGGTTTGCGGTCCGTTGTGAGAATCGGCCTGCGGACCGGTTTCTTGAAGTTCAGAGATTTGCCGATTACTGGTGCGGAATGCAGGCGGACAGCGCAATCGAACTTGCAGAAAGAGTCCTGAGCAGCTGCGGCGGCGGTCGTTTTCTGGTCATTGGCGCCGCGGCCCAGCCCCTCGTACGGGCCTTGCGACGCCGGGCCGTCGAAGCCGTAACCGGAGCCCTCGACGCCCTCGGCGGACCAGGCACCTACGATGTCATCGTCGTCACGGACGGCCTGGACCAGTTGGCGCCGGCGGACGTGACCACGGCCATTGACCAGATGCGCAAGCTGCTGACGCGCGCGCTGGTCATCCGCGTTGGCGGATCACGGGCCGACTGGGAGACACGCTTCATCGAGCGGGAGTGGCGGCGTCATCCCATGTACCAGGCGTTGTTGCCGGATGAACCCCTCCGGGAAGACGGCAAGCACATCCTGTTGATGCAGCCGCTGCCGCCGAGCGCGCGCACCAGCCGCAACGTGAAGGACCTGACCCGGTCCCGAGACTTGCGCATGGACATGCTCAGGGACGCGGGTCCCCGCGCCGACGCGCACGTCGCGCGCTACGAGTTTGCGAAAACCCTGATTCGGCCCGGCGACCGCGTGCTGGACGCGTCGTGCGGGCTCGGCTACGGCAGCGCGCTGCTGGCAGAGGGCACACTCGCCGAGTCCGTCCTCGGGGTTGACGTCGATGAAACCGCGGTGCGGTATGCGACCGAGCACTACACGACGCCCGACAAGCGCCTGAAGTTCGAGCGCCGCGACCTGTCGTCGATCGGCGGCGATTCGCGGTCGACCTTCGACCTGATCCTCTGTTTCGACACGATCGAACATCTCGCCAACCCGGCACAGTTTCTCGCCGAGTGTCAGCGATTGCTGACGCCGGGCGGCCGCTTCGTCGGCTCGATCGAGACGGCCACGACCGATGTCGCGGCGGTCAACGAGCATCACCTGCACATCTTCACGCGCCCGGTGTTCGAGACACTCTGCAAAAAATACTTTGAGATCGAACAAGTCTGCGGCCAGACGGCCGCGAGCATCAGCCCCGGCCGATCGATCTGGAAGTCGGCCGATGCCGAGCGGGCGGCCGACTGGTGGCTAATCGTTGGCATGACCGACCCGTTCCTGTCCAAGAACCTGGAGTTCCGGCACGGGCTGTTGCCACCGGGTTCGCCGCAGACCAGCAACCTCGTGGCGTTCGAGCGTGACTACGACCGGCCGTGGCTGTTACGCACGCTGATCTCGCTGGGCTTCAGGACGGATGCGGCCGCCGTGCTCGAACGGCTGGCCCGCCGCTCCATTCTGGCCTCCGCCGCCAGCAGCGCCGATCGCGGGGCGGCGCTGTGCGTGCGCGCGTACCTCACGATGGACCGTGCCGGCGGCATCGACAGCGCGTTGATGGATCAGATCGAGCGGTTCTGTACCGAGCCGGCCTCGAGCCCCACCGCGTATCGCTGGCAGGTCTCGCTGCGCTACGCGCAGGCGCTCGCGTTGCTGGATGCGGGCGAACACGCACTGGCGGTGCAGGCGCTCGAACAATGCGCGACCAGCGATCCCCTGCTCTACAGCCCGCTGCTCGCGACCAAGACGGTGTCGGCCGCGTGGCTCCTCGGGTGGATCGCGTTGCAGCGGGGCGATCGCGATCGGGCCAAGTCGTGGTGGACCCAGGGCATCTCCGGCGCCGAGCGTGTCCTCCAGCGCCCGTGGGAAGAGCTGCTCGTCTCCTGGAATTCACCGGTGGTCTTCGGTCTGCGCGATGCCGCGCTGGTCGTCGACCTCGCCAGCCAGTGCGCGGCGGGTCTGCACCTGCTGCCCCACGCCATGGATCGCCCAGGCATTGTGGCGGCGCAACTGGCCGAATCGATGGGCTCACAACTCGAACGCTACAAGCGGGACGAGCGCATTCGCCGGGCCGAAGCAGAGGGCGCACTGGATTCAGGAACGGAATTGGTGGCGGCCCCACCCAAGAAGCTCCCGCGTGCGACGGCGCTCTTGCGATCACCACTGCAACAGGTGCCGTCGAACCTGAAAGTCGCGATCTTCGGCGCCGGCGGTCCGGGAGCCGAGGCGCTGGTGCAACTCCGCCGGCGCGGCGCGAGCGTGACGTGCTTCTCGGACGCAAACTCGATGATGTGGTACGACAAGCTCGAAGGCCTGCCGATCGTGGCGCCGGCGGCCTTGCGGGCGCGCAAGATCGACATCATCGCGGTTACCGGTGACGATCCGAGCGTGGCGTTTGCGCAGTTGGAACGCCTGGGGTATCAGCAGGGCCAGGACTTCGACGCCTTTGCGTAGTGCTGGGAGTCGCGGGTAGAGTGCAGGGGTGACTCGCGTGCTGGTGCACCTCGCACCATTTCTCCAGGGCGGTGCGGGCCGGGCTGTGGCCACGCTCGCCGCCGCCCAGCGGCGCGCCGGCCATGACGTGGTGGTCGCCACGAGCCGCACCGCCGAACCCGGCTTCGAAAACTACGACGAGTATCTCTCGAGCATTCACTCGGCCGGATGCCGGTTGATCACGGTCGATTCGCTCTTCAAGCGCGATCGCGCGCTGAACGACGCGGCCTTCACCGCGATCGCTGCGGCGCTCGGCGCATCGACACCGTCGGTGGTGCACGCCCACGCGGCCATCCCCGCGCGGATTGGCCAGCGCCTGGGCGGATCCGTCCTGCAGACGATGCACGGCTGGAGCCGTCACAAATCCCGGGAACACACTGAGGAAGACCTTGCCATCATGAGCGGCATCGACCTGGTGGTGTTTCCGTCCGTCGCCGCCCGGCGTCAGCTCGAAGAGATCGGCGGGCGTTTTCGCCGTACCGCGATCGTCCCCAACGGGATCAGCAGCAGCCCACCGGCCGCGGACCTGCCTGGCGCGTTGAGCGACCTGCCGTCAAAGCGAACGTCGGGAACCAAGGTGCTGGTCTCGATCGGCAGCCTGACACCTCAAAAGAATCATCGGCTCATCATCGACGCGCTGCCTGCCATCAGCGCGCAACATGACGTGATCGCGGTGTTGATCGGCGAAGGCCCAGAGCTGGACCAGCTGCGCGATCGCGCGGCCGCGCTCGGACTCGGCAGCCGCGTTCGGTTCTGCGGCTATCAACCGGCAGCGGCGTCGGCGCTAGCCGTCGCGGACTTGCTGGTCCAACCATCGCTGGCAGAAAGTTTTGGCGTCGCGGTCGTGGAAGCGTTCAGGGCCCATGTGCCCGTCGCCGTCAGCTCGATACCGCCACTGCACGAGCTGGTGGCCGACACGAACTGTGGATGGACGTTTAGCGCGCACTCACCAGAGTCGCTCGCGGCGACGGCGCACGAGGTACTGGGCGCGACCGCGGACGACATCCGCGAACGCACCGATCGCGCGCATCGGCTCTTCCACGAGCGCTATACCGACGACCGGATGATCGCGGCGTACGGGGATCTGTACGCGTCGCTGGCTTAGGCCGACCTGGCCTGCAGCTCGACGTCGGCTTCCAGCAGGCGCTGGGCCTGCGCCAGGCGCGACGCCTCCGGGCTCACGCTGAAATCCGGCACCGCCGCGGCGAGCCACGCCAGCGCCCCGGCCGCGTCGTAGCGCGCGACGCGCATCCGCAGGCGGCGCTCCACCTTCGCAGTCTGCGCGCGATCCGTAGTCGGCTGCGTCGCCACCCAGATTCGACGATGGGCCGTCCGGCACATCCTCAGGCCCTGCGTCGTCAACTCTTCGCGAAGCTTCTCACCCGGCCGCAGGCCGATCACGTCGACAGGAACACGCGCGAAGCCTTCACGCTCTTCGAGCTGCATCATCCGCTCGGCGAGGTCGCCGATCCGGACCGGGTCGCCCATGTCGAGCCAATAGGTCTCGGCGCGGGTCGCCAGCAAGTCGGCCTTGATGACGAGGGAGACCGCCTCGCCTGCCGTCATGAAGTAGCGCGTGGCATCGAGTTCAGTGACCGGCATCGGCCGCCCCTTGCGAATGGCGTCGCGCATGATCGTCAGTACGCTGCCGCTGCTGCCGAGGACGTTGCCGAACCGCACCACGATCGGCCGAAACCGTTCGGAGGCGCGCGACAGCACCACCAGTTCCGCAAGGCGCTTGGTCGCCCCCATCACGCTTTCAGGCGCGGCGGCCTTGTCGGACGAAATCAGGACGAACCGCGCGCCGACCTCTTTTGCTGCATCGACGACCGCCACTGTACCGAGCACGTTGGCTTCGACGGCTGGACAGATCGCGCGCTCGAGCATCGTGACGTGCTTGTAGGCGGCGGCGTGGTACACGACGTGTGGCCGCGTGGCCAGAATGGTGTGGCGAATGGCTCGACGCGACACGTCGCCGAGCACGGCCGACAGCCTGAGGTTGGGGAAGCTCTGCCTGAGGCCGCGCTCGACCTGGAACAGGTTCAGCTCCGAGTTGTCGAACAGCGTCAGCTCTTCGGGCTCGCATGCCGCAATCTGGCGCGCCAGTTCCGATCCGATTGAGCCGCCGGCGCCGGTGATCAGGACACGGCGGCCGCGGAAGGAGCGTCGGTCCGCCGCGGTGAGCAGCTTGCACACTGGGCGGTCCATCAGCCATTCGAGCTCGCGGTCGTTGAACGGAATCATGGTTCGATCGGCTCCTCGGCCGTCATCGTCGACAGGTTGAGAATCACTATGTCGACCCGACGGTTCTTGGCGCGGCCCTCCACAGAGGTGTTGGCCGCGCGCGGGTGAAACTCCGAATAGCCCGCTGCCGACATGCGTGACGGCGGGATCCCGGCATTGACGATGAAGTAGGCGACCACGCGCGTGGCCCGCGCGGTCGACAGGTCCCAGTTCGATCCGAACCGGGTGTTCCTGATTGGCGTGTTGTCGGTATGCCCTTCGACGCGAACCGCATTGGGTAACCCGATGAGGACGCGGCCAACGCGGCCCATCAACGCTTCGGAAGTCGGCGACAGGTCGGCCCGGCCGGCATCGAACGCAAACGCTTCCGGGATCGCGAGGACGAGTCCGCGGCGATCCTCGATGAGTTCCAGGCGCTTGTCGTCCAGGTCATCGGCGAGTTCACGCTCGAGCGCTTCCTTCACCTGCCTGGTGTTGTCGTGTTCACCACCGATGACCGACTGGTGCGCAGGCAGGATGCCCTGCCCCGTCACCGGGGTGGTGGTGGCGTCGAGTGCCGTGGCCGCATACAGGGCCGCAAAGCAGGCGAACAGCAGGGTGACGAAGTCGGCGTACGGAATGATCCACCGATCGCGCGACGGCATGCTGGCGGACGATCGGCGGCGACGGGGCATCATCACGCTGCCCCGCGCACGCGGTCGCTGGTGCGCGCGCGAACGAATCCTGACAAGTACGCGTCAACCAGGCGTGGATGGACCCGCCCCTGCAGAATGATCGAGCCCTCGATGATCAGCTCCCGGGTCAACGCGGCGCTGCGGCTCACCGAGCGCAGGCGCGAGGCCAGCGGCAGCAAGAGCAGGTTGGCGAGGCCGACGCCATAGACGGTGGCCACAAACGCGACCGCGATGCCGCCTCCGACCGCTGACGGCGACCCGAGGTTCTCCATCACGCGGATCAAGCCAAGCACGGCGCCGAGAATGCCAAGCGTCGGGGCATAGCCGGCGGCCGTCTCGAGCACGACCGCGCACTCCTCGTCGCCGTCTTCCTGCGCGCGGCTGAAGGTCGTGAGCGCCTCGCGCAGTCCGTCGGCTTTCACGCCGTCCGCGACCATGCCCAGGGCCCGCTTCAGGAAGGGATCCTTCGCGGTGCTGATCTCGGGCTCGATCGCGAGCACGCCCTTGCGCAGCACGCGGACCGCGTACTGCTCGAACCGCGTCACCAGGCTTGAATCGGGTTCGGGCGTGACCCGCATGACCGAGGTCACCGCGCGCCAGGTACGTCGCAAGACCGGAAACGGAAAGCTCAAGAGGAGCGCCGCGGCGGTGCCGCCAAGCACCACCAGCGCCGCCGTCGGCTGCAGCAGTGCGGTGACCCGCGCGCCTTCAAATGCCTGCGCGGCAAACACGACCCCGATGACCAGGCCCAACGAGGCCAGGGTCGACAGGTCGAGTTTCGCTCCCCTCTTCTTCATCGAATGCCGGCCCCCGTCTCATCCTGCTCCGCGAGCCGATCGGCCGCGACGATCAGCGTGGTCAGCGGCGGCGGGCCATCGGTCGGGTCGGCACAGGCATACACACAGCGCACGTAGTCGAGATCTTCGTGCGTATCGACGGTGAGGCGCATGTCGGAGCGGCGTACCGCCGACGGCGCGAGCGCGTCGAGGGCGATGTAGGTGCGATCGCGCTTGATGAACGGCGTCACGTGTTCGCGATCGAACTCGAGGGTCGCGGTCGCATCCGCGTGGCGGAGCGCCTCGACCGAGATGGCCTCAACGGCGCAGCCGTAGGGAAGCCCGTGCTCAACCACATGGCCTGCGCCCGAGCGCTGCAGGATATCGAGCGTGCGGCGCGGCGCCTCCATGTCCACGGCCGGATTGTCGGCGGTCGCGCGAATGATGGTGTCGAGGCTGAACACGTTGGCCGCCAGCACGTACCGCGACAGCACGTCAGCCGCCGATCCGCGAACCGTGGGCGCGCCATACCGGGCGGCCTCGGTCGCGATCACGTCGTCTTCTGCAAGCGTCGAGGTCGCCACGATGACGTGAAGGCCCGACCGCACGCGAAGCCGTTCGATGCAATGCCCGAGAATGGTGCGCCCGCCGATGGGCGCCAGTGACTTACCCGGCAAACGCACGGAACCCATCCGTGCCTGCAACACCACTGCTACGCCATTCATCACGCTACTCCGTACGCTGGAAGTTCGACTTCGGTGTCGGTCAGGAACACCGACGCTTCGTAATTGGTCATCCACAACTGATCGCGGAAACGGCCGATGGACGGTTCGACGGTCCGGCCGCGCGCCAGCTCCACGAGCATCCGCGGGAAATCCGCGCCCGACTCGATGGTGAGCGGGATGCCACCGGAGAACCGCGGATTGATCTCGAAGATCACCGGGCGGCCGTTGACAATGCGGCATTGGATGTTGACTGCGCCGATGAACGGCAGCGCCTCGGCGCACGCTTCGGCCAGCGCGATCAGATCCGGGTGGTTGACGGTGCACCCGCGGTCGATCACGCCGGCGCGAATCACGTCGCGGCGGCGCGGCACGATCGACAACACGCGGCGGTCGAATCCGCATAGCACGTCGATCGTGTACTCCGGGCCATCCAGGTACTCCTGGACGATGGGGTCGTCCACGTAGTCGAGGAAGAACGCCAGGTCGCGGGCATTGCGGATCGCATACGCGCCAACACCACCGCGGCCGCGGCGAGGTTTCACGAACAACGGAAACGTCGGCGACTCGGGCAACGACGACGGCAGCCAGGACTTGGCGGCGGCGACGCCGTGCTCGCGAAGGACCTGGCAGGTCATGTACTTGTCGTCGCAGAGCGACGTGATCCCGGGATCCGAAACCGCGACGCGAATGCCGGCCGCCGCAAAGCGGCCTGCCGCCTCGCCAAAGAGCTGCAGTTCGTCGTCAATCGTCGGCACGACGAGTCCGACACCTTCGCCGATGGCGATGGCGAGCACCTGGTCGACGTAGCCGGGGTCCTTCGACAACGGCACGCGGAAGGCCCGGTCGGCGGCGTAGACGGCCGGCGACATGGGGTTGACGTCGGTGACAATCACCACGCCTCCACCGGCGCGTGACAGCGCGCGCTGGAACGACTGCACCAGCGGCACCCGTCGCGATCCGGCGGTGACGAGGACATTACGCAACACGTTCCACCTCGAGTCCCACCTGCGCGCCAGGCGCTACGGCGGGCGAGCGGCGCTGGCGGGCGTCGGCATCCACGAATGCCATGCCGGCCTCGATGTCGCGGTCGAGGCGGCAGCCAATCAGGTCGCTGATGCGATCCGCCGCCATGCCGATGCCGGGACGCAGGGCGATCACATCCGACTCGGCGACCACATCACCCGAGTGGAGCGCGCGGGTCGCATAGAGCGACCGCCGGCTGGCGAGCTTGTTGCCACGCTCCGCCGGCGCGCAGGACTTGTGCCCGGAACCGATCACGCTCCTCGCGTCGTTGGCGACCGCGATCAGTTCCGCGAGTTCCGTCGGCGTGCTCGATACGGCCTCGTCGATCGAGCCGTCGCCACGCTCGAGAATCAGGTGACGCTCGTAGACCGAGGCACCCAGCGCGACGGCGAGCGGCAGCGCCGACCCGTCTTCGGAGTGATCCGACCAGCCCACCGGCACGCCGAAGGCGTGAGCGAGCGTCGCGATGGCGCGCACGTTCTCGTCGCCTCGCGGCACCGGGTAGGCCGACACGCAGTGCAACAGCGCGATCTGCGACGCGCCGGCCGCGCGAGCGCAGTGCAGCGCAGTGTCGATCTCCACCAGCGACGACATGCCGGTGGACATGACCAGTGGCTTGCGCGTGCGCGCGCAGCGCTGGATCAGCGAGGTAAAGGTGATGTCGCCGCTGGCGATCTTGAAGGCGTCAATGCCGACCCGCACCAGCATGTCGACGGCCGCCTCGCTGAACGGCGTCGCCATCACGACCAGGCCCCGCGACCGCGCGCGCTCGACCAGGGTGGCATGTGCCGCCTCGTCGAACTCGAACGTGCCGAAGAACTCCTGCATCGACGTCGCGGCGACGTGCATCGGCGCCGGGGCACCCGGCGCCACCAGCGCCGCCGCCTCGATCGTCTGGAACTTCACCGCCGACGCGCCGGCCTCAGCCGCCGCATCGATCAGCGCCAGCGCCCGCTCGAGCGATCCGCCATGGTTCAGGCCGATCTCGGCGATGACGAACAGCCGGTTGAACGCTGACACCGTCTTTCCACCGATCTCCATCTCCGCGTACTGGGCGGAGAGGCGATCGCGCATTTCAGGCCACAAGGCGTTCGGCAATGTCGGGTACCTCAACGAGAGAGTGCACTTCGGCGTCAGCCATCAGTGCGGGTGCCGCCGGTTGCCCGGCGACGTGAATGGTCTTCATGCCCAGGCGCCAGGCGCCGTAGACGTCGCAAACCGGATCGTTGCCGACGAAGATCGATCGGCGAATGGGCACGCGCAGCTTGCGTGTCATCTCGATGAACGGCGCCGCCGCAGGCTTGGCGCGTTCGCCGTCGGCAAACACAATTTCATCGACAAAATCTGTCAGGCCGAGCGCCGCGACCTTGCGGGATTGAATGTCGATCGGCCCGTTCGTGACGATGCCGATGCGCCATGTCGAGGCCATTGCGCTGAGGGCGTGGGCGGCCGCCGCAGGCAGATCGAGCGACGGCTGGTGCGTGCGGATCACCTGTACCAGCGACGGGGCCAGCGCTTCAGGCAGTCCGAAGTGACGCAGGCAGATCTGCAGTTCCCGGCCGCGGCCGCCGTTATAGAAGGCGCCGCGCAGCACCGCGCGCGCGTCGTGGCACGGCACGGTGAACAGGCGCTCGAGGTGGCAGGCGACCGCATCAAACCCGCTCAACACGAAACGCTCGAGCGGATAAATGGTGTCGTCAAGATCGAAGATCACCGCGCGGGTGTCACGCAGCATGTCTCGCCTCCCGGCCCTGGCGTGCCAACAGGCGCAGCCGGTCGGCCACGCGAAACACTCCGTCGCCGTCCACCAGCCGGCCGGCCTCGGCCGACAGTTTCTGGCGCATCCGCGACTGGTCGAACAGGCTGATCACCGAATCCGCCACGCGCTCGATCACGCCGTCGTCATGCGGCCAGCCGCTGTCGATCACAGCACCGCGGCAGGCGAAGGCGCGGGTCGTGGCGTGCTGAGCCGCAACGACCGGCAACGCCACGACGGGGACACGCAGCGCGCACGCTTCGTAGAGCGTCACGCCCCCGGCGACAACGGCGACCGTCGCGGCGGACAACTCGGCGCCGAGACCGTCTGGAGACGAGATCCACGAACCGCGGGCCAGTGGCGGCAGGGTCCGCGGCGGCGCGAAGCCGCAGGCGACGTGAATATCCAGCGCCGGCATCCGCGCGATCAGCGCGCGAGAGAGCCTGCTCGCAATCGGGTAGACATGAATGCCGCCGCCGAGGGCGACCAGCACGCGGCCGAACGCCGGGTGACGCGATTCGGCGCGCAGGCGGGCGATCTCGGGATCGAGAATCGCGAAGCCGGGTCCGCGCAGGGCCGGCGTCTCGAGCTCAGAGCCGACGGGGGTGATGCTGCCGTCGATCACGAGATCCGAGTCGACGATGGCATGACCGAGGTCATGCACGGAGGCGACCGGCACGCCGATCCGGCGCGCCTTACGGACCCAGAACGCGGCTTCATCCTGCCGAGGATCGTCGACCACGATAAGGTCGAGGCCGAGTGAATCGAGATGGCTGTCGCTCGAGTCAGCCGCGAGTTGCCACCCCAATTCGGCGGCTGCCGCCTGCGTGCGCAGGCTGCCGCGAATGCTGACCAGCCGCGGTACGTCCATGGCGCGGGCCAGCGAGCGGCTGCGCGCGAGGTGGCCGAAGCCGACCTGCGGGCCGGCGCCCACACGGAACAACACCTTCAACGGGGCGACCATCATGATCAGCCGCGCGCGAGCAGGCTGCGCAGCACGTCGATCACGCGCCCGGCCTCGGAATCGGTCATGCCGCCGGACAGCGGCAATGACAGGGTGTGATCGGACACGAACTCGGCATTCGGGAACATGCCGCGCCGCAACCCGAAGCGCTCCTGGTAATACGGGTGCAGGTGCAGCGCGCGGAAGTGAATGCTGGTGACGATCCCCTGCTCTGCCATCGCCGCCGACAACGCATCGCGCGTCCAGTTGGAATCCGGCGTGACCAGAATCGTGTAGAGGTGACGCGCGTGCACGTCGCCGGGCGCCGCCGGCTCGGGCCGGATGATCGGCAGGTCGGCAAGCGCTTCGTCATACAGCGACCAGATCGCTTCACGCCTGGCGAGATGACGATGGAGTTTGGAGAGCTGGTGCAGGCCGATGGCGGCCTGCAGGTCCATCATGTTGTACTTGAAGCCCGGCATCACCACGTCGTAGTGCGGCGAGCCGCCCTTGCCGTAGCGATTCCACGCGTCGCGGCTCATGCCGTGCAGCGCCGCGATGCGGGCGAACGCGGCGCCCGGCTGCGAAGACGTCGTCAACATGCCGCCCTCACCGGTCGTGAGGTTCTTGGTGGCGTAGAAGCTGAAGCACGAATAGTCGGCCGTCGTGCCGATCTTCTCGCCGCCGGCCACGGTCTCGACCGCGTGGGCGGCGTCTTCGATCAACACCAGGTCGTCGCGATCGGCGATGGCGCGGAAGGCGCGCACGTCCGCCGGCCGGCCGGCATAGTGGACGGGGATGATCGCGCGCGTGTTGGTGGTCAGGGCGGCCTGCGCGGCGGCGGGCGAGAGATTGCCGGTCACGCGATCGATATCCGCAAACACCGGTGTGGCGCCCGTGTGCACAACCACGTTGGCGGTCGCGCAGAACGTCAACGGCGTCGTCACCACCTCGTCGCCCGCGCCAATCTCGGACGCCAGCAGCGCCAGGTGCAGCGCCGCGGTGCAGGAGTTCACGGCGACGGCGTGTTCCGCGCCGATGTAGGCGGCGAACTGGCGCTCGAACTCCTTGACGCGCGGACCGGTTGTCAGCCAGCCGGACTTCATGGCGGCGACGACTTCGTCGATCTCCGGCTGGCCGATGGACGGCGGCGCGAAGTTGACGAGTGCGGGCGCTGTGGCGACGGCAACCGGCGACATCAGTTCACCCGCGCGCTGGGATACAGCCACTCGCGCGGCTGCGGCTTGATGTCCGAGCTGCCGCACAGCAGGGCGGCAGTGAGGTGCAGGCGCGCCCGCGCGCCCTCGAGGCCCTCGATCTCCAGGATCGGCGAGCGCCAGGCCAGCGAGCACGGCGCGCCGATCGCCAGATCCGAGTCGGTGTCGATCGAGGCGACATACGCGCCATCGAGTTCGAACAGCTGCACGCGGCGATTGCCGTAGTCGGCGACCGCGAGCCACACCGCATCGGGTCCGGCAACCGGCAACACTTCCCCGAAGAACTCAGGACGAACAAACGTCAGGTCGAGCGGCGTGTTCAGCCGGCCCAGGCCGCGGCCCAGCCCGCCGAACGCGGTCACGACGTGACCGAACTCATTGAATGCGGTGACACGGTGCAGTTCCGGCTCGCAGCGATACGTGAGTCGCTTGCCGGCGATGCCGAGCACCACCGACGCTTCACCTGGAGAGGGATGCGAAATCTTGATGCTCATGCCGCGCACCTTTCGTGCATGGCGTCGAACACGACGCCCCACTGAAGAATGGCCGGCGCCAGATCGTTCTCGAGCGCGTCGGCCACCGCCGGCCAGTCGCGACCCGTCTGCCTCACCGCCATCGAATCGAGCACTACGCCGACACCACCGAGCACGTCGGCGCCGGAGCCGATGCCGCACGGCAGGTCTTCAAGTTCGGTGCCGGACGCGGTGGCGGTCGCGACCGTCAGAATGGTCAGGGTGCGCACCGCCTCGACGAGCGAGGTCAGCTGCTCGTTCGCGGTCGCGAGGTCATGACGCCGGAACGCGCCGGCGGCGCGGCAGGCGGTCGCGGCAAGAACCGGAAGGCTATGTCCAGCCTGGCCGAGAGTTGCGCGTAGTAACTGGGTGCGATCGACCATCTCGACGTCGATGCTCGACACCGCCTCGAGCGGCATCGACAGGATGTCGGTGCGACGGAATGACGGCTGGTCGACACCGTCGAACCGAACCTCCGTCACCGCCAGTCGTTCGGCCGCCGCATCCACGTCCAGTTCGTCGAGCAGGTTTCCCCAGGTTTTCAGGCCCGAATCCACCGATTTTGGCTCGCCATTGACCACACACTCGAACATCTGCGCTGTCTCCTCGCCCCAGCTATAGGCGAGGTTCGTGCCAGATCGTCAGCTCACCAGATCGGCGAATCTCAAGGTTCGTCGAGGGTCTCCGATTACCTCCACGAACGCGGGTTGCGGTGGTCGCAACTCGGTCACAAGGAAGCCGGCAGGGACGCCGGCCAACCGTTTCACGGAGGATACACACATGGCTTCGTTTTCAGTCGTCAGCAACATCGCTTCGGCCAACGCGCAGGCGAATCTCTCGGCAACCAGCATCGGCCTCAACAAGGCCCTCAACCGCTTGTCGAGCGGCTTCCGCATCAACCAGGCCGGTGATGATGCTGCCGGTCTCGCGGTCGCCAACACCTACCGCAACGACCAGGCCATCCTGAACCAGGGCATTCGCAACGCCAACGACGGCTTGTCGAAGCTCCAGATCAAGGACGGCGCGCTCAACAACATCTCGACGCTGCTCGATCGTCTCGCGACCCTGTCGACGCAGGCGGCCAACGGCGCGAGCGACGCGGACATCAGCAAGCTGTCCGACGAATACGGTGAAATCCTGACGGAAATCACCCGTGAAGCCACGGTGGCCGACATGGCCGCGGCGGCCGGCTTCTCCGTGTTCGTCTCGAGCGAAGCGACCGCGTCAAACGGCAAGATCACCGAGTCCTCGATCGGTGCGGCGACCGCCACGGCGCTCGGCCTGACGACGACCTCGTTCACCACGGCGGCTGGCGCGGCGACCGCGCTGGGCGAAGTGCAGGACGCGATCGACGACCTCGGCGACGTGCAGAACACCGTCGGTATCCTGCAGAACAAGCTCTCCTTCGCGGTGAGCCTGGCGCAGTCGCAGGTGGTCAACACCAAGGCCGCCGAAAGCCGCATCCGCGACGCGAACGTCGCGGAAGAATCGGCGAACATGACGCGCTACAACATCCTGACCCAGAGCGGCATCGCCGCCCTGTCGCAGGCGAACCAGTCGAGCCAGTCGGTTCTCTCGCTGCTCCGCTAAACCCATGGAACGGGCGGGCCGGTATACGGTCCCGCCCGTTTTTTTTCTGAAGTGGCATTGACTTCGCATTAGGCGGTAGCGTGAGCTCCGGAATCACCTTCAGCGGCTTCAACAGCATCGACTTCGGCCTGATCCTCAATACGATCATGCAGGCTGAAAGCGAGCCGCTCACCAAGCTGCAATCGAAGCAAACGTCCCTGAAATCGCAGGCGTCGAACTTCGGGACGCTGTCGACACGCCTGACCACTCTCCAGACCGCGGTTGCCGCTTTATCGACACCAAGCGACGCCACACCGTTCAAAGCCACGAGTTCTGATAGCACGGCCGTCAGCATTTCTGCCGGGTCGTCCGGCGTCGCGGGCCGCTATGACATTTCCGTCACCGACCTGGCCCGCTCTCAGGTCACCGCGTCCGCCAACGCGGCTCCGGACGCCGGCACAACGACCGTTGCCACCGGCGGGTCGATCACCATTGGCAGCGAAACCATCACCGTCAGCAGTTCCATGACGCTGCGACAGCTGAGCGACGCCATCAACGCCAACGCGGATGCGCCGGCGCGGGCTGCGGTGGTGCAATCGGGCCCCAACGCCTACAAGCTCGTCCTGACCGGCAAGAACACCGGCGCCGACAACGCGTTCACCGTCACCGACAATCTCACGGGCGGCGCCTTCGACCTCCAATTCACGGATTTCGACAACGACGGCATCACCGGCGACAGCGTCGAGGACAATGCCGTCCAGGCGAAGAACGCGCAACTCACCGTCAACAACATTGCGATCAGCAGCGCGACCAACACGCTCGACGCCGCCATCCCCGGCGCGACCATCACGCTGATCAAGGAAGACACCGGCAGCGTCGTCGCCGATGTGAGCGCGGACGCGTCCGCGCTCAAGACCAAGCTGCAAAGCGTGGTCACGGCCTACAACGACCTGATGAAGTTCGTGACCGACCAGGGCAATTCGGCGGCCACCGGCAGTGCCACCAGCATCGGGCGCGACTCGCTGCTGCGCGGCATCAAGGGCGCGCTGCGCGGGGTGCTGAGCGCCGAGTACGACACCGGCGGGCCGTACACCTACCTGGCGCAAATCGGCATCGAGATGACCTCGACCGGCACGATGCAGCTGAAGGAAGCAAAGTTCAACGAGGCGGTCAAGAACGGCACCGCCGATGTCGCGCGGCTGCTGGGCGGTGTCGACGGCGACGGCGCCTTCGCCGCCATCGACGATCTGCTCGAGGATTACACGCGGGCCGGCGGATTCGTGCAGAGCGCACAAACCCAGATCAACAAGCAGGTGTCGCGCCTGGCAACCCAGGTCGACACCATGTCGGCCCGCCTGGCGATCCGCCGCGCTGCGCTGCAACAGGAATTCACCGCCGCTGACGCGGCGATGTCGCGACTCAAGGCCCAAAGCGGCTCGTTGTCGAACGTGCAATTGTAGGAGCCACCACAGTGACTTATCCGCCCAAAGGACTCGCCGCCTACCGCAATATCGAAGTGCAATCGCGCACGCCGCTGGAGCTGGTTGTGATGCTCTATGACGGCGCACTGCGGTTCCTGAGCGCCGGCCGAAACGCCATCGAGCGCAAGGACGTGCGCGCGCGACAGGAAGCCTTCAATCGCCTGCTGGCGATCATTTCCGAGCTGCAGAACACGCTGAACATCGAGGGGGGCGGGCCGGTGGCGTCCTCGCTCGATGAACTCTATTCCTTCATGACGCGCCGCATCCTGGATTCGGCCATGCACAACTCGACCGAACCGCTCGATGAAGTCCAGCGCGTGATCGAAACGTTGCGCGATGGCTGGCAGCAGATCGCGGTGCAGCCGCCAGCACAGGGGATCGGCGCACGCCGATGAGCCGCCAGGAGCTGCTCGACGCCATCGAGCAGTACCGCGCGGGACTGGAGACCGGCCTCGCCCTGTTGCGCCAGCTCAGTGAAGTGGCGGCCCGCCAGAACGAAGGCACGGCCAAGCGCGATTTCAAGCGACTGTCGGTTGAAGGCGACGAACGCGAGCGGCTGACGCGCGCGCTCGTGGCGATCGAGCCCGGCCTGCGCGCCGTGCGCGAGATCGTGCTGCAGCACCACGAAGAAGCGAAGGAACTACCGGACTACCAGGACATCCTCGCCCTCCGCGACGCGGCGGCCGCCCTCGTCAACGGCATCCTGAAGACCGACGAAGCCTCGATGCGCGCCCTGTCGGACGCCGAGATGGCGCGCCGCGCCGCGGCCACCAGCCTCGAACAGGGCGAGACCACCCTCGCCGCCTACCGACGCGTCCTCACGCCGGCCGTCGGCAGCGCCTCCCTTCTCGACATCCGCGGCTAGCGCCTCTCACTTCTCACTTCTCACTTCTCACTTCTCACTTCTCACTTCTCACTTCTCACTTCTCCCCGCCGTCCCCGGGTATACTTCGCCGTCGAGCGAGTTGCTCTTCTCCGGGAGATTGCCATGTGTGACCAGGACCATTACGACGACGACCTCAAGGAATACAAGGAACGCGCGGCACTGAGCCGGCGCCAGTTCGGCGCGCTGTCGCTCGGCGTGGGCGCGGCGTTCCTGCTGCCCCGCGCGGCTGATGCGCAAGCCGTGACCGAGAAAGACGTGGCGATCAAGACGCCCGACGGCACCTGCGACGCCTACTTTGTGTATCCCGCCAAGCCGTCCGCCGCCGTGCTGATCTGGCCGGACATTCTTGGCTTGCGTCCAGCGTTCCGCCAGATGGGCAAGCGCCTGGCGGAGTCCGGATACACCGTGCTGGTCGTGAATCCCTTCTATCGCATGAAGCCGGCACCGGTCGTCGCCCCCGGCGCGAAGTTCTCCGATCCGGACACTCGCAAGACGTTGATGGGCTTGGCCGGCGGACTCAACGCCACCACGCACGTCACCGACGCCAAGGCGTTCATTGCGTGGCTCGATGCGCAACCGCAGGTCGACAAGCGTCGCAAGATCGGTACGACCGGCTACTGCATGGGCGGGCCGATCGTGTTCCGCACCGCCGCGGCCATGCCCGATCGCGTGGCGGCCGTCGGCTCGTTCCACGGCGGCGGGCTGACCACCAAGAACCCAGACAGTCCGCACCTGCTCATTCCGCAGACCAATGCCTCGTACCTGATCGCGGTGGCCGACAACGACGACAAGCGCGAGCCGGAATCCAAGAACATCCTGCGGCAGTCGTTTGACGCCGCAAAGAAGAGCGCCGAGGTCGAGGTCTACCCCGCCGCGCACGGCTGGTGCCCGCCCGATGCGGAGGTCTACGACGAGAAGCAGGCCGAGAAGGCCTGGTCGCGGATGCTGGAACTGTTCAAGAACACGCTGGCGTAGTGACCGGGGTCTGACCCCAACCGCTACTTTCGAGCGAACGTGAATCGCGCGACGTCGGTGAAGCCGAATCGCCGATAGAGCCCGAGAGCGGCCGTGTTCGACGACGCGACAGTCAGCGTCATGCGGGCACGGCCGTTCTGCTTCGCGCGCGCGCAGGCCGCGGCAAGAAGATCGACACCGAGCCCGATCCCACGGGCGCCGGGATTCACCGCCAGCTGACACAGATGCGCGGTTTCGTCCGAGATCGTGCTGACGATCGCCACGCCGTCAATCGCTTCCCCTGCGCCACGCAGCACGCTGCTCTTCTGATCGAACAGCCCGCAGCCGTTGCCGTAGGTCAACTGGGTTACGTACTCGAGCCATTCCGCGTCGGTGTTGCCGATGGCGAACGGCCGGTTCGGGGGCGACATCACATACGCGCCTTGCAGCACGCGCGCCACCGATCGGTTCGCGGCACGATCGTATGGGCCGCACTCCCGGCGCGGCGGATCCACGGGGCGCGTGAGATCGCGTGACAGGTACAAGTATGGCTCGACCACGAAGCCGGCCTGCTGCAGCGCGTCGTGGATCCCGGGCGCATCGAAGAACCCGAACGCGATCGCCGACGACGTCGAACACGCCTCCGGCGCGTGCAGCACCGCGTCGAGCAGCTGTCGCGTGGTTGAGGGATCGGGCGCCGCAATGTGCCCGAGCAGCAGCGTGTCGCGGTGCGTGATGTAGTACGACCAGCCCGCAACGCGATCGCCGTCCAGGGCGGCAAACCCCATCGCCTGCCCGGTGACACGGGCGCGCTCGATGTCAGAAATGGACTGGGAGTAGTCCCAGGACAGCGTGGCGCGCCAGCGCTCGCGCTCGTCGCCGAGCACTGCGGCAAACCGCAATGCCGGGATATCTCGCCATCCGGCGATGATCATTTTGCCGTGGCTGTCAGCCGCGTCCGCAGGCGCCTGGCAAGGTCGGCCGCATCGTCCGGCGTGGCAGCGGCGGAACGATTGGCCGCCTTGACGTGTTCGTAGATCTCCTGCCGGTGCACCGCGACATCTTTTGGCGCCGTGACGCCGAGGCGCACGCCGTCCTTGCCGACACGGAGCACGCGGATCTCAATGCCATCGCCGATCACGATGGCCTCGTCGCACTTGCGGGAGATGACCAGCATGACGTCAGTCCAACGGAAGAGGATGAGCGGTTGAGTACGACGACTCGCTGGGGATCACCTGGATGCCGCGCATGGTGCGGGCATTGATGGTCACCGGCGCGCGCAGGTTAACGGTGGCGTCTTCGCTGCCGACGCACACCAGTGCGAGCCACAACAACGCGTCGCCGTCGCGGGCATCGAGCCGCGCCCGGTCGCCATCGGCGAGCTGCAGGGCGTAGTCGGTGTCAACCTGCCGCGGATCGAGCGCCAGGAAGGACGGACGCGGCTCGTCCAGGCTCTGCAGGCACGTGAACGGCTGCAGCGTTTCTGACTGGACGACGACGAAACGGCGGCACTGCTCGAAGCCGGGCAGGCCATCAGGCATCGTCACGATCGGACCGGTTGTGCTCATTACAGGTAATCCAGCAGGGAGACTTTAGATGACGAGCCAACGGCCTGCAACGCGGCCTCGAAGGCCGTTTGCGCGTTGGACATCTCGGTGATCGCTTGCGCGAGGTTGACGTCCTCGTTCTTCGAAACGCGGCGCAGGCTGGCAATTCGCAGATCGCTGACCCGCTGCTGCTCTTCGTCGACGCTCTTCTGATCGGCGCCCACCAGGCTGTGCGCGCGGGTGGTCCGCTGGAAAGCGCGATCGATGGCGTCCATCCCCGCCGCCATACCGACGTCGTCGCCGGCTCGCACTGCGGTGATCAGCGCGTCGAGTTCGGCAAAGAGGTTTGTGGCGTCCGAGCCCTGCGCAATCGACTGTCCGTCGAGACCAATCGCCACCGATCGGCCATCGGAAACATCAACCGACACCGTCGTCGAGTCGCCCTGGTAGGTCCAGACTCCGGCGACCTGCGCGTAGGCGGTGGTCTGCGACTCTGCGCCCGCGAAGAGCGCGGTCCCCTGGAACTTGGTGTTGAGGTCGGCGACGAGCGAATCGCGCAGGCCGGTCAGCGTCGCGGCCAGGGACTCGCGGGTGTTGGCCGTGGCGGCGGTGCCGCGGGCGCCGGATGCGGCGATGCTGGCCGACGTCAGCTTGTCGACCACCGCGCCGAGCGTGGTGTCGAGCGCGGCCAGGCGCGCCGCAGCGGAATCACCGGTGCGCGTGTACGAATCGAGCGCGGCGATCTCGGTGCGGCCTTCGATCACGCGGCGCATGGCGATCGGATCATCGCTGGCTGCGTGAATGCGCTTGCCGGTTTCGACCTGCTCCTGCGCCCGCGCAAATCGTTCGCTGGCGTCATTGACCGCGGCGACGCCGTCATGAACGGTCCTGAACGTCACCCGCACGATTAACCTCCCACCAGGTGCAGCAAGGTGGCCAGCACCTGGTCCACCGTAGAGAAATAGCGCGCGTTGGCTTCATAGGCGCGCTGGAAGCGCAGCATGGTTGCGGCCTCTTCGTCGAGGGACACGCCCGAGACCTGGTCACGAAGCCGCTCGACCTGGTCAACGACTTCCTGCCGGCCCTTCTGCTGCGACTGCGCCGTCTGCGCATCCGACCCGACGCGATACACCAGCTGCGACCAGCTCTCCGCCAGCGTTGATGCGCCGCCCACGACCCGCGTGTCGCGAATCGCGGCAATGGCCTTGGCGGTCTGGTTGTCGCCGGGCGCGCCGGTCAGTGACGCGGCGATCAGCCTCGGATCCGCGGCGACGGCTGCTTCCAGGTCCATCGCAGCCGCGGCACCCACGGGTCCGCCGAGCGCTGCAAAGAAATTCCCGCCGGCGTTCCCCAACAGATCGGTGCCGGCGGCATGCGCGGTATTGACCTGCTGCGCGAGCGTGAAGGCAATCACGTCAAGACGCGCCTGGTAGCCGGGCACCATGACATCGCGCACGTCGAGCAATCCGGAGAGGCCGCCATTCGTGAACTCGGCGGTGATGTCCCTGCCGCCGAGCTCAACCCGGGCGAATCCGCTGGGCGGCGTGTCGACCGCGTTCAGTGAATAGGTGTTCGCGCCCATGACGACGGCGCGGCCCTGGCCGAGCGAGACGTCGACGCCGCCATCGCTGCGCGCAATGACGGTAATGTCGGCCAGCTTTGCCAGCTCGGTCAGCGCGACCTGCTGCTCGTCCTTGAGGGCCTCGACGCTGCCGCCGTTGGCGGCGTTGATCGCGGTGTTGAGCGAGGCGACCTGGGTAGCCAGCCGATTGATCGAATCAATGCCGGCGCGCACGCTCACGTCGGTGCCGCGGCGCGCGTCGTCGAGGCGGCCGGCAAGATCGTTGAACGATCGCGTCAGCAGCCGTCCCTGGAGAATGACGCCGTCACGGGCCACCGTCGATGACGGGTCCTGGGTGAGGGCGGCGAACGAATCGAAGAAGGCCGAGAGTTGCGCGTCGAGCGACGCGCCGGCATCACCGAGGGCGGCCTCGACGACCGAGAGTGAATCCGCCACGGCGCCTTCGCGTGACGCCGACGGCAGTTCCTGCCGCACGCGTGCCTCGAGCAGGCGGTCGCGCTGCGCGCGCACGCCGAGCACATCCACGCCGGCGGGACGGCCCTCGGCGAGCTGGATGTTCCGGCGGACGTAGCCGTCGGTGTTGAGATTGGCGATGTTCTCGCCGGTGACGGCGAGCCCGGCGCGCTGGGCATCCATCGCGCGCGCGGCCATCGAGAGGCTGGTAAGCAGGCCTGACATCAGATCCTGGTATCGAAATCGAGGCCACGCAGCGGCGTCGAGGACGCGGTGCCTGCGCGGCCGTAGCCGTCGTTGCGGCCTTGCGCCGTCAGCGTGGCGCGAGCCGCGTCGGTGGCGGCGGAGCCGAGGATGCGGCAGCGCTGCAGCGCCGCTCGCGCGCGAATCACTTCCGCGGCGAGGAGGTGCCGGTCGGCGCGTTCCACGCCGCGAATGCTGCCGACTTCCATCAGCGCCTGCGCCAGTGCGGCCTCGGCGGCCGTCAGCTGCGCCACGTCCGGCTGCGCCAGTGCAGCGGCCACGGCGTCGAGCGATGCGCGAAGGTGAAAGATCGCGTCGAGGACGCGGGAGTTGCGCATCGCGTTCTCCTTTTACGCCTTCGTGATGGCGCGCTCGATCAGCGCGTCGGCAAGCTTCAGGGCATCGCTGCCGAGCGTTCCGTCGGCGACCATCGCCTTGGCGCGCTCGACCTTTTCCTGGCGAATCTCGGGAGCCTTCGTCGCGGCGCTCACGGCCGACGTCGCGAACTGTGCGACGGACGAGAGCTTGACGGTGTCGCCACCGGTCGCGCCGGCACCCTGGGCGCCATCTTTCTTGGCCGCCGCTTCGGCGGCTGCCGACTTGGCGTTTTCGATGCGATCAAAGTTGGCGCGATTGTTGTCGATTCTCATGTTGTCTCTCTCCGGTCTCCGCGTTCAGTTTCTGCCTGTTAGCCGTTCTGCCTTTTCAATCGACAATCGACTCAAAAGCTTTAACGGGTGGCTGACACGTCAGTGACGGCAACCGGGACAAATCCAATAACCCGTTCAGGATCAATAGGTTGCCCGTCCTTGCGAACCTCGAAATGGAGGTGCGGCCCCGTCGTCCGTCCGCTGTTGCCAGACCGGGCGATCGCGCTGCCGGCCTCGATCGACATCCCCTGTCGGACGTCCGTCGACGAGAGGTGCGCGTAGCGCGTTTCCAGGCCATCACCGTGGTCCACCTTGACGACCAGGCCGTAACCGGGCTGCTCGCCCGCAAGAGTCACCACGCCCGCGGCGGCGGCCCGGACCTCTTCGCCGTAGGCCAGCTTGATGTCGGTGCCGTTGTGAAACTTGCGGTGGCCCTGCAGCGGATCGGCGCGCCAGCCGAAGCCGGACGACACCGAGGGATCAGCGACCAGGGAACGGGGATCAGCGGTGGGCATCGTCAAGCCGTCCATGATCGGCGACGTGGATTCGAGCTGCTCCGCCGCCTTCGGGTCGAGCTTCTGCAGCGACTTCATCAGCGACTCGGCCAGGCCGATGCCGCCCGAGCGGCTCAGCGCCATCGAGAACTCGGTATTGACGGTGTCGCCCATGATGTCGGCGCCGAACCCGCCGCTTTCCTGCTCGGCGGTCATCGAGTCCTTCATCTCGCGCAACATCTGCGAGATCAGCATCGACTCGAACTGCTGGGCGAGGATCGCGATCTGTTTGCGTTCCTCGGACCCGACGCCGGCCGAGGTCGGCGCGGCCGGTGACGTGGGGGACGAGATGGAGAACTTGTCGATCACAGCAACACCAATTCCGCCCGCAGCGCACCTGCTGCCTTGAGCGCCTGCATGATTGCGATGATGTCGCGCGGCGATGCCCCGAGGGCGTTCAACGCGCGGACCACGGCGTCGAGCGTCGTGCCTTCTTCGAGGGTGACGAGCCGCTTGTCGGCCTGGTCGTCGACCTGGACCTGGGTCTGCGGCACCACCGTCGTGTCGCCGTTGCGGGCGAAGGCGTTCGGCTGCGAGACTTCAAATCTTGTTTCGATCTTCACCGAGAGGCTGCCGTGTGCGACGGCCGCGGATGCCAGCCGCACGTTGCCGCCGACCACGATGGTGCCGGTCCGTTCGTTGATCACGACGCGTGCGGGCGTATCGGTTTCCACCGGCAGCAACTCGAGGCGGGCCATCAATTCCGCGATCGACGTCTTGTAGGCCTCGGGCACCGTCACTTCGATGGTGCCGGGGTCGAGCACGCGGGCGCTGTCAGCACCCAGATCGCCGTTGACCACTTTCGCCAGTCGCGACGCGCTCACGAAGTCCGGCTCACGCAGCACGATCGAGAGCACGTCGGTCGCGGCCAGCTTGGCGCCGCTGCCGATCTGCACCAGCGCGCCGCCCGGCACCCGGCCGACGGTCAGGTGATTGACGGTCACGCCGGTGCCATTACCACCTCCGCCAAAGCCGCCGATGGAGAGCGATCCCTGTGCGAGCGCGTGAATCTGGCCGTTTGGTCCGCGCAGCGGCGTGGCGAGCAGCATGCCGCCCTGCAGGCTGCGTGCGTCGCCGACCGACGAGGCCGTGATGTCGAGGCGGGCACCGGAGCGGGCGTATGTCGGCAGGTCTGCCGTCACCAGCACCGCGGCAATGTTTTCCACCTTCATCTCGCCGGCATTGATCGCCAGGCCGAAGCGCTCGAGCATGTTCGCCAGCGTCTGCGCCGAAAAGATCGTCTGCTTGCGGTCGCCAGTCTTGTTGAGACCGACGACCAGACCATAGCCGATCAGCGGCACGCTGCCGGCGCCCTGCAACCCGGCGACGTCCTTGAGACGCGTCGTGGGCTCGGCGGACACCGGCGCGACCAGCGCCAGCGAGATGAGTACGGCGACGATGCGAATGGAAGTCATGTGCGTGCTCAGAAAATCTTGTTGATGATGCGAATCAACCAGCCGGGCGACATGCTGTCTTTCATCAGGCCCTTGCCGAAGTAACGGATGCGCAGCTGGCCGATCGCCGGCGACAGCAGGGTATTGCCGGGACCCACGTCCTGTGAGCGGGCGATGCCGGTCAGCACGATGATCTGCCGGTCGCCGTTGATGTCGACCTCGCGAATGCCTTCGAGCACGAGGTCACCGTTGGGCAACACCTCGGCGACACGCGCGGTGATCACCGCCGACAGCGCGCCCGAGCGCGTCGTGTTGCCGCCGCCCTGGTAGCCGGTCTCGTTGGCGGCGCCGACGAGGCTGTCTGGCGAGATCGAGTCCGGCAGCTTCGAGTCGAGGCCGAACAGGCTGGTCACACCGACGTTGGCGCTGCCTTTCTTCGAGAGGCCCGAGGCGGCGGTGCCGCTGGCGGTGACCGTCTCGATGACGCGGATGGTGACCAGGTCGTTGACCTGGCGGGCGCGCCGATCGCCATACATGGCGTTGATCCACTGATTGGGATCCGCCGGGGCGGCACTGGCCTGCAGGCGCGCGGTTTCGAGATAGCGCGACACCACCTCGTCATAGTTGTCGGCCTTGACCTTCTTCTCGGCCTTGGCCGGCGCATCAACCCTGGGCTTCTGGCCCGAGACGATCGCCGACGACAACGCCACGATCACGGCAGTGAGGAGAAATGCTCTAGTCATGAATGATCTCAACCAGTCCTGCTGAAACGACGCGCGCCTTAAGTGGGCGCTGCGATTGCCGATTAACTACCCGGATGATGGAACCGGGTTCGCCACTCTGCGACGCGGTCACGATCGTCCGGGCTTCGACGCCGTCGATCCGCGCCACCGCCACCACATCGTGGCCGCCGCGCACCGCCGGCAACGCAGCCACCGTCGACGCGGTGATGCAGGCATCAGCCGCCAGCGGCCGGAGAGTACGCGCGTGCGCGGCATCGCGCAGCGTGGGCAACGGTCGAAGCGCAAGGCCTGCAAGGTCGTGAGCGGAGGCGATCACATCGCCAGCCGCGATGACCGCACCGCGATCAAGCGCGCGCGTCGTGTGCGCGTGTTCGACGGAGACGCGGACCAGCGCCGTCGCTGAACCCGTGCGGGCGCGCATGTCGCCCGAACGCAGGGTGAAGCGCATGACGTGGCCCAGTTTCGAGCCGGGCTCGGGCACCGCCTGGATGGCGGCGGCCTCGATGCTCGACTCGATCGTCACCGAGTCGACGATGACGTCCGCGCCGTGGCCCATGCGCGCGCGCACGGCGGCCGTGATCGCCTCGCGCACCCGGTCCTCGGATGTGCGGCCGGCGACTGGCTCCGCGGCCACGAACGTGAGCAACAGCAGCGTCAGCATTACCGGGCCAGGTTGTTGACCTGCGCCAACATTTCGTCGGCGGCCTTGATCACCTTGGAATTGGCTTCGTAGGCGCGCTGGCCGAGGATCATGTTGATCATTTCCTCGACTACGCTGACGTTGGAGTCTTCGAGGAACCCCTGCTGCAGCGTGCCCCGGCCATCCGTGCCGGGCGCACCGACCTGCGGTTCACCCGACACCGTCGTGGCGGCGTAGAGATTGCCGCCGAGCGGCCGCAGGCCCGCGGGGTTCTGGAACGCCGCCAGTTCGAGCGCGCCCAGCTGCTGCGTGGCGGACTGGCCGGCGATCGTCGCCGACACGATGCCGTCCTTCGAAATCGTGATCTGCGTCGTCGCGTTGGGAATGCTGATCGACGGCTGGAGCGTGTAGCCTTCCGTCGTCACGAGCTGGCCCTGGCCGTTGCGCTGCAACGAACCGGCGCGCGTGTACCCCACGGTGCCGTCAGGCAGCGATACCTGCAGGAAGCCGTCACCCTGGATCGCGATGTCGAGCGGCCCGGACGTCGAGCGCAGGTTGCCCGAGCTGAAGTCGCGCGACGTCGCCACGGCGCGGGTGCCGAGGCCGGTCTGCAGGCCGGTCGGCGATTCGCCGCCGCCCGGCGTCTCCGACCCGGGCGTCGTCACTTCCTGGTAGACCAGGTCTTCGAACTGCACGTGGCTCTTCTTGAAGCCCACCGTGTTGACGTTGGCGAGGTTGTGCGCGACGTTGTCGATGTTCGACTGCTGCGCGTTCATGCCGCTCGCGGCGGTATACAGAGCTCTAATCACGGTTCTTACCTCCGGCCATTACCTTCTACCGAGCGACTCGATTGACTTGCCGTCGACGTCGTTCATCATCACGCCCAGTGCTTTCTGCAGCGACTGGAAGGCGCGCGAGACGTTGGTCAGCTCACCGAGACGTTCCACCACTGAGACGTTTGAATCTTCGAGCGCGCCGGGCTTGACCAACGGGCCTTCCTCAATCGGGATGGGCGTCGTGCCCTTGGGCGCGATCAGCAGCGCGCCGCCGGCGCGCAGCAGTGAACCCGCGTTCTCGAATCGCACCACCGCGAGTTTCCCGGCCGCTTCCTTGCCGACGCGGACCGTCCCGTCCTCTTCGATCTTGATGTCGCCCTTGCCCTCGATCTTGATCGGACCGTCCTCACCCATCACCACGCTGCCTTCCCTGGTGACGAGCGTGCCTTCGAGCGTCTTCATCAGGTGGCCGTTGCGCGTGTAGCGCTCGCCGTCTGGCGTCTTGATGACGAGAAAGCCGTCACCCTGGAGCGCCAGGTCGAGGCCGCGCCCGGTCGGCGTCACGTTGCCCGGGCGGGTGTCGAGCTTGCGATCGCCGACCTTGACGTCGAACGCGGTTTCCATCGCCGCTTCGAAGTTCGGACGACTCGAGGTCTCGTACGACGTCTTCTCGGACTTGAAGCCCGCGGTCTGCGAGTTGGCGAGGTCCTCAGACAGCCGATCGAGCTGGCCGATCTGGGTGCGCATGCCGCTTAATGCGACGTAATAGCCACCGGACATGCCGCCTCCTCGTTGATCTCGGGACGCGAGAACAACACGTCCTCGATCATGCCGCTGCCCTGGACGCGAACCCAGGTGTACGGCTCCCACCGCGCTTCGGTGATATTGGTTTCGCCGCCGCGCGTCGCCGCTGCCGCAATGCGTGCGGCGGCGTCGGACAGGCTTGCGGTCTGCGAGAACTCGGTCAGCGGACGCACGGAATCTTCACCCTGCACGTCGACGCCGTAGTTCTTCAGCAACTGCTGGAAGTCCTCGTCGGAGACGAGATACGCCTCGGGGATCCACCCGGTGAGGCGGCGGAATGCGCTGATCGCGCGGCGCGGCACCGGCGCGGCGCAGGCGACGCGAATGCGGCCTTCGTCGACTTCGCTGACCGGCACCAGGCCAAGCGCGCGCACCGCATGCGGCGACAGACCACCGGGCGCCTCGCGCACCGATTCGGTGTCGATGTCGGCGAGGTAGCCCACGCCGGCCTGTGCGGCGAGCGCCTTCAAGACGCCCTTGGGCTCCGCGACGCCCATGGCGTAGAGCTGTTCTCCGAGCTTCAACTGGCTGCCGCGCTGCGCTTCGAGCGCCTGCTCGATCGCGTCGGCGCCACACACGCCGTGATGGCGCAGCAACGCGCCCAGCCGCATCGGCGGCACCGACGGAATGCCCGCGGCCACCGGCCGCGCCTCGATCAGTCGGCGGCGGGCCATCTGCTCCACGCACGAGCGCGAACAGAACCACAGGCTGTCGACATACGTGCCGACGCCACGACGCACCAGCAGTTCAGGGCGCCAGCGCCCGCAATCCTCAGCTGCGCAGCGAGCCATACGATCCTCCTTCGGGTTCTGCGAGCGTCATGTGGAGGCGCACTTCGCTCTCCGACATCAACTCGCTGGCGGCAATCTCCTCGATCGATCCACCGCGGCGGGACGCCGTGGTGATGCGGCGTGACGTCGCGGCTCGGGTCGAGCGGGCGGCGCGGTGCGCCATGCCCTTGTCGAGCGCCACGGCGACGTTGCCGAGGCCGGCTTCCGTCGTGTCCGTCAGCAACTCGAGCGCCGCAGCCAGGTGCGCCATGCGATCGGTGAACCGGCTGATGGCGTTCAACGCGCGCGAGACGCGCACAATGACCAGCGACTGAATCACCACCGCCGCGACAAGACCGATGCACAAATACGTCAACACGCTCATACCTCCAGTACGCGGGCCCGTTCAGCCGAGCTGACCAGGTCCGTCACGCGCACGCCATAGTGCCCGCCAACCACCACCACTTCGCCGCGTGCGATGACGCGGTCCCCCACCAGCATCTGCACCGGTTCGTCCGGCGAGCGCTCCATGTCCACGATCGAACCGGGGCCAAGCCCGGACAGCGTCTTGAGCGACATCACCGTTCGCGCGAAGCGCACCACCAGCGGCAACTCCATGTCGAGCACCGCGTCGAGCGTGTCGTTCGGCACCAGTTCAGGCACGCGTGCCGACCCCGCCTGTGACCGGACCGGTGCCGGTGCGGGTGCCGGCGGCGCCGGGGCCGGCGCCGCATCGCCGCCGATGGCCAGGCGGGCGGCAATGCCACCAGCGCTGAGGTCGACGGCCACGCCCGTGGGCGCCGCGCCGGCACTGACCGACACCACCGCGAGCTTGGTGCCCGTGAAAGGCGCTTTGAGTGACAACGCACCGGCAGCCTGCGACCACATTTCGCGCAGCATGTCGGAGATCGTCTCCGCGTCCGGCGTATCGTCCATGCCGATCACGCGTTGGGCGAGCGCCTCGCAACCGGCGCGATCGATCCACGCCGACAGGGTGCCGCGCAAACCACCGACGACGGTCGCCGACACCACCCAGCCGTCGGATGATCCCGCGCCCTGCGACGCCGTTGCGGACGCGCTGCCGAGCACGGCCTCGACGGCGGTGACGAATTCGGCGATCAGCGCCTGGGCGTAAGAGTCACGGGTCAGCGACATGTCATGCCTCCATCACTACCGAACCCTGGCAGCGATGCTCGATGCGGACGCCGACGCGACCGCGGTCGATCGCGAGGCGGCCCTTGAACTTCACGGTGTTGCCGACCAGCAAGTCGATCGGCTTGTGCGCGGCCACCCCCAGCGACACCACATCGCCGGGCGTCATCGCCAGTAGTTCGCGGGCCGTCAGCCGGGATTCCAGCATCGCGTCGAGAGCCATCGGCACGCGCGAGAGGTTCTCCTGCACCCAGCCGCGCTCGACCGGCGTCGGTTCGCGCCGTGCCCGGTGCCACGCCTGCGCGAAATGGCTGCCGGACGTCTCGACGATGCTCACCGGCAGGCAGAGGTTCGCCATGCCGCGCGACTCACCGACCTTCATGTCGAACGTGACCATCAGCACCGTCTCGTTCGGGGCCGCCACCTGCAGCATCTGCGGCCGCGTTTCCCGGCCGCGGATCCCAAACGAGAGGTCGACGATCGGGCGCCAGGTCTCGGTCAACGCGTCGAGCAGCAGCTTCATGATCGAATCGACAACGTTCTGTTCGATCTCGGTGAGGGCGCGGTTCGGTGTCGCCGCTTTGCCGACGCCGCCGAGCATCCGGTCGACCATCGCATACGCGATCGCCGGGTTGATCTCGAGCGCGCCGAGCTCGTCGAACGGCGGAATCGACAGCGCATAGAACGCCGTCGGATCGGCCAGCGACATCAGGAACTCTGAATACGAGAACTGCTCCACCGACACCACCGAGGTCTCGGTGATGGTGCGCAGATACGCCGACATCGACGTCGACACGTTGCGCGCAAACCGGTCATGCAGGAAATGGAGCGAGTGGATCTGCTCCTTCGACACCCGGTCGGGGCGCCGGAAGTTGTAGCGAATGACCGACGAGGGCTCGTGCACCGCGATCGCATCGTCGATCCGTGCCGACTCCGACGGCGCCGATAACAGCGCGTCGATTTCGTCCTGTGAAAGGATCTTGCCCATCGGCTAGTGCGTGCCCTTCTTCTGGATCAGGTCGGACAGGATCGAGCGCAGGCGCGCGATGGCCTGGGTGCGGAGCTGCGACACGCGCGACTCGCCCACGCCGATCACGGCGCCGATCTCGGCCAGGGTCATCTCTTCTTCGTAGTAGAGCGCGAGAATGTGGCGTTCGCGTTCGGGGAGCTGCACGATCGCCTTGGCGAGGTGGACGCGCAATTCCTCTTTCTCGAGGCGTGTCTGCGGACCTTCACCCGGGTCGATCGCCAGTTCGAGGATCGACGCACCTTCGCCGTCGGTCGTCGCCTGGCGGATGGTCGCCAGGTCGGCCGAGCGAAGCTGGTCGAGCATCTTGTCGTATTCGGCTTCCGACACGCCCAGGGCGTTGGCGATCTCTTCCGCTTCGGGCTCGCGCTTCAGGTCATTGCGCAGCGCGTTCATGGCCGCGTCCACATCACGGCGCAACTTGCGCAGGGCGCGCGGCGCCCAGTCGAGGTCGCGCAGCGAATCGAGCATCGCGCCGTGGATGCGACGGCGGGCAAACGCGTCGAACGGCACCCCGAGCGACGGCTTGAAGCGGCCGGCGGCGTCGATCAGGCCGAGCACGCCCACGCTGATCAGTTCAGAGACTTCCACTTGCGACGGCAGGCGGTTGGCCAGTCGGCTTGCCATGGCCTTCACGAGGCCGACGTGCTCCATCACCAGCTTGTCTCGCGTCTCGATATCGTCCGGCACCATCGTGGTTCGCATGCGTTCTCCGTCTCTTCGTCGGGGGTGGTCTTAATAGGCTGCAGCGTCCCTGAGCACAACTGATGCCAACGCCAAAGGCGTGGCCGGCTGCAGGTCTTCGGGCACACGTTGCCCGGTCGTCACGTACGACACGGGGATCTGCCGTTCGCGCAGCACGCCCAGCAACGGCGCCAGCGATTCGGCTTCATCAACTTTGGAAATCACGACGCGATCAGGGCGGGCGTCATAGTAGGCATCAAGAATGCGGCGCGCGGAATTCGCGCTGGTATCGCCCGCTATCACCAGGTGCGTGCGGATGCCGCGGCGGCTGCCCAGCAGGCGGCGCAGGTCGCGCAGGCCGCCGTCGTGCAGCGAGCGGCCGGCCGTATCCACGAGCAGCGAGTGACGGCTGGACGTCATCGCCTGCTCGAGTTCCTCGATGTTGCGAGCGACGCGGAACGGGGCGCCGATGATGCTGGCGTAGGTGCGCAGCTGCTCGACGGCACCGGCGCGGAAGCCGTCAGCGCCCACCAGCCCGAGCGGACGGCCCTTGCGGGCGCGCTCTTGCGCGGCGATCTTGGCAATCGTGGTCGTCTTGCCGACGCCCGGAGGACCAATGAACACCTCGGCGCGCGAGTAGATCGAGTCCGGGCGGGCGAGATCTTCCAGCTGCGACGCCAGCACGCTCTGCAGCTGCTTGAGCGAGGCGCTGCGAAGCGACGAGAACGGAATGGCCTTGGCGACCGACTCGGCCAGCGTCTGGTCCAGGCCGCTCGCCAACAGGCGCGCAATCAGGTGATCCGGGACCGCCGACATCTGCTTCGGCAGCTCCTGGGCGAAGTCGATGTCGCGTCCGCGGGTCTCCCACGACGCCTCAGCGCGATACCGGGCCTGCCGCGCCGTAGCGTCCTCGCGAAGGCGGGTGTCGGTGTGCCGACTCTCGTTGGCGGTCGTTCGGACGGACGGAAGGGTCGCGGTGAGGCCTGCGGTGACCTGGACTTCCTGCATGCCGACCCACCCGCGCCAGCCACCGGCGGGCACGGTCTCGGTCGACAGCACCAGCGCCTGGGGGCCCAGGTCTTCGCGGACCGCCCTAAGTGCTTGCTTTACCGTAGGTTGCCGAAACTTTTTGACCTTCATCGTCAATCAAGCGTTGCAATCGCCGCGATCTGCACCTGCGGCGGGATTTCGTTGTGTGAGAGCACTCCGAGGTGCGGCAGCACGCGGGCGAACAAGCGCCAGATGTGTGGCCGCAACGTCGGTGTGCACAAGAGCACAGGTTGTGCCACCGCCCCGGCGATGATTTCGGCGATGCGGCTGGCCAGTTTCTGGGCGTGGGCCGGGTCCATGGCGAGGACCATGCCCTGCTCGGTGCGGACGATCGACGACACGAGCTTTTCTTCCAGTGCCGGCGAAATCGCGATCGTCGGCAGATCGCCCTTCTCCGTCTGATACGGACGGCAGATCGCGCGGCCGATCGACGAGCGCACCGATTCGGCGATCGCATCCGGATCCTTCGCGCCCGGCATCGCGTCGGCAATCGCCTCGAGGATCGTCGTCAGGTCGCGGATGGGCACGCGCTCGCGCAGCAGCTGACGGAGTACCTTCTGGATGTCGCCAATCGACGCCACCTTCGGCACCAGTTCTTCGACCAGCTTCGGCGACGTCTGTGCCACGCGATCGACCAGTTCCTTGGTGTGCTGGCGGGTCAGCAGATCCGGCAGGAACGTGCGGATCGTCTCCGACAGGTGCGTCGACAACGCCGTCGTCGGATCGACCACCGTGAAGCCGGCGCCTGAGGCGCGCTCGCGCTGGTCCTGCGCGATCCACACGGCCGGCAGGCCAAACGCCGGTTCGCGCGTCGGCGTGCCTTCGAGGTTGATGTCGGCGGTGCCGGGGTTGATGGCGAGCAGGCGATCGGCGAACAATTCGCCACGCGCGACTTCCACGCCCTTCACCTGGATCGAGTACCCGCGCGGTGCGAGTTGCAGGTTGTCGGCGACGTGCACCGACGGGACGATCACGCCGGTCTCGCCGGCAATCTGCTTGCGAATCGCGCGCACGCGGCTGAGGAGCGTGCCGCCCTGCGCTTCATCCACGAGGCTGACGAGCGCGTAGCCCACTTCGACGCTCAGAGGATCGACGGTAATGGCGGCCTCGAGCGCATCCGGCGCCGAGGTCGGCGCCGCTTCGGGCTCCGCCTGCTTGACCGCCGACTCCCGGTTCATGTACGCCGCCGCTCCGAGGATGGCGGACACGGTGAGAAACGCGAGCTTGGGCATGCCGGGGAGCAGCGCCAGGCCGAGCAGCGTGCCCGACGCGACCGCCAGCGGCTTCGACTTCACGAACAACTGCGCGGCGACTTCTTCGCCGAGGTGCGACTCGGAGGCGGCGCGGGCGGTGATCAAACCGCCGGACATCGACACCATCAGCGCCGGGATCGCCGTGACCAGGCCCTCACCAATCGTCAGGATGGTGTAGGTCTCCGCCGCGGTGGCAAGGTCCAGGCCGTGCTGGAACACGCCAATGATCAAGCCGGCCACGATGTTGACGCCGGTGATCAGCACCGCCGCCAGCGCATCGCGCTGCGTGAACCGGATCGCACCGTCCATCGAGCCGTAGAAGTCGGCCTCACGGCGGACGCGGTCGCGCCTGAAGCGCGCTTCCTTATCGTCGATTACTCCTGCGTTGAGGTCGGCGTCGATCGCCATCTGGCGGCCCGGCAACGCGTCGAGGGTGAAACGCGCGGTCACTTCCGAGATGCGGACGGCGCCGTGGTTGATGACGAGGAACTGAATCGCGATCAGGACCAGGAACACGACCACGCCGACGACGAAGTTGCCGCCGACGACGAACTGGCCGAACGCCATGATCACGTGGCCGGCGGCGTCCACGCCCTCCTGGCCGTTCATCAGGATCAGGCGCGTGGAAGCCACGTTGAGCGACAGGCGCAGCAGCGTGAGCACCAGCAGCAGCGACGGAAACACGGAGAACTCGACCGGCTGCTTGATGTAGACGACGGTCAGCAGCAGCACCACCGAGAGGCCGATGTCGACCGAGAGCAGCAGGTCGAGCACGATCGACGGCAGCGGCACGATCATCAACACGACGATCGCCAGCACGGCGGCGGGCACGACCCACGCGGCCTTCGACGACGGGAGAGGAATTGCGGTAGCTGTACTCATAGCGGTTCTATAACGTCACTTGTTTGAGGCGCACGAGATACGCGAGTACCTCCGCGACGGCGCCGAACAGGTCGGCGGGAATTGACTGGCCCACTTCGGCTTCGCGATACAGGGCCTGCGCGAGCGGCACGTTCTCGACCATCGGCACGCCCTTCTCGCGCGCCAGTTGCTTGATGCGCTGCGCGAGCAGGTCCTTGCCCTTCGCGATCACCACCGGCGCGCTCATCGTCGAACGGCGATACTCGATCGCCACCGCGAAGTGGGTCGGGTTGGTGATGACGACGGTCGCGTTCTTGACGTTGCCGAGCATGCGCTTCTTGGCCATCTCACGCTGGATGGCGCGGACGCGGCCCTTCACTTCGGGATTGCCTTCGCTGGACTTGCCTTCGTCGCGCACTTCCTGCTTGGTCATCTTCAGACCCTGGATGTGGCGCCACTTCTGCAGGCCGTAGTCGGCGCCGGCGATCACCAGCAGCGCGAAGCCAATCTCGTACAGCATCCCGATCAGGCGGCGCCCGCCCTCGGCGGCGGCCTGTTCGGGGGCCATCCACGCGTAGCGCGGGCTGTCGGCAAGGATCTCGCGCCCGATGTTGTAGCCGAGCACCGCGATGATCGTGGCGGCGGCCAGCGTCTTGATCAGGTCGAGGCCCGACTGCGACGGCTTGAGGCGTTGAAGACCGTTGGCCGGGCTGAGGCGCGTGAAGTCGATCGACAGCTTCTGCGGCGCGAAGATCCAGCCGGTCTGCGCGAAGTTGCCGGCGACCGCCACGATCGCCGCGGTGGCCAGCACGGGCGCGACGGCCATGCCGAAGACGCCGAGATCGCGCAGCATCAGCGAGGTGAGATCGCCGGAGGTGATCGTGGAGCGCGCGTTGTCCGTGAAATGCGTCAGGCCGTCGGCGAGCCGCGTCGAAATCCGTGCGAGCGTGCCCTCCGTCGTCCACGCCAGTGCCGCGGTCACGAACAGCAAGCCGGCCGCAGCCAGCACGTCCTGGCTGCGCGCGACCTGCCCCTTCTCCCGCGCGTCTTTGTACTTTTTCGCGGAGGGTTTTTCTGTTTTTTCGCCGGTGGACTCAGACATCGCTCACCTCTGGGCTACCGGAAAGCCTGGGCGAGCCGGAGCGCCGCTTCGGTCGCCACGGTGACGAACCGTGCGCTCAGCCCGGGAATGAGTCCGACGACGGCCGCCACCGCCAGCAACCCGACGAGGATGCGGACCGGTGTGCCGATGACCTGGAGATTGATCGCCGGGGCGGCGCGCGAGATCAGCGCGGTGCCGAGCTCCACCACCAGCATGACGACGATGATTGGAGCGGCAAGACGCAGACCGAACACGAACACGACGCCCAGCATCTGCATCACGCCGCGCACCAGCGAGTCGTCGATCGAGGCGCCGCCGATCGGCAGCGCCTGATAGGAATTCGTCAGCCCGCGGAGCAGCGCGTGATGGCCGTTGATCGCGAAGAACGTCAGCAGCGCGAGGTTGCCGTAGAGCGACGCCAGCACGGTATTGCGCACACCGCCCTGCGGATCGATCGTCGATCCGTATGACAGCATCAACTGGTTGCCGGTGATGCTGCCGCCCAGCTCGGCGCCGGCCATCAACGCGCGCAGCGCCATCGACATCGCCAGGCCGATCGCAATCTCGCGCGCGAGGATCACGACGAGCCCCGCCAGCGTGACCACCGAGGGCACCGGGACCACCGGCAGCAGGATGATCGCCAGCGTGAGCGAGATCCCAATGCGCACCTGGCTGGGCGCGAACGCGCCGCCGAACACCGGTGCCGTCATGATCAGCGTCGTTGGGCGCGCCAGCACCAGCCCGAGGCGAACCAGGACGCTCAGATCCATTCAGCGAACGAGCTCCGGCAGCCGCCGGATCAACGCCTCGGAGAATCCCGTGACGATGCGGAGCATCCACGGGAAGGTGACGGCGAACACGATGAAGATCGCCATCGCGCGCGGAATGAAGGCCAGCACGTTGTCCTGGATCGACGTCACCGTCTGGAAGATGCTGACCAGGACGCCGGCAATCAGGCCGGCCAGCAGCATCGGCAACGTCACGATCACCGCGGTTTCGATGGCCTGCCGGACAATGCCGACAACGAGGGCTTCGGACATCAGAGAAAGCTCCTCACCAGCGACGCGATCAGCAGGTTCCAGCCGTCGATCATCACGAACAGCAGGATCTTGAACGGCAGCGAGATCATCGCCGGTGGCAACTGCAACATGCCCATCGACAGCAGCGTCGTCGAGACGATCAGGTCAATCAGCAGGAACGGCACGAAGAGAAAGAAGCCCATCTGGAAACCGGTCTTGAGTTCCGAGATGGCGAAGGCCGGGATCACGACTCGCATCGGCAGTTCGTCCGGGCTCTTCGGCCGCGGCAGGCGGCCGAGCTCGACGAACAGCGCCAGATCGGTCTCGCGCGTCTGCTTCAGCATGAACGTGCGCAGCGGCGGCGAACCGCGCTCGAGCGCTTCGGTCACGCTGATCTTCCCTGCGATGGCCGGAGCGACGGCCAGTTCATGAATGCGCTCCCCGACCGGCGCCATGATGAAGATCGTCAGGAACAGCGTGAGGCCGACCAGCATCTGGTTCGACGGCACTTCCTGGGTGCCGAGGGCCTGGCGCAGGAAGTGGAACACGATCGCGATGCGCGTGAACGACGTCATGATCACGAGCGCCGCGGGAATGAACGTCAGCAGCGTCAGGAACAACACGACCTGCAACGGCGCCGAGACCGCGCCGACGCCGTTAACGGTCAGATCGAGTTGATTCATCGAGGACGCTTTCAAAGGACTTGGCCGGCGCGGCCGTCAGCTCGGTGACGAGCGAGACCTGGGTCGGCGTGAGTCCGAGCAACAGACGACGGCCTTCCACGGTGACCACGACGAGCGAGCGTCGCTCGCCCAGGGGCACGGCCGTATCGATCGAAATGGACCTGGCGCCACGGCGCGCGGCCGCGGTCTGCCTGAGAAACCACGCCACCGCCGCAAGCAGCGCCAGCGTGATCAGGACCGCCATCATGGCGGTCCCTGTGATGGGAGCCGGATCGCCCATTACACGTCGACTCCGGCGGGCGTGGTGATGCGGGTCAGGCGGAGAGCGGTGACGTCATCCATGATCACGACCTCGCCCATCGCGAGCGGCACGCCGTGGACGCGCAGTTCGAGGTCGGCCCCGCCGGACTGGTCGAGGGCCACGATGCTCTGGCGCTCGAGGCGCAGGCAATCACGGACCTTGAGGCGGCCGGTGCCGATGATGAAGTCCACCGAGCACTCGATGTCGTGCATCGGCGCCAGCGGCGCCGGCAGGACGTCGGCCGTGGGTTTCGGTTTCTCGGCGGGAAGCGACATGGCGTCTAGAACTGGACGACGAAGTCGGAGAACAACACGTCGATCACTTCGGTGCCGAGGCTCTTGCCGATGCCTTCGGTGATCGCCTTGCGCAGTTCGGCCTTGCCGGCCGGCGTCACGAGCACGTCGCTGGTCTGGGTGGTCAGCAACTCGAGGATCGCCGAGCGCGCGCGTGACGTCTTGGCGACTGACTTCTGGATCTCCTCGGCCTTTTCCACGTCCTCGACCACGACTTGCACCTTGACGCGCAGGAATCGTGACGCGGCGGTGTCGGCGAGGTTGACGACGAACGGCTCGAACGACACGATGCCGCGCTCTGCGCCTTCTTCTTCATGCGCGGCGGCTTCGTGGCCTTCGGTGGGTGCCTGGGCCGAGGCCTTCTGGGACCACCAGAAAGCACCGCCGCCAATGGCGAGGGCGATCACGGCGGATCCGCCGATGATCATGAGGGTCTTCTTGCTACGTTTGGGGGCCGGAATGGCCGCTGTGGTTTCGCTCACGCCGCCCAATTGAGCAAGGTGGGTGCCAGCCCTTTCAGGCTGGCATTCAGGCGGAAATTGAAGGGTTTTCTTCGGGGGGAGTCGAACTACCGGCCACCATGACGGCGGCCTGACACCAGGTGTTCAGGGGGGTGATGCGCTGTTAGCCGTTCACGAGGTCGAGCCACTGCCACGCGTTGCCGCTGCGGTTTTGCTGGAAGGTCTCGCCGACGTCGACGCGGTGGACCGCCACGCCGGTGCCGTCGCCTTCGCTCAACTGGCCGCCGAAGTCGATGCTGTCGTGGCCGACGAGTTGCGCGTTGGGAAACGCCGTCTTGAAGCGCGGATCGTTGAAGACCTTTTCGAGTGCGCCGGGCTGCTTCGGGTCGTAGTCAGCGGCAATGCGCGCGAACTGGTACTTCATGGTGTTCATGTCCGAGTCGTAATAGTTCGTCGGATTGAACCCGTGCATCAGCGCCCAGTTCGCCGTGGTCGGCTTGAAGGGCGGCAACGGACGATCTGCCGCAATGGTCTGGTCGACCTCATCGGCCGTCGCCGTCGCCGTGAACGAGTTCGATCCACTGCCCCCGAGCAGGCCGTTCAGGAAGGAGCCGAACTCGTCGGAGTTCAGCTTCTTGTCCTTGTTGGTGTCGTACTTGTCCATGACCTTCGAGATCAAATCGCTGATCGGGTTGTTCACAGACGATGAGTTGTTCGTGCCGATCGTGTTCATGTTTCCTTCGCTCTGCGCTGTCCGCGCCTTCTGTGGCCTTAAACGGTGACTTCGAACGTGGCCTCGTCGGACTGCGGCCGACGTCGCCGTGGTTGCTGTTGCGAATGTTCTTCACGCGCCTCATCGCGCGCCTCGTCACGAGCGCCTTCGCGCTCGCTCTCCGACGCCTTTTCGGCGACGGTCAACTTGTCGAGCTGCAATCCCTGTTCCGCCAGGGCCTGGCGCAATACCGATTCGTTGCGCTCCGCCCACTGACGCACGGCCGGCGTCTCGGCCTGCAGCGACGCAAACACGTTGCCCTGCTCGACCTTCACCGCCACCACCACCTCACCGAGGTAGCCAGGATTCAGGCGGATGATCGCTTCGCCGCCGCCGTTGTGCGCCTGCAGGCGGATCGACTGGACGATCTGGCCGGGGACATGCGTGTCGATGTCCCGAGCCATCGCGGCCGGGATGTCGACAGTCTCGAGCACCGCCGCCGCAGGAGCGTTCGGCATCGAGCGCCCGTCCACCGGAACCACGAAGGCCGGCACCGCGGCCGGCGCCGGACTCGACGAGGGGTTGGCAAACGGCGCCTGTTCCTTCGGCGCGTCGAAGGATTTCGCCGTGCCCGCCTCATTGCCGGCGTAGGCCCGCTCAACGGCGACGAACGGCAGCGGCCGGATTCCAGCCGGGTCAATCCTGGGTTCGACCGGCGCCTTCTCGTTCTTTGCAGCCCTGGATGGACGTTCGTGCCTGCTGATGGCGTCGGCGATCTCCGGGGCGAACTCCGCTCGCGTTTTGCGCTCGGCAGATTCGGGCAATGCCGCCGGATCAACCGGCGCCGCCAGTGGCGCCTCCGCCGCTGCTGCAGGCTTGCCTTCGATATTCGGCAGACGCGGAGCCGCGGCCCTTGCGTGTGTCTCGTGCGAAGGAGCGCCAGCCTTGAGGTCAAGGGGCACGTCCGCGGCCGCGGCCGGCGAGCCGATTGAAGAAGGCGGCGTGTCGATCGGTGACGGCATACCCGCCGGCGAATCGACAGCCGCAAACGCATCAGGCATCGGCACGGCCGACTCGGTCGCCTCCGCTAATGGAGCCGCAGCAAATTCCGTCAGCGTCGGTGCAGCCGCAGTGAACGCCGGCGATGACGTGGCTGCCGCCGCTGGAATCGTCCAGACGAGAGTTGCCACCGGTGCCAGCTGCATCGCCGGGGCCGCGCCCTCGATGAAGAGTGGATTCACCAGCTCGGTGGGATCGGTGTCAGCGGACGCTTCGCTCTCCCGGTCGAGCGACGCCTCGATAGCACCATTCGCTGGTGCGCCGCCGAGGGCAACATCGTCCTGCCCCATCATCTGGCCGAGCACCGCGTTGAACAGATCCGCATCCGGTCCTGCGGATGGCGCAGTGCCCGATGCGGGCACCGCCTCCATCGCAGTCGGATCAGTCGCGAATTCAGGTCCGAACGAAATCACGTCAGCGCCTTATCGCTTGAGGTTCAGCGTGTCGACCAGCAGTTCGTCGGCCACGGTAATGCTCTTCGAGTTGGCCTGGTAGCCGCGCTGCGCGAGGATCATCTGCGTGAACTCCTGCGCGATGTCGACGTTGGACTGTTCGAGCGAGCTGCCGATCAGCGAGCCGCGGCCGCCGGTGCCGGCCACGCCGACGTTCGGGATGCCGGCAGACGCGCTTTCTCCATACCGGTTCGAGCCGAGCTTCACGAGGCCCTGCGGGTTGTTGAAGTTCGCCATCGCGAGCTGGCCGACCGACACGCTGCTGCCGGTGCCGAACGTCGCCAGGATCTCGCCGGTGGCGTTGATGCTGATGCTGTTGATCGTGCCGGCCGCGGCGCCGTTCTGCGTCACCGAAGACGTGGCGGACGGACCGTCAAAACCGGTGATGGTCGCCACGTTGTTGTCGTCAACGAGGTCCCACACGAAGTCAACTGCGGTGGCGCCGTTCGCCCACGACGGCCCGGTGATCGTGACATCCGCGGCTGCGGCACCGTCCACCTGGTCGAGCTTGCCGTCGCCATCGAACGTCACGCTGCCCGTCCCAAGGACTTCCGGCGTGCCGGCGGTGCCGCCGGCGATCTCCTCGCCCGGAACCGTCATCTCGTAGTCCCACGCGCCGGGCGCGGTGTTGGTGTAGGTGATGGTGGCAACATGTGGGGTGCCGAGCGAGTCGTAGACCTGCACCGAGGCGGTGAACGTGTCGCCAATCGCAGCACTCGAATTGAGGTTGGTCACGGTGCCGAACTGCGAGGTCGGCGTCGGCTGGCGCAGCACGCCCGGTGGCACGACGATGTTACCGGGCTGGCCGGTCGTGATGATGGCACCGGTCACCGGGTCGGCCGCCGAATAGCCCTGCACCGGCAGTCCGTCGGACGTCACCAGCATGCCGTCGGCGTCGAACGAGAAGTCGCCGGCACGCGTATAGGACCGATTGCTCGTGTCGCCGACCACGAAGAAGCCATTGCCCTGGATGGCGACGTTGGTCGGCACGCCGGTGTTCTCGATGCCGCCCTGCTTGAAGCTGGGCGAGATCGAGCCGGTCGTCACGCCGAGGCCCACCTGCATCGGGTTCAGGCTCGAGCCGCCAACCGACTGGCTGACGAGATCCATGAACTGCACGGTGCTGGCCTTATAGCCAATGGTGTTGATGTTGGCGAGGTTGTTACCGATGACATTCAGCTTCTGCTGATTGACGTTGAGACCCGAAAGACTGGCTGAAAAACCCATTACTTCGCCTCCGCTTGCTGGACGCCCTGCGTCGCCGAATCCACCTGGTTGAAGAAGGCCGCCATGCTGTCGAGCTTCTTGTTCATCTGCGTGAGCTGTTCGAGCGCCGAGAACTGCGCGAGTTGCGCCAGGAACTCACCGTCGGCTTGCGGCTGCGTGGGGTCCTGGTGCTGCAACTGCGTCAGCAACAGGTTCATGAAGGCGTCGCGGCCCAGCGGATCCTGTTCTTTCTTGGCCGCCGTGCTCTGCGCGTTGCTACCCTGCGTCGTCCGATCGATCGTCACCCTGCGCTCCTCGCTCGCTGGGCGTCTGCGCGACGTAGCGCAGATTGGCCAGCAAGTCCATCTCGTTGCGTTCGTGCCTGCTGACGGCGGCGGTATGCCGGCGAAGCGCGCGATCTTTCAATCGCTCGAGTGCGCGCCGCTGTTGAAACGCGTCAGCGACCGAGGCGGAGGCGCGTTGCACGACCGTGGTCGATACCACCACGGCGCGCTTGCACGCGTCCGCCTCTTGTCGCTGTCTGCGTATCCAACTTTGGTGCCAACCGATCACTCCAGCGGAAAGGCCGTCGTGTTGCGCGAGAACGAGACGTTGCGCCGACTCGCGTGTCGATTGCTCGGCATCGAGCACGCGTTGTTGCGCGTCTTTCAGGGCGTTTTGCGCGTGCGCCAGACGCAGGCGCGCTTCATCTTCGAGTTTGCGGCGGATGTCGAGCGCAGCGGCGGCGCGAAATCGGAAGGGCCGCATATCAGGAACCGGGGCTTAGATGGCGTGCAGCGCGCTGAGCGCGTCCGGCAGGCTGCCACGCGTGTCAGAGGCCTGACACAAGAAGCGGCTGACGGCATCGCGGCGCTCGAGCGCGGTGTCGATGCGCGGGTTCGAGCCCTTGACGTAGGCGCCGACGCTGACCAGGTCTTCGCTGTCGCGAAGCGTCGCCAGCCATTCGCGCACCTGCGCGGCCTTGCTGCGGTGCTCCTGGTCGGTGACCTGGGGCATCGTTCGGCTGATGCTCGAGAGGATGTCGATCGCCGGATAGTGATTGCGGCCCGCGAGATCGCGCGACAGCACGATGTGGCCGTCGAGAATGCCGCGTACCGCGTCGGCGATCGGTTCATTGGTGTCGTCACCTTCGACGAGCACCGAGTAGATGGCGGTGATGCTGCCGCTGCCGCGCACGTTGCCCGCCCGTTCGAGCAAACCCGGCAGGAGCGCGAACACTGACGGCGGATAGCCTTTCGCGGTCGGCGGCTCGCCTGCCGCCAGGCCCACCTCGCGCTGCGCCATGGCGAAACGCGTCACCGAGTCCATCATCAGCAGGACGTTCAACCCCTTGTCGCGGAAGTACTCCGCGATCGACGTCGCCCCGTACGCGGCACGCAGCCGCACCAGCGGCGGGCTGTCTGACGTCGACACGACGACGACCGATTTCTCGAGGCCACCCGGACCAAGATCGTGCTCGATGAAGCTGCGGACTTCGCGTCCGCGTTCGCCGACCAGCGCCAGCACGACGACATCGGCGGCGGTGCCGCGAGCCATCATGCCCAGCAACGTGCTCTTGCCGACGCCGCTGCCGCCGAACAGGCCGACGCGCTGCCCGCGTCCGCAGGTCAACAAACCGTCGATGGCGCGCACGCCGGTGGCCATTGGCACCGTGATCGAGGCGCGCGCCAGCGGGTTCAGGGATGGCGGTTTCAAGAGGGCCCGGTCGCGCACTCGCAGCGGCCCCAGGCCGTCGATCGGTTCGCCGAGCCCGTCAATCACGCGGCCGAGCATGGCTTCGCCCGCCGGCATGGACAACACGCCGCCGCGGGCCACGATGCGATCGCCCGGGCGAATGCCGCTCGTATCGCCGAGCGGCACCGACAGCAGGCGTCCATCGCGGAAACCGACAATCTCAACCGGCACGGGGGTGCCGTCGCCGCGGCGCAGCTCGCAGACTTCGCCGATGCGCGCCTGCGGACCTCTTGATTCGACCAGCAGTCCCACCACGCGCGACACCTGGCCGATCATCGGCGCCGGCTGCGCGTTCTGTACGACGTCGAAGTACGCGTCGAGAGCGATCTCGTCGCCGCGCTCAGGCGACAACAAGGCTGGCCTCGGCCTGCAGATGCTGGCGGGAATCGTCGCTGCCGAGCAGCGCGGTGGCGAGCTCCTGGATCTGTGCGTCGGCGCTGACGTCGATCAGGCCAAACTCCGAATGCACCATGCATCCGCCGCGGCGCACCATCGGATCCGCGACGACTCGCACGACGCCGGTGTTCTGCTCCTGCGTGCCGGCGGTGGCGGCATAGTCGTCGGGATGCAGGCGGATCGTCGCGTTGGCCGACTCGCCGAGCCGGTCGAGCGCCACGCGCGCCATGGCGGTCAGCAGTTCGCGGTCGAGCGTGATCTCGCGATGCACGATCCGGCGGGCCATCGCAATCGACAGCTCCACCACCTGGCGTTCCGTCTTGTGAATCATTTCCGCGCGCAGCGCCTGCAGCTCGCCCACGGTCTGCTTCAGTCGCTGCAAGACCGCTTCGCTGCGGGCGGCCGCGGCCTCAGCGCCGGCGCGTTCGCCTTGGGCAAAGCCCTGGCCGAAAGCATCACGTTCGATGGTGGCTCGCTCGATCGCCGAGATCTGCGGCACGGTCGGGGCCTGCGGGGCCGGGGCCGCCAGCGGCGGCGCCGACGGGGCACTGACGCGCGGCCGGGTGCCGGGTTGCTGCTCCCCTGACCAGTCGTAGGGTTCGAAGTGCTGTGGGTTCTGCAGCCGTCTCGCTTTAGACGACATACGGCTCACCCGCACCGGCGCCGGTCGTGATCAAGCCTTCCTCCTCGAGCTTGCGGGCAATGGCGACAATGTCGTGCTGCGCCTTCTCGACGTCGCGCAGGCGCACCGCGCCCATGATTTCCATTTCTTCCTTGAGCAGTTCGGACGCGCGCTTCGACATGTTGGCGAAGAACCGCGTGCGGATCTCTTCGCTCGCGCCCTTCAACGCCACCGTCAGCACCTTCTTGTCCGCCCGGTTGACGATCTCCCGGATACCCACGTCTTCAACCGCGGCAATGTCTTCGAACACGAACATCAGGTTGCGGATCTGCACCGCCAGGTCCTGCGATTCCGTTTCGATACGTTCCAGCGCCGGTTGACTGACGCTGCGGTCGAGGCGATTGAACAGTTCGGCCACCGCGCGCACGCCGCCATGCTGTTCGCGCGATCCACCACCCAGCGATTTCAGCCGCTGGTCGATGACGCTCGAGATGCGGCCGATGACGTCGGGCGAGATATCTTCGATGCTGGCCATGCGCATCAACACGTCGGCGCGCATTTCGTCCGGCAACTGGCTGACCAGCTGCGCGGCGCTGCCGGCGTTGAGGTGCGCGAGAATCAGCGCGATCGTCTGCGGGTGCTCGCCGAGGATGAACTTCGACAACTGCAGCGGGTTCGCCTTCTCGAGCGTCGCGAAACCCTGGTTGGTATTGAACGACTTGATGACGCGATCGAGAATGCGCCGCGACAGCTCCGGACCGAGTGACTTCGTCAACAGCCGGCGCGCGTGTTCGACGCCGCCGGTGGTCAGGTAGTCGCTCGCGCTGGTCATCTGGTGGAACTCGTTGAGCACCACCTCGCCTTCGCCGGCAGGCACGCTGCCGAGCGCGGCGACCTCGCGCGCAATGCGCTCGATCTCTTCTTCCTGGAGATACTTGAACAGCTTGGCCGACCGCTCTTCGCCGAGCGCCATCATTACGATGGCCGCCTTGCGGGCGCCGGTCATGGGTTTCGGAACGGTGGGGGTCGCCACGGATTACCGCTCTTCCTCGACCAGCCACGAACGCACCAGGCGCGCGACCTGCTCGGGTTCGGTCTCAGCCTTCTTCGCAATGCGCTTCGTCAGCACCGGCAGGCGGCGGGCCTCGGGACTTGACGGGTTATTGGCGTCGAGTTCCGCCTCGATCTCGCCTTCCATGTCCTCGACCGTGCGCACGATCTGCGGCAGGCCGCCCATCGGCGCCGCGCCGACCATGCCCTCCGGCAGCGCCGGCTGCGGGAACGACGCGCGAACCATCGGGCGCAGCAGGCCGAAGAAGCCAACCGCCAGCACCAGCAACACCGCGACCGTGCGCATCGCCATCGGCACCCAGTCGTTCACTTCCGGCGTGATGCGCTGGAACCAGCCGACCGGCGGCGCTTCCTCGATCGGCGTCTCGCCAAAGGCGATGTTCTCCACGGTCAGCTGGTCGCCACGCTCGGTGTCGAGACCCACCGCCGCGGCAACGAGGCCTCGAATCCGCTCCATGTCCTGCTGGGTGCGGGCCTTCGCGGTCACCTGCGTCTGGCCCTGTTCGTCCTTGGTCGTCGTCCGCACGTCATCGAGGATCACGGCGACCGAGATGCGCGACAGGTCGCCGCGCGGCGCAATGGTGTGGCGCGTCAGCTTGCTCACTTCGAAATTGGTGGTTTCCGTGGTGCGGCCCCCGACGACCGGGGCCGGCGTCACGATCGGCTTGGCGGTGGCCTGCGTGCCGGCCGGCGGCGTGTTGGCCCGCACCCCGGCGACTCCGCCGGCGAGCGCGCTGCTCGAACTGTCGCTCGACGACTGCCGGCTGCGAACGACCGTGGTCGGATCCCAGCGCTCTTCAGTTTCTTCCTGCGAGTTGCCGTTGATGCGCGCGGCCACGTTCACGCGAACGTGCCCTGGTCCCACCACCGGTTCGAGCAGCGCCACCACCTTCGCCGCCATGTCGCGTTCGATGCGCTGCTGGCGCTCGAGCGGCGCCCCCGCAACCACGTCATCTTCACTATCAGCGGTGCGTGACAGCGGCCGGCCGAAGGTGTCGATGATGACGACGGCTTCGGGGCGCAGCGTTTCGACGCTCGCCGCCACGAGCCCGGCGATGCCGGCAACGGTGGACGCGGCGAGTGGACGGTTGTTGCGCAGCTTGAGGACGACCGAGGCCTTGGCCTGCTGCTGGTCGCCGGTGAACAGCGTGTCCTTCGGTATCGCGATGTGGACGCGTGCGCTGGCCACTTCGGCGATGGTCGCGATCGTGCGTCCCAGTTCGCCTTCGAGGCCACGCCGGAAGTTCACCTGTTCGAGAAATTCAGTCGTGCCGAACGCCGTGCGGTCGAACACTTCGAAGCCGATGCGGCCCGTCGTCGGCAGTCCCTGCGACGCCATGTCGAGACGCAGTTCATCGAGCCGGTCCACCGGCACGCGCACTGCGCGGCCGCCGTCGTCGAGCACGTATTGGATCTTGGCGGCCTTCAGCCGCGTCACGACCTGGTTGGCGGACTCGGGGTCGAGGTCCGAATAGAGCAAGGCATAGGACGGCGCGTTGACCCAGTACGCGGCGCCGACGATCAGGCCCACCACGATGAGGAAGGTCGCTCCCATCGTGATCATCTGACGCGGCGACAGTGTCGCGCTCAGCTTCTTGAAATGCTCGAGAATCTGCTCTGGGTTCACGGCAGATCAGACGCTAGATAGGCATGCGCATCACGTCTTGATACGCCTGCACAAGCTTGTTACGGACCTGCACGGTCAACTGAAGGGTGGTTTCCGCGCGCTGCAGCGCGATCATGGCTTCGTGCACGTCACCTTTGCCGGTGAGCATGTTGGTGACGGCGCTGTTGGCCTGGCCGGCCGATTCGTCGACCGACGAGAGCAAGCCTGACAGCGCATCCGCGAACGTTTCACCCGACGGAGCCGCGGAACCGGCAACGCCGGCAGAACCCGGCCTTTTGGAACCAATGGAACCAATGGACCCCGTGGCACCGTTGATTTCAATCGGCATGGCTTACTTCCCGAGCTCCAGCGAACGCTGAATCGTGTCGCGGATCACGTTGATCGCCGTCAGGTTCGCCTGATACGCGCGCGCCGCGCCGAGCATGTCCAACATTTCTTCGGGGACGTCGACGTTCGGCACGGAAACAAAGCCCTGTTCGTCCGCATCAGGGTGTGCCGGTTCAAAACGGCGCTTGAACGGCTCGGTGTCTTCGACAATCTGCGCAACCTCGACGCCAACGGCGCCGGCGCGGCTCATCTCCATGTCGAAGCCGCCCACCGGGGAGGTCGACAACACGACGTCGCGCCGGCGATACGGCTGGCCGTCGGCGCCCCGCGTCGATTCCGCGTTGGCGAGATTCGAAACCGCGATCTCCATGCGCGCGCGCTGCGCGTTGAGCGCGCTGGCCGATGCGGTGATGGCGTTGCCCAGTGACATGACTAACGGCCCTCGTTGATCGCGTAGCGCACCAGCCGGAACTTCGCAGCCAGCGCGGTCTGCGCCTTGCTGAACTCGCCCGCGGCGCTGGTCATGGCCAGCAACTCACGATCGAGCTGCACGTTGTTACCGTCGCGGCGCGTCGGCAGGCCCTCAACCTCGTTCATCGCGGAGGTCGGGTCGTTGCCACCATCGCCGATATGTCCGGCGTTTGAGAGAGACAGTGACGCACCCAGTTCGTCGTCCAGCACCGCGTCGAACGACGCTTCACGCGTCCTGTAGCCGGGCGTGTCGATGTTCGCGAGGTTGCTGGCCGCGGCCGTCTGTTTTGCAACGGCCTGGGTCATCTGCCGTCGAAGGGCTGCGAGGATGGCGCCGTCTGAGATGTCGTTCACGCAACCAGCCTTGAGCAAGGCTGGTGCCACATCAGCTGATGTGTCGGACTTGAATGAGATGTGCAGAGAAATCGACGGTTCTCGCGGGATCTTGAATCCGCGCCCGGTGTCGGATGGCCGACAGCCTATAGTCGGGCGAACGGCGATCCAGACACCATCTCGAGCCGCGTCTCAATCCGCGCGAGGGCCGACTCCAGGCGCTCCAAACGGTCCTCCAGGGCCGCCAACGCGGCGCCGCCATCGCCCGGCGCTCCGGCGATCTGGCCGGGCACACGCTGCCGCTCGCGGCTGCTGCGTTCAAGCGACATGCGGTCGGTGATGCGGGTCAGGACCACGTCTAACTGCCCCATTGAGAATGGTTTGGTGAGGTAGTCGTATGCGCCGACGCGGACGGCGTGGATCGCCGAATCAAGCGACGCGTAGCCCGTGACGATGACCACGTAGCAGTTCGGATTGGCGTGACGGGCGGCCTGAAGGACGGCAAATCCATCAGCGCCGGGAAGATTGAGGTCGGTGACCACGAGACCAAAGCGTCCGGAGGAGCGTTGGAGGGTCGCAATCGCGGCGCGGCCGTCTTGCGCGCCGGTCACGAGCATCCCTAAACCATTGAAATACGAGACGATAAGCTCACGAATCGCTTCGTCGTCGTCTACCACCATGACTTCCCAGTGGGGTCGATTTGATGGGCTTGGCATGCTGGTTGCTTTGCTCGGTCTATAAATCGGCAGTTCTAGAAAAACTTTAAAGGTCGAGATGACTCGATCGTAGTACGGTCGGTTTTCGGAAATTCCCCTATGTCCCAACTCTCGCAGCCCACGGTCCTTGTCGTTGAAGACGAAGCAGAACTTCGTCAAATCATTGCGGATTCCCTTGAAGCCAAGGGGTTTGCAGTCGCGCAGGCGCTCGATGCCGCCGACGCTCGATCGCGCCTCGAAGGCTTTGCCTATGACGGCCTGGTGGTCGACTTGCGACTGCCGGACGCGGACGGCATGGACGTCCTTGACGCAGCACTCGCCCGCTACCCGGAGATCCGGGCCGTCGTCATCACGGGCTGGGGAGGTGTCGAAGAAGCGGTCAAGGCCATCAAGCGCGGCGCCATCGACTTCCTGATCAAGCCGTTCCAGCTGACGCAGCTCGCGCAGGTGCTGCACACCGGCATCAACGAGCGCCGGCTGCTGCAGGAAAATGCCGAACTGCGCGCGCAGCTGCACGATCGATTCAGCTTCGCGAGCGTGGTTGGCCAGAGCGCCCCGATGCAGCACGTGTTCTCGTCGCTCGAACTCGTGTCGCCGATGAACAGCACCGTGCTGATCCACGGCGAAACGGGCACCGGTAAGGAACTGATCGCGCGGACCATTCACTACAACAGCCCGCGGCGCGACCATCACTTCGTGGCCTTCAACGCGGCCGCCATTCCGGAAGGTCTGGCGGAGGCGGAACTGTTCGGTCACGTCAAGGGCGCGTTCACCGGCGCGGTCAATTCGCGCGTCGGACGCTTCGAAATGGCGCACAAGGGCACGCTGTTCATCGACGAAGTGTCGTCGATGACGCTGTCGTTGCAGGCCAAGTTGCTGCGCGCGCTGCAGGAACGCGAGATCGAGCGCGTCGGCGAATCGCGGCCGTTCAAGTTCGACATCCGCGTCGTGGCGGCGACCAACGTCGACCTGCGGAAGCTCGTCAAGGAAGGCACGTTCCGCGAAGACCTCTTCTATCGCCTCAACGTCGTGCCGATCACGCTGCCGCCGCTGCGCTCACGTCGCGAAGACATTGCCCTGCTGGCCAACCACTTCGTGCAGAAGTCGTGCAAGAGCAACGGCATTCCGGCCCGCACGATGGGCCAGGCGGCGCTGCGCTTGTTGATGGACTATCCGTGGCCGGGCAACATCCGCCAGCTCGAAAACGCCATCGAGCACGCGGTCGCGATCAGCGGCAACGCCCGCGAGATCGAGCCGTCGATGCTGCCGGAAGACGTCCGCAGCCCGGGCCGCTCGGCGATGCTCGCGCCAGTGACGATCCCGGACGAAGGCCTGGACTTCTCCGCGGTGATGGCGCAGCTGGAGCGCGAACTACTGACGCGCGGCCTGGAGAAGACTGGTGGCAATAAGCGCCAGGCGGCGCGATTGCTGAACTTGAGCCGCACCACGCTGATCGACAAGCTGCAGCGCCTCGGTGGCATTGATACGTCCGCGGCCTGAGCGCGGGCGTTGCGCCGAGGCCCTGCCGGCGCGCTAGGGCACGGCGGGCAGTGTCAGTCGTGCGCGGGATCCACCGGCGACCGGTTCGTATGCAACCGCACCGCCGTTGTTCTGCGCCAGCCACTGCGAGACTTCGAGCCCGATACCAAGGTTGTCCCGGGTCGCATCTTCCGGCCGGGCCCCGGCGTTGTCCTCGATCGAGACGACCGCCAGCGCACCTTCCTTCACAACCCGAATCACCAGCGTTGAGCAGCGCGCGTCTTCCGCGTTGACCAGCAGGTTCAGCAGGATCTGCTGCAGATGTTTTGGATTGGCGCGGACCGTGACCGGCTCGCCTTCCACCGACGCCGTGATGCGCAGCTTGGTGACGGCGTAGTGGCGGGTGGCCAGCACCTGCTCGGCCAGGGCCTTGAGTTCGATGGTCTCCGCCAGCGCCCTCGCATCCCGCACGAACTCCGTCAGGTCCTGGAGCAGCTTCGAGGCACGTTTGGATTGCGTGTCGATCGCGGTGATGCGGCGCTGAATCATCTCGCTCGCCGCCGGGGCCATCTGCAGTAATTCGACGCTTCCGGCGATTACCTGCAGGGCGTTGTTGACGTCGTGCACGGTGCTCGACAGCAGGCGGGCCGTCAGGGCCAGCCGGTTGGCGCGCTCGAGCCATTCGGGAGGGGGGATTTCCTTCATCGTCGGTCCCAATTCAACCCTAGCACGGATCTGCCGATTGACCCCTACGAGCGAACTGATTCGCAGCCACTTGGAGTACTTATGCGCTTTCTGATTGTCGACGATTCGAGCACGATGCGCCGCATCATCATCAACACGCTCAACAAACTGGGCTACAAGGAGTTCCACGAGGCCGGCAACGGCCGCGAAGGCGTCGACAAGCTGGCGTCCACGCCGGTGGACATGGTGATCACCGATTGGAACATGCCCGAGATGAGTGGGATCGACTTCATCAAGGCGGTCCGCGCCAACGCCGCGACCAAGGCCTTGCCGGTGTTGATGGTCACCACCAACGCCGCTGAAGACGATATCAAAGAAGCCCTGCGGGCCGGCGTCAACAACTACGTTGTGAAGCCGTTTACGCCGGACACCATCAAGGAAAAAATCCAGTCGGCCATGAAGGCCTAGAGGTAACGATGACCATTCCCGCAGACTTGCTGTCGAACCTGATGACCTCGACCGAAGAGGTCTTCGAAACCATGGTGTTCAAGCCGCTGGTGCGCATGCCGCCGGTCGACACCGACGCGGATCGCAGGGGCGCCAACGTCGTCGCCACCGTGGCCTTTGCCGGCCACCGCCGCGGCCTCGTCTGCATCCATAGCTCGGTCGACGCGGCCCGCAACATTGCCGGCGCGATGCTCGGCATGGCCCAGGAAGAGATCACCAGCGAGATCCCCGACGCGATGGGTGAAGTGGCCAACATGGTCGCCGGCACCTTCCGCAACAAGCTGGCGGCCATCGAACCGGCCTCGGCGATCGCGGTGCCGACAGTGACGATCGGCTCGGACTTCTCGACCACGTATTTGAGCGCCGTTCGACGCGCCCGCTGCCCGTTCGAGATGGAAGGCCAGCCGATTTCGGTCGAGCTGATCCTGACCGGCGAAGAAGCGGCGTAGCAGGACTGGAGTCGCCTGGCCACTGGCCGGGCAAGCGAGTCTAGCGTGGCTGCTCCTGCAGCCACGTCACCGCTTCGTCCATTTCGCCGAAGACGCGAATCGTGATGTTCGGGTTGTGATTGAGCGACTGGAACATCCGGGCAAACCCCATCAACGTCGGTGAATCAGCGACGATGGCCGTTCGGATTGGGTTCGGCGGCGTGATTGACTCGCGCCGCTTGGCGACGCTCATGATGTCGGCAAATCCGAGCGCGCTGAGCTCAACGCCACGCAGATCCACGAGGTTGTCCGGCCAGCGCGCACTGGCCGCCAACAGGCGATCGGCCTCGTCGAGTGACCCATGCAGCTCCGCGGCGCTCAACGTCCCGGAGTACGCCATCCGCAGGACGTCAGGCTCCTTCTGAAGTGAATAAGGCATCTCGGCTGCTCCCAGCATAGGACATCCCTTAGAAATAAGACATTTCTCAGGTTTCTGGGTCGATTCGCTGTTGGGTAAGCGGTCTGAGCTGGGCTAAATTCGATGCTTCGGATTTCCAGCAAATGAGCTCGTCGTTCGACAACTCGGGAACGGAATTCGTGTCGGCTGACGGCCGCGCCATGGCGCCGCTTTCCTACGAGCAGGAAGGCATCTGGCTGGGGTCCCGTTTCGCGAGCGGCCTGGCGGATTTCCACAATATCAGTGCCCTTCGGCTCATCGGCGACCTGGATGTCGCTCGGCTCGAAGCCGCGCTGACCGCGGTCGCGGCACGCCACGACATCCTTCGCACGATCTTTTCGACAGACGACTCGCAGCCTGGCCAGCGCGTCATTCCGGCCTCGCCTGTTCGCCTGGCGATGGCGGATGCGCCGGAAGGCGATGCCATCGCCTGGAAGAGCCCGGCGTGCGAGTCATTTCTGCGGCACATGGCGGCGCCGCCCTTCGATCTGGCCGCTGCTCCGCCCTGGCGCACTCACCTGATTCGGATCGGCGCTCGCGAACACGTGTTCGTGGTCGTCTTCCACCACATCGTCGTCGACGGCATGAGCGCCGCGATCTTCCAGCGCGACCTCGCCGCGTTTTACAACGGTGACGGCGCGACGTTGCCTGCGCTGCCGGTGCGATACGCGGAGTATGCGGCGGCGGACCGCGCCCGTCGTCACGCGCAGATCGCCCGCGATATCGAAGACTGGCGCACGCACCTCGCGGGCACCTCCCGATCGCTCGAATTCTCGCCGCCGCTTCACCAGCCCGCTGAGCAGCGCGCCCACCGGCGATTTTCGATCGATGCGTCGCTGGCCGCAAAGGTCGAACAGATCGCAGGCGAGCATGGTGCCACCACGTTCGGCGCGCTGTCGGCGGCTCTTGCGGTGACGCTGAGCCGCGTCAGCGGTGACCTCGACCTGTCGCTGAACATCATCCGGTCTACGCGCCGCAGCCCTGAAGTCCAGGACATCATCGGCGCACTCGTCGATACGGTCGTGCTCCGCCTGGAGCTGGCGCCGTCGCCAACGTTCGTCGAACTGCTCGGTCACGTGCACGATCGTCTGCGATGGGGTTTCGCGCGACCGGTGCCGCATTTCAAATTGGTGCGTGCTCTGGCGACGCCGGGGGCTCGGGGCGGCAACGAAGTTGCGATCAACTATCACAAGGCCTCGACGCAGCCGCACGACATGACCGGACTGCAAACGAGCGAGTGGCGGATCGCCGGCGGTCACTCGCCGTACGCGATGGTGCTCGAGGTCTACAACGATCGAGGCACGCTGGACTGCCTGATCGACTATGACGCCACCCGCATCTCGTCGGCCACCATCGAAAGAATTACCGACGGGCTGCCGGTGTTCCTGGACGCGGCATCGGCCGCGCCACATGCGTCAATCGATGCGCTGCCGTCGATCTCCCCAGCCGCAACCGCGGCGCGACTTCTTGAACAACCGAAAGGGCACGCGACCTCTGCCCACCGCAGCACGGTCCCCGAGCTGTTCGCGCAGCAAGTGCGCGCTGACGCCAGGGCACTCGCAATCCGTGATCGCCGCGGCGATTGGACCATCGGCGCGGTGGACGAGCATTCCAGCCGGCTTGCCAACCTGCTGCTCGCGCGCGGCGTCCAGCCGGGCGCGTGCGTGGGCATCTGCCTCGAGCGATCCGCGGACTTTGTGATCGCCGCACTGGCGGTGATGAAAGCCGGGGCGGCCTACCTTCCGATTGATCCGGCGTATCCGCTGGAGCGCATCCGGCTGATGACCGCAATCGCGCAGCCGTCGCTGGTCATCAGTCGCGAACAATTTGTCGAGCGACTCCCGGGCGAATCAAGACTGTTACACCTCGACCGCGAATCCGCGAGTCTGACCGCGGCGTCGTCCACGGAGCCGGCAATTGCCCGTGACCCGGACGCCGCTGCATACGTGCTGTTTACGTCCGGATCCACGGGACGCCCCCGCGGCGTCACCGGCCTGCATCGCGGCATCGTGAATCGCATCGCCTGGATGCGCCGCACCTATCCTTGCTGGAGCGACGAGGCCTGCGCGCAGAAGACCACGGTCGGTTTTGTCGATTCGGTGTGGGAGATCTTCGGCCCGCTAACCAGCGGCGTCCCGCTCGTGATCTTCGAGGACAGCGTGGTGAGCGATGCCCGCTCTTTCGCGCAGGCACTCGCGCACCATCACGTCACGCGAGTCGTGCTGGTCCCGTCGCTGCTCGAAGCGCTGCTCGATGCGATCGCGGATTCCGATGAGGCGCTGCAGCGGCTGCGACTCTGCGTCTGCAGCGGCGAGACCCTCTCGCCTGCTCTCGCGGCGCGCTGCCGCGCTCGGCTGCCACACGTCACGCTGCTGAACATCTACGGCTCTTCGGAAGTCTCCGCGGATGTCACGTGGTGCGAGGTCACGCCCGGCGCGATCGCCGATCGGGTCTCGATCGGCCGCCCGATCGACAACGTCTGCGTGTACCTGCTGGACCCGGCGCGCCAGCTGGTGCCGCCGGGAGATGAGGGCGAGATCTATGTCGGTGGCGCCGCTCTCGCCGCCGGTTACTGCGGTGACGAAGACGCGACCGCTGAGCGGTTCGTCCGGGATCCGTTCGATCCGACCGGTCAGCGTCGGCTGTTCAAGACCGGTGATCGTGGACGGGTGCGGCCGGACGGTGAACTCGAGGTCCTGGGCCGGCGCGATCAGCAGATCAAGTTCCTCGGCCGCCGCATCGAGCCTGCCGAGATTGAAACGGCGCTTGCGAGCCATCCATCGGTTCGCCAGGCCGCAGTCGTCCTGCATCGGGAGCGCGAGGTCCTCGTCGCCTTTGTCGTGCCGAGATCGCCAGATGGCATTGATCGCAGCGCCCTCAACGAGTTCCTGCGGGGGCACCTCCCGCATTTCATGGTGCCGTCCGCGATCATCACCGTGGACACGCTGCCGCTCTCGCCCCACGGCAAGATCGATCGCGCCGCACTTGCAACACGCGAGCTGACAGGTTTGGGATCGCCGGACTGCGGCGCCCCCGAGTCCGGGCTCGAGCAGCTCGTCGCCACGCTCTGGAGCGAAGTGCTCGGCGTCAGTCCGCACTCCGCGGATGATGACTTCATCGCGCTGGGCGGCCACTCCTTGCGCGCGACCCGCCTGGCGTGGCGCGTGCGCGAGCGGCTCGGCATCAACATGTCGCCGGGCGCGGTGTTCGAACACTCCACCGTGCGCAGGTTCGCCGCCGAGATCGCGCGATTGAGCACGATCGATCATCGCGGCTTGCCGCCGATCCTGCCGGCGGTCCGCAGCGCCGTGATGCAGCCGTCCGCCGTGCAGCAGCAGTTCTGGCTCGAGGAACACCTGCAGAACCGGCGCGGCTCCAACCATCACGGCGGCACATACCGGGTGCGCGGCCCGTTCGACCTGGTTGCGTTCGATCGTAGCGTCACGGCTGTCCTGTCTCGACACGAGGCCCTTCGCACGATCAGCGTCGTCGAGGGCGGAGCGCTGAGGATGTCGGTGCGGGAGCCCGCGCCGCATGTCTCACCCGTCGAAGATCTGACGCGCGTGCCGGAGCACGCTCGTGAGGCGCACCTCGAGTCGCGACTGCAGGCCGACCGGCGCCGTCCCTTCGCTCTCGACAAGGATCTCCCGTTCCGCGTGCGGATCTATCGTCTGGCTCCGGAAGATCACGTCATCAGCTTCAGTGCGCACCACAGTGCCTTCGATGGCTGGTCCGCCTCGATCCTGGTTCGGGAATTGTCGGCGCTCTATGCAGCGGAGCGTCGTGGTGCGCGGGCCGTTCTCGATGCGCCGCCGATTCACTACGCTGACTTCGCGGCGTGGCAGCGGGCCTGCAGTGAAGGTGCGCCATTCGCCGAACAGCGGGACTTCTGGAAGCGTCAGCTCGCTGGCGCCCCGCCCGATCTCGAACTCCCAGGGGATCGTCGGCGGTCGCGGCAGAACGTGCCCCCGAGCATGGGACGCGTCCCCGTGGTCCTCGAGGCCGCGCTGATGTCGCAGCTGCGCGCGCTCGGACAGCGGGAGGGCGCAACCACGTTCATGACGCTGTCGGCGGCCTTCGCAACGCTGCTGGCGCGCTACTCGGGGCAATGGGACGTGGTGATCGGCACCGCGGTTGCCAATCGACGCCTGCCCTCCACGCAGTCCGTCATCGGCGCGTTCGTCAACACGCTGGCGCTTCGCTTCACGCTGGATGCGGCCGCGCCCTTTGCCTCCGCCGTGCGGGTCGCGCGGACCGTGACCACCGCGGCCTTCGATCATCATGATCTGCCGTTCGACATCGTCGTTGCCGACTCGGCACCCGAACGGCGTGCCGATCGCACACCGCTCTTCCAGGCGATGTTCGCGATGCAGGACCAAGAGGGCTGGCAGCTCGATCTCGACGGTGCCGCCACGACAGCGATCGATACGCCGCCTGGTGTCTCAGCGATCCCGTTGAGCCTGGTGCTGCACGACAGCGGCGACGGCGTGAGGGGCTACCTGGAATACCGCGCTGACGTGTTCGACGCCGGCACCATCACTCGACTCGGGGCCAACTATGCTGCGCTGCTGCGCCACTGCGCGTCGGGCGGCGAGACCGCGTTGCAGGATCTTCAGATCGTCAGCGACGAAGAGGCCGTGCATCTGCGCAGGTTCGAGGGCGCGGTCGCACCTGAGCGGCAATGGGAACGCCTGGAGCAGACGTTCGCGCGACACGCGGCGCAGACGCCCGATGCACCGGCGCTCGCCTTCCTCGACGTGGAATACACCTACCGCGAGGTTGAACAGCACGCGCAGCAACTGGCCGGGCGCCTCATCGCCATGGGCGTCGCGCCGGGCCAACTCGTGGCGATTGAAGTGCCGCGATCGGTGCCGCTCTATGTCGCGATCCTGGGAGTCCTCAACGCGGGCGCGGCATACGTCGTGGTCGATCCGTCGCAGCCGGACGAACGGCGGCGATTCATCATCGACGACAGTGGCGCCGTGGTGCTGGTCAGCGCAGGCCGTGACGCCGAGGACGGCCTCCTCCTGTCGGCGTTAACACCGGAGCACGTCGAACCGGCGAGCGATGCGCGCCTGGCGGATGCCGTCGCGTGCCTGGTTTATACGTCCGGATCGAGCGGGCAACCGAAGGGCGTCCGCATCACGCACCGCAACATTGCGGCGATGAGCGACATCTGGGGCGCCGGGCAGCGCATGACCGCTGCCAGCCGCGTCGCCCAGATGGTGTCGCCGGCATTCGACGTGGCGCTCGGGGACATCTTCGCAACGTGGTCTCGAGGCGCCTGCGTGTGCGCCCTCGCTCCGGAGGAATCGATGCCGGGCAGGGTGATGATCGCGGCGCTCGCTCGACTCGGCGTCACGCACTGGACGATCCCCCCGTCACTCATCGCCGAGTGCCCTCCGACGCCGTGGCCGGAACTCCAGGTCATTGCGATCGGCGGTGAGCCGGCTGCCGCAGACGTCATGACGCGCTGGAACCAGGCCTGCGTCATCAATGCATACGGGCTGACCGAGGGCACCGTGGCGTCGACCGCAGAAGTCTACGATCCCACCCTGCCACCGGCGATCGGCGCTCCGCTGCCGGGCGTCCAGCTGCGCATCGTTGACGAACGTGGCGTGCCGGCCCCAATCGGAGCGGCCGGTGAGATCGAACTGGCTGGCCCACAGGTCGCCGACGGCTACCACCGCCGCCCGGACCTGACGGCGCAGCGGTTCCTGGGCGGCTCGAGTGACCGTCGATTGCGCACTGGGGATCGCGGCCGCTGGCTGGCGGATGGACGCGTCGAGTTTCTCGGCCGCATCGACCGGCAGGTGAAGTTCCACGGCTATCGCATCGAACCCGGCGAAGTCGAAGCGGCCGCACGCAGTCATCCCTCAATCGAGCAGGCGTTTGTCACGGTGCGCGCCCACGCGGGCGAGGACCGCCTCGTCGCGTATCTCGTCGCGCATCCGGGACGCGCCGCCACACCTGAACACGTGCGCGCGCATCTGCGCGAACGGGTGCCGGCCACGATGTGCCCCACCGACATCGTGTTTGTGGACGCGTTTCCGCGCACCACGACCGGCAAGATCGACGCTCGGGCATTGCCGGCTCCCGGTCACAATCCGCTTCCCAGGGCGGCAATCGTCTCTAGTCACGCGGAAGAGATCATCGCCGGCGTCTGGCGCGACGTGCTGGGGCACTCGCAGTTCAATCGCGACCAGAGTTTCTTCGATGCGGGCGGACACTCGCTGCTGCTCGTGCGCGCGCACGAACGCCTGTCGGCGCATTTCGGCGACGCGGTCAGCGTCGTCGACCTGTTTGCGCATCCGACCATCGCCACGCTGGCACGTCATCTCGAGGGCCGGGTCGCAGTGCCGGCCCCCAATGACAGCGCGCCGGCCAGGCAGGGCCGCATCGCGATCATCGGCATGGCGTGCCGCTATCCAAAGTCGCCCTCGGTCGATGCGCTGTGGAACAACCTGATCGACGGCGTGGAGTGCCTCACCCGCTTCACCCCTGAGGAACTCGCCTCCGCCGGCCTCGATTCAACGTCTCTCGCAGACAAGCGATTCGTCCCGGTGGCCGGCGTCGTCGATGGCATCGATCAATTCGACGCCGAGTTCTTTGGGCTGAGCGCCGCTGAAGCGCGCCTGATCGATCCACAACAACGCCTGCTGCTCGAGCTCGCGCAGGGGGCGCTGGATTCCGCTGGATACGATCCGCGCCGCTACACCGGGCGCGTCGGTGTCTTCGCCGGAGTCGGCTTCAACGGGTATCTGCACGAGGTGCTGTATCCCAACGGCATCCCGACGACCGCAGCAGGGTTTGCCGCCATCAGTGCGAACGACAAGGACTTCGCGGCAAGCCAGGTCGCGTATCGCCTGGACCTCCACGGCCCCGCGATCACGGTACAGACCGCGTGCTCCACCTCGCTCGTGGCCGTCGATGTTGCCATCCAGGCGATTCTGTCCGGCCGCTGCGAGATGGCGCTGGCCGGCGGCGTCTCGCTGCGCGTGCCACAGGCATCTGGATACCGCTACGAAGAGGGCATGATCCTCTCGCCCGATGGCCATTGCCGTCCGTTCGACGAGGCGGCAGCGGGCACAGTCGGCAGCGGTGGCGGCGGTGTGGTCCTCCTGAAGTCGCTCGACGCCGCGATGGCCGACGGCGATCGCATTGAGGCTGTGATCATCGGCTCGGCATCGAACAACGACGGCCGCGGCAAGGTGGGATTCACCGCCCCGGGAGTCGAAGGGCAGACGCAGGTGATCCGCGCGGCGCTGCAACAGAGTGGCGCCGACCCCGCGTCGATTCAGTACGTCGAGACACACGGGACCGGCACCGCACTTGGCGACCCGATCGAGATTCAGGCCTTGAACGACACCTATGGGCACGCGGGCGACGCCCCGCTCGCCATCGGATCGATCAAGAGCAACCTCGGCCACACAGACACGGCCGCCGGCGTTGCCGGCCTCATCAAGACCGTCCTCGCCATCAAGCACGACCGCATTCCCGCGTCGTTGCACTTCTCGTCGCCCAATCCACGCATTGATTTCGGCAGGCTGTTCGTCGCCGATCGCGCGCTACCCTTCCCGCAGACACCGAGACGTGCAGCGGTCAGCGCGTTTGGCATCGGCGGCACCAACGCGCACGTCATCCTCGAGCAGCCGCCATCGTCCGGCGCCCCGCAGGGCGTATCGCCGGCGTCGCGAGTGTTCCCGGTGTCCGCCCGCAGCGAAGCCGCGCTGCGCGCGGCATGCTCGGACCTCGCTGCAACACTCGAACGGTCGCCTGAAGCGGCCGACGATGTCGCGTTCACGCTGCAGCGCGGACGGCGAGAGTATGCGCACCGACATGCCGTTGTGGCGGCATCGCTTGCTGACGCGGCGGCGGCGCTCTCATCCCGTGGCCGTGGCGCCGGAGCGTGGCCGCCCGCCGGCGATGGACGCGCAGCGTGGCTCTTCAGCGGACAGGGTTCCCAGCAGCCCGGCATGGGGCGCGCGCTCTATGAGTCGCAGCCAGTCGCGCGTGAGTGGATCGATCGGTGCGCCGAAGCGGCGCGGCCGCACCTCGGCCTCGACCTGCGCACCATGCTCTGCGGCGACGACAGCGCGATCCACGAAACGCGATACGCGCAGCCCGCGCTGTTCGCGCTGCAATACGCGTTGGCGCGGACGTGGCTCTCGTTCGGACTTGCCCCTGCGGCGTTGATTGGCCACAGCATTGGCGAGTACGCGGCCGCGAGCATCGGTGGCGTCATCGGGCTCGATGCTGCCATGTTCCTCGTGTGCGAGCGCGGCCGCCTGATGCACCAGTGCCTGCCGGGCACGATGCTCTCGATACGCATCAGCGAGTCCGCCCTGCAGGACCTGATCAGGGACGCACAAGTAGACATCGCCGCCATCAACGCGCCGGAGTCCTGCGTCATCGCTGGAACCGCAGAGGCAATCGCGCGCGTGCGTGAGCAGCTCACTTCTGCCGGTTATGCCTCTCGACCGCTGATCACCGAGCGCGCCTTCCACTCACGCCTGATGGCGGACGCGGAGGTCGCCTTCGAACGCGCGGCTCGCGCGATCACGCTGTCGGCGCCGTCGATCCCGATCGTCTCAACGCTGACCGGTGAGTGGATGACCGCCGATGAGGCAACGGATCCCGCGCGGTGGCGCCGTCAGCTTCGCGAACCCGTCCGCTTCCTCGACTCGGTGCGAACCCTCGACGCTCACGCGCCATTCTCGCTGCTGGAGATCGGTCCCGATCAGACGCTCTCAACGCTTGCGCGACAGATCGTCGCTGATGATCGTTGCGTGACGCCCTCACTGCCCTCGCTCGACGCCGCGATTGGACGGTTGTGGGCGGCCGGCAGCCAGATCGATTGGGCGGCCGTCGGACCACAGACCGGCCGCAGGGTCGCGCTGCCCTCGTATCCATTCCAACGCAGCTCGCATTGGGGCGCCGCCCCGCGCGCCGCGAACACAGACCGCCAGGACCGTCCGCTCGACGAGTGGTTCGCGATTCCGTCCTGGTCGCGTCGAAGCCGCGCGACGGGCCTTCGCACCATGGCCGGCACATGGCTGGTCGTCACGAGCGCAGACGATCGCGATGCGGCGCTGACGCGCGCCATCGAACAGCGCGGCGGACACGTCAGCGTGGCGCGCTCAGGCCACGAAGCCGTGGCACAGGTTCGCGCCATTAAGCCCGCCCACGTCGTCTTCCGGCTGCGACGCTCGAGCGGCGACCTGGATCGCGCCCTTGATCAAGGTCTCCATGCCCTCCTCGACACGCTGCGCGCCATCGGCGAGCACGCCGCCGATACAACGTTGACGCTCATCACCGACGACCTGCTCGACGTGACCGGTGCAGAGGTGATCGACCCGTCGCAGGCCGCCGCCGTAGGTGCAATGAAGGTTGCGCCCCACGAATATTCGAATCTTCGTTGCCGGCACATCGACGTGTCGCCGGATGTTGATGTCACCAGCCTGGTCGACGAACTGTGCGATAGGGCGGACGACGAGAAGGTCGCCCTTCGCGGCCGCCAACGCTGGCTCCCATCCTGGTCATCGGTCGCCATGCCGAATGCGGCTACCCCGTTCCGCAAGGATGGCACCTACATCGTCACCGGAGGCTTTGGCGGGGTCGGCCTCACGATCGGGCGGCACCTCGGTGAGTCCCTCGGCGCAACGGTCGCCCTGGTGGGCCGGAGGGGGGCGCCGTCCGATGAACGCTGGAACACGACGCGCGCCGCCATCGAACGGGCCGGCGGCACCGTTCTCACCTACGCGGCCGACGTCGGCGATCTCGAACAGCTGCGCGCCGTCGTCGAGGATGTCCGCAGGAGACGTGGGACCATTCATGGATGCGTGCATGCGGCCGGCACCATTGATCGCGGTGGCGTGATCCATCGGCGCAATCGTGAGTCGATGGATGCGGCCATTCGCGCGAAGGTGCACGGCGCCTCTCACCTGGTTGACCTTCTGGCCGGCGAGTCCCTCGACTTCCTCATCCTGTGCTCGACGCTCGGCAGCCTCATGCCGCAGTTGAAGTTTGGCCAGGCCGGGTACGCCGCCGGCAACGAGTATCTCGACGCGTTCGCAGCGACGGCGCGCCGCAGGGGCTTGCCCGCGACCACCATCAACTGGGATGACTGGAGCGACGTGGGCATGACGGTCGCCGCCTCCGTCGAGGCCGCCGCGCAGGGCCGGCCACATTGGCACGGCCGGTCGATCGCGCCGGCTGAAGGCGTGGAAGTGATGGCGCGCGTGGCGGGCACGCCCTTTACGCAGGTCGTCGTCTCGACGTGGCCGATCGACGCGATGCAGAAGGAAATGGCCCGCCTGTTTGCGGACGCAGTGTCGGCCGTTGCGGTGCCGTCCGCGCCGGCAGATCCGGCCGCGGCTCTTCTCCAGATCTGGGGCAATGCGCTCGGCGTGCAGGACCTGACTCCCGACAGCAACTTCTTCAGGCTCGGCGGCCATTCGCTGTTGGCCATCCAGGTTCTCACCAGCGTGCGCGAGCTGTTCGACGTGACTCTTCCGCTGGCTGGCTTCCTCGACCAGCCCGTGCTCGGCCGCCAGACCCAGGCACTTGAACGCGCGCTCGCCAGGAAGACCGTCGCGTCGGTGACGACGGCTCCGGCGGACACGGACGAAGACTTCACGCTATGACGCCGGTGTTGCAAGTACTGCGCGACGCCGCGAATGCCGGCGTGCGCCTGACGATCGAAGACGGGCGCCTCCGCGTCCGCGCCCCTGAAGGCCGGCTCACGCCGGAACTGAAGGCCGCGATTACCTCGCAACGCGACGCGCTCGTCGCGTTGCTCAGCGAGGATGACGCCGCCGGCGACGCACCAATCACAGCCAGGCCGGAACGTGATCTGGCGCCACTGTCGAGCGGGCAACGCCGGCTGTGGCTGCTCCAGCAGTTGTCGCCGGAATCCACGGTCTTTAACCTGACCGCCGGCTGGATGCTCGAAGGGGATCTCGACCTCTCCGCATTGCAGAAGGCACTGGACGCCGTGGTTGCGCGGCACGAGATCCTCCGCACAACCTTTGTCGATGCTGGCGACGGCCCAACGCAGCGCATTGCGGCCAATGCGGTTGTCGGGTTGATCGCGACGGAAGACACGCGCGAGGCACATCTCGTAATGAGCGACGAAATGTCGCGGCCGTTCGATCTTGCCGTCGACTTTCCGCTCAGTGTCCGAGTCGCCAGGCAGGGTGCTCGCGCTTACGCGCTGATCGTGACGATGCATCACATTGCGTCGGATCACGGTTCGATGCTGGTGTTCGCGCAAGAGCTGTCCTCGGCCTACCGCGCCGTCGTCAACCATGCCGAGCCTGCGTGGCCTGTGATGCCGTTCCAGTTCGGGGACTACGCGGCCTCGGAGCGCAGCGCCCGGGCGGCCGCTACGAACCAGGCGCGGGTGAATTACTGGACGGGCACTCTGGCCGGCGCGCCGCGACTGCTCGAACTGCCGACCGACCGGCCACGGCCGGCGGTCGCTTCATCAGACGGACGGCAATTCAGGTTCGATCTCGAGGCCGAACGCGCTGCCCCACTCCTCGCGTGGGCGGCAGCCCAGGGGCTGACGCCGTTCATGGCCCTGCTGGGCGTCTATGCACTGCTGCTCTCTCGCTACAGCGGCCAACACGACGTTTGCATTGGCGGACCGGTGTCCACAAGGCGCGCCGCCGGCAGCGAACGCGTGATTGGATTCTTTGTCGACACGCAGGTGCTGCGCATCGATGTCGGCGGACAACCTACGGTCAACGAACTCTTCGAACGAGTGCGGCGCACCGTCGTTGGTGCGCTCGCCCATCCCTTACCGTTCGATGTGCTCGTGGACGCCGTCGGCGCCGAGCGGTCGCTCAGTCACACGCCCGTCTTCCAGGCAATGCTGGTGCTGCAGTCCGAGAGCATGCCGCCGCTCGCGCTTCCGGGGCTGACGGACCGCCGCATCGTCCCAGCCGCGTCGAGCTCAGAGTTCGACATCACGCTATTCATCGAGCAACAGGGCCACGCGCTGACCGGCCATGTCGAATACCGCGCGGACTTGTTCGACGAATCAACGATCGCGCAGATGTGCCGGCATTTCGGAGAACTGGTCGACGAGATCGGCCGGGATGCGTCACGATCCATCGATCGCCTGCAACTCTCCAGCGGAATGGCACCAACCGCGGCGGAACCGTACGCGTTCGCTGCGGCGGTTCAGGACCAGATCGGGCGACAGGCTGTGGCGCAACCGATCGCGCCTGCCATCGTCGGATCAGCGGCCGCCCTCTCGTACGGCGAACTCGACCGCCGCGCGAATCAACTCGCGTGGCACCTGATCGACGCGGGTGCGACCGCCGGCGCACGCATCGGTGTCCGCATCGCCTCAACGCGCGACTTTACGATCGCCGTTCTCGGCGTTCTGCGCGCGGGGTGTGCCTACGTTCCGCTCTCCAGTCACCTGCCCGAGCTGCGAGCGCAAGAGATCATCGCCGCCAATCACATTGGCCTGATCGTCGACGCGGACGCGATCCTGGCAAGCGCGCAGGATGCGCGGCACACCGCTCCTGCACGGCCGGTTGGCCCCGACGATCTCGCCGCCGTGTACCACACCTCCGGATCCACCGGAGTGCCGATGGGCGTGGCGTTTACGCATCGCGGCCTCGCCAGCCACGCCGATGCCGTCCGCGAGCGCTATGCGCTCACGGCCGCCGATCGCATCCTGCAGTTCGCCGCGTGGGACTTCGACGTCGCGGCCGAAGAGATCTTCCCAACACTCTGCGCCGGCGCCGCCATTGTCGAACGTCCGGATCCTGATCGGTCCTTTACGGACTTCGAAGCGTACGTGGCGAGTCATGCGGTCTCGGTGTTGAACCTTCCGGCATCGTTCTGGGAGGCATGGGTCAACAACGGTGGCCGTCACGCGTTCGATCAGCTGCGTCTGCTCGTCGTCGGCAGTGAGCGCGTGACCATGGCCGCGATGTCGAAATGGCTAACGGCCACAGGCGGGCGCATCCGCACGTTGAACGCTTACGGGACCACCGAGGCGACGATCACCACGACGGTGTTCGAGGCGACACCGGCATCCGTGGCCGGGCGCGCGGTGGTGCCCGTTGGCTCGCCGCTCCGCTATTCGGCCGTATACGTGCTCGACGGCAACGGCATGCGAGTCCCGCCGCTGATGTCCGGAGAGGTCTGGATCGGCGGCGCTGGCGTCACGGCAGGCTACGTCAACGCCACAGCGGCAACCGCAACCCGCTTCTCGCCAGATCCCTTCTCGCAGGAGCCTGGGGCCCGAATGATGCGCACGGGTGATCGCGGACGACTGCTCGCCGACGGCACGCTCGAGATCCTCGGGCGCATGGATCGGCAGATCAAGCTGCGGGGGTTCCGCATCGATCCCCGCGACGTCGAAGCCGTCCTCACCGCCCATCCGGCGATCGAACAGTGCGCCGCCGTGCTTGCTCGCCAATCGGGTTCGCCCGATCGCCTGGTCGCGTATGCGGCGCTGAACAACATCGCGTCGGCAACACCGGACGAACTCCGCGAATTCGTCGCCGGGCGCGTGCCCGCATACATGGTGCCCTCCGCAGTCGTCGTGGTGGAGGCGCTGCCGCTGACGTCGCGCGGCAAGGTCGACCTGGCCGCCCTCGAATCGCGTCCCATCGGCGCCGTGGCCGCCACGGTCGCCGTGGCGCCGCGCACTGATGCTGAGGTGGCGCTGGCATCGATCTGGGCAGAGCTACTCGGCCTGCCCTCGGTGTCGGTCACCGACAACTTCTTTGCGCTCGGGGGCGATTCGATCCTCGGCATCGCCATGATCTCTCGCGCGCGGTCGCGAGGACTGCAGCTCAAGCCGCACAGCCTGTTCGAGCATCAGACGATCGAGTCGCTGGCGCGCTTCGCCGTTCCAGCGGCGCAATCCACGCAGGTGGACGCACCTTCCGGCCCCGTGCCGCTGTCGCCAATCCAGCAGCGCTTCATGGCGGAAGACCCGGCGCATCGCACGCGTTACAGCCAGGCGGTCCGCGTCGATCTGCCCGCCCATGTCGACGCCCACGCGCTCGGCCGCGCGCTCCAGGCCGTCGTCGATCATCACGCGGCCCTGCGCCATCGATTCACAGATGGCGCCAATGGCTGGCTCCAGCAACCGACCGAGGCGTCACGTGTGCGACTCGACACCGTCTCGCTCGACGCCGCCGACGCGCCGCGCGAAGCCGCGTTGGTCGCGACACTGGAAGAGCGACTCAGCCTGGACACCGGCGCGATGGTGCAGGCGCTGCTGATCCATTACCCCGATGCCGCGGCGCTGCTGCTCGTCATTCACCACCTCGCGATTGATGCGGTGTCGTTCTCGTTCGTCCTCGAAGATCTGCAGCTCGCCTATCAGCAGTTGTCGACCGGCGCCTCACTGACCTTGCCGCCCTCGACCACACCGTTCGCGGCGTTCGCGGACCGGGTGACGTCACTGCCCGTTGCTGAAGCCGACATCGACGCGTGGGCACGTCAGCTCGAGGATCGCTCCGCGTGGCACACAGCGGCGGATGCCGCCGGCCTGGCCGTTTCGGTGTCGACCACGCTCGACGAACACACCACGACCGCCCTGCTGGACGCGCCGGCGTATCTCAATGCGAGGCTGCCGGATGCGCTGATTGCTGCGATCGTTCGCGGCTGCCAGGCTGCAACCGGCGAGGCTCGTCTTCGCATCGACATCGAAGGGCACGGCCGCGACCTCCCGTTACCGGATATCGATCTCTCGCGCACCGTGGGATGGTTCACCACCATTCATCCGCTGCTGATCGACACCGCTCCGGAAGCCGCGCTCACTGACGTCGTCGCGCAGGTGCGCGATGCGCGAGCCGCGGCACCACCGCCGTTCACATACGACCTGCTCCGCTTTGTCCACCCCGACCGGGAAGTACGCGGCCGATTCGAGTCGGCCGGTAATGCGCCGCTGCTGTTCAACTACCTGGGCGTGTGGCGGGCCGATGGCCACGGTGGATCGTGGGCAGCAGCCCCCACGGTCTCCGCGCACCAGGCGTCGGCGCATCGTAGCCACGCGATCGAGGTCAATGCGGCGATCTCCGGCGGCCGGCTGCAAGTGCATTGGACGTGCGGTGCGGGGCTCGAATCCCGATTGAAGGCGTGGAGCGACGCGACCACGGCGGCGCTGGAGTCAATCGCAGCAGAATGCCGCCGCATCGCCGCGACCATTGGCGACAACGTCGAAGAGGTGCTGCCGCTGTCGCCGCTGCAACTCGGCATCCTCTCGCATACGCTTCGGGATTCGACCGGCCAGAGTTATCTCGATGTCCTCACGCTCACCCTTGAGGGCGAGCTCGACGCGGACGCCTTCCGCCGGGCCTGGGAGGCCCTCGTCGAACGTCACGCCGCATTGCGCACCTCGTTTGCCTATCGGGATGTGCCCGCGCCGCTCCAGGTCGTTCGGCGCCGCGTCACGCTCGATTGGCACGTCGAGGACTTGCAGCACCTGGATGCCGACGCACAGCACGCCAGGGTGAAGAGCCTCGGCCGATCCGAGTCGCAGACAGCAATCGACCTTGGCCGCGCGCCGCTGATGCGGTTCCGGCTTGCCCGCCTCAGCGCGACGCGACACGTGTTGTGCTGGACGACCTCGCACCTGATCCTCGACGGCTGGTCAACCGGCATCGTGTTTCGCGAGCTCTTCGCAATCTACGACGCGCTGCGCAGCGGCCACGCCGCGCAGCTCGAAAGACCGGCCTCGTTCGCTCAGTTCATCCGCGCGCTCGATCGAAGTGCGCGTGACGCCGAGGCCTATTGGCGGCACGAACTCGCCGAGCTGGTGGCGCCGACGCCGATTCCTCTAGGGCGTCACGCCGGCGATGATCGAGCCGCCTCGCCCCGACATGCCGTCCGCGGGGTGACGCTGGACGCAAACCTGTCGTCGTCTCTGCGCGATCTCGCACGAAACGCGCAGGTGTCGTTCAGCATCCTCTTCCAGGCGGCCTGGGCCCTGATCAACCGCCGAGATCACGATCAACAGACCGTAGTGTTCGGATTGACCGTTTCGGGACGATCCGGCGACCTCGACGGCATCGAATCCATGGTCGGCACGCTGATCAACGCGGTTCCCGCTGTGGTCACTGTGCCGGACGACATCAGCGTGAGTGAGTGGCTGGGGGCACTGCACGCGCAGCACCTGTCACGTGAGCGCTTCAGCGGCGTCGGCCTCACCACGCTGCAAAAGTGGTCCTCGATTCCCGCAGGCACCGAGCTCTTCGAGAGCCTGCTGATGGTGCAGAACTATCCGCTGGGCGACCTGACCACGGGATCCGTGCGCATCAGCCACATCGAGGCTGAAGAAGCCACGCACTATCCCGTATCCGTCGTCGTTGAGCCCGGCCAATGCATTCGTATCGGGCTGAGTTTCCGCCCCGATCGGCTGGCGGAAGACGCCGCCGAGCGGTTGTTACAACAACTCTCAGCCGCACTCACCAGCATGGTCGACCGGCCCGAGGCGTCGGTGCGTTCGATCAGCCTGATGAGCGCCGACGAAAGACGCGCGCTCCTGCAGGACTTCAGCTCCACTGGGGAGCTGGCCGTAGAACCACTAATGTTTGTGCGTCAATTCGAGTCGCAGGCGGCGCAAACGCCGGATGCAATCGCTCTCGAACACGGCGACAGGCGATGGACCTATGCCGAACTCGACGCTGAAGCGAATCGCTGGTCCCACGGCCTGATCGCGTTTGGATGCGGCCCCGGGGCGATTGTCGGCGTCTGCCTGGAGCGGTCCCCCGAGCACATCCTGTCCGTCCTCGCGATCTTCAAGAGCGGCGGTGCCTTCCTGCCGCTCGATCCGGCACATCCAGCCGCGCGGCTCGACATGATGGTCAACGACGCCGGCGTCGCGTTGCTGATCACGCACAGCGCCATCCTCAACGAATTGCCGTCGTTCGCACTGCTCACCATTTGCGTCGATGAGCAGTCACCGGGGGACGGACAGCCGGACTCGGCACCGCCAGAATCGCTGGAGCCCGACGCGCTCGCCTACGTCATCTACACCTCTGGCTCGACCGGCACGCCGAAGGGCGTGATGGGGCTCCACCGCGGTCTCGGGTCGCTGGCGGCCAACCAGCGGCAGTTGTTCGGGTTGAAGGAGGGCGATCGCGTCCTCCAGTTCGCGCCCATAGGGTTCGATGCGTCGTTGTGGGAAATCGCCATGGCGCTCGGCAGCGGCGCCACGCTCGTGCTCGGCACGCGCGAGACGCTGATGCCGGGGCCGACGCTCGAACGGCTGCTCCGTGATCAACGCATCACCGCGGCCACACTGCCGCCTTCGAGTCTTGCGGCAATGGAAGCCGGCTCGTTCCCGGCGCTCCACACCTTGATCGTCGCCGGCGAGAGCTGCCCTGCGCCCCTGGCCGCAACATGGTCTCGCGATCGCCGCATGTTCAACGCCTATGGCCCGACCGAGACGGCCGTCTGCGCCACGATCGGCCGTTGCGAAGTAAGCGACGAGGCGCCCCACATTGGCAGGCCGCTCGGCAATTTCCGGGTGCACGTGCTCAATGCGGATCTCGAACCCGTGCCGTTTGGCGGCACAGGCGAGATCTGCGTTGCCGGCTGGGGTCTGGCGGGCGGGTATCTGGGCCGCGACGCACTCACGCGCGAACGCTTCGTCGCCAACCCGCACGCCGGTGTCGCGTATCCCGCTGCTGGCTACGAGCGTCTGTATCGCACCGGGGATCTCGGCCGCTATCGCGCCGACGGGACGATTGAATTCATCGGCCGTCGCGATGGCCAGGTCAAGGTGAGAGGCTTCCGCATTGAGCTCGGCGAGATCGAAGCCGCGCTCGCGGAACACCGGGGGCTGCGCCAGTGCTGCGTCATCGCGCGAGAAGACGGCGGCAACAAGCACCTGGTGGCCTACACGGTGCCCCGCGAGGAGCCGCCCGCGGTGGATGCCCTCCGCGCATTTTTGCGCGAGCGCCTGCCCGAGTACATGATTCCGTCGCAGTTCGTGAGCCTGCCCGAGCTGCCGGTCACCGCCAACGGCAAGATCGCGCGCCAGTTGCTGCCGGCGCCCGGGACCGCCGCGCTCGGCATCGACGAACGCTACGCCGCTCCGCGTACGACGAATGAAGCGGCGCTTGCCGAGATCTGGGCATCAGTCCTGCGATTGCCGCGCGTCGGCATTCACGACAACTTCTTCGAGATCGGCGGAGACTCGATCCTCGCCATCCAGATCGTGTCGCGCAGCAGCCAGGCCGGTGTCCCGGTCGCGCTTGCCGATCTGTTCGATCACCGATTCCAGACGATCAGCGCGCTTGCTGAACGCGCCGGCTCCACGGTCACTACCGCGGTCGGCACGGAGGCGGAGAGCGGCCCTTTCAGCCTGACGCCGGTGCAGCAATGGTTCTTCGATCAGGCAATGCCGGCACGGCATCACTACAACCAGACGCTGATGTTCGAAGTGCCCGCCAGCATCGATCGACGGACGCTGGATGCGGCACTTTGTGCGCTGCGGCGCCATCACGATGCCCTGCGCCTTCGCTTCATCGAAACGCCTGGCGGATGGCGGCAGGAATACGCGCCAGACAGCGGCCGCGCCATGCTCGACGTGGTCAAGCTCGAGGGACGCACTGAGGATCAGAAGCGCAGCGCGGTTGAATCCGAGGCCGCACGGCAGCAGACGCTCTTCGATCTGAGCGAGGGGCGCGTCTTCCGCGCAGCCCTCCTGACGTTTGATGACGGCGGGTCACAGCGGTTGTGGATTTCCGCTCACCATCTTGTCGTCGACGGCGTGTCCTGGAACATCCTGCTCGACGATCTCGCAGGCGCGTATGCGGCGATCAGCGCCGGCAGCAATCCGGCGCTTCCCGCACGTACTACTTCGTATCGCGGATGGACTGAACGTCTCCACGAGTACGCCACGACGCCGGCAGTTCGTCAGGAGACGGCGTACTGGCAAGAGGTCGAGTCGCGTGCATCGACGATTCCGCTCGATGGAGGCGACCGCAGCGTCAATCCGTCTGCGGCGGCGCAACGCCTGACCAGCACCATCGATGAAGAACTTTCAAATGCGGTACTGCGTGATGTGCCACGCGTGTATGGCACGCAGATCAACGACCTCCTCCTCACCGCCGTTGCACGCGCCTTTGGCGAGTGGAGTCATCAGCCGCAATTGACGATCAATCTGGAAGGCCACGGCCGAGAGCCGGTTGGCGAGGTGAATGTCACTCGAACAGTAGGCTGGTTTACATCGATCTTCCCTGTAGTCCTCGAGACTCGGCCAGATCAGGACGCGACTGCGCACCTGCTGGCAACCGCCGCGATGCTGCGCGCGATTCCGGCGCGCGGCATTGGCTACGGCGTGCTGCGATACCTTGGTGACGACAGCGGTTTGGGTCGTGGTGTCTCCCCTGAGGTGAGCTTCAACTATCTCGGACAGGCCGGCCAGCTCGAAGCACCGGCGCCGTGGCTGCGCATGGCCGGCGAGACGGTGCGGGGCGACTTCAGCACTCTTGGCGACCGGCCACATCTCATTGACGTCAACGCCATCTTCATCGACGGCCGTTTGCAGTTCGACTGGATCTACAACCCTGCATTGCATCGCGAGGCCACGATCCGGCAGTTGTCTGCTTCTGTCGAGCAGACGCTGCGCGCGATCGCCGAGCATGGCCGCCAGACCGGTGAATTGCTGCCGGTGACGTCGATGCAGGAACAGCTCCTGCGTCACAGCGTGGCGCATCCCGATTCGCCGGCGTATCGCGTCGAGCTGGTGTGCGATCTGGTCGGCAGCTTCGATCGCGATCGCTTCGAGGCGTGCTGGCAGCACGCGATCGATCGGCATCCGGCGTTGCGCGCGGCGTTCGTGCAGCTCGCAGACGGCACCTTCCGGCAACGGTTCGCGCCTGCTCATCGCTTGGCCTGGGACGGCGCCGAAGGCCCGGTGCTCGGCGGCCCTCTCGTCAGCGCCACGCTCGAGTCCGTGGGTGGCGACACCCACCGCTTCACGTTCCGCCATCATCACGTGCTTCTCGACGGCTGGTCGGTCTCGAGGGTCATGGGTGAGGTGCTCGCGGAATATCACGGCGCGAGCATCGAGGGCGGGCATGGCAGCGTGGCGCCATACCTGCATTGGCTCGGGCAACGCGATGCCGGCGGCGATCTCGCGTTCTGGCATTCAGAACTGGCCGGGCTGACACCCGGCACGGCCACTGCGACCGTTGTGGGGCCGCCAGACAGCGAGATGGTCACGCTTGGACCCGAACTTTCGGCGGAGCTTCGCGCCTACGCGGTTGCCAATCGGCTGACGCTGAACACCGTCCTGTTCGGGGCGTGGGCGATCACCATGGCGTCGCTCCGCAACCTGACCGATGTCGTGATCGGCACGGTGTTCTCCGGTCGCAACGCTCCGGTTGAGGGCGTTGATGCCTTGGTGGGGATGCTGATCAACACGCTCCCACTCCGGGTCACGATCGCGAAGGATCAGCCGATGACGGCCTGGCTGTCGGACCTGCAACGGCGCCTGGCCGTGGCCATGGAGCACTCGGCAGTGCCGCTCTCGTCGCTTGAATCGAAGGCGGGACTCACCAGCGGCTCGTTCGCATCAACGTTCCGCTTTCAGAACTACCCTGTCGATCCAGGCATGCTGCAGGGCGGTAGTGGGGTGCGGATTGAGGCCGTCACCATCCGCGACGTCTGGCACCATCCCCTCAACATCTCCGTGATCCCTGGCGATGATATCCAGGTGATCGCCGACTACTATCCATCCGTCCATGGCAGCGACGCCATTGCACTGACGCTCGCCGTCTTCAGCGGTGTCGCAGCGCAATTACCGAACGCGGCGGCCGATACGCCTGCGTCGTTGCTCGATACCCAGTTTGGAGGAGTGCTTGACTGAGAAGTTGTACCTGCGGCCAGACGTCATGGTCGAACCCCTGATCGACCGGTGGTACGGATGGTTCCATTTGATCCCGCCGGCCACCGCCGCGCTCAACATCGTCAAGAGCCACTTCAAGATCATGGACGGCTACGTGAAGAACCCGCGCGTCCACCAGGCCGCGACGAGGAACCCGGCGCTGCTCGGCGGGCCGTTCATGGACTACGAGGGCGATCGCACCGGCGAGGTCGCGGCGCTCCTCGCCGAGACGAAGGAGAAGCGCCAGCCGCTGATCGAGATGGCCGCCGCGATCCAGGAACTGCAGGCGCTGTTGGAACGTGAGGGCGCGGGCGCATCGCTCGAACCGCTGTATCCGCAGATCCCGGAGCCGCTCCGCGGCCGCGTCGAACTTGGCTACGACCTCTACAACCATCCGTCATTCAGGATGATCGAGCAGCTGTTCTATCGCAGCCGCTATCACGACGATTCCACCCAGGGCGTGATGATCTCGCGCGTCTCCGACGACTTCCGCGCCTTCGTGCTCAGCACGCCCCGCCTCGACCGGCCCAATGAGCTCTACGTCAACATTCCGTTCAAGCAGCCGGCGATCGATCGCCTGTTCCGCATGGAGCGCGAGCCGCTGACCGTGCCGGAAGTGCGCGATCTGCTCCCCGGCGCCACCAACGAGGCGTTGATGGAAAACTTCTTCACGCCCACCCACCCGGCGCCACGACAATCATTTGTCCAGGACGGCGTGCGCTGCCGGTACTTTGGCCACGCGTCGGTCTTGGTGGAATCGCAGGGCACCAGCGTGTTCGTCGATCCGGTGATGAGTTACGACTACCCCGCCGGCTCCAAGCGCTACACCGTGATGGATCTGCCGGAGAAGATCGACTACATCCTGATCACGCACGCCCACACCGATCACATCGTGTTCGAGTCGCTGCTGCGCCTGCGCCACAAGACCCGTCACATCGTCGTGCCGCGCAACGACGGCGGCTCGCTGTACGACCCGTCGCTGCGCATGGCGCTCGAGGCGATCGGCTTCGACAACGTCATTGATCTGCCGGAACTTGGCGAGATCTCGTTCCCGGGCGGGCGCATTCTCGGCCTGCCCTTCTTCGGCGAGCACGGCGACCTCAGCATCCGCAGCAAGCTGGCCTACGCGGTGCAGCTGGCGGGCAAGAACATCGTGCTGGCCGCCGACTCGCGCAACATGTCCACCGATCTCTACCGCCATCTGCGCAGGGAAATCGGCCCGGTTGACGCGCTGTATCTCGGCATGGAATGCGACGGCGCGCCGATGTCGTGGCTCTACGGTCCGCTCATGCCGAAGCAGCTGGAACGCAAACACGATCAGTCGCGCCGGCTCGCCGGCTCCGACTTCGAGTGCGCGCGCGGCATCGTCGAAGCGCTCGAGTGCAGCAAGGTGTTCGTGTATGCGATGGGCCAGGAAGAGTGGCTCAATCACATCATGGCGGTGCGCTACACGGCGGAGTCGCGGCCGATGGTCGAGTCGTCGAAGTTGGTTGCCGAGTGCAGAAGCAAGGGCATAGAATCCGACCGGTTGTATCAGACGATGGAACTGACCCTCTCGTGATTGTTCAGCTCGGCATCGCGTACGTCGCGTGGCAGCAGTGGCGGCGCGCCGGCCAGCAACAGGCAGCACCGGCCGGCACCGCGCCGGTGGACACCGCACAGGCTCCGTCAGCGGAGCCGCAGATCCTTCCTGCACAGTCGCCAGAGGACCAGGCGCTTGAGCGCTTCATGAAGCGCGCCTGGATCCTGCTCGGCACCACCACCGTAGGCGCCGTTGCCTCGCCGGTCGTCACCACCCTGAGCGTCCCGTTCCTGGTCTGGCAAACCAGGCCGGTTTTCCAACAGGCCTACTACGAACTCACCGAGCGCAAGAAGGTCGGCGGCGCGGTGGTACGAGCGATGAGCGCATCCGGCTTGCTGCTCGGCGGCGCGTACTGGGTTTCGGCGATGAGCGCCGTGATGTTCGGTACCACCGAGAAACTGATCCGCAAGGTCACCGCGCAGTCGCGACAGGGCCTGCGCAACGTGTTCGGTGAGCTGCCCCGGCGCGTCACCGCGATCAAGGACGGCGTCGAAGTCGACATGGCGATCGAGGAGGTGCAGGCCGGCGACATCCTGGTGGTGCATGCCGGGCAGGCGATGCCGGTCGACGGCGTCATCACCGACGGCGTGGCCAGCATCGATCAGCAGGCGCTCACCGGCGAATCGCAGCCCGCTGAAAAGGGCCCGGGCGATTCCGTCTTCGCCGCGACCACTGTGTTGTCAGGCCGGCTCGAGGTGCGCGTCGACAAGGCCGGCGCCGACACGCTGGTGGCCGGCATTGAAGAGATCCTGGAACGCACGGCCAGCTACACCTCGCAGCAGGAGTTCAAGGGCAAGCAGATCGCCGACCGGACGGTGATGCCGACGCTGGCGATCAGCGGCGGCACCTTCCTCGCGATGGGCGCCCAGCCCGCGGTATGCATGCTCGCGCTCTACCCCGGCGAGGGCATGCGCATCCTCGGTCCGCTCAGCATGCTCAACTACCTGCAGCAGGCGGCCGGCATGAAGATCCTGGTCAAGGACGGCCGCGCGCTGGAGTCGTTGAACGACGTCACGACCATCGTGTTCGACAAGACCGGCACTTTGACCGAGAAGATGTTCAAGGTAATGCACGTCCACGCGGCATCGGGCGAAGCGATCGATACGGTGCTCGCCCACGCGGCCGCGGTCGAAGCGCACCAGTCGCACCCGATCGCGCTCGCGATTGTCCACGAAGCGGCGGCGCGCATGCTGACGCTGCCCCACGTCAATCACGCCAGCTACGAAATTGGCTTCGGCATCAGCGCCGAGGTTGACCAGAAGCGCGTGCACGTCGGCAGTGCTCGCTACCTGGATCGCCATGGCATCTCGCTGCCGCCGTCGTTGCTGCATCTGGAGGATGCGGAGACCGGGCCGGATCACACCTGTGTCTACGTGGCCATTGGCGGCCAGGTCGCCGGCGCGATTGAATTGGCGCCGAAGCTGCGGGAAGAGATCGGCTCGCTGATCGCGCAGCTCAAGTCGCGCGGCCTCGAGGTCTTCATCCTGTCGGGCGATCGCGAAGCGCCGACCCGCCAACTGGCCGAGGAACTTGGCGTCGATCGCTATTTCGCCGGGACGCTGCCCCACCAGAAGGCCGAACTCATCGAACAGTGGCAGGCGGCCGGCAAGTCGGTCTGCTTCGTCGGCGACGGCATCAACGACGCCATCGCGCTCAAGAAGGCCCACGTCTCGATCTCGCTCGCCGGCGCGTCGACCGTCGCCACCGACAGCGCGCAAATCGTGTTCATGGAACCCAGCCTCGACAAGCTGGTGCCGCTCTTCCAGATCGCCAAGGACCTGCAGTTCGACATGCGCAACAACCTCGTCGCGCTGGTCGCGCCGTCTCCGGTGATCCTGGCGGGCGTCTGGTTTTGGGGATTTGGTTACGCGACGACCGCGATCCTGGTGGGCGTCAGTTCGGTCGCCGGCATCGTCAACGCCGCGTTCCCGGAAACCACGCGACGGGTCTTCAATCTCGGGCCCGGTGCCGCCCCGCCACCTGCCGATCCGAACACGGATCGTCAGAAGTCAGCGGCGTCGGCCTTCTCGGAGTGGTTCAAGTCGGTCGTGGACGCGGGGACCGTGACGCACTGATCCCCGCGGCCCCTGAACCTACCCTATTCCTTTTCCTTCTTCGGCCGCATGTTGCTCGCGAGCACACGCTTGCGCAGCCGGATGTTCTTCGGCGTCACCTCGACCAGTTCGTCGTCGTTGATGAACTCGACCGCCTGTTCGAGGCCCATCAGGATCGGCGGCACCAGGCGAATCGCTTCGTCGGCCGATGACGCGCGCATGTTGGTCTGCTTCTTCTCCCTGCAGACGTTGACGTCGAGATCGTTGTCGCGCGAGTTCTCGCCGATCAGCATGCCTTCGTAAACCTGCGTGCCCGGCTCGATGTGAATGACACCGCGCTCCTGGATGTTGGCCAGCGCGTAGGCGGTCGTCACGCCCGCGCGATCCGACACCAGCGCGCCGGTCTCGCGCGACGGAATCGGTCCGTGCCACGGCTCCCACCCGGCGAACAGGTGGTTCATGATGCCGGTGCCCTTGGTCTCGGTCAGGAACTGCGAGCGGAAGCCGATCAGGCCGCGCGCAGGGATGCGGAACTCCATCCGCACGCGGCCACTGCCGTGGTTCACGAGGTTGGTCATGGTGCCGCGGCGCGTGCCGCAGCCGGAGATGACGACACCCTGGTAGTCCTCGGCGACGTCGATCACGAGGTCCTCAACCGGCTCCATGCGGACACCGTTGATTTCCTTGGTGACGATTTCCGGGCGCGAGACCTGCAGTTCGTAGCCTTCGCGGCGCATCATTTCGATCAGGATCGCCAGCTGCAGCTCACCGCGGCCCAGCACCTTGTACTGTTCCGGCGTGTCGGTCGGCTCGACGCGCAGCGACACGTTGCCGAGCAGCTCCTTCTCGAGGCGCTCCTTCAGGTGGCGCGACGTGACGTACTGGCCGTCCTTGCCGGCCAGCGGCGAATTGTTGATGCCGAAGATCATCGACACCGTCGGTTCGTCGATGGCGATCGGGGGAATCGCCGTCGGGTTCTCGGGATCGGCGATCGTCTCGCCGATCGTGATGTCTTCGATGCCCGCAAGGCAGATGATGTCGCCGGCCTGCGCGGTGTCCGTCTCGACGCGCTTCAGGCCCTCAAAGGTGAACATCTTCGTCACCTTCGTCTGCTGGATCGTGCCATTGAGCTTGCAGACCGCGACCGGCTGGTTCAGCTTCACCTGGCCGTTGAAGATGCGCCCGATCGCGATGCGTCCCAGGTAGTCGCTGGCATCGAGGTTCGCCACCAGCATCTGGAGCGGCGCGTTGATGTCGCCGCGCGGCGGCGGGACGTTCTTGATGATCGCTTCGAACAGCGGTCGCAGGTCTTCGCCCGGCACTTCGAGGCTCGTGCTGGCGGTGCCGGCGCGGCCGCTGGTGTAGAGCACCGGGAAATCGATCTGCTCTTCGGTGGCGTCGAGGTCGATGAAGAGGTCATAGACCTCGTTCAGGACTTCCTTGGACCGCGCGTCGGCGCGGTCGATCTTGTTGATGACCACAATCGGCGGCAGCTTGCGCTCGAACGCCTTGCGCAGCACGAAACGGGTCTGCGGCAACGGCCCTTCGGCGGCGTCCACCAGCAGCACCACGCCATCGGCCATCGACAGCACGCGCTCGACCTCGCCGCCGAAATCGGCGTGGCCAGGCGTGTCCATGATGTTGATCAGGGTGTCGCCGTAGTGCACGGCGGTGTTCTTCGCCAGGATGGTGATGCCGCGTTCACGTTCCAGCTCGTTGCTGTCCATCGCCCGTTCGGCGACGCGTTCGTTGGCGCGGAAGACGCCGCCCTGGCGGAACAAGGCATCGACGAGGGTGGTCTTGCCGTGGTCGACGTGGGCGATGATGGCGACATTGCGCCGAAGTTCGTTGGCTACTGGAGCGGACTTTCCCGGTAAAGACATCTCACCAGTATAGCGGCTATCATTGAGGAATGCCGTTATTCGAGTATTCGTGCCGGGATTGCGACAATCACTTCGAGTTACTGGTCCGCGAATCCACCAAACTCGAATGCCCGAAATGCACCAGCACCAGGCTGGACAAGCAGCTTTCGGTGTTCGCGGTCAGCGCCCCGTCCGCTTCGGGCATGCCGCGGATGGCCGGCCCCATGCCCTGCGGCTCGTGCGGCGATCCACGCGGAGCCGGCAGCTGCAAGAACTGAAGTAAGAAGTGAGAAGTGAGAAGTGAGAAGTGAGAAGTGAGAAGTGAGAAGTCAGACTGCAGAGGTAAACAGTGACCATTAAAGCCACGTTCTCCGTGTTTGTCGCGCTCCTTCTCACTTCTCACCTCTCACCTCTCACTTCTCCCTTCGCCCCTCTCACTTCATCCGCGCAGTCGCCTTTCCTGTCCCCTCAGCCGATCACCACCCCGGCCGCGGTCAATTCGGCGCAGCCGCAGCTGTCCGTCTCGAAGCAGGGCGTGCTCCTGAGCTGGATCGAACGCGCCGGCGATCTCGCCACGCTGAAGTTTTCCGAACGCACCGCTACTGGCTGGTCGACACCGAAGACCATTGCCTCAGGCCGTAACTGGTTCGTGAACTGGGCGGACGTGCCCTCCGCTGTCCGCTTGCCCTCCGGTGCCATCGTCGCGCACTGGCTGCAGAAGAGCGCCGCGTCGACCTACGCCTACGACGTGCGCCTGTCGTACTCGACCGATGACGGCAAGACCTGGTCGCCGTCGTTCACGCCGCATCACGATGGCACGAACACCGAACACGGCTTCGCATCGATCGTGCCCATGGCCGACGGCTTTGGCCTCGTGTGGTTGGATGGTCGCAATATGCTTGCGCCGCCGAAGCCAGGCGAAGGCGCGAAAGGTGGCGAGCACAGCGAGCACGGCGGGGGCGGTGCAATGACCGTTCGCTTCGCGCGCTTCGACAAGGCCTTCAAGCAGGTGGAGGAAACGGAAGTCGATGCGCGGGTGTGCGAGTGCTGCCCCACTGCGGCGGCCATGACGTCCGAAGGCCTGATCGCCGCCTATCGCAATCGAGGAGACGACGAGGTTCGCGACAACTTCGTCGCGCGGTTGGTCAACGGCAAGTGGACCACGCCCCAGGCGGTGTTCAACGACAACTGGAAGATCGCCGCCTGCCCCGTCAACGGCCCTGCGTTGAGCGCTAACGCCAACGCGGTGGTGATGTCGTGGTTTACCGCCAAGGACGATCAGCCGCGCGCCTTCGCGGCGTTCTCGTCCGATGCCGGCAAGACGTTCGCCGCGCCCATTCGCATTGACGACGCCGGCACGCTGGGCCGCGTCGACATCGCGTTGCTACCGAATGGCTCTGCGCTGGCGACCTGGATCGAGTTTGCCGACAAGAAAGCCACCTTCCAGGCCCGCCGCATCGATCGCAATGGCACGAAGTCGGCGCCGGTCACGGTGTCGACGATGGCTGGGTCGCGCGCGTCCGGCTACCCGCGCGCCGCGATCGCCGGCGGCGAAGTCGTGTTCGCGTGGACCGAGTCCGGCGACGGTGGCGCGCTCCAGGTCCGCACGGCCGCATCGAAGCTTCCGCAGTGAAGAAATTCCTGGGCCGGTTCGCCTGGCAGCTGTTTCTCGGCGTCGTGATGATCGGCATCGGCATGCTGATCCTGCAGGGCCGGGGTGTCTCTGCGCGTCCGGAGCCTTCCGGTGCCGAGAAGACGATCGCGCTGTTCATGCGCAGCTGGATGACGCCGTCGATCTACAAGGGCCTCAAGAATCCGGTCTCCGACACTGAGCAGAACTTCACCGCGGCGCGCGAGCACTTTGCCGATCACTGCGCCAGCTGCCATGCCAACGACGGCAGTGGTAACACCGAAATCGGCCGAAACCTGTATCCCAAGTCGCCCGACATGCGGATGTCGCGCACGCAGGACCTGAGTGACGGCGAGCTGTTCTACATCATTGAGAACGGCGTGAGGCTGACCGGCATGCCGGGCTGGAGCACCGGCACGCCTGAAGGCGAGAAATCGAGCTGGCAGCTGGTGCACTTCATCCGCCGCCTCTCGAAGCTGACGCCGGATGACCTGGCGATCATGGAGCGCTTCAATCCCGCCTCACGCGCGCAGTTCGAGGAAGAAAAGGCGATCGAGGATTTCCTGAAGGGTGGCGACACGCCCCCGCCACCCGCAGCGTTGCCGGCGGCCGCCGATCCTCACGCCGCGCATCGCAAGCAGTAGGCGGGCAGGCTGATCGCCGATCAGCCGTTGAACGTTTCTTCGTAATCGGCCATTGCCGCCATCACGACCTTGAGCGCGTGGTCGCGTTCGTAGACGCGATTGACCTTGGTCGGCGTCTCGACGCCCGGCGTCATCTTGTAGGTCGAGAAGTAATGCGTCAGGCGCTCCACCAGTACGGGCGGCACATCGCTCAGCCCGCGCGCTTCGCCCCACACGTAGTCGCCTTCGAGCACCGCGATGATCTTGTCGTCGGCCTCGCCGCGATCGATCATCTGCAACCCGCCAATGACACGGCAGCGCACGATGATTTCGTTGCGGGTAATGGCGCGCTCGCTGAGCACGCACACGTCGAGCGGATCGCCGTCGCCGCGCTTGGCGCCCGGCGCCAGCTTCTGCACCCGCTCCGCGCAGTAGGTGCGGGGAATGAATCCATACAACGCGGGATGCTGTGCGGACGTGCGTTGCGGCCGGTCGACGCGCAGGTAGCCTGACACCTTGTCGACTTCGTATTTCATGAGATCGAACGGCGTGATCTCGATGTACGCGTTCAGCACGCCCGGCGGCTCGGGGCCCACTTCAAGACCGTGCCACGGGTGCGGACGGAACTGGAATACCGGTGACTTGCGCGCGGGTTTCTTCTTGCTCATCGTCTGTATCTGAACCTTCTGTGCCTTCTGTGGCCTTACTAGGTTAACGCATGGTAGCGTCACGGCCATGCCTGAAACCGCCGCGTTGCGACGCTCGTTCTTCACGGTGTTTCGTCCAATTGCGACGCGCTGGATGGACAACGACCACTATGGCCACGTGAACAACGTCGCCTATTACTCCTTTTTCGACACCGCGGTGAATGGCTTTCTCCTCGACGCGACCGGTCTCGAGATCAGGGAGCTTCCGGCCATCGGGATCGTGGCCGAATCCAGCTGCCGGTTCTTCAGTTCCCTGAGCTTTCCCGACACCGTGCATGCCGGGCTCGGCATCGAGCGCCTCGGCGCGCGCAGCATCGTGTATTCGATCGGCCTGTTCAAGAACGATGACGAGGAGGCCTGCGCGCTGGGCCGGTTTGTCCATGTCTACGTGGACCGGGTGAGCCGCCGGCCAGTCGAGATTCCCGACGCGATCCGGGCGGTGGTCGAACGATTGAAACCGGTCTAGAATCCACTGGGGTCTGCCTCGGACCGGTGGATGCCCCCGGAGGATTCCAATGAGCGGTCTTACCCGTTGCTCGGTCGCCGCCGCGTTCGCCCTCGCTCTCAGCACCCTCGCTACTGTCAGAGCCCAAACCCAGGCCCCCAAAACGGCACCAAAGCCGGCCGCAGCCGCTGCGGCGAAGAAGGGATGGGTCGTGCCGCGCACGCCGGACGGCAAGCCGGACTTGCAGGGCAACTGGACCAACGAAACACAGACACCGCTCGAGCGCATGGGCGCGGGCGGAGCGACGCTCACCGATCAACAGGCCTCGGCCATCGAAGAGCGCGCGCAGCTCGTCGAAGAGCACCGCGACAAGGCCAGTGACCCGAATCGTCCTGCCCCGCCGAAGGGCGGCGAAGCCGGGCGGCTCGCCGCTCCCGGACAGCAGTCATTTATCGAGATCATTTCCGAAGCCGCCGGCGGAGCCGTGGGCGGCTACAACGGCTTCTGGCTCGATCCGGGTCTGAACGTCATCCGCATCGACGGCGTGGCGCGCAGCTCGATCATCGTTGATCCCCCCAACGGCAGGTTGCCCGGACGCACCGAAGCCGGCAAGAAGCGGCTCGCGGAGATCGCGGCGAAGAACAAGAAGTTTGGCGAGTTCGATCACCCGGAGATGCGTCCGCTGGCGGATCGCTGCCTGGTGTCGTTTGGTTCCAACGCGGGACCTCCGATGCTGCCCAACTACTTCTACAACAACAACTACACCATCGTGCAGACGAAGGATCACGTGATGATCCTCAGCGAAATGGTGAACGACGTGCGGATGATCCGCATGAACGACACGAAGCATCCGCCATCAAGCGTCAAACGGTGGTTCGGTGACTCGATCGGCCGCTGGGAAGGCGACACGCTTGTCGTGGAAACCACCAACTTCCATCCGTTGCAGCTCGAACAGACCAGCATCCTGTGGGCGTATCGCGGCGCGTCGGAGAACCTCAAGGTCACCGAACGCTTCACGCGGACCGGGCCGGACGAGATCGTCTATCGCTTCACCATGGAGGATCCCGAGACCTTCACGGCGCCCTTCACGGGTGAGCTGCCGTTCAAGCGGATCGATGAAATGATTTACGAATACGCCTGCCACGAAGGCAACTACGCCATGAGCAATATCCTGTCAGGCGAACGCGCCAAGGAGCGCGAGGCGCAAAAGAAGCAGTAAACTGGAAGGGCATTGACGCGGCATCTGTTGAGACGGGTCGTCCTGATCGTGACGGCGGTGGTTCTGGCCACCGCTGCCCCGCTGCGTGCGTGGTGTGAGGCCGACTGTCTCGCGCCGGCGCACGCCGAAGAGACGACCAGTTCCTCTCACTGCAAGACGGCCGAGCCAGATACCAACACGACCTCCGTCTCTGCGGTTATCGTCGTCGATTGCCCGACGGTGGAATCCGCCCGCCCGGTCGCGATTGCCAAGCACGCCTTCGCACCGGCAATCACGACGGGACATCCGGGCACCTCAGCCGCCCAGCACGTTCGCACCATACCCAGGCACGAAGGCACGTACGCACCAAGGCACGTCGCAGTAATCCCGCTCCGAATCTGATCGTTCTCCACAGCCAGACGCTCGTCCTGTAGGCCCGTTCGCCTGTAGGTCTGCAGGCCTGTAGGCCTGCATTTGTGGAGATTTCATGTCTGTTTCTCGTCGTACGTTTGTAAAAGGGCTCGCCGCTGGCGGCGCGCTCCTGGCTACATCCGACTGGCGCGCATTCGCGCAAGGCCGGCCCGACAATCCACAGCAGGTGCTGAGTGGCACCTCGTTCGACCTGTCGATCGGCGAGACGCCGATGAACTTCACCGGGGCGGCGCGCATCGCGCAGACCATCAACGGCTCGGTTCCAGGACCGGTGTTGCGGTGGCGCGAAGGCGACAACGTCACGCTGCGCGTCGCCAACCGTTTGCGTGATGAAGACACGTCGATTCACTGGCACGGCATCATCCTGCCGGCGGAAATGGACGGCGTGCCTGGCCTGAGCTTCCATGGCATTCGCCCTGGTGAGACGTTCACCTACCGCTTCGACGTGAGGCAGGCCGGTACCTACTGGTATCACAGCCACTCCGGCTTCCAGGAGCAGCGCGGCGTGTACGGCGCCCTGGTCATCGAATCGCCGAACGATCCCATCAAGGCCGATCGCGAACACGTGATCCTCTTGTCGGACTGGACCGACGAAAAACCCGAGCGCGTGTTCGCCAAGCTCAAGAAGCAGGGCGACTACTACAACTACAACAAGCGGACGCTTGGCGACCTGATCAGGGATGTGCGCAAGCAGGGTCTGAAAACGACGCTCGCCGAGCGCCAGGCATGGGGCGAGATGCGCATGAACCCGACCGACCTCGCGGATGTGGGCGGCGCCACCTACACGCACTTGATGAATGGCGTGACGCCCGAAGGCAATTGGACCGGGCTGTTCAAGTCAGGCGAGCGCGTGCGGCTGCGCGTCATCAATGGCTCGGCCATGACCTACTTCGACCTGCGCATCCCCGGCCTGAAGCTGACCGTCGTCGCTGCCGACGGCTTGCCCGTCCATCCCGTGACCGTCGACGAGCTTCGCATCGCCACCGCGGAGACGTTCGACATCATCGTCGAGCCATCAGGGCAGGATGCGTTCACGATCTTCGCGCAGGCGATGGATCGTACCGCCTTCGCGGCCGGCACGCTGGCCGTCAGGGACGGCCTTCGCGCGCCCGTCCCCGTGCTCGATCCGCGACCCCTGCTCAGCATGAACGACATGGGCCACGGCGATCACGCCGGGCACAACATGGCCGGCATGGCGGGCCCTGCGCATCCGCCGTCGGAGTCGGGCAACCCGCTCGTCGACATGCAGGCGACCATGACGATGTCGCGGCTGGAGGATCCGGGGATCGGCCTTCGCGACAACGGCCGGCGCGTCTTGAGCTATTCGGACCTCGGCAGCACCTTCAAGGACCCTGACGGCCGCGAGCCTGGGCGCACCATCGAGCTGCATCTCACCGGACACATGGAGAAGTTCGCGTGGTCGTTCGACGGCATCAAGTTCTCCGACGCCGAACCGCTCCGCCTCACCTACGGCGAACGCCTGCGCATCGTGCTCGTCAACGACACCATGATGACCCACCCGATTCACTTGCACGGGATGTGGAGCGACCTCGAGAACGACGCCGGCGATTTCATGGTGCGCAAACACACCATCGACATGCCGCCAGGAACGCGACGCACGTATCGCGTCCGCGCCGACGCGCTCGGGCGATGGGCGTATCACTGTCACCTGCTCTTTCACATGGAAGCCGGGATGTTTCGGGAAGTGCAGGTGAACCAGTGAAAGGCCAACGGGCTAACGGGCTAACGGGCCAACAGGCGTGGCTCCTCGCGTTATTCCTGACCGTCGCCATGCCGTTCAACGCTATGGCGCAGGTCGTCGATCACGGTGGTCACACCGTGCACGACAACGCGATCAACTTCCAGGTGCTGTTCGACCAGTTCGAGTGGCAATTCGTGCACGGTGAACAGGGGCAGCGCTGGGACAGCCGCTCGTGGATCGGCGGCGACACCAACCGGCTGTGGCTGCGCACCGAGGGCGACGCCATCGACGGCGTGGTCGACACGGCGGAAGCGCAGTTGCTCTACGGACGCTCGATCACGCCGTGGTGGGACGTGGTTGCCGGCGTACGGTTCGACGCGCGCCCCAGCCCGTCGCACACCTGGTTCGCCGTGGGTGTGCAAGGCATGGCGCCGCAGTTCATCGACGTCCAGGCCACGCTGTACATCGGACAGAACGCGCATCTCGGCGCTCGCATCGAACTGGAGCACGATCTGCATCTCACCCAGCGCACCGTCTTCCAGCCGCTTGTCGAACTCAGCCTGTCGGGAGCGGAGGACCCGGACCGGGGCATCGGTAAGGGCCTCAGCACGGCCGAGGTCGGGTTCCGGGTCCGGTACGAAATCAAGCGCGAGCTGGCGCCGTACGTGGGCGTGGTCTGGCACCGGAAACTGTTCGGAACCGGCGATTTCACGCGGGATTCCGGCGGCGACGTCGGTGGCTGGCACGTAGTCACCGGCTTGCGATTCTGGTACTAACTCTTAACTGCCGACTCTTGACTGTTGACTCTTAATAGGGGGTGGGGGTATCTTATAGGGGTAGAGGGTATACGACATGAACAGCATCGAGAAGAACCTGACGATCTCCGGCATGACCTGCGGCGGCTGTGTGAACAGCCTGACGCGCGTTCTCAATTCGGTGCCGGGCGTCGAGCCGTTGAAGATCGAGGTCGGTAAGGCCCAGTTGCGGATCGACGCCGACCGGGTGTCCTCGCAGTCCCTCAAGGACGCCGTCGCCAGGGCCGGCTTTGAAGTGGTCGCGGAACGCTGAGAGGTTGCCATGGCCGAAGTCCAGTCCCCCTCGCCGCCGGCACCGACGCTGAAGATCACCCTTCCGGTCGAAGGCATGACATGTGCGGCGTGCCAGGCCACGGTGCAGAAGGCGCTCACCAAGGCGCCTGGCGTCACCAAGGCCGCCGTCAACCTCATGACCAATGAGGCGACGGTCCACTACGACCCTGCGGCCACCGGTCCCGATCGGCTGGTCGCGGCAATCAACGACACCGGCTACGTCTCGAAGCTACCGGGCACGGATGCGCCCGCTATTGACGAGGGACACGACCACGCGAACGAAGCGGCATACGCCGCCCTGCTCCGGAAGTCGGTGGTCAGCCTCGTCCTCGGCGGCGCGGCGATGCTCAGCATGCTGCTGATGAACGACCCGCATGCCGCACATGCCACCGGGCCATCGACGATCGTTCTCGCTCAACTGGTCGCGACCGTCTTCGTGATGATCTGGGCCGGCAGCCACTTCTATGTCGGCGCCTGGACGAGCCTGATGCACGGCTCCGCCAACATGAACACGCTGATTGCGATCGGCACCGGTGCCGCCTTCCTCTACTCACTCACCGTCACATTCCTCGGAGGCGGCGACGTTTACTACGAGGCGGTCATCATCATCATCGCGCTGGTGCTGCTGGGGCATGCCATGGAGGCCAGGGCCAAGCGCAACACGACCGCGGCCTTGCGGCAGCTTGCGCGTCTGCAGCCGTCGACGGCACGAGTCCGCCAGGAAGGGGGCGATGTCGATGTCCCCATCCATGCGGTGCGCGCCGGCGATCTCGTGATCGTGCGCCCGGGCGAGCGCATTCCTGTGGACGGCGTGGTGCGCAGCGGTGCCGGTGCCGTTGACGAATCCATGCTGACCGGCGAATCGCTCCCGGTGGACAAGCAGCCCGGTGATCGCGTCATCGGCGCAACGATCAACACCTCGGGCTCGCTCGAGGTCGAAGCCACCAGCCTCGGCACATCGAGCGTCCTCGCCCGCATCGTGCAGTTGATGAAGGACGCACAAGGATCGCAGGCCCCGATCCAGCGGCTTGCCGATCGCATCTCGGCGGTCTTCGTGCCCGTGGTGGTAACGATCGCCGTCCTGACGTTTGCGATCTGGATGATCGTTCCCGAGAATCCGTCGGTAGGAGCCGCGATGACGGCCGCGGTCGCGGTCCTGATCATTGCGTGCCCGTGTGCGATGGGACTCGCGGTCCCGACGGCCGTCATGGTCGCCAGCGGCCGCGGTGCGGCAGCAGGCGTGCTGATCAAGGGCGGCGAAGCACTCGAGAAACTCGCCGGCGTCGACACCATTGTCTTCGACAAGACCGGAACGCTCACCGAAGGCCGCCCCACGGTGGTGGACTCGTTGCTGGTCGACGGCTCCGACCCACACGCACTCGCGATGATTGCGGCGGTGGAGTCCAAATCCGAGCACCCGCTGGCGACCGCCATCGTGAAACATGCAGGCGGCCTTGCGGCTCCCGGTTCCCGCCTCCCGGCCGTCGACAACTTCCTCGCCTTGGCCGGCAAGGGCGTCTTCGGCAACGTGAACGGCCACTACGTGATCGTCGGGACGCAGGCGTTGCTGGAAGAATCGGGCATCGACACCGCTCCACTCCGCGACGCGGTTGCGCAATGGACCGCCCAGGCTCGCACCGCCGTCCTGGCCGCCATCGACGGCAAGGCGGCCGCCGCCTTTGCAATCGCCGACACGCTGCGTCCAAACGCGCGCACGGTCGTCACGGCCCTCAAGCAGCGCGGACTGCGGGTCGTCATGCTGAGCGGCGACCGCAAGGCCACGGCCGAGGCGATTGCCCGCGAAGCAAACGTCGACGAAGTGATCGCGGAAGTGCTGCCCGATGGCAAGGTCGCCGCGATCAAGGACCTGCAGAACGGCGGGCACACCGTCGCGATGATCGGCGATGGCTTGAACGACGCTCCTGCCCTCGCGCAGGCGGAGATCGGGATGGCCATGGCGACCGGCACCGACATCGCCGCCGAGGCGGCCTCGGTCACGCTGATGCGCAGCGATCTGGCCAGCGTCGAACACGCCGTCGTCCTGGCGCGGAAGACCATGAAGACGATGAAGCAGAACCTGTTCTGGGCCTTTATCTACAACGTCATCGGCATTCCTGTCGCCGCCGGCGTGCTTTATCCTGCGTTTGGCATTCTGCTGAGTCCCATCATTGCCAGCGCGGCGATGGCGTTCAGCTCGGTCAGCGTGGTGTCGAACAGTCTGCGGTTGAGAGGAGCGAATCTGCAGTGAAGCATGATGGCAAGAAGGCCGAAGGCGTCGAGCCGGACATCAAGGACGCCAACCTGAAGCGCCTGCGCCGCATCGAGGGGCAGATCCGCGGACTGCAGAAGATGGTGGAGGAGGACCGCTACTGCCCCGACATCATCACGCAGATCGCATCGGTGCAGGAGGCCCTGCGCGGCGTCGGCCGCCAGCTGCTGCGTAACCACTTGCAGCACTGCGCGGCCGCGGCGATCAAGAAAGGTCCGGCCGAAGCCGACCGGACCTACGACGAACTGCTCGAGCTGATTACTTCCATCGGCCGATAGGCCGACCGGCGGGTCGGAGAGCCGCCTACTTAAGCAGGTCGATGGCGGTCACGAACCTCGGCTCGATGTCGACGGGCACCGACGTCAGCTTGTCGAGCACCGCCTTGGTCTGCGGCCGAATCACGCCCAGCGTGTCGATCAGCTGTTTCGCCTTGGCGTAGCTGCCCTCAGCCTGCAGCGTCATGATGTCCCGGGTCAGCGCCGTGACCCCGTCGCGAATCTTCGCCGCATCCACCGCGAAGGTGCCGTCGCCGTTGACCCTGAAGCCGCCGCTATCCAGCAGGTAGTTCAACTGGATGGCTTGTCCGCGTCCGTGCGCTTCATTCACGCCGAAGCGCAGCGAGCGGAACGCCGACGCCAGGAACGTGGTGTACATCGTGCGCTCGAAGGTCTTGTCGAGTTGTCCCTTGTCGACCAGGAACTGCAACGCGAACAAGCCCGAGATGTCAGCCTTGGCCTCTTCAATCGCGCTGTAGGTGTCCTTCAATTCCTGGCGCACGGTGGTGGCGCGGCCGCCGACGGTGATGTCGTGTGGTCCGAGGCCGTGCATCAGCTCGTGCATCAGGATGTGCGTGAAGAACGCTTCGAAGGCGACGTTGCCCTGGTCGCTGGAGGCGAGCGCGACCTTCGAGATCGGCACCAGCACCTTGTCGAACTTGGCCTGCTGGTTGTTCTTCAGCATCACGCGCTTGCTGCCCTTTTCGCGGATCACGCGCTCGTCGTTGGGCAGGTTGAACGCCGCCGTCTGGACGCCGCGATTGCCGTCGCCGGCGGAGAACACCGTGTTGACTACCGCGATGGGCGCGAGGGCACCGAGCTTCGCGTTGCGATACCTGGGATCGATCGGCAGGTTGTTCTCGATCTCCTGCAGCGACGCCGAGAACTTCTGCAGCTTGTCGGACTCGCCGCGATCCTTCACGGTGATGAAGGCTTCGAAGGCGGCCTTGTAGTTGAACCACTCGTCCTCGTAGACCTCGTACGGCCCGATCGTCGGCTCGATCGACGCATCGAGCTCCATCCACTTCACGTCGCTCTCGTAGTAGTCGTTCGACACGAACGCGTTGGCGCGCGCCTCGAGGAAGGCCTTCAGCGTTGGCTGGGCCGTGGCTGCAGCCGCCGCGCGCAGGTGCTGCGCCGCGATCGACAGTTCGCCCTGATACTCGGTGCTGTAGGGCACGGTGACGAAGCGGCCGTCCGGACCGCGCCGGATGGTGTGGAAGAACCCGGTCGCCTTGGCCTTTTCGGCGCCGCTGAGCGAGTTGATCCACTTCTCCACTTCCGCCTTCGTCGCGCCCTCAGGGTAGTAGTTGCCGGACGCCGGCTTCTCCGGCGCGCCAGGGATGAAGATCTCGTTGTGATCGAGGCGTCCCCACGGTCCCTTGTTGAGCAGGAATTCGTGGAGCCGCGCCTTGCCGAGTGGCGTCTCGTCCTTGATCAGGGAATGCAGCATCGATTCGTTGCCCGCCCACACCTGCTCGAGGAACAGCGCGTCCATTACCTGCGCCGCCCGCACCATGTGCGCCAGCGCTTCGCGCTCGTTGGCCGGTAACGCCGTGATGTCGGCGGTCAGATCCGTCGGCGCAAACCGCGCCGACTTCGCCTGGATGTCGGCCACGGCCTTGTCCACGGCCGGAGCCGGCGTGGGGGGAGGTGTCGTGGGCGCCTGCGCGCGGCACGCCGCGGCTGCGGCAATGATCGAAGCCAATCCTGCTGCCATGAATACTCTCTTCATCAATATGACCCTGGGCCTACAGCCCGGCGGGCGGGCAGGCTGGCAAAAACCCGCTGGCCTGCAGGCCCGCTAGCCGGCTAGCCCTCAGTGAACGCCCGACGACCCGTGCAACATCGACGGCTCGGCACCCATCCGCCGAATCACCGTCTCCCACATCGAATCGGATCCCGACCGGAACATCAGGTCGGCCTGCACCGGGGCCATCAGCCACGACCCCTGCGCCAGTTCGACATCCAACTGTCCCGCACCCCAGCCTGCGTACCCCACCACCATGCGCACGGCGGGATCGGGTGCGGATTCGAGTGTCTTCCGCACCAGGCTCGGTGATGCGGAGAGGTAGACGCCGGGCTGCACTTCCAGCGCCTCGAGATCCAGTTCGGGCTCCGACGTCAGAATCCACGCGCGCGTCGGCTCAACCGGCCCGCCGGTGTAGAGATGCAATTTGGGATGAATGTCGATCGGCTCATCAGCCGTCACGATCGAGATGGCCGGCTCGTCCATGCGCCGGTTCAGCACCAGCCCGAACGCGCCGTGGGCGCCATACTCCACGAGCAGCACCACGGTCTTCGAGAAGTTCGGATCGATCATCTGCGGCATGGACACCAGCAGGACCGGGGCGAGCGAGGCATTCGCCATGCCTCGATACTAGCAGAAGGGGCCGGGCATCAATCCTGGCGTCATCTGCTTTTCGCTCCTGTCAGCCACCCATCTCAGAATGTGAAACGGCATCCCCTCGATCAACTCGATGGGCGCTGGGACGCTGAACTTTCCATCATCGACATGCATGCATCCGCGCTGCCTGCTCGCAAGTTTTGCCAGGGGCACAGGACACGAACGAAAAGAAGCTGACGTGAGAAATGTTGCCCGGCCCCTTCACCACTCGACTTGGGCGAGCAGCTTCTCTCGGACGCCATCCGGGAACGACGCGGACTTCCGCGCCTTGGTGTCGAAGCACACCTCGACGGTCTTTTGCGTCGCGCAGTGCGTCATCGAATCCGCTTCGTGGATCCGCATCTCGTAGCTGTAGCTCTTGCTGCCAACCTTGGTGAAGGCGCCGGTGACGACGATCAACTGCCCGGCCCTCAGTTCGTGATGGAAATCGATCGTCAGCGTGGCAACGACGCACCCGAGCCCTTGCGCCTGCAGGCCGGTTAGCGAGATCCCGGCCTTGCCGAACATGTGCCAGCCCGCATCGTCAAAGAACGACGCGTAGTGGCGCACGTTCATGTGCCCGTAGACATCGCAGTGCGCCGGCATCACGACGCCGCGCGTCAGTTCATGCCAGATCACGGCTAACCCTTCTTCTTGAATGATTCGTATCGCGCCTTCGTCTCGTCATTCGCGGGATACAGACCCGGCAGCGGCACGCCACGATCGATCTCCGTCATGATCCAGCCCTCGAGGCGCTCCTGCTCCACTGACAGCTCGGTCACTTCGTCCACCATCGCCGCCGGAATCACGACCGCGCCATCCCGGTCCGCGACGATCACGTCATTCGGAAAGACCGCGACGCCGCCGCAGCCGATCGGTTGCTGCCAGTCAACGAACGTGAGTCCTGCGACCGATGGCGGCGCGGCAACGCCCGCGGCCCACACCGGCAAGCCCGTCGACAGCACCCCCGCCACGTCGCGCACGACGCCGTCACTGACCAGCGCCGCCACACCGCGCTTCGCCATCCGCGCGCACAGGATGTCGCCCCAGAACCCCGCGTCCTTGCAGCCATTCGCATCCACGACCGCGATGCAACCGGCGGGCATGTCTTCGATCGCCGCGCGTGTGGATTTCGGCGAGCTCCACGATGCCGGTGTCGCCAGGTCTTCGCGCGCGGGAATGAACCGCACCGTAAAGGCGCGGCCGGCCACACGCGTGGTGCCGGCCGCGAGTGGAAACGCCCCGCGGATCCAGACGTTCCGAAGGCCTTTCTTGAGGAGGACGGTGGTGAGCGTGGCTGTGGTCACGCCGGTCAACGCATGCATCAAAGAAGTCTATTGCAAGTGCTGGTATCATGCGCGCGGATGGCCGAACCCACCGAGGAACTCACCGCCAAGCAGCTGAAGAAACTCGAGAAGAACTCCGAGAGCCGGATGCTTGATCCGTGGGAACGCTATCGCGCGCTGATCGACCTCTACGAAGCCTTCTTCGACATGAACGAACTTGCCGACCGGAAGACCCGGTTTGCGCTGGTCATGATGGGCGCCCTCAATGCGCTCAACCTGATCCTCGGCACGCAGCGGATGTTCGTTGACCTGACTGCGGGCATCCGTCCGCTCATCGGCGGCTACTTCATGATCTACGCCGCCCTGTCGCTCTACTTTTTCCTGCAAGCGATTGCAACCTTGCGGCCGCGCATCTCGATGTTTCCCGGTGCCATCCAATCCACGCAGACCGCTCGTAGTCGCGCCGGCCTCCGCTTCATCGGCGACGTCGTCGGCGCGGATAGCGACACCTACTACCAGCGCTGGACGAGCGTGCAGCTCGGTGAGCTATGCCGTGAAACGTCCGAGCACGTGCAGATCGTCGGACGCGTCACCGATGCCAAGTTCAAGGCGCTTGAGCGTGTCTACAACGGCCTCACGGCCATGACCGGGTTGAGCGCGCTGATGATCATCGTGCTGGCGTACTTCTATCTCGCAAGCTAGAACGGCAAACTATGAACGAGCGTGACGGATCACGTTGAAGCGTTCGTCCGGCTCAGGCGCCTTGAAGTGAGAGGCGATCAGATCGAAGTCCGCATCGCTCGTCCACGGTGTGCCTGGCGGCAGATGCGCACTGCGCGCCTTTAACTGCGCGCGGCTGACTTCGTCTGGGGTATCCACGAAGTGCAGTTCGTGATCGGCGCCCGAGCGATCGATGATGTCGCGAAACCACGCCCGCTGGTTGCGCGTGTTTCCCGGAAAATCCAGGACGACCGAGGCGCCGCGCTGTAACAGCGTCACCACGTAGGGCGCGAGCGTGCGGTTGATGCGGCCTGAGTATTCCAGATAGGTGGCGACGTTGACGACGGCGCCGGGATACAGGGCCTCGATCCAGTCATCCTGCGAAAACAGGATCGCGTTCTCACGAACGGTAAGCTGGCGGGCGAGGGTGGACTTCCCTGCTGCCATCTTGCCGCAGAGAAACAACAGCTTCGCCACGTGACGGCTCAGCGCATCGTCCAGCTGGCGATGAACATCGCGCCGAACACCAGGGGGGCGATCGTGCTGTGACGGCCGTGATTCATCTTCAGCCCCGCAACCGTCAATACAACGGCTGACGTGGCCAGGATGAACGCGCCGGCCAGGTCATCGCCGGTGGCGGTCACGGGCGCCGAGATCAGCCACCGGTAACAGAGGGCGCCAAGCACGGCTGGACCAAGCCAATGGCCGGCACGCAGCAAGTCTTCTATTTGGTCGAGCATCGAACTGTGGGAACCCTTCAAGGGTACACGAAATCGAAGCGCCGGGGCTAGTCGGCGCGTGACCGGGCCCAGGCAACGGCGTCTTCGACCGCGGGCGTCAGCGCACTGCGCGCCGCGTTCTTCACACCTCGTCCCGGTCGATCGAGCGCGGCGATCGCATCACGATCGCCGCTGTTGCCGATGATGACGGCCAGGTTCCGCCGCAATCGCGACAACGGCACGTAGGTCATGGCGCTGCCCTTGATCATGGCGTGCAGTTCGTCGTCCGACTGCTGCCACAGCGCCGACGCGGATTGACCGTCGCGCCGCGGCCCACGCCAGGCGTTGTCTTTCGATATCGCTGCTGACAGATTCCATGGACACACGTCCTGGCAGATGTCGCAGCCCCACGCGTGCTGCTGGATCAGGGCGCGTTTATCTTCGGGAATGCCGGCCTCGGTCTCAATGGTCAGGTACGAAATGCACTTCGTCGCATCGAGCTCGCGCGGATCAACGAGCGCGCCGGTCGGACACGCGTCGATGCACAGCGTGCAGGAGCCGCATTGATCAAGCGCCGGCGCGTCAGTCTGGAGGTCCAGGCTGGTCGCGATGCCGGAGAGGAACATCCACGACCCAAGCTCAGGACTGATGACGCAGGAGTTCTTGCCGATCCAACCGATGCCGGCATGATGCGCGTAGACGCGCTCCTGCACCTGGTGCTTGTCAACGAAGTGCGCTGCCTCGAACGGCTGCTCACTGTTCGCGCGCATCCACTCGATCAACTCGAAGAGCCGGTCTTCAATGATCTTGTGGTAATCAAGACCGCGCGCGTATCGTGCGACCTTGACGGCGTCCTGCGCTCTCGGCTCCCGGCTCCCGGCTCCCGGCTCCGTGTTATAGACCGTGCCCATCACGATCACGGACCTTGCGGACGGCAGGAACTTGCGAATATCGGCGCGGACGTCGGCCGACTTCGACATGTAGTCCATCTCGCCGGCGTAGCCGCGAGCGAGCCATTCTTCGAGGAAGTTGAGTTCGGGGAAAGCTACGGCAGGTGAAATCCCGCAGAGATCAAAGCCGAGCTCGGCAGCGCGTTGCTTGATCGCCGCCGAGCCCAACATCGATTACTGCGACTTCTTGACGAGCTGCCGCAGCACGTACGGCAGGATGCCGCCGTGCGAGAAGGCGACAATTTCTTCGGGCGTGTCGATGCGCGCCATCACCGTGAACGACTTCGTCGAGCCGTCCTCGGACACCGCGTTGACGGTGATCTCGGAGCGCGGCTTCAACGCCGCACCCGCGCCAACCAGCGAGAACACTTCGCGGCCGGTGAGTCCGAACGTCGCGGCATTCTCACCCGCCTTGAACTGCAGCGGCAGCACGCCCATGTTCACGAGATTGCTGCGGTGGATGCGCTCGTAGCTTTCGGCGATGACCGCCTTCACGCCGAGCAGCATCGTGCCCTTGGCCGCCCAGTCGCGGGACGACCCCGATCCGTACTCCTTGCCGGCAATGACGACCAGGGGCACGCCGGCCGCCTGGTACTTCATCGCCGCGTCGTAGATCGGCATCACTTCCCCGCCAGGCAGGTAGGCGGTGACGCCGCCTTCGATGCCGGGGACCATCTGGTTCTTGATGCGCGTGTTGGCGAACGTGCCGCGCATCATCACCTCGTGATTGCCGCGACGGGCGCCGTAGGAGTTGAAATCCTTCGGGTCGACACCATGCGCGCTGAGGTACTTGCCGGCCGGGCTGCTGGCCTTGATATTGCCCGCCGGTGAAATGTGGTCGGTCGTGATGCTGTCACCCAGCACAGCGAGCGCGCGCGCGTCGCGCAGATCGGTCAGCGGCGCCGGCGTCATCGACAGGCCTTCGAGGAATGGCGGCTTGCGAACGTAGGTCGAGTCGCCTTCCCAGCTGAAGTTGTTGCCGGTCGGAACCGGCAGCTTCTGCCAGCGCGCGTCGCCGTCGAAGACGTTGGCATACTGCTGGCGGTAGGCCTGCGAGGTCACGGAGTGCAGCATCGCCTGCTGGATCTCCTGCTCGGTCGGCCACACGTCCTTCAAGTAAACGGGCTTGCCGTCCTTGCCCGTGCCCAGCGGCTCGCTGCTGATGTCGATGTTCATCGACCCGGCCAGCGCGTAGGCCACGACCAGCGGCGGCGACGCGAGATAGTTCGCGCGCACGTCCTGCTGAATGCGGCCTTCGAAGTTTCGGTTGCCGCTCAGCACCGAGGCGACGACGAGACCGCGTTCGTTGATCTCGGCTGAGATCTCCTCCGGCAGCGGACCGCTGTTGCCAATGCACGTCGTGCAGCCGTAGCCCACCAGGTTGAAGCCAACCTGGTCGAGATACGTATCGAGGCCCGCCTTCTTCAAGTAATCGGTCACGACCTTGGAGCCGGGCGCCAGGCTGGTCTTCACCCATGGCTTGCGGGTCAGGCCGCGCTCGACCGCCTTCTTGGCCACGAGGCCGGCGCCGATCATCACGCTCGGGTTCGAGGTATTGGTGCAGCTGGTGATCGCGGCGATCACCACCGAGCCGTGTTCGAGCTGCGGCTTGACCGCGACCGCGGTGCCGCCACCAGTTGCCTTGACACCCTTCTTCAACTCCTCGAGCGCGGTCGCAAACGATGGCTTCGCCTTCGACAGCGACACGCGGTCCTGCGGACGACGCGGACCGGCCAGGCTCGGCACGACCGACGCCAGGTCGAGCTCGATCGTCTCGCTGTAAGTCGCTTCAGGAGAATCAGGAGTGCTGAACAGGCCCTGCGCTTTCGCGTAGGCCTCCACCAGGGCAATCTGCTTCTCGTCCCGGCCCGTGAGCTTGAGATACTCGAGAGTCATGCCGTCGATCGGGAAGATCGCCACGGTCGATCCGTACTCGGGGCACATGTTGCCCAGCGTCACGCGATCGGCAATCGTCAGGTGCGCCAGGCCGGGGCCGTAGAACTCAACGAACTTTCCGACCACACCCTTCTTGCGGATCGCTTCGGTGATCGTCAGCACGAGGTCGGTCGCCGTTGCGCCTTCGGGCAACTTTCCCTTCAGGCGATAGCCGAGCACCGGGGGAATCAGCATCGAGCTGGGCTGGCCGAGCATCGCGGCCTCTGCCTCGATGCCGCCCACGCCCCACCCCACCACGCCAAGGCCATTGACCATCGTCGTGTGCGAGTCGGTGCCAAACACGGTGTCGGGATACGCGATCGGGCCGCCGTCCGCATCCTCACGGCACACGACGCGTGCGAGGTATTCGATGTTGACCTGGTGCACGATGCCCGTTTCGGGCGGCACCACGCGGAAGTTGCGGAACGCCGTCTGTCCCCAGCGCAGGAACACGTAGCGTTCGCGGTTGCGGTAGTACTCGAGGTCGCCGTTGAGCGCCAGCGCGTTGGCGGTGCCGAAGTGATCGACCTGCACCGAGTGGTCGATGACGAGCTCGACCGGCTGCAGCGGGTTCACCTTCTGCGGATCACCGCCGAGCGCGACAATGCCGTCGCGCATGGCCGCAAGGTCGACCACGCACGGCACACCGGTGAAGTCCTGGAGCAGGACTCGCGCCGGCATGAAGGACATCTCCTTCTCGCCGATGGTCTTGGGATCCCACGAGGCCAGCGCGCGAATGTCCGCGCTCTTCACGAACGCGTTGTCTTCGCGGCGCAGCAGATTCTCGAGCAGGATCTTGAGCGAGTACGGAAGTTTGGCGACGCCCGGGAACTCTTTCTCGAGGGCGGGCAGGCTGTAGATACTGACGGTATCGTTGCCGACGGTTAATGACGTGCGGGTCTTGAAGGTATCGAGGCTAGGCATGGTCACAACTTGTCAATTGTATCAAGGAACGCTTTGACGACCTGGAAGGGATCCTGCCGCTGCGCGTCGACGGCGTGATTCATCCGGCGCATCTCGGCATCGGAAACGGCGCCCTCGATCCGCCTGAGTGCCGCGGCCACCTCGGGATGACGCAGCAGAAACGCGGCGCGGACCAGGGGAACGGCCTCGTAGGCCGGGAAATACCGGCGATCGTCCTCGAGCACCACGAGATCGAGGGCGGCGATCTGCCCGCTGGTCATGTCTCCGGCTGTCACGTCGATCTCCCCCGCGGCCACTGCGCGGTAGATCAGATTCAGGTCCATCGTCCGTGGCTGGCCCCCGAAGCGAAGCCCATACGCCGACGCGAGTCCTGTGAATCCGTCGGGGCGCTCCAGGAACTCGTAGCCGAATCCGGCGCGTGCATCCGTGAACTTGCTGAGGTCACCGATCGTCCGCAGCCCCAGGCGCCGGGCGTCGTCGGCGCGCACCAGGATCGCGAAGGTGTTGTCGTATCCAAGTCGCGGCAGGGCGGAAATACCGAGCGCGGCGTAGCGCTCACGGATCGTCGTGAACACGCCCTCGGCGTCCGTTGATGCCGGTTGATCGAAGATCGCGGTCAGCGACGTGCCGGAGTATTCAACGTACGCGTCGATGCCCCCGCTGACCAGCGCCTGGTGGGCGATCGCGGTGCCTCCAAGGTTGAAGCGCCGCTCCACGTTGAGCCCCGCGCGCTCCATGACTTGCGCGATCAGTTCGCCAAGGACGATCTGCTCCGTGAAGTTCTTCGAGCCGACGATCGCATCACGCCGGCTCGCGAATCCCGCAGCCCAGACCGACGCGCCTATCGCGACGACGATCAGCGCGGCCAGTGCGGTCGCCATGCGCGCTGAACGACGCCGCGGATCCGCCAGCCGCCCGGCCAGCGCCAGCGCCCCGTCACAGAGCAGCGCCAGCGCCGCGGCAGGTATCGCGCCTGCAAGGATCACGGTCGAGTCCACCATCGCGAGGCCGCGGAAGATGTAGTCGCCAAGACCGCCGGCGCCAATGGCAGAAGCAATCGTCGCCGTCCCTACTCCGATCACCACCGCGACCCGGAGGCCCGACACGATGGACGGCAGGGCGAGCGGCCATTCGACCTGCCGCAACACCTGCGCAGGCGTGAGCCCCATCGCCAGCGCACACTCGGTGACTGATGCAGGCACACCTTGAATGCCGGTCACCGTGCCACGCAGCACCGGCAGCACGGCATAGAGCGTCAGCGCCACGAGCGCCGTCCGCGTGCCGATACCGCCAATGAATGGCAGCGGAATCAGGAAGCCGAACAGTGCGAGGCTCGGAATGGTCTGCGCAAGGTTCGCGAGCGCAACGATAGGCTTGGCAATCGACGGACGTCGCGCGGCAAGAACGCCGAGCGGAATGCCGATCGCAGCGGCAATCGCGGTCGACGCGAGGACCAGCACGACGTGCTCACCGAGCCTGGCCACGAACTCGGTCTTGTGTGACGCGATGAAGGCGAGGAATGCGCTCATCGCTGCCCAACCAACGCGGTCACCCGGGGATCACCTGATGCTCGCAGTGCGTCCGCGGACTCGCACGCGATGATCTCGCCGTCATGGAGCACGGCGATGCGATCGGCGAGCGCCGACGCCTCGGCCACATCGTGCGTCACGATCACGACCGCGCGCTGCAGGGTGGACTGCACGCGCCGGAACTCGGCGTGCAGCTCCGCGCGCGTGATCGAATCAAGCGCACCGAACGGTTCATCCATCAGCAGCACTGGTGGATCCGCGGCCAGGGCGCGCGCCAGCCCGACCCGCTGGCGCTGCCCGCCCGAGAGTTCATCCGGCCAACGCCCTCGATAGATCTCGGGATCGAGGCCGACCATCGTCAGCAAGGCATCGACGCGCGCCGATACGCGATCGTCGAGCCAGCCGAGCAGCCGCGGCACCATCGCGATGTTGGCGGCAACCGTCATGTGCGGAAACAAGCCCGCGTCCTGGATCACGTAGCCGATCCGCCGCCGCAGCGCGATGGGATCCCACTCCGTAGTGGGCCTGCCTTCGACGAGAATGCGACCGCTCTCCGGCTCGAGCAGCCGATTGATCAATCGGAGCAGCGTCGTCTTTCCCGAGCCGCTGCGGCCAAGGAGCGCGACGGTCTCACCGGTCGCCACGCGCAGGGACACATCGCGCAAGACGAGGGTCGAGCCTCGTTGCACAGACACGCCGGCGAGTTCGACCGAGATGCTAGAGGCCAATGAATGCTGACAGCGAGACCGACGGATAGGCGCGCATCTGGCCGTCGAAGTCGATGCCGTGCCGCCGGAAATTCAATCGCGCGTCGCCACGTACGCCAAGCGCCTTCGCGCCGGGGCCGCCGCCGCGCAGCCAGTACCGCGCGCCCACACCGGCATGGTAGACCTGACCGGTCTCCACCAGCGTGCGATCCTCGTGCAGCTGGCGCAAGTAGCCCCCGCCAAGCGTCGCAAACGGCGCGACTCGCCGGCCAATGCGAATCGGCAACTGCCACGTGAGGCCGGCCTCGAACTGGTACTGCTCGACCTGCTCGCCCGGCAGTTCCTGAGCCGGCGCCTCGGCGTCGCCGGTGATCGACACGGCGATGCGTGGGAGGCCGTAGCTCGCACTGCCCTCGAGCGCCAGCGTGCGCGACAACGCGATTCCGATTTGAAACATCGGCGCCGTGGCCGGCGTGAATCTCGATTGGGCGCTGAATAAGGTGAACGGCGTCGGCGACGTCCCCGGTCCGTTGCCGCGTAACTGCGCCGAGGCCTCCCCGACGTTGAATCCACCGGACTGCGCCACTCCGGCGCCAAGCGTGACATGCCCCCGCCGCAACCCGACGCTGCCCTGCGCCAGCACGATCGCGGGCATCAGCACGGAACCGAGGCACCACAGGCACGTCAAGCACCGTACGCACCAATTCATTTCGGAACCACCTGAATCTCAATCGGCGCCGACGCGCCGCCCCGCGGCGCCACGATCATCCGCGGTGCATAGGTCACGCGGAAATCGGTATCGATCGCGGCCGGGAAGAAGTTGTCAGGTTCGGCGTCATCGAGCGGCTCGACGCGGAGGATGTACGGTCCTGGAGGCAGCCGGCCGATCACGAACTCGCCGGTGGCCGTCAACGTGAAGTTGCCGACCAGCGCGTGGCTTTGCGGATTGAACGCCACGACGTGCGCGCCGCGCACGCCCTGGCCGTTCTTCGTCACGCGACCGACGATACCGCCGGTCTCGAAGACCGCCGACGCGGTCGGATACAGATCAAGCAGGCCGGCAATGTCGTCCGCCTGCAGGACGCGCTCGACGATCGAGCCCGCCGTCATCGCGATCGGAAACATCACCGCCCCGCTGCCGACGACACGCCGGCCGCCATTGCTGATGCGCTCGGTCTCGCCGATCGCGGAATGGCCCAGGCCCAGCATGTGCCCCAGTTCGTGGAGCGCGAGCGACTCGAGATCGATCCGGTCGCTCTGGCCGCCGGCCGCCACCGAGAACAGGTAGCTGGTGTTGAAGAAGATGTCCGCCTCGTAGATCTCTCCGGTGACGGCGTCGACCATGAAACTCGTGGCGCCCAGCACGCGATCAAGATCGGACCGGTCAAGGAATCCAATGGTGTTCTTGCCATCGGTGCCTTCAGGCGGCGCGGTCGTCATCCCTTGATACGCAAACCGCACGTTGGCGCCGCTGACCGAGGACCACGAGGCGGCGGCTCGCTCGACGGCCCCACGCAGGTCGTTGGCGCTCACCCCGTTGCTGCCTCGATCAGCAATGAACAGCCCGATCGGCTGCTGCTGCCACGTCGCATCAACGACGCGCCCGTTCACGTTGGCGCCCAGCTTGAGATACGCCGATGACGACGCGGAGCCGACGCTGATGAAGATCGCGACGATCGCGGCGACAAAGCGCGTCATGGCGCGGCCGCCAGCGCGCGGACGCTCGCTTCAAACGCCGGCAGCGAGACCGCCTTGCGCCGCACATCCCCGCGCACGATGCGGCCGGTCTCGAGCACGGGAGGCATCACCAGCAATTCGCCCGAGCGCGCATCACGCTGCACGCGGAAGACGCCTTGCGTGAGGCCGGTTGTCACCGGAAGGCGCGCACCGTGGGCCGTCAGGAACACGACGGCCGAATCGCCCTCGGCAAACACCGGCGCTCCTGGAATGATGTTGCGATAGCGTCCGACTTGTCCGCCGGGCACCACGAACTGGACCGTGTCACCCGCGGCGCCTTTCAGGCCTCTCAGGACCTCGATCGACACCACGCTTTCAATGAAACGGCGATCGCGGGTCCACTGCGACTGCACATCGACGACCCGTCCGTAAACCACGGCGGCTGACGACTTGACGAGTTGCTCGAAGGTCAGCGGCGCGATCGTGGTCGCATCAATTGTGGCGGAAAGACAAAGCAGGAGAACTACGGCGCACGCGCTACGACGCATGCTTGGAGTGTATGACATCGAGCACGGCATCGGCGGCGCGATCGCTCGCCCCTGGACCGCCGAGCTGGCGACGCACGTCCTCCAGCGCCGTCACCATCGCGTCGCGATACGGGATGTCCGTGAGCAGGCGCACGGCCTCGTTGGCCACGGCGTCGGGCGTGCAGGCGTCCTGGATCAGTTCGACCACGATGCGGCGGCCGGCGATCAGGTTGACCATCGCATACATATCCACCTTCGTCAGGCGAATCCCCAGGCGATACGTCAGCGGCGACAACTGGTACAGCACCACCATCGGCTTTGCATACAGCGACGTCTGCACCGTCGCGGTGCCGGACGCAGTGATGACCGCATCACTGGCGTGCAACACGTCGTCTGTTTGCGTGTCGACGATGCGGATGGGGACGCCTGACAGCCCGAAGGGTTCGAACAAACCGTCGTTGAGATTCGGGGCGCGCGCCACGATGAACTGCACGCCGGGCACGCGGGCGGCGATCGCCGGCACGGCCTGCGCCATCACCGGCGCGAGCCGCGTCAACTCGTTGGTGCGGCTGCCGGGCAAGAGCGCCATTACGGGCTTCGACGGGTCGAGCTTCAGGCGCGTGAGGAAGTCTTCACGGCTGAACGCCGGCCTGGCGAGGTCGATCAGGGGATGGCCGACGAAACGGACGTCCATCCCCTGCCGCTCGTAGATTGCCGGCTCGAACGGAAAGATCGGCAGCACGCGATCGACGAAGCGCTTCATTTGCCGGATGCGTCCGGATCGCCACGCCCACAGCTGCGGGCTGATGTAATAGATGACGGGGATGCCGAGCCGCTTCACGCGGCTCATCAACCTGAAATTGAAGTCGGGATAGTCGATCACGACGAGCGCGTCGGGCTTCTGCTCGCGCGCGGCGCGCTCGAGGCGCTTCATGGTCTGGAACGAGCGCGGAATCACGCTCAGCGCCTCGGTGAGGCCGGTCACCGACAGTCCGTGGAAGTCTTCAATGCGGCGCCCGCCCGCTGCCGCGAAGCGCTCGCCGCCCAGCCCGAAGACGTCGATCTGCGGCTCACGGCGTCGCAGCGATTCGACCAGGGCGGCGGCGTAAAGATCACCGGACGCCTCGCCGCACGACAGCATCAGGCGGCTCACTCTTACTGCGGCGCTCCGCTGCGTTTCATCAGGTCGACCGACATCAGGTCGACGCGTTCCATCGGGATGCGCTCGAAAGTCCCGAAGCCCACTCCCTTGAGATCGTTGACGAACTTGTCGGCGTCACCGACCAGCACGATCGACAGCTGCGACGGGCGGATGAACCATCGCGCCACGCGCTGGATCTCGTCGGGCGTGACCTTCAGGATCTTCTCGCGGAACCGCGGCAGGTCCTCGACCGGCAGGTCGTAGAACAACTGGTTCAGCACCTGCGTGGCGATCTGGTCCGGCACCTCAATGGTCAGCGGGAAGTGACCGACCATGTAGTCCTGCGCGCCTTCGAGCTCGCTGTCGCCGACGCGCTCGCGCTGGAGTCGAGTGAACTCGTCCACCACGACCCGCAGGGCTTCCGCGGTGTTCGAGGTCTGCGTATCTGTTTCGGCGATGACCGCACCGGCCCACTTGAACGTGTCGAGGTCGGCCGACGCGCCGTAGGTCAGCTGCTTCTGCGAGCGCAGCACCTGCTGCAGCCGGTTGGCGCCTTCGCCACCGAGAATCTTGATCGCCTGGTCGACCGCCTCGTAGTCGGCGTGCTTGCGCGGGATCGCGATGTGGCCGACGCGAATCTCCGTCTGCACGGCATCCTTCTTGTCGATCACGATCACCCGTCGCGTGGCATCGGGCGGCTCCGTCACGGTCGCGGCGGGAATCTCGCCCGGCTTCCATGCGCCGAAATACTTCTCGAGGCCGGCCATCGCCGCATTCGGATCGATATCACCGACCACGGCCACCAGCGCGTTGTTCGGCACGAAGTAGCGCTTGTGGAAGTCCACGAAGTCGGCACGGGTCAGGCTGGCGAGTGATTCCGCCGTGCCCGCGCCAGGCATCCCGTACGGGTGGAAGCCGTAGATCAGGCGGTCGATGACGCGATCGGCGACCGATTCGGGATCCTCCGCCGAGACCTTCAACGCCGACATGGCCTGGCTGCGCTGGCGATCGATCTCGTCCTGCGCGAACGTCGGCCGCATCACGATGTCCGACATCAGGCCCAGCGCCACGTTGTAGCTGTCGTTCATCACGACCGCGTTCACGAAACTGAGGTCGGTGCCGGCCCCGGTCCCGAGCGCCCCGCCGATGAAATCAATCTCCTCGGCGATCTGTTCGGCCGTGCGCGTGCCGGCGCCCTGGTCGAGCAGCGTGGCCGTCATCATCGCGAGGCCGTGCTTGCCCTTGGGATCATGCGCGGCGCCGGCGCGGATGATCATGCGCACGCTGATCGCAGGCTGCTCGTTCTGGTTGACCAGCACGACCTGCATGCCATTCGACAGCTTGCGGAGTTCGTAGGACGGGAACGTGACCGGGCGGGCCGCCAACGGGCGCGGCGGGTTGTCGCGCGGCCAGCTCTGGCCTCCGCCGGTAACCTGCGCGGCCACGATGGCCGTCAGCGCGCCGAACAATCCGAGCGTGAGCGCCGCTTTGACCTTCACTACTTCACTCCCCCGCGCGGCATCACGCGCATGACCATTCGTCCTTCCGGAACGAAGTATTTCTGCGCCACGCGCTTCACGTCGTCGAGCGACACCTTCATGAACGTGTCGAACTCACCGTCGGCCGACGCGATGTCCTTCTGGATCACTTCGGCGTGCCCGAGCTGCGAGGCCTTCTCCTTGATCGACAGCCGGCTCACGATGTAGTCGCGCGCGAACTGGTTCTTGGCGCGCTGCAACTCCCGCTCGGTGATGCCCTGCGTCTTCAGGCGATCGAACTCCGCGATCAGCGACTTCTCGACCTCGTCCGCCGGCTTGCCGGGATTCACGAGCGCCACGCCGGAGAAGATCCCTGGCTGCTCGAGGAAGCTGCTGCTGCCGAAGGCGGTCAGCGCCAGGCCCGTCTCGTAGACCAGCTTGCGGTAGATGCGCGACGTCTGGCCGTCGGACAGCGTCTTCGACATCACGAACATCGGGTAGGAGTCAGGATGTCCGTTGTACGGCACCTGGTAGGTCACAACCACCGCCGGCAGCGGCCAGGGCTGTTCCACCGTGACGCGCTTTTCCTTGGTGTGCGTCGGCTCCTGCGGAATGTCGCGAGGCACCGGCTTGGCCGCTTTCGGCACGCGCCCGAAGTACTGGTTGACCAGCGCCGTGACGGTGTCGACGTCGAAGTCCCCCACCACCATCATCGTCGCGTTTTCGGGCACGTAATACGTCTTGTAGAAGTCGCGCACGTCGTCGATGGTCGCGGCATTCAGGTCGTTCATGCTGCCGATCACCGGGTGCTTGTAGGGATGCACGTCGAAGGCGTGGAACGTGATCAGCTCGTTGAGCATGCCGTACGGCGGATTTTCGATGCGCATCCGCCGCTCTTCCTTCACGACTTCACGCTCGGCCAGGAAGGTCTTCTCGTCGATGCGCAGCGAGGCCATGCGATCGGCTTCCATCCACATGATCAGCGGCAGGTACTGCGCGGGAATCGTCTGCCAGAACACCGTGGTGTCTTCGTTGGTGTAGGCGTTGGCCTGCCCGCCCACCGACGCGATGATCGAGGTGTGCTGCTCGGGCTCAACGTTGCGTGAGCCCTTGAACATCATGTGCTCGAAGAAGTGCGCAAAGCCCGTGCGGCCCGGCTTCTCGTTCTTCGACCCGACGTGGTACCAGAGCTCGACGTGCACGATCGGCGTCGACTTGTCTTGGTGCAGGATGACGACCATCCCGTTCGGCAGCACGAGACGCTGATACTGCAGCTTCGGCGGGCGCACGGCCGCCTGCAGCGGCACATACAGCAACGTGACGACGGCAGCCACCAACACAAGAACGAGAACTGAGAACTTTTTCATCCGTGAATCCCTGATCCCCGATCCCTGACCCCTGACCCTGATCCCTATCTCTCTTCGAGCTTCTTCAATCGCTCTTCAAGCGCGAGCAGTTGCTTGCGCATCTCCGGCAACTTCCGCACTACGACGTGCGAGCGACGCCATTCCTGCGTGTCCATCATCGGGTAGCCCGACATGTAGGCATCCGCGTCGATCGGGCCGGTGACGCCGGTCTTGGCGGCAAGCTTCACGCGGTCGCCGATCTTCAAGTGCCCGGACACGCCGACCTGCCCGCCCATCATCACGGACTCACCAATGACGGTGCTGCCGGCAATGCCGACCTGCGCGGCAAGCAGCGTGTTGCGGCCCACCACGACCCCGTGCGCGATCTGCACGAGGTTATCGATCTTCGTGCCCGACATGATCCGCGTCTCACCCACTGCTGGGCGGTCGATCGTCGTGTTCGCGCCGATCTCCACGTCGTCTTCGATGATGACGGGACCGGTCTGCGGGATCTTTTCGTGCGTGCCGTCAGGGCGCGGCGCGAAGCCGTAGCCCTCGCTGCCGATCACAGCCCCGTTCTGCACGATCACACGGTCACCCAGCACGCATCGCTCTCTGATTGAGACGTGTGGGTAGAGGATGCAGTCGGCGCCGATCGCGGTTCCGTCGCCAATCACCACGTGGGGATGAACGATGGTGCGAGCGCCGATCAGTGCGCCGGAGCCAATGACGGCGTAGGGCCCGACTGTGGCCGAGGCATCGACGGTCGCGTCGGATGCCACCACGGCCTGCGGATGAATACCGGCCGGTGGCGTGGACACCGGAGCCAGGACCTGCGCAGCTTTGGCAAAGGCCAGGTAGGGAGAAACGCTGCGGAGCACGGCGCACGGGGCCTTGAGCGCCTCCCCGTTCATGATCACCGCGCTCGCCTTCGTCTCGGCGAGCTTGGAGGCGTACTTCGGATTGGCCAGGAACGTCAGGTCTCCGGGACCTGCCTCTTCGATCTTCGCCACCCGGCGAATCTCGATGTCGGCATCACCCTCAACCGTGCATTCCAAGCGACGAGCCAGCTCGCCAAGCGTCACGCTGTCGAGAATATCACCCCCGGCCGGAGGCACCGTACGCAGAAACTGCAGCAAAAACAGGAGGTGCGGTGTCAGTCTCCGCTACAACTACCCGCTCGATGACATCTGCTCGACGAAGCGAGCCATTTTCGGCATGTGGAGGCGCTCCGCGGCCGCCAGGATCACTTGGTGCCGTTCGTCCGGGCCCAGGGCGAAGGCTCGATGGATATCCGTCAGCGCCGGGTCGGGATTAATCGTCCACGCTACCTGGTGGAGCGCGTTCGAAGCGCCCCGCCACGACAGAAAGTGGCCGACGGCAGTAAAGGTGAAGAGGTACGCAAGCAGGTTCGGACCAGGAACGATCGCGACCGCGCCCGACGCGATCAGGATCAACGTGTGCGGGATCATCCGGTTGCGGTGGCGATCCGAGTCGCGTCGCATCGAGTCACGCATGATGGCATTGGCGCGATCGGCAGGCAGGTCGCCGGATGTGTGCAGCGTCGCTGCGTCGGCCTTACGCAGGTGCCACAGCAGTCGCTGCTCGGCAATGCGCTCCGCCATCCAACGCAGGCTGCGCTTGTGCACCCGGGCGAGGAATGTCGCCGGTTCCTCGATCGACTTCTGGTGCCGAGCGCGTTCGGCTTCCTTGAGTTGTTCGTTGAACCTCGACCGCAGGCGCGCGAAGAACCCCTGCCCCACCGGCTCGTCCGTCTCGTCGTCATCGGGCGCTTCGTAATAGCACTCGAACCGGTCGCGCCCGACCGGAACCAGGTAAACGTCCATCACTCGCTATCTATTTTGGACGACGAATCGGACGCGGAGTTCGCGGAATTTCTGTCGGCACCTTCGGACGGCCTGCCTGCTCCCATGCACCGGTGATCGACGCGGCCACCGCGGCAATAGCGGTGTTCAACCGGCGCTCGAGCGCTGGCAGCGTGCTCTTCCCGAACGCCTCGAAATACGCATCGTCGTAGAGCTCGCGGCCGACGACGGCAGCCTTGTCCGCGGCGAGCACGGACGCGGCGTCGCGGTTGCTGGCGAGCAGCGTCTCGAACATGAAGTCGCGTGGATTGGTCACGGGTGGCATCGCGGGTGGCGCGATGGTGAGCTTCGCGCGGTTGCGATCAAACAGTTCCGACTCCCAACGCGAGTGGATGCCGCGCTGATCGGTCAGCTGGCCGTCGTAATTCATGACGCCGTGCAGCGGGACGTGCCCGTCGCTGATGTAGTGGGTCATCACCGCCGAATACAACGCGATGTTGTCGAGCGCGTAGCCCGGAGGGTTCTGGCGCTTCAGCGATTCGAACTCACGCTGCAGCCGGCCGTAGAACTCGGCGGTGCGCCATGGCAGCAGCCCCTGCGTCTCGATGACGTCCTTGCCAAACTTCTGCACCGCCGCCGAATAGTCGCGCGGCAGCTCGTTGAAGGGATACGGCCCGAACGCCTCGTAGTCCATGTCGAGGAAGTGATTCGGCGGTTCCTGTTCCCAGCCGACGTTCCGCCACAGGTCCGGATCGATGGAACGCTCGACAATGAATGCCTTGCGTGCCTCGAACAGCGGCTTGAGCTCCGGCGGCAGCAGCGCGATCATCCGCTCGGCGATGAATTTATGGGCTTCGAACCCCCACGCGGAGGCGGAAGACGGAATGGCTATGACAACAGCCAGCAACAGGGCGGCAACGCGCATGCCTCTATCTTACCGAAGCGCTGAGATTCACGGCCGACCATCCGTACGGACCCGCGTTGGCGTAACGGTAGTCGTTGATCCATACGGCGCCGGTGGCGTCCGGCTGGACAAATGGAAATCTCGACCAGCGCAAGAATGCCTGGGCTCGCGGCCGCTGCAGTAACGGTTGCAGGTCCGGCGCATCGATCAGCTTCTCCATGCCGAAACCGGCCGGCCGGAAATGCGGCATCGGGTCGAACCAGAGATTGCCCTTCTCATATCGATCGCCCATGTCGACCACCACTTCGCGCTTGAAGGGATTGACGACCACCGGCGTGACCATGAATCGCGTGTCGGCCGGGCGCCCAGCCCGCGCCAGACCGCTTGCCACTTCACGTCGCGCAATGACGTTCGACCCGAGCATGGCGAGCACGTAGATCGCGGCGACCGTGACGCCGATCTTCGCCGGCCTGGAGTTGGTCTTTGCAAGCCACCACCCGAGTCCCAGGGTGAGATAGAGCCAGGGATCAACGATGTAGAGCGCGTCGCCGTAGAACCAGCGTTCGGAGAACGGCATCAAGAGGCGCACGCCATAGCTGTTCATCAAGTCCATGAACACGTGCAGATACACACCAATGAACGACAGCAGCAATATCTGCCCCGGCCTCACGACCTCTGCTGCTGACCCGCTCGCCTGCTGGCCCGCAGGCCTGCTCCGATAGCGGTCATAGATCATCATCGCCCCGGTCAGCAGGATCGGCAGCGTGGCTTGCGCCAGCACGCCATGCGTCCAGCCACGGCGAAACGACATGGCCAACGTGTCCGTGGCAAACACCGCAACGTCGATGTCCGGAAGATTGTTCGCGATGACGAGCGTGCTCGTCGCGAGCGCGGTGCGTTTCCTGAGACCGGCCCGGCTGAGCGCCATGCCGATCAGCGAATGACAGAGGTTGTCCAATGGAGTTGGTTACCGGTTCCCGGTTCCCGGCTCCCGGTTCCCGGTTCCCTTCCTCGCCAGGAACGCCGCCTCCGCTTCGTCGCGGAGATCCTTGCGCAGCACCTTGCCGACGTTGGACTTCGGCAGGTCGTTCTTGAAGACGACGATGCGCGGTACCTTGTAGCCGGTCAGTGATTGCTTGCAGTGCTGGCGGATGGCGTCTTCGGTGAGCGACGCGTCCTTGGTCGACACGAAGGCGACCACGATCTCGCCGGTCTCATCGTCAGGCACCCCGACGACGGCGGTGTCGGTCACGGCGGGATGCGTGGCGACCACGGCTTCGACCTCATTCGGGTAGACGTTGAAGCCGCTGACCAGGATCATGTCCTTCTTGCGGTCGACGATCTGCAGATAGTGATCGTCATCCATCTTGGCGATGTCACCCGTCGCCAGCCATCCGTCGCGCAACACGCGCGCGGTTTCGTCGGGGCGCTGCCAGTAGCCCTGCATCACCTGCGGGCCTTTCACCCACAGCTCTCCGGGTTCACCGTGCTTGACGTCGCGGCCGTCGGCGTCAACCAGTCGCACGTCGGTGCCAGGGATGGGGACGCCGATCGCCTCGCGCTTCGGGCGCTGGAATGGATTGAGCGTGGCGACCGGTGACGTCTCCGTCAAACCGTAGCCCTGGTAGATCGGCGTCTTGGTCATTGCTTCCCAGCGCTCGCCGATCACCGGCACGAGCGCCATGCCGCCGGCAACCGATCCGCGCAGCAGCCAGTCTTTCCGCTCCATGAACCACGGTTCGTGCATCAAGCCGGCGAACAACGTGTTCACGCCGGTAAACCACGTGATCGGTTCGCCGAGCATCACCGTCCTGAGATTCGACAATGGCCGCGGACTCGGCACCAGGACGTTCCGGCCACCGGCCAGGTAGAAGATCATCAGGTTCGCGGTGAACGCGAAGATGTGGTACAGCGGCAGCGCGGTGAGCATCACCTCATCGCCGAACCGCAGGAACGGCCGCCACATCTCGAGGCCCTGGACCGTGTTGGCGACGAGGTTGCCGTGCGTCAGCGTGGCGCCCTTCGCGACGCCGGTCGTGCCGCCCGTGTATTGCAGCGCCGCGACGCTGTTGTGATCGAGCGCCTGCGCGTAGACGGTCGGATCCGCTCCCGCGGCAATCCGGTCTGCGCCGGCTTTGATCGCGCTCGCGAAGGTCGTGTGCGGGAAGGTGATCGGCGGGATCATCTTCTTCACATATTTCTGCACCGCGTGGATGATGAACTTCTTCACCGGCGGCAGCAGATCCGAAATGGTCACGACGACCACCGTCTTGATCGACGTCTTCGGCAGCACCTCGGCGACCTTGGGCGCGAAAAGGTCGATCACGATCAGGCCGGTGGCGCCGCTGTCCGTGAACTGGTGAGTCATCTCCGCCGTCGTGTAGAGCGGATTTGTATTCGCCATGACAAGACCGGCTTTGAGCGTGCCGAACACCGCGACCGGGTAGGCCAGGCAGTTCGGCATCTGGATCGCGACCCGATCGCCGGCTTTGAAGCCCGCAACCTCGCGCAGATAGACCGCGAACTGGTCCGACAGGCGGTCGGCGTCCTCGAACGTGATGCCGCCCTGAGAGCCATTCGGCAGCGCGAGCGTAAAGGCAGGCTTGCTCGCATACGTCGCCGACGCCTCGCGGATCGCCGCCGGCATGTGCGGATATTTCAGGGGACCGAGGTCGTGAGGGGTCCCTGGCGGATAGAATCGCGTCCAAGGACGGGCAGCACTAGTAGTCATTTGGCATGTCTGCGCCTTCTGTGCCTTCTGCGGCTAGCTCCGTGCCTTCTGTGGCCTGGGGCGCAATTCTTGCACAGGATGAGGGCGGGCACTTACTGGATATGAAACGACTACTTACCGCCGCGCTGCTTGTGCTGTTGGGCTCAGGAATTGCCTGCAGCAAGTCCGACGACGCCCCAACGCGACCGTCCCCAACCCCGTCGAATGGACCCATTTTTTACACAGCGATTGGCGCCAGCGACGGGATCGGCTTCGGCAGCTCATCGCCCTGCTTCCCGTTCACCGATTGCCCGGACGGGGCGGGGTACGTGCAGCGCTTGCGCCGCAGCTTGCGCGATACCGGCCGCACGACAGACTTCCGGAACCTCAGCATTCCAGGCGCGGTGCTTAGCCGCGCGATCTTCGACCTCGCCCGTGACATCGGCCGCCCCATCGAAGACCTCGCCGGCAATTTCATCGAGCGGCAAGCGCCGTTCGTGCCGACCGAGACGACCCATGTCACGATCTTCGCTGGCGGCAACGACGCCAACGTGATCGCGCAGGCGGCGCGTGCCGGCCGTGGCGGCAACGACGTCAACGGCTATGTGGATGCACAGGTCCGCCAGTGGGGCATCGACCTCGAGGATCTCGTCGCCCGCATCCGCACCCGCGCTCCCAACGCGCGCATCGTCGCGCTCAACATGATCAACCTCGCGGGTGCGCCCTACCTGGCGTCCAACCCGACGGTCGAGAAGAGCCTGATGCAACGCGTCGCCGTTGGCATCTCCGATCGTGTCAATGCGCTCACCAGCAAGAACGTGCTGGTCGTCGATCTGATGTGCGACGCGCGCCTCTATCAGCCATCGGCGTACGCCTCAGACGGCTTCCATCCGGGCGATTCGGGCTACGCGATCTTTGCGGAGAATGCCTTGCCCGCTCTCCGCGACGGCGTCAACAACGCTCCCAACACCAACTGCTCGCAGCGAAGGCTGTTTCCCTAACAGGCCAGCAGGCCGGCAGGCCAGCGGGCTGGCGGGTCATCGGGCTAGCGGGTCGGCGGTCCGTCTGCCTGCTAGGCTGTTAGTCCGCTAGCCCGCTAGCCCGCTAGCCTGCTAGCTGCCGGCCAGTTTGGTCATCCACCCTCACCTGTGACATTCGTTTCGTGCATTTTCTGCAGATCCAAAACGACACTTTGCATTTTTTGACCCCTATTTCCAGTTTCGATAGGTCAAATCTTGCAAAATGATATGGTGATCAAGCATACTTGTGCATTCTTTTGCGTCCGTTGAGCTGGTTTGGGCCGGTTTCGACGGACTCGCATCCGTTTCATTCGAAAGGGGCACAGGCACATGGGATCCGCAGCACTCGGTGAGGCAATCAAAGGCATTCGCAGTTGGGCCATGAATGATGGGCGGACTGCCCAGACGCCAACGCAGGTCAAAGAGGTCTTTGGCGCGCGCGTCTTCAACGACAAGGTCCAGCAGGCCCGCCTCTCGAAGGCTGCGTACCAGGCGCTGCGCGACACCATGACGCGCGGCACCGCGCTCGACAACGCCACGGCCGATGCCGTAGCCAGCGCCCTGAAGGACTGGGCGATCGAAAACGGCGCCACCCACTTCACGCACTGGTTCCAGCCGCTGACCGGCATCACCGCTGAAAAGCACGATGCCTTCTACAACCCGACGGCGGATGGCAAGGCGATCGCCGAGTTCCGCGGCAAGGAACTGGTGCGCGGCGAGCCCGATGCCTCGTCTTTCCCGTCGGGCGGCATGCGCAGCACCTTTGAAGCCCGCGGTTACACGGCGTGGGATCCGACGTCGCCCCCGTGGCTGCTCGTCAACAACAACAGCGTGACGCTGGTGATCCCGACCGCGTTCGTCAGCTGGACCGGCGTGGCGCTCGACAAGAAGACGCCGCTGCTCCGCTCCATGGAATCACTCAACACGCAGGCCGTGCGCGTCCTCAAGCTGTTCGGCTCGAAGGCGACGCGCGTCACCGCGACGTTCGGCCCCGAGCAGGAGTACTTCCTGATCGACAGCAACTTCTACTACGCGCGTCCCGACCTGATTAACGCCGGGCGCACGTTGTTCGGCGCCATGCCGCCCAAGGGCCAGGAGCTCGAAGACCAGTACTTCGGCTCGATCCCGGAGCGGGTGCTGTCGTACATGGCCGAAGTCGAAGCCGAACTCTACAAGTGCGGCGTGCCGATCAAGACCCGCCACAACGAAGTTGCGCCGTCGCAGTACGAAGTCGCGCCGGTCTTCGAAAGCGCCAACGTCGCCACCGATCATCAGATGATGACCATGGAGACCATGAAGCGCGTCGCGCCGAAGTACGGTCTCGCCTGCCTGCAGCACGAGAAGCCGTTCGCCGGCGTCAACGGATCGGGCAAGCACCTGAACTGGTCGATCGGCGACGATCTCGGCAACAACCTGCTGAGCCCCGGCGACACGCCGCACGACAACATGCAGTTCCTGTTCTTCTGCACCGCCGTCATTCGCGCCGTCGACGTGTGGCAGGGGCTGCTGCGCTACTCGATCGCCCACGCCGGCAACGATCATCGCCTGGGCGCCAACGAAGCGCCGCCGGCGATCCTGTCGGTGTTCCTCGGCGACATGCTCACGGACATCTTCGAGCAGGTCGAAAAGACCGGCGAAGCCAAGAGCACGAAAAGCGGCGGACTCATGGATATCGGCGTCGCCGCCCTGCCCAAGCTGCCGCGTGACGCCGGCGACCGCAACCGCACCTCGCCGTTCGCATTCACCGGCAACAAGTTCGAGTTCCGCGCTGTCGGTTCGACGCAGAACGTCGCGCTGCCCGGCACCTGCCTCAACGTCGCGGTGTGCGAGTCGCTCGACACCCTCGGCACCGAGCTCGAAGGCCGCCTGCAGAAGGGCGAGAGCCTCGAGAGCGCCGTCAAGGCGATCCTCAAGGCGACGATCAAGAAGCACAAGCGCATCATCTTCAACGGCAACGGCTACTCGGCCGAGTGGCAGAAGGAAGCCGGCAAACGCGGCCTCTTGAACCTGAAGAACACCGTCGATGCGATGCCGCAGATCGTCAACCCCGCCGTCGTCAAGGCCTTCGAGAAGTACAAGGTCCTGACCGGCGAGGAATTGCACGCGCGCTTCGAGATCAGCCTCGAGACCTACAACAAGACCATCAACATCGAAGCCCAGTTGATGGTGCTGATGGCCAATCGCTACATCCTGCCCGCCGCGCTCGGATACATGACGCAGGTCGGACAGAGCGTCGCGGCCGCCAAGGCCGGTGGTGTCCCGAGCAAGGAAGGCAAGAAGCACCTTCAGCAGCTGGTGAAGCTGGTTGACGCGTTCAAGGCGCAGACCAACAAGCTGGAGTCGGCGGCCGCGCACGGCGGCGGATCGGCTGACAAGCACGCGAAGTACATGCGCGACACCGTCGTTCCGGCCATGGTCAAGCTCCGCGACCTGGGCGATCAGCTCGAGCTCGTGGTCCCGCACGAGACCTGGCCGCTGCCGACGTATCGCGAAATGCTGTTCGTGAAGTAAGACGGGGGGCTGGCGGGGCCGGTCAGGCGGGTGGGGAAGACCCGTCTGACTCCCTACCAGCCCTACCTGCCCTACCAGCCCCACCTGCCCTACCTGCCCTACCTGCCGTACCTGCCGTACCTGCCGTAATATCGTCTCGTTGCCAGCCCTCCTCATCTTTGCCGTTGCCCTGGTCGTCCGGCTGTTCCACGTCTGGCAACTCAGAAGCACTCCCTTCTTCGACGTCCTTCTCGGCGATGCCAACGGCTACGACCAATGGGCGCAGCGGCTCGCCGCAGGCGACTGGGTCGGCACCGAGGTCTTCTATCAGGCGCCGCTCTACCCGTATTTCCTCGGCGTCATCTATTCGATCTTCGGCCGCGACCTGCTTGTCGTCCGCATCATCCAGGCGGTGATCGGCTCGGCCTCGTGCGTGCTGCTGGGCATGGCCGCGACCAGGCTGTTTGCCTCGCCGAAGCTCAAGGGCGAAGGCGGGCTCTCGAAGCGCGTCGGCCTGGTCGCCGGCCTCGGCCTTGCGCTCTGGGCGCCGGCGATCTTCTTCGACAGCCTGCTGCAGAAGTCCGTCCTCGACATGTTCTTTATTTGCCTCTCCCTCTATCTCATTTCGATACACGTCGAGGGAAGGGGCCGGGGATATTTTCGACCTAAGCAGGGCGGCAACAGCGGCTTACGGCAGATGACCGCGAGAGCTAAGAGGTCTGTTGAAAACTCTGACTCGACACTGGAAACGACTGAATCGACTGAGAGTTCTCTGGGGAATCAAAATATCCCCGGCCCCTTTACCCTCGCGCTGGGTGCGTCTCTCGCGGCCTTCGCGCTGACGCGCGAGAACGGGCTGCTGCTCGTTGCGGTGGTGGGCGCGGCGATCGCTCTGCGAGCGTTCGACGAACGTTCCACCGTCGTGCAACGCCTGGCGCTCTTTGGCGCGGGACTCGCCGTCGTGTTTGCGCCGGTGGTGATCCGCAACTATTCCATCGACGGCGGGATCTACCTGACGACCTCGCAATTCGGACCGAACTTCTACATCGGCAACAACCCGAATGCCGACGGCACCTACGCGTCGATCCGCTTCGGCCGCGGCGCGCCGGAGTTCGAGCGCATCGATGCAACGGAGGTCGCGGAAGAGGCCGCCGGCCGCACGCTCTCCCCCGCCGAGGTGTCAAGCTTCTGGACCACGCGCGCGTTGGACTACATCCGGTCACAGCCGGGTGACTGGCTGGCACTCACCGCACGCAAGGTCCTGCTGCTCTTCAATCGATCCGAGATTGTCGATACCGAGAGCCTGGAAAGCTACGCGGAATTCTCGTGGCCGCTGCGGATCCTGGGTCGGTTCAGCCATTTTGGCGTCCTCGTCCCCATCGCGATGGCCGGGCTGGTCCTGAGCTGGTCGCAGCGCCGGCGGCTGTGGGTCATATACGCGCTGGCCCTGACCTACGCGGCGAGCGTGGTGATGTTTTACGTGTTTGCCCGCTACCGCTATCCATTGGTCCCCTTCCTGTGGCTCTTTGCCGCCGTCGTCCTTGCGCGATCGGTCAAGGAGTCGCTGGCGCAGAGCCACTGGCGCGTGGCTGCCGGCGTGGTCGTCATCGCGGTCTTCGCCAACTGGCCGGTCCTGGATTCGACGCTGATGCGCGCGATCACCGAGAACAACCTCGCCACGGCGTTCGCCGAGCGCGGCCGGCATGACGAGGCGATCGCGCATCACGAGCGGGCGATCGCGCTGCAGCCAGACTATGCGCCGGCTTACAACAATCTCGGCACCACACTGCGCGCCGCCGGGAGAGTGGACGAAGCGGTCGCGCAGTACACGAAGGCGCTGGAGCTGAAGCCGGATTTCGCCAGCGCCAGCTATAACCTCGCCAACGCGCAGCTCGAACAGGGCAAGGCCGGCGATTCCGTCGAGAGCTTCCGCCGTTCGCTGCAGGCCAATCCGAATTCGGTCGAGGCGCACAACAATCTCGGCACCGCGCTCGCCGCCCGGGGCGACACCGCCGAGGCGATCGCTGAATTCCGCGCCGCCGTTGCGCTCGACGATCGATCCGTTCACGCGCACCGCAACCTGGGTAACCTGCTCTACGATCGCGGCGAACGCGCCGAAGGATTGGCACATCTCGAACGCGCGGTCGCCGTCGCGCCGGCTGAGACCGAAGCGCTCTACGACATCGCGACCTTGCTGTTGCAGGAACAGAGTTTCCGCGCGGCAGAAGCGCGCTTCCTGGCGGTGTTGAAGATCAAGCCGGACTCCGCCGAGGCCCACAACAACCTCGGCATCGCGATGGCGTCACAGGGCCGCATCAAGGACGCGCTCCCCCATTTCGAACGCGCCGTCGCACTCAACCCCTCGATGCAGGACGCCCGCGCCAATCGCGACCAGGCCCGCGCGGCCCTGGGGCGCTAATTCCGAAATCCGAAGTCCGACTGCCGAAATAAAAAAGAGGCGAGCCCTTGCGGACTCGCCCCGGTTAGAGGAACGGCGCTACGCTCCAGTCATCGGATTACCACCGGACGACCGTGCCCACTCCATACATGCGCCCCTGCATGATGCTGTTCGGCGCCAGGTAGGATGTCGACAGGACGTTGGTGGTGATGTAGCTGATGATCGCGTCCGAGTTGTTCACGTTGAACACTTCGAAGGTCGGCAGGATCGTCACGCGTCCGAACCGGAAGGTGCGCGATACCTTGAAGTCGAGCTGCACGATGCGCTCGACCGATGACTGGCGAGCCGATTCAAGCATGTAGCTCATCGTCGTCTGACCGAAGCTCGCGGTCGGCATGATGATCTCGCCGGCCGGGCAGGGCGACGGGCAATTCGCCGGGTAACGCGTGGCGCCGCGCGTCACGGTCATGATGCGCGAGCTGGTCGGGCTGGAGTTGTTCTGGAACGACATGCTGAGGTTGACGCCCCAGGCGATTTCCTTCGTGCCCGACATCTTGAACTGCGGACGCCACGGAATGTCGAGCGCGTAGTCATCGCAGAGGCCGACGCCGTTGAACACACCCGCGGTCGCGGTGACATAGTTCGGATCGTCGGGCGCGGTGCAGGCCTTCTGGCGCTCGCGTTCGATCGCCACGCCGCCACTCAGCTGGCCACCGCCAGGAATACGCCACCTGCTCTCGAAGTTCCACGAATCGTAGCTGTTCTTGCGCTCCGGATCGTAGGTGTCGAGGTTGCGTGTGGCGCGCGACGTGGCCGCCGCGCTGCGCGCATACACCTGGAACGGCTGTCCGGTGACTGGGTTGTACCACGTGTAGGGGGTGTAGTCCGCAGCGGTCCACGCCTGGTTGACGGTGTTCGTCAGGTTGCGGAACGAACCGTGCCACCACTGCGCGCCCACCGAGACGCCGCTGAACAGCTCGTGCTGGATTTCGATGCCGTTCTCGAGGTTCCAGGTGCGCGGATACTTGCCGTACTCGTTGAGCGCGGCGATACCGAAGTTCGACGACAGGCTCGCGAAATTGATTTCGCAGTCCGGCGCGGTGAAATCGCACCGCAGGCTGCCCTGCGCCACGTCGTCACGGTTCTTGTCGGTCCACGGCAGGGTCGCGGTCTGCGACAGCAGCGGGTTGTAGTTGGCGGCGATGCCGGTGGTGCGCGACAGGTTGTAGCGGTTCAGCGAGTACTTGACCGCGGTCCGCCCGTTGCCGAACACGTCATAGACCAGGCCCATGCGCGGCGCCCAGTCGTTCCAGTCCGGCACGTCGACCACTTCGTTGAAGCTGCGCTCCGGCACGAAGCGGCCGGCGGCCGACTTGCCGGCCAGGACCTTGGCATTGAGCGTTTCCCAGCGCAGGCCGATGTTGGCAGTCAGGCGGTTCAGGCGCCACGTATCCTGGATGTAGACGCCGAGGTCGCGGTTCAGGCGCTCGCCATACTGCAGCGGTGAATTGCGGATCAGCACGGTGTCCGGCACGGACCAGCGCACGCCGGTGCCGCTGCTGCGGTACTGCTGCACCAGGTCGGCGTTGGCGAGACGCGAATGCTTGAAGGTGCCCTGGCGGTTGTTGACACCAAACTTGATGGTGTGGTCGCCCTTCACGTAGGTCGCGGCTGCGTTCCAGTAGAACGCGACGGGGCTTTCCGTCGTGTTGATCGGGCCGGCCTGCGTGTAGCCGCCGAGGTCCAGTTCGTTCTTCGCGGCGGTGCGATACCACTCGGCGGTGAAGGCCGGCTTCTCGATACCTTCGCGATACTCGTTGGTGTAGTACTCGGTGTTGTTCGAGAAGCCCGCTTCGAGAAACAGCGAGCTGGTCACAGGCGACGTCCACTTGATCGCGGTCGTGTGGTACGCCGGTGAGTTCCACACCGTGGCGGCCGTCTCCGGATCGTAGTTGGCCTGCATGTCGTGGCCGCGGTACTTGTCGATCTCGTCGAAGTAGCCGGAGATCTTGTTGCGCGGGGTGACCTGCCAGGTCAGGCGCGCCATGGCGTTCTTGATGAACTGGTCATCAATGCCCTGGCTGCCGTCGTCCATGAACGTGTTGGCGATGAAGTTGTTGACCGAGAAGTAGCGGGCCGAGGTGAAGAACCACAGCTTGTCCTTCTTGATCGGGCCGCCAAGCGACGCCGTGTAGTCGATGATCCGGTCGATCGCATTGCCGGCGCTCAGGCCGCGCGCCTTGTGGCGATCGGTCAGGTTGCTCGACTGCCAGTCACCGGGGCGATAGGCGGCCTTGAAGTCGCCGTTGAAGCGATTGCCGCCTTCTTTCGGAATCATGTTCAGGCGGACGCCACCCGATGACGTCTCGGCGCCGATCGCCGCCGTCTGGTAGCTCATCTCGGCGTTCATCGCGTCGTTGTAGTAGCTCTGGATCGCGCCGTCGCCCTGCAGGCCATTGGTCATCTGGCCGTCCACCAACACCGTGGTGTTGGCCGTCGACATGCCGTGCGTCGACATGTAGGTCTGCTGCATCGCACGCGCACCGCCCGTGTCGGGCAGGTTCAGGCTGACGCCGACGACCAGCTGGCCGAGGCCCTGGATGCTGCGGCCGGTCGGGATCAGGTCGATCGCTTCGCGATTCAGCACCGACGCCTTCGCCGTCGAAGTCACGTCGACGACCGGCGACGAGCCGGTGACCGTGATCGTTTCCTCGAGCGAGCCGACGCCGAGTTCCGCGTTCACCGTCGCGGTGAACTCTGACGGCAGCTGCAGCCCGTCGCGCTTGAACGTCTTGAACCCCGTCAGCGCGAAGGTGACGCTGTAAGTGCCGGGACGCAGATCGCCGATGCGGTAGGCACCGCTGCCGTCGGTAATGGCCGACTTCACCTTTTCGATCAACACGTCGCTTGCGGCTTCAACTGTCACTCCGGGCATCGCGGCGCCCGAATCGTCTTTCACGACCCCGATAATTGCCGACTGGGCGTATGCCGCGGACGACAGGAGCAGTGCCCCCGCGAACGCCAGCAACGTCCTCGTGAATCTTCGCGCCATGCTGTTCCCCTCTCAAATACAGGCCAAACAGGCCATCAGGCGATCGGGCCCTCAGGCCGAAAGCGACAGGTCTTCCCACCTGTCGTCGACGGGGGCAGGCTAAACCTCTCGCCCTCCCCTGTCAATGACAAACTGTTGCAAACAGAGACCTTAAGTTTCCTTATGGCTCCCCCTCCAAAAACAGATGGTCGGCGGGCTAGCGGGCCAGCGGGCCGGCAGCAAGTGCCTCGCTAGCCTGCCGGCCTGTTGGCCTGCTAGCCTTAGGTAATGAAGTTAATCGTGATGGTTTTTGTTCTGGCGTTTTCGGTGAGCGCGTGTGGTGGTGACAGCGGCACGAGCCCGAGTGCGAACGTCCCGTTTTCGACGGTTGATGTCAGGGTGGGCACGGGCGCCGAGGCGACGGCCGGACGCACCGCCTCGGTCAACTACGCGCTGTACCACTACAGCGCGACGGCGGCCGAGAACAAAGGCAGCCGCCTCCAAACCGGTCCCTTCGCGTTCGTCGTCGGAGGCAACGGAGCCATTGCCGGCTTCAGCCAAGCCACCCTGGGTATGAGGGTGGGCGGCCTGCGCCGAGCGATCATTCCGCCCAACCTGGCCTACGGTTCCAACCCGCCGGCCGGAAGCGGGATCGGCGTCAACGAAACGCTGGTGTTCGAAATCGAGCTACTGGCGATCCAGTAGCCCGCTGTTCACTTCGGAAAGGCGCCGAGCGCGACCAGCAGTTCGAGTCGCGCCTGGCGCACCGCATCCTCGGCCTGCGCCACCACCGATTCCTGGTCGCGCGCCGAGCGCTGCGCATCGATCACCTCGATGTTGGTCGTCGAACCGGCATCGAACGCGATGATCGTGATCTTCAGCACTTCATTCGACGTCTGGGCCGCACGCCGCGCAGCCTCAAGGGCGCGCTCGCGCGCCTCGACGGCCGCGCGCGCGATGCGCACTTCCGACCGCGCCTCGATCTGCGCCTGCTCGAGCGACAACGTTGAGGCCTGGAACAGCGCATCGCGCTGCTTGCGGAACGCCCGCCGCTGACCGCCATCGAAGAGGGGCTGCGACAGCTGGAACGACAGCGACCAGGTGCGTGAGGGCTGGAAGATCCCGGCCGGCGCGATGTACTGGGGCGTAGTTGTCGCCGTGACAGACGGCCACCAGTCGAGGCGGCTGTCGTTCAGCACGCGCTCGTTGGCCGCGCGTTGCGCGATGAACACCTGGATGTCTGGACGGTTCGGCAGCCATTCGCTCTCGGCGCGTTCCGCGGGGATTTCGAACGCCGGCTCCCCGTTCACATCCACCGGCCCGTTCACGGCCAGCAGCACACCAAGAGCTTCCTGCGCGCGGCGCACGTTCAACAGCAATGCTTCGAGCTGGACTTCGGTGGCCGCGAGCAACTGGCCTGAGCGTAGTTCGTTCAAACGGCTGCCGACGCCGCCTTCGCGGCGCTTGGTGTTGTAATCGAGCTGCCCGCGCGCCGTCTCGATCGCGGTGCGATTCACGTCCACCAGCCGCTTCTGTGCGATCACCGCCAGATACGCGGACGCCGTGGCCACCGCGATCTGACGCCGCGTATCCGTCACCGACAGACGCGCGATCTCGACTTGATCCATTGCTTGCGTGCGCGCCGCCCATTGCGCGGCGGCCAGCACCGGCATCGAGGCGTTGACACCGAACGACCACTGGTTCTGTGGCTGCACGGTCTGGTCGCCGAACGATCGTCCGCTATCAAGCGTGGTGTTGTTCACCGCACCGGTGACGCGCGGGCGGACCGCAGCCCGCGCCTGGTCGAGCAACGACTCGGACCGCAGGATGTTCGTCGCCGCAATCGCGACGGTCGGATTCTTCTCCAACGCGCGCGCAATCGCCTGATCGAACGTCACCGTCTCCACCGGCACGAGGGCAGTGGCACTTGGCATTTGCGCAAAAGCCGGCGCCGCGAACCCGAGCCCAATCGCCAGCACGATGCCGGTCACGACCGGAACCCCACCCGCCTGACCAGCCCCACCAGCCTCGCCCGCCTCATCTCGATCACGATGGGCCCGACCCGGTGCGATCGACCGGATCACGACATACAGGACTGGGATGAAGAAGATCGACAGGAACGTCGACGCCAGCATGCCGCCCGCCACCGCCGTGCCCACCGAGTTGCGCGACGCCGCACCGGCACCGGTCGCCAGCGCCAGGGGCAGCACGCCAAGGATGAATGCGAACGACGTCATCAAGATCGGCCGCAGGCGAATGCGCGCCGACTCGATCGCCGCGTCGATGATCGACATGCCGCGCTCGCGCAATTGTTCGGCGAACTCCACGATCAGGATCGAGTTCTTGGCCGCGAGGCCGACCAGCAGTACGAGGCCGACCTGGCAGAACACGTCGTTGTTAAAGCCGCGCACCAACTGCGCGGACAGCGCGCCGAACACCGCCAGCGGCACGCCCAGCAGGATGATGAACGGCAGGATGAACGATTCGTACTGCGCCGCGAGCACCAAATAGACCAGCAACAGGCTCAGGCCGAAGATCAGGCCGGCCTGCTGACCCGATCGCCGCTCTTCGAGCGACTGGCCCGCCCACGCGAAGTCGAATCCAGGCGGCAGGTTCTGCCGCGCCAGTTCTTCCATCGCCTGCAGCGTCTGTCCCGAACTCTGTCCCGGTGCGGGGTTGCCCGAGATTTCCGCCGAGCGGAACAGGTTGAAGTGGCTGATCACCTGCGGCGCCGTCGTCTCACGCAACCGCACCACCGAGTCGAGCGGGATCATGTCGCCGTTCGCGGCGCGCGCATACAGCTGCTTCAGGTTGGCCGGGCTCGCGCGGAACCGCTGGTCGGCCTGCACGTAGACGCGATACGCGCGGTTGTTGAAGTCGAAGTCGTTGACGTACTGCGACCCCAGGAACACCTGCAGCGCGTCGGTCACTTCGCGCAGTGGCAGGCCCAGGCTGCGCGCCTTGTCGCGATCGATATCCACGATCAGTTGCGGATCGTCGGCACGGAACTGGCTGAAGGCACCCATCACCTTGCCGCTCTGGTTGGCGGCGCCCATCATGCCGAAGGTTGCGCCGGCCAGCGTGCTGATGTCGGTGGATCCCGTCTGGTCGAGCACCTCGAACTGGAAACCGCCGAACGTGCCCAGGCCCTGGATCGAGGGCGGCGGGAAGGCCGCGACGATCGCGCCGGGAATCATGAACAGCGGCCCGCTCAAGCGCTGCAACACCGCGCTCAGCGACTGATCCGCGCCCTTGCGGTCTTCATAGTCCTTCAAGCGCACGAAGATCATGCCGTTGTTCGGCGCAGGACCACCGAAGCTGAAGCCCATCACCGCGAACGCCGCGGCCACGTCCTTGTCCGCGTAGATGATCTGCTCCGCCTTCTTCGCGATATCCGTCGTGTATTCGAGCGACGCGCCGGCCGGCGCCTGCACGATGCACATGAAGTAGCCTTCGTCCTCCTGCGGCACGAACGAGGACGGCACGGCCTGGAATACCGACCACGTCGCGAACAGGCCGCCGGCGAACAGCAGGATCATCACCAGCCGCAACCGCAGCGCGCCGCGCAGCAGGCTCACATAGCCCCGCGTCCCGGCATCAACCGCGCGGTTGAACAGCGTGAAGAAGCCGCCGTGCGCGTGGCTCTCCTTGTCGAGCAGCAGCGCCGCCAGCGCCGGGGCCAGCGTGACCGCGTTGAACACTGACAACACCACCGCGAACGCAATCGTCAGCGAGAACTGCTGATACAGGCGCCCGGTCACGCCCGGGAAGAACGCCACGGGCACGAACACCGCGACCAGCACGATGCCGATCACCACCACCGCGCTGAAAACCTCGCGCATCGCGTCCACCGCCGCGCGGCGCGCGCTCTTCTTGTATTCGCTCATGTGGCGCTCGATGTTTTCGATCACCACGATCGCATCGTCCACCACGATGCCGGTGGCGAGCACGATGCCGAACAGCGTCAGCACGTTGATCGAAAAGTCGAACAGCTTGATGAACGCGAACGTGCCGATCAGCGACACGGGGATGGTAATGGCCGGAATGAGGGTGCTGCGCCAGTTCTGGAGGAACAGGAACATCACCAGGATGACGAGGCCGATCGCTTCGAGCAGCGTCCACAACACCTCGACGATCGACTCGCGCACCACCACGACGTTGTCGAAGGCGACCTGCCATTCGAGTCCCGGCGGGAAGTTCTGCTTCAGGCGTTCCATTTCCGCAACCACGCCCTGGAACACTTCGATGGCGTTGGCGGATGGCAGCAGCGAGATGCCGATGCCCTGGGCCTCGAGACCCAGGAAGCGCAGGTTCGACGCATATGTTTCGGCGCCGAGCTCGACTCGCCCCACATCCTTCACGCGCACCAGCGCGCCGTCCTTGCCCGCCTTCACGACGACGTCTTCGAATTGCGGGGCTTCGGAGAGCCGGCCCATGGCGCGCACGCTGATCGTGAACTGCTGGTCGACCGGGGCCGGCGCGTCGCCGAGTGCGCCCGCGGCGACCTGCACGTTCTGCTCGCGCAACGCGCCCAGCACGTCGGCGGCGGTGATGTTGCGGCTCGCCAGCTTGTTCGGATCGAGCCACAGTCGCATGGCGAACTTGCGCTCGCCGAACACGATCACGTCGCCGACACCCGGCACGCGCTTGATCGCGTCACGGATGTAGAGGTCGATGTAGTTGCTGATGAACAGGCTTGAGTAGCGGTTGTCCTTGGAGAAGAAACCCAGACCGCCAATGAAGCCGGTCGACACCTTCGTAACCGAGATCCCGTTCTGCCGCACTTCCGCGGGCATGCGGCCCAGCGCCTGGTTGACGCGGTTCTGCACGTCGACCGCCGCCAGATCCTGGTCGCGATCGACGTCGAACGTCACCGTGATCGTCGCAAAGCCGCTGTTGGTGCTCGATGAGGTGATGTAGGTCATCCCCTCGACGCCGTTGATGGCCTGTTCGAGCGGGGTCGTGACCGCGCTCTCCACCGCCTGCGCGTTGGCGCCGGTGTAGAACGCCGATACCGTCACCGCCGGCGGCGCGAGGTCGGGATAGCGGGCAATCGGCAGCGTCGGAATCGCGACCGCGCCGGCGAGGATGATCAAGAGCGAGCAGACCGTGGACAGTACCGGTCTGCGGATAAAGACGTCGGCGATCATAACAACACAACCTCGGGAGCCGGGCCCCGGGAACCGGGACCCGAATTTTTCTGAGCCATCTGTGCCTTCTGTGGCTACTTCTGGGCCGGCGGCGCCGCGGGCGGGGCCGGCATCACCGGCGCGCCGTCACGAATCTTCTGCAGGCCACCGACGATCAGTTGCTCACCGGGCTGCAATCCGCTGTTCACGACGTACTCGTTGCCGACAATCTCGCCAAGCTGCACGGGCTTCTGCTTCGCGACCATGCCGCTCGCGTCCTTCTCGGCCACGAACGCAAAATACTGGGCGTTGACGCGGGTGACCGCGGTCACCGGCACCGTCAATCCTGGAGCCAGGGTCCACACCACGCGCGCGCGCACGAACTGGTCGGCACGGAACTGGCCGCGTCCGTCCACAAGCTGCGCCTTCGCCAGCACCGACTGCGTCGCGGTGTCAACGGTTGGCGACACAAAGTTGATCTTGTTGGTGGCCAGCACCTGGCCGCGATCGTCAACGAGACGCACGTCGAGCCCTGGCTTGAGGCTCGGCGCCTGCTGGACCGGCACGTTGATGTACAACTCGAGCGCGTCGTTCTCGTTGACGGTGGTCATCACCGTCGCGCGCGTGACGCGATCGCCGGCGTTGACCGGCACATCGCCCACCGTGCCCGCGCTGGGCGCGGTGACGCGGTAGTAATTGAGCTGGCTGCGCTGCTGGCGGACTTGCTCGTCGAGCGCCTTGAGTTGCGCTTCGGCAGCGCGCAGTTGCGCCTCGAACTGCTCTACCTCGCGCTGGCTGATGGCGCCGGCGTCGAGCAGCGTCTTGTTGCGCGCCACCTGCTGGCGGGCAAACTCGACGTCGGATTCGCGCATCGGCCGCATTGACTGCATCGACGACAGCGCTGCCTGTTCGGGCGCCGAATCGATCTCGAACAACACGTCGCCCCGGTTCACGGTCTGTCCCGACTTCACGGCGACGCGGGTGACGAAGCCTTCAACCTGCGGCTGTATGGTCGTCGAGCGGCGCGACTTCAGCGACGCCACGAACTCGGTCGACTGCTCCACCGGCTTGGCCGCCAACGTCACGACTTCAACAGGCATCGGCGGCATGCCGCCTCCGGGCGGTCCGCCGGCAGCTGGCTGTTCACCGGAGCCCCCACACGCCGTCACGGCGACCGCCAAAAGCAGAGCTGGCGAATAAAAGGCGAATAAATGGCGCATCGAAAAAGAGGAACGGGCGGTGGTCATAGCGGAGCTCATGGGACGTGGATCGGACCTGGAGGACGTAAGAAAAGCGAATCCCTACTATACGAATATCTGCCAGCTACTGGCAAATTGGCGGACGGGCCACAATAGATGTCAGATGCGAGATTCGTTCAGGGGTTTCAGCCGCGCCATGTATTCCAACTGGTTGTGGCACAAGCCGATGCAGCTGTTGATCGACGCCGGCGAAGGACTGCAGCTCGAGCTGGGCTCCAATGTGTTCTCGCCCTCCGTTCTCGCCATCACGCACGGACACTCCGATCATGTGCTCGGGATCCCAGGCCTCGTCGCCGCCCGGAGATTCGGCAAGGGCGCCGTGGACAAGCCGCTGACGATCCTCTACCCGGAAGGATCCAGGGGAGTCCAGGCCGCGCGCGATCTCCTCGGCACCGCGTACGCAGGCGTGGTGTTTCCCCTGAACTGGATCGCGGCCACGCCCGGCACCTCGCATCCGATGGGCAAAGGCAAGCACCTCGAAGCCTTCGCGGTGCGACATACCGCCCACGAACAGGCGCTCGGCTATCGCATCGTGGAAGTCCGCAAGCGCCTCAAACCCGAATTCGCCGCGATGTCGCAGGCGGACATCGAGGCCGCCGCGCGCGAAGGCACGCGCGACGCGCTGCTCGAAGACGTGCGCCACGTCGTGTTCGCGCACAGTGGCGATGCGATGCCGATCGACACGACGCTGGTCACCGACGCCGACGTCCTGGTGCATGACGCCACTTTCCTCAGCGAACCCGATCGCCGCGAGCCGATTCACGCGACGACGGAAGAAGCGATCGACGTCGCCCGCCGCGCCAACGTCAAGACACTCGTGCTCTACCATCTGTCGATTCGATACGACCGCGTCACCGCCCTGCCGGCGCTGCGCGCACAGGTCGCCGCCAGTGGCTTCACCGGCGCGTGCTGGCTGCTGGATGAGGGAGAGTTTGTCGAAGTATCCAGTAGCCGGTAGCCAGTAATCAGACAGACCGTTCAGGCTCCTGCCTACTGGCTACCGGCTACTGGCTACTGATATCCTCTATATCTTGTCGACACTCACCCAGAAGGACGTCCAGCGCATCGCGGATCTGGCCCGGCTTGAGCTCTCGAGCGACGAACTGGATCTGTTCACGCGTCAGCTCGGCGACATCCTGACCTACGTCGAACAGATCCGCGCGCTCGACACCAGCGGCGTCGAACCCACCTCGCAGGTCCTCAATCGCCCGGTGGATCGCGACGATACGCCTGGCCCCACATTGACGCGGGCGCAACTGCTCGGCAACGCGCCGGATGCCTCCACCGAGGCCGGCTTGTTTAAAGTGCCGAAGGTGATCGGATGACCCGCCTTCGCCAAGGCGCCGGCGGGCAGGGCTCGAGCGCGGTCGACGCGGTCGAAGAATCGCTCGCTCGCATTCAAGCGCTCGAACCCAAGCTCTCGGCCTTCAACACCGTGATGGCGGAACGCGCACGTGCGCGCGCGCGCGCCATGGATGCGGCCGCGCCTGCAGGTCGGCTGCACGGCGTGCCCGTCGCCATCAAAGACAACATGTGCACGGCCGGCGTCCCGACGACGGCCTCGTCGAAGATCCTGGCGGGATTCGTACCGCCGTACGACGCCACCGTCGTCGAACGCCTGGAAAAGGCGGGAGCGATCGTCGTCGGCAAGACCAACCTCGACGAGTTCGCGATGGGATCATCGACTGAGAATTCCGCGCTCGGCCCGTCGAAGAATCCATGGGATGTGACGCGCACGCCCGGTGGCTCGAGCGGCGGTTCCGCTGTCGCGGTTGCGGCGCGCATGGTGCCGATCTCGCTCGGCTCCGACACGGGCGGGTCGATTCGCCAGCCCGCCGGACTCTGCGGCATCGTGGGACTGAAGCCCACCTACGGCCGGGTCTCGCGCTATGGCCTGCTCGCCTTCGCGTCGTCGCTCGATCAGATCGGTCCGTTCACACAGACGGTGGCAGACGCGGCGGCGGTGCTTGAGGTCATCGGCGGATTCGACCCGCACGACTCGACATCCTCAACCGAGAAGATGCCTGATCTTCAGGCCGCCCTGACCGGCGACGTGAAGGGCCTGCGCATCGGCGTGCCGCGCGCCTTCCTTGGCCAGGGTGTTGATGCCGCGATCCTGACGGCATTCGAGTCCGCATTGAAGGTCTACGCCGAACGCGGCGCAACCATCGTCGACATCGAACTGCCGCACGCTGGTTACGGCATCCCGATCTATTACTTGATCTGCACCGCCGAAGCGTCGAGCAATCTCGCGCGCTACGACGGTGTTCGCTACGGCTATCGCACGCCGCTGCAGAAGGACGACACGCTGCAGCGCATGTACGAGCGCACTCGCGATGAAGGCTTTGGCGCCGAAGTGAAGCGCCGCATCATGCTCGGCACCTACGTGCTGAGCGCCGGCTACTACGACGCCTACTATTTGAAGGCGCAGCAGGTCCGCACGCTCGTGCGCCAGGACTACGATCGCGCGTTCGACCGCTGCGATGTTGTCGCGACGCCAACCACGCCGACGCCGGCGTTCAAGCTGGGAGAAAAGACCAGCGATCCGGTGCAGATGTACTTGAACGACATCTTCACGGTGAGCGCCAATCTGACCGGGCTGCCGGCGTTGAGCATTCCGTGCGGATTCTCGCCTGAGCGCCTGCCGATCGGCCTGCAGCTCACCGGCCGCGCCTTTGACGAAGCCACGCTGCTGCGCGCCGGTGATGCCTTCCAGCGCGACACGCGTTTCCACACCGAGCAGCCGCCGATCGCCTGATCGGCGCACGCCGGGCTACTGCGCGTTGATGTTGGCGCGCCCCTTCCGCAGCACGAACTTCTGGATCTTCCCCGTCGCCGTCTTCGGCAACTCCGTCACGGGCGTGAATTCGTGCGGCACCTTGAAGTGCGCCATGTGCGCCCGGCAGAATTCGCGCAGGGCCTCTGGCGTGGCGGTGTGCCCCGGCTTGAACACCACGAACGCGTGCGGCGCCTCGCCCCATTTCTCGTGCGGCATGCCGACGACCGCGACCTCCTGGATCGTGTCGTGACGCAACAACATCGCCTCGACTTCCACTGACGAGATGTTCTCGCCGCCGCTGATGATCACGTCCTTCAGTCGATCGGTGATCTGCACGTACCCATCGGGGTGCACGACCGCGGCGTCGCCGGTATGAAACCACCCGTCCCCCATGCACTTCTCGGTCGCTTCCGGATCGTTGTAGTAGCCCGCCATCACGACGTTGCCGCGCGCCACGATTTCGCCTGGCGTGACTCCGTCGCGCGGGACGTCGCGCATGTGATCGTCAACGACGCGCAGTTCACCTGACGTGATGAGCTCGACGCCTTGCCGCGCTTTCTGGCGGGCGCGGTCGTCGGCGCTCATGCTCGCGTGTTCAGGAAGCGGCTCGCAGATGCTGATCGCCGGCGCCGTCTCGGTGAGACCGTAGATCTGGATCACCGACCACCCCAGTTCGTCCTCGATGCGCTGAATCGTCACCGCGGCCGGCGGCGCGCCGGCTGTCATCACGCTGACGCCCCTCGGCGCGAGTGCTTTCACGTCAGGCGACGCGTTGGCCAGCATGATCAGCACGGTGGGCGCGGCACACAGGCGCGTGGCGCGTTCGGTGGCGGCGGTCGTGAACACCGTCGGCGCATCAAACTTCGGGAGGCAAATGTGTTTCGCGCCGGCGGCCGTCACCGTCCACGTGAACGTCCAGCCGTTGGCGTGAAACATCGGCAGCGTCCACAGATACGCGTCGACCGGCGTCATCGGCCAATGTGACAGCATGCCGACCGTGTTCATCCAGGCATTGCGATGCGTGATCATCACGCCCTTCGGGCGCGACGTGGTGCCGCTGGTGTAGTTGATGGTCAGCAGATCGCGCTCGCCGATCGCCGGCCGCGCGAACTCCGCTCCCGCATCGGCCAGCAGCCCTTCGTAGCTCGTCCACCCATGCAGGTTTCCCTGTAGCGACGAGCCGTTAGGCTCGTCGTCGAGCGCAACGAAATGCGTGACATCCTTCAGGTCGGCGCGGATCGAGTCCACCGCCGCGATGTGATCGGCGCCCGCGCACACCACTTTCGCGCCGCTGTGTTGAATCAGATAACGGAAGTCGTCTGCGACGAGGCGAAAGTTGATCGGCACGAGCACGGCGCCGATCTGCGGGACCGCGTAAAACGATTCGAGTTGCGCGTGGGTGTTCGGCGCGATGTAGGCGACGCGGTCGCCCTGCTTGACGCCGAGGCGTTGCAGCGCCGCGGACCAGCGATCACAACGCGCCCCGAATTCGTTGTAGGTCCACCGCTCGGCGCCGTCAACAACGGCCTCGCGCGAGCCATGGAGCTTTCGCGCACGGCGCAGGAAATCGAGTGGCGTGAGCGGCACTTCCATGGGCGCTCATTCTAGTTAAAAGTTGAAAGTTAAAAGTTAAAAGCTAAAGAAAGTTGGAGTTGAAAATTACAGCATTGAAACCGGGTGGGGTCCTCAGAAAAAGCCACATCGTGCAGCAGTTTTGGCGGATTTGTTCCAGGTATCCAACGGTCTGCAGTTTGCTCTTTGCACGGCATGGCACAAGACCGCAGCAGGACGATTGCCCTCCAGCACCGTTCGTTCGAGTTCACGTGTGGGGTCATCGATGCCTACCCTAGAGCCTCGCGAATCGATGACGCCAGCCGATTGATCTGGCGTCAGCTGATCAAAGCCGCATCTTCAACAACGTTCAATCTTGAGGAGGCTGACGCCGCGTCGAGCGACGCTGATTTCCTGGCGAAGCTAAGGATTGCGCTTCGCGAGGTAAAGGAAGCTCACGTCGAGATCCGAGTCATTGCTCGCTGTCGGCTGGCCGGCTGGAATGACGTTGCACAGTTCCAGGATGAGGCGAGGCAGCTGGCTGCCATCTTCGCGACGATCATCGTCAACAAGAAGGCAAGCATGCTCCGCAAGAACCGCGGAACCTAGCCCGTCTAACTTTCAACTTTCTTAACTTTTAATTTTTAACTTTTAACTTTTAACTTTTAACTTCAAGCGGCCGCAGGCCGCCTCTGCACAAAGGCCCAAATCATCAGGCCGAGCAGGATGAAGGGGATGGCGGGGACGAGTAATGCGACGAGCGCGGCGATGGCGGCGACCGCGGCAACCACCAGGCCGACCACCAGCAGGATTGGCAGGATCGCGACCCCGGCGGCCAGTGTAAAGAGGCCGCCAATGAGCCCGCCGACCAGGGCGAACGGAATCCACAGCAGCTTGAACAGCAGCCGGATCGGGAAGAAGACCGCCCAGAAGACGACCTTCAACAGCAGAAACGCCACGCCGACCACGGACAACACCGCCAGACCGGCAATGAAAAGCCCCGCAAGCGCGATAAGTTCCAGCATTTGAACGAATTGACGAGCATTCCCGCCTCCCGGTTCCGCCCGCGGCTTCAGGCTCCCGGTTCCCGGCTCCCGGCCCCCGGTTCCCGGTTCCCGGCTCCCGGCTCCCGG
>CAZVLS010000010.1:179882-185586 GCA_964628295.1 uncultured Acidobacterium sp.
TCCCGGTTCCCGGCTCCCGGCCCCCGGTTCCCGGTTCCCGGCTCCCGGCTCCCGGCTCCCAGATCCCTGTTCCCTGCCCCCCGATCCCTGAGTTATGCTGAGAAGCTATGTCAGAGGTTGAAATCCCGCAGGTGGACGCGGCCGCCGACCAGGCGCCCGTCGAAGAGGGCCCGATCGTTCTCGAAAAGGCCACCCCGATTGAAAGCCGTTTTCTCTACGTGGACGTCGCCGCGTTGCGCGCCAAGCAGCTGCGCCGCGGTGCCCGTCCGCGCCTTGAACACGCCGAACAGCCCCTCCCGCTCGTGAAGGCCGTCAAGGCCGAACGCGTTGCGATGGAAGAGGTGAAGCAGAACCTCGTGCTGTGGGATCTGCCGGAATTCAAGGCCGTCGTCGACCTTCGTTAAGTAGCTAGACGCAGGTAGCAAGCAGCAAGCACCCGGCGTCCGTACATACAAAATCCCGACGGGCCGATACCTCCCGCCGGGATTTTTTTCTTGCTACCTGCTACCTGCTACCTGCTACCTGCTACTTGCTACTTCATTTACGCCGCCACTTCGACGTTGATCGTGCGCGGCCTCGACTCTTCGCGGAACGGCAACGTCACGGTCAGCACGCCGTTCTTGTATTCAGCGCCAATCTTCGACGCGTCCACCGTCGACGGCAGTGAGAAGGATCGGCTGAACGTGCCATACGCACGCTCCAGGCGATGGAACTGCTCCTGCTTCACGCCGTTCTCGGTAGCCACGTGCTCGAACTTGCGCTCGCCCTTCAGCGTCAGCGTGTTGTTCTCGAACACGACCTGGATGTCCTCGCGCTTCATGTCCGGCAGTTCCGCCTTCAGCACGAGCTCCTGCTTGCCATTTTCGAAGATGTCCACGGCCGGCACCCACCGGCCGTTGGTCAGCAAATCAGCGAACGGATCGAAACGAATAATCGACATGGTTACTTAGCCTCCGCAAATTCAGCGTCAACGACCTCGCCGTCGTGCGCGGCGCTGGCCGGGTTGGATTGAGTGCCGGCTCCCGGCTGATTGCCGGCAGCCGCCTGAGCCTTCGCTTCCTGTTCCTTGCGATGCGCTTCGGCCTCCGCCTGGTTGCGCGACTCGATCTCTTCGCGCTGGCGCTTGTCCTCCGCCGCATTCGCTTCGGCTTCCTTCACCAGCCGCTCCACGTCCTTCTTGTCGAGGCCGCTGGCGCCGCTGATGGTGATCTTCTGCTCCTTGCCCGTGGCCTTGTCCGCCGCCGTGACATTGACGATGCCGTTGGCATCGATGTCGAACGTCACTTCGATCTGCGGCAGGCCGCGCATCGCGGGCGGAAGACCCGTGAGCTGGAACCGTCCGAGCGTGCGGTTGTCGCGGGCCAGCGAACGCTCGCCCTGCAGCACGTGCACTTCCACACTCGGCTGGTTGTCGGTCGCCGTCGAGAAGATCTCGCTCTTCCTCGCCGGGATCGTCGTGTTGCGCGGGATCAGGACCGTCGTCACGCCGCCGAGCGTTTCAATGCCCAGCGACAGCGGGGTCACGTCGAGCAACAGCACGTCCTTCACTTCGCCGGTCAGCACGCCGCCCTGCACCGCGGCGCCGATCGCGACCACCTCGTCAGGATTGACGCCCTTGTTGGGCTCCTTGCCGAAGTACTCCTTCACGACCTGCTGCACGCGAGGCATGCGCGTCGATCCGCCAACGAGCACGACTTCATCCACGTCCGCCGGCTTGAGGCCCGCGTCCGCGAGCGCCTGCTTGAGCGGCGCGATGGTGCGCTGCACGAGCGGCTCGACCAGTGCCTCGAGCTTCGCGCGCGACAGCTTCATCGTCATGTGCTTGGGACCCGACGCATCGGCCGTGATGAACGGCAGGTTGATCTCGGTCTCCAGCACCGCCGACAGCTCGATCTTCGCCTTCTCCGCCGCTTCCTTCAGCCGCTGCAGGGCCATGCGGTCCTTGCCCAGATCAATGCCGTCGCTCTTCTTGAACTCGGCGATCATCCAGTCGACCACGATCTGGTCGAAGTCGTCGCCGCCGAGGTGCGTATCGCCGTTGGTCGACTTCACTTCCACGACCCCGTCGCCCACTTCGAGCACCGAGATGTCGAACGTGCCGCCGCCCAGGTCGAACACCGCGATGGTCTCGTTCTTCTTCTGGTCGAGGCCATACGCCAGCGCCGCCGCGGTCGGCTCGTTGACGATGCGCAGCACGTTGAGGCCGGCGATCTGTCCGGCATCCTTGGTGGCCTGGCGCTGCGCGTCGTTGAAGTACGCCGGCACCGTGATCACCGCGTCACTGACCTTTTCACCCAGGTAGTCTTCCGCCGCCTGCTTCAACTTCTGCAGGACCATCGCGGAGATTTCCGGAGGCGAGTACTGCTTGCCACGCGCCGTGATGCGGGCGTCGCCGTTGGCGCCCTTCGACACCGTATACGGCACTCGCTTGGTTTCGTCCGCGATTTCCGTGAACTGGCGGCCCATGAACCGCTTCACGGAGAACACGGTGTTTTCCGGGTTGGTCACCGCCTGTCGCTTGGCGACCTGGCCGACCAGGCGTTCGCCGTCCTTGCCAAAGCCCACAACCGACGGCGTGGTCCGCGCGCCTTCCTGATTGACGATGACGGCGGGCTGGCCGTTTTCCATGACCGAGACCACCGAGTTGGTGGTGCCCAGGTCGATTCCGATGACTCTGCCCTTACTCATGTTCTCGTCCTCCTCAGGACCCTTCCCTCGTAGAAAAACGTGGGTGAATTCAGTATCGACGCAACATGAGTGTTTGTCAAGCAACTCATCTTAGCGTCTTACACTCATATGACGCTGATGCTGGCTAAAGGTTTCTGAAACTGAGCTTTAGCCGGCCTGTTGGCCCGTTGGCCTGCTGGCCCGTTGGCCTAGAATGTCGATATGGCTGCTTTTTCCTCCGGTCCGGGCTCTCTGGATGAGCCGGCTGGCCTCGCCGAGGATGTGCATCGTCTCCTCGACGATCTGGCTCGGAAGCGCCCCGACAAACGGCAGTTGGTCGCCGGAGAGTGCATGCCGGTTGTCGACGTGTTCGAAACTGATCGGTCGGTGGAAATCGTGCTCGACCTGCCGGGCGTGTCGGCCGATGCCATCCGCATCCTCTTCAAGTCCGGCGTGCTGTTGATCGTCGGCGAGAAGGAACGTCCAGACATGACGCGGCGCGGGCCGGCGAGCTTTCACTTAGTGGAGCGCGACTTCGGCCGCTTCGCGCGGGCGGTACGTATCAACGCCGCCATCGACGGCGCGCAAGCGCGTGCCCGCATGGTCAACGGTGAACTGCGCGTGGTGTTGCCTCGCATAGCGGACCGGCGCGGTGCCGGTGTGATGGTCCCCATCGACTCGACCGTGCCCCGTTGATGAAACTGCTCTTCATCGGCGACATCGTCGCGCGCCCTGGACGCGACCTGATTCGCCGGCACGTGCGGGCACTGGCCGCGCATCATTCCGCGGACCTGGTGATCGCCAACGGTGAGAACGCCGCCGGCGGCGCCGGCATTACGCGCGACAACACCATCGAAATCCTCGGCGCCGGTGTCGACGTCATCACCACGGGCAATCACGTCTGGGACAAGCGCGAGGCGCTTGAATTCATTGGCAATGAACCGAAGCTGATTCGTCCGGCGAACTATCCAGCAGGCACGCCCGGTTCAGGTTCCTACGTGGCGACCGGCAGGAATGGCGTCAAGGTCGGCGTCATCAACGTGATGGGACGCGTGCTGATGAACACCCTCGAGGATCCGTTCCGCGCGGCGGAGCGAGAGGTGGCCGGCGTCAACGCTGCGGGCGCGAAGGTGATCTTCGTTGACATGCATGCGGAAGCGACGTCGGAAAAGATCGCCCTGTCGTATTACCTCGATGGCAAGGTGTCTGCGGTTGTCGGCACCCACACGCACGTGCAGACAGCGGATGAGCGCATTCTCCCCGGCGGGACCGCCTGCCTGACAGACGTCGGCATGACCGGCCCGCACGACGGCGTGATCGGCATCGAGAAGGACGCGATCATCGCGCGCTTCCTCACCGGGTTACCCGCACGATTCGAAAGCGCGACTGGCGATCCGCGCCTCAACGGGGTTCTGGTCTCGGTCGATGCATCGACCGCCAAGGCCACGGCTATCGAGCGCCTCTCGCTCTCCGAGGCGCAACTCGTAGAGATCACCGATAAAGTCACGGCGGCACGCGCATGAGCAGGTTGCCGTTTGACGACGACAAACCCGAGGTTACAAAGGTTACAAAGGCTCCAAACGTTACAAAGGTTGAGAAGCCGCAACCTCCTCCAACTGTTGTAACCCCTGTAACCGTTGTAACCCCTGTAACCCGTCCCATCCTGACCGTCAGCGAACTGAACGCGACCATTCGCGATCTGCTCGAGAACCAGCTGCATACGGTCTGGATTGAGGGCGAGCTGTCAGGCTGCAGGGTCTGGAATACCGGGCACATGTATTTCACCTTGAAGGATTCCGCCTCGCAAGTGAAGGGCGTGATGTTCCGCTCGGCGCTTCGCTATCTCAAGTTCAAGCCAGAAGATGGCCTCAAGGTCGTGGCGCGCGGCAAGATCAGCGTCTACGACCCCAAGGGGGAATACCAGGTCATCTGCGAGCACCTCGAGCCGAAAGGACTGGGCTCGCTGCAACAGGCGTTCGAGCAGCTGAAGAAGAAGCTCGCCGCCGAGGGATTGTTCGATCCGGCGCGCAAGCGCCCGCTCCCCGCACTCCCCCGCCGCATCGGCCTCGTCACCTCGATCGACGGCGCGGCCCTGCGCGACATGATTCGCGTCCTCAGGCGCCGCTATCCGAATGCGCACCTCGTGATTTCGCCTACGCGCGTGCAGGGTGAAGGCGCCGGCCGGGAGGTTGCGCACGCCATTCGCAAAGTCGCGCGCATCGAAGCCGTCGACGTGGTGATCGTCGCGCGCGGCGGCGGATCGCTCGAAGACCTCTGGGCGTTCAACGAGGAAGTGCTGGCGCGCGCGATCGTCGAGTCGCCGGTGCCCGTCATTTCCGGCGTCGGCCACGAGACCGACTTCACGATCTGCGACTTCGTCGCCGACCTGCGCGCGCCGACGCCGTCGGCAGCCGCCGAACTGGTCGTGCGGCGAAAGGATGAATTCTTCTCGCACATTGACCGCATCACCGAGCGGCTGGATGCGGCGATCCATCACCGGTTGCGGCGGATGGAGACGCGGCTGCACTCGCTCGAGGCGCGTCCTGGCTACGCGGGGTACGAGGGCCGCCTGGCCGTCCGCGGGCGTCATGTCTCGGAGCTCACGTCTGCGTTGCGACAGCGCATGACCGCCGGCGTGGCGCGGCGTTCGCGGCGTCACGACATCCTCCGCCGGTCGCTCGACCAGTTCGACCCGCGTCATCGGCTCGGCGCGGTCCGGACGCGACTGGTGTCCCGTAATGCCCAGCTACAGGCGGCCGTCCGCCGCCGGTTGACCCTGGCCCAGAACCGGATCGGCAGCCTGGCGGCGCGCCTCGACGGGTTGAGCCCGCTCGCCGTGCTCGGCCGCGGCTACTCCGTCACGTGGGACGCATCGAGAACGCGTATCATTCGTGACGCGTCGGCGCTGGCGCCTGGTGACCGGGTCAGCGTGACGCTTGAACAGGGGGCGTTCGACGCCACCGTCACGCAGGTGAAAAGTAGGAAGTGAGAAGTGAGAAGTGAGAAGTGAGAAGTGAGAAGTGAGAAGTGAGAAGTG
>CAZVLS010000011.1:0-172229 GCA_964628295.1 uncultured Acidobacterium sp.
TGATCTGTCAACCGTGTCCACGGAATCGGGACAAGGCCACTCTTCTTGCTACTTGATACTTGCTACTTGATTCTTGCTACTACTTGTTGCAGTTCGCCGCGATCATCTTGATCTCGTCGACCTTCACCTTCAGCAGCGTGATCGGGATGTCCTTGCCGGAACCGACGATCGCGCCGACCGGGTTGACCTGGGCGTTCTCCACGGTCGTCTTGACATCCTTGCCGGGGCCTTCGATTTCCACCGTCATCCCCGCGCCATCCTCACCCTGCTTGATCTCGATCTCCGACTTCTTCACCTCGTCGATCTTGCCGACGACCTGAATGGTGTGCCCGCCGTGGGCGCGCAGATCCTTGCCGAGCTTGTCGAGCCAGTAGTAGCGCTTGCCGTACTTGCCCATGTCGCTGGTGCCGGTCGGCCACTCCTGGACGTTGGTCAGGACCCACGTGTCCTTCTTTTCCGCGGCGACGACGCAGCCTTGCAGCGTCACGGTGGAGCCCTTTTCATACTTCTGGGCATCTGAAGGCGTCTGGGCGGCAATGGATGACATGCCGGCAGACACGGTAACGGCAACGGCGAGTGCAATCGCGATTCTCATAGTTCCCCCGAGGGCGGAATTGCACAAACTCTGCCAGCTGCCCACATGGCCGTGGCACCTCGTGTATACTCAGGCCGTGAGCTTCGCGGCGCGCTCCTTTAATTCGTTTAGCTTTGGCAGCTTTAATAGCTGCCCGAGGAGCGCTGTCGTCTAGAAAAGTCACGAACCGGTAATTCAACGACTTCACAGACCGCCGCTCCTGAACAAGGGGCGGCGGTTTTGTTTTGCTTGTCCACCGTAGCGCGTAGCGCGAAGGTGGAGGCCACAGAAGGCACAGAGAAGGCCAGGGCCGCAGAAGGCACAGAAGGCTCAGACGTATGACGAATCAGGATCTCGCTTCGCTTCGCAAAAGTCTCGATGACATTGACAGCGTACTGGTGTCCGCGCTCGGGGAGCGGGCACGGCTCGCGAGGCAGATGGCACAGGTGAAAGCGGAAGGGGAGGGGCCGGTGCGTGACGCCGATCGCGAGACGGCGTTGCTGCAGCATCGATCCGCCGTCGGCGAGCGCCTCGGACTCGATCCTGCCTTCGTTCGGCGCATCTTCCGGGAGGTCCTGGACGACTCTGTACGCCGGCAGCAGGATGCGCTGCAGACCAGCGCCGCGGATGCGCAGCAGGAGCTTCGCGTCGCCTTCCAGGGGACAGAGGGCGCCTACGGGCATCAGGCCGCGCTGCAACACTCGGCGGTGGCGCAGCGCCCAGTGGCCTTCAAGGCGTACGGCAGCTTCAAGACCATGCTCGAAGCGGTGATCGACGGACACGTGGACCGCGCCTTGCTGCCGATCGAGAACACCACTGCCGGTTCGGTCTACGAGTCGTACGACCTGCTGCTGCGGTTCAACCTTTCGATCCTCGGCGAGGAGATCGTGGATGTTCGTCACTGCCTGCTCGGTGTGTCGGACGTGCCGATCGAATCGCTGCGCCGAATTCACTCGCACCCGCAGGCGCTTTCGCAGTGCAGCGAGTTTCTGTCGTCGCTGGCTGACTGTGAAGGCGTCGCGGCGGCAAACACGGCTCTCGCGGCCAGGCACGTGCGCACGCTGGGCAGCACCACGGAGGCGGCGATTGCCAGCGAGGAGGCCGGCGCTCATTTCGGCCTGACGGTCTTGCGCCGCGACATTGCCAATCAGCCCGTGAACTACACGAGGTTCGTAGTGGTGGCGGCCTCGCCGGCCGACTGCGACCCGCGCATTGCCGCGAAAGTGTCGATGGTGCTGTCGACCCGCCATGAGCACGGCGCGCTGGTCCGCTGCCTCAACGTGATTGCCGATGAGGGGCTCAACGTGACCAAGCTCGAATCGCGTCCCAGGCCCGGGACGCCGTGGGAATACGTGTTCTACATCGACGTGGAAGGGCACATCTCGTCACCACGGATGCAGGCGGCCCTGGCCGGGCTGGCCGAGCGAACCGTGTTTGTGAAGGTTTTGGGCTGTTATCCGGCCCGTGAATTGCCTCGGTGACAGAAACCGCCGCGCTGGAAGCGCGGCCAGAATATAATTGTCCTCTTATGGAACGCACATTTGCCATCATCAAACCAGATGCCGTCAAGAAAGGCGTCGCAGGACAAATCCTGGCCCGCATCGAAGCGGCCGGCTTCACGGTTCGCGGTATGCGCATGATCCACATGAGCAAGGCCGAGGCCGAGGGCTTCTATTACGTCCACAAGGCCCGCCCGTTTTTCGGCGGTCTGACCGACTTCATGTCGTCGGGCCCGTGCGTGGTGCTGTGTCTCGAAGCCGAGGGCGCGATCAAGAAGTGGCGCGACCTGATGGGCGCGACCGACCCGGCCAAGGCCGAGGCCGGCACGCTGCGCAAGGACTTCGGCGCGTCGATCGACAACAACGCGACCCACGGTTCGGATGCGCCTGAGACGGCCGCCTTCGAGCTTGGATACTTCTTCCGGGGCATGGAGCTCTAACGCCATGGCCATCAAGTCCGATCGCTGGATTCGGAAGATGGCCCTCGAACACGGCATGATCGAGCCGTTCGAGGACAGGCAGGTGCGCGCCGGAGTGGTGTCGTACGGCGTGTCTTCCTACGGCTACGACTGCCGTGTCGGTAATGAGTTCAAGGTGTTCACCAACGTCTACAACACGGTGGTGGACCCCAAGAATTTCGATCCCAAATCGTTTGTCGATATCAAGGGCGATGAATGCATCGTCCCGCCCAACTCCTTTGCGCTCGCGTCGACGGTCGAGTACTTCCGCATTCCCCGCGACGTGCTCACGGTTTGCCTGGGCAAGTCCACTTACGCGCGCTGCGGCATCATCGTCAATGTGACGCCGTTCGAGCCCGAGTGGGAAGGCCACGTCACGATCGAGATCTCGAACACCACGCCGCTGCCGGCGAAGATCTACGCCAACGAAGGCATTGCCCAGGTGTTGTTCTTCCAGAGCGACGAGCCGTGCGAGATTTCGTACAAGGACAAGAAGGGCAAATACCAGGCGCAGCGAGGGGTCACCCTCCCGAAGATCTGAAGTGATTCGCACTTTCAAGAACATCCGGCCGACGATTGATTCGAGCGCGTACGTCGACATGAGCGCGCAGGTCATTGGCGACGTAGAGATCGGCGCGGAGTCGTCCGTGTGGATGAACGTTGTCATTCGCGGCGACGTCAATCACATTCGCATCGGCAAACGCACCAATATCCAGGACCTGACGATGATCCATGTGATGCGGGAGACGCATCCGACGATCATCGGGGATGAAGTCACGGTGGGGCATTCGGCGGTCGTCCATGGCACCACCATCGAGGACCGCGTGCTGGTCGGCATGGCGGCGGTGTTGTTGAACGGCGTGCACATCGAGCACGACTGCATCATTGCGGCCGGCACCCTGCTGACGGAGGGCACGCGCATCCCGGCGCGCTCGCTGGTGATGGGGCGTCCCGGCAAGGTCAAGCGGCAGTTGACCGACGAAGAAGTCGCCGAGATCCGCTGGTATGCGGACAACTACGTGAAGTATCGCCTCGATTACACGACAGAGACTCGGCCCAACAAGCCGCTGGGATTCAAGTGAACACAGGACCCGCCCGCGGCATGCGCGACTTCCTCCCGGAAGACGTGCGGCGCCGTCAGTTCGTGATCGGCGTCATTGCCGACGTGTACCAGAAGTACGGCTTCGAGCCTCTCGAAACACCATCCGTCGAGAACCTCGAAACGCTGCAGGGCAAGTACGGCGAAGAGGGCGATCGCCTGATCTTCAAGATCCTGAAGCGCGGCGAAGGCGCCGAAACAGGGCAGGCGGATCTTGCGCTGCGCTACGACCTCACCGTGCCACTGGCGCGCGTTGTGGCTGAGTACCGCGCGAAGCTGCCGAAGTTCTTCAAGCGCTACCAGGTTCAGCCGGTGTGGCGCGCCGATCGCCCCCAGAAGGGCCGCTTCCGCGAGTTCTACCAGTGCGACGTGGACGCGATCGGCTCGACGTCCATGACGGTCGAAGCGGAGTTGCTGTCGGCGGCGGCCGACGTGATGCAGCGGCTCGGCTTCAATGATTTCCAGATCGTCATCAATCACCGCAAGCTCCTGAACGCCGTCCTCGCGCACGCAGGTGTTCCCCCGGAGTTGCACGGCGTCGTCCTGGTCATCATGGACAAGGCCGACAAGATCGGCGTGGATGGCGTCCGCAAGGAACTTGGCGAGCGGGGCCTGGCCCCAAACGTCGCAGATACGCTCCTTGACGAACTCAATGGGACTGCGCCGCCGGATCTTGACGCTTGGATGACGGAGAAGGCCTCGTTGCTGAACGAGGATGGGAAGGCAGGAATTGCCGATCTTCGGCAGATTTTTACGCTCTGCAGGAGCACGAGCGCCGGAGCGCATCTGGCGCTCGATCGAAGCCTGGCGCGCGGCTTGTCGTACTACACCGGACCGATCTTCGAGATTCGGGTCGCTGATCTGGCGGGGAGCCTCGGCGGCGGCGGACGCTACGACGATCTGATCGGGATGTTCTCCGGGGAAAAGATCCCGGCCAGCGGAATTTCGCTCGGCCTCGAGCGCATTCTCGTCGTGATGGGGGAGCGCAAGATGTTCCCTGAGTCTGTCGTGTCGTCGCCGGCGGACGTGATGGTCGTGCAGTGGTTTGCGCACCGCACCGATCTCTATCTGGCATTCGCGACTGAATTGCGCCAGGCCGGCCTGCGTGTCGAGCTCTATCCCGAATCGCCGGCCGGTGACGGTAAGAAGGTCGGCGACAAGCAGTTCAAGTATGCGTCGGCGCGCGGCATCCCATATGTCGCCGTCATCGGTGCCGATGAACTGGCAAACGGCACGGTGACGGTCAAGAATATGAAGACCGGCGAACAACAGAATGTGCCCCGGGCATCGGTGAGCACGCTGGTCGAACGGAAGTAGAACGCTCGTCGAACGCCTGTAGAACGCTCGTCGAACGTCTGTAGAACGCCTCGTCGAACGTCTGTAGAACGCTCGTCGAACGATTGGAAGAACGACAGTAGTTATGGCTGAACAGTTAGGCTCTCTCGCTCGAACTCATACTTGTGGTGCGCTCCGTCCCGCGGACGTCGGCAAGCAAGTTGTCCTGCTTGGCTGGATCCATCGCGTCCGCGACATGGGCTCGCTGCTGTTCTTCGATATCCGCGATCGCCACGGCCTCACGCAGGTCGTGATCGAAGGCGACGCGGCGATGCTCGAGCGTGCCAAGCGCGTGCGTTCGGAGTTTGTCGTCGCCGTGATCGGCGAGGTTGAGAAGCGCTCCGCCGAGACGATCAACAAGGATCTGCCGACCGGCGAGATCGAGGTTCGCGCGAAGGAGCTGCGCATCCTCAACGAGGCGAAGACGCCGCCGTTCTCGATCGCGGAAGACCAGAACGTCTCGGAAGAGACGCGCCTGAAGTATCGCTACCTCGATCTGCGCCGGCCCCAGCTGCAGCACAACATCGGCTTGCGCCACCGCATCACCATGGCGCTGCGGAAGTACTTCGACGAGCAGGGCTTCTACGAAATCGAAACGCCGATCCTGACCAAGTCCACGCCGGAAGGCGCGCGTGACTTCCTGGTGCCGGCCCGCGTGCATCCGGGTGAGTTCTACGCGCTGCCGCAGTCGCCGCAGATCTTCAAGCAGATCCTGATGATCGCCGGCTTCGACCGCTACGTGCAGATCGCGCGCTGCTTCCGCGACGAGGCGTTGCGCGCGGATCGTCAGCTCGAGTTCACGCAGGTCGACCTCGAGATCTCGTTCGCGACGCCGCCGCTGGTGTTCGAAATCGTCGAAGGCGCGCTGGCCGCGTGCTTCAGGGAGATCGGCGTCGATATTCCGCGTCCGTTCCGGCGGATGCCGTATTCCGAGGCGATGGCGAAGTACGGCTCGGACAAGCCAGACCTGCGCTTCGGCATGGAGATCCAGGATTTCGGTCCGCTGTTTGCGCAATCGCCCTTTGGCATCTTCCGGGAAGCGGTTGAGCACGGCGGCACGGTGCGCGGCTTCGTGATTCCAAACGCTGCCAAGTATTCGCGCAAGCAGGTTGATGATCTCGTCGATCTCGCCAAGCAGGCGGGCGCCGGCGGCTTGATCTACACGCGCTACACCGCGGAAGGCGTGCAGGTCTCGGCGAAGGCGATCGGCGAGGACGGCGCGCGCGCAGTGCTGGAGGCGTCAGGTGCCGGCAAGGAAGACCTGCTCGTGCTCGCATCCGGGGCGCCGGATGCCGCGTCGAAGATTCTCGGCCAGCTTCGTCTGCTCGTGGCCAAGAAGGAAAACCTGATTCCGGAGGGCAAGTGGGAGCTCACCTGGGTCACCGACTTCCCGTTGTTCGACTGGAACCAGGACGAGAAACGCTGGGACTCGGTGAATCATCCGTTCACCGCGGCGCGTGAGGAAGACCTGCATCTCCTCGATACCGATCCGGGCAAGGTGCTCGCCAAGGCCTACGACGTGATCCTCAACGGGTGGGAGTTGGGCGGCGGCTCGATTCGCATTCATGACCGCGAGACGCAGGCCAAGGTGTTCAGCCTGCTCGGCCTGTCAGACGAAGATGCCAAGCACCGGTTCGGCTTCTTCCTCGAGTCACTCGAGTACGGCACGCCTCCCCATGGCGGCCTGGCCCTCGGCCTCGATCGCATCTGCGCGCTGCTGGCGGGTGAGACGTCGATCCGCGAAGTGATTCCGTTCCCGAAGACGACCCAGGCGGTCGACCTGATGTGCGACGCGCCTTCGTCGGTCGATCCGAAGCAGCTTCGCGAACTGAGCATCAAGACGCTGTAAAACAGGGGCCCGAGGTGCGTGAGTGCCTTGGGTGCCAAAGGTGAGGTGCCGGGTGCCGAGGGCAAAGCGCGAAATCACTTTGCAGGATGCGACGCGGAAGCAAGCCGTGGCGGCACTTCAGCAGTACTTCACCGACAACATGGATGAGCCGATCGGCGATCTCAAAGCCGGTCTGCTCCTCGACTTCATCCTCAGCGAACTCGGCCCGACCGTTTACAACCAGGCAATCGCGGACGCGCGCGCGTTCTTCGAGGAGCGCACCAGCGACCTCGGCGCGATCTGCTATCACGAAGAGTTTCCGACCGCCAGGAAGCGCTGACATGCCTCTATTGTTTTCGTACGGCACGTTGCAATTGCCCGAGATCCAGATGGCGACCTTCGGCCGGCACCTCGTGGACTCGAAGGACGCACTCGTCGGCTTCGAACCGTCGCTGGTGAAGATCCCTGATCCGGCGATCGTGGCCCGTCTGCAGAAGACGCACCACAACAACGTGACGCAGTCAGGTGACGCCAACAGTCGTGTCGAGGGAACCGCCTTCGAGGTGACAGAAGCGGAGCTGCTGCAGGCTGACATCTACGAGGCCGAGTTCAACTACGTGCGCATTGTCGTGACGCTCGCTTCAGGCCGGGAGTCCTGGCTGTACGTGCATCAGGACTAGTCACGCAGGCACTGTTCGCAGCGAGGCGCTATGACGGTCCACGATCTACTCGGGGTTGATCTCGCCGTCGTGCAGGCGCCGATGGCCGGATCGCAGGGCAGCGCGCTCGCGATTGCCGTGTGCAACGCCGGCGGACTCGGATCGCTGCCATGCGCGATGCTGTCGGCTGATCAGATCCGCGCGGAACTGAAGGCGATCACCAGCGCGACCTCCAGGCCCTACAACGTCAACTTCTTCGTGCACAAAGAGCCGGCCGCAGACCCGGTGCGCGAGCGCGCGTGGCGCAAGACGCTGATGCCGTACTTTGCGGAGCACGGTATCGATCCCGACACGATTCAAGCTGGCCCACAACGATTGCCGTTCAATGATGCCGCTGCTGATGTGCTCGAAGAGTTCAAGCCGCCTGTTGTCAGTTTCCACTTCGGCCTGCCTTCAGCTGCGTTGATGGCGCGCGTCAGGGGTTGGGGCTCGAAGATCCTCTCGTCGGCGACGACCGTGGAGGAGGCGAGATTTCTCGAGGCGCATGGTGTCGACGCGATCATCGCGCAGGGCTACGAGGCGGGTGGACATCGGGGGATGTTTCTCACCGACGACCTCACCACGCAGATCGGAACCTTTGTGCTCGTGCAGCAGATTGCCCGCGCGGTGCGTGTGCCGGTAATCGCAGCAGGAGGGGTCGCTGACGCGGCAGCCGTGAGGGCCGCGATGACATTGGGGGCGGCCGCCGTCCAGGTTGGAACCGCCTACCTGTTGTGCCCTGAATCTACGACGAATGCGCTTCATCGGGCGGCGTTGAACAGCAGCGCGGCCGAATCGACCGCCGTGACCAACATCTTCACCGGCCGTCCAGCACGAGGCATCGTTAACCGGCTGATCCGGGAGATCGGGCCGATGAACCACCTCGCGCTCGCCTTTCCCCTGGCCGCGACGGCGATATTCGGGCTGCGTTCCAAGGCGGAGCCGCAGGGCATCAACGACTTCACCTCAATGTGGGCTGGCCAGAATGCCCCGGCGTGCAAGACGATGCCGGCAGCCGAACTGACGCGATTGCTGATGGCCTGACTGCCTGTGGGCCTATAGGCCAGATTAGTGCTACACTTTGTGTGCGTTACTTGTTAAGTTGCTGTAACGCAAGGAGATACGAGCATCAGCACGGCGTCAATGCGCAAGGTCACCGTTCCCGAAGCCGGCGTCTCGACGCTGTTCGGAGCATACGACGACAACCTGCGCCAGCTTGAGTCCCTCCTGAATGTCCGCATTCGCACCCAGGGCCACGAACTGCTGGTCGAGGGTGAGGCGGCCAGTACTGCGAAAGTCGCACGCCTCGTTGAACAGCTCGGCGAGTTGATTTCGCAGGGACATTCCATTTCCAACGCCGACGTGAAGACCGCCGCGCAGCTGCTGGTGCAGGACGCGACCGTCGACCTGCGCGAGCACTTCCTCAAGGACGGGCAGATCCGCAGCGCCGGCAAGCGGCGCATTGCGGCAAAGTCCGCCAACCAGCGGCGCTACCTCGAGGCGATCGATCAGCACGACATCGTGTTCGGGATCGGCCCCGCGGGCACCGGCAAGACCTATCTGGCCATGGCGCAGGCGGTGAGTTACCTGCTGGCCAAGAAGGTCAGCCGGATCATCCTGGCGCGTCCGGCTGTTGAAGCGGGCGAGAAGCTCGGTTTCCTGCCGGGCGACCTGCAGGAGAAGGTCAATCCGTACCTGCGGCCGCTGTACGACGCGCTCTACGACATGCTCGACGTCGAGAAGGCGGAGAAGTACCTCGAGCGCGGCGCGATCGAAGTGGCGCCCCTCGCGTTCATGCGCGGCCGCACGCTGAATGACGCGTTCGTGATCCTCGACGAAGCGCAGAACACGACCACGGAACAGATGAAGATGTTTCTGACGCGCCTGGGCTTCGGCTCCAAGGCGGTCGTCACCGGCGACGTCACGCAGATCGATCTACCCGGCGGCCGCATCTCCGGCCTCGTGCAGGCCATGGAAGTGGTCGGCAAGGTTGACGGCATCTCGTTCATCCATTTCGATGAGCGCGACGTCGTCCGCCACAAACTCGTGCAAGCGATTGTGAAAGCTTACGACTCATATGGCAGCGGCCCGTCTACACGTTAGCGTCACGTCCCCGGATGCACCGACCGTCAACACCCGCGGCCTGGGGCCGTGGATCAGCAAGATCGCGCCGGCGTCGGCGCGCGGCGAGCTGTGCGTGGCGATTGTCTCGAACCGCCGCATGCGCTCGCTGAACCGGCAGTTCCGCGGCAAGGATTATGCGACCGACGTGTTGTCGTTCCCGTCGGATGAACGCGGCTTCCTCGGAGATATTGTGATCGCTGCCGGCGTAGCCGCGGCGCAGGCGAAGTTTGCCAGGCACCCGGTGGCCACCGAGTTGAAGGTCCTGTCGCTGCACGGCCTCTTGCATCTGCTGGGCTACGATCACGAGAGCGACGATGGCCGCATGGCTCGCGCTGAGGCGCGGCTGAGGAAGAAGGCCGGCTTGCCGGCCAGCCTGATCGAGAGAGCGCGGCCACAGCAGGCACAGACAGCGCAGAAACATCGGTGACACCGCTCCTCTTGTTTTTACTGGGATGTGCCGTCACCTACCTCGGCACGGTCTCAGCGGCGTTCAACGCGCTGATGCGGCTCTCCCTGCGCATTCACGCCGAACGCACCGATCGCGATGACGCCCTGGGGCGGTACCTCGAAGACCCGCGGCGGCTGTTCATTCCCGTTCGACTGCTGATCAGCTCGCTCACGATCCTGGCGGCGGCGTTACTCGCGCGCGTGACCGGCGTGGAGCCCGGCGGCTTTCCGATTCTCGTCCTCGCCATCATCGGCATCGTCGTAGCGTGCGAACACCTGATCCCGCTGGCGATCGTGCGTTCGGATCCCGAGCGCGTGCTCGACGTGCTGCTGCCGTCGTTCGACGCGATCGCCGGCATGCTGCGACCGCTCACGTCGGGCCTGCTGCGCATCGGCACCAGCCGGACGCGGCGCAATCACTCTGGCGTTCGCACCAACAGCCACGAGCCCGAGGCACCGACGCCGATCGAAGCCGCCATCCCATCGCCCGCACAGGATGCGGTCGAGGCCGCGGTCCAGGAAGGCCAGGCGCGAGAGCTGCTTCGCAACCTCGCGGACTTCCGCGAAACGATGGTCAGGGAAGTGATGACGCCCCGGCCTGACATCATCGCGATCGAAAGCGACGCCAGCATCGAGCAACTGCTGGCGCTGTTCCGTGACCAGCAGTACTCCCGCATCCCGGTGTTCAAGGAGACGCTCGACAACGTCCAGGGCTTCGTCTTCATCAAGGACTTCATGCTGAAGCCCGGCAACACCCAGGCCGGACCGATCACGCCGTACGTCCGCGCCGCGCACTTTGTGCCGGAGACCAAGCGCGTGCCCGATCTGTTGAAGGAATTCCAGCGCAAGCGCCTGCAAAGCGCGATCGTCGTCGACGAGTACGGCGGCACTGCGGGGCTGGTGACGGTCGAAGACCTGCTCGAGGAGATCGTCGGCGAGATCCGCGACGAGTACGACGTCGAAGTGGAACGCATTGTCGATGAAGGACAGGGCACGTTCCTGTTCAGCGGCAGCGTGCACGTCGAGGAAATGGCCAACCTGATGAAGGTCACCATTGAAGGCCAGGGGTTCGAAACCGTCGGTGGCTTCTTGCTGTCGCGCCTTGGCAGGGTGCCTGCGATTGGCGAACACCTCGAGGTTGACGGACTCGATGTCGAGATCGTCGAGACCGAGCAACGCCGCATCACCCGTGTCCGCATGAGCAAGCCGGAAGCTGTGCCGAGCGAGACCTCGCCGGGCAAATGAAGTCCGGCGTGATCGCTCTCGTCGGTCGTCCCAATGCGGGGAAGTCCACGCTCCTGAACCGGCTCGTCGGACAAAAGCTCGCGATCGTTTCGGACAAACCGCAGACCACGCGAAATCGGATCGTCGGCGTGGCGAACTATCCGAAGAAGGCCGGCGGGCCAGCAGGCCAGCAGGCTAGCGGCCAGATTGCATTCCTCGATACTCCAGGCATCCATAAGCCGCTGCATCGCCTCAACGTGCGCATGGTGGACGCGGCGGTCGATACGTTCAGCGAAGTCGACCTGATCGCGGTGGTGATTGACGCCAGCGAGCCAAGCGGGGGTGGCGATCGGTTCCTCCTGGACCTGGTCAAGCGATCGAAGACGCCCCGCATCCTCGTCCTCAACAAGGTCGACCTCGTCCAGAAGGAGGCGCTGCTGCCGCGCCTGCTCGAGTTCGAGCCGGAGGGCTTCGATGAGCTGGTACCGGTCTCGGCCAGAAGCGGCGATAACGTTGACCGCCTCGAAGAGGTGTTCCTCTCCAAGATGCCGGAGGGGGAGCCGATCTACCCGGACGACTACCTGACCGATCAGCCCGAGAAGTTCTTCGTGGCTGAGCTGGTGCGCGAGCAGGTGCTGCAACAGACGCGTGACGAGCTGCCGTTTTCAACCGCCGTGGTCGTGGACAAGTTCGAGGAGCCCAACGAAAAGGGCTTAATGCGCTTTTACTGCACCATCCTCGTCGACCGCGAGTCGCAGAAACCGATCATCGTCGGCAAGGCCGGCTCGATGATCAAGGCCATCGGCACTGCCGCTCGCAAAGAGCTCGAAGCGTTCTTCGACGCAAAGGTGTTCCTCGACCTTCACGTGAAGGTGAAGGAGTCGTGGCGAGACGACGAACGGCTGTTGGATTCGCTCGGGCTGCCTTCGAAGCGACGGAAGTAGGTCCGCCTAAAGGCGGACCCCCACAGAAATATCTCTGGCCAGTGAAAGTATTCCTGTGAGGGTCCGGCTTTAGCCGGACCGACGAGTGTAAAATTGGCCAGATCCCATGGCCTTGCAACGCAGAATTGACGTCGTGCTCGACTCCGTCAAGCGGCTCCTCCGCATTGGCGCGACGGCGAATCTGCTGAACCTGCTCCAGAAGCAGCACCCGGCCGACCTGGCCCAGGTCTTCGACTCGCTCCTCGATACCGAACGGCAGGCGGTCTTCTCGATACTGGTTGAGCGCAGCGGCCGGCTGGCCATGGAAACGGTCTCAGAAATGGGACCCGAGGCCGGTGCGAAGCTGCTGACCGGGCGATCCGCCGAAGAGATTGCCAAGCTGTTACAGGAAATTCCGTCAGACGACGCAGCGGCGTTGATTGACTACCTGCCGGAAGAGCTTTCTTCGGAAGTCCTCGAGTTGATGCGGCGTCGAGAGTCCGGCCAGGTTGAAAGCCTGCTGGAGTACGGCGAGCAGACCGCGGGCCGCATCATGAACCCGCAGGTCTTTGCGTTGAGCGAAGACCTCACGGTGGGCGAGGCCATCACCGCGTTGCAGAGTTCGCGTGACGTCGAGATGGTCTTCTATCTCTACGTCGTGGACGCGCGACGCCACCTGGTTGGCGTGACGTCCCTGCGTCGACTGCTGCTGGTGTCTCCCGAGACGCCGTTGAAGCGCATCATGACGCCGGAAGTCACGAGCGTCCGCGTGGATACCGACCAGGAAGAAGTGGCGCGGCAGGTCGCGTCGTACAACCTGCTGGCGGTGCCGGTCGTCGACGAGGAAAACAAGCTGGTTGGTATCGTCACCGTGGACGACGTCATTGACGTCATCAAGGACGAGGCCGCGGAAGACCTGTTGCGCTTGGCCGGTGTGTCGGGTGACGAGCGCATTGCGACGCCGGCGGGCGAGTCGCTGCGCAAGCGCCTGCCGTGGCTGGGCATCAACCTGGTGACCGCGTTCGTGGCCGCGTCGGTCGTGGCGTTGTTCGAGGGGACCATTCAGCAGGTCACGGCGCTGGCGATCTTCATGCCGATCGTGGCGGGTATGGGTGGCAATGCCGGCACGCAGACGCTGACGGTGGTGGTCCGCGCGTTGGCGCTTGGCGAGTTGTCCTGGGAAAGCGCCCGGAAGGCCCTGGCCAAGGAAGCGCTGGTCGGCCTTGGGAACGGCTTTGCCCTCGGCATTGTCGCGGCCCTTGTGGCCTGGCTGTTCAAGGGTGAGCCCATGCTTGGGCTGCTGCTCGGGATGGCGATGGTCGTCAACCTGTTCGTGGCGGCGATTGCCGGGACGCTGGTGCCCCTCGGCCTGAAGGCCCTCAAAGTGGACCCCGCGCTGGCCTCATCGGTGTTCATCACCACCTTCACGGACGTCGTGGGCTTTGCCTCGTTCCTGGGCCTGGCGACGGTATTCCTCAGGTATCTCGTGAAAGTACAATAGGAAGTTACGGGATGCCTCTGCATACCGCCGAAGCGCTCATCCTTCGCACGTACAAGCTGGGCGAAGCGGACCGCATCGTGGTCTTCCTGACACGGGATCGCGGTAAGAAGCGGGGCGTCGCTCCCAATGCAAGAACGTCGCGCAAGCGGTTTGGCGCGGCCCTCGAGCCGCTGACCGAGGTGCGCGTCTCCTATACCGAGAAGGAAGGGCGCGAACTGGTCGGCCTGAATTACGCGGAGCCGGTGCGGTCGCCGATGTCGGCGGCAAGTCCCGAGGCGCTCGGCTACAGCCACTACTTCGCCGAGTTGATCGACGAGTGGGCCGCGGAGGCGGATGTGGACGAGCGTTTGTATCGCCTCGGCACCTCGTCCCTGGAGGCAATGGTGACCGGCGCGCCGATGGACGCGCTGGCGCGATACTTCGAATGCTGGTTGTTGCGGTTGCAAGGTGTGTATCCGCACGACCTGACGCTGTCGAGCGGAGCAGCCACGTTTCTCGACGGCGTGCGGAGGGTTTCACCCCGTGAGGTGGATTCGTTGGGCGCCACGACCCGCGTGTTGCGGGAGATTGAACTGATTCATCGGAAGTTGATAGCGATGCACCTCGAGAGGGAGCCCCGGTCCGTTCGCGTGTTGAACGAACTCCGGCGTTCGTAGACGTGACGTTCCAGGACCTGATTCTCAAACTCCAGCATTACTGGGCCTCGCAGGGCTGCCTGATTCAGCAGCCGCTCGACGTCGAGGTCGGCGCCGGCACTTCGCATCCCGAGACGTTGTTGCGCGTGCTGGGTTCCACCCCGTGGAACGTGGCCTACGTGCAGCCCTCGCGCCGCCCGGATGACGGACGCTTCGGCCAGAACCCGAATCGCCTGTTCAAGCATCACCAGCTGCAGGTGATCCTCAAGCCGGCGCCGGACGAGATCCAGCAGATCTATCTCGACTCGCTCGAGGCCGTTGGCATCAATCCGCGGCACCACGATATCCGCTTCGAAGAAGACAACTGGGAATCGCCCACGCTTGGCGCGTGGGGCATTGGCTGGCAGGTGATGCTCGACGGCACCGAGATCAGCCAGTTCACCTACTTCCAGCAGGTCGGCGGCATCGACCTGTCGCCGATCTCCGGCGAGATCACCTACGGGCTCGAACGCATCGCCATGTTCCTGCAGAAGGTCGACAACGTGTTCGACATGGAGTGGGGCGGCGGCAAGACGTACGGCGAAGTGCGCCTGCGCGAAGAGGTCGAGCAATCGAAATACGCATTCAACCAGCAGACGGGCATTGACGCCGAGCGCTATTCAACGCTGCATCGCCACCTGTTCGACGAGAACTACAAGTTCGGCGAAGAGTTGCTCAAGGGCGGATTGATTCTGCCTGCGCTCGAGCACTGCCTGAAGTGCAGTCACCTGTTCAACCTCCTCGACTCGTCCGGCAGTGTCGGCGTGACCGAGCGCATGGCCTACATCCTGCGCGTGCGGCAGTTGGCGCTGGCCATTTGCAAGGCGTATGTTGCCGAACAGGACGGCAGCCGGGAACCGGGAACCGGGAGCGAAGCCAATGGATAGAGAGCTGCTCCTCGAAATCGGACTCGAAGAGATTCCTGCCAGCTGGCTGCCTGGCCTCACGCAACAGATTGGCCAGGTCCTCGAAGCGAAGTTGAAAGACGCGCGCTTGTCGACGGACGAGCCGATTGAAACCTTCAGCACGCCGCGCCGCCTGACGGTGCGATGCGCGCGGATCGCCGAGCGGCAAACGGATCTTGAAGAAGTCCTGAACGGACCGCCCGTCGCCGCCGCCTTCGACAAGGACGGCAAGCTCACGCCGGCCGGCGCGGGCTTCGTGAAGAAGCAGGGCGCCACCGACGACCAGATCGAGCGCGTCACCACACCGAAGGGCGAATACATTGCGGTGCGCAAGCATCAACGCGGCAAGGCTGCGGTGGACGTTCTGCCGGACGTTCTGACGAACGTTCTCCGATCGATGTCGTTCCCGAAGCAGATGAAGTGGGACGCGATGCTGGCTGATGGGAAGGGCGAGTTGCCGTTCGGACGCCCGATCCGCTGGATCCTGTATCTCTACGGCGGACGCGTGGTGCCGTTCACCATTGCCCGCTCGCCACTCGCGGCGCATTCGCGTGTCCAGGAAATCAGTTCGGGCCCGAACACCTACGGACACCGCTTTCTGACCACCTCGGGCCGCGCCGGTCGCGCCGTCAAGGTCAAAGGGTTCGACGATTACCGCAAGCGGCTCGCCGAGCATTTCGTGCTGCTCGATCGCAACGAGCGTCACGACCGCATTGCGCGAGAGCTCGATGCCGAAGCGCGCCGCCGTGGCGGCCGCATTGCCCGCTCGCTCGTCGGCCAGGGCATGCTCGACGAAGTGCCGGACCTCGTTGAGTATCCGGTCGTCGCGTCGGGAACGTTCAGCGATGAATTCCTGAAGCTCCCCGCAGAAGTCCTGACGACCACGATGATTCATCATCAGCACTTCTTCCCGGTCAACAACGACCAGGGGAAGCTCCTGCCGGTGTTCCTCGCGGTGTTGAACATGCAGCCGGACGATCCGGCCGTCGTGTCCGTCAATATGGAGCGCGTCCTTGCGGCTCGCCTGCGAGACGCCCAGTTCTTCTTCCAGAGCGATCGCCAGCAGTCACTCGCCGAACACCAGAAGCGGCTCGACACCGTGCTGTTCCACAAGAAGATCGGCACGTATCTGCAGAAGTCCGATCGCGTCTCAGCACTGGCCGCGCACATCGCCGCGAATGTGCTGAAGGCGCCGCAGGCGGAAGCGTTTGCGCGCGAAGCTGGACAGCTCTGCAAGGCGGACCTCGCGACCGACATGGTGCGCGAACTGACCGAGTTGCAGGGCACGATGGGAGGTATCTACGCGCGCGAGGATGGGCGCCCCGAAGAAGTCTGGAAGGCGATCTACTTCCACTACCTGCCGGTCGGCGTCGAGCCCGCAGCGCCGCCATCGAAGGAACAGCTCGGCAAGGCCGCCGTCTCATGGGCAGCGGTGGCCCTGGCTGACAAGCTGGATACCGTCGCCAGCATGTTCGCGGCTGGTGAACGCCCGACTGGTTCGCGCGATCCGTACGGGCTCCGCAGGGCCGCACAAGGCATCGTCCGCATCCTGGTTGACCTGCCCGAACTGACCGGGCTGGACCTTCGCCTGACGCTCGGCGATCTCGTGGAGGGCAAGCAGGACGACGCCTTCTGGACGTTCATGATCGATCGCGTCCGCTTCGTGCTCGAGCAGCGTGGCTACGATCCGCGCAACGTGCGCGCGGTCACGCACGGCGATCCGTCGACGGTGAGCCCGCTGGTCGCCAAGCGCAAGCTCGAGACGCTGCCGGAGTTCACCGAGTCCGAAGACTTCAAGCAGCTCGCCGGGTTGTTCAAGCGTGTCCGCAACATTGCGAAGAACCTCGACGCGGCGTCGCCCGACCTGGGCGGCACGCTGGTCGAAGGCGCCGAGGTCGCACTCTCCGCCGAGGTGAACCGGCTCGCACCGGTGATCGAATCGGCTGTAAAGGCGGGCTCAGGCTACCGGCACGCATTCGCCGAGGCCGCGAAGCTGGGCCCGGCGGTCGCGAAGTTTTTCGACGATGTGATGGTGATGGCTGAAGATGCGAAGTTGCGCGATGCGCGGCTTCGACTGTTGAAGCGGCTCGAGGGATTGATCCTTCAGCTCGCGGATGTGTCAGAGATCGTTCCTGAGGAGAAATAGAGCGTAATGGCGAAGAAGACAAAGTCAAAAGCGAAGGCAACCACGAAGAGCACGAAGCGCACGAAGGCTGCTGCGTCAAAAGGCGCGAAGAAGCACGTGTACTTCTTCGGGAACGGCAAGGCGGATGGCAACCGCACCATGAAGGACACGCTCGGCGGCAAGGGCGCCGGCCTGGCCGAGATGACCAACGCGGGGCTGCCCGTGCCGGCCGGCTTCACGATCTCGACCGACTCCTGCAACCTCTACTACGCCAACGGCAACAAACTGCCGCAGAACATCGAGGCCGAAATGGTCGGCCAGCTGCGCAAGCTTGAGAAGGCCGCCGGCGCTGAGCTCGGCTCGAAAAAGAAGCCGCTGCTCGTGTCGGTCCGCTCGGGCGCGAAGTTCTCCATGCCCGGCATGATGGACACCATCCTCAACCTCGGCCTGAACGACGAGACGGTCGAAGGCCTCAAGGCGTGGACCGGCAACGGCCGCTTCGCATACGACAGCTATCGCCGCTTCATGCAGATGTTCGGCAGCGTCGTGCTCGAGATCCCGAAGGCGAAGTTCGAACACGAGTTCGAGAGCATCAAGCACGCGCGTAACGCCAAGCTCGACACGGATCTCGACGAGGCGGCGCTCCAGGATGTCGTCGTCGCGTACAAGCGCATCGTCAAGGCGGAGACAAAGAAGGATTTCCCGCAGGATCCAATGGACCAGCTGCGCGGCGCGCGGAACGCCGTGTTCCGCTCATGGAACAACGCACGCGCCAAGGAATATCGCCGCATCTACGACATCCCGGATTCGATCGGTACCGCCGTCAACGTTCAGATGATGGTGTTCGGCAACACCGGGGATCGTTCGGGCACGGGCGTGGGCTTTACGCGCAACCCCGCGACCGGCGCCAAGGAGTTCTTCGGTGAATTCCTGATCAACGCCCAGGGCGAGGACGTCGTCGCCGGCATCCGTACGCCACAGCCGATCGCCGAGCTCGAGAAGGTGATGCCGAAGGCCTACAAGCAGCTGCGCGACATCACCACGCGCCTCGAAAGGAACTACAAGGACATCCAGGACTTCGAGTTCACGATCCAGGACGAGAAGCTCTACATGCTGCAGACGCGCAGCGGCAAGCGCACCGGCTATGCGGCGGTCGTCATCGCCACCGACTTCGTCAAGGAGAAGCTCGTCACGCCGAAGGAAGCGATCCTGCTCGTGGATCCCGAAGCCCTGTCGCAGCTCCTCGCGCCCGGATTCGATCCGAAGGAGTGGAAGCAGCACGAGACCGTGACCAAGGGGCTTCCGGCGTCGCCGGGAGCGGCCTGCGGTAAGGCCGTGTTTTCGTCAGAGACGGCGGTGGAGTGGTCGAACAAGGGTGAGCCGGTCATACTGGTCCGCCGCGAGACCGTGCCTGACGACATTCACGGCATGTGGGTGTCGCAGGGCATCCTGACGGCGACCGGCGGCATGACGTCGCACGCCGCCGTCGTCGGCCGCCAGATGGGCAAGCCGTCCATCGTCGGCGCCGGCGAACTGCGCATTGATGAACACGGCAAGACCTTCACCGTGAAGGGGCAGACCGTGAAGGAAGGCGACTACGTTGCGTTCGACGGCTTGACGGGCGAAGTGAAGCTCGCCAAGGTCGCGTCGCAGCCCAGCGAGATTCTGCAAGTCGTGGCTGGCAAGATGAAGCCGGCTGACTCGCCGATCTACCAGCGCTTCAACACGCTGCTGTCGTGGACGGACAAGGTGCGCCGCCTCGGCGTGCGCGCCAACGCGGATCAGCCAGACCAGGCCGAACTCGCCTATGCGTTCGGCGCCCGCGGTATTGGTCTCTGCCGCACCGAACACATGTTCTTCGGCGAAGGCCGCATTCCGATCGTGCAGCGCATGATCCTGGCGGATAACGAAGCCGATCGCCGCGCCGCCCTGAACGAGCTGCTGCCGATGCAGCGCGAGGACTTCTACGGCGTGTTCAAGGGCATGAAGGGCGAAGCCGTCACGATCCGCACCATCGATCCGCCGCTGCATGAGTTCCTGCCGAAGCGCGAAGAGCTGATGGTGGAAATCGCCGTCATGGAGTCGAAGGGCCAGAAGGGCACGGCGCTCGACGAGAAGAAGAACCTGCTGGCGCGCGTGGAGCAGCTCCACGAGTTCAACCCGATGCTCGGCCACCGTGGCGTGCGTCTCGGCATCACGTATCCCGAGATCACCGAGATGCAGACCCGCGCCATCATCGAAGCGGCGTGTCAGTTGAACAAGGAAGGCCTGAAGGTCATCCCCGAGATCATGATCCCGCTGGTCGGCGACGTGCGCGAGCTGCGCGACCAGAAGGCGATCGTCGAGCGCGTCGCGTCGGACGTGATCAAGGAGACCGGCGTCAAGATCAAGTACCTGGTGGGCACGATGATCGAAGTGCCGCGCGGTGCGTTGACCGCCGACGAGGTGGCGAAGGAAGCGCAGTTCTTCTCCTTCGGCACCAACGACCTGACACAGATGACGTTCGGCTTCTCACGCGATGACGTGGGCAAGTTCCTCCGCGTCTACCAGGACAAGAAGATCCTCGAGAAGGATCCGTTCGCGAGCTTCGACGGCTCCGGCACGGGTCAGCTGGTGGAAATCGCCGTCAGGAAGGGCCGCGCCACGCGTCCCGACCTCAAGCTCGGCATCTGCGGCGAGCACGGTGGCGATCCGTCATCGGTGCACTTCTTCCACAAGGTGGGCCTGGACTACGTCAGCTGCTCACCGTACCGCGTGCCGGTGGCACGCCTGGCAGCCGCGCAGGCGGCACTGAGCGTCAAGGTCGGCGATTGATTCGCTACTTCGTCCACAGGGGCGGTCGGACCGAGCAGGCCGACCGCCTCGATCCAGCGTGGCTGTCGCCAGACAGCGGCGTCGTGGTGTGGGCGGACGTGGCAGAACCCGAGGAGGCCGACGGCGTTGTCTTGCGCGACGTCTTCGGTCTTCACGAACTGGTCGTCGAGGCGGCCTTTCAGCGCGAGACCAATCCGAAGGTCGAGCCATACGACGGCTACCTCTACATCGTGCTGCACGGCATCAACTTCGACGCCATCGAGCACCGCTTCGACACGCACGAAACCGACTTCTTCCTCGCCCGCAATTTCCTGGTCACCGTTCACGACGGTCAGCGGCGCAGCATCGTCCACATCAGCGAAGTGTGCACTCGCGCCCAGCACGTACTCGGGGAGGGCACGGTGGCCTTGCTGCATCGCATTGTCGACACCATGGTCGATCATTACCGGCCAGAGGTTGACGAGCTCGAGAAGCGCCTGGACGAGATCGAGGAAACGGTGATCGAGAAGCCGATACAGTCGGTGACCGGCGACATCCTCACGGTCAAGCGCGACATCACGACGCTGCGCCGAATTGTCGTGCCGCAGCGCGACGTGGTCGGCCGCCTGGCACGGCGAGAGTTCGACTTGATCGGGCAGGAGATGGCGTATCGGTTTCGGGATGTCTACGACCAGTTCGTGCGAATGGCGGACGATGCGGTGGTGTTCCAGGATCGCGTGACGGGTGTGCTCGACGCGCACCTGGCATCGGTATCGATCCGGGTCGCCGACGTGTCGAAGGTACTGGCCGTGATCGCCGCCCTGTTTGGCCCCCTCACCGTGATCACCGGCTTGTTCGGCATGAACGTACCGCTGCCGACCCTTGTCGGCAGTCCTGAGTATCAGTTCTGGGAGATCATCGGACTGATGGTGCTGTCGAGCGCGCTGCTGTTTGCCTGGTTCCGTCGATCGGGCTGGTGGTAATGGGCCGCATTACCAAGCTCCCGGAGGACCTCGCCAACCAAATCGCCGCCGGCGAGGTCGTCGAGCGCCCGGCCTCAGTCGTCAAAGAGCTGGTCGAGAACGCCATTGACGCCAAGGCGACGCGCATTGTCATCACCGCGGAGTTCGGCGGCAAGAAGCTGATCCGCGTCGAAGACGATGGCATCGGCATGGAGCCGGACGATGCGCGCTTGTGCCTCGAGCGCCATGCCACCAGCAAGATCCGCCGCGCCGATGATCTCGGTGCCATCGTGACGCTCGGCTTCCGTGGCGAGGCCTTGCCGTCGATTGCGTCCGTCTCGCATTTCCGCCTTCGCACGCGTGCCCGGGGCACGCAAAGCGGCACCGAGATTCGCGTCAATGCCGGCATCATCGAGTCGATCGTCGAAGTGGGATGTCCCGAGGGCACGCTAGTCGAGGTGGCCGACGTGTTCTACAACCTGCCGGCCCGTCGCAAGTTCCTGAAGTCCGACGCCGCCGAAGCGGCGCAACTGTCGAAGTTCGTCACGCAGCTGGCGATGTGTTATCCCGAAGTCGGGTTCACGCTCACCAGTTCTGGGCGCAAGGTCATCGCTGTGCCACCAGTCACGAACTTGTCGGACCGGCTGTATCAGATCTATGGCGACCGCCAGGACCTGGTGCAGGTCGAGCGAGACTTCGGCGGCATGCGTCTCCACGGCTTCATTGCCGCGTTGGCGGAGCAGGGGCCCGTCCGCGGGCCGCAACACGTCTTCGTCAATCGCCGCATCGTCAAGGACCGCACGATCGCGCACGCGATCATGGACGCCTACAGCGTCGCCACGAACAAGGAACGCAGTCCGGAAGTGCACCTTTTTCTCGATGTTCCACCTGACCAGATCGACGTGAACGTGCACCCGACGAAGGCGGAAGTCCGGTTCAAGGAGCAGTCGCAGGTGCACAGCCTGGTACGGCATGCGCTCGGTGATGCGCTTGGAAAGGGGCCGGCGCCGGAGTTGACGTTACGGACCAGCGACGTGCTGCCGGGGAGGCCGGTGCAGCCTGCCATCCCTGGCGCGCTGCACGGCGGAAGCTTCCCGAGTCGCTGGGCGCCGCCAGCAGGCGAACGTTCAGCGCATGCGTTCGACGAGCGTTCGACGGGACCGTTCGGCGACCGTTCAACGAAGGACGCGTTCGCGCGTACGTCGAACGCCTTTGGCGAACCTGCGTCGAACGACGTCGAACGTTCGCCGAACGTCCGCCCAATGATCGCGTTGGGCCAGTTCCGCGACACGTTCATCATCGCGATGGACGACGAAGGGCTGTGCATCATCGACCAGCACGTGGCCCACGAGCGCGTGTTGTTCGAACGGATCATGGAGAAGCTCACGTCGGAATCGCTCGAGAGCCAGCGCCTCCTGATTCCGGTGGTGCTCGAGCTGCCACCCGCCGAACGCGCCGCGTTGGTGGGGAAGGCCGACGCCCTGGCGAAATTCGGTTTTGAGGTGGAAGAGTTCGGCGGCGACAGCATCAAGGTCACGTCGATGCCGGCCTTGCTCGATCCGAACGAGTGCGATGCCGCGCTTCGCGCGCTGGCGGAGGATCTTGAAGGCCTCGACCGCGGACTGCGGATCGAAGATGCGCTGAAGCAGATCGCCGCCACCACCGCTTGCCATGCGGCGGTCAAGGCGCATTATCCGCTCACGCTCGAGAAGATGCATCACATCCTCGAGGAGTTGCGCGCCACGGCGTATTCAACGGTATGCCCGCACGGGCGTCCGGTGATGCTGAGAATCACCAGGCGCGAGATCGAGAAGAACTTCGATCGCATCTAGGGCCACAGAAGGTGCAGACCCCAAAGGGCCGCAGATGGCACAGATAGCTCAGATGGAAACGCGCAAAGGCATTACCGGCCACCTCTATTTCTGGGTGCTGCTGGCGATCGTCATGGGCGGCACGATTGGCTACATCAGCCCCGAGACGGGTATCGCACTCAAGCCGCTTGGCGATGGCTTCATTGCGCTCGTGAAGATGCTGATCGCGCCGATTATCTTCTGCACCGTGGTCCTGGGTGTAGCCGGGGCCGGCAACATGAAGAAGGTCGGCCGTGTCGGTGGCAAGGCGCTGTTGTATTTCGAAGTCGTCTCGACCTTCGCGCTGGTGATCGGCTTGATCGTGGCGAACCTGATCAAGCCCGGTGCCGGATTCAACGCTGATCCGGCCACGCTCGACGCGAAGGCGGTCGCTGACTACGCGAAGGTGGCGCAGAGCCAGAGCACCGTCGACTTCATCCTGCACATCATTCCGCGCACGTTCTTCGACGCCTTCACGGGCTCCGGAGACCTCCTGCAGGTGTTGTTCGTCGCCATCCTGTTTGGCTACGCCATGACCCACCTGGGCAAGGAGGGCAACGTCGTCCACCAGGTCATCACCACCAGTTCGCACGTGTTCTTCCGCATGATGAACGCGCTGATGAAGCTCGCGCCCCTTGGCGCCGGTGGAGCGATGGCGTTCACGATCGGCCGCTACGGCGTTGGCGCGCTCAAGCCGCTGGCCCTCCTGATGGGCAGCTTCTACCTGACGTGCCTGCTGTTCGTGCTGGTGGTGCTCGGTGCGATCGCGCGCTTCACGGGTTTCAGCATCCTCAGGTTCATTGCCTACATCAAAGAGGAGCTGCTGACGGTGCTCGGCACGTCTTCATCGGAATCGGCGCTGGTGCCGCTGATGGAGAAGCTCGAGCGACTGGGCTGCTCCAAGTCCGTCGTGGGCCTCGTCGTGCCGTCGGGATACTCGTTCAACCTCGATGGCACGAATATCTACCTGACGATGGCATCGCTGTTCGTGGCGCAGGCGCTGAATATCGACCTGACGCTCAAACAGGAACTCACGATCCTTGGCGTGGCGATGCTGACCTCGAAGGGCGCGTCGGGGGTCACCGGTGCCGGCTTCATCACGCTGGCGGCCACACTCGCGGTGGTTCCCTCGATTCCGGTTGCGGGACTCGCGCTGGTGTTGGGCGTCGACCGGTTCATGTCCGAGGCGCGGTCGCTCACCAACTTCGTGGGTAACGGCGTCGCCGCCGTTGTCGTGTCGCGCTGGGAGAACGAGCTCGACCTTGAGACCCTGCGCAGGGAACTGGGCGAGAATCCCTCCCGTTCGTGAGCCGTCCGCTGTGAGATTCTCTATACAGGTTTGAAGAAGGCACTCCTCGCACTTTTGCTGACCGCCATCGTCGTCGCGTCGGTGTGGTGGCTAAAGACGCTTTCGGCACCGCTCGACGCCATTGTCCAGGGTGGCAGCGGACCACCAACGCTCGTCTTGCTCCACGGGTACGGATCGCGCGCGGAGGACTGGCTGCAGTTCCACGAGCATTTCGATCTGCCGCCCAACACGCGCATCATCCTGCCGCAAGCGCCGCTGCGTGGCCCGTTCACCGGGCAGCGCGGCTGGTGGTGGTTGAACCTGGAAGGCAACGTCCCGCCGGGTGAAGTCTTCGCGGACTATTCGGCCAAGGATCCTGGCGGCATCGCGATCGCGTCGAAGCTGGTTCGCGACAAGATCGCGGGGATAGAAGGACCGATCATCCTCGGGGGGTTCTCGCAGGGCGCGATGACGAGCGCCGAAGTGGCGTTCAACACCGACCAGGAACTCGCCGGATTGATCCTGCTTGGCGGTACCACGGTCCATGAGGAGAGGTGGGCGGAGCATTTTGCCGGCCGCCGGCATCTCTCGATCTTCATCGCCCATGGGCGAGGCGACTCGGTGCTGTCGTTCGAGAAGATGGAGCGCTTCCAGGCCCGTCTCAAGGCTTTCGGGATGGACGTGACATGGCTGCCGTTCGACGGCGGGCACGGGATTCCCGAAGAAGTGATCCGCGGAATCAACGCCTTCATCACACGTGTCGTTGGTTTACAATCTGCGCCGGAGAGACCTTGATGTCGTTCAAAGCGAAATGGTTCGGGCCGGCCGCGCCTCGTGCAGCGGCGCTGGCCGTTACGGTGGCCTTGTCCTTGTCGGCAGTGCAAGCGCAGACGCCGGCCGCGCGGAAGGTCGACGACGCCACGCTACTCAAGCCATCAGACGGCGAGTGGGTCGGCTACGGCCGCGACTATGCCGAGACGCACCACAGCCCGCTGAAACAGATCGATCAAAGCAACGTCGCCAAGCTGGCGGCGGCGTGGTCGGTGGAAGTCGGCTCGGAAGGAAAGCTCGAAACCACGCCCCTCGTCTTCAACGGCGTGTTGTATGGCACGTCCACCTGGAGCAAGGTCTACGCTGTTGATCTGCGCACGCAGAAGGTGAAGTGGCAGTGGGATCCGGGCCTGGTGCGCGGTGGCTTTGACGCCATGGGCCCACGTCCGTGCTGTGGGCCAGTGAACCGCGGCGTGGCGCTCTACGACGGCAAGGTCTACGTCGGCCTGCTGGATGGCCGGCTGGTCGCCCTTAACGCAGAGACCGGCGCGGTCGTGTGGTCGGTGCAGACGACGACCCCGAATAGCGATTACACGATCACCGGCGCACCGCGCATCATCAAGGGCAAGGTGGTGATCGGCCAGGGCGGCGCGGAGTATGGCGTGCGCGGATTCCTGGGCGCGTACGACGCGCAGACCGGCAAGCAGGCGTGGCGCTTCTATGTGATTCCGGGTGATCCGTCAAAACCGTTCGAGGATCCGGCGCTCGAAGTCGCGGCCAAGACCTGGAACGGTCAGTGGTGGAAGTACGGAGGCGGCGGCACGCCGTGGGACGGCATTGCGCACGATCCGGAACTGAACCTGGTCTACGTCGGCACCGGCAACGGTTCACCGTGGAACGCGAATCACCGCAGCCCCGGCGGCGGTGACAACCTGTACCTCTCGTCGATCGTGGCGGTGAACGCCGACACCGGGAAATACGTGTGGCACTACCAGACGACGCCCGGCGACAACTGGGATTACAACGCGGCGCAGCCGATGATCCTTGCGGACCTTACGATCGGGAATCAGCCGCGCAAGGTGCTGATGCAGGCGCCGAAGAATGGCTTTTTCTACGTGCTCGATCGCACCAACGGCAAGCTGATCTCAGGCGAGCCGTTCGTCTACACCTCGTGGGCGACGTCGATCGACATGCAGACCGGACGTCCAAAAGAAACCGAGGCTGCACGATACCGCTACACGCCGGTCCGCCTGTCGCCGTCGCCGGTGGGTGCGCATCACTGGCCGCCGATGGCATTCAATCCGACGACGAAGTTGGTCTACTACGCGGGCCAGGAAACCAGCTCGGTGTTCGCGATGGAAGAAAAGTTCGACTTCAAGGAAGGGCAGTGGAACCTCGGCATTCGCCGCGGTCCCGGTGCGATTCCGACGCCGCCGCCCGCCGATCCGAAGGCGCCGCCACCGGGCGGATTCTTCGTGGCGTGGGACCCGATCGCCAACAAGGCGGCGTGGCGCATTCCGTTCCAGCCTGCCGGCGGTGCGTTATCGACGGGCGGTCAATTGGTGTTCGTCGGTAACGGCGGCGGCAAGTTCATGGCGCTCGATCCGCTGACGGGCAAGACGCTGTGGGAAACGCAGCTGCTGCCGGGCGGCACCGGCACGCCGATCAGCTACGAACTCGATGGCAAGCAGTACATCGCCGTCATGGGCGGCATTGCGAACGGCAGGGTCTACGCATTCGCGCTGCCGTAGTGAAGTAAGAAGTGAGAAGTGAGAAGTGAGAAGTGAGAGGAATGGCTGTCTAGCTTCTCACTTCCAACTTCTCACTTCTCACTTCCAACTTCTCACTTCCAACTTCTCACTTCCTTCTCCCTTTCCACCACTCCAGCCGCTTCTTGATCTCGCGCTCGAAGCCGTACTCCGTCGGCTTGTAGAACTCGCGGCCCTTCAAGTTCTCCGGCAGGCAGTCCATGTTCGCGACGGCATCAGGTTCGTCGTGCGCGTACTTGTAGCCCTTGCCGTAATCGAGCTGCTTCATCAGTGTCGTGGACGCGTTGCGAATGTGGAGGGGCACCGGCGCGGCGAAGTCGTTCTTCGCGGCATCGGCGGCGGCGATATACGCCATGTAGACGCCGTTACTCTTCGGCGCGGTTGCCAGGTACAACACGGCCTGCGCGAGCGCGGTGTTGCCCTCGGGCATACCGATGAAGTGCACGGCATCCTTCGCGGCGACGGTGATCGCCATCGCCTGCGGGTCGGCCAGGCCGACATCTTCAGAGGCAAAGCGAATCAGGCGCCGGGCCACGTACTTTGGATCCTCACCGGCTTCAAGCATGCGCGCGAGCCAGTAGATCGACGCATCCGCATCGCTGTTGCGCAGCGACTTATGCAGCGCCGACATCAGGTTGTAGTGCTCTTCGCCGCTCTTGTCGTAGATCAACGCCTTGTTGGTCAGGACCTTCTCGAGCAGTTCGCGATCGATGCGCGGGCGCCCGGCGGGCTGCTTCGCCGCCGACACCGTGAGCTGCAGCAGGTTCAACGCCGAGCGGGCATCACCATTGGCAAACCGCGCGATGGCGCCGAGCGACTCATCGTCTGCTTCCGGCGCAATCTTGCCGAGACCGCGTTCGGTATCGGTGAGGGCGGCGCGAAGGATCGAGACGATAGCCTGCTCGTCGAGCGCCTTCAGCACGAACACCTTGGAGCGCGACAGCAGCGCGGCATTGACCTCGAACGACGGGTTCTCAGTGGTGGCGCCAATCAGGACGATGTCGCCGCTTTCGACGCGTGGCAGGAACGCATCCTGTTGCGCCTTGTTGAAGCGATGGATTTCGTCGACGAACACGATGGTGCGCTTGCCGGTCATGCGGCGGCGTTGCTCGGCGGCCGCCATCACATCTTTGACTTCCTTGATGCCGGACAACACGGCGCTGAACGCGACAAAGTCAGCCTTGGTGAGATCGGCGATCAGGCGGGCGATCGTGGTCTTGCCCGTGCCCGGCGGTCCCCAGAGGATGATCGACTGCAGCAGGTCGCGATCGATCATCTCGCGCAGCGGACGTCCCGGCGTCACGATGTCGGCCTGGCCGACGACTTCATCCAGCGTGCGGGGGCGCATGCGTTCCGCGAGTGGAATGGTTTTCGGATCGACCGGCGCCGGCTCGTCGTTGAAGAGCGTCATGGTGTTTGGTCCGCCTGAAGGCGGACCCTCACAGGATTCACCCTCACAGGAATCACACTAACTATTGTTATCTCTGTGGGGACCGGCTTCAGCCGGACCGCGTTGGCGTTGCGCCTCGTAGAGAATGAGCGCCGCGGCCACTGCGGCATTGAGCGATTCGATGGCGCCGTGCATCGGGATGCTGACCCTGGCATCGGCCGCCTCGATGAGTTCGTCCGGAAGACCCGGGCCCTCGCCGCCGAGCAGCACGGCGGACGGCTGCGTGAAGTCCACGTCGTACATCGACGTGCCTCCGCGCGGCACGGTCGCCACCAGCGTCACGCCCGTGCGACGCCACTCGTTGATGAGCGAGGTCAGCGCGCGGCTGCGGACCACCGGCAAATGAAATGCGCTGCCCATCGATGCGCGCAGCGCTTTCCAGCCCCACGGATCGGCCGACAGTTCGTCCAGCACCACGCCGGTCGCGCCAGCCGCCGCCGCTGATCGAATGATGGCTCCCGCGTTGCCCGGATCCTGGAGGCCCGCCGCGGCCAGCACGAGGGCCGGGGCGGGTGAGAGCACGTCCGCTGATGTCAGCGCGGGAATGTGAGCGCTGGCCACCACCCCCGTCGGCGCGTTCACGGGCGACAGCGCGTTCAGCACGCCACCAGACACTTCCACCACCTGGGCGCCGGTCCGGCGCAAGCCATCGACGATCGACTTCTCCTTGGCGGTCGGCGGGCCGCAGATGGCGATCTTCTCCACGGTGACGCGCGCCGCGGCGGCCTCAGCGAGCAGGTGCCAGCCATCGAGCAGCATCAGCGGCCCGGCGCTGCGGGCGAGCGCGCGGAACTCCTTGACGATCGGATGCTGCCGACTGGTGATCACGTCCTTGATCATTAGACTACAGGCCGCGCCTGCGAATGTTGATATGCTAGACTGCGACGTTTGAACGATGAAAGAAAAGCTGATCAAGAGATTTGAAGACGAGGTCAACGCCCTCGAGCGCGAGTTGCACATGGAGCTCCCCAAGGAGATCCAGCGTGCGCGCGAACTGGGCGACCTGCGCGAGAACGCGGAGTACCAGGCCGCGAAGGAGCGCCAGACCTACGTCAATGCCCGCATTGCGATGCTGAAGCGGCGCATGAGCGAAATCGCGCTCATGAACCTCGACCGCATTCCGCACGGCAAAGCCGGCTTCGGATCCACGGTGACGATTCGCGAGAAGGACCACGACATGGTCTACCAACTCGTGATGCCCGAGGACGCGGACGCCGAGAAGGGCCTGATCTCCACGTCGTCTCCGATTGGCCGCGCCATCCTGAACAAGGAAGAAGGCGACGAAGTCTCCGTGTCGACGCCGAACGGCGCCACCCGCAAGTTCGAGATCCTCAAGCTCGTCACCATCCACGACGAATAATCGCGTGACGGAGCCTCGCGACTCCTATTCTCCAGAACGACGGACAGCGCTGCTGTTCACCGGCACCGGCGCCGATGGCGCATACCATGCCGGCGCGTTGCGCGCACTCCAGGAGGCCGGTGTCAAGATCGACCTCGTCGGCGGCCGTGGCATTGGCGCGCTGGGCGCGGTGCTGGCCGCTGTCGATGGCGGCTCGCAACTCTGGGAGGGCAGCGGCTTCTGGCGGTCGCCGCAGGTGGCCGGTCTATATCAGTGGCGCTGGCCGTTCGCGGTACTGCGTTGGCTGATGCTCGCTCTGCTGATCGTCCTGGCGATTCCGGCCACGGTGCTGATGCTCGGCCTCGTCGTGTATCCGTTCGCCTTGCTGCTCGGCATGGCGGGTCTCGAAGCCGGCGCGACGTTCGTGGATGGTTTCGTCTACTGGATCGGCCAGGCGTTTGTGCCATCCGCGCTCCCAACCTGGATTCCGCGGTTGGCCGCGCTCTTCTCAACACTCGCGCTGATCGTCCTCGGCGGCGGCGCGTGGCTCACGTGGTGGCGCTCGCCACTGCATCGCCGTTCGACCGGGAGCCGCCTCTGGTCGCTGCTTGGCTCGCCGGTTGATGCCCGGCAGGCGATCGACCTGGCCACCGATGCCGTGTGGCGCCTGCTGAAGGGCGGTGCGACGATCAAGACGCCGGAAGCGGACGACCTGAGCAAGCGCTATTCCGAGTTGCTGGCGGAGAACCTGGGGCAGCCCGGGTTCCGCGAGTTGCTGCTCGTGGTGCACGATCTCGATGCCAACCGTGACCTGGTCTTTGGGCTGGTTCGCGATCCGTACCGCAAGATGCTGTTTCCGCCGCCCGGCAGTGTCGCCTCGCAGCGTCGCGGCGAAGCGCAGGATCTGGCCAGCGGCACGCAAGGGTTCCTGGCTGACGTCCTGGCTGCCGCGCTGAGCCTGCCCGGCGTCAGCGATGCGCGCCTGGTCCGCTTCGCTCCCGACTCCTACTGGCGGGGGGAGACCCACCGCCTGACCGATCGTGCGTCGTCCATGGGACGGCTCCTCGAGGAGGCCGCGGCCGCCGGCGCCGAGCAGGTGATGATTGTGGCCGCGACTCCTGAACCGCCGGGCCCGCACGAATTGCGGCCGCCCAGGCTCGACGGCTTCGGGCGCGTTGGCGAGTTGATCGCCTCCGCCGAGGCGGCGGCACTCGCCGACGCCCTGCGCCATCTGCACCACCGGTTCCAGGGCGTCTACGTTATCCGCCCGTCGCACAACCCGATCCAGCCGCTTGACCTCACCGGCGCCTACGACGAAAAGTCCGATCGCATCCAACCGCTCGAAGAACTGATGGAGCGCGGCTACGAAGACACGTACCGCCAGTTCATCGAGCCATTCCTCGGCGCGTCCGGCGATCGCATTGGCAGTAGCCAGTAGCCAGCATCCGGTCGCCATCGGATTGGCGTTTTTTCTGGATACTGGCTACCGGCTACTGGATACTGAACATCGATGAAGCAAGCGACGAAACTGATTCACGCCGGCGAAGGTGTCACCACCGGCAAGACCCCGTCGATAACGATCCCGATCTACGAGACGAGCACCTTCGTGTTCGACTCGGTGGCGGACGTTGAGCAGTATCAGCAGGGCAAACTCGACGGCTATCTCTATTCCCGCTACGAGAATCCCACGGTCGTCGCGGTGGAGCAGAAGCTGGCCGCCGTCGATGGAGCGGAGCAGTCGCTGCTGTTCAGCAGCGGCATGGCCGCGATCTCGACGGCCTTCATCGCGTTGCTGAAGGCGGGGGACGAGATCATCTGCTGCTCGGCGATCTACGGCGGGACGTTCCACATCCTCGAAGACCTGATGTCGAAGTTCGGCATCGCGCATCGTTTTGTCTCGATTGACGAGATGCAGGACCCGGCGAAAGTGATCGGACCCAGGACGAAGCTGGTGTGGTTCGAATCGCCGATCAATCCCACGCTGCGCTGCATCGATGTGCGGACGGTGGCGGATGCCTGCAGGAAGGCCGGCGTGTTGTCGGGCATGGACAACACGTTTGCCAGCCCGATCAACCAGCCGGTGCTGTCGATGGGCATCGACCTGTCGATGCAAAGCTGCACGAAGTACCTGAACGGCCATAGCGACGTGACCGGCGGCGTGCTGTCGGGATCGAAGGCCGTCATGGCGCCCCTCGCCAAGATGCGCCGGCTGCTTGGCGGCATCATGGACCCCCAGCCGGCATTCGCGCTCGGCCGCGGTATGAAGACCATGCCGCTGCGGGTGGCCCAGCACAACGCCAACGCCATGGCCGTCGCACAGTTCCTCAGCACGCACGCCGGCATCGAGCAGGTGTACTACCCGGGCCTCACGTCGCATCCCGACCATGCGATCGCCAAGGGGCAGATGAGCGGCTTCGGCGGCATGGTGACGATCGACGTCAAGGGTGGCAAAGAGGGCGCGTTCCGGGCCTTCGACAGGCTCAAGGTGATCAAGCGCGCGGCCAGCCTCGGCGGCGTGGAAAGCATTTGCAGCCTGCCGATCCTGACCTCGCAGTACGGCCTGACAGACGATGAGCTCGTGAAGGCGGGTGTGTCGAAGGGGATGATCAGGATCTCGATCGGCCTCGAGGACGCCGGCGACCTGATCGCCGATCTCGACCAGGCACTCTCGTAGCGTTGCGGTCGAGGCGGCCGTTAGCGTTTCCGTCGATCGACAAACTGCTGCGCCCAGAGCTCCAGCGCGACCGGGATCCAGAAGATCTCGGTCAGCGCGGGTGCCGACAACGAGCGCTTCCATAAGGCACGCACCGCCGGTTCGCTGACCAGTCCGCGCTGTGACATGCCCGGCAGCAGCTGGTCTTCCATCATCGACGTAAAGCGCGCACTCCGGAAGAACTGCGAGAGCGGCAGGTTGAACGCGGCCTTCGGTCGCTCGACAAACGACTCACGGAAATAGCGGCGGGCGACGTCCCTGACCACCGCCTTCGGTCTGCCTGGGCCGACCAGTTGCTCGGCCGAGAGGCTTCTCGCAAATTCCACCACGCGGCGATCGAGGAACGGCACACGGTTCTCCACGCCATGCGCCATGGTCATCTTGTCCTGGCGCATCAGCACGTCCAGCAGGAAGGTCTGCATGTCGTACTTCAGGCAATTCGCCAACGGATCGCCGTTTCCCTCGGCGAATAGCATCGCGCGCCTGGCGAGGACGCCGGCCAGATCCGCGTCCGGCCGAAGCTGCGTCAGCTTCGAGGGCCGTTGAAACATGGTGGCCCGAATGAATTCGTCTGGTGATTGCTGTGGCGCCTTCTGGAAGCGCGAATAGCCGCCAAACACCTCGTCGGCGCCTTCGCCGCTCAAGAGCACGGTGACATGCTGACGTGCTTGCCGCGCGAGCAGCCAGATACCAAGCGAGTTGGGATGGCTGATCGGCTGATCCATGTGCCACGTGGCTGCCTCCAGCGGCTCGATGAAGGCGTCTTCGGTGAACAGAAAGGGATGAGACACGCTCCCAGTGACGGCAGATGCCTCGGCGATCCAGGTCTCTTCGGAGAACTTTGGATCCTCGAAGATCACCGAGAAGGCATCGGTGGCCGCGCCCTGGCCGCGCGCCAAGGCGGTCACGAGCGACGAGTCGATGCCCCCTGACAACTGGCAGCCCACCTTTACGTCGCTGAGCAGCTGCGACCGCACGCTGTCGCGCAGCAGTCCGTCCAGTCGATCTGCGGCCTCTCGAGGGGTGGGACCGCGATCGACGCGATCCGGGATCGACCAGTACCGTGCGGTCGTCACACCGCCGGCCGCGATCGTGATCCGGTGTCCCGGGCGGAGCTGGTGAACGCCTTTCAAGAGCGTGGCGTCGCCTGACACGTAGCGGAAGGCGAGCTGCTCATCGGCGTGGCGCTCGTCGATCTGCGGCACGAATGCCGGATGCGAGAGAAACGCCTTCGACTCGGACGCAAACAGCACCGTCCGGCCGGCGTGCGTCCAATACATCGGCTTGATCCCGAAATGATCGCGGGCCAGGTGCACGACATGCGACCGCAGGTCCGCGATGGCGATCGCGAACATGCCGTTCAGCCGATCGAGCATGCCCTCAAGGCCGTGGCGTTCGTAGAGATACAGCAGGACCTCGGCGTCCGACCGGCTGCGAAAGCGGAAGCCTGCGGATTCCAGCTCCGCCTGGTAGTCAAAGGCGTTGTAGACCTCGCCGTTGTAGGCGAGCACGATCGTGCCGGCAGGATTGGCCATCGGCTGGTGGCCGCGGTCCGACAGATCGAGGATCTTCAGCCGGTGGAACCCAAGGGCGCTGTCTGGAGCTTCGTGGCCGCACAGCGAGAAGGAATGCAGGCCATGATCGTCAGGACCGCGATGCGCCAGCGAGCGCGTCATCGCCGCGATGACGCTGGGATCAGCCGGGGCGCCGTCGAGATTGACGAATCCCGACAACCCGCACAACGGCTACTTCTCCTTTGTCTCATGCAGGAACTCGAGGACGAGTTCGAGCATGCGCTGGTTGATGCGGCTGCCTTCGTAGGTGCCGAACTTCTTCTGGAACGCCTCGAGCGGGACGACCGCCTTGGCCATGGTGCGGTGGCCGCCGGCGCTGCCGATGTCATTGAACCAGCGGCGCACGAAGTCACCGGCGTTGCGCGAGTAGCCGAGGTTGCGGACCGAGACGACGAACTGGTCGTTCACCACGCCGCAGATCACCGTCCACTGCACGTTCTCGAGTTGCAGGTAGAAGTCCGCCACGTAGGGAATGAAGTCTTCGCGCGGAGGCTCGCCGAGGAACGCGCAGAACACGTGCTCCATCATGCGGCCCTGCTGCCAGGCCTTGATCAGGTAGTCCAGGCGCTCCGCGGTGATTTCCGCGCCTTCCATCTTGCGTATGGCGGTGGCGTCGGCCAGCGGATACAGATACGAGAACGCGTCGATATCGGCGCGGTTGGCGTGGCGGTTAAAGAACAGCGTGTCCGACTTGATCGCGTAGAGCATCGCGGTGGCGGTGCGCTCCGAGATATCCATATCCACCGCGCGCAGGTGCTCGGTCAGGATCGTCGACGTGGAGCCGTAGTCCGGCCGGATGTCCTTGAAGATCGCGTTGTAGCCGGACTGCTCGGGATGATGATCGATCACGAGGTCGGCGTGGGGCAGCAGGCCGGGGAAGTAGTGCGGCTGCACATCCACGAGCGCGATCTTGTCGAAGTCCTTGAACTGATCGGGCGTCACCGTCTCGATCTTCAGGTCAAGGAGTTTCACCATGCGCAAGTTCTCGGGCCGCGTCACCGGCTCGAGGCAGCCGATCACCGCCGTCTGGCGCGTGCGGCGCAGGATGGTGCGCAACGCCAGGCCGCTGGCCATGGCATCAGGGTCGGGATCGTTGTGCGTGAGGATCAGCACGCGGTCCGCGTCGTCCATGTACCGCTGGTACTGCTGGACGCGCTGGCGCGTGACGGAGCGTCCCAGCTCCGTGAGCAGCGGCGGGCCCGTCAGCTCCGCCAGGGTGATCGTCGTCACTTCGGGGAAGTCGTCGCGGAGCGCTTCCGCCTTGCGGACGTCGGCCAGGCTCGTGCCCAGCACGTAGATCAGGGTGCCGCCAGCGCTGCGAACAGCTTCCAGGATCTTGCGGAGGCCCCGGCGGCCGTTGTCCTCGATGAACACCGGCATGACCGGATTGACACCGAGCTTGACGTAGCTGTCGACACGGTCGACCTCGTCGACCGATACAGGCAGTTCGGAGGATTCGAATTTGCGGGCCAGCGCCCGGCTTTCGACGAGAACCTCGAGCTCCGCGGACGGAGTCAGGACTGCCTCAAGAAGCCGAATGACCAGCTCCGAGTGACAGACCGCAAGACAACGCACTATCCCACGATTATATTCCTCCTTCGTGTTCTCCCTGTGGCCTATGGGTTAGGATGCGCGTGTGAAACGCGCCCTGCTTACGGCCCTGCTTTGCGGAGGTGTCGTCCTAGACGCCCAGCAAGTGTTCCGGGCCCGGGTAGACCTCACCACCTTCGCCGTCACCGTGACCGACAAGAAGGGCAACGTCGTCCCGGGGCTGACCAGGGACGATTTCGAGCTGGTCGAGGACGGCAAGGCCCAGTCGCTCGAATACTTCGCGCAAGGTGACGGTGACGCCGCGCCGCCCATGCATCTCGGGCTGATGGTGGACGCCAGCGGCAGCATGCAGAACGACATGAAGCTGGCGCAAGGCGCTGCCATCAAGTTCCTGAACATGCTGCCCGAGGCCCAGGACATCACGCTGGTCGATTTCGACACCCAGGTTCGTATCACCCGGTATCCGCAGCGTGACTTCCCGCGGCTGGTGGAACGCATTCGCCAGCGCAAGGCGGATGGCTGGACGGCGCTCTACGACGCGCTCGGCACCTATCTCGACGGGGCCGACCGCCAGGACGGCCGCAAGGTCATGGTGATGTACACCGACGGGGCCGACTCGCGTTCGGCGCTGTCGATGTCGGAGACGCTGACGCTGCTGAAGGCTTCGAACGTCACCGTCTATGCGATCGGCCTGGTCGAGAACACCGGGTCTGCCCGGGCCCAGTTGCAGATGACGCTGCGCCAGCTGGTCGAGACCACTGGCGGGCAGGCCTTCTTCCCCATGGCGATGAAAGAGGTCGACAGCGCCTACGAGAAGGTGCTCGCCGAGATCAAAGGGCAGTACCACCTCGGCTATCTCTCCTCCAACGCGGAGCGCGACGGCAAGTGGCGCAAGGTCGACATCAAGCTGAAACGGGCCGACCTCCGCGTCCGCTCACGTAAGGGCTACTTCGCTCCCTACAAACCATCCTGATTTCGGATCTCGGATCGAGAGGATTGCGGATTGTAGGGTGAGCGAATCTCCGGCCGCGTGCCGATCCGACATCCGAAATCCGACATCCGAAATCCGACCTCTGAAATCGGTGTACGATGGTGTGCTACAGCGCACACCGTCCATGCCGTCCGTCTCCGATCACTTTCACCTCGCATCCGACTTCGAACTCCGCGGCGACCAGGTGCACGCTGTACCTGAGCTAGTTGAGGGATTGAACCGCGGCGACAAGCACCAGGTGCTGCTCGGTGTCACCGGGTCGGGCAAGACCTACAGCATGGCGCAGGTGATCTCGCGCGTGAACCGGCCCACGCTGGTCATGGCGCATAACAAGACGCTGGCCGCCCAGCTCTTCCAGGAATTCCGCCGCTTCTTCCCGCACAACGCGGTCGAGTACTTCGTCAGCTATTACGACTACTACCAACCCGAAGCGTACATGCCGTCGAGCGACACGTACATCGAGAAGGAGTCGATCGTCAACGACGAGATCGATCGCATGCGCCTGTCGGCGACGCGCTCACTCTTTGAACGCCGCGACGTCATCATCGTCGCCAGCGTGTCGTGCATCTACGGCCTGGGCTCGCCCGAGGCGTATTACGGCCTGGTGCTGCCGCTCGAGAAAGGGCAGCGGATCGATCGCGACCAGATCCTGCGCAAGCTGGTGGAGATCCAGTACGAGCGCAACGACCACGATTTCGGACGCGGCACGTTCCGCGTGCGCGGCGACATCATCGAGGTCTATCCTTCGTACGAAGAGTTCGGGTTGCGTATTGGCCTGTTCGGCGACGAGATCGACGAGCTGACGTCGATCGATCCGATCACCGGCAAGGCGCTCAAGCGCCACGAGCGCACCGCCGTCTACCCGAAGTCCCACTTCGTCACCGGCCGCGAGCGGCTGAAGGAAGCGGTCGTCACGATCAAGGAAGAACTCGAAGTCCGCCGCACCGACCTCGAACGCGAGGGCCGGGTCCTCGAAGCGCAGCGGCTGCACCAGCGGACGATGTTCGATCTCGAGATGATCAAGGAGATCGGCTACTGCCACGGGATCGAGAACTATTCGCGGCATCTCACTCAGCGCCTCGCCGGCCAGCCGCCGCCGACGCTGCTGGACTACCTGCCGTCTGACGCACTCGTCGTGATCGACGAGAGCCATCAGACCGTGCCGCAGGTGCGCGGGATGTATCACGGGGACCGTTCCCGCAAGGAGGTGCTGGTCGAGTACGGATTCCGCCTCCCGTCGGCGCTCGATAACCGCCCGCTGAACTTCGATGAATGGGAAGCGCGCGTCGGGCAGCTGGTCTACGTCTCCGCCACGCCGGGGCCGTACGAGTTGCAGAAGGCCGGCGGCGTGGTCGTCGAACAGGTGATCAGGCCGACCGGGTTGATGGATCCGCCGATCGAGATCCGTCCCGTGAAGGGCCAGGTCGACGACCTCCTGAAGGAGATCCGCGAACGAGCGGAGAAGAAGGAGCGTGTGCTCGTCACGACGCTCACCAAGCGGATGTCGGAAGACCTGACGACCTATTACCAGGAGCTCGGCGTCAAGGTTCGCTACCTGCACTCCGACATCGACACGCTGGAACGGGTCGAGATCCTCCGAGATCTCCGCCGCGGCGTGTTCGACGTGCTGGTCGGCATCAACCTGCTTCGCGAAGGCCTTGACCTCCCCGAAGTCTCGCTGGTGGCGATTCTTGATGCCGACAAGGAAGGGTTCCTGCGCTCGGCAGGGGCCCTGATCCAGACGTCCGGCCGCGCCGCCCGCAACGTCAACGGCCGCGTCATCATGTACGCTGACAAGATCACCGACTCGATGCGTGCCGCGATCAACGAAACCGAGCGCCGCCGGACCCGGCAGGCCGCCTACAACGAAGAGCATGGGATCACGCCCACGAGCATCGTGAAGGCGATCGACGATCCAATGAACAGCGTGTACGATCGGGATTACTCGTCCGCCACCGATCCGCGTGAGGTGCGCCAGACGTTCCGATCGCATGCCGAACTTGAAGCGCACATTCACACCCTTGATCAGCAGATGAAGGCCGCCGCCGCGAACCTGGATTTCGAGAAGGCTGCATCGCTCCGCGATCAGATTCGGAACCTCCGGACCCGCGATCTGGGTCTTGGTCAGCCGGAGCCTTGATGAACAAACTGCGGATCTGGACCATTGAAGCCGTCAAGAAGGGCCTGCAGGAGCTGCAGGACTACGTCCGTCTCTGTGTGGCGGCCGCCCACGCCGCGGTCACGCGGCCGTTCTACTTCCGCGACCTGATGGAGCAGATCGAGACGATCGGTCTCGGCTCCCTCACGGTGGTGCTGCTCACCGGCTTCTTCACGGGCGCCGTGCTGGGCCTTCAGTCGGGCATGACGCTCGACCAGTTCGGCGCGCGTCCGTTCGTCGGCCGCTTAATCAGTGCGTCGATGATCAAGGAGCTGGGGCCGGTGCTGACCGCGTTGATGCTGTCTGGCCGTGTCGGCTCGGGTATCGCCGCTGAACTGGGCTCGATGGTCGTGACCGAACAGATCAGCGCGCTCCGCGCGTTGGGTACCGATCCGATCCGCAAGCTGGTCGTGCCGCGCGTGCTGGCCGGCTTCATCATGTGCCCGATCCTGACGGTCGTGGCCAACACCGTCGGTCTGCTGGGCGGCTGGCTGATTGCCCTGACGCAGCTGCGCGTGCCCACCGGCGTCTACTGGAATTCGGTGGTGATGGGGCTGTACATCCAGGATGTCTGGATGGGATTGATCAAGCCGTTCTTCCTTGGCTTCGTGATCGTCACGATCGGCTGTCACGTGGGCCTGAAGACATCAGGCGGCACGCAAGGTGTGGGCCGCGCCACCACCAACGCCGTCGTCGCGGCGTCGGTGGTCGTGCTGATCGTGGACTTTTTCCTGACTCGCTTGTTGATCTCGATCCTGTTCTGATGCGCAAGACGACCCTCACCGACACCGGCGTCCCTGGCGAGCTGATCGAGCCGCACGCACCGGTCGTGTTGTTCGACAAGGTCAACTTGTCGTTCGACGAGAAGGTGATCCTGCGCGACGTGACGTTTTCGGTGCAGCAAGGTCACACCAAGATCTTCCTGGGCGCCAGCGGCGCGGGGAAGTCAACGATCCTGAAGTTGATGCTCGGGCTGCTCAAGCCGGACTCCGGCACCATCTGGGTGCTGGGACAGCGCGTCGACGAGATGACCGAGACGCAGTTGATGGCCGTGCGCAACTACATGGGCATGGTCTTCCAGGAAGGCGCGTTGTTCGACTCGCTCACGGTCGGCGAGAACGTCGGCTTCAAACTCTACGAGAAGGGCGACCACCCGGCCGAAGACGTTCGCGCGCGCGTCGAAGAGGTGCTGGGGTTTGTGGGTCTTGCGCAGCACATCGACAAGCTGCCGTCCGCGTTGTCCGGCGGCCAACGCCGCCGTGTGGCGATCGCGCGGGCGCTGGCCGCGCGCCCGACGCTGTTGCTCTACGACGAGCCGACGACCGGTCTCGATCCCATGACGTGTCTCAGCGTTGACGCCGAGATCGTCAAGTTGCGCGACATCGAGCGGGTAACCTCGATCCTCGTGACGCACCAGCTGCGCGATGCGTTCTACATCGCGACCCACGAGGCGATGCGCGCGTCCAATGGGGAAGTCGAGCTGCGCGCGGCGGCGGAAGAGAAAGTGGAAGAAGCCGACTTCGTGATGATTCGCGAGGGCCGGGTGGCGTTTGAAGGGTCGGCGTCCGACCTCCGCCACTCCAAGGACCCGTATTTGCAAACGTTTCTTTCGTAGGCCGCCGGACACAGATGGCGCTGACAGCACAGATGGGACAGGGGATTTAGCACATGCCACGCACACGTTCACTCGCCTGGGCGGAACTCAAGTTCGGAATGATCGCGGTGTTCGCCATCGTGATGTCCGGCCTCCTGATCTTTGCCGTCGGCGGCGGCGCCGGATTCTTCTGGCAGAACTACACCCTGAAGGTGAAGTTCGACAACGTCGCGGGGCTGATGACCGGTTCGCCGGTCCGGGTCGCGGGCGTCCAGGTCGGCACCGTCGACCAGGTGATCCTGTCGGGCGAAGGCGTTGAGGTGTGGTTCAACGTGAAGTACGAGTACCAGCCTCTGGTCACCGACCGGTCAACGGCGGTGCTCGGCACGCTGACGCTGCTCGGCGAAGGTGCCGTCGACATCTCGTCCGGGCTCGGCGGCACGCCGATTCCCGAGTGGGGCTACATCAAGGTCGGCGTCGCTGAAGGGACGATCGCGCAGGTCACGGCGCAGGCCGGCAGCACGCTCACCGAAGCGCGTCTCCTTGTTGAAGACATCCGCAAGGGGAAGGGCACGGTTGGCCAGCTCTTCACGAACGATTCCGTCTACAAGGAATTCGACGCGCTGATGGCGGCAGCCGAGCGGGTCGCCAGTTCGGTGGCCGCGGGCAAGGGCACTGTCGGCAAGTTGATCAACGACGACAAGGTCTACGCCGAGCTCAACGCGGCGGTGGCCAACCTCAACGCGCTCACGGCCAGCGTCCGCAATGGCGAGGGCAGCCTCGGCAAGCTGATGACGGATCCCGCGTTGTCCAACAGCCTGACCGCGACCAGCGCGAACATCGAGGCGATGACCGCGAAGTTGAACAAGGGTGAGGGCACCGCGGGCAAGCTGCTCACGGATGATGCGCTCTACAAGCGGCTGGATTCGATGACTGCCCGCCTCGACACGGTTCTGCAAAACCTCAACAACGGCGAGGGCACGGCAGGGCAGCTGCTGCGCGACAAGGCGTTATATGAGAACATGAACCTGACGATCGGCGAGGCGCGCGCATTGCTCGCCGAGATCAAGAAAGACCCCAAGAAGTACTTGAACGTGAAAGTGAGCATCTTCTGATGAAGGACAATTCTTCAGGCAGCTCGTCCGGAAGCGTCATGGTGGCGTTCGTGATCGGCGCGCTGACCGGCGCGGCGGTGGCGCTGTTGTTTGCGCCCGCCTCAGGCGAAGAAACACGCGAGTATCTCGGCCAGAAGGCCCGCGAAGGCAAGGCCAAGGCGAAGGAAGCCATGGACCAGGGCCGTGACTATTATCGCAATCAGCGCGAGAACCTCGTCACCGCCGTCGAGCGCGGCCGCGAAGCGTTCCAGCAGGCCCGCGAGCGGGGAGACCAGGTGTGACCGATACCGGCGAGCTGTTCCTCGGCATCATCGCGTTCGCGGTGCTGGTGATGGCGGTGGTCCAGGTCGGGGCCATCGTGGCCGGCATCCGCCTGGCCAAGCGCGTCGATCAGCTGGCCGTGCAGCTCGATCAGGAGGTCAAGCCGCTGATCGCGAACCTGACCTCGATGTCGAGCGAAGCCGCCCGCGCGGCAACGCTCGCCGCCAAGCAGGCCGAGCGCCTCGACCGCGTCTTCGGTGAAATGGTCCAGCGGGTGGACGAAACCCTCGCGGCCGCGCAGGAGTTCGTGACCGGACCGGCGCGCCAGGGCATGGCCATCATGGCCGGCGCCAAGGCGGTGCTCGACGCCTTCCAGGGACTGCGTGAAGCCTCGCGCCGCCGTGCAACCCCCCGTCCGGTGGTGGACGAGGAAGAGTCTCTCTTCATCGGATAACGTATCCCGGCTTCGCGGTATTGGCGATGCCGGGACGAAGTGTGGTAAATGGGGTGCATGAATTTCAGCACCCGCTCGTCCGTCCTGTCAGCCCTCGCCCTGTCCGTTGTCTTCACGGCTGCCGCAGCCGCCCAGGAACCCAAGTCCGCCGCTCCCGCAAAAGAGCTCGCCCAGCTGCTGGCCGCCAAGAAACTCGACAGCATTGCCGCGCGCATGCCGGACTCCAAGGAGGAGTTCGTCGGCGCCCTGGTCTTCCCAGGCCAGATGATGATGGTGGTGTGGGCCAAAACGACGGCCCCGGCCGTGCTCAACGAGAAGCTGATCAGCAAGAATTACAAGGACGTCTACCTCGATCTCAACAGCGCGTCGATCATCGAGTCGCGCCACACCGTGACCGATCTTGGGCCGGACGGCCTGAAATCCAAGCCGGATCAGAGGCAGGGACCGTCAGACTCGCACGACCTCGCCGCCAAGACCATCCGCTTCGACGGGAACTGGCGCGAAGACAAGATGTCCGAAAAGGACTACATGACCAGGCACGCCGACGCCGACGCCGCATACGCGCGCGCGGTGCAGGCGCTCCTCGACGAACTCAAGAAAGGCTAGCTGGGACGAGTCGGCGGCGGCTCGTTCAACATCAGCCAGTACATGCCAAGCTGACGCACCGCGTCGACAAACGAGGAAAAGTCGACCGGCTTCTGCACGTATGAGTTCGCGCCGCCGTAGTAGCCATTCGCGCGGTCGCGATCCTCTTTCGACGACGTCAGGATCACCACCGGCACGATCGCCGTCTGCGGATTCGACCGCAGGCGGCGCAGCACTTCAAGCCCGTCGATCTTCGGCAACTTCAAGTCGAGCAGCACCAGCGCCGGCACATCGTTCGGATCGCGCGACGCATACGCGCCGGTGCCTTCAAGCCAGTCAATTGCTTCCTGACCGTCACGCACCACCACGACCTGGTTGCCGACTGGGCGCGCGTCTCCGTGACCCGGGCCTGCACGCGAAAACCATGGCGTGCGAGCTCGAGCCGAATCAGCTCAACGTCGTCCGGCGAATCCTCGACGAAGAGCACGCGAAGTTCAGACAGGGGGGCTTGCGCCATTACGTATTTCGCGGCTGCCTGTGATCGGCACAGGTCAACGTTGAAATAGACGGCCAATTGGCCGAAAACTCTCAAGTCACGGCGCTCCAGACTTGAGCGATCGCCTACCGGAGCCGATATTAAGATAACGGACAGAGAATCCGCCCGGATTCGCAGAACCTATGCCCCCAGGACCAGTCAGCCAACCCCGGCCATTGCTGCTTCTCGTCGATGACGATGAGCAGATCCGTCAGTTGCTGAGCGAAGTCGGCGGCCGCGAAGGCTTCGAAGTGCTCGAGGCGGCGGACGGCGCCGTCGCGATCGAGATGATGCAACGCCGGCACATGGACCTCGTGTTGCTCGACCTTCATATGCCACGCGTGAACGGGCTCGATGTGTTGCGCCAGGCGCGCATTCTCGGCGCCAGCCCGAAGATCGCGCTGATGAGCGGCGCGGCGCGGGTCGAAGACGCCGTCGAGGCGATCAAGCTCGGCGCCAGCGAGTACTTCGCCAAACCGCTGGAACTGGCGCGCGTCCGCGCGCTGATGTCGACGACGCGGCGTCAGTTTCAGGACCGCAAGAGCGTGTTCGACAGCGATGCGATGCTCGCGGAGCGGCTCGAGGTCTGCGGCATGATCGGCCGTTCACCGGCGATGCGTGAAGTGTTCGACACCATCCAGCGCCTGGCCCAGCATGCCCGCAACGTGCTCGTCACCGGAGAAACCGGCTCCGGCAAGGAACTGGTCGCCCGCGCGCTGCACGAACTCGGTCCGCGGAAGTCCCGGAAGCTGATCACCGTGAACTGTTCCGCGGTCGTCGAAACGCTGTTCGAATCGGAACTCTTCGGGCACGTCCGGGGCGCCTTCACCGGCGCGAACACCGACAAGGTCGGCGTATTCGAAGCGGCGAGCGGCGGCACGGTGTTTCTTGACGAAGTGGGGGAGCTGCCGGCCGGCGCGCAGGCGAAGTTACTCCGCACGCTCGAAAACGGCGAGGTGCAACGCGTGGGTAGCGTGGATCTTCGCAAGGTCGACGTGCGCGTGGTCGCCGCGACGAATCGCCGGCTCGACCAGGAGATTGCCGCAGGGCGATTCCGCGCGGACCTGTATTACCGCCTCAACGTGGTCGAGATTACGGTCCCGCCACTGCGAGAGCGCCCCGAGGACGTGCCCTACCTGACTGCGGCGTTTGTCCGGAAGTTCTCGAAGGACTTCGGCAAGCAGATCACCGGGCTCACGGAAGCGGCGGAGGAGCGCCTCATGCGTTGGTCATGGCCAGGCAACGTGCGAGAGCTGCGCAATGTGATCGAGCGCGCGTGCCTTCTTTGCGAGGGGCATTTACTGGCCGAGGCCGACCTGGCAAAGTCGCTCGTCGATCGTCCTGCGCCCTCGTCGAGCGTCCCGGACGAGGAACCTCCGGGTCCGCCACCGACCGCGGAAGCTGTCCGCGAGGCACTGGATTCAACCGGCGGCAACAAGTCGCTGGCGGCGCGCCGCCTGGGCATCAGCCGGCGGGCGCTGTATCGGTTGATCGATAAGTACGCGCCGGTGCCGTAAGCCACTGCTGCAGCCCGGCGGCGCCAGCCGCCATGAACACGATGGCAAACGGCAGGAACACCAGGGCGTCCGCTGCATAGTGGGGCACACCAAACGAGCTGCCCGCGAGCGGCGCGACGAGCGCGCCGCCTCCCACCAGCATCATCGAGTGTCGAGCCATGGCGCGCTGCCACATCCCCACGCCCAGCAGCAGCAGCGGCAGCATCACCAGCAGCAGCCTGTTGCCGAAGAACAGCCAGGACGGGTCGAGGAAGCCCCAGTAGAGCGACGCGCGATTGCCAAGCGTGTTCCAGTTGAAGAAGGCGCGCAGGCCGTCGAGCGGATTGCGAACGTGCGCGAGGTGAATCACCCAGCGGCCGAAGGTATCCGGATACGTCTCGGGATGCAGCGCGAACCACATCGCCGCCGGAATGAGCAACGCCCCAAATGCGGCGAGCATGATCACTACCGATCGCCACGCGCGCCCATTAGACACGAGCACGATCACGCTGGCGATCAAGAGGAACCCCATGGTCAGCGGTGCAGACGGGTTCGCATAGACACCAGCTCCGAGCGCGGCGCCGGCCGCGGCAACCGAGACGGCCGAATTGGACTGCCAGTACCGCTGCAGCGCGAGCAGCCAAAGCAGCGCGAACGGAATCGAGAAGATCGCGTCGGTGCCGGAGCGCCCGAATGTGATGTGTGCGGGCGTGACCAGCAGGAGCAAGGGCGCCAGGACAACGGCGAGGCGCGAATCAAATAGGCGCCGCGCGCAGAGAAAGATCAGTCCGACGTTGATGGACGCGATCAGGACTGAAGCCAGCCGTGCGGACTGGTCGCCGCCACCCACCGCGCGCAAGGCCGCGGCGGCGTAGACCGGTATCGGTTGCAGGTAGAGATCAGGCCTGACCTGAAAGTAGATCGGCCCAGAGCCGGGGGCTGCCTGAAGAAACTGCAGCTCCTGCTCGCCAACCGGCGCGCCGGAGAGCCCGAAACTGTAGAGCAGGAGGGTAATGCCGACGAGGAGGCAAGCCGTGATGACTGGCCGCAAGGGCGTAGGCAAAGGTGTGAGAAGTGGTGCGCGCTGGTGGATTCGAACCACCGACCCCTCGCGTGTGAAGCGAGTGCTCTACCGCTGAGCCAAGCGCGCGCCCAGACCCGAAATTATAGCACCAACTGAGCGATTAGACGGTGCCGAACAGCCTGTCCCCGAAGTCACCGAGTCCGGGCACGATGAACTTGTGCGCGTTCAGCTCACGATCCACGACGGGCGTGAAGATCGGCACGGATGGATAGGCGCTCTCCACCGCGGCAACGCCTTCAGGGGCCGCGACGATGCATACCAGCCGCAGGTGGCGCGCGCCGGCCTTGCTCAACATGTCGAGCGCGGCGACCGCGCTGCCGCCCGTGGCGAGCATCGGATCGATCAACAGCACGTAGCTGTCCTCAATGTTCTTGGGCAGCTTCGCGTAGTACTGCGATGCGACGGCGGTCCGCTCATCGCGCTGCAGTCCCAGGTGACCGACCCGCGCGTTCGGCACCAGTTCCAGCATCCCGGGCAGCATCCCGAGTCCGGCGCGCAACACCGGCGCCATCACCACGTCGGCCGCAATACGCCGGCTCGGCGACGGACCAAGCGGGGTCTCGACGGTCCCGTCCACAGTGGGGACGTCGCGTAACGCCTCGGCGCCTAACAGAACGCTGATGCGATTGGTAAGAGACCGGAAGCGTTCAGGCGCGGTGCGCACATCGCGCAATTCGGCGAGGCACTCGTGCACGAGTGGGTGGGTCACAAGCTGCAGCACGGTGATGGAAAGCTTACACGCAAATCCTGATTCACGTACAATTTCGCCCATGAACTCACGCCTTCTCTCCCTGGTCGCTGCGGTGATCCTCGTTGCGCCGCTGAGCGCGCGGCAGCCCGCCGCGGTCTCGCTGGTCATCAATAACGGCATCGTGGTGACGGTGGACGGCAGCAGGCGAGTGCTCAATCCCGGCGCCGTGGCCATCAATGGCCGCAGCATCGTGGCCGTCGACACACCGGCGGCGATCGCCGCGCGCTACAAGGCGGCGCAGACCATTGACGCGTCCGGCAAGGTCGTGATGCCAGGACTGATCAACACGCACACGCACGCGGCGATGGTGATGTTCCGCGGCCTCGGCAATGACCTGGCGTTGATGGATTGGCTGCAGAAGTACATCTTCCCGGCCGAGGCCAAGACCGTCTCACCCGAGTTCGTGCGCATCGGCACCAACCTGGCGCTGCTCGAAATGATTCAGTCGGGCACGACGACCTTTGCCGACATGTACTACTTCGAGGAAGAGGTCGCAAAGATGACCAAGGCCGCCGGATTGCGCGGGGTCCTCGGACAGACCGTCATCGAGTTCCCGGTGCCTGACGCGAAGACGCCGGCCGACGCGCTGAAGCGCACCGAGGCGTTCGCCAGGCAGTTCGATCACGAGGAACTGATCACGCCGTCGATTGCGCCGCATTCGGTCTATACGCTGGACGCCAAGACGCTGACCGCGGTGAGTGAACTGGCCAAGCGCTTGATGATTCCGATCCAGATTCATCTCGCCGAGACGTCGGCAGAGATCGGCATGTCGCAGGAGCGGCACAAGATGCGGCCCGTGGCGATCCTCGACAGCCTGAATTTCTGGGCGCCGACGACGCTCGCGGCTCATTCCGTGTGGATCAACGACGACGAGATCGCGCTTCTCAAGAAGCGTGAGGTGGGCGTCTCGAACAATCCGGAGAGCAACATGAAGCTCTCGAGCGGCACGGCGCCGGTCATGAAGTATCGGCAGGCCGGCGTCAGCGTCGGCATTGGCACCGACGGCGCGGCCAGCAACAACGATCTCGACATGTTCGAGGCCATGCGCCAGGCCGCCTTCCAACAGAAGCTCGTCACGATGGATCCGACGGCGATCACCGCCGCCGAAGCCCTGGAAATGGCGACGCTCGGTGGCGCCGCGGCATTAGGCCGTCGTCAGCATCTCGGCTCGCTCGAAGCCGGCAAGCTCGCCGACATCATCATCGTCGGCATGTCCAGGGCCCGGCAGCAGCCGCTGTTCGATCCCGTGTCGCAAATCGTCTATGCGTCGCGTGGCGATGATGTGGAAACGGTGATCGTCAACGGTCGCGTCGTGATGCGCGACCGCAAGGTGCTGACGATGAATGAGGCGCTGGTGATTGCCGAGGCCCAGAAGGCCGCGGAGCAGGTCCGGAAGGCCGTGGCCCCTTAACTCTTGTGGCCGCGGGAGTCCGCCGCCTTCAGGCGGATCCTCTACCCCTATTCCAGCACGCCGATATACGGCAGGTTGCGGTATTGCTCGGCGTAGTCGAGGCCGTAGCCGACGACAAATCGATCTTCAATCGTGAAGCCGATGTAGTCCACCTTGACGTCGATCTTGCGGCGGCTTGGTTTGCTCAGCAGGCACGCGGTCTTGAGTGAGCGGGGACCGCGCGCCTGCAGAATCTCCTGCAGGTAGTGCAACGTCAGCCCCGTATCGACGATGTCCTCGACGATAATGACGTCACGGCCTTCGATGCTGGCGTCGAGGTCCTTGGTGAGGCGAACCTCTCCGGACGAGGAGGTCGCACCGCCGTAGCTCGAGCAGGCCATGAAGTCGATGCTGACCTGTCCATCGGTCGCGCGAACCAGGTCGCCGAGGAACAGGAAGGCGCCTTTCAGGACGCACACGAAGTGGAGTTGTCCGCTCGGCAGGTCGGCCCTGATTTCCTGCGCCAGGGCGTGAATGCGGGCGCTCAGTTCGTCTTGATCGATCAGCACGGTAGGGGTCGCGGTCGTCGGCATGTGGGAAATAATATCTTCTGACGGCAATGAAAACGTTCGACATCATTACTGAGGCAGATGCCCGAAATTTGGAGCCCGGGTCCAGCGTCGCGCTGAAGCCAGGCGGTCACGTCACGCCCCTTGCCGCGGATACGCTCAAGGCCCGTCGCATCTCGGTGGTGAGTGCGGTCGCAGAGGCCAGCCTCGATGGCCTGGCGCCCGTGGCCGACATCAAGTCCGTGGCCATTGGCAGCGACCATTCCGGCGTGTCGCTCAAGGCCAAACTTCGCGATTACCTGCGTCAGCGTGGCATCAACGTGCTGGACGTTGGCACCGAGGGTTCGGAACCGGTGGACTATCCTGATATTGCCGCGCAGGTCGCGCGCCTGGTGGCGCGGAAGGAAGTGGACGCGGCGATCGTGATCGACGGCGCCGGCATTGGGTCCGCGATTGCGGCCAATAAGATCGCCGGTGCGCGCGCCGCGATGTGCACCGACAAGACGCTGGCTCGCTATTCCCGCGAGCACAACGGCGCCAACGTGCTGGCGCTCGGGGCGACCCTGATCTCGGCCGATGACGCGAAGGCGATTGTCGATACCTGGATGGCAACGCCGATGGGTGAGGCGCGCTACGTGCGGCGGCTGGCGAAGATTCGCGCACTGGAGAACGCGAAGTGACGGACTATCGGCGGGTCATCGAACTGATTCTCGAGGAGCTGGCCAAGGCCGGCGCAGTGGCGCCACAGCGTTGTAGCTGCCACGGCTTCACCTTCGACTGCTGCCCGGATCGCGTGCAGGGCGTTCTCGATGCCGGCGCCACGCGCCTCGGCCTGCATGCCTCGGATGGCGGCGCCAGTGGCGTCTCCGGCTACATCGATCACACGCTGCTCAAGCCGGACGCCACCGCGAAAGAGATCGAGCAGCTCTGCCGCGAGGCGGCAGAGTGGAAGTTCGCCACGGTCTGCGTGAACCCCACGTGGGTGGCCCTGGCCGCCAGGGAGCTGCGCGGGAGCACGGTTGGCGTATGCTCGGTCGTCGGCTTCCCGCTTGGCGCGACGACGCCGGACGTGAAGCAGTTCGAAGCCCGCCGCGCGATCTTCGACGGCGCGACCGAGATCGACATGGTCATCAACGTCGGCGCCCTGAAGTCGGGTGACGTACGCCTCGTGACCGACGATATTCGCGGCGTCGTCTCGGCCTGTCACGCCGCTGGTGCCGGCAGTAAGGTGATCATCGAAACGGCGCTGTTGACGGACGAAGAGAAGATCACCGCGTGCACGCTGTCGAAGGCGGCAGGCGCGGATTTCGTCAAGACCTCAACCGGATTCGGTCCTGGCGGCGCAACCGCCGCAGACATCGCGCTCATGCGCCGCATTGTCGGCGACGAGATGGGTGTCAAAGCGTCAGGCGGCGTGCGCGACCTCGAGCAGGTGAAGGCCATGGTGGCCGCGGGCGCCACGCGTATCGGCGCCAGCGCCGGCGTCCGCATCGTCAAGGAATCGCGCGGCGAGGCTCCGGCCACCGCGAAAGCGTCCGGGTACTGAATGAAGTATGTCGTCGCCGTGATCTGCATGCTGCTGGTGTCCGTGCCGGCCGCGGCGCAGAATCCATCGCGGCTACCGTGGTTCGCAGCCGATGTTCACGCCGCGACGGTTGGCATTCCGCAGGCGGAGGGTTGGGTTCCGGCGCTCGGCTCCAGCACCGTGTATCCCGGGCGCAATTTCGGTATCAGCGGGGGAGCAACGGTCTATCCGTTCAAGCTCGGGCTGATCACGTTCGGCATCGGCGCCACGCTGTCCACGGCGAAAGCGACCGCCGAGACCAAGGTCATTACCGGCAGCGGCGCCACCCAGACCCTCACGGTGACGCAGATCGTCCGAACCAGCGTCACGAATCTCATCCCGCAGATTTCGCTGAACTTTGGCCGGCGGCTCGGCTGGAGCTATATCAGCGCGGGTCTTGGTCGCACCAGGGTCGACAGCCGCGCCGATGCGATGGGCACCTCGCCTGCGATCGTCGTACCCACGGCCTGGAATCAGGCGATCAACTTCGGCGGCGGCGCGAAGTGGTTCATGAAGCCGCATCTTGGCGCGGGCTTCGACATCCGTTTCGTGAAGTTGGGCTCACGGTCGCCGACCGACACACTGCCGTCTGCGAAACGCACGCAGCAGTGGACGATCAGCGCCGGTATTTCGATTCAATAGCTACTCAGTCCTGAGTGCCACCGTCGGTTCAACATCCAACGCCCTGCGCGTCGGCGCGATGCACGCCAGCATGCACACGCCCAGCATCAGCGCGCCATAGGCTATCTGCATGGCCATCGCCTCGAGCGTCAGGCCCTCCGCGGATCCCGCGCCTGGACCGTCGGTCGAGGGATAGAGGAAGGTCATGAACGCGATGAACGAGATACCGGCGGCCACACCGATGCCCATTTGAATGAGAGGGCGACGGAAGATTGCCGCGACAATGCGACGCCGGCTCCCTCCGAGCGCGACGCGGACGCCGATCTCACGGGTCCGGCGCGCCACGGTGAATGACATCACCGCGTAGAGCCCCGCCAGTGACAATAGCAACGCGACCGACGACATGACCGCAGTGACCGTCATCCACAGGCGGATGACCCACAACATGCCGTCGTTGACGTCGTTCAGACGCTGAATCTCCACGAGTCGAAGCGACGGATCGACCTCGGCTGCGATCTGGCGCACCTGAGGTCCGAGCGTCATGGGATCGCCGCCGCGCACGCGGATCATCATGTGAAGGCCACTTCCGAGACGGTCTGGCGTAGTGGGGAGGTAGAAGCCGGCAAACGGGCCCTTGCGATAGGGAACTCCGGAATCAAGGTTCCCGACCAGGCCGACGACCGTGTACCACTCGCCAGGACCCGCCGGATTGCCGGGACGCTTGAAGCGCACCTGCTGACCGATCGCGTTTCGCCCCTGCAGCACGTTGTTGACGAAGTTCTGGTCGACGATGGCTACGTGCGCGCCAGGCTCGGCGTCAGCCGCATTGAAGCCGCGGCCGGCAAGAATCGGCGCGCCCACTACGCCGAGGTATGCGGCGTCGGTTTCGATGACGGTCGTGTAGCGGATTGGGGCGGGCGCCTTCGCATCGGCACCGGCGGCCTCGGCCGCGTCATAGCCCAGCTCGATACTTCGCTCAGGCAATTCACCGCCCGACAACGCATCCGTAAACGTCACGCCGGTGACGCCGGGCTGTGCGGCAATACGTTCGCGCAGCTGCTCGAGCGTCGCCGCGATACCCGTATCGCGTTCGGTCGAGACATCAACCAACGACGTGTCCTTGGCGGGCGAATCACGTTCCAAATCCACGGCGAGGAACTGCTCGGTCTGGAAGCCAGGGTTGTAATCCTGCATGCGGCCCAACTGCACGTACTCAAACCAGACGACCGCCGGGAAGATCACCGTCACGGCAACCTGCGCCACGATCACGGCGGTCCACACGCCGCCAAAACGAAGGCCGCCGGAACCGGCAGTGGTTTGCTTCAGGCGGTCGGCCATGCCACGGGTGATCTTCAGTGCGGGCATGACGCCGGCCACCGTTGCGGCGAGGACCGTCATCAGGAGTGCTGCCGCCACCGTTACCGGCGACAGCGACAGGTCCCACCAGAACGGCAGGTTGCCGTAATTGGCTTTCAGGAAGGTCATCGCCCAGTTGCGCAGGAAGAGATCGGCGGTCACCAGCCCGACAATCGCCGCCAGGCCGCCGAGCACGAGCGCTTCCGCGAAGAGTTGCGAGACGATTCGCGAACGGCTCGCGCCGAGTGCGGTACGGACGATCAGATCGCTCTCGCGCGATGCGGCGCGGGCGAACAGCAACAGACCGACGTTGCCGCAGATCAGCGTGATCAGCATCCCGATAAACAGATAGATCAACAGCATGAACTGCAGGTCCTCGCCGTTGCCGCCCATCGCCATCATGTCCGCATATCGCAGGATGCGAGGCTCGAGGCGTTCGTGTGTGGCCTTCTGTTTCGCCGCCAGCCTGCGCCCATGTGTCGTCAGCTCGGCTTGAGCCGTCTCAAGCGTCTGGCCTTCGGCGAGAGTAGCGAAGATGGTCACAGGCGGCCCCGAACGCGGCGCCTGGTCGAGATTCGCCGTCTTCAGCGGCACCCACATCTCGTGCGCCACAGGGAACTTGAACCCCTCGCGCATCACGCCGACGATGGTGGGATGTTCGTCGCCAAGCTGCACTTCGCGGCCAAGCACATTGGGATCGCTGCCGAACCGCGCGGTCCAGAGGTCGTACCCGATCACGGCGACGGCCGGAGCCGCAGGTTGTTCATCCGCCGGGGTCAGCACGCGTCCGAGCAACGGTTGTGCGTCAGCGACGGTGAACCCGGTTGCCGACATCTCCGCGACCAAGGCGGGACGCGCATCTCCGTCCGCGGTGATCAGCGTGCGGCTGACATCGCGCGAGGCCCCCAGGTTGGTCACGGTCTGTAGCGACGTCTTCCAGGAGATGAAGTCGAACAGCGCCCGCGATTCCTCTTGGTTCTCGACGATGTCCTGGAGTCTCAGCGTGACGATGCGATCGCCATTCGCGATTGGCAGCGAGGGATAGAGGAAGAGCGAGGCGAACTGGAAGATGACGATGCCGACGAGGATCGCGAATGCCATCGCGAGACCGCCGACCACGGTGAGCCCGGGATACTTCACGAGCATGCGTCCGCCGAGCTTGATGTCGAGCCAATTCATGAATGCAAAACTCCGCATCTCTCGATGCACTTGCTTGACCTGTGTGACGCCCCCAAATTCGCGCAACGCGGCGTAGCGTGCCTCTTCGGGAGACAGCCCGCTCGCCACATGCGCATCGGTCGCCTCCGCAAGGTGCGCCTCGACCTCATCATCGAGGTCGCGATCGACTCGGCTCATGCCGGATCCTCAGAAATCTTGAAGAAGCGCGCGATGATCCCGGCGGACCGCTGCCATTGCTCCTCTTCGCGCGTCAGCTGCTTGCGCCCGGCCTTGGTGAGCGAATAGACCTTCACCTTGCGGCCGGTGTCGGACAGCCCCCACTTGGACGAGATCCAATCCATTTGTTCGAGTTTCAGCAAGGCAGGGTAGAGCGTGCCCTGGTTAAGGGCGAGCTGGTTACCGCTGATCTGTTCGATTCGGCGGGCGAGCCGGTAGCCGTGCATGGGACCAATGCTGTCGAGCGTCTTCAGGATGAGAAGACCCAGGCTGCCGTAGACGACGTCGCCGCGATCGGGTGTCATATGTGGACAGTCTACATATCCATATGTTGACTGTCCACTGGTCTGACGGATTGGATTGTGGATTTGTTCCGGTCCCGCGGGTGGCGTGCCAACCGTCGCTCACGCGACCGGCAAGCGTGAGCGACGGTTGGAGCGGGAGACGGGGATCGAACCCGCGACATCGAGCTTGGGAAGCTCGCGTTCTACCGCTGAACTACTCCCGCTCAGCGTATGAAGTGTAGCAGAGGGCGAGCCTAAAGGCTCGCCCCCACAAGCCTCACGAACGGATGATCCCCAGCACTTCGTCGCGGCGCTTTTCCATGATCTCGGGGGTCAGGCCCTCGAGATTCAGGCGGAGCAGCGGCTCGGTGTTCGACTGGCGCACGTTGAAGTGCCAGTCGGGATACTCGGCCGAGATGCCGTCGAGGTCGTACGGATTGCCGTCCTTGTAGATCTGGCGCAGCTCTTCGATCTTCTTCGCCGCGATATCCATGTTGGCGACCTTGGTGTTGATCTCGCCGGAGATGAAATACTTCTCGCGCAGCGGCTTCAGCAGGTCGCGCAGCGACATGCCCTTCTTCGACATCAAGTCGAGGATCATCAGCGCCGGAATGAAGCCGTTGTCGGCGTAGAAGTTGTCGCGGAAGTAGTAGTGGCCCGTGACTTCACCGCCGAAGATGCCGTTCTCTTCGCGCATGCGGCGCTTGATGAAGGCGTGGCCGACGCGATTCATCAGGGCCTTGCCGTGGTACTTGGCGACGATGTCCTTGACCGCGTAGCTGGCGCGCACGTCGTAGATGATCGTTTCGCCAGGTGACTTCAGGAGGAACGCTTCGGCCAGCAGGGCGGTGATGAAATCACCGGCGATGAATTCGCCCGTGCCATCGAGGAAGAAGCAACGATCCGCGTCGCCATCCCACGCGATGCCGATGTCGGCCTTCTGGCTGATCACTTCCGCCGTGATGTCCTGGCGGTTCTCCTCGATCAGCGGATTGGCTTCGTGATTCGGGAACGTGCCGTCCACCTCAAAGCACAGGCGTGTCGTCTTGCACGGCAGGCGATCGAACAGCTTCGGCGCGACGATGCCGGCCACGCCGCTGCCGGCGTCGAGCACGACGTTGAACGGCTTGATCTCGAACTCGTCGACGAACGACATCACGTGATTGATGTAGCGCGGCATGATGTCCGCGTACTCAACGGTGCCGGGCGTCGACGGCGGCGCCGGAATGGCGTTCGCCAGGATCATCTCCTTCATTTCCTTGATGCCGGCTTCGCCGCTCAAGGGGAAGGCCTCCTTGCGAACCATCTTGCAGCCGTTGTACTCGCCAGGATTGTGCGACGCGGTGATTTGCGCGCCCCCGTCCAGGCCGTCAGCGGCAACCGCGTAGTACATCTGGTCGGTGCCGACCAGGCCGTAGTTGACGATGTTGCCGCCCTGCTTGACGGCGCCGGCGATGAACGCCTCCGTCAGCGAGGGCGATGACGTGCGCATGTCGCGCGTCACGGCGTACTTGCCGGGTCCCAGGTAGGCGATGAACGCGCGGCCCAACTGGTGGAACAAATCCTCGGTGATCTCGGACGGGTAGAGGCCACGAACGTCGTAGGCCTTGAAGACGGCGGTGTTGATCATGATCCGATGCTCGTGAAATCAGTGAGCTGCGACTTGTCGCCAAGCAGCGTGCGGCCCTTCAGCACGGAGTCTCGGCCGATGTGGCAGTTGCGGCCCAGGATGGGCCCGTGCACCACGGCATTCTGGCCAATCCGCGTGTTCGGCCAGATGATCGTATCCTGCAGGTCGGCGGATTCCTCGATCAGCGCGCCGCGTCCGATGACGCTGTAGGCGCCAATCGTCGCGCCGCTCTTGATGTGCGCGCCCGCGTCGATGAAGCACGGCGCCGTGATGGTGACGTTGTCCTCGATGCGCGCCTCGGGCGAAATCATCGGCTTGCTGCGATCCGCGCCGGCAAACAGGCCGCCGGCGAACTTGCCGTCGAACATGTCGTGGTGCACCTGGACGTACTTCTCAGGCGTGCCGATGTCGATCCAATAGCCGCGATCGACATACGCCACGAACGTTTCCTTGCGCTCGATCAGTGACGGGAAGTAGGCGCGCTCGATCGAGTACGACACGTCCTTCGGAATGCGATCGAAGGTGTCCGGCTCGAGCACGTACATGCCGGCGTTGATCGTGTCGCAGGTGATCTCGTCCGGGTTCGGCTTCTCGAGAAAACGGCGCACGCTGCCGTCGGCTTCGGTCTCAACCAGGCCGTACGCGCTCGGGTTGTCGACCGGCGTCAGGACGATCGTCGCCTTGGCCTTGCGGTCGCGATGCATCGCGACCACCGCCTTGATGTCGATGCCCGTCATGACGTCGCCGTTGAACACCACCAGCGTGTCGTCGATCCCCTGCGCGGCGTAGCGAATCGCGCCGCCCGTGCCGAGCGGTGACGGCTCCACCACGTAGCGGACGCGCACCCCCGTGCCCGTGCCGTCGCCAAACACCTCTTCAATGCGGCGCGGCTGGTAGTTGAGGCTGAGGATGACCTCGTCTATTTCGGGTACCTGCTTCAGCAGGTCGATTTGATAGTGGAGGAAAGCGCGGTCGAAGATGGGAACAACCGGCTTGGGTGTGTGAATCGTGAGCGGGCGCAAGCGCGTACCCTTGCCCCCGGCAAGCAATATGGCCTTCATGACAAACTTCAATTTTACACGACCGAGGCGTAGAATGGCGGCATCCGCCGTTGCTGATGCGACGGTGGCCTGAGGCTTATGAACCTGCCGAACGCGCTGACCATGGCGCGCATCTTCATCGTGCCGGTGCTCGTGTCCGTCCTGTTGACGACATTCGAGGGCCGTCTCGTCATGGGATTGCCAGTCGAGCTGGTGGCGGCGGCCCTGTTCGGCATTGCGTCGCTGACAGACTGGCTGGACGGGTACCTCGCCCGGCGCCGGAAGCAGGTCACCACCCTCGGGCAGATCCTGGACCCGCTCGCCGACAAGCTCCTCATTTCCGCCACGCTGATCTCGCTGGTGCAGCTCGACCTGGTCCAGTCGTGGATGGTCGCGGTGATCATCGGCCGCGAGATCGCGGTGACGGGCCTCCGCAACCTCGCGTATTCGCGCGGCCTGTCCATGCCCGCCTCAGGGCTCGGCAAGATCAAGATGGCCTCGCAAGTGACGGCGATCCTGCTGCTGATTCTTGGATGGGAGCGTTGGCCGGGATTGCTGGTGCTGGGGCAGGCGGCGATGTGGGTGGTACTGATCACCGCGGTGGTGTCCGCTGTTGATTACTACCAGGGATTCCAGCGCGCGATGATCAGCCGCAGTGCAAAGGTGACGGATTTTGAAGCCGCAAAGTCCGCCCGCGAGAAGAAGATCAGTTAGTCCTGCGGCGCTCGCCGCGGCACCGCCACGTCTTCGGTTTCAATGCCGTCGACGGCCTTGGTAATCATCACCTTCGACGACAACTCACCGGTGGTCAGCACGACCGCTTCGCCCAGGTACACCAGTGGCAGGCCATTCTTCTTGTCGCGATAGATCGCGAAGCGCGCGCCGGGCACCACGCCGTGCAGCGTGCCACGGCTGATCGACGTAATGTTGCCGTGGCCCACCAGTGAGCGGTTGTCCGAACCGAACAGCACCTTGGCCCGGTCCGAGAAGTCAGGTGCGACCTCGACCGAAGAAGCTGAGTTGGGCAGTGCGAGTTCGACGTGAGGCTCGAGGTGGTCGCCCGGCTCGATCGGCGCGCAGGCCAGGTCGATGTCAGCCATGGCATTCACGTCGTCAGTTGCCTTCACCGTCACGACGCCGGTGATCCGGAGATCGCCGAAGTATTCGCCTTCACGTGCTTCCTTGGGGACGTGGCCGACGGGGCGCGCCGTGATGTAGCGCTGGCCCGGTGCCAGGCCGTCGTCCGGCGTGCGGGCGATGATCAGCGGCACGCCCTTATGACCGGCAGCGAACCTGTGGTCCACGTTATGGATGCCTTTGATGACGGACTTGGACGGCGGCAGAGCGGTGACGGGCAAATCCGTGCACAGCACCATGTTCGGTGTGAGAGTCCATGGGCCGGTCACGTCGCGTGACTGCTGGCCGAAGGCCGGAATTGCCGCAAAACAGAGGGCGGCGCTGATCACTCGAATACGCATGGAGGCCTGCTTTCCTGGGGAGCGCTCTAGCGATCTGTTATCGGCAGGACCGCTGCCGGAGACTAGCTCCCCGGCTTCAGTTCCGCAACCCGCTTCTGCGCTTCGAGCAGGAATTCCGATTTCTCGAATTCCTTGATCAACCGTTCGAAGTAGGGAAGGGCTTCGGCCCTCTTCTCCGCGGCCTCGGGGTTGGACCGGATGATCGACTCAGCCAGGTGGTAGTACACGGCGTCGCGATTGGTGTAGTTGGGATCGACGGCGAGCAGATCCTTGAAGCGATCGATCGCGCCGGGATACCAGCGCACGCGGAAGTAGTAGAAGCCGACGCGATAGTTCGCCTCGCTGAGACGGTCTTTCGCCTCGCGCTCCATCTTGCGCGCATCCGGCATCAGTTTGCTGTTGGGGAAGCGCTGCAGGAAGATTTCGATCTCCTTGATCGCGTCCTTGGTCGCGGATTGATCGCGCTCCGGCGCCAGCATCTGCTCCGTATACGACCGGGCGAGCTGCAGCTGCGCGTAATCGGCGCGGGCATGCGTCGGATAGAAGGTCAGGAATTCACGGAATTCATTGGCCGCCAGCAGGAGGTTCTCCGTGCCGCCGTTCCCCAGATAGCTGTCGCCCAAAGCGAGCTTGGCGTCTGGGCGGAAGGGACTCTGTGGATAGTTGTCGACGAGGTTGCGGAAGTACTCGCGCGCCTCCATCCACTTCCGCTCCTTGAAGCGCTCCGAGCCCCGATCGAACAGGAACTTGTCGGCGTCAGCCGACCCTGGGGGCAGGGTAGTCTGCTTGGCCGCACACGCCGGCAGCGTGACCGCCAGTACCACCGCCGCGACAATCCGAAATCCACGCGATCCGAAATCCGCAATCATTTGCCTGTCGTTTCCATCCAGCGCCACATGTGCCCCAAACCCTCCTCGAGGGTCACCGTCGGCGCAAAGCCAAGATCGGCCTTCGCGCGCGAGGTGTCGGCATACGTGTCGCGCATATCGCCCTTCTGCGGGCCCTGCTGATCGATCTTCACCGGCCGGCCCGAAACGCGGGCCAGCATGTCGAAGACCTCTTTCAGGGAGACGCGGGCGCCTCCACCAATATTGTAGACGCGCCCGGGCACGCCACGGACTGCCGCATCAGCGGTGGCCCGGGCGGCATCGGCCACATATGTAAAGTCCCGGGTCTGCAGGCCGTCGCCGAACTGGATCAGCGGCTGGCCCTTGAGAATGGCGGAGAAGAAGCGGTTGAAGCCCATATCTGGCCGCTGGCGCGGCCCGTAGACCGTGAAGTAACGCAGCGCCACGGTCGGCACGCCGAAATTGACGTGATAGAGGTAACAGAGCTGCTCGGCAGCCAGCTTCGTCACGCCATAGGGCGATACGGGCTGGGGCAGTGCCGTTTCCTTCATCGGGATTTCCACATCGTCGCCGTAGACCGAAGAGCTCGAGGCGTAGACCAGCCGCTCGATCGGGCGCTTGGCGCACGCCTCGAGCAGGCACTGCGTGGAGTCGATGTTCAGGCCGGTATACACCCCGAACTCAGAACCCCAACTGCGACGAACGCCCGCCTGCGCCGCCAGATGAAACACGTGCGTCACGCCGTCGAGCAAGCGGTCCATGTCGACCGTCCGCAGGTCGTCCTCGACGAACTCGTAACCGGCGCGGCCGCGCAGGGTCGCGAGATTGCGTTCCTTCAGGGGACGCGGATAGAAATCCGTAAATGCATCAATGGCGCGGACCGTCGCGCCACGTTCGAGCAGCAACTCACTCAGGTGCGAGCCGATGAATCCTGCGCCGCCGGTAACCAGTGCCTTCATGCGAACAATTCCTTCACGCGATCCGGCATGCGCACCGGACGCCCATCGCGATCGATGGTGGCGTGCACGGTGTGGCCGGTGGCCAGCAGCGCGCCGTCAGCGCGCCGCGTCACTTCGTAATCAAACTGGATCCTGACGGGTGACAACTTCTTCGCCACCGTCTTGATCTCCACATCATCGTCATACCGCGCACCCTGGCGGTACTCGCAGTGCGCTTCGATCACGGGCAGTTGAATCCCGCCTGCTTCCATCTCGCGATACGTCCAGCCGGTGTCGCGCAACCAGTCAGTGCGGCCGATCTCGAACCAGACGAAATAGTTCGAGTGGTAGACCACGCCCATCTTGTCGGTTTCGGCGTAGCGGACGCGCACGCTGGATGCGGTCTGGCGAACTGACGCGCTGCTCATCGCATTGCAGCGGCCTCGGCCCTGGTCTTCAGCGCGCGCGCCGCCTGTTCCGCGTTCGGCGTGCCGAAGATGGCATTACCGGCCACGAGCCACTCCGCGCCGGCCCTGACGACGCTTTCGACGGTGGTCAGATCCACGCCACCATCCACTTCGATGGGCGCGGAATTCCCGGCGCGATCCAGCAATGCGCGCACCGCCTGGATCTTCTTCAGGCTGTTGGGAATGAACACCTGGCCGCCAAATCCAGGATTCACCGACATGACGAGCACAAAATCCAGATCGGCCGCGATTTCTTCGATTGTCGACACCGACGTCGACGGATTCAATACCGCGCCGGCCTTGGCGCCGAGCTTCTTGATCTGCGTGATGGTGCGATGCAGATGGGGCAGGACCTCAACGTGCACGGAGACCATGTTCGCGCCGGCATCGATGAACGGCTCGATGTAGCGATCGGGGTCGGTAATCATCAAGTGCACATCGAGCGGCAGCGTCGTCGCCTTGCGCAGCGATTTCACCACCGGCACGCCGATGGTGATGTTCGGCACGAAGTGCCCGTCCATGACGTCGACGTGCACCTGATCGGCGCCACCGCGCGTCGCTGCGGCGATCTCATTGCCGAGGTTCGCGAAATCGGCGGCCAGGATGGATGGCGCAAGGCGAATCTTCATCGGCTGACCTCGAGGGCAATCGCATCACCGGGGTGCACCTGGTAGCCGCCGTTCGGCGTCTGCCGCACGACGACGCCCGGCGGGATGGACGACGCCACGGATTGCGATGTGACCGATACGCGGAAGCCGCGAATGCGCATCACATCGGCGGCGCGTTCCCCGTTAAGGCCGATCAAGTCCGGCATCACGTAGGTCGCGCGATCTTCGCCGCGATTGACCAGCAGGCGCACTTCGGCGGTCTGCGTCGTCGGCGGCGGGTCCTGGGCGACGATGACGTCAGGTGGGTAGAGGGCGGACCGCACTTCCGTCACCGTGCCGATCAGCAATCCCTCTTGGGCGACTCGAATTTCGGCGGAGCGCTGCGTTTCGCCGATCAGGTTCGGTGCCCGCGCAATGTGCGCACCGGCGCTGATCCACACGCGGATGCTGCGTTGACGACGCGCGGCTGCGCCGCCCGCCGGGTCCTGTCCAATGACGAAGCCCGCCGGCACCTTGGCGTCCGGGCGACGTGTCTCGTCGATCCTCAGCTGTAGGTCGAGGCCGGACGCGAGGGCCGTGGCATCGGCAATGGACTTGCCGACGAGTTCAGGCACCGTTACCTGACGGGCTCGAACCGCCACGCGCATGGCAATACCGGCAAATACGAAAAAGGTCGCGGCGAGGGCACCGGCGAGCACGAGGATCTTGCCGAAACTCCAGACCCGGGTGCGAAGGGCAGTCGACAATCGAGCAATTGTACAACGGGCGTCCTACTTGCGTTTCAGGACTGCGGCGAAGAAAGCCTCGAGTCTGTCCCTGAATGGCAGAGTCTGATGGACCTTTTCTTGCGCAAAGGCCGGCTGGTCGCGCAGGAAGCCTGCGACGACGTCCTGGTTCTCCTCGGGTTCACTCGAACAGGTCGAATAGACGAGGGTGCCGCCCGTCCGCACGAGGTCCGCGGCGCGGTCGAGCAGCGCGCGCTGGTTCGCTGCGAAGGCGGCGAGGTCTTCCGGGCACCGGCGCCAGCGAATATCCGGGTCGCGCCTGACCGTTCCCAGTCCTGAGCACGGTGCGTCGATCAAGACCTGGTCGAACTGGCCCGGCCTGAACGGCAACGCGCCGGCCGCGGCGACGTGCACCACGCGCGCATTGTCGAGGCGGCAGCGTTCCACGGTTTTCAAGAGCAGCCGCACGCGATGGGAGCGCACATCGGACGCGATCACGTGGCCCGTCGAGCCAACAGCTGCGCTCAGGGCCAGGGTCTTGCCGCCAGGCGACGCGCACAAGTCGAGCACCGTTGCGCCGGGGCTCGGCGATGCGAGCTCGCCGATCAGTTGCGAGGCTTCGTCCTGGACCACAAATCGGCCTTCTCTGAATGCCCTGGTGCCAAGCGCCCGGCCGCCTGTGACTTCCAGACCATACGTTGCGCGTCCGGTTGGTTGCGTCAACACACCGTCCGAAGCCAATTCCTCCGCAAGCGCTTCTCGGGTCAAGAGACGGCGATTCACTGCCAGGCATAGCGGAGCGGGCTGGTTGTTGAAGCCCAACCATGATTCCGCGTCACGGGCGCCATGACGCTCAACCCATCGTTCGACCAGCCAGCGCGGATGCGAATGCACGACCGACAGGTGCTCGAGCAAATCCTCTCGTGGGGGCCACGACAGGTTTTCGCGATCGCGCGACACGGCCCGCAGCACCGCATTGGTCAGTCCGGCGGCGCTCGACTTGCCTGACCGCCGCGTCAACTCCACGGCGTCATTGATGATCGCGGAAGCGGGCAGGCGTGACATGTACATCACCTGGAACGCACCGAGCCTGAGGATGTTCAAGACCGCGGCATCAAGGCGTGCCAGCGGACGTTTGACCCGCGATGCCAGCTGGTAGTCGATGGCCGCGCGCATGCGCAGCGTACCGGCCACCAGTTCGAGCAACAGGGCGCCGTCACGTTCGTCTTCGAGCGTGACGCGCACGCGCGCGACCGCGGCACCGAGATCGAGTTCGCCTTTATCGACCAGGGCCAGCGCGTCGGTGGCCGCGCGGCGGGCGGGGGCAATCATGCGGTGGTGAAACGCGCGCCCACGCACAGCGCCTTCGACGCCATCGCATCACGCGCGTTCATCACGCGCTTGCCTTCGAGCTGTATGTCGAGCAATTCGATCGCGGTGTTGTGGCCGCAGGCCACATGCAGGCCGTCAAGCGCAGACGCCGTGAGGATGCTTCCAGGCGCCGCGTGCTGCGCGTCCTGTGTGGAGTGCCGCGATCGGTGCAGGATGTGGCGGACCCCATTGACGTAGCTGAACGCGTGGGGCCAGGGCCAGAGCCCGCGGATCTGGTTGTGAATGCGCTCGGCAGGCAGTGTCCAGTCAACCACGCCCTCGGTCTTGGCGATCTTCGGCGCATAGGTGACGAGCGATTCGTCCTGCGGGGTTTCCGTCGCGGTTCCAGCCTCGATGGCATCGAGCGTCTCCACCAGCAGTTCCGCGCCGCGAATCGCCAGCATCGACTCGACGATCGTGGTGGTGTCGTCCTGGCCGATCGGCACGCGAGTCACCGCGATCATGGCGCCGGCGTCGAGCGCCTTGACGACGCGCATGATGGTCACGCCGGTCTCGGGATCGCCGGCCATCACCGCCCGGTGGATGGGGGAGGCGCCGCGATACTTCGGCAGAATCGAGGCGTGCACGTTGATCAACCCAAGCCGGGGCGTGGCCAGCAACCAGTCTGGGAGGATCTTCCCGTATGCGGCAACCACGCCGATGTCCGCCTGCAGTGAGACGAGCGTCGACTCGAACAGTTCCCGCGACAATTTCTCGGGTTGGAACACCGGCAGGCCCTGTGACAGCGCCAGCGCCTTCACGGGACCGGCGGTCACCTGCTGACCGCGGCCGCGCGGACGATCGGGCTGCGTCACCACACCAACAACGGGATGCCGCGAGTTGATGACGTGCTCCAGCGTGGGCACGGCAAACCCGGGGGTGCCGAAGTACACAACGCGCAGCGGCATTAGCCCCTCACCACTTGCCGGCTTTCTGAAGCTTCTTGATCTTGCGCACGATCAGGTCGCGTGAAATGCCGCGCAGCCGATCCACGAACAGGCAACCATTCAGGTGATCGATCTCGTGCTGGAGCGCGCGAGCCAGCAGACCGGTACCTTCGATCCTGTATTCCTCCCCCTGGCGATTCAATCCCTTGACGACCACTCGCTTCGGGCGCGCCACAGTCGAAGTGAACCCGGGAATGCTCAGGCAGCCTTCTTCCTCGAGCTGCATGCCGTCGCGTTCCACGAACTCAGGATTGATCATCGTATAGAGGGCCGCTGGATCCTTGCCGAGTGACAGGTCGATCACGAACAGGCGGAGCGGGTAGCCGACCTGCGGCGCAGCCAGTCCAATACCGGGCGCCGCATACATCGTCGCGATCATGTCGTCGATCAGCGTCTCGATCTCCGGCGTGATGGCATCAACGGGGCGGGCGGGCTGGCTGAGGAGTGACTCCCCGAGCCGCAGAATCGGTCGAAGCACCGCTCAGGCCTGCGCCGTCGCAGGACGTCGTGAGACGCGGCCGCGAATCTTGGTGCCGGTGGTCGTGACGCGTTCGCGCAGGTCCAGCATCGAATCGCCGCCGAAGCGCTCAATCAGCGCATCCGCCAGCACCAGCGCCACCATCGCCTCGGCCACCACCGCCGCAGCCGGGACGGCACAGGTGTCGCTGCGTTCGATTGCGGCAGGTGCGTCTTCGAGCGTTGTCAGGTCAACCGATCGCAGCGGCTTCATCAAGGTCGAGATCGGCTTCATGAAGCCGGTCACGCGCAACTCTTCGCCGTTGGTGACGCCGCCTTCAAGCCCGCCGGCACGATTGGTCGGACGGATGATCACGGCATCACCGGGCGCGGCGTGGCTGTCGGCCACGATCTCGTCGTGCACGCGAGAGCCGGGGCGACGGGCGCCGTCGACGCCATCGCCGATCGACACGGCCTTGATGGCCTGGATCGACATCACGGCCTGGGCGAGCCGGCCATCGAGCTTGCGATCCCATTGCACGTAACTGCCAAGGCCGATCGGGAGGTTACGCACGATGACCTCGAACGACCCGCCCAGCGTGTCGCCGGCTTCCTTGGCGGCATCGATCGCCGCCATCATCTGCTTCTCGAGTTCGGTATCAACGCAGCGCAGTGGGGCTTCCGGAGCGAGGGCGCGTGCGGCGTCGAACGGGACCACCGCGGTGTCGGTCACCACGACGTTGCCGATGCCGGTGATGTGGCTGGTGATCTCGCAGCCAACCGCGTTCAGGAGCTGGCGCGCCAGCGAGCCGGCCGCGACACGAGCAGCCGTCTCCCGGGCGCTGGCTCGTTCGAGCACATCGCGAATGTCGTCGTGGTCGTACTTGAGGGCGCCGGCAAGATCCGCATGTCCGGGCCGGGGGCGCACGACCGCGGCGCGATTCGCACCCGTCGATCCCGGCGGTGCCTGTGGCTCGGCGTGCATGGTGTTCTGCCAGTTCTCCCAGTCCTTGTTGCGGACCAGCAGCGTCACCGGCGCGCCGGTGGTCTTGCCGCGGCGCACGCCCGAGAGGATCTCCGGGCGATCGGTCTCGATCACCATGCGTCGCCCGCGGCCATAGCCACCCTGACGGCGGCGCAACTCGAGGGTGATGGCATCGAAGTCGATCGCAAGTCCGGCAGGCAGGCCCTCGACGATCGTCACAAGACCTGGTCCGTGAGACTCACCGGACGTCAAAAAGCGCAGCATCAGACCACGATTCTATACGAAGAAATTGCGACGGTTCGGCGCCGACGCGCGCGAATCGCGCCGTGAAACGTGATTCGGCGCAGGGTCCTGCGTTTGCACTGGCACCGGTCATGTTGCTGCTCGATCGCTTTCTTGTCGCTCACGGACGCGCGCTGGATCTTGCGACTGGTGGTGCCATCCGTTGGCGTCACCGCCGGTCATCGCCTGCGGCCCCGCCGCTGTTCACGGTCCGGGGGCGGTCATGGCTGATTGATTTCGATATCCGTCGGTCGTCCCGCATCGAAGTGTGGGAGCGGGCTGGCGCGCCTCCACCCGGGGATTCGTCGGAGGCGTTGCACCGGTTCCGGCTTGCGCTGGCGGATGCGCGCGATGGACACCCTCGGGCGTTCGATCACACTGAACCGTCACCTGCGCAATGGGCGTGGCTGCATCGCATGCTGGCGCGAGAGGCCCGGGTCGCCGGATTCGTGCCGATTGCCGCCGACGCGCTTGGCGCCGTACTGTCACAGGCGCGATGGCGGTGGCCGTCGTGGCTTCGAGACCGCTCGCTCGTGGTGTTCGCCACAGACTCGCGCGTGTCACCCGACGCCAGCCTGGCGATGTTTCGCCTGGCCACAAAGGACGCGCGTCCACACCTGATCGTGCGGTGTGCCACGTCCGAGCTGTGGCGGCCGCGCCTCGTGACCTCCGCGTTGCACCTCCACGAGAGCACACCGGCAGAGGGCGAGCCCGGCACCTCGCTCGTCGAACGGGCCGGCGCCCTGCGCGCCGCCGGACAGGCCGTCGACGCCGAAGCCGCCGCGCGCTGGAGCCTGCTGCTTGTCGAGAACCCGGATCCATCGCCGGCGCAATGCGCGCTCGCGCATTCGCTCATTGATCAACGGCGCTTTCTCGAGGCGCGCGCGGCGATGGCCTCGATTGATATGGAGGCGGGCCGGGAGCTTCGCGCGCGACTGCATGGACAGGTGACGGAGCCGAGGGCCGAGCCGGCGATGGTCGATGCCTTGCTGGACGTGCTGCGCATCTGCCAGGAGGTCGACGATCCCGATCGCGCGATGTCGAGGGTCGCCATCAAGCTCCACGCCTCGCTCGCGGCCAGCACCATCGCCGTCGTGATCGCCGATCGTGATCGTCCGCATGCGACGGCGCACGCCGGTCACAGCTCACCATCATCGGCCGACCTCGTGGTCGCGACACGGGCGTTGGATACCGGACTGGCGTCGCCGTTGCTCGGCGCAGGCGCAAGCGGCGATATGGCCTGGCCGATCCGCTACGGCGCAAGCGTGGTCGGAGCGCTCTGGTGCCGATGGGCGAGCGGGCTCCCACTGGTCCCGCAAGACGTGTCGACACTGATGGGACTGGCGGCCACGGCAATCGGGCCGGCGGTGTATCAGATTCGCGAACGGCTGAAGGCCGCGCACGCCGGCAGTGCGGTGATTCCAGAACTGGTCGGTGAGAGCCACGCGATGGAGCAGGTCCGCCAGGCGGTGATCCGCGCCGCCGCGTCGCCCTTCCCCGTGCTGATCGAAGGCGAAAGTGGAGCAGGGAAGGAGCTGGTCGCGAAGGCGGTCCACGCCATGAGTGCGCGACGGAGCCGCCGCTTCTGCGCGCTCAATTGCGCCGCCATTGCCGATGACCTGGTCGAGACCGAGTTGTTCGGTCACACCCGGGGAGCCTTCACGGGTGCGGTCGCCGAGCGACAGGGACTCTTCGAAGAGGCGCTGGGCGGAACGCTGTTCCTTGACGAGGTCGCCGAGTTGAGCGCGCGAGTGCAGGCGAAGCTCTTGAGGACGCTGCAGGAAGGCGAGATCCGCCGGCTGGGCGAATCCACAACGCGCAAGGTTGACGCTCGAATCGTGGCCGCCACCAATCGGCCACTGAGCAGCGAGGTCAGTGGCGGACGGTTCCGTAACGATCTGCGCTATCGGCTGGATGTCCTGAGAATTGTCATTCCACCGTTACGTGATCGCATCGACGATCTACCTGCGCTCGTCCGACACATCTGGTCAGAGCTCTCCAAGCGAACCGGCAGCCGGGCGGTCCTGTCGCCGTCGGCCATGACGATGCTGGGATCGTACGATTGGCCGGGCAATGTGCGCGAGTTGCAGAACGTGCTGGCGTCCATGATGGTTGCCGGACCGGGCCGCGGCGTGATTGGTCCGCACGGTCTGCCCGGTCACATCACCAGGACCACCGCGATGGCCGGACGCGCGACGCTCGCTGAAGCTCGGCGGGAGTTCGAGGAGCGATACGTGCGGGCGGCGCTCGCGCGATGCGGTGGCAAGGCCGCGTCGGCAGCCCGCGATCTGGGGGTCTCGCGTCAAGGCCTGCGCAAGCTCACCACTCGTCTTGGACTTTCGGGCGTCGCTACCGACACTGACGCACATTAGAATGAGCACGCGTGCTTCGTTACGTCATTCGCCGCGTGTTGCTCGCCGTGCCGGTCCTGCTCGGCGTGGCCACGCTGGTCTTTTCCCTGATCCACCTCGTACCTGGCGACCCTGCGCAGGCCATGCTTGGCGAGGGCGCAGCACCACAGGACGTCGCCGAACTCCGCCAGAGCCTCGGCCTTGATCAGCCGCTGGTGACGCAATACGTCACGTTTCTCCGGCACGCCGTTACCGGCGATCTGGGCAAGTCGTTCCGGACGGGGCAGCCGGTCACCACGATGATCGCCGAGCGTGTGCCCGCGACAGCGGAGCTGGCCATTGCCGCCATGGTCGTGGCGGTGATCCTCGCCATACCGCTTGGCGTCGTCGCCGCCGTGTGGCGTGGCACCGCCGTCGACTACGGCGCAATGACCTTCGCGCTGCTCGGCGTGTCGATTCCCAATTTCTGGCTCGGGCCGCTGCTGGCGATCGTCTTCGCCGTCGAACTCGGATGGCTACCGGTCTCAGGACGCGGTTCGGTGGCAAACCTTGTGCTGCCCGCGATCTCGCTGGGCCTTGCGCTCGCGGCGATCCTGGCGCGCATGACGCGTGCGAGCCTGCTCGATGAGCTCAACGAACTTTACGTGCGCGCGGCCCGCGCTCGTGGAGTGTCACGCGCCGCCGCAGTGACCTCTCATGCGCTGCGCAACAGCTTTGTGCCGTTGCTGACCATCATTGCGCTGCAGTTTGGCGCGGTGCTCACGGGGGCGGTGATCACCGAGACCATCTTCGCGTGGCCGGGGATCGGCCGCCTGCTGATCCAATCGATCGGGTTCCGCGATTACCCGATGGTGCAGGGCTGCATCCTGCTGATCGCGGTCACCTACGTCACCGTCAACCTGCTCACCGACCTGATGTACGGCGTGCTCGACCCGAGGATTCGTCTCGAATGACGCCTCAGCTACGCTCAGGCCAGGCCCGCGCGGGTGTGATCATTGTCGCGATCGTGATCATCGCGGCGGTCACGGCGCCATGGTTGCTGCCGTGGGATCCTGCGACACAGGACCTGCCGAATCGTTTGCAGGGGCCGACCTGGCAGCACTGGTTCGGCCTCGACGAACTCGGTCGCGACATCCTCGCGCGTGTGCTCCTCGGCGCGCGCGTCTCCCTATTGGTCGGAATCGTCGTCGTCGGCGTATCGACGGTCGTCGGCATGATCGTCGGGGGAATCTCGGGCTACTACGGCGGGGCGATCGACCAGACGATCGGCCGCGTGATGGACGTGCTGATGGCGTTTCCCGGCATGCTGCTCGCGATCGCGCTGGTAGCGGTCCTCGGGCCGAGCCTGGTGAACGTCGTGCTCGCCCTCGCGATCATCGGGTGGGTCGGCTACGCGCGTCTCGTGCGCGGCCAGGTGTTGAGGGCGCGCGAGTTTGAGTACGTCACAGCGGCGCGGGCTCTTGGCGCAGGTACGGTTCGGATCCTGGCGCGGCATGTACTGCCGACGGCGTTGCCGCCCCTGCTGGTGCAGGCCACGCTGGGCATGGCGGGCGCGATCCTCTCCGAAGCGGCACTCAGCTTCCTCGGCCTCGGCGTTCAGCCGCCGACGCCCAGCTGGGGGACAATGATCAACGGCGGGCGTGTGCATCTACTCGATGCGCCGCACCTCACGATATTCCCAGGACTGTTCCTGGCGATCGTCGTCCTCGGCTTCAACTTCCTGGGCGACGGCCTCAGAGACGCCATCGACCCGCGACGGAAGTAGCCACAGCAAGCACAGATAGCTCAGATCAAGAATGCCTTTTTGATCGCTGCTTCTGTGCTTTCTGCGGCTGATTTCTTTATCTGGGAATTCTGCGGCGCAGTTGTTGAAGGGGGCGATTGTTCGGCTCGGTGGCGAGGCCCTCGTCGATCACGCGATTGGCGCGCGCGACGTCACCGGCGCGCCACGCCGCTTCGGCGAGCCTGACCTGCAGCGCCGAGCTCGGTCCCGCTTCGTCGATCGCGCGATCGAACCACCGCACCGCGAAAGCGGGCTCACCGAGCCGCACCGAGTAATCCGCAATTTGTGTCGCGACGTTGGCCAGCGGCTTCTCGTCGCCGATCAGCGTCGCGTACTTCACGAGCGCGTCGCGAGCGTCCTGGATGCGGCCATCGCGCGCCGTCACATCAGCGAGCTGCAAGTAGGCCTCGGGCGGCACCGGCAGCTTGTCCACGGCCTGGCGCAGCGCGCGTTCCGCCGCAGCGCGATCGCCGGACAACATCTGCGCGCGGCCCAGTTCCGCGAACGTCTCACTGGTCGCATCCGCGCGCCCCGCCGCCGTGGAGAGCGCCTCGACCGCCTTCATCAAAGCGACGCGATCGCCGCGCCGCTGCGCCTCGATCAGCCACACATGTCCAAGAGCGGCATAGACCTGCGGCGCGTTGGGAAAGCGCTCAACCGCACGGCTGAGCGTCGTCACGGCGGTGTCGTCACGACCGGCCCGCGCCTGCACCAGGCCGAGCGCGACCACGCGATCCGCGCGCGTTGGTTCAAGCGCGGCCAGCGCTTCGAGCTGGTTGAGCGCGCGCGCATAATCCCCATCCAATAGATAGACATCCGCGAGCGCCTCACGTGCGGCGGTCTGACTCGCAGGGGAGCGGCGCGCGGCCTCTTCGAGCGACTTGCGGGCGGGCACGAGTTGCTCGAGATCACGCTGCACGAGCCCGAGCACGTAGTGCGCTTCACCAAGCCCAGGCTCGATCTGTAAGGCCTGCTGCAGCGGTTGAATCGCGGCCTTCGTACGGCCGGCTCGATAGCGGGAGAGTCCCAGCTTGTAGAACACGCGCGCGTTGCGATCATCCAGCGCGACGAACGACTCGTATCGCTCGACCGCCCGTTCGTGCCGCCCGAGGGCGACGTTGACATCGCCAATCGACTCGATGGCGCGCAGGGAGCTGGCATCGAGGTCTGACGCGGTCCGGAAGTCGCGCAGGGCGGCCTCCAACTCGTTTTGCGACTGGTAGACGGCGCCGCGCTTGTAATGCGCGAGCATGGAATCCGGCTTGAGGGCGATGGCGCCGCTATAGGCTTCAATGGCCTGGAACCCACGGTCCGCTGCCACCGCGCCGTCGCCTTCGGCGATCAATCGGTCGAATTCCCGCTCATTGGCCAGCGCGCCGAACGCCAGGGCGCCGGCCACCCCGGCGAGGGCCACGATAACGACGGCTATGGCGGTGCGGCGCACGTCCAAAATGGTAGCAGCGGCCGGCCGCAGGCCGGCAAGGAAACGCGGGCCACCGGGCGATGGGGAACTTTTCACGGGACCCGGTTTCTAAGGCTGGTAGACTGACCATGGGCGCTCGAACAGTTGCCAATTCCGTCATGAAAGACGCTGGGGCACTCGGATGGGTAGAGGTCGGGAACCGCGAGGCGGTGCTCATCGAGCGCTGCGCCGCGGGGGAACCGGCTGCGTGCGCTGAGCTGGTTGCCGGCCACGAACGCATGGTCTACCAGCTCGCCTTGCACCTGCTGGGCGACCGCGACGAAGCCCTGGACCTGTCCCAAGAGGTCTTTTTCAGCGTCTTCCGCACCATTCACAATTTCCGCGGCCAATCCGCCCTCAAGACGTGGATCTTCCGGATCGTCATCAACCAGGCGCGCAACCGCCAGCGTTGGTGGAGGCGCCGGCACAAGGCCGACCAGGTATCGCTCGATCAGCACGTCGAGGCGCATGGCGACCTGCGCCAGCCAGGCGATCACACCGCGCCGGATCGGGCTTATGCGCGCAAAGAGCTGGCCGAGCGGCTCTGGAAGGCGCTCGACCATCTGCCGTTCGATCAGCGCACCGTCATCGTGCTGCGTGAAATCGACGGGCTGAGTTACGAAGAAATCGCGTTCTCGCTGGGCGTGGCCATCGGCACCGTCAAGTCACGGCTGACCCGCGCGCGGCAGACACTGCGCGACGAATTGCGCGAGGTGCGCCCGTGAGAGACGACCGCACGTGCATCGATACCCTCGAACGCCTCGAGGCGTTTCACGATGGCGAACTGACCATCGACGAACGCATCGAAGTGCAGCGTCACCTGAACGAGTGCGCCGCCTGTAATGAGTCGGCTTCGGAGATCGCCGTCGTCGGTTCGAGCTTGCGAGACCTTGCGGCACAGATCGCCGAACACGACACGACCGATCCGTCGCGAATCTCCGCGCACGTCCTCGACCGCATGCGGTTGGAAGAGCAGTTCTCGATCCGGGCGCAAGTCACGGACTGGTTCTCGGACATGCACCTGGTGTGGGCCGGCCTTGGCGCCACAGTGGCCACCGTGACCTGCATCATCGGCTCGGCGAGCGTGCTCCTGGCGGCCAACCAGGAACTGCCGAATTCGATGGCGCGAACCATTTCGGACCTGGCCAGCCAGGGCTCGAACAGCAACCCGATCCGCCTCAATTCCAGCATGCGCGTGCCGCGCGCCGTCACCGATGCGATCGAGATGCCCGAACAGGACGCGCAGTACACGCTGGCCGCAGTGGTGTCGCGCGAAGGGTATGTGCAGGGCGTCGAAATGGTCGACCAGGCCCGGCATCCTGGCGTGAACGCGATGCTGAACGAGGCGTACCGGACGAAGTTTGCGCCGGCAACGAACCGCGGCGACGCGGTTGCGGTCAGCCTGGTGTGGCTGGTGGCCAACACGACGGTGAAGAGCCCCCACGATCCAATGGAGGCGCTGCGCCAGGCCTTGCGGCTGCACAATTCACCGGCGCCGATTGCCACACCGACATTCCCGGTCGAACCCGTCGAAGAACCCAAGCCGCTTCCGGCGCGCCTGGTGAAGCCCGTCGTTCCGGACGCGTCGTTCGCAGGGCCACCTGTCGCACCGATCGTCGCGGCCGAAGGTTTGTAAATCCTACTGAACGCGAACCTGCCCGGTTCCCACATTCCCCAACGCATCGGTCGCGCGAATCACGAGCGTGCGACCGCTCGCGTCCGCGTCGAGCCGAATCTCGAAGCCTTCCTGGCGGCCATCGAGAATACCGTCACGGGAGAACGCCGGCTGCCAGCGCTGCGCGTCGAGTGAATACTCAACCTTGGTGATGGCGGAGTCGCCATCACGGACGTCGGCGCCAACCACAAATCGCGTTCCGTCGCGGCGAACCGCGCCGACCTGCACGGTTGGAGCGACGTTGTCGATATCAAAGCTGCTGCTTTCGAGTTCACCGGCGAGCGCCACGTCGGACGGATTCGACTTGCGATCGGAGGCAAGGACCTTGAGCACGTAGGTGCCATTGGGAACGGAACTCGTGTCCCACACCAGCAGCGTGTCCCGCAGATCCTGCTTCAACTCGCGCCACGTGGAGTCGCCCTCACGGCGATAAAACACGTCATAGGAGAGTTCATCGTTGTTCTCGTCGGCGGCCTTCCACGCAAACGTCTGGAGTCCGCGCTGGAAGATCCTCCGCCCTAGCTGGGGAGCGCCCGCACCGGCACCCGCCTGCGCGTTTCGCTTGTCCTGCGCGTCGTCGTCCAGGCCGGCAATCTCGGTTTCGCCGCTCGAGAACGGCTTCTGGAACACGACGCCCGGCGGATGCACGGTGATCGAATCCACTTGCGGGCGGATGTTACGTGGCAGGTACGCCGAAGAGAGCGATGTCAGAACGGGCGCTGCGGTTGCGGTTCCGTTCAGCACCGCGCGCCACTGCAGGTAGCGCGCCTTCGGACTGCTGATCGCCGAGCCGTCCGCGTTCGTGTAGGCAGGGCTCCATTCGCTCCACGCCTCGTCGGGCGTACGGGTGTTGCCCGATCGCGTCGAGATCTGCACCGAGGTGCCGGTGGGTGTGCTGGCACGCCAGGTCACCACACCCCAGGTCGAGACCAGCCGCGCATCCTTCACGTCGGATTCGAACGTGCCGCGCGTCGCGCGAGTCGCGGAGATCGACATCAACAACCCTGGGTTCGCGGTGGCGATGAAGGTGCGATCGGCCCCGCGCGCGATCATGGTGGCCTGCTGCGCGGGGACGCGGGTGACAAGCACCGCGCTGACTGGATCACCAGTGAGGCGGAACAGTTTGCCCTTGGCGCCGGTCGCCACCAGGATGGCGCCATCAGCTTCTATCGCCACGTCATACGGCGCATCGTCGCGCGCCGACCAGAGTTCATCCCACAGCCCGTCGGGCTGCACGCGGTAGACGGCACCGCTCATCGTCGAGCGGCTGGCCGATCCGGACGCAGCCCCTCCGCCCTGGGATGACGATCCGGTGTCGACAACGGTGATCGAGGTAATTTCGGTCGAGACGTTCGGAATCGACGGCGTGACGGTTGGGGGAGCGGTGGATTCGCCGCCGCTGTCACTGCCGCCTTGCGATCGGCTGCTTTGCGCGGCCGCGTAGATCACGCCCTTGGGGTCGACCCGGATTGCATGGATCTCCTGATACGAGGTGTCGAGGAGTAGAAAGCCTTTGCCGGCTGCATCGACGCGGAAAACTCGACCGGGCGCACCCGTGCCCACGAGCAACTGACGGTTCTGATCGAACGCCAGCGACACGGCATGCGTGGTCTTGGACGCAAAGAATCGCTGCCCCTTGCCGTCTGGAGAAATCTTGTAGACCGTACCTTTGTCGCCAGTGCCGGCGAAGACGTTGCCAGCCTGGTCGACGACCAGCGACCAGATGTACTTGTCATCGGGATCGAAGAACGTGGTGGCCTGGCCCTTGGCGTCGACGCGATAGATCCGTCCATCAGGAGATGTGCCCACGTACAGGCCGCCGTTGGGCGCGGGGGCTAACGCATGCACTTCCATCTCAGCGCTGTCGTAGAACACCGAACCCTGGCCGTTGCGATCCACGCGAATCACCTTGCCGTCGTTGCCGGTGCCCAGAAACCAAGACCCGTCCGGACCGGCAGCCATCGTCCAGATGAACGGCGATGCCGTGTCGTGGACGCGCGTTAACGCCGGCCCGAGGGTGACGCGGCCGTGCTCGTCGATCGAGAGCTGATCGACTTCACCCCGCAGGAAATCAGCCTGCGTGGCGGCCTGCCAGAATCCCGGCGCGGCTGACAACGTGCCAATGAAGAGCAGGCTCGCCACACCAATGGCGCCCAGAAGGTAGGGGCGAACCATCGTTCGCCCGAGCAGTGATCTCATTTAGGGTTGGTCGAGGGAAAGGGTGAGCTGACGGGAACCGGTGACCGCGACGTCGAGCGCGAGCTCCCATTCACCGCGGGTCATCGAGCGCAGCGAACCCACCGTTCCGCTGTTGCGATCGGCTTCCATCACCGCCAGCACCGACGGCGGCAGACCGGCCATGGGTTCGCCGTTGACGACGGCGCCGGAGTCGGTGGAGGTCAGTCGGACATACAAACGGTTGTTCTTGCGCGAGCGATTGAAGCTGCGGAGGATCTGCGAGGCGCGCTGCAGTTCGGCGCCGCGCGTGTCGCGGCGGTCATCCGCGGTGGTGCGGACGGCGTCGGCCACGGTCAACTGAAGCGATCCACTGAGGTTGGCGGGAATCTGGATCGGCACCTGGCGCACGATCTCTTCACCGCGCGCGGTGCGCAGCGCCACGTTGACGATCGCGTCCTGGCCGGAGCGGGGCCGCGTGGTGTCGAGCCAGACGCGCTCGATGCGCGCGGAACGGGGCTGTTCGCTCGCGTCAATCGTCAGCGCGATGCGTTCCACCTGCACATTTTCACCGGCATTCTTGAGCAGCGCCGTCAAGGGACCGGCCACATATGCCGCGGTGCCGCCGGAGGCCTGCTCGCCGCTGAAGATGTCTTCAAACGACAGGTCGCCTTCGGATCGAATGGCAGCCTGGCCACGAATGCTGAACGACGCGGGACCCACCCCGCGCTCGTACGAGGTCAGCACGTTCGACACCGAGAGGTAGGCGAGCAGCGGCGTGAAGGTGAAGTCGCGCACCACACCGAAGGAGAAGGTGCGCGACGGGCCACGGTCCGAATTCAACGTGATCGTGACGGGAATCAGCGACGGCCCCGGGCCCATGCGGCCCGCAATCGCGGTGGCGCGGTCCTGCTGCACGGTGCCGATCACTTCGCCGAAGCTGGCGAGCTTGCTCGACGCCATCAGGCTCGGCAGCACGACCTGCACCTCGGCGCGTGTCATCGGGAACTGCGTCGGCCCGAGGTTGTAGAGCGGGTGGCCAAACGCGTAGACCCGATCGCCATCCACGTGCGTCACGGTTCCCGTGGCCCCGAGTTCGAAGTCGCCCGTGAGGAGGCCAACACCGACGGCGTCGCCCGGCCGCAGCGGGGCCGACGACTTGGCGGCACCGTTGGTCTGGGCCTGGCTCGACATCGGGACGAAGCCGGCCGCCGCGAACGCCGGCGTCATCGGATCGATCACCGATCGGTCGAAGCCTGACGCGATCATCGGCACGGCAATCGGCCGCAGCATGGCGCCCATACGTCCGAGGTCGCTGGCCACACCAGAGAGAATGAGTGCCTGGGACGGCTCGGCCACGAATGACGTGGCTCGCCCAAGGTCGCGCGACCAGATGTCGAGCAGTTCGCGCGGCGTGGGACGGAGGCCGATCGAGACCGGCTGCGACGCGCGCGCCGTTGCCGGCATCATCGTCGCGTCGATCATCTCGTCGATCGGCGTAATGCCGGCGATCGGCTCGGTGGAGAACTGTCCGAGCGAGTACGACACGGCGCCGATCAGCTTGCCGTCGACGTACACGGGGCTGCCGCTCATGCCGGCGATCACGCCCGTCCTGGCAAGCGGGCCGCCTCCGAGTCGCGCCAGGATCAAATTGCGCTTCGGCGCGATGACATTGCGCATCACTCCGAGGATGTGGACCTTGAAGTCTTCGAGCGTGGTGCCGGAGAACACCGTCCGGCCAATGCCGACCATGCCGGGTCGGACCTGGTCAAGCGGCAGGTAGGTGGTCTGTGCGCCGGGGGAGGCTGCGAGCACACCGAGCACCAGCGCGGCGGCGGCAAACGTGCGTAAAGTCATGCAAGTATTAGTGGATTCCGGCTTCAGGCCATTATACGAGTCAACTCAGTGTTTGACGTCACGATGACGCTCTTATAGACTTTCGACGTTCCAATGCGCGCGCAGGCCTTTGCTTATCGGTTCGCTTCCTTTACCGCCCCCCACGCGGCGTGGTGGTATTGGTGCCCATCTGCAGAGGCTAACCGGTCCGTGTAGCAACACCCACACACTTTGACTCGACCGAAGCGCCTCTTTACCGAAGAGGCGCTTTTTGTTTTTGGTGAACTTTTAACTGCTGATTCTTGACTGTTGACTGCTTATGAGGCCTGCAAAACTTTGCGTAACCGTGACGGCCGACACCACGGCCGAACTACGTACGCGACGCGACCAGGTGGCAGATGCGGACATGGTCGAGCTGAGGCTCGACACCGTGAAGGATCCGAGCGCCGCTGGGGCGCTCGCCGGGCGCAAGAAGCCAGTGATCGTGACCTGCCGGCCAAAGTCGGAAGGCGGCCACTTCCAAGGCAGTGAAGAGGAACGCCGCGCGATCCTCGCCGAGGCGCTCGCCCTCGGAGCGGAGTTCGTCGATCTCGAGTGGAAGGGGTCGTGCGCGGACCTGATGGAGCAGACCGGCGGACGCCGGATCGTCCTCTCGCATCACAACTTCGAGGGTGTGCCCGCGGACGTGCGCGAGCTGGCGCACGCGATGCTGGCCAGCGGCGCGGAAGTCGTGAAGCTGGCGGTGATGGCCTCGCGACTGTCCGACAACGTGACCTTGCGCGACATCGGCAAGAACACGCGCGTGCCGGTGTCGCTGATCGCCATGGGCGAAGCCGGACTGCCGTCACGCGTGCTGGCCAACTGGATGGGCTCGTGCTGGACCTACGCGGGCCAGGGCGTGGCACCCGGTCAGCTCTCCGACCGCGTCATGCACGAGCAGTATCGCTTCCGCCGGATCGGCGGCCGGACCGCGGTTTACGGCATCATGGGCAAGCCCGTATCGCACTCGGTTTCACCGTTGATGCACAACGCGGCGTTCAGCGCCGCGCACACTGATGCGGTCTACCTGCCGCTGGCCGCCGCTGACTTCGAAGACTTCAGGACGTTCGCATCCGCCGTTGGCCTCGCCGGCGCCAGCGTGACCGCGCCTTTCAAGGTGGACGCGTTCGAAGCCGCGGACGAGTGCGATGCCGTCAGCCGCCGAATTCAGTCGGTCAACACGCTGCGCCGCGATGGCGACAGGTGGCTCGGCACCAACACCGATGTCACGGGATTCCTGACACCGCTCGAGGCCGCGACGCAGCTCCGCGGTCTGCGCGCCACGATCCTTGGCGCCGGCGGGGCGGCGCGATCCGTGGCGGTGGCGCTTGCCTCGGCCGGCGTGCGCGTGTCGATCGCCGCGCGCCGGCCTGAGCAGGCGCGCGCCGTGGCCACGCTAACCGGCGCCGAAGTGTCCGCATGGCCTCCTGATCCCTCGGCGTGGGATCTGCTGATCAACGCAACGCCGCTCGGCACATCGCCGAACGTCGAGGCATCCCCGCTGCCCGATGACTACGCGTTCACCAGCAGCGGTGTGGTGTACGACCTGGTTTACAACCCGCCCGAGACCAGGCTGCTGGCGCAGGCACGACGAGCCGGCTGCCGCACCCTCGGCGGTCTCGACATGCTCGTGGCCCAGGCACAGGCGCAGTTCGAATGGTGGACCGGCCGGCGTCCTTCCGATCGCGTGATGCGCGACGCGGCAATGACGCGGCTGGCCCTGACGGAGATGAAATGAAGGCCGCAGAACGCGCAGACAGCGCAGAGGATCGATTGTGAAGCTCACGACGTTTGAAGAGTTTGTGGACCTGGCCAAGCGCGCCACGTTCGTGCCCGTGGTGAAGGAGATGGTGGCCGACCTGCTGACGCCGGTGTCGGCGTTCCTCAAGGTCGCCGAGCACTCCGACTATGCGTTCCTGCTCGAAAGCGTCGAGGGCGGCGAGCACATGGGCCGGTACTCGTTCCTAGGCAAGGATCCGTTCCTGATCCTGCGCGGACGCGAGGGGCAAACGGTGACGGAACGTGCCGGTGTCACGAGTGAAAGCGAGAAGCCGTTCGTCGATACGCTCCGCGAGATCATGAACAGCTACCAGTCGCCGTTCGTGCCGGGCCTGCCGCGCTTTACCGGCGGCGCGGTCGGCTACCTCGGCTACGACACGGCGGCGTGGTTCGAACCCTCGACCAGGCGCCCGAACGAGAAGCCGATCGATCGCGATGATGCGGGCTTCATGCTGTTCGACACCGTGCTCGCGTTCGACCATGTGCAGCACCGCATCCTGCTGATCGCCAACGCCCGCATCTCCGGCGACGAGGACCTGAAGTCGCTCTACCAGTTCGCGTGCGCCAAGATCGAGTTCCTCGAGCGCGAACTCGAGCGCGCCCTGTCGATCAAGCGCCCCGAGGGCGGCAGCGCCGTCGACCTCGTTTCGAACATGGCGCAAGAGACCTACGAAGGCATCGTCAAGAAGGCGAAGGAGTACATCGCCGCCGGCGACATCTACCAGGTGGTGCTGTCGCAGCGCTTCGAGGCGGAGATTGGCGTCGATGCGTTCACGGTCTACCGCGCTTTGCGGCATGTGAATCCGTCGCCGTACATGTTCTTCATTCGCATGGGTGACCGCTCGATCGTCGGTTCATCTCCCGAGATGCTGGTGCGCGTGGAAGGGCGTCACGCGATCACGCATCCGATCGCCGGCACGCGGCCGCGCGGCAAGTCGGAGGAGGAGGATATTCGCCTCGGCGAAGAGTTGAAGCGCAACGAGAAAGAGAAGGCCGAGCACGTCATGCTCGTGGATCTCGGGCGCAACGATATTGGCCGGGTCTGCGATTACGGCACGGTCCGCGTGCCGACGTTCATGACCCTCGAACGGTACTCGCACGTGATGCACCTGGTCTCGGTGGTCGAAGGACAGCTCGCCGAAGGCCGCGATCGCCTCGACGCGCTGGTGTCGTGTTTCCCCGCGGGCACCGTGTCCGGCGCACCGAAGGTGCGCGCCATGCAGATCATCAACGAGCTGGAGCCGACGCGTCGCGGCCTTTACGCCGGCGCGGTCGGCTACCTGGACTTCGCGGGCAATCTCGACTTCTGCATCGCCATCCGCACGATCCTGCTCGAGGACGGCAAGGCGTACATCCAGGCGGGCGCGGGCATCGTCGCCGATTCGAACCCCACCGCCGAATACGAAGAAACGCGCGACAAGGCGCGGGCGATGATTCGCGCCCTCGAGCTCGCGCAGGCGGGACTGTAACGCCGATGGTGCTCGTCATCGACAACTACGATTCGTTTACCTACAACCTCGTCCAGTATCTCGGCGAACTGGGCGCGAAGGTGGTGGTGCGCCGGAATGACGAGGCGTCGATCGATGATCTTCGCGCGCTGACACATGCGCGCGTGGTGATCTCGCCCGGGCCCGGCCGGCCCGAGCAGGCCGGGGTATCGCTCGACGTCATCAAGGAGTTCGGTCCGCGCATGCCGCTCCTCGGTGTCTGTCTCGGCCACCAGGCGATCGGCCTGGCGTTCGGCGGGGAAGTGGTGCGCGCTCCGCAGCCGATCCACGGCAAGACATCCACAGTGGAACACACGGGCGTCGGCGTGTTTGCCGGTCTCAGTCCCTCGTTCCAGGCGGGCCGCTATCACTCGCTGGTCGTCGCCGAACGGACGCTGCCATCGGATCTCGAGGTGACGGCGCGCACCAAGGAAGACGGTCTCATCATGGGCCTTCGTCACAAGACGATGCCCATTCACGGAGTGCAGTTTCATCCCGAGTCCGTCCTCACGAACGAGGGCCGCCGGATCCTTCGCAACTTCCTCGAGATGTGATCATGTTCCCAGCGCTTATCGAGAAACTTCGCAAACAGGAAGATCTCACCACCGCAGAAGCCGCGGCGGCGATGGCCACGATCATGCGGGGCGAAGCAGCGGCCGCGCAGATCGCCGGCCTCCTCGTCGGCCTGGCCATGAAGGGCGAGCGCCCCTCGGAGCTTGTCGGGTTCGCCCAGACGATGCGGGCCAATGCGGTGGCGCTCAATCCGCCTGCCGGCGCCATCTTCGATACGTGCGGAACCGGCGGCGATCGGTCGGGCACGTTCAACATTTCGACGGCGGCGGCGATCGTGCTCGCCGCGTCCGGCATGCGCATCGCCAAGCACGGCAATCGCTCGGTCTCGAGCCAGTGCGGCAGCGCAGATGTGCTCGAAGCGCTTGGCGTGAACATCGCCGCAACACCAGCGATCGTCGAGCAGTGCCTGAGCGAGGTTGGCGTCGCCTTCCTGTTCGCGCCGACGTTTCATCCCGCGACCAAGCACGCCGCGCAGGCGCGCAAGGACCTCGGGGTCCGCACCGCATTCAACCTGCTCGGCCCGCTCACCAATCCCGCCAAGCCAAGCCGTCAGATCGTCGGTGTGCCGCGACCGGAACTGACTGAGCTGCTGGCGCGTTCGCTCGCGTTACTCGGATCGGAGCGCGCATGGGTCGTGCACGGCGCCGATGGCCTGGACGAGTTGTCGACGACTGGGTACACGAAGGTGTCCGAGTGCCGGGGCGATACGGTGCAAACCTTCTACGTGCATCCCGCCGACTTCGGCCTCGCCAAAGCAACGCCGGAGTCGCTGAAGGGTGGCGACGCGCAGACCAATGCCGCCATCGTTCGATCGGTGCTCGCCGGCGATGCGGGCCGGGCTCGTGATGTGGTGTTGCTCAACGCCGGTGCGGCGCTGTTTGTGGCCGGTACCGCGGAGACCGTCAAGGCGGGCATCGCCACGGCCGCCGCCGCCATCGACAGCGGCAAGGCCCGCGAGACGCTGGCAAAGCTGGTCGACGTGTCGAATCGCGGAGCCAGGGCGTGACGTCGACCCCGGACCTGCTCGAGGCGATCGTCGCCGCGACGCGCACGCGGATCGCCGCGGCGATGGAGCGCGAGCCACGGGCGGCACTCGAGCGGCGCGCTTTGCAGCGGCAGCCGAACGGACAGCTGTTCAGCGACCGCTTGTCGCGGCCGGACACCGTCAACATCATCGCGGAGTGCAAGCGACGATCGCCGTCGCGTGGGGTGCTGCGGGCCGCGTACGAGCCGGTCTCGATTGCAGCTGGATATGAACGGGCGGGTGCTGCGGCGATTTCGGTGCTCACCGAACCCGGCTTCTTCGACGGCGCCCTGGCTCACCTCGAGGCCGTTCGCACAGCGGTCACGATTCCGCTCCTGCGCAAGGACTTCATGGTGGACGAGTATCAGATGCTCGAGGCACGGGCGGCCGGTGCGGACGCGATCCTGCTGATCGTCTCGGCGCTCGACGATCGCTCACTGCGGGCGCTGGCCCGCTCCGCGGCGGAACACGGCCTGGCGGCGCTGGTTGAAGTGCACGACGTCGAGGAGTGCAAGCGCGCCATCGATGCCGGCGCCTCGATCATCGGCGTCAATAACCGGAACCTGCGCACCCTGGAAGTTGATCTCCACGCGTCGCGCGATGTGGCGGCACTGCTGCCGCCCGGCGTGATCGGCATCAGCGAGAGCGGACTGAAGACGCCGGCGGACCTGCAAACCATGCAGGCGCTCGGCTACCGGGCGTTCCTGATGGGCGAGCGCTTCATGATCGAACCGGACCCCGGCAGCGCACTGTCGGGGCTCATTGAATCGTTGAGGAACAATGCCTGCCCGCCGTAGCCATGGCGAAGGCGGGACGGCCGTGAAGATCTGCGGGATCACGCGCATCGATGATGCCGTCGTGGCAGCGGAGCTTGGCGCGTCGTACATCGGCTTCGTGCTCTGGCCGGGCAGCCCGCGCGCGGCGACCCTGGACACGGTGCGGATCGTGGTCCCCGCGTTACCTGCGCACGTCACGCCGGTCGGAGTGTTCGTGGATCCGAGCGTCGATGCGATCAACGCCGCCGCGGATGCCGGGATCAGGCTCGCGCAAGTGCACGCCGCAGCCGCGAACGATTTCACGGGTGCGCGCGTGCCGATCGTGCGGGCGGTGCACCTTGCCGGCGATGGCGTGGAGCCGGCCGTGACGGACGACTTGATCCTGCTGGATGCGCACGACCCGCAGAAGCACGGCGGCACCGGCAAGACCATCGACTGGCCACGAGCTGCGCGCGTCGCCGCCACCCGGCGCGTCATTCTCGCCGGCGGGCTGACGCCCACCAACGTCGCCGAGGCCATTCGCACCGTTCGACCATTTGCCGTTGACGTCGCGTCCGGCGTCGAGGCATCGCCCGGAATCAAGGATCACGATCTATTGCGAGCATTCATCCAATCAGCCCTAGGCACGCAGGCACCAGAGGCACCGTACGCACTATGAGCGACACAAGTAATTGGTTCGGCCGGCGCGATCCCGACGCGCGCGGCTATTACGGCGGGTTCGGCGGGCGCTACGTCCCCGAAACACTCGTCGCGCCGATCGAGGCGCTCGAGGCCGAGTATTTCAAGGCCCGAATGGATCCGTCATTCGCCACTGAGTTGTCACGGCTCCTGCATCACTATGTGGGCCGGCCGACGCCGCTGTGGGAGGCGTCACGACTCGCCGCGGCCGCCGGTGCAGGGCGCGTGTTCCTCAAGCGCGAGGACCTCACGCACACCGGCGCGCACAAGATCAACAACGCGCTCGGCCAGGCGTTGCTCGCCAGGCGCATGGGCAAGACCCGCATCGTGGCCGAAACCGGAGCGGGTCAGCACGGAGTGGCCAGCGCCACGGCGTGCGCGCTGCTCGGGCTCGAGTGCGTGGTCTACATGGGCACCGAGGACATGCGCCGGCAGGCACTGAACGTGTTCCGCATGCGGTTGCTCGGTGCGCGCGTCGAGGGCGTGGACTCGGGCAGCCGCACGCTCAAGGATGCGATCAATGAAGCGATGCGCGACTGGGTCGCGCGTCCGTCGGATACCCATTACCTCCTCGGATCCGCACTCGGGCCGCATCCATATCCGTTGATGGTCCGCGAGTTTCAATCGGTGATCGGCCGTGAAGCGCGCCAGCAGATCCTCGAGCAGGCCGGGGCGCTGCCGACCGCGGTGATTGCGTGCGTCGGCGGCGGCAGCAACGCCATTGGAATCTTCGACGCTTTCATCAACGATCGCGATGTGCGCCTGATCGGCGTGGAAGCGGGTGGTGAAGGCATTCGGCCCGGGCGCCATGCCGCGCGCTTCGCCGGCGGCGCGGCCGGCGTCTTGCAGGGCACGCGCACCTACGTGCTGCAGGACGCGCACGGCAACATCGAATTGACGCATTCGGTCTCCGCCGGGCTTGACTACGCCGCAATTGGCCCCGAACACGCCTGGTTGCAAGAGACGGGTCGCGCCGAGTACGCCTACGCCACGGACGATGAAGCGCTCGAGGCGTTCCAGGAACTGGCGCGGCTCGAGGGAATCCTGCCCGCACTCGAGTCATCACACGCGATCGCTCACGTCCGAAAGGCAGCGAAGCAATACGGCAAGGACGCCGTGCTCCTCGTGAACCTGTCGGGCAGAGGCGACAAGGACGTGACGAGCGTCGAGGGCATCTTGAAGGAGACCACCCGTGTCGCGGATTGAGGAACGCTTTACGCAACTGCGCAAGGCAGGAACAAGCGGCCTCGTCACCTACGTGACCGCCGGCGATCCGGACCTGCAACGATCCGCCGAGATCATTTCCCGGCTCGATAAAGCCGGCGCCGACGTGCTGGAGATCGGCGTGCCGTTCTCGGATCCGTTGGCGGATGGGCCCATCATTCAGCGGGCGACCGAGCGGGCCCTGGCGGCGGGCACGACGTTGACCGGCGTGCTGGGCATGCTCAAGACACTGCGCCCCACGATTTCGGCCCCCATCGTCATCTTTAGCTACGCCAATCCGATACTTCGGATGGGGTTGGACACGTTCGTGCGCGAGGCCTCCGCTGCCGGGGTCGACGGCGTGCTGACGCTGGACATGCCGCCGGAGGAAGGTGAGACCTTCCGGACCGCGTTCAAGGGTGCCGGGATTGATACAATTTTCCTGCTGAGTCCCACGACCACGGTGGAACGGATTCGGCGGGCGTCCGAGCTTGGGAGCGGGTTTCTGTATGGCATTTCCCGGCTCGGCGTCACCGGAGTGCGCGACTCTGTTGATGATTCAGCCCGCGAGCTGGCCATGCGTGTCAAGGCGGAGACGACACTGCCGCTGGCACTTGGCTTCGGCATCTCGCGGCCGGAACACGTTCGCGCCATCGGCCAGTGGGCTGATGCCGCCGTCGTCGGCAGCGCGCTCGTCAAGGTAATCGCGGAACACGGGCAGGCGCCGGGCCTGCTCGACGAGGTCGAACGGTACGTGCGATGGCTGCGGAACTGAACCTGGTGCAACTCCGCGAGGAGATCGACAAGATCGACGAGGTGATCGTGCGCCTGCTGGACAGCCGCGCCCGGTGCGCCTACACGGTCGGCCGGTTGAAACACGAGCTCGGACGACCGATCTACGAGCCGGCACGCGAGGCGGCGGTGATCGCCCACGTGCGGCAGGTGAACGAGGCGCTTGGCGGCCCGCTCGATGGCGATGCCGTCGCGCGCCTTTACGAACGCATCATGGACGAAGCGCGGCGCATTCAACGTATCGAGGCGGATCGCGACACGGCGAACACCGGCGCACAGAAGACCACGCAACAGACGTAAATCCGAAATCCGCAATCCGAGATCTGAGATCAAATTATGGTTGTCGTAATGAAGGAGCGGGCCAGCGATACCGAAGTCGAAGCGGTGATCGCGCAGCTCGTCGAACAGGGAATGGACGTCCACCGCTCGACCGGCGCGTCGCGCATCGTGCTCGGCGTCGTTGGCGGCGGCAAGGTGGATCCGCGGCTGATCGAACTGCTGCCGGGCGTGCACGAGGTCGTGCGCATTTCGCAGCCGTACAAGCTCGCGAGCCGCACCTTCCAGGCCGAAGACACGATCATCAACGTCGGCGATCTGCGGATCGGCGGCGACGAAGTGATCGTCATCGCCGGACCGTGCTCGGCCGAGAGCGAGGCACAGGTGCACGCGACAGCCGCCGCCGTGAAGCGCGCCGGCGCGAAGATCCTCCGCGGTGGCGCGTTCAAGCCGCGCTCATCCCCCTACAGCTTCCAGGGCATGGGCGAGGCGGGCCTGCAACTGCTGCGCGAAGGCGCCAATGCGCATGACCTGAAGCTCGTCACCGAGGTGATGGACGCAAGCCAGATCGAAGTGATCGGCAAGTACGCGGACATCTACCAGGTCGGCGCGCGCAACATGCAGAACTTCACGCTGCTGCGGGAGCTCGGCCGCACCCGCAAGCCCATCCTCCTCAAGCGCGGCATTGCCGCGACGATGGAAGAGTGGTTGTTGTCGGCGGAGTACATCCTCGCCGGCTGCAACAAGGACGTGATCCTCTGCGAACGCGGCATCCGCACGTTCGAGACCTTCACGCGCAACACCCTCGACCTGTCGTGCATCCCGATCGTGAAGGAACTGTCGCACTTGCCGATCTTCGTGGACCCGAGCCACGGCATGGGTCGCCGCGACAAGGTGGCGCCGATGGCGCGTGCTGCGGTCGCCGCGGGCGCGGACGGTTTGATCATCGAAGTGCACAACGACCCCGATCACGCCATGAGCGACGGAGCGCAGTCGATGTTCCCGGCGCAGTTCGACCGGCTGATGGCGGAGTTGCGGATTATCGCGCCGGCCATTGGGCGCAGCATCTGCCTCGAACCGGTCGCCCGTCGCGGATGGGCCAGGTAACAGGCCATGGCTGATACGGCACAAGGGCTCGCGATTGTCGGCCCGGGCCTTATCGGCACGTCGGTCAGGCTCGCGGCAAAGCGCCGCTGGCCCGACCTGCAGATTCGCACCATCGACAAGGGTGAATCCCTCAGCGGGATAGGCAACGCCCTTGTCGTCGTGCTTGCCGCGCCGGTGGACGCCATTCTCGACGCCATTCCGCGGCTGCCACTCGTCATTCAGCCACACGCGCTGGTCGTCGATACCGGCAGCACCAAGCACGCCATCATGACAGCGGCGGCCAAGGCGAAGATTCGGCACTTCGTGGGCGGGCACCCCATGGCGGGTGGCACCGGCGCCGCGGATGCGCGCGCCGATCTGTTTGACGGCCGCCCGTGGTTTCTCTCCAGTCCCTCTGAGCCCCAGGCTGTCAGCCGCGCGGCGAAATTCGTGGAGGCGCTTGGCGCCCGTCCTGTGGTCCTCTCGGATCTGGGCGAGGAACACGATCGCTTGATGGCCGCCGTCAGTCACCTGCCGCAGGTCGCTGCGACAGCGCTGATGGCCACCGTCGCCAGGGCGGTGGGAGAGGACAACTTGCAGTGGGCGGGCAACGGGTTACGCGACACCACGCGGCTGGCGTCGAGCCCGGCCGAGACGTGGCAGAGCATCCTCGCCAGCAACCAGAACGAACTGAAGCCGCTGCTCAAATACTTCGCCGCCGAATTGTCGGCGATCGCCGATCGCCTGGACGACCCGGCCGCCGTCAGGCAGCTGTTCGACGAAGCCAATCGCGCGAAGTCCCTGCTGAAATAAGTACAATCACAGCATCCGCCTGCGCGCGATGCGTCACGGCGAGACTACGGAGGACCTTCGTGAACAAGGTTGTGGCGTCCGCCGACGAAGCGGTCGCCGTTATTCCCGACGGCGCGATCATCATGGTTGGCGGCTTTGGCCTGTGCGGCATCCCGGAGCACCTGCTCGCGGCGTTGCATCGCCGTGGCACGAAGAACCTGACCATTGTCAGCAACAACGCCGGCGTGGATGACTACGGTGTCGGTCCGCTGCTGCGCGCGCGGCAGGTTCGCAAGATGATCTCGACTTACGTGGGCGAGAACAAGGAGTTCGAGCGCCAGTTCCTGCAGAAGGAGATCGAAGTCGAACTCGTGCCGCAAGGCACGTTCTCCGAGCGGATGCGCGCCGCGGGCGCGGGCATCGGCGGCTTCTTCACGCCCACCGGCGCCGGCACGCTGATTGCGGAAGGGAAGGAGAGCCGCGTCATCAACGGCCGCACCTATATCCTCGAAGCGCCACTGCACGCCGACTTCGCGTTCGTCAAGGCGTGGAAGGGTGATCGCGCCGGGAACCTCGTCTATCGAAAGACCGCGCGCAACTTCAATCCGGTCATGGCGACCGCCGCCCGGCACACCATCGCGGAAGTCGAAGCGCTCGTCGAACCGGGCTCGCTGGATCCGGACGGCGTGCATACGCCCGGCATCTTCGTGAAGCGCGTCATCGAAGGACCGTCGTACGAAAAGCGCATCGAGAAGCGCACGACCCGCAGTGGAGCCGCCCGTGGATAAGCGAGACCGCATCGTTCAACGCATCGCCCGCGACCTGCGCGATGGTGACTACGTGAACCTCGGCATCGGCATGCCGACGCTCGTGGCCAACTGCCTCCCGCCCGGCGTCGAGATCACGCTCCATTCCGAGAACGGCATGCTCGGCGTAGGCCCGTATCCCACCGAAACGGAGATCGATCCCGACCTGATCAACGCCGGCAAGGAAACCGTGACCGAGCTGCCGGGCACGTCGTACTTCAGCAGCGCCGATTCGTTCGCCATGGTGCGCGGCGGGCACATCGACGTCACGGTGCTCGGCGCGCTCGAAGTCGACGAAGAGGGCAACCTCGCCAACTGGATGATTCCCGGCAAGATGGTCAAGGGCATGGGCGGCGCCATGGACCTGGTCGCCGGCGCCAAGCGCGTCGTGATCGCCATGGAACACACCACCAAGGACGGCGGCCACAAGATCCTCAAGAAGTGCACGCTGCCGCTGACCGGCATGAAGGTGGTCAACCAGATCGTGACGGAACTGGCGGTCATCGACGTCACCGACAACGGCTTGCTCCTGAAGGAGATCGCCAGCGACACCACGCTCGACGCCGTGAAGGCGGCGACCGGCGCAGCGCTCACCGTGGCGGAACCCCTGGGACGGTTTTAGCGTCATTTAGCTCTGAGGTGCCAATGCGCAAAGCGTTCCTAACCGCGCCCTTGCTGTGTGCGGTCATCGGTCTGCTCGTTCACTCACCGGCTTTCGCACAGTCCTCCGACCCCACGACAACCTATCGCCTGACCGGCACGCGCATCGCCTTTGGCCAGGACGTGCGCATCGAGCGCGACGAAGAGGTCACCGAGGCCGTGGTGGTCGTCGGCGGCAGCGCCACCATCGATGGCCGCGTCCGCGACGGCGTCGTCGTGGTGGGCGGCAACATTCACCTCGCGTCGACTGCGGATGTGCGCGGCGACATCGTGCTCGTCGGCGGGCAGATCACCCGCGACCCCGGCGCCCAGCTGGTTGGGGGAGTGAACTACGTGTCGTTCGGCGACTGGTCGCGCCGCAACCTTGGGTGGCTGCCCACGGTGCGTTTCGGCGAGATCGGCCGCTGGCTCAGCCTCGCGGGCACGCTGGCGCGCGTCTCGGTGCTCGCCATCCTGATGGCGATGATGCTGGTGGTGGCGCGCGCCCGGGTTGCGCGCGTCGGCCGCGCCGCACTCGCCGAACCGGCGAAGGCCCTGATGATTGGCCTGGCTGCCGAGATCTTCTTCATTCCGTTGCTGGTGGCCGCGTCGATCGGCCTGGCGATCACGATCATCGGCATCCCGTTCGTGGCGGTGTTGATCCCGATCGCGATCGTGCTGCTGGTGTTCGCGTTCGTGCTCGGTTTCACGTCGCTCGCGTGCCGGCTGGGTGAGTGGATCGAGGACCGCCTCGGCTGGCAGCCGGGCAACGCGTTCCTCGCGACGGCGATCGGTTTCTTTGTGCTGCTGATGCCGACGCTGCTGGCCCGCTTCCTGAACGTCACGTCGGACAGCGTGGGACCCCTGACGTGGATCCTCGTGATGATTGGCCTGACGGTCGAGTTCTTCGCGTGGACGATCGGCCTCGGCGCGGCGATCACGACCGGGCTCGGCCGCTGGTATACCGTGCCGCCGCCGATCACCGCGCCGCCGGTTGAGCCAACGGCCAATGCCGCCGTCTACTGACTCTTAACTGCCGACTGTTGACTGTCGACTGCTATTGACCGGGATCGGTCAATCCGGCTCGGATGGTGACGCCGGTGTTCGCTGACGCGACCACCTTGGATCCCTTCTTGAGCCGGATCACCACTTTAAAGCTGCCGGGATTCTTGAACTGGTGCTGCACCGTGTAGCGCCGCTTGATGGTGCTCTTGCCGGCTTCATACGGTTCGCAGTCTGCTTCCTGCACCGACTGCGTCAGGTCGCCCCATTCCCATTCCACGCTCGGGCAGTAGAACTCTTCGTGGTCTTCGGCCCCGCCCTTGACCTCGGCCAGGAACGTCAAGCGCGCCGGCGCGAACGAGATGGACGGTGTCGCCTTGAGTGATAAGCTAGGCTTTTTGTTGCCCTGCTCTCGAGCTTGCAGGGCGTCGGACGGGATCAACAGAAGCGCGCTGAACGCCAGGCCAACAACCTGAGTGACGCCTGATTTTCGTGGCATAAGAAGTTTCCCCAAACACAGGCGGGGCGCAGAGGGAATTCTAACCCAACATGCACGCACCGTACGAAGTGCCCCGCATCTCGGTCAGCACCGCGCCGCTGCCTGACATCGACGTCGATCTCCTCATTATCCCGGTTGCGCAGGACCACGCCCAGGCCGCCGCGGGACGCTTTGACGGCCCGTTAGGCGAGGAACTGCGCTCGGCGCTCGAACGCGGCGAGTTCAAGGCCAAGGCCTACGAGACCTACGTGGCGCATGCCACCAGCTGGCGCGCCTCGCGCGTGGTGTTCGTGGGCGGAGGACTTCGCCAGGAGATCGGCGCCGAGCGCGTTCGTCGCATGGCGGTCAGCGCGGCACAGGTGGCCCGGCATCAGAAGCGGGCCCGCATTGGCTGGGCCGACATCGAGCCCGGCGCCATCGCCGCGGCGGCGCGTATCGAGCTGATTGCCGAAGGCCTGGTGCTGGCCAATTTCGACAACGGCATCCACAAGAGCCGCGACGGCCACCAGTTCTTCATCACCGACGCGGCCATCGTTACCTCCGAGAACGTCGCGGCGGCGGCCGCTGCGGGACGGGCGATGGGTGAATCGGTCAACGCCGCCCGCGTCCTGATCAACGAACCCGGCAACTACCTGACGCCGCGCGTCATGGCGGAAAAGGCTGCGGCCCTCGCGACGGTGCCGGGCCTCGAGATCGAGATTCTCGACGAGAAGAAGATCAGCGATCTCAACATGGGGTTGCTGCTCGGCGTCGCCAGGGGAAGCGTCGAGCCTCCTCGCTTGCTGGTCTTGAAGTACTCGGGTCCCGGAGCGCCGGCATCCTCAACACTCGGCCTCGTCGGCAAGGGCATCACGTTCGACACCGGCGGTGTGTCGCTCAAGCCCGCCGACGGCATGGAGCGCATGAAGGACGACATGGCGGGCGGCGCATCGGTCGTCGCGGCCATGCGCTCGATCGCGCAGCAACAGTTGCCGATTCGCGCGGTGGCCGTGGTGCCGATGACGGAGAACATGCCGGGCGGCAAGGCCGTGAAGCCGGGCGATATCCTGACCGGCGCATCGGGTCTCACCATCGAGGTCAACAACACCGATGCCGAAGGCCGGCTGATTCTCGGCGACGGCCTTTGGTATGCGCGTCAGCTCGGCGCCACGCATTTGATCGACATTGCCACGCTCACCGGTGCGATCGTGGTGGGGCTCGGCAAGATCACAACTGGCCTGTTCGGCGGACCGCAGCCGTGGGTCGATCACATCAGCAAGGCGGCCGATCGCGCGGGTGAGAAGGTCTGGCAATTGCCGCTGTTCGACGACTACAAGGAACAGCTGAAGAGCGAGATCGCCGACATGGTCAACAGCCCGGGACGCCCGGCAGGATCGATCACCGCCGCGCTGTTCCTCAAGGAATTCGCCGGGAACGGGCCCTGGGCTCACCTCGACATCGCCGGCACGGCGTGGGCGGACGACGCCAAGTCGTACCAGGCAAAGGGCGCGACGGGCGCCATGATCCGGACGTTGATCGAAGTGGCGCGCACCGGGTTGCCGTGAACGGTGTCTAAAGAGAGTGCGGGATAATCAAAACGTGCAGCAGCCACCGGAACAGAAACCCTTCACGCCGACGATCGTCCAGATCGTCCCGGAGAAGGCTGCCACGGAAATAGGGATGGTCGACGTCGCCGTGGCGTCGTTCGGCCTGACCGGCGTGATCATGGTGGCGGCGCTCATCGCCGGCATCACGGCCGGCGCCGCATATATCTGGTATCGCTCCAAGCGTGCGGTCAGCACGATCGAAGAGCGCGGTCACCAACACAATCTGTTCAGAGCCTAGCGTTCGACCGTCGTCGCCACCGCGCCCTTGAGTGATTTGCGGTAGCGGAGCACGGCGTTGTACAGCGCCTGTGCGATGCGGTCCTTGTAGGCCGCGGTCTTGACCAGCTGCAGTTCCTGCTTGTTGGTCAGGAAGGAGATCTCGGCGAGCACGCTGGGCATCGCCGCGCCGATCAGCACAACGAATGGCGCTTTCTTCACCCCGCGGCTGCGCACGTCCTTGTTCGAACGCTTGAGATTGGCGACCAGCGCGTCCTGCACCATGTTGGCGAGGTCGCGCGACTCATCGAGCTTGTTGTTGAGCGAGATCGCCTTGATCAAGTCCGGAAGATGATGCATTTCCTTCGCTGACGTCGCGTTTTCGCGCGCCGCAATCGCCTCGGCCTCGGGTGACGACGCGAAGCTCAGGAAGTAGGTCTCGATGCCCTTGGCGCTGGCATTACGGCTCGAGTTGGCATGAATCGACAGGAACAAATCCGCGTTGTGTCGATTGGCGATCGCGGTGCGTTCCTCGAGCGGAATGTAGACGTCGGTGCGGCGCGTCAGCACCACTTCGATGCCCAGCTCCTTCTGGAGCAACTTCTCGAGACGCAAAGCCACATCGAGCGTCAGGTTTGCCTCGGTGAGGCCCTTTGCGATGGTGCCTGGGTCGTGCCCGCCATGACCAGGATCGATCACGATCCGCGATACGCTCAGGCCAAGTTGGCGCGCGATTGAAAAGCCACCGGCCACATTCGCAGCCGGCGCCGTCGGGGTCGCGGCTGGTGGCACTTCAGGTGTCGGCGGCGCGATCGGGATCTCCTTGATCTCCATCGGCGGCGCCGGAGCGGCAGCCAGCGGAGCCGCGGCCACGGCGGACGGCGCAACGGCCGCCGGCCCCGCGGCGATGCGCGCGACCGAGCGCTCTGCGTCGATCACGAGGCGGAAGGGGCTGTAGAGCGTGAAGACGCTGTACTTCCTCACGTCCTCGAGATCGAGCACGACGCGCACCATGTTGTCCGGGTGACGGCCGACGCGGATCTTGTTGACCACGTCGCCGCTGTAACTGAGGACCTTGTCCATCAACGCCGGCGTCAACTGCACGTTCTTCAGGTCGAAGAACAGCCGCGACGGTCCGGCCAGGCGCTCTTCGCGGTACGACACTTCCTTGTCCAGTTCGAGCGTGATGCGCACGCTGTCGGGCAGGATCACTCGCTGAATCGCCGTCAGGGTCGCACGATCTGGTGAAGGTGCCGGAGCCGGCGCCACCAGCACGCCATTGCCAGGCTCCGCCGCGGTTGAATTCGGGGTCAGACCCCGGTCAAGCGGCTCGGGGGTGAGAGGGGTGGAGGTGGCCGGCGTCGAGACCGGCGTCAGCACCGGCGACGGCGCCGCCGCGAGCGTGTTCGTCGTGGTGGTTGCCGGAGCCGATGGCGTTGCCGGCTTCGGCGTGGTCGCCGGGGGCGGGGCCGCGGCTGCGGGAGCGGGCAGGTTACGCGCGGGCGCTGATGCGACGATCGGTGGCGCCGGAGCGTTTACCCTCGTCAGCGTCGCGATCTTGCGGTTCGCCTGTTTGACGAAGGTGCTCTTCGGATACTGGCTGACCAGCCACCGATACAGCTTGAGCGCCTTGTCCTTGTCCTCTGCGCGATTCATTCGCTGATACGCGGCGTCCGCGAGGCTTGCGGCATGCCACAACGCATCGTCCGCATACCCACTGGTGGGGTAGCGCCGGACCACCGATTCGAACGACGTCATCACGCTGGCCACCTGTGTCGCCAGCTGGCTCGCAGGCGTCTTATCCGTGAAGTTGGTGAGCAGGAGGCGGACCTTCTCGTCCTTCTGCTGCGCTTCTTCGAATCGCTCCTTCACCGTCGGCGTCGCGGTCTGTGCCGCCGCGGGCGAACACACGAGCAGCCACGCGGCAAAAGCCGTCCCGCCTGCGCGCAGGGCGCTATGGCGGGCAAGCCGCCTCACGCAACTCTTAGCGAAGTTGTGCATCCACTTCCTCGAAGTACTCGCGGCCCACGAGCACCTCGCGCGGTTTGCCGCCCGTCGCGGCTGAGACGAGGCCCTCGGCCTCCATCATGTCGACCAGGCGCGCGGCGCGGCTGAAGCCGATGCGCATCTTGCGCTGCAGGTACGAGATCGACGCCTGGCCGGTCTGTACCACGATGCGCGCGGCCTCGTCGTACAACTCGTCCTTGTCGAACTCGACGCCTTCGGGGCCGCTCTTCTTTTCTTCCTCGGTGATCGTCTCGTCGTAGACAGGCTTCCCCTGCTTGCGGAGGAAGCTGGCCAGACGCGCCGACTCCTGCTCCGAGATGTACGGGCAGTGCAGGCGCATGTGGCGCGACGAGGCCGGCGGCAGGAACAACATGTCGCCCTTTCCCAGCAGCTGTTCGGCGCCGTTGCTGTCGAGAATCGTGCGCGAGTCGATCTTCGACGTCACGCGGAACGAGATGCGCGACGGCATGTTCGCCTTGATCAGGCCGGTGATGACGTCCACGGACGGACGCTGCGTGGCGAGGATCAAATGGATGCCGACCGCGCGGGCCATCTGCGCCAGGCGGCAGATCGATTCCTCCACCTCGTTGCCGGCCACCATCATCAGGTCGGCGAGCTCGTCGACCACGACCAGGATGAAGGGCAGGGGACGGTTCGGCTTGCCTTCCTCGATCGGCTCACCGGATTCGAGCGCGGCGCGCACGTTGCGATTGAACTGCTCGATGTTGCGAACGCCGTACGCCGCGAGCGTCTTGTAGCGCTCCTCCATCTCACGCACCGCCCAGCGCAGCGCGTTGGCCGCCTTCTTCGGCTCGACGACAACCGGAGTCATCAAGTGCGGGATGTCTTCATACATGCCGAGTTCGAGGCGCTTGGGATCGACCATGATCATGCGCACGTCGTCCGGCGTCGCGCGATAGAGCACGCTGGTCAGCATGGCGTTCAGGCCGACGGACTTGCCCGATCCGGTCGAACCCGCGATCAGCAAGTGCGGCATGGTGGCGAGGTCGGCGATGTACGGCTCGCCGTGAATGGTCTTGCCGAGCGCAACGGCCAGCTTTGAGCTGTGGCGCGTGTATGCATCCGATTCGAGCAACTCCCGCAGCGAGATCGCCTCGCGATTCGGGTTCGGGATCTGGATGCCGACGGTGGCCTTGCCGGGGATGCGATCGATCAGCACCGACTCGGCCTGCATGGCGAGGCACAGGTCATCCGACAGGCCGGTGACCTTCGAGTACTTCACGCCGGCGTCGGGCTTCAGCTCGAACGTGGTCACCACGGGGCCGGGGTGAATCTGGACCACGGAGCCTTCAACCGAGAACTCGCGGCACTTTTCTTCGAGGAGGCGAGCGGAGTCCATCAGCTCGCGCTCATCGATCTTGGTTTCGGCCCTCGGCGCGTCGAGGAGCGACACCGGCGGCAACGTGTACGAGCCGAGACGGCGCTCCACGCGCTCCGGCTCAGGCAACGGCAGCGACGGCGTCGTCGGGGTCTTGGCGGCCGGCTTCTTCTGCACGACCGGCGGGGGAGCCGCGGCGCGTACCGGAGCCGGCTCGTCGTCTTCGTCGCGCTCAACGGCCCGGCGCGACACGGCCGGTTCCGGCTTTTCGATCCTGGCCGGCTTGATCAGCTTCCTTTCTTTCTCGGCCTTCGCCGCCGCGGCGGCCTCTTCCTTCTTGCCGTACTTGACCATCACCTCGCGGCGCTGCTTGGCCTTGCGGCGCTCCTCGCGCCACTGGGCAAAGGCTCCCGCGCCTTGAGCGGTGACGCCGCGAATACCGGCGAAGATCGCACTGAACAGGCGGCCGAAGGAAAACTGCGTCGCGAGAATCACCGCCACGACCATCAGCGTGAGGATGACGATCACCGAGCCCGTGCGGCTCAGGTAATCCGACATGAAGCCGCCGATCCACTCGCCGAGATAACCGCCGGCACGAAAGGCGCGCGGGCCAAAATCCACGCGGCCAATCGTCAAGTGGAGGAAGGCGCTGCTGCAGGAAAACAGCATCGTGGCGCCGACCGCCTTTGTGTAGGCCGCGTCGATCGCCCGGCACCAGAAGTAGTGCCAGCCGGCGACGGCAATCATCGCGGGAATCAGGTACGACCCGTACCCCAGGATCTGGAAGGACAGCTCGCTCAGGAACGCGCCGACCCGGCCGGCGAAATTCGCCGGGATGTCGTTCGTGCCGGTGCTGAAGAACCAGACCGGATCGCTCGGGTCATAGGTCGCCAGCGCAATCAGCCAGATCAGGGCCACCGCAAACAGCGCCACGCCTACCACTTCGCTTACGCGCCGCGACAGGGTAGAACTCGATGAAGCAACTCTCGCCATTAAATCTCCATCACCACGGGCAGCACCATCGGGCGCCGGCCGGTTCGTTTCTTCAAGAACTTCCGAAGCTCTACGCGGATGCGTTCCTTCATCAACCCCGGATCGCCTCGCTCTTCGACGCTGCAGCCGGCAATCGCGCTCGCCACGATGGCCGCGCCCTCCGACAGCACGTCCGCCGTGCCTTCGTCGCTCACAAACCCGCGTGCCACCAGTTCGGGCACGCCTTCGATCACGCCGCTGCGCGCGTTGATCGCCACGACCGGGACGACCAGCCCATCGGTCGCGATATGGCGCCGATCGCGCAGCACTTCATCGCCAACTTCACCAACCCGCGTGCCGTCGATCAACACCTTGCCGACGCGCGTCTTCTCGACCACGCGGCCGCCTTCGGCATCGAAGCGCATCACGTCGCCATCCTCGGCCATGATCACGTCCACCGCGGTCGGCAGGCCGCGCGTCACGAACTTCGCGACCCTGGCGTGCCGCGCCAACTGCCGGTACTCGCCGTGAATCGGCACGAAGTGCTTCGGCCGCACCAGCGACAGCACCAGCTTCAGCTCTTCCTCCGACGCGTGGCCGGAGACGTGCACGTGCTTGGTCGCATCCGTGACCACATCCACGCCGCGGCGGGCGAGGTGATTCATGACGCGGCCAATCGCTTTCTCGTTGCCGGGGATGGCGCGCGCCGAAAACACCACCCGGTCGCCTTCCGTCACCTGCACGTGGCGGTGATCGTCGATCGCAATGCGAGACAGCGCCGCGTTCGCTTCGCCCTGCGATCCGGTCGCGATGCAGACCACGTCCTGGACGGGGAAGTACTGCACGTCCGAATCCTTGATCACCACGCCCGTCGGCAGGTGCAGGTGACCAAGCTCCTGTGCGATGCGCGAGTTTTCGATCATGCCGCGGCCGACAAACGCCACCTTCCGATCGAACTGCGCCGCCAGGTCCACGACGATCTGCAGGCGATAGAGGCTCGACGAGAACGTCGCGACCACGATCTTGCCTTCCGTGCTCGTGAAGATCTCCTCGAACGCATCTTCGACTTCCGCTTCAGACCCGGTGTAGCCGCGGCGGTCGATGTTCGTGCTGTCGCAGAACATCGCCAGCACACCCTCGGCGCCAAGTTGCGCAAAGCGCGCCAGGTCGAAGGGCTGCCCGTCGAGCGGCGTTTGGTCAACCTTGAAGTCACCGGTGTGCAGCAGCGTGCCCTGCGGCGTGCGTACGACGATCGCCACGCAATCCGGCATGCTGTGCGTCACGCGCACGAACTCCAGCGTGAACGGACCGATCGTGATCACCGACCCCGGCTTGACCTCCACGGTCTTCGGCTCGAGCGCATGCTCCTCGAGCTTGTTCTTCACCATCGCCAGCGTCAGCGCCGTCCCGTAGACCGCGCCCTGGAGGTGGGGCAGCACGTACGGCACGCCGCCGATGTGATCCTCGTGCCCGTGCGTCAGCACGAGCGCCTTCAGTTGTCCCTTGCGCTCTTCGAGGTAGGCGAGATCGGGAACGATCAGGTCCACGCCCGGAAGATCCGCTTCTGGAAACATCGCGCCCGCGTCGATGACGATAGTCGTCTCCCCACACGAGATCGCCATCATGTTCAGGCCGAACTCGCCGAGGCCGCCAAGCGGCACGACATCAACTGGAGGCACACCGGCTGTTGAGCCGAGCGCCGCGGACACACTCATGCGATATCCCAGCCAGACGCTGCGTTCGTACGGACGCAGGTCCAGGGAAAACTAACCAGGCGACCTAAGACCCGGGCGGGTCGTTTCGGTTGCCTATTCAGACCGCTGGGAGGGCCTGGAAAAACAGGCGGGTTCGCCGGAAACTATAGCACAGCTTTCACTTACGGGCGCTCGAACGCTTTCGAAAGCGCGGCCATTTCGGCCAGCGCGAGCGTTTCCGGCCGCCGCATCGGGTCAATGCCGGTCCGGGTCAGGGTCTCGGCTGCGTCCATCCCCCGATCGACCGCGAACGCCTTGAGCGCATTGGCCGTGGTCTTTCGCCGCTGCGTGAACATGGTACGAACCATCCGGACGAAAAGTTCCTGGTCGCCGATCCTGACCTGAGGCGGCCGAAAGGCCAGACGGACCACCGCGGAATGGACTTTGGGTGCCGGACGGAAGGCCCCGGGCGGCAGCGACAGAATGCGGGTTACGTCGGCGTGGACCCCGGTCAGCACCGTCAACACGCCGTAATCGCCAGTCCCGACCTTGGCGACCAGCCGATCGGCGACCTCCTTCTGCAGCATGAGCACCGCATCGCGCGCGCCCTGGGTACTGGCGGCAAACTCCAGCAGCCTGAACATGATCGGCGACGAGATGTTGTAGGGCAGGTTGCCGACGATGCGAATCTGGTTCGCCGGCCCGGGCGGAGTTCCCAGCCAGTCGCTGACGGTTGGCGAGAGGTCGACCTCCAGGATGTCGCCGGTGACGACCGTCACGTTTGGGAGGGCAGACTCCTCGAGTTCCGCGGCGAGATCTCGGTCGACCTCAATTGCCAGGAGCTGTTTGGCCTTTGCCGCCAGCGGGCGCGTGATCGCGCCACGGCCTGGACCGATTTCCAGGACCGAATCATCGCTGCCTATCCCGGAGGCCGCGACCAGCTTGTTGACCCAGGCCGCCTCGAGAAAGTGCTGTCCGAAACGCTTTCTGGCCTTCACTCGGATTCGCTCGACGGGGTTTCGTCTTCCACTTCGAGCTCCGGCGGAAACGGATCACCGCGCCAATAGCGTTCTTCGATGTCCATGATCTGTTCTTCGGTCATGCCGAAGTAGTGACCAAGCTCGTGAATCAGCGTCTCGCCGATCGCGATCACGATCTCGTCCGGGTCGTCATTCGCATCGTCTTCGATGGAAAACTGGAACAGCGTGATGCGATCCGGCAGCACGTTGCCATACCCGAAGCCGCGCTCGTTCAGCGGCGTGCCCTGATAGAGCCCCAGCAATTCGGACGGATCGTCCATGTCCATCTCGTCGAGCAACTCTTCGGACGGCTCGTCCTCGATCACGATCGCGAGGTTGCGAACCTTCTGGGCAAACTTCGCGGGTATCGTGTCAATCGCGTCCTCGACCAGTTCGCGGAACGCCTCTCTATCCACGACGTTTTGCCTTCGCCTTCTTCACAGGTTTGGCCTGCACGCCCGTCCGATAGAAGTCGCAATCCGGGCGCACGTTGCAGATCTGGCACATCGGCTTCGGCTTGCAGATGCGTCGTCCGTGCAGGATCAGGTCATCCGACGCGCGCGTCCACCGCGTCGTCGGCAACTGCTCGCACAGTTGTGACTCCACGCTGACCGGATCGTCGCCGTGCGCAATGCCGATGCGATTCGCAACGCGCAGGACATGACGATCAACCGGGAGGCCGGGGACGCCGAGCGCGTGTCCGAGGACGACGTTGGCAGTCTTGCGGCCAACGCCCGGTAATTTCACCAGGGCATCCATGTCCGCGGGAACTTTGCCGCCGTGCTCACCGAGCAACTGCGCCGCCATGCCGAGCAACGACTTCGCCTTCTGGCGGAAGAAGCCGGTCGAGAGGATCAGCTTCTCGAGTTCCGGCGTCTTCGCTGCGGCCAGGGCCTTGGCGTCCGGATACTTCTTGAACAGCTCCGGCGTGACGATGTTCACGCGCGCGTCGGTCGATTGCGCCGACAGGATCGTCGCCACGAGCAACTCGAACGCGTTGCGATGCACGAGTTCCGTGTCGGCATCTGGATAATGCCGATCAAGGGCGTCGAAGATTCGTGTCACTACTGCTGGAGTTTTCACCGTTCAACTGCCCACTGCCAACTGGAGCACTGCCAACTTCAGTGGACCGGACCTTTGCCCGGAGGCGGCGGCGGGCCCTGCTGCTGGTGCGACTCCGAGAAGATGCGCATGTTTTCCTGCAGCGCCGCAATCAGCGTCGGCACGAATTGCACTGGCAACACCAGGCGGGCGCGAATCGGCGCGCGGACCACGTGGTCGGCCTCCGCGTCGCGGATTTCTTTTTCGGAGAGCGGCATCACCTCGCAGAAGGTGAGCGTGAAATCGAAGGGCGTGTGATTGACCGCGCAGAAGTTGGCGTAGGTGCGCGGGTCGGTGCCACCGTCCTCGGGGACGATGGTGAAGTTGATCTGTTTACGGTCGGTCATGATTATTGGTTCCGACCGTATTGTAGCGACGAGCCTTCAGGCTCGTCGACCTTAATACTTTCGCATCACTCCCACCACGACGCCCTGGATCTGCAACGCATCGGGTTCAACGTAGATCGGCTGCATCGTCGCATTCGCCGGCTGCAGGCGGAAGCGGTTGCTTTCCTTATAGAGCTTCTTGAGCGTGACGTCCTGGCCATCCACGAGCGCAATCACCATCTCGCCGTTGTCGGCGGTCTTGCGATCTTCCACCACCACCCAATCGCCATCGCGAATCTGTTCGTCGATCATCGACTCGCCGCGCACGCGGAGGACGTAGGTGTCGCGCTTGCCGTTGACCAGGGTGTCTGGAACGCTGATGGTCTCGTTGCCGGCGACCGCCTCGATGGGCATGCCGGCTGCCACGTAACCGAGCATCGGCAGCTCGATCGCCCGGCCACCGGAACGGCTGGGCAGCAGTTCTACCGAGCGGCTGCGATTCCACGCGCGGCGGATGAAGCCCTTGTCTTGAAGGTTGGTGAGGTGCTTGTGCACCGTCGCCAGCGAGGACAAGCTGAAGCGTTCTCCGATTTCTTCGAGGCTGGGGGCGTAGCCATGCTGCGCGATGAATTCGTTCAGGTAATCCAGAATCTCGCGTTGCCGCTTCGTTAGTGGTTGCATAAGCACCTGATAGCCTGTTGGCGTCGTCGACTTGTTACCTGAGGGCCTGTTTACCGTTTCTTCGCCCTGAAGAGGAAGCGTAAACAAACAAAAGGCGAAAGTCAACGTTCAACCTGACGGAGACTTTCCGGTCTAACCAGTTGAGACCGGGACATGGCGCATGAATCAGCGTTGGTGCTCAGACCGTGGACGGTGGCCGCTGTGAGACCACTGGCGGAGCTCGACGATGTTGAGCTCGTGTCGGCGGCTGCTGAGGGCAATCGGGAGGCCTTCGACGTGATCGTCGAACGGCACCGCCGTGCCGTGTACCAGGTCTGCTATCGCTTCATGAACAACCACGAGGACGCAAGCGACCTGGCGCAGGATGCCTTTGTGCGGGCGTGGAAGGGCATGAAGAACTTCAAGGGCCAGGCGCAGTTGTCCACGTGGCTCTATCGCATTGCCGTCAACGTGTGCCTGAATCGCAAGAGCCTGAAGACCACCGCGACCGAACCGATCGAAACCACCGAGCGCCTGGAGGACGCGCGCATCGAGGGCGCGCAGCATAAGATGCTCCGCGAGGAACGCGCCGTGGCCGTGCGCAACGCCATCGCCAGCCTTCCAGAGAAACAGCGCGCGACGCTCATCATGCGGACGTATCACGACATGTCGCACCAGGAGATCGCCGACACCCTCGGCAGCTCGGTCGGTGCCGTCAAGGCCAATTTCTTTCACGCCTTGAACAACCTGAAGAAGATCCTGGGATCAGCGCCATGACGCACCTCACTTCGGACGAACTTATCGACGCAATGGAAGGACTGTTGGCCGATGACCGCCGCGCGCACCTGGTGTCGTGTGATGTGTGCCGGCGTCAGCTCGACGAGCTGTCCGCGACGCTGCGCGACGCGCAGCAGGCGAGCGTGCCGGAGCCGTCACCGCTGTTCTGGAACAACTTCTCCGCGCGCGTGAACCAATCGATCGACGCCGCGCCCTCGAGCAGGTGGCCGCAGTGGTTTCGATGGCAGGTCCTGCTGCCGCTCGGAGTCGCAGCCACGGTCATCCTGACCTTGATGCTGACCGCCCCACGACCAGCGGTCGTTGAGGTCATCGATGATACGGCCGCGATCGAAGCCCCGGACGCCGACAACTGGATGGCGTTCGCTGATTTGGTGGGGGAACTCGACATCGAAACGGCGAGTGCGGCGGGCGTGCTTGAACCCGGCATGGCGGAGCAGGCCGTGCTGCAGTTGACGGCGGAAGAACAGCAGGAGCTGACACGACTGCTGCAGGCGGAACTGACGCGAGCAAAATCATGATCAGAGTGACGTTACTAATGCTGGCGATGCTCGTGGGACTGTCGCCGGTTGCGATGGCCCAGGAGCCCCCCGCCGTTCCCGAAGCGGCGAGCATGACGCCGGGCGAGATCCAGAAGCTCTTCGATGCCTACATCGTGGTGGAAGCGCAGCGGGCCCTGGAGCTGAACGACAGCCAGTATCCGCAGTTCATCGCCCGGCTGCGCACGCTGCAGGATACGCGTCGCCGCAACCAGCAGGAGCGCGTGCAGATGATGGGACGCCTGCAGCGCCTCACCGCACCACGGGCGCCGATTGCAGAGGCGGGTGTGCTCGAAGGGATCTTGAAGAACCTGCAGGAGCTGGAGTCACGCAACGCCGCCGAGATGCGCAAGGCGTACAACGAGCTCGACCAGGTGCTCGACGTCCGGCAGCAGGCGCGGTTCCGTGTGCTCGAGGAGCAGGTCGAACGCCGCAAGATCGAATTGCTGATGCGCGCGCGCCAGCAGAACCGGCCGCGGCTCAAGCTGCAGTAGCTGGTAAGATGCAGGTATGCGCGCGACGCTTCTCGCGGCTCTGGTCTTCGCAGGTTCGGCGACAGCGGACGTGCTGACGCCGCAGCTCGCCGCCGCGTTCGAGAAGAAAGTGGTGCACGTCCAGACACAGGCGAACCAGAAGTCGCCGAAGGATCGGCCGACCACTTTCACGCAAGCCGAAACCAACTCCTACCTGAAATACAAAGCCGGCCCACTGATTCCGGTCGGCCTGACGCAGCCGGAGATCGCCATGCTCGGCAACGGCCGCGTCTCCGCCAAGGCGATCGTCGACCTGGACGTCGTCCGCCAGAAGCAGAGCAGCGGCGGGTGGCTCGATCCCACCAGCTACCTGACCGGCAAGCTCCTCGTCACCGCCAGGGGCCGCGTGGTCACTGGGGATGGCAAGGGCAGGGTCGAAGTCGAGAGCGCCGAAGTCAGTGGCATCTCGATCCCGATGTCGTTCCTGAACCAGATGGTGAACTTCTTCACCCGCACTGCAGACAACCCTGGCGGCTCGACGTTGAACGACACGTTCGATCTGCCCGCCAACATCCGCCGCCTCGACGTCCAGCCGGCCCGCTTTATCGTCCACCAGTAGCCGATGTCAGAGGACGTGATGCAGATGCCCCTTCAGTTCCTGAAGGGCGTCGGTCCCCGCAAGGCCGCTGATCTCAAGAAGGCCGGGCTGAACACCGTTGAAGACCTGCTGTTCCGGTTCCCTCGTCGATACGAGGACCGCAGCCGCATGCAGAAGATCATCTCGCTCCGGCCCGGCATGACCGCGGCCATCTCGGGCAAGGTGCTCAACGCCGGTCTCGCGCATACGCGCCGGCCTGGCTTCAAGCTCTTCTCCGCGCTGGTGCAGGACGACAGCGGACAGATCCAGGCGGTGTGGCCGAACCAGGGGTTCCTCAAGGACGTCATCAAGTCGCAGCAGCGGATCGTCATGTTCGGCAAGGTGGAGTTGTGGGGATCGCGCGGGCTGCAGATCACCGATCCCGAGTTCGAGATCGTGAAAGACGGGGAGCCGGGAGCCGGGAGCCGGGAGCCGGAAGAGACGTCAGATTCGCAGTTGCACACCGGCCGCATCGTGCCGGTCTACGAGAAAGCCGGCAGCGTCACGACCAACATGCAGCGGCGTTTCGTGTGGCAGGCGCTCGAGCAGATTCCGGATGGGAACTTCGATCCGATTCCGGATGAAATCCTCGCGCGTGAGCACTGGCCGTCGCGGAAGGCGGCGTTGTGGCAGACACACTTTCCCACGTCCGATACGCCCGTCGACGACCTCAACGCGTTCATGACCAGCGCGCAGCGGCGCCTGGTGTTCGAGGACTTCTTCGTGTTTCAAACCGGCCTGGCGCTGCGTCGTCACGAGAACGCGCAGGTGAAGAAGGGCCTTGTCTCGAAGGTTGACAATCGCATTCGCCAGTGCGCCCGTGCGGTGCTGCCGTTCAAGCTGACCGAAGGGCAGCGCGATGCGCTGGCCGAGATCGTGGCCGACATGCAGAAGGCGTGGCCGATGCAGCGGCTGCTGCAAGGCGACGTCGGCGCCGGCAAGACCATCGTCGCACTCCTGGCGGCGATCGTGGCCATGGAGAACGGGTTCCAGGTCGCCTTCATGGCGCCCACGGAAATCCTCGCCGAACAGCATTACCGCACCATCATGAAAGCGCTCGACGGGAAGCCGTATCGCGTTGCGCTGCTGACCGGGCGCGTCACTGCGGCGATGCGGCGGGACTTGCTGCCCTCGATCGAACGCGGCGAGATCAACCTCGTGATCGGCACGCAGGCGCTGATCCAGGATCACGTCAAGTTCAAGGCGCTCTCGCTGGTCGTGATCGACGAGCAACACCGCTTTGGCGTCGTCCAGCGCGGCACGCTGGCTGCGAAAGGCCTCAACCCGGACGTGCTCGTCATGACCGCCACGCCCATTCCGCGCACGCTGGCGCTCACCGAGTGCGGCGACATGGAAGTCTCGGTGATCCGCGGTCTCCCGCCCGGGCGCCAACCAATCCGCACGCTGGTGAGGGCCGACTCGCGCCGCGATGAGGTCTTCGCGATGATGCGCGAAGAGATCGGACGCGGCCGCCAGGTCTACGTGATCTATCCTCTGGTCGAGGACTCGGAGAAGATCGATCTCAAGGCCGCGACGGCGATGTCCGAACACATCGCCAAGGTCTTTCCCGAGTTCGCGGTCGCGCTGCTGCACGGGCGCATGAAGGGCGACGAGAAAGAATCGGTGATGCTCCAGTTCGGAGCAGGGAAGCTGAACATCCTGGTCTCGACGACCGTCGTCGAGGTCGGCGTCGACGTCCCGAACGCCACGCTGATGGTGATCGAGCACGCGGAGCGATTTGGCTTGTCGCAGCTGCACCAATTGCGCGGACGCATCGGACGAGGACAGCACGCGTCGACGTGCGTCCTGCTGTATCAGGCGCCGTGGACCGACGATGCACGCGAGCGGTTGAAGGCGATGCAGGAGACCAGCGACGGCTTCATCATTGCCGAGCGCGACTTGAAGCTGCGAGGCCCCGGCGACTTTTTCGGCACCCGGCAATCGGGCCTGCCCACGCTCCGCGCTGGTGATCTGCTGCGCGACGCCGACCTGCTCGAGCGCGCCTACGAAGAGGCCCGCACCCGGGTCGAAGCGGGCACCCTCACCGACCCACAACGCGCCTACGTGCGCAGCGTCTGGCAACGGCAGTTTGGATTAATCACCGTTGGCTGACCTCCTGCTAGCCCGCTGGCCCGCTGGCCCGCACGCCTGACATGCGCATCATTGCCGGCCAGCACAAAGGACGTACGCTGAAGTCGCCCAAGTGGGACGGCCTTCGGCCGACCTCCGACAAGCTGCGCGGGACGCTCTTCAACATCCTGCAGATGCGCGTCCCCGGTTCGAAGGTGCTGGATGTCTTTGCCGGCACCGGCGCGGTCGCTCTCGAGGCGCTGAGCCGAGGCGCGGTTGCCGCGACCTGCATCGAACTCGATCGGCGCGCCGCGGCGCTGATTGCGGAGAACGTCGCGCTCTGCCGCGAGGCGAATCGCTGTGCTATCATCCGCGACGATGTGGAGCGCGCGCTGGTGACGCCGCTCCCGGGCGGCCCCTTCGATATCGTGGTGCTCGATCCGCCGTACGACTACGCGCATCTTGAAGCGGCCGTCGCCAACGCCGCCCGGCAGCGCGCCGAGGGCGGGATCGTGGTTCTCGAACATGCGTCGCGGGTGAATCCGCCGCAGCCGGCCGGCGTCGAGTTGACGCGGACGGTCACCTCCGGCGACAGCGCCTTGACCTTTTATTCATGACCACTCCGAAAGCGCCGCGTGTTGCGATCTACCCCGGATCCTTCGATCCGCTGACCAGCGGACACGTGGACATTATCGAACGCGGCTCGCGCATCTTCGACGAGATCATCGTCGCCATCCTCGTCAACGTCGAGAAGGCGCCGCTGTTCAGCGAGAACGAGCGCGTGGCGATCATCCAGCACGTCTTCAAGGACGCCGGCAACGTCAAGGTCGACACCTTCAACGGCCTGCTGGTGGACTACGCCAAGCAGAAGAAGGCGAGCGTGCTGGTGCGCGGCTTGCGCGCCGTTTCGGATTTCGAATACGAATTCCAGATGGCGCTGATGAACCGCCACCTGGATCCGGCGCTCGAAACCGTGTTCATGATGCCGGCGGAGCAGTACACTTACATCAGCTCGCGCCTGATCAAGGAAGTGTTCACGCTGGGCGGCGAGATCACCGGCCTCGTGCCGCCGATTGTCGAAGAGAAGCTTCGCGAGAAGCAGAAAACGAAAAAGAAGTAGGGAGAGATGGGTTTCGCATCACGGATGTCGCGCGTCACCGTATCACCGACGCTCAAGGTGGCCGCCGACGCGGAGCGACTGCGCCGCCAGGGCGTGGACGTCGTCGATCTTGGAGCCGGCGAGCCGGACTTCGCCACCCCTGAACACATCAAGAACGCGGCGCACGCCGCGCTCGATGCGAATTTCACGAAGTACACCCCCACGCCCGGCGTGATGGAACTTCGCGAAGCCGTGTGCATACGGTATCGCGCGGATTACGGCGTGGAGATCAGGCCGGAAGAAGTCATCATCACCGCCGGCGCCAAGCAGGCCCTCTACAACAGCGCGATGGCGCTGTTCCAGGCCGGCGACGAAGTGATCACGCACGGCCCGTTCTGGCCCAGCATCGGCGATCAGATCAAGCTGGCCGACGCGACCCCGGTGATCGTGCAGACACACATGGAAGACGGCTTCACCATCAAGGCGCAGCCGCTCATCGACGCCATGACGCCCAGGACCAAGGGCATCATCATCAACTCGCCGTGCAATCCAACCGGCGCGCTGATGACCGAAGCGGAGATGGGGAAGATCGCCGACGCCGCTTCGGCGCGCGGTATCTGGGTGGTGGTCGATTTCACCTACGAAAAGCTGATCTACGAGCCGGTCGCGCACAACCTGATCAAGGTGTTGTTCGACAAGATGCGCGACCGCACCGTGATCTGCAGCGCGGCCTCAAAGGCCTACGCCATGACCGGTTGGCGCTGCGGCTGGGCCATCGGCCCGAAGGACGTGATCGCGCAGTGTAACGTCATCCAGGGCCACTCGACCTCGAACGTGAACTCGCTCACGCAGAAGGCCGGCATTGCCGCGTTGACCGGCCCGCAGGAGGGCGTGACGACCATGCTGAACGAGTACCGCAAGCGTCGGGATGCGGTGCATGGTTGGCTGACCGCCGACCCGCGGATCGTCTGCGTCAAGCCTGGCGGCGCGTTCTACCTGTTTCCGTACATCGCCGACCTGCTCTCGCCGAATGGCTTGAAGAGCAGCGCGGAGTTTGCGGAAGCAATGCTGAAGGAATCCGCCGTCGCCGTGACTCCGGGCGAAGGCTTCGACGCGCCGGGATACTTCCGTCTCTCGTATGCGACGTCGATCGAGCGCCTCAAGGAGGGCTGCGATCGCATCCAGGCGTTCGTGCAGAAGCTCGAATCATCAGGCAAGCTCACCGCAGCTCGCTGATCCGCCACACCGGTCCGCCAACGACGAGCCTGAACGGCTCGTCGCCTATTTGTTGGAAACCAGCACGACCCGCGTCAGGTCGCGGTCGCGATCGGGCCACAGCAGCGTCCGCACGCGGACGCCAGCCTCATTGAAATAGAGCAGTTCCGCCACACGATGCAGCCTGAGCCCGTGCTCGCGCTCGAGGCGATCGACCTCGGTCACCGGCGCCACCATCAGTACGCGTGCTGGCTGCGAGAGAAAATTCTTCACCTGCTCGTCGCCAATCAGGTCGGTGGTCTTCACACCGGAATAAAACACGAGATTGCGCACGAACACGCCAAGCGTGCCGACGTCTTCGTTGCCGGTCCGCTGCTCCTGGACAATGCGCGCCATCTGGCGGACGGTATCGTCGCCGCCGCTCGACAGCGCGCCATATTGCACGACCGGAAGCGTGATGGCGCCGGCCAGCGCGATCGCGACCGGCGCACTGCGCCACGCGCCTGAAATCGCGACCAGGATCACGATCGCGCCCACGGTCGCGATCAGATACGACGCGATGGTGGTGTAAACCGGCTCCACGTTGATCAGCAGGGGCTGCGCCCGATACAGCAGCACCGCCAGCGCGACGAAGAAGATGCCGCTGATCAGCGATCCGACAACCACGGGCAGAGCACGCCGCGGGGACGATCGCGCACCGTCAAGGCCGCGGTGCTCCTGCGTGCGCTCGACGATCGACGACGCGAGCAGGAGGGCGAGCGGCGGCAGCACCGGCAGGATGTAGCGTGGCTGTTTGCCGACCGACAGCGTGTAGAAGATCAGCGGCAGCGCCGCCCACATCAACAGGCGCAGGTCGATGGTGTGCAGCCCACGGCGGCCACGGAGAAACTGCGTGATCGGTCCGAGCCAGGTGAGGGCCAGCGGGGTCCACGGCAACAGGCCGCCGGCCACGACCGGCAGATAGAACCACCACGGCCGCGGATCGTTGAACCGGTCGGTCGCAAAGCGCTCGAAGTTGTCGCCGACAAAGAAGCTCTGCAGATACTCGTTGCCGTGCTGCATCCACATCGCGATGTACCACGGCAACGCCACCGCGAGCATGATCACGAAGCCGAGCACCATGTCGGCGGGATTCAAACCGATCGAGCGGCGTTCGATCATCAACACCGGCACGATGACGATCGCCGGAATCAGCAGTCCGACCGGCCCCTTCATCAGGAAACCCAGTCCCAGGCCAAGCGCGGCGAGAATTACGAACTTTCGCGGCGAACGCTCGGACTCGAGCGTCGAGATGAATGCCGCCCATATCGCAAGCGTGATGCAGAAGGTGAGCGGTAAGTCGGGCAGCGCCATGCGCCCGATCGAGAAATATCCGAAGTTCGTCGCCACAATAGCGCCGGCGAGCAAACCCGTCGTCTCGTCGTACCATCGCCGGCCGCACGCCGCCGTGACCAGGACCAGCCCCACCCCGGCCAGGGCCGCCCACAATCGCGCGCCGAGTTCGCTCGCCCCGGTCACGAGGTACGTGGCGGAGGTCAGCCAGTAATAGAGGACCGGCTTCTGAAAGCGCTTCTCGTAGTTGTAATAGGGGGTCAGCCAGTCGCCGGACGCCACCATTTCCCGGGACGATTCGGCGTAAAACGCCTCATCCGAGTCGGTAATGGCGCCACGCCCCAGACCAGCGAAAAAGGTCAGCGCTGCGAGGAGGAGCAGCGGAAGCGTGATGCGATGCACTGGTGATATACTACCGGCAGTTTCACTCCGTTTTGCCTGCTGTTTCTCTTGCGGACCTCTCCGCACCCCTCACCAGAGCCTGACAACACACACGCCCGACAACCCGGAAACACTGTCTTTGGATAACCTGCATGCCTAGTCACAAGCGTCACGGATCCCACCGCGGTGGTGGACACCAGCCCCCTCCGCAGCCAGACGTCGCCAACGAAGCCGCTGAACACGCCGCGGCAGCCCTGCAGGAGGGCAAGAAGCCGGGCCTGAACATCACCGACCTGAAGGAGATGACGATCCAGCATCTCACCCAGGTCGCCAAGGAGCTGGAAGTCGCCGGCGCGACCGGGATGCGCAAGCAGGAGCTGATCTTCCAGATCCTGAAAGCCCAGACCGAGCAGAGCGGTTTCATCTTCTCGGAAGGCGTGCTCGAGGTGCTGCCGGACGGTTTCGGCTTCCTCCGCGCACCGGATTACAACTACCTGCCGGGCCCTGACGACATCTACGTTTCCCCTTCACAGATACGCAAGTTCGACCTGCAGACCGGCGACACCGTCTCCGGCCAAATCCGCTCGCCGAAAGAAGGGGAGCGCTACTTCGCGCTGATCAAGGTCGAGGCGGTCAACTTCGAGGCGCCGGACCAGGCGCGCGAGAAGCTGTTCTTCGAGAACCTCACGCCGCTCTATCCGCTCGAGCGCTACAAGCTCGAGACCGAGGCCGACAACCTGTCGGCACGCGTGATGGACCTGATGACGCCGCTCGGCAAGGGCCAGCGCGGCCTGATCGTCGCGCCGCCACGCACCGGCAAGACGATGCTGCTGCAGTCGATCGCGCAGTCGGTTGCCAAGAATCATCCCGAGGTCTACCTGATCGTCCTGCTGATCGACGAACGTCCGGAAGAAGTCACGGACATGCAGCGATCGGTGGATGGCGAAGTGATCGCCTCCACGTTCGACGAACCCGCGCAGCGCCACGTGCAGGTCGCCGAAATGGTGATCGAAAAGGCCAAGCGCCTGGTCGAGCACAAGAAGGACGTGCTGATCCTGCTCGACTCGATCACGCGCCTGGCGCGCGCCTATAACACCGTGATCCCGGCGTCGGGCAAGGTGCTGTCAGGCGGTCTCGACAGCAACGCGCTCCAGAAGCCCAAGCGCTTCTTCGGCGCCGCCCGCAACATCGAAGAAGGCGGCTCGCTGACCATCGTCGCCACCGCGCTGATCGACACCGGCTCGCGCATGGACGACGTGATCTTCGAAGAGTTCAAGGGCACCGGCAACAGCGAAATCCACCTGGATCGCAAGCTGTCGGACAAGCGCACGTTCCCGGCGATCGACATCCTCAAGAGTGGCACGCGCAAGGAGGAGTTGTTGATCCCGAAGGAAGACCTGCAGCGCATCTACGTGCTGCGTCGCGTGCTCAATCCACTGTCACCGGTCGAAGCGATGGAATTGCTGCTCGACAAGATGGCAAAGACCAAGAACAACGCCGAGTTCCTCTCGGCCATGCAGAAGGGCTAACCCGTTCGGCGATCGTTCGACAGTCGTCAGACGATCGTTCGGCCAACGTTCGCGAAGGGATTAATGGTCACATTAAAAGTTCGTCAAAACGGTTCGATCCTCGTCGAGGGCGAGGACGTGAAGTTGATCGATTGGAACGGCAACGAGTACTACGTGCCGAAGAAGCCGTTCGCGGTGTGCCGCTGCGGCCAGTCGAAGGAGAAGCCGTTCTGCGACGGCTCGCACAAGGCGTGTGGGTTCCAGGCGGCGGAAGAAGCACCGGGTCCGAAGAAGCCCCCCGTCGACCCGGCTCCGACCTCGTAGTGCTTGGGGTCTGACCCCAACATCAACCGGTCGTTGTTTATTAGCAGCGAAAGGTTGACATTGGGGTCAGACCCCAATGTCAACCGGCTAGGTCGTGGGCTCGGCGCCGGATCCTGGCGCGAGCATGCGAAACAGCATCTTGTGACCGGCGATGGCAATGTCATCGCCGTCACTCAAGCGCACACGGCCGGCCGCGCGTTCGCCGCTGACCCATGTCCCGTTGCGGCTGCCACAATCCTCGATCAACGCCGCATCGCCATCGATGGTGATGCGCGCATGCCTGCGCGACACGCGGGTCGAATCCAGCCGCACGCGGCAGTCCCTCGACCGGCCGAGCAGGTTCTCACCACGCTGCAACCCGAACTCGCGGCCTTCATAGATGATGCAGAATGGCGTCTCTTCATTCGTCGTGGCGTTCTGGCCGCTGTCACCCTGAAACGCGTAGCCGTAACCGTGGACGGTACGAATCAAGCGCGGCTTGCGAGCGCTCTCACCGAGCGCCGTTCTCAATTCGAAGATCAGCGTGGTCAGGCTCACTTCCGACACGAACGTGTCGGGCCACAGGCGCTGGTGAATCTCTTTCTTGGCGACCGCCTCGGGACGTCGCGAGACGAGCAACGTCAGCAAGTCGATGGCCTTGGAGGTCAGGTGAACCGATTCACCCGCTTGCACGAGTAGCCGCGCGCCAGAATCGAATGTGAACGTGCCAAAACTAAGGGGACCCACTGCGTGCGGCCATTTTAGCCGAGCGGTACGTCAGTGAACCGTGCTGTGACATGACAGCACGGTTCAGTTTGGACTACTAGCGCCCCGCGCAGGCAGATTCGTTACAGCGTCGGTACCATCCACGGCACCACGTAGGCTTGCAGCATCGCGAGCAAGCCCATCAGTGCCGTCAGCACGAGACTGTGGAAGATGACCTTCGAGAAGATCTCGCCCTCGCGGCCGACGGCGCCGACACCGGCGGCGCCCACCGAGAGGTTCTGGGGACTGATCATCTTGCCCATCACGCCAGCCGAGCTGTTCGTGGCGCCCATCAGGATCGGATCAAGACCCGACACCTTCGCGGTCGTGGCCTGCAGCGGGCCAAACAGCGTGTTGGACGAGGTATCGCTGCCGGTCAGGAATACGCCGAGCATGCCGAGCCATGCGGAGAAGAAGGGGAACAGCCATCCGGTCTGCGCCAGCGCCAGCGCCATTGACGACGTCATGCCCGAATAGTTCATCACCGTGGCGATCGACAGGATGAACGCAATGGTGACGATCGGCAGCCTCAACTGCGTGACGGTCTTCCCGAAAGCGACACCGAAGATCGATGCGCTGGCACCCGCCATCAACATCGGAATGAACGCGATGATGGTCGAAAACAACACGAGCGTGCCTGCGGTCGCCATGAAGTCGAGGCGATAGGTCAGGCCGTACGGCGTCGACTGGTTGACGACCGGGACCTCGCGCTGCACCAGCGGCATCACCTTGCCATCGACCATCTGGTAGGCGCCCGGCCAGTTGAAGTCCCACACCGGGAACCGGAACGCCTGCGGTGCTTCGGATGCCATTGGGCCGACCCACGGCTCGGGGCACAGGCGGAACCCTGCCTGGCCGCATCGCAGCAGCGCCGTGATATTGGCGGGCGGCTTCACCTGCGACATCCCGGCAAAGTTGCCGCTCTGGCCGATCAACACCACGACAACGAGAATTCCATAGGTCGCATACGCGCGCCACACGCGCGCGCTCGAGTCGATCGTCGTCTCGACCGGCGCGTTGACTTCTCCGACGCTATCCGCCGGCTTCCAGAACTTGAGCAACAGCGCCACGGATGCGAGTGACACCAGCGCCGCTAGCGTGTCGGTCAGTTCGGGACCGACGTAGTTGGAGACCGCGAACTGACCAATCGCGAACGTCACGCCGGCAACGACCACCGCCGGCAACACGCCCATCATCCGGCTCCAGCCCGCATACAACACGACGAGGTAGGCGGGAATGATCAGCGAGAAAAAGGGCAGCTGCCGCCCAACCATCGACGACAACGCACGCGTCGTCGTCTGCGTGTCGTGGCCCAGCATTGGCGCCAACAGGCCGCCAAGCGTGGTGACCGGAATGCCGAGCGATCCAAATGCGACCGGCGCGGTGTTGGCGATCAGCGCCAGCACGGCGGCCATGATCGGTTCGAAGCCAAGACCGGCAAGCATCGACGCCGTAATCGCAACCGGCGCACCGAAGCCCGCAATGCCTTCAATCAGCGCGCCGAAGCAGAACGCCACCAGCAACACCTGGATGCGCCGATCCGTCGTCAGCCGCGCCAGCGATCGGCGGATGACGTCGAAATCGCCGCTCTCAACGGACAGGTTGTAGAAGAGGACGGCGCTGAACACGATCCAGCAGATCGGCCACAAGCCGTAAGCCATGCCATGCGTCGCGGCGGCCACCGTCAGCGTGAACGGCATGCCCCACACCAGCCACGCGAGCAGGAACGCACTGGCGGCGCCGGCGATCGCCGACTTCCACGGCGCGAAGCGCCAATACGCCAGCATCAGCGCGAGAACCAGCGGTGGCAGGGATGCGACGACAGCTGAAAAGAAGATGCTGCCGGCGACGGGATCGTAGACTTGATGAAACAATTCGGCCAAGGGTGTGGACCTCGGCCGAGATTATAGGTGCGAACGGGTGCGTGCGGTGCCTGAAGTGCCTAGGACTCGCGCAGCGCGGTCATTGGATCGATCTTTGCCGCGCGACGCGCGGGGACGTAGGCCGCGACCAATGCGACAGCCGCCAGCCCCGACACCAGTACGGCCAACTGCAGCAGGTCGATATTCACCAGTCCAAAGAGCAATGACTCCATCACCCGGCCGACGCCGAGCGCAAGTGCCGCTCCGACGGCGGCACCGGCGCCGGTGATCGCGAGCGCGCGGCTGGTGGTGGCGCGCACCACTTGCCAGCGGCTGGCGCCGAGCGCCATGCGCACGCCAATCTCCTGCGTGCGCTGGCTCGTGAGAAACGCCATCAAGCTGTAGATGCCCATCACCGACAGGACCAACGCAATCAGGCCGACGACACCGAGGGCGCGGGCAATGAACACGAAGCCGGCGGCACGTTCCTCGACCAGGGTGGACAGCGGCATCAAGGATGCGATCGGCTGATCGGCGTCGGCCCTCGACACCGCCCTGCGAAGATCGCCGGCCAGCGCGGCCGGGTCGCCGACGGTGCGAACCGTGAACGCTACCGAGTATGGCGCCACCTGCGTGATGGGGCGGTAAACCGCGTCGAACTGCCGGACAAACCAATTGTGGACGACGTTGCCCGACACGCCGACGACGGTAATCCACGGACCATCGACCGCGAGCTTGAAGCGCTTGCCAAGCGGATCCTCGTCGCCCCAGTACCTTGTCGCCAACGCCTGGCTGACCACCGCAACCTGCTGGCCGTCTACACGATCGCTGTCGTCGAACAGGCGTCCGCGGATCACGGGAATCTTCAACGCGGAGAAGAACTCCGGGGTGGTAGCGCGGAACTGCGCCCATCGCGCGTCGGGTTCCTTGAGTTCCACGCCCTCGGGATAGAACTTGCGGCTGTTGTTGTTGAACGCCGCCGGAATGATGCTGGTCGCGCCGACGCTCGTCGCCGCGGGGATCGACTTCATCGCGTCGGTGACCTCGGTGATGAGCCGTCGCCGCGCGACCGGGTCGCTGTACTTGCGCTCGGGCAGATTAAGCTGCGCGACGAGGACGTTGTCTTTGTCGAATCCCAAGACGCCGTTCACGGTCCTGTCCGCCGCCGTCATCGACATCGCCGACGCGAACAGCAGCGCCAGCGCCAGTGCTACCTGTGTCGTCGCCAGCGCGCTTCGGAGCCATTGACGGTTACGTCCAGGCGTCAGGCTGCGTCCTGACTGGCGCAACGTGTCCGACACCTGGGCGCGGATCGCCTGTAAGGCCGGCAACACCGAGAAGACGACCATCGCCACCGTTCCCAGCAGGGCAGTGACGATAAAGAGGTCGAGATCGATGCGGATGAAGGCCCAGCCGGGAACGAAGCGAAGCACCGACGCCGGTATTGATGCACGCGACAGGCCCAGCCCAATGGCCAGCAGGGGCATCGACGCCGCGATCGCGATCAGCGCGAGCAGCAGCCCTTCGAGCAGCGTCTGCGTAAAGATGCGTGCACGGCTCGCGCCGAGCGCAAGTCGCAGCGCGTACTCGGACGACCGTTCGGCGCCGCGCGCCATCAACAGGTTGGCGATGTTCGCACACGCGATCAACAGCAACAGCAGGGCGGCGGCCTGCCAGATGCCGATGAACGCGCCGGCGCCCGGATCGGCCATGCCCGAGGTGAACGACATCACGCGCGCGTGGCGCTGCGAGTTCGTATCGGGGAATTCCCGGCGCTGCGTATCGACGATCGTCGTCAGTTCGGCGCGCGCCTGTTCGAGCGTCGCGCCATCACGCAATCGGCCAAAGATGCCGAAGTTCTCGGCACGGCGGTTGGCCCACTGCTCGTCAGTCATCGCAATCGGCGCCCAGAGCTCCGCACCATCGGGCGTGTTGAATCCGGCAGGAGCGACTCCCACGACTTCGTACGGCTCACCATCCAGCCGGACGCTCTTACCGACAATGGCCGGGTCGGAAGCGAAGCGGCGCGTCCACAATCCGTGACCGAGTACGACCCGCTGATGGCGACCGGGTTCGGTCTCGGCGTCGAGAAACGCTCGGCCGAGCACCGGCTTTGCATCGAGCAGATCGAAGAAGCCGGCAGACACGAAGAAGCCGGGCACCTGTTCGGGGACGTCCACACCCGAGAGGTTGGCGTCCCACCACTGGTACATCGCCCAGTCCTGGACGGTGGTGGCGCGCTCTCGCCATTCGCGGAAATCGGCGGCGGTGACGTTCAGCCGGTCGAAGAACGCGTGGTCGATGTTGGTGTTCGTCGCGACGATCAAGCGATCGAGCCCGGCGAACCGGTAGGGTCGCAATACCAGGGCATCCATCAGGCTGAACGTCGTGCTGTTGGCAGCCAGCGCCAGCGCCAGGGTCAGAACCACCGTCGCCGAGAGCATGGGCCGCTGCACGATCGCGCGGCGGGCATACATCAGGTCCCGATGCAGGCCGGTCCACCAGGGGCCCTCCGGCTCCAGGGTCGCAATTGAGATCCATCGCACCGGCGGCTTCCGGCGAAACAGCGTGACGAATCCGTATCGCACGGCGATACCAAGGCTCTGACGCAGCTGCCACCGCGCCGCCTTTGCCGCGCCGGCTTTCTTCTCGAGACGCGCTGCTTCCTCGCGCAGGTCGCCGACAATCGATTCACGCGTCTCTGAATCACGCACGACGAGCGCCAGGAGGCATTCAGCAAGAGAAGTCGTATGCATCATTCGTCTGGTCTCTGCGCTATCTGCGGCCCTGGATTAAGCCTTGTGCGCCTTCTGCGGCCCTGGTGTCAGGACGGATTCAAGGCCCCTGCTCATGCTCGACAGCGCGTCGTGGGTGGCGCGCAGCGCCTTCATGCCGGCCGCGGTGACGGAGTAGTAGCGCCGCGCCTTGCCGCCGCGTTCCTCCGACGGATCGCCCATGCGCGACTTGAGACAGCCCTTGGCTTCGAGGCGATCGAGTCCCGTGTAGAGCGCACCTCGGGCAACGGGACGGGAGGTGCGTTGTTCGATCAGTTCACGGATGGGGACGGCATACGCGTCCTGGTCGAGGTGCAGGATCGCCAGCAGGACCGCGTATTCGAATTCGCCGAGGTAGATGGCTGCCATGTCTGCAATGCAGGCTAAATCAATGCCTGCATTGCAGTCAACTAGATTTCAGATATCGGATCGAGTGGATGTCGGATCTATCCGCTGGATGTCGGATCGAGTGGATGTCGGATCTATTCGCTGGATGTCGGATCGAGTGGATGTCGGACCTATCCGCAGCACTCAGATCCGAAATCCGCTCGATCCGAAATCCGACATCTAGAGGTTTACGGCCCTGGGAAGGTTCATGATGGCGCGCAGTTCGTCGCCTTCCATGACTTCCTTTTCGAGCAGGGTGCGGGTCACGCGCTCGAGGACGTCGCGATTCTCGCGCAGGACGCGGCGGGCCTCGTTATGGGCGCCGGTGATGATCAACTTGACCTCTTCGTCGATCATGCGCGCCGTATCCTCGCTATAGAGGCCGCGTTCGGCGGGCATGCCGACATCGAGGAAGCGATTGCGGCGGCCGGGGTCGTAGTTCACGGTGCCGAGCTTCTCGCTCATGCCCCATTCGGTGACCATCGAGCGGGCGACATCACTCACGCGCTGCAGGTCGTTCTGGGCGCCGGTGGAAATCTCGCCGACCGCGATCTCTTCGGCGGCGCGGCCGCCGAGCAGGATAGCGAGCTGATTGAGCAAGTCGCCGCGCTGCATCAAGTAGCGGTCCTCGAGCGGCAATTGCATGGTGTAGCCGAGCGCGCCAAATCCGCGGGCCACGATCGAGATCTTGTGGACCGGATCCATGTTCGGCAGCACGCTGGCCACGATCGCGTGACCGGCCTCGTGGTACGCGACGATTTCGCGCTCCCGCGTGCTCATGACGCGCTTCTTTTCGAGGCCGGCGATCAGCCGATCAATGGCTTCGTCGAAGTCGCGCATCACCACGCTTTCGCCATCGCGGCGGGCGGCGAGCAGGGCCGCTTCGTTGACCAGGTTCGCCAGGTCGGCGCCGGCAAAGCCGGCGGTGCGCGCCGCGATCTTGCGCAACTCCACCGACGGATCGAGCTTCACGTTGCGGACGTGGATCTTCAGGACCTCTTCGCGGCCCTTCACATCCGGCTTGTCAACCAGCACCTGGCGATCAAAACGTCCCGGCCGCATCAGCGCAGGGTCGAGCACTTCAGGGCGGTTGGTCGCTGCCATGATGATGATCGCCTTGCGTGCGTCGAAGCCGTCCATCTCGGCGAGCAGCTGGTTGAGCGTCTGCTCCCGTTCTTCGTGGCTGCCGATCGGGCTCTGGACGCGCGCCTTGCCGAGCGCGTCGAGCTCGTCGATGAACACGATGCAGGGCGCCTTCGCATCCGCCTGCTGGAACAGATCGCGCACGCGGGCCGCGCCGACGCCGACGAACATCTCGACGAACTCGGAACCACTCAGGCTGAAGAAGGGGACCTTGGCCTCACCGGCCACGGCGCGCGCCAGCAGCGTCTTGCCGGTCCCGGGAGGGCCAACCAGCATCACGCCCTTGGGGATTTTGCCGCCAAGGTTGGTGAACTTGCGCGGGTTCTTCAGGAACTCCACGATCTCGCGCAGCTCCTGCGCCGCCTCGTCGACCCCCGCGACGTCCTGGAAGGTCGTCTTGACCTCTTCCTCGGCGTAGATCTTCGCCTTGCTCCGCGCAAACGACATCACGCCGCCTTCAGCGCCGCCCATGCGGCGGGCGAAGTACGACCAGGCGGCGATGATCAGGATGAAGGGGAGGAGCAGCCCCAGCAATTCCGGCAGCCAGCGGCTGACGATCTCGCCCGAGTACTTCACGCTCGCCGATTCCAGCTCCTCGATCAGCTTGGGATCCTCGATGCGCGTGGTCGAGAACGTCGTGACGTTGTTCTCCGCCTTCTTCAACGTGCCGCGAATGCTGGTATCACCAACCGCAACTTCCGCGACCTGCCCAGTACGGACCAGATTCTTGAACTCGCTGTACGAGATCTGCTGGCCCTGCGGCGCCATGAAATACGCCTGCCCGATCGCCAGCAAGGTCAGCGCGCCCAGCACCCACCAGAGCGCGGTGGGCTTGGGCTGCTGACGGCGATCCTTCCCGCCGGGCGGTAGCGTTGGACTAGGCATGGACTGCGTGACCTTTCGCGAAGCTCAGCTCGTCGCCCGACACATCCACGGCGACCGTATCGCCTTCGCGGAACGCGCCTTCGAGCACCCGGCGGGCCAGTGGATCCAGCAGCCGCCGTTGCAGGGCGCGCTTGAGCGGACGAGCCCCGTAGACTGGATCATACCCCTCAGTGACCAGGAAATCCTTGGCCGCATCGGTGAGTTCGACGCCGATTTTGCGCTCGCTGAGCCGCTTCAACAGGCCGCGCAACTGGATGTCCACAATCGACTTGATGTGTTCCTTGTCGAGCGAATGGAAGAACACGATCTCGTCGATGCGGTTGATGAACTCCGGCCGGAAATGGCCGCGGAGCGCGTCCTGGTCGCGCAGGTTGGAGGTCATGACGATCACGGTATTGGTGAAGTCGATGATCCGCCCCTTGCCGTCCGTCAGCCGCCCGTCGTCCAGCAACTGCAGCATGACGTTGAGGACTTCGGGATGCGCTTTCTCGATCTCGTCGAACAGCACAACCGCGTACGGACGACGGCGCACGGCTTCGGTCAGCTGGCCGGCCTCGTCATAGCCCACGTATCCCGGCGGCGCGCCGATCATGCGCGACACCGTGTGTTTCTCCTGGTATTCCGACATGTCGATGCGGACCATCGCGGTCTCGTCATCGAACAGGAACTCGGCGAGCGCGCGGGCAAGTTCGGTCTTGCCGACACCGGTCGGCCCCAGGAAGATGAAGCTGCCGAGCGGCCGATTCGGATCCTGCAGGCCCGCGCGAGCCCGACGAATCGCATTCGCAACCGCATTGATCGCATCGTCCTGGCCGATGACGCGGTGATGCAGACGCTCTTCCATCTTCAGCAGCTTCTGGATTTCGCCTTCCATGAGGCGGCTGACAGGGATTCCGGTCCACTTGCCGACGACCTCGGCAATGTCTTCCTCGTCGACCTCTTCCTTCAGCATGCTCTTCGTCTTCTGAAGATCGTGCAGGCGTTCTTCCTGGTTCTTGAGCTCATTCTCGAGCGCAGGCACGCGGCCGTACTGCAGCTCCGACGCCTTGGCGTAGTCCCCGGCGCGCTGCGCCTGTTCAACCGACAGGCGCACCTGTTCCAGTTGCTCCTTGAGCTTGCGGCCTTGCTGGATCGCTTCCTTTTCCTGTTCCCAGTGCGCCCGCAACTGCGTCGCCTGTTCCTTCAGGTTGGCGAGTTCCGCTTCCAGCCTGGTCAGCCGTTCCTTCGACGCGGCGTCCTTCTCCTTGCGTAGCGCTTCGCGCTCGATCTCGAGCTGCATCGTTCGGCGCTGCACCTCGTCCAGTTCCACCGGCAGGGAATCGATCTCCATGCGCAGCTTCGACGCGGCCTCGTCCATCAGGTCAATGGCCTTGTCCGGCAGGAAGCGGTCCGAGATGTAGCGATTCGACAGCACGGCTGCCGCCACGAGCGCGGCGTCCTTGAACTTCACGCCATGATGGATCTCGTAGCGCTCGCGCAGGCCGCGCAGGATGCTGATCGTGTCTTCGACCGTCGGTTCGCCAACGGTCACCGGCTGGAAGCGGCGTTCGAGCGCGGCGTCCTTCTCGATGTACTTCTGGTACTCGTTGAGGGTCGTCGCGCCGATGGTATGCAGTTCACCGCGTGCCAGCATGGGCTTCAGCATGTTCGAGGCATCGAGCGACCCTTCCGACGCGCCGGCGCCGACAACCGTGTGCAGTTCGTCGATGAACAGCACGATCTGCCCGGCGGAGTCGACGACTTCCTTCAGGACCGCCTTGAGGCGGTCTTCGAACTCACCGCGATACTTCGCGCCGGCGATCAGCGAGCCCATGTCGAGCGTCACGATCTGCTTGTCCTTGAGACCCTCGGGGACGTCGCCGCGGATGATGCGCTGGGCCAGGCCCTCCACGATCGCGGTCTTGCCGACGCCGGGTTCGCCGATCAGCACGGGATTGTTCTTGGTGCGGCGCGACAGCACCTGGATCACACGGCGGACCTCTTCGTCGCGGCCGATTACCGGGTCCAGCTTGCCCTTGCGCGCCAGCTCGGTCAGGTCCCGGCCATACTTCTCGAGCGCCTCGTACTTGCCCTCGGGATTCTGGTCGGTGACGCGCTGGCTGCCACGCACGCCGGCCAGTGCTTCGAGCACGCGCTCGCGCGTCAGGCCCTTGCTCTTCAGAAAGTCAATAGCAGGGGAGCGGCCTGGTTCGCCGAGCAACCCCAGCAGCAGGTGCTCGGTGCTGACGAACTCGTCCTGCATCACCTTGGCATCGGCCTGTGCGGCGTCAAAGATGACGCGCAGGCGCGGCGACATGTGCGGTTCCGCGCCACCGTGCGCCTTGGGCTGCTTGCCGAGCTGTTCGCGCATGCTGCGCGCCACGTCGGCGGGATCGACATTCAGCTTGCGCAGCACGCTTGGCACCACGCCGCCTTGCTGCTCGGCAAGCGTGACCAGCAGGTGCTCGGGTTCCACTTGCGCATGGTTCATCGTCGACGCCAGCTGCGGTGCGGCGACAACGGCTTCCTGTGCCTTCTCGGTGAACTTGTTGAGATTCATGACCTGACTCGCTTCCCGCTTCTTACTTACTACTTCTCACTTCTCACTTCTCACTTCTCACTTCGCGCAACGCCTCGTAATGCTTCCGTTCCTCATCGCTCAATGACTTCGGGATGTCGACTTCGACGCTCGCATACAGGTCGCCTCGATCATCGGCCTTCCCGACGTTCGGCAGCCCGTGGCCGCGCAGCCGGAAGCGCTGTCCGCTCTGCGTGCCGGCAGGGAGCTTCAGGCGCAGCGTCTTCTGCTCGGGCGTGATGACGTCCACCTCGCCGCCGAGCACGGCCACAGGCACCGGCACCCGCGCGCGCGTGTAGACATCGCGTCCCTTGACCTCGAAGACCGGGTGCGGCTTCAACTGCACGCGCAGGAACAGGTCGCCGCTGGGCGCGCTGCCGCTGCCGCGGCCGCCTTCGCCGGCCACCCGCACACGCGACCCGTCGGTGACCCCGGGCGGAATCCGCACCTCAACCGAGCGCGCATGACCGTCGTGACGCAACTGCAGGCGCTGCACGCTGCCGCGAATCGCGTCCTCGAGATCGAGCTCGAACGGGTGCTCGATGTCCTGGCCCTTGCGGTTGCGCGGCCGCGATCGGCCGCCGCGGGCCCCGGTCGCCTGTTCGCCGCCCATGCCGCCGAAGAACGTCGTGAAGAAGTCGGAGAACGGACTGTCGGCGCCCGCGCCGCCGAACATGTCGTTCATTTCCTCTGGCGTCATGGTGTGGAAGCCGCCCCCCTGTCCGCCGGTGCTCCACTGGCCGCCGAACGGCGCACCGCCGCCAAACGGACCCGCGCCCGGAGGCGCGTTCTCGTAGGCGCGCCAGTTGGCGCCGAGCTCGTCGTACTTCTTCCGCTTCTGCGGATCGCTCAGCACTTCGTTGGCCTCGTTCACTTCCTTGAACTTTCCCTCGGCCCCCTTGTCGCCAGGATTCACGTCCGGGTGGTACTTGCGCGCCAGCTTCCGGAACGCCTGCTTGATCTCCTTGTCGGAGGCCGTCTTGGAGACGCCGAGCGTGGTGTAGTAGTCCTTGAAATCCACGTTAGCCCTCGTCCAGCCCCAACAGCGCCGATAGCCGGTCCATTTCCCGCAACAGCCGCTTCCGCGTCGCATCACGCTGCAGGGCAGCGGGCTCCATCAACGGACGAATGCGCTGCATGACTTCCGCCACGGACAACAGCTGCTGCACCCCAGCCAGGTTGACGCCGGCGTCCTCCACGAGCCGCTTGATGAAGCGCAACCGCTCGATCTCGTCGTGTGAATACAGCCGCATGCTGCCCACGGTCCGCGCCGGGCGCACCAGTCCGAGCCGCTCGTACTTGCGCAGCGTCTGTGGATGCATGTCCAGCATCCGCGCCGCATCGGAGATGAAAATCAGCTGCACAGTTGACACACACCAAGTGTAGCAATTGATACGCCCCGTATCAACATGGGGCGTGCCAACTTTTAACTTTTAACTTTTAACTTTTAACTTTTAACTTTTCTGGCGGGACGCGAGTACGGCTTTGATCAGTTCTTCGGGCATGGCCGGCATTTCGTCGCTCATCTCATCGCAGGCAATCTTGCCGGCCTTGATGACGACTTCGTACTGGACCATGTATTCGCGGCAGTTCTTGCACTTCGATATGTGGAACTCGAAGTGAACACGGTTCTCTTCCGGGAGCTCGTTGCTCACGTAGTCGTTCAGGAATTCCGCGAGTTCCCGGCATTTCATGAGACAGCGCTCCTGAAGTGGGGAGCCAGCAGCGTCCGCAGCGCCTGGCGGGCGCGGTGCAACCGGATCTTCGTGGCGTTGACGGACAAACCAAGCACGTTCGCAGTTTCCTCGGTATCTAGACCTTCGATGTCGCGCAACACGAGAACGGTACGGTAGCCCTCCGGAAGGGCGTCAATTTGCTTGCGAACCAGCTCCCGGTTCTCGGCCCGTTCCATCAGCTTATCGACCGGCTCCTCCCAGCTCTTGAACCGCTCCTGATGGTGTCCGTCGTCCATGAAAGAGGGCAGCAGGGTCTCGATCGACTGTTCCGGCTTCCGTTTCCGCGTCCGCAGTCTCATAAGGGCCGCGTTGACCACGATGCGGTGGAGCCAGGTTGAGAGCTTGGCAGTGCCTTCAAAGCGGTCGAGGCTTCGGAACGCGTTCATGAACGCATCCTGCACGACGTCGCGCGCGTCCTCTTCGGACCCGACAATCCGGCGCGCGACGGCCAGCAGCCGTCCGCCGTACGAGCGCACCACCTGCTCGAACGCCGCTTCATCACCGGCACGCAGCTGCGCGACGAGTGTTGCTTCGTCATCAACAGGAGTCGCGCTGGCCATCAAAAAGAGCCTATCACGAAGTCCTTGATGGCATTGCAGTTGCAGAACTCCCGCAGAAGGCCTCGGCCCCCCGGCAGGTCTACCCACTGGCGCGCCTGTGCGCCAGTGGCCAGCTGAGCAACCCGATTGGACGACTCATGGAGCGTATTCAGTGAAACAGGTACTACCAGCGGCAAGCTCTTCGCAGCAGTGGGGCCGTTCCTACGGAACGGCCCGGTAGTACTTCATTGAGTACGTTCCACTAGATGCTTGCCGACAACACCATGGCCGATGTGAACCCCTCGAGCGCCCCCCCGCTGAAGTCCGAACGACGCGGCTTCCGCATTCTCGTCGTGGACGACAACCACGACTCTGCAATGAGCCTGGCCATGATGCTCTCCATCATGGGGCACGACACGCGCACCGCGAATGATGGCGAGAGCGCCGTCGCGACGGCGGAGAGCTTTCTGCCGGAGGTGGTGCTCCTCGATATCGGCTTGCCGAAGCTCAATGGCTACGAGGTCGCACAACGAATCCGCGAACAGGCGTGGGGACGATCGATGTTCCTGATCGCGGTGACGGGATGGGGCCAGGACGAGGACCGTCAACGCTCGACCGAGGTCGGACTCAACGTGCACATGGTCAAGCCCGTTGAGCCCACCGCGCTCGAACGGCTGCTGGCAGACCTCGCGCAGAACGGACACGGCAGCAGCGCGGCCTGATCGCGAGCTGACACTCACGACTGCAAAAGTACGTAAAATGCAGCCTGCGATAGGCAGACTGCTACCCATGCGTACACACATCAGTGCTTTTCGACTTTCAGCGTCTGCCATGGCAGTCGTGCTCGCGCTTGCCTCGACTGCCACCACGGCACGCGCGCAACGTGAGGCCGGGATGCCGAGAGCCACTCCAGAGACAGTCGGCATGTCTGGCGCCAGGCTCCAGTCAGCCACGGCGCTGCTTCGTCAATATGTCGCCGATCGCAAGATCGCCGGTGCGGTCGCCGCAGTGTCGCGGCGCGGCAAGCTTGTCTATCTCGAGCCGGTGGGACTCCAGAACATGGAGAGCAAGGCGCTGATGACGGATCGCACGTTGTTCCGCATCTACTCCATGACCAAGGCGGTCACTGGCGTCGCCGTGATGATGCTGGTGGAGGAGGGGAAGGTCGCGCTGAACGACCCGGTCTCCACGCACCTGCCCGAGTTCAAGAGCGTGATGGTGCAGGACGGCGGCACGGGCGCACCACGTCGGCCATCACGCGAGATCACGGTGCGCGATCTGCTGCTGCACACATCCGGGCTCAGCCATCGCACATCGGAGCTGTATCGCACGTTGAAGGTGCGGTCGCGCTCGATTGCCCTGCCGCAGTTCGTGTCGAACATCACCAAAGCGCCGTTGATGGAGGATCCGGGCACGCGCTTCCGCTATAGCGAGGCCACCACCGTGCTCGGCCGTCTCGTCGAGGTGACGTCGAAACAGAGCTTCGATCAGTTCGTCGTCTCGCGGATCCTGAAGCCCCTCGGCATGAACGACACCGCGTTCTGGGCGGACGGAGACGCCAAGGCGCGCCTCGCGGTGGTCTACCAGCGCGGCCAGGACGGCACGATCGCGCCGTTCGAGATCGAGGAAGTGCCATTCACCGAGAAGCCGGCGCTCATGGAAGGCGCCGTCGGTCTCGTCTCGACCGCTGAAGACTTCATGAAGTTCAGCCAGATGCTCCTGAACAAGGGCGAGCTCGCAGGCGTGCGCCTGTTAAAGGCTGACACCGTGGCGTCGATGACCGTCAACGCGCTGCCAGAACCAGTCCTGGCGGCGAAGGGCGGCAATGTCGGCTGGGGCCTGGCCAACGTGGATGTGGTGGTCGCCGACGGCTCGCGCGGCTACCTGTCAACGATCGGCGAATACGGGTGGGATGGCTCCGCAGGGACTTTCTTCTCTGTCGATCCCTCGAGGGAACTGGTCATCACCCTCATGACGCAGAACCTTCCGGCCAATCCCGATCAACTGCGCCAGAGGTTCAAGGCCGCCGTGCTGCACAGCATCATCCAGTAGAGACCAATGTTGAACTGCGTCACCATCGGCCTGCTCGCGCTCACGGCGTGCCTTGGCGATCCGGATCCAGCCGTCCGCGACAAGATCGCCTTCGAGCGCTTCAGCACGGCACTGCGCGGCGGGGACCTCCCTCTTGATACGCTCACGGCGATTCGTAACCGGCTCGTGGGGATGATGAGCCTGCCGGATCCGCAGGGCTTCCAGCGGCCCTTCGTGATCTTGACCCTGGCGGAAGTGGCGCGCACCGACCGGGTAAAACCGTGGATGACGGACGCGGACCGAGACACCCTGGTCACGACCGCGTCACAGTATTTGGCTTCGATTACCGACTACCGCGCCTTCGATAACAAAGAAGGGTTCCGCCACGGTGGGGCGCATGCCGCGGACCTGGCCATGCAGTTGGCGTTGAACCCGGCAATCAATAAAACGCAGCTCGATCGTTTACTGGCCGCCATCGCTCGACAAGTTTCGCCGCAGGCGGACGTCGCCTACTACGCGGGTGAGCCCGACCGGCTTGCACGACCGGTCATGTTCATCGCGCAGCGGAAGCTCCACACCGATGCCGAGTGGAAGACGTGGTTCGAGTCGATGATGAATCCGGCGCCGATGAAGGCATGGTCTTCCGCTTTTGAGAGCGAGCTGGGCATCAAGCGCCATCACAACGCGCGCGCGTTTCTCCTCAGCGTTTACGCCACGGCCGTCACAACGGAGGATGCGGGCATCAAGCTGCTCCTCGCACCGGTGCGAGACGCCCTCAAGCTCGTGCCTTAGAGCCTTGCCCGCCGAAGCCTTGGCGAAGGGGGGCACACTCCTTGCTCCGTTGAGGGCATGGACCTTCGACGAATTCTGCTCGCTGCCTGTGCCGTAGTGATCGTTGTCGTCCCAGCAAGCGCACAGAAGAAGGCTGCGCCAGCCAGGCCGGACATGTTGCCCATGCAAGTATTCCTGGATCGCGCCGGCTTCTCCGTCGGCGAGATCGACGGAGCGGGCGGGCCCAACACCGAACGGGCCATTGCCGCATTCGAGGCGGCAAGGCAGACCACCGCCGCGGTTGCGCAGGCCGCCGACACCGAGCCACCGACGGTGAGCTACACCATCACCGCAGACGATGTCGCCAAGCCGCTCACGCCTCGCATCCCGAAAGACATGATGGCGAAGGCAAAGCTCAAGCGGCTCGATTACGCCTCGATCGTCGAAATGCTCGGCGAGCGCTTCCACGCATCGCCGGCATTGTTGCGGAAGCTGAATCCACGGTCGCGGTTCGGCGCGGGCGATCAGATCACGGTTCCGAACACGCAGGTGGTTTCCACGGCCGAAGCCAAGCCCATTCCAGACATCGTCGTCACCGTCTCGAAGGCCAAGTCAACGATGACGGTCACCGACTCGTCAGGCGCGGTCTTGATGCACGCTCCGGTAACCAGCGGCAGCGAGCACGATCCGCTGCCGATCGGCTCGTGGACGGTGAACGCGGTGGCGCGCAATCCGGTGTTCAACTACAACCCGGATCTGTTCTGGGACGCGGACCCGAAGCACGCCAAGGCGAAGATCCCGGCGGGCCCCAATGGCCCCGTTGGCGTGGTATGGATCGACATCAGCAAAGAGCATTACGGCATCCACGGCACTCCTGAACCTGGTACGGTCGGCCACACCGAGTCGCATGGCTGCGTGAGGCTCACGAACTGGGACGCTCTGAAGCTGGCCGCCATGGTCGGCAAAGGCACGAGGGTGGAATTTGTCGAGTAGCGGCGAGAAGCGACGGCCGGACATCTCGTGGCTCACCCTGGCCGCCGGCCTGGGATTCGTCGCCGGCATGCTGGTGATGGCCGCGCTCGTCACCATCTTCCCGACGGGCGTGTCTGCCGTCACGCGGCCGCTCGCGAAGTCGAGCGACGGCACGGTCGTGGTGAAGACCTCGAAAGACGAGCCGTCCCCGGTCGAAGCGCCGCCGCCGGCCTCGGCTCCGACGCCGGTGATGGGGGCAAACGCCGTCGACCAACTGCGAAACCGCGGTCTCACGCTGCCGGTCGAAGGCGTCAGGGCCAATCAACTGCGCGACACCTTCAACGAGATGCGGGGAGCGTCCCGGCGGCACGAGGCGCTCGATGTGCTGGCTCCGCGCAACACCCCCGTCGTCGCCGTCGAAGACGGGAAGATCGCAAAACTCTTCCTGAGCGATGCGGGCGGCATCACGATCTACCAATTCGATCCCACCGAAAGCTACGTCTACTACTACGCGCATCTCGAGCGCTACGCGGACGGCTTGAAGGAAGGCGAACAGGTGAAGCGCGGACAGGTGATCGGCTACGTCGGCACGACGGGCAACGCGCCGCGCGATACTCCGCACCTCCACTTCGCGATCTTCCAGATGACCGCTGAAAAGAAGTGGTGGCAGGGGACCGCGATCGATCCCTACTCGGTTCTCAAGTAGGTGGCGCGCGCCTCGTCCAGGCTCTCGACAATGCGCGCCGCAAATGCCGGCGGCTGAATTACCTTCGCCGCCGCGCCAAACCCCATTACCCACGCCTGCAATTCCCAGTCGATCACCACATTCATCGTCAATCGAATGCGTCCACCCGGAAGCTCCTCGATCGACTGCGACGCGTGGAACTCCCGCTCGCGCACATACGGCGCCTCAGCCGCGGTGAATTCGACGACCACGTTCTCGGGCGTGCCTGAGAACGCTCCGAGAGAATTCGCAAAGACGTCTGCAGGGCCGTCAACAGGGGAGAAGCTTTCCTCGAGGCCGACCGCCTGCTCGATGCGCTGCATCGCGAACGTGCGCATCTCGCTGTAGTCCGGCACAAACGCCTGCAGGTACAACCCGCCCTGCGCGTACGCGAGCCGGTACGGTTCGACGATGTAGTCCTTGACCTGCTGGCTGGAAAAGGAGTGATACCGCATCCGGACGCGGCGGCGGCCGAGGATCGCCTGCATCAGGGCGTCGACCGACTTGGCCGAGCTCGCCCCGCGCGGCCGCGATGCGTGCTCCTTGGCGCCGAGCGCGTCGGGCAGCGTCTCGATGAACTTCCACATCGACGGGGGCAGGGCGTCATAGAGCTTGTCGAAGGCGGAAGCGAGACTTTCCCGGAAGGGTCCGCCGGCCACTGCCGTCAGCACCGTGCGACTTAGATGCAGGGCACAGAGTTCCGAGAGGGAGAAGCCCGCCGCGGCCACCCCCCTGAACACGTCCCGGTTGAGGACGAAGATGGTTTTGCCGTCCCTCTTTGAGGTCTCGATGGGAAAACCCGCCTGGGTGAGGGCGTCGAAATCCCGACGGATGGTCCGTTCGCTGACACCGTCACCGGCCTCCGCCTGTGCCTCTGAAAGGGTCAATCCACGCGATCTGCCCTCTAAAGCCAGCAAAAGCCGCCATTGTCGAACGATTTCCGAGTGCCGTTCCATGTGCTGTCCAGTCTAGCCGGAGCGGGTACGAAATATGCAGCCTTGTGCAATCGGGTGCAGTACTAGGTAACGCAAGCGTTGAGATTGCGGCCTCTGACCTAACCTGTCAGGGGCGCCACTTAAGGTGAGTGTCATGACGATTCGCATTCGATTTCGCCGTCCCGCTCCCGTCGCTCGTAAGGTCTGCAAGCACTGCGAGAACCGCCGTGCGCTCTTCCGCCAGGAAGGGATCATGAAGTGGGATCCCTATTACGCCCTCTGCTATCGCTGCTACCAGCGCTACTTCAATCGCGCGCAGGGGCTACAGGAATCGCCGGCCGCAGCGGCCACTGTCGCTGATCGCCGTCATAGAACACCCGCTCTAGAAACAGGCCTGATGCCGGCGCGGTAAGCGTCGCAGGCGCAGGCATCCCTTTGCGAGGGTTGCCTGAGAGCAGGTGTTGCACGTCGGCAGGCTCGATCTGCCCCTTGGCGGCCTCCACCAGGACGCCGACCATGCGGCGGACCATTTTCCAGATGAAGTGCGAGCCGCCGACGCGCACGAGGATCAAGTCGCCATCTTCGGCGATCGTGACCTCGTCGACGAGCACGTCGGTCGATTTCTCGTCGGGATCGTCGTCGCTGAACGACTGGAAGTCGTGCATGCCGGTGAAGTGAGCCGCGGCTGTGCGCATCAGCTCCAGGTCGAGCGGCTCCTTGACCCACCACACAAACGGTTTCGCAAACGCGCTGCGGCGGCGCGCCACTTGATACACGTAGCTCCGCGCCACGGCGGCGTGGCGCGCGTGGAACCGGTGCGGCACCGAATCGACCGCGAGAATGTGGACATCGGCGGGAAGGCCGTCGTTGATGCCACGGCGAATGGACTCTGCCGGCATCGGCTTACGGACATCGAGATGCGCCACTTGCCGCATGGCGTGCACGCCGGCGTCGGTGCGGCCCGACCCCATGAACTCGAAGTTCTTGTCGCGTGTCAGCTCGCCGATCGCGCGCTCGATCTCGCCTTGCACGGTGCGCGCGTTCTTCTGCTTCTGCCAGCCGCTGTAGCGCGTTCCGGCGTATTCGATCGTGAGTTTGTAGCGTGGCACTCACCGTATGATAGTCGCGCATGGGCGCCGGCGCGCCCGGAGGACTATGAGTCACAAACCCGTACACGCTGAGAATCTTCCGAAGCCCGTGGGCCCCTATTCGCCGGGCATGAACTTCGAACGCCTGATCTTTGTCTCGGGGCAGGGCGCCACCGACCCGGCGACCGGTCAACTCGCCGGCGCTGATGTCGAGACGCAGACGGAGCAGTGCCTGAAGAACCTGCAAGCGATCCTGCGCGCGGGTGGATCCGACCTTCAGCACGTGTTGCGCTGCGGGGTGTTCCTGCTCGACATGAAGGAATTCAAGCTGATGAACGGCGTCTACGCTCGGATGTTCGGCGACCATCGTCCCGCCCGCACCACGATCCAGGCCGCCGGCCTACCCGGGGATGGACTGCGGGTCGAAATCGACTGTATTGCTTACGTTCCCTAGTCGCCAGATGCCAGTAGCCGGTCGCCAGAAGTACCCGGAATTTTTTCTGGCTACTGGCTACTGGCTACTGGATACTGATTCGCATGCCTCACCTCACGCGCCGCTCCGTAGTCGTTGTTGCGCTGCTTGCGGCGCTCCCGCTCACCGGGCATGCCAATGAGGGCTTCTGGCCGTTCAATCGCGTGCCCAGGGCCGCTATCAAGCAGACCCTTGGCGTGGATCTGTCGGATCAGTGGATCCAGCGGGTGCAACAGGCGTCGGTGCGGTTCCCGAGCGGATCGGGTTCGTTTGTGTCACCTGACGGACTCGTGCTCACGAATCATCACGTCTCGCTCGATCTGCTGCACAAGCTGAGCACGCCGCAGAGGGACTACGCCTCCAAGGGATTCGTGGCCGCCGACCGTAGCCAGGAGATCCGGCTCGCGGATCTCGAGCTGATGTCGCTGCAGCGCATCGAAGACATGACCGCCAAGGTCAACGAAGTGGTGAAGCCTGGCATGTCGTCGGCCGAAACGCTCGCCGCACGCCGTGCCGCGATCGCCGCGATCGAGAAGGAGTCGCAGGACAAGACCGGCCTCGAAGCCGAAATGGTGACGCTCTATCAGGGCGGCCAATACCACCTGTATCTCTACAAGAAGTTCACCGATGTGCGGCTCGTATTCGCACCGGAATTCGATGCCGCGTTCTACGGCGGTGACCCGGACAACTTCACGTTCCCGCGCTACGCCCTCGACATGACCATCTGGCGCGTCTACGAAGACGGCAAGCCCTACCGCACGCCGAGCTTCCTGCCGTGGTCCACGGCCGGCGTAAAGGAAGGCGATGCGGTCTTCACGTCGGGACATCCCGGTGCCACGCAGCGGCTGAATACCGTGGCGCACCTCGAGTTCCTGCGCGACAACGCGCTGCCACTGTCGATCGAAGCGTTCTCGACGATCCGCGAAGCACTGGACGCGTACAGCAAGCAGGGGGCCGAACAGGCGCGCCAGGCCAACGATGATTTCTTCGGCATCGAGAATTCGCTGAAGTCCTGGAAGGGACAGATCGGCGGGCTGCGCGACGCGTCGACCATGAACAAGAAGCGCGCGGATGAGCAGGCGCTGCGTGATCGCGTGAACGCCAATGCGGAGCTAAAGGCGAAGTACGGCGATGCGTGGGACAAGGTTGCGGCGGCGCGCGCGGCGTTGCCCCCATACAATTACGAGCGCGTCGTCTTCGAGCAAGGCCTCGGGTTCTATACGTCGTACTTCACGCTGGCTCGTACGCTGGTGCGATGGACCGATGAGAGCGGCAAGCCGAACGGTCAGCGCCTCCCGGAATATTCAGAAGCCCGCAAGGCCGCCATCGAACGGCAAATGGCGTCCGAGGCGCCGATCCACGCCGGGGCAGAGCAGGCCAAGCTCGAAGCGTCACTCGCCGTCATGGTGAAGATGGTCGGCGCCGACAACGCCCTTGTCAGGCAGGTGCTGGCCGGCAAGACGCCGAAGGCGCGCGCCGCAGAACTCGTGGCCGGGACGAAGATGGGGGACGCGGCCACCCGCAAGGCCCTCCTCGCCGGCGGTAAGGCCGCGGTCGCGGCCTCGAATGATCCGTTCATCGTGCTGGCCCGTCTCGTCGATGCGCGGGCGCGCGAGTTGCGCACCAAGTACGACAACGAAGTGCTCGCCGTCGAGCGCGACGCGTATTCGAAGATCGCCCAGTCCGTGTTCGCCACGCAGGGCGACGCGGCCTATCCGGATGGCACGTTCACCTTGCGCCTCTCATACGGCCAGGTGAAGGGCTACATGGAGAACGGCAAGCAGGTCGCGCCGTTCACGGAGATCCGCGGCCTCTACGTGCGCGGCGACGAGCACAAGCAGAAGCCGCCCTACAAGATCGTCGACAGCTGGATGAAGGCGCGTTCGACCGTGAAGCCGACGACGCCCTACAACTTCGTCAGCACCAACGACATCGTCGGCGGCAACAGCGGATCGCCGGTGATCAACGTGAAGGGCGAGTTGGTGGGATTGATCTTCGACGGCAACATCCAGTCGCTGCCCGGCTACTTCGTCTACGACGCGGCGGTGAACCGCGCGGTGTCGGTGGACGCGCGCGGAATGCTCGAAGCACTCCGCGCGGTCTACAAGGCCAACTGGGTGGCCGACGAGCTTACTTCTTATTCTGCTGCACCACGTTCATTGCAGTGGTGATCATGCCCGCCACGTCCGACAGGTTCGACGGCAGGATGATGGTGTCGGCGTTATTGATCACCTTGCCGAACTCCTGGATGTACTGCTCGGCGACCTTCAACTGAATGGCTTCGGCGCCGCCTGGCGCGCGCGTGGCTTCGGCGACGCGTTTGATGCCTTCCGCGGTCGCCGTGGCGACGGCGAGAATGGCCGCGGCCTGCCCCTCGGCCTCGTTGATCTGCTGCTGCTTGTTCGCTTCTGACGCCTTGATGGTCTGCTGCTTGTCGCCTTCGGCGGTGTTGATCGCCGCGTCGCGCTGACCTTCGGACGTCAGGATGACCGCGCGCTTTTCGCGCTCGGCGCGCATCTGTTTCTCCATCGCCGCGAGCACGTCTGCCGGCGGGGTGATGTTCTTGATCTCGTAGCGCAGCACCTTCACGCCCCACGGTTCGGTGGCCTTGTCGAGCTCCGCCACCACTGCGGTGTTGATGTTGGTGCGCTCCTCGAACGTGCGATCGAGATCGATCTTGCCGACTTCACTGCGCAGCGTGGTCTGCGCCAGCTGCGAGATCGCGAAGATGTAGTCGGAGATGCCGTACGAGGTGCGCTCGGGATTCAGCACCTTCAGGTAGAGCACGCCATCCACCTGCACCTGCACGTTGTCGCGCGTGATGCAGATCTGCGCGGGAATATCGAGCGCCGCCTCCTTGAGCGAGTGCTTGTAGCGAATCACATCCACGAAGGGCACCAGGATGTGAAAGCCGGCGTCGAGCGTCCCCGCATAGCGGCCCAGGCGCTCGACGACAAACGCGCTCTGCTGCGGCACGACGATCGCGGTCTTGTACAAGATGACGATGACAACGAACGCGAGCAAACCGAAAACGATCAGTCCGCCTTCCATGGGTCTCCTTTAGCGGCCAGCAAGCCGGCAGGCCAGCGGGCGAGCAAACTACTCGGGAATGACTGCCAGCGTGAGACCGTCGACGGCCGCGACCCTGGCGCGGGCGCCGCGATCGAGCGTGACGTCGCTGGTGTTGCGCGCGGTCCACATCGAGCCGCGCACTTCGACCTTGCCGACCACACCGGGCAACAAGCGATCCTGGACGATCGCCAACACGCCAACCAGTGAGTCGACGTTTGGCGGAGGGGGAATCTGGATGCGGTCCTGCAGCCGGCCGCGGAAGGCGAGAAGGTAGGCGACCGACAGCACGCTGAACCAGAGCAGCTCGAAGCCGAGACTGTTCACGATGCCCAGCCGGACCAGCGTGCCAACCGTCAGCGCGCCGAGTCCGAAGAAGATGATGAAAAAGCCACTCGGCGTGGCGATTTCAGCCACGACCAACGCCAAACCGCCGGCGAGCCACAGCCACCATTCCATATGCACGGGATTATAGAGGAATACGGTGCTGCTGGTTCAGGGGTTCAGTGTTCAAAGGTCCAGCGCCGTCCTGCGGTAAACTCGAAGGATTCATGCCGACAATTTTGGTTACCAATGACGATGGCGTAACTTCGGAAGGAATTCATGCGCTTGCCGACGCGATGAAGCCGCTTGGCGACGTGCTGGTCGTCGGTCCGCTGCAGGAAGCCAGCGCGATCGGCCATGCGCTGACCCTGCGCCGCCCGTTGCGCATCGAGACCATCAGCACCAATGTCTACGGCGTCGACGGCACCCCCACGGATTGCGTCAATATCGCGTGTGCGATCCTCCTGAAAGGGAAGATGCCCGACCTCGTGGTCTCCGGCATCAACAAGGGATGGAACATCGGCGACGACATTACTTACTCCGGCACGGTGTCCGGTGCGCTTGAGGGCGCACTGCTCGGACCTCCGGGCATCGCCGTCTCGTTGAAGCGGACGCCGACCTACGACTTTGGACCGTCGGCGGAAGCGGCGGCGAAGGTGGCGGCGATGGTGCTGAAGCACGGCCTGCCGCCGCGCGGCTTCATCAACATCAACGTCCCGTCAGGCACGCCGAAGGGCATGCGCATCACCACGCAGGCGAAGCGTAATCACGTGACGCAGATCAACGCGCGCACCGATCCGCGGGGCAACGCGTATTACTGGATTGAGGAAGCCCTGGACGAATATCACCCGGACGGCGGGCGCACGGACTACGAGGCGGTCAAGGAAGGCTTCGTGTCCGTGACGCCACTCCAGCCGGACCTGACGGACTATGGGGCCCTGGATCATCTGGCGGCGCATCTCCGCTAGCGTCGCCATCGCGACGCTGGCGTTCGTCGCGCTCGAGGCAGGAGCGTCGTCACCGGTGGCGCGGTTGTACCGTGCGCCAACCATCACGTTGCCTGCCAGGATTGACTCGAGCAATCCCGCCGTGTGGGCGCACGCGGCAGGTGTGCTGCGCTTAATCGTCATCAGTTCGTGGGGCGGCATTCCCGTGCGCTCGTCTGGTGACTCCCTCGACACCCTTCAGCCAGAACCGCCAGTGACTTTCAGTTCGCACCCCGGCGACGGCGTGTGGATGGAAGCCATCATCCCCGACCACAACGGCACCTGGTACGGCTACTACCACCATGAACGACCCGCCGACGGTTGCGGCCGCACCGACCGGCAGTTGCCCCGTATTGGCGCCATGCGTTCGACCAATCGCGGCGCAACGTGGGAGGACCTCGGGATCGTCATCGACGCGCCCGACGGCAGTGAAGCGTGCGATTCGAGCAATCGATTCGTGCTCGGCGGCGTGGGCGACGTGACCGTCGCGCTCGACGCCGACCGCAAGGACGTTTACCTCTACTACAGCCAGTACGTCCGGGACGGCGCGAGCCAGGGCGTTGTGGCGGCGAGAATTGCGTGGGCGGACCGCGACGCGCCGGCGGGGAAGGCGGCGATCTGGAACCGCGGCGCGTGGCTGCCCGTCACGCGGCGCGGTGCCGGCGGGTGGTCGTACCCGCTCGCCACGCCGCTCGTCCCCAGCCGTCAGCCGTTCCATGATCGCGTGCCCACCAACGACGTCTTCTGGGGGCCCTCGATCCACTGGAACACCTATCTGCAGCAGTACGTGATGGTGCTCAACCGGGCCAAGGACGAACAGTTCGGCCAGGAAGGCATCTACATCTCGTACTCCCCGTCACTCGCGGATCCGGCCCGGTGGACCGCGCCAGTCAAACTGCTGAATGGCGGGCAGTGGTATCCGCAGGTCATCGGCGAAGAACGGGGCGCAGGGACCGACCGGCTGGCCGGCAGCCAGGCCCGCCTGTTCATGTTCGGCCGCTCTCAGTGGCTGATCGCGTTCGACCGCTAGCCGTTCATCCCAACCGTATTGCCGGAAATGACCGAATTTTGCCGGCGACGCCGCCGAAAAACCTGCCGGGCTGTTCTGGCTGGTGCTCATGAAGAACACCACGCGATCGGCGTCCGGATACGGCAGCGGGCGCAACAGCACCGCATTGACGACCGAGAAGATCGCGGTGTTGACCGCGATGCCCAGCGTCAGCGCCGCCACGGCTGCGAACGCAAAGGCCGGACTCTGGACAAACATGCGCAGCGCGTGTTTCACGTCTCGGGCCATCGTGTCGAACATGAGGGAGCCTTTCTGGACGGGGACCGCCGGTTGCCGGCCCCACTGCTGAACGCGGGCGCGCGTCGTGGGACGCCGCGCCGGATCCGCTGGTCTTCGTCGGCGTTCCGGTGATCCTGACAATCGTCGCCTTCTTCGCTGTGTGGCTACCGGCCCAGCGCGCCAGCCGTGTCGACCCGGTGATCGCGCTCAGGTCCGAGTAACGGGGTTTTCAAGACTTTTTGGCGATTCTGTGGCACTAAACGCACTTTAGGCCCGTTCGGGTACCTGAATCTGGAGTAGACTGGGACTTCGTCGGGGCGTGGCTCAGCTTGGTAGAGCGCTCGGTTCGGGACCGAGAGGCCGCTGGTTCGAATCCAGTCGCCCCGACCACTTTTCTCAGCAAATCCTCAAATTCACCTGTAATTCCAATAGCCCGCTTCGGCGGGCTTTGGCGCGTTTAGGCCGGTCTTGGCGGGCGTTTGGCTACGCTGTGGTTACGCTCGCCCGGTGGGTTCTTTAGCCTGCCGCTCCATCCATGCGTCCAGCCACTCCTGCTTGAGGCGCGTGATCGAGCGCCCGAGCTTGACATGCTTTAGCCCGCGCGACCGGCACGCCTCATAGATGGTGTCCACGCTGACCCCAACGTATTCGCGAGGCGGTGGCGGCTGGCTTCGGCGCGCTAAGGCGCGCGTAGGCTTAAAACGGCTACGCTGCGGTTACGCCTTGACGCTTTTCTGAGTATTTGCGCCAGATTCGGCCTCCCGACAGTCCCTTCGGGACCGAGAGGTCGCTGGTTCGAATCCAGTCGCCCCGACCATCAAATCGCCGGTCTATTCCGGAGACATAGGTAACAAGTTATTCCGGAGACATGGGTAACAGTTTCGGGCCGAAGGGATTATCGATCGGTTCGAGTCTGCAGGTCTCATCGTCGAAATAGCCCAAGTCGTAGTGCATGAAGGTGACGAGCCAGATGTGCTCGTCCACCTGCTTGACACCGACTTTCTGTCCCGCAAACACCTGGCTCACGTTAATTTTGCGCCGCTGATAGCAGATCCGGCCGCACGTGGTGATCACGGCCGTCCAGTCGTGCCCGGGGTATTCCAAGTCGTCGAGACCGTGATAGGCGCGCGTCGATGGGGCGTAGCGGCTCGCTGGCGTCTGCATGTCGAGCGCCTGATGGGGGCGCTCGTCGTTGAAGCGCTGCACGAAGGCATCAAAGCGGGCTTGCTGCTGCAGGACGTTCGGCGAGGCGGGATGCGTGGCCTCGGTTTTCAGGGTGAGATGTAAGCGCTCGTGGCGGCCGTTTTGCTCCGGATGGCCCGGCGCGATGCGCTCGAGCGTGATCCGTACGGCGCTGATCGCCGGACAGGCCACTTCCGGCCACCGCTGTCGCAGCCGCTCACGGAGTTTCGGGGCGCCCCAGGCCGGATACTCCTTTTTCAGCCGGACAATCAGCTTCTCGACGGCCATCGGTAACTGATTGGCGTGGCGGTGGGGCCGCCGCGTGCGATCCGTTAACCCGTGGACCCCCGCATCCTTATACCGGTCGTAGATCTTGTAGCCGGTCTTCCGGGAAATCCCAAACTCGGCGCAGACCGCTGTCATCGGCTCGCCATCCAGCAGGCGGGCCACAAATCGAAGACGCTCATCCATGACGTGACACTCCTTCCACGGCATTGCCCCCTCCTCTGAAGGGGCAGAGTGTCACCTATGTCTCCGGAATAAGGTGTAACCTGTGTCTCGCTAAGCACAGCCAAAGGCTCGGGAAACCGGGCCTTTCGCATGTACGGAGCCTGCGAGTCAGCATCGGCATCCGGCTTTGGCCTGCTTCGTGCTTTCACCACGCCGGAGACTCAGCGCATGACATGGCGAGACAAGCTCGAAATTGGACTCAAGAACGACGCGCCGTTCCGCAAGGACAACCTGCCTGAACAACAGGTGCGTGGACCAGAAGTGCCAGCTGGTCCGGGACGCTCTCCGGTGATCCCCGCGGCGATCGAGGATGCGAAGGAACAATCCGAGCGCCAGCCATATTCGCCACCCGAGGATGAGAACAAGGAGTAATTCCTGTCTCACAAAGTCAGGTCGTTGCGCGCCGGCTGAGAGGAAACTCTCACTCTGGCTGTCTATTTAACCGATAGAGCAGACGGAGGTGCCGTGAAGACACGAGACGGAGACGTCGTGGTGCTTGTGATGCGCGGGGTATCAGTGTGCTACCTCGGCGCGGTGCTGCACGATGGCGAAGGTCTGGACGCCATCAAGGAGCGCTTCACGGCCACCAGCGCGTTGCGTGCCTTGTCCGACGCCCAGGCGATGACCCGCCTGACCGGCGGCCGAATCCTGAAGTGGATGAACGGCGCGACCGAGCCGGATCTATGGCCGGTCAAAGACACGCAAAAATCCCACTAGTTCACGCCCCGAGAAACCAGCGGGGCCTCCCGGACGTCTCAAATCTTGATAGCCAGTCCAGGAGGTTTTCATGCACCACTCGACGTCCGCGCGGCCAGCCGTGGTCGCCTTCGTCGCGGCACTCGCGCTTGCCACATCTGCCGGCGCGCAGACCGTCGCGGTTCCAGCCCAGATCTCGATCGACAACTTCGCCCGCGTCAACGACAGCTACTACCGTGGCGCACAACCGGTTGGGGATGACTACGCCGACCTGAAGGCACTCGGCATCACGACCATCATCAACCTGACCAGCGACGAAGACGACAGCTTCGACGAGCGGCAGGCGGTCGAAAGTCACGGCATGAAGTACGTGCACATCCCGATGAGCACGCGCCGCCCGCCGACGGACCAGGAGCTGGAAACGTTTTTCGCGATCGTCAACGGGGCCGAGAGCCAGCCCGTCTATGTGCACTGCGTCGGCGGCCGCCATCGTACCGGAGTGATGACGGCGGTCTACAGAATGACGCGCGACGGACTCAGCGGAGCGGATGCGTTCAAAGAGATGAAGCAGTTCAAGTACGGTCCGGACTTCCTGCATCCCGAGTTCAAGAAGTTCGTGCACGAGTACGACGCCCGCAAAGCGGTCACCGCCAATACCGGCGGCTAGTCCGTGGCCGCTGGCCCGGCGCTGGCGATAAGATCGAAGCATGATCATTCGCCGCGCCGAGGGTCGCGACGTCCCGGCCCTCGGAGAGCTGGGCGCCGCGCTGATGCGGACTCATTACGCGTTCGATCGCGATCGCTTCATCCCGCCAGGGGACGGTCAGGAGGCGAGCGCAGGCTACGCGGGCTTCCTGGGATCGCAACTCAACGAGGACGGCGTGCTGGTGCTCGTCGCCGAGCGCGACGGCCGCGTCGTGGGCTACGCCTACGCCGCCATTGAGCCGTTGTCGTGGAAGGAACTCCGGGACGAGTGCGGCTTCATCCACGACCTCCTGGTCACGGAAGAAGCCCGCCGGACGGGCGTGGGCGATGCGTTACTCGATCGCGCGATCGAATGGTTGCGCGAGGAGGGGATGCCGCGCGTGGTGCTCTGGACGTCGCCGCACAACGACAAGGCCCGACGCCTGTTCGAGCGCCGCGCCTTCAGGCAGACGATGCTCGAGATGACGCTGGAATTGTAGAGGCGGGACGTCAGCCCCGCCTACTGACCGACGGCGACCAGGTGATTGCGAGTACGGAAGAGCAGGGTGCCCTCAGAGATCGCCGGCGTCGCCATCGCCACCTCGCCGAGCGGATTCGTCGCCAGCAACTCGTACGTCGCGCCTGCTTTGACCACGTAGACGTCGCCATCTTCACTGGTGAAATACAGGCGCCCGCCTGACGCCACGGCCGACGCCGAGAAGCCCGTTTTGCCATCCCCAAGCCGCGCCTGGTAGTGGCGCGTGCCGGTCTTCGCGTCAAAGGCACTCAGCACACCGTTGTCGCGGCAGACGTAGAGGATGTCGCCGTAGACGATCGGCGTCTGCATGTAGCCGCCGTCACGCAGGTAGCTCCACGCAATGTGGGCGTTCGACGTCTCGCCTTCCTTCAGTGAAATGTCACCGGTCGCGGTCGGCTTGATCGCATAGATCGGCGACAGCTTGCCGTGCGCGTTGGTGATGAAGACGAGCCCGTGGGCGGTGATCGGCGTGGGCACGGGGATATCGCCGCCGCCGGTCATGCGCCACACTTCCTTGCCGGTCTCGAGATCGTAGCCGCCAATGTGCTTCCAGCCGTTCACGATCACCTGGTCGCGGCCGTTCATGCTCACGATCGACGGCGTGCTCCACGTGGGCACATCGGCGCGTGGGGTTCGCCATAGCTCCTTGCCGGTGCGCACATCGAACGCCGCGACGAACGAGCCCTTCTGGACGTCGGCCTGCAACACGATGCGGCCGCCGTGAATGACAGGGGAGGAGGCAAAGCCCCACTGCGCGTCGGGCACCATGAAGAAGCCGGAGTCGAGAGTGCCGAAATCCTTCTTCCACAGCAAATCGCCATTCATCGCGTAGGCGTACATGCCCTCAGAGCCAAGCATGGCGACGATGTGACGGCCGTCGGTAGCGAGCGTGGAGCTGGCGTGCGTGGATTTGGGATGGCGCTTGATGATCGGCACGCCGGTCCTGGCGACGCGCTCCCACCGTTGCTTGCCGGTGCGCTTATCGAAACAGGCGACGACCCATTTGTGCTCGGTCGTGTCGAGGACCGAGCCGATGTCGCCATACAGACCGACCTTCAGTTGCGGATCCGGCGTGCCGCTGATCGCGCTTGCGGTGCACACCTGGTCGCCCCACACGATCGGGCTCGAGTGGCCCAGCCCATTGACCGGCACCTTCCACTTCACCAGCTTCGAATCCGGCACGCTCCATTGCAGCGGCAACGGCTTCGCGTCGTCCACTCCGCCCGCGGCGATGCCACGGAACCCCGGCCAGTCCACACCGGCGCGAGGACCTGAAGGGGATTGCGCTGCGCCGGCCGTCGCCAGGGCGAGCGTGAACACTGTAGCAATGGCGGTGTGCTTCATAGTCGGGTACCCGGGGTGATGGTAGCATTCGGTAGTGAGTTCGCCGGCGCCGAATCGGGCGCGCCTCCTCAACATTCTGTTTGCCGCCATTGGCCTGATCCTGCTGGTCGTCACCGTCCAGCGTGTCGGGGGTTGGAGCTCGATTGTCGAGGGCGTGGCCACCATCGGCTGGTGGTTCACGGCCGTGCTGGCGCTCGGCGCGTTCCGCATGGTGTGCCGGACACGCGCGTGGATGGCATGTGCTGATGACCCGCAGTTGCGCTTCCTCGACGCGTTCAAGGCGTGGCTGATCGGCGACGCGATGGGCAACCTGACGCCGCTTGGCCTGCTCGCGAGCGAGCCGACCAAGATCCTGATGGTGCGCACGCGGATCTCAATGGTCACGAGCATTGCCTCGGTCACGATCGAGAACGCGTTCTACACCGCGTCGGTCCTCGTGGTGCTGCTGTCGGGGACCTGGCTCTTCCTGCAGCGGGCCAACGTGCCCGCAGGCCTCGAACAGATTTCCGAACTCATCATCGGCGTCGTCGCGCTCGTCGCGATCGCCGGCATGTGGACGATCCGCACGCAGCCCGCCGCGCTGTCGAAGCTCGCCCCCATCATCACGAAGCTGGCAGGGAAGCCTGATGCGCCGGCCGAGGCGATCAAGGAGATCGAGTCGCGCATCTACGCGGTGCCGCGTTGGCCGGCGATGCGCATCGCGCGCGTCACGCTGTGGGAAGTCGTGTTTCACCTCGCGGCTGTTGCCGAAGTGTGGGTGGTACTGCGACTCCTCGTACCCGACATCACCGTCGCCGAGGCGTTCCTCCTCGAGAGCGCAGGGCGGTTCGTCACCGTGGCGTTCAAATTCGTCCCATATCGCCTTGGCATCGATGAGGTCGGTTCGGGGGCTGTCGCCACCGCCCTCGGCCTGCCGCCTGCCGTTGGTGTCACGCTCGCGCTCGCTCGGCGCCTTCGCATCCTGATCCTGAACGCTGCTGGTCTCGTCCGTCTGGTGCGCTAGAATTACGACGCACGTCGTAATGTTACGGAGACCCACGATGAAGCTATCGAAACTTGTCTTGCCGCTCGGACTAGCGGGCGCTCTGTTCACGCTGATGCCGTCACTCACGGCGCAGCAATCCACCACGGTTGATCCCGGGCTCTACAACGGCATGCGCTGGCGCAGTGTGGGTCCTGCGCGCGGCGGGCGCTCGCTCGCCACGGCGGGCAGCGACGCCCGGCCACTTGAATACTGGTTTGGCGCCACTGGCGGCGGCGCCTGGAAGACCACTGACGGCGGCACCAACTGGGCGCCGATGACAGACGGCAAGATCAGCACATCGTCTATCGGTTCGCTGGCCGTGTGTCAGTCGAACCCGGATGTCGTCTACATCGGCGGCGGCGAAACGCAGCTGCGCGGCAACATCATCCAGGGCAACGGCGTCTACAAGACCACCGATGCCGGCACCAAGTGGGATCACCTGTCGGATCTCCGCGATTCGCAGGCCATTGCGCGCCTGCGCATTCACCCCACCAACTGCGACATCGTCTATGCGGCGGTGCTGGGGCAGATCTACAACCCGCACCCGCAGCGCGGCATCTTCAAGTCGTCAGACGGCGGCAAGACCTGGCGCCGCACGCTGTTCCGTGATGACAAGACAGGTGGCGTCGACCTGTCGATCGATCCCAAGAATCCCAACGTCATCTTTGCGTCGCTCTGGGAAGCGAACCGCACGCCGTGGAGCATGTCGAGCGGCGGTCCGGGCTCGGGCCTGTTCAAGTCCACCGACGGCGGTGACTCGTGGACCGAGATCACCAAGAACCCCGGATTGCCGGCCGGCCTCTGGGGCAAGGTTGGCGTGTCGGTCTCCGGCGTCGACGGCAACCGCGTCTACGCGCTGATCGAGAACGAAGCCTCCGGCGGCCTCTACGTCTCGGATGATGCCGGCGCGTCGTGGAAGATGATCAACGACAACCGCAACATGCGTCAGCGCGCGTTCTACTACACGCGCGTCTACGCCGACCCGGTCGAGAAGGACACCGTCTACGTCCTGAACGTCCAGTTCTTCAAGTCGACTGACGGCGGCAAGACCACCACGACGATCAACGTGCCGCACGGCGACAATCACGATCTCTGGATCTCGACCGCGAACAACAAGCGCATGGTGCAGGCCAACGACGGCGGCGCCAACGTCACGTGGAACGGCGGCCAGACGTGGACCGAGCAGGATATTCCGACCGGCCAGTTCTACAACGTGTTCACCACCAAACACGTGCCGTACCACATCTGCGGTGCGCAGCAGGACAACAGCACGGCGTGCGTCGGCAGCCAGGCACAGGCAGGCGCGGGCGAAGGCAGCCTGCCGCCGATCTTCTACGCGGTCGGCGGCGGCGAAAGCGGCTACATCGCGCCGGACCCGAAGAACCTCGATGTCTTCTTCGCCGGCAGCTACGGCGGCTTCCTCAGCCGTCTCGATCGCGAGACGGGGCAGCAGCGCGCGGTGAACATCTATCCGAACAACCCCATGGGCTATTCCTCGATCGACATCAAGGAACGCTTCCAGTGGACCTATCCCATCGTGTTCTCGCCGGTTGATCCCAAGGTGCTCTACGCCACGTCGCAGCACGTGTGGCGCACGACCAACGACGGCCAGAGCTGGGAGCGCATCAGCCCGAACCTGTCACGATCGGATCCGAAGACCATGCAGGCGTCGGGTGGCCCGATCACCAAGGACCAGACCGGCGTGGAGACGTACGCGGTGGTGTTCACGCTGGCGCCGTCGCGCCAGGACGTCAATACCATCTGGGCCGGATCGGATGACGGCTGGGTGCACATCACGCGGGATGGCGGCAAGAACTGGGAACGCATTACGCCCCCGGACCTGCCCGAGTTCGCGCGCATCAGCCTGATCGAGGCCTCTCCGCACCAGAACGGCAACGCGTATCTCGTGGCCAACCGCTACCAGATGGGGGATCGCAAGCCATACATCTACAAGACCGCCGACTTCGGCAAGACGTGGCAGAAGATCGTCACCGGCATTCCCGACACCGACTTTCCGCGCGTGATCCGCGAGGACATCAAGCGCCGCGGGCTGCTCTACGTCGGCACCGAACACGGCATCTACGTCTCGTTCAACGACGGTGCCTCGTGGCAGTCGCTGCAGCTCAACCTGTCGACGACGCCGGTGCACGGCATCGTCTCGGAAGAGCGCGACCTCGTGATCGGCACCCACGGCCGCGGCTTCTACGTGCTCGACAACATTGGCGTGCTGCGCCAGGCGACGCCGGAACTCACCAACAACGCGCTGTTCGTCTTCGAGCCGCTCAATCCGGTCCGCGGGCGCGATCGCAACGTCACCTTCGACTACTTCCTGAACAAGGAAGCGACCGAAGTGAAGATCGAGTTCCTCGACGCGGGGGGCACGGTGCTGCGCACGTTCACGGGCACGCCGAAGCCGGACGCGCCGCCCGCCAACGACGGCGGCGGCTTTGGCCCGCCGCCGGTGCGCGTGGCCACCGCGAAGGGCATCAATCGCTTTACCTGGGACATGCGCTACGAAGGATCGGTCGTGTTCCCCGGCATGATCATGTGGGCGGCCGCCCCGCAGCGCGGTCCGGCAGCACCGACCGGGAAGTACACCGTCCGCATCACGGCGAATGGCGACACCAAGACCCGGGATTTCAACGTGGTGCTCGATCCGCGCCTGGTGGCCGACGGCATCAGCGAGGCCGACCTGGCCGAGCAGTTCAAGCTGTCACTGCGCGTGCGCGACAAGGTCACCGAAGCGAACCAGGCGGTGATCGACATCCGCGCGCTCCGCCAGCAGATCAACGACCGGCTGCAGAAGGTCTCGGCGCGCCGCAAGAACGAGATCCAGAAGCTCGCCGATGCGGTGCTCGTGCCGCTGACGGCGGTGGAGGAAGAGGCCTACCAGGTCCGCAACCGCAGCGGCCAGGATCCGCTGAACTATCCGATCAAGTTGAACAACAAGATCGCGGCGCTGGCCGGCGTGATTGAAAGCGCCGATGACAGGCCGACCGACCAGAGCGTCGAAGTGTTCAATGAACTGTCGGCGCAGCTCGACGCGCAGATTCAGAAGATGAACGACACGCTGAAGAAGCAATTGCCGCTGCTGAACGGCGCGCTGAAGCGCGAGCGCCTCGATGCCGTCGACCCGAAAGCGAAGCCGGCACCAGCTCCGCCGAAATAGGCCGGCAGCTACGTCGCCGAACTACACCTGTAGCGGCGAGCCTTCAGGCTCGTCGACTATTCGGTCAGATGGAACGGCACCGAAGTAGTCACGACACGAGGGCGGAACAGCAACGCCGCCTTCAAGACCATCGCACTCTGGTTGTGAAGCAGGTGATGCCACCAATGCTTCACGACAAACTCAGGGAGCACCACGGTGATGTAGTCATCGGGGTGCTCCTTCTCCATGCGGTCGATATAGTCCAGCAGCGGCTCGGTCATCGATCGATACGGCGACTGCAGCACCACCAGCTTGACGTGTGATCCCCACACCGGCCAGTCCTTCTTCAACTGCACCAGCGACTCGGGATTGACGTTCACGTAGACGGCCCTGACGTCCTTCGCGAGCGCCGACGCATACCGCAGCGCCTCGATCACCGCGCGATGCACCCCGCCGATCGGCACGATCACGATGTGGCCGTGCGGCGTGGTGTCGACTTCGACATTCGCCAGCGACAACTGGCCGGCCACGCTCTGGTAATGCGAACGCGTCAGCTTGAAGACGGTCACCAGGACCGGGATCAACGCGATGACGATCCACGCGCCATCCAGCGTCTTCGTGAGCACGACGATGATCAGGACGAGGAAGGTGAGGAGTGCGCCAAAGCCGCTGATCAGCGCACTGGCCTGCCAGCCGGGTTCCTTCATGCGCCTGGTGCGCAGGAACATGCTCGATTGCGACAGCGTAAACGACAGGAACACGCCGATCATGTAGAGCGGAATCAGCCGGTGCTGGTCGCCGCCGAACATGATGATCAGGACCGCCGCGCCGATGCTCAGCGCCACGATGCCGTTCGAGAACGCCAGCTTGTCGCCCAGGTTCGCAAACTGCCGCGGCATGTAGCGGTCGCGCGCCACGATCGACGCCAGCGTCGGGAAGCCGGCGTAGGCGGTATTCGCCGCCAGGATCAGGATCAGCATCGTCGCGGCCTGAACGCTGTAGTAGAACAGGTTGCGGCCGCCAAACACGCCGCGTGCCAGCTGCGACACCACCGTTTCCGTCTCGCTCGGCACCACTTGATACGCGTGGGCCAGAAACGTCAGCCCGACGAACATCGTCACGCCGAGGCCTGCCATGAGCACGAGTGTGCGCGCCGCGTTCTTCGCCGGCGGCTCCTTGAACAACGGCACTCCGTCGGCGACCGCCTCGACGCCGGTCAGCGCCGTGCAGCCGTTGGCAAAGGCCGTCATCAGGATGAAGGCCGTGACCGCCCCGGTGTTGAAGGTCGGCAGCGGATCGACGGGCACCACCGGCTCGACCGCTCCGGTCATCGCGCGAAACGCACCGGTTGCGATGAGGCCAAGCATCACCGCCAGAAACGCATAAACCGGCACGCCAAACACGCGCACGGACTCTTTCAGTCCACGGAGGTTCCCGGTCGTCAGCAGTGCAAGGAACACGAGGCTGAGCCAGGTCTTGCCAACATGCAACGACGGAAACGCCGACGTGATCGCCGCGACACCGGCGGTGATACTGACCGCCACCGTCAGCGTGTAGTCGATCAGCAACGACGCGGCAGCCGCGAGTCCGGCCACCGGACCAAGGTTGTCGCGTGTCACCACGTACGCGCCGCCACCGGTCGGGAAGGCGAAGATGGTTTGCCGGAAGGAGAAGGCGACCGCGATCAGCAGCAGCGCGATCAACAGCGAGATCGGCTCCGACGAGGTCATGGCGGCGAGGCCGCCGAGCATCAGGACGCGAAGCACCTCCTCCGTCGCATAGGCCACGGACGAAAGCGCATCGGATGACAGCACCGCGAGGCCGCCGAAGAGCCCGAACTTGTGGTGACCGGCCTGGTAGGAGGCAATAGGGCGGCCGACGATCAGCCGCTTGAGCGGAGCGAACACGTTCGCAATGATAGCCTGCCATGAGCCTGCCAACGGGGCGCGCTGGGCCTGGCGGGCAGGCGCACTCGGTGGGTTACAATGTCCTGATGCGCATTGCTCGAAGATTCATCGTGAGCGGGCGTGTTCAAGGCGTGGGGTTCCGTTACTTCGCGCTCGACGCGGCACGGCGCGAAGGCCTCCATGGCTTCGTCACCAATCGCGACGATGGCAGTGTGGAGGCGGTGGCAGAAGGCGAGTCTGACTCGCTCGAACGATTCGAGCGCTCGCTGCGACAGGGCCCGTCGCGTTCCCGCGTCGAGCACGTGATGATCGACGAGGTTGAACCAACGCAGGGCAACACCGGTTTCACGATTCGTTAGCCGATCGCCGGGAGCTGATAGCTGATACGTATGGATCATCTGAAGAGCAAGATTCGCGAGATCCCCGATTTTCCGAAGCCGGGCATCCTGTTTTACGACATCACCACGCTGCTGTGCGACCCCCAGGGCTTCCGTGACACCGTGGATGCGTTGGCCGCGCCGTTCATGGGCGAGGACATCGACCAGGTCGTCGGCATCGAGAGCCGCGGGTTTATCCTTGGCGCGGCGGTGGCCGCGACTCTCGGCTGTGGATTCGTGCCGGTGCGGAAGCCCGGCAAGCTGCCGGGCAAGACGCACTCGCAGGCCTACAGCCTCGAGTACGGGAACAACTCCCTCGAGATTCACCAGGACGCCTGCGCCAACCAGCAGCGCATCCTCGTCGTGGACGACGTGCTGGCGACCGGCGGAACGGCGAAAGCCACCCTGGATCTCACGCGGCAGGCCGGGGGCAAGGTCATCGGCATCGCGTTTCTGATCGAACTGGACTTCCTGAACGGCCGCTCGAAACTGCCGGGTGAGAACGTCTATTCTGTATTGCACTATTGATCTGCCGCTGGCCTGCCGGCCCGCCGGCCTGATTTGGCGCGTGTAGCTCAGTGGATAGAGCACCCGCCTCCTAAGCGGGGGGCCGCAGGTTCAACTCCTGCCACGCGCACCAACCTTCGCTCGCTGGCGCGAGCTACGGTTGGCAAGCCACCAGAAGGTTGTCCCCCGTCGCGCGGAGCGCCAAGTGGACCGCCGGAGTAAAATGGGACGGTTATGAAAACGAACGAACGGCATCACCTGAAGGACAACGAACTCGCCATTGCGCTCAATCAGGCCCAGGGATGGGCGGGCAGCAATTCGGGAACGATCATCGCAATCGTCGCCGCCATCGTGTTGATCGGCGGCGGTGTGCTTGGCTACCGCGCATGGGCCGGTGGCAAGGACGACCAGGCGCGGCAGATGCTCGCCGAGGCGATGGTGATCGAAGAAGCGAGGGTGATGCCCCCCGCGCCGCCAACCGGCACGACCAACGATCCGAACGCACTCGGCGGACAGCAGCCCGGCACGTATCCGACGGAACAGGCCAAGCTTGAAGCGGCGTTGCCGAAGTTCCAGGCTGCGGCCGACGCCCACGCGGCAACCGACCCTGGGCTCACCGCGCGTTACCACGTGGCCAAGACGCTCGTCGCGCTGGGCCGCTTCAACGACGCCGTGCCGCAGTACGACCAGGTGATCGCCGGCAGCAACGCGCTGCTCGCACGCACCGCGCGCCTCGGCAAGGCCGAAGCGCAGATTCGCGGCGCGCAATACGAACCGGCCATTGCCACGCTGAAACAGATCGTCGACCAGAAGGATGCGACGCTGCCGGCCGAGGCGGTGCTGATGGAGCTGGCCCGCGCGTACAAGCTGGCCGGGAAGCCTGAAGACGCGCGCAAGACCTTCACCGAGGTCGTGGAGAAGCACGCCGAATCGCAATACGCCGGCGACGCGCGTTCGGAACTCGAAAAGCTGAAGGGTTAGCGTGCCGCGGGCTCGACAGCCCGCCTGGCCGCGGGCCTGTTCAGTGCTTCGTCACTTCGCGTAGGAACGTGAAATCCGCCGAGGGCGTCAACTTGACGCCCTCGATTTGCGTACGGGACACCGCCACGTTCGTCTTGTACCAGAGGCTGATGTAGGGCGCGTCCTCGGCGATCACGCGCTGCGCATCCGCATACAGCTTCCGGCGCTCCGCTTCGGTGGGCGCGGCCATCGCGAGGTCAATCAAGCGATCGACGCCTGGATTCGAGTAGTAGCCACGATTGAAACCGTTGGGTGGCATCTGCTGCGAGTGGAACACGCGGCGCAACATGTCCGGGTCCGACACGCCGACCCACTGCAGAGTGAACAGCTGGAAGTTGCCCTTCAGCACGTCCGCGTACAGCGTGGCGAACTCGTACGACCGCACGTCCAGCTCGATGCCGACCTGCTTCAGGTCCTGCTGTATGACCGCCGCCTGCAGCCTGATGAACTCGTTCGTCGACACCTTCAAGGACAGGCGCAGCCGGGGTTCCGGACCATCGCCATCCGGATCGCGATAGCCCGCCTCGTCGAGCAAGGCCTGCGCCCTGGCGGGATCGTAGGAGAACTGGAACACGCCCTCGTCGAACGCCCACGAGGCCGGCGGCAGGATGCCGATGGCGGGGCGGGCGAGGCCGCGGCGCAAGTGATCGACGATCGCCTGGCGATTGATCGCGTAGCCGAGCGCGTGCCGGACGCGCTTGTCCTGCAGCACCTGGTCGCGCAGGTTGATGCCTACGTACGCGTAGTCGGTGCCTGCGGACTCCGCGATGGTGACGGCCTTCTCTGCGGCGAGTTGGTCCACGACATCCGGCGACAGGTCGTTGACCACCATGTCGATCGTGCCCTTGCGCAGTTCGAGCGCGCGCATGATCTCGTCCGGCACCACCTTCAGCACCACGCCGTCATTCGACGGCCGGCCGCGGAAGTAATCCGGAAACGTCGTCAACTGCACGTTGTCATCAACAGCCATGCTGACGAATCGATACGGTCCTGTGCCGACCGGGTGATCGCGCAGTTCCGGGCCCGCGCCGTTGGGAACCACCGGCATCACCAGGTTGATGGGGAAGGACCCAAACGGCTCCTTCAACGTAAAGCGCACCGTGTAGGGATCGACCGCGTCCACGCTCTTCAGCGACCGGTACGCGCCCTTGCGCGGCGAGACAAAGTTCGGGTCGATGAAACTGTTGAACGTATAGACGACGTCTGCCGACGTGAGCTCGTGCCCGTCATGGAACTTCACGCCCTGCCGCAGCGTGACGATGTAGGTGACCGGATCGGTCTGTTCCCAGCTCGAGGCCAGTCCGCCGACGACGCGGAGGCGATCGTCGAGCGCCAGCAGGTAGTCGTAGATCAGGGTGTGGATGCGTTGCGACGTTTCGTCGCTGCCGATGCGCGGGTCGAGGCTGTTGGGCGAACTGAGGACCGCGATGTTGATGACATTCGACGCCGCAGGCACGCTGCCACACGAGATCGCGAGGAGTGCGGCCGCGGCAAGAACGCAACGCCTCATCCGTCCAGCTCCTTCTTGAGCTCCTCGATGAGTCTCAACGCCTCGAGCGGCGTGGTTCGATTGATGTCGATCTCGCGGATGCGGTCCTTCAGTTTTTCATCCGCGGGCGAGACGGACTGGAACAGCCCGAGCTGCTGCTGCGATGCCGGGGCGGCGCCGCTGATCGTCGGCTTGCCGCCGCGCGTCAGTTCGTCGTGCTCGAGCGACGAGAGAATGTCCCTCGCACGCGCGATCACCGTGGCTGGCAGGCCCGCGAGGCGCGCCACCTGGATGCCGTAGCTGCGATCCGATCGGCCGGCCAGGATCTTGTGCAGGAAGATGATGTCGTCCTTCCATTCGCGCGCGGCGACATGGAAGTTCACCACACCCGGGAACGCGTCGGCCAGGTCCGTCAGCTCGTGATAGTGCGTCGCAAACAGCGTCTTCGGGCGCGATCGCGGGTTCGTCGCGATGTGTTCGGCCACCGCCCACGCGATGCTCAAGCCGTCAAAGGTCGCGGTGCCGCGGCCGATTTCATCGAGCACCACGAGGCTCTTCGAGGTCGCGCCACTCAGGATGTGCGACGTCTCCTGCATTTCGACCATGAAGGTCGACTGGCCCCGGGCGATGTTGTCTGACGCGCCGACGCGCGCATACAGGCGATCGACGAGACCGACCTTGGCTTCCCGCGCCGGCACGAACGAGCCTGACTGTGCGAGCAGGCAGAGCAGCGCCACCTGGCGCAGGTAGGTCGACTTGCCGCCCATGTTGGGGCCGGTGAGGATCACCAGCTGGTTGCTGTCGGCGTTGAGCATGATGTCGTTCGGCACGAACGTGCCGCCCGCCAGCCGCTCGACCACGGGGTGGCGCAAGTCCGTGGCAGAGATCTCATCGCCGTCATGGACATGCGGTTTGGTGTAGTTGCAGGACGTCGCGGTCTCGGCGAGCCCGAGCAGCACGTCGATCGCCGCCACCGCGCGGGCGGTATCCAGCACCCGAGGCGACTCGGCGGCCACGCGCTTGCGCAGGGCCTCGAACACTTCCAGCTCGCGGGTCACGACGCGCTCGTCGGCGCCGAGGACCTTTTCCTCGTAGTCCTTGAGTTCCGGCGTGATGTAACGTTCGCCACCGGCGACGGTCTGCTTGCGGATGAAGTGGGCCGGCACCGCGTGCACGTTCGACTTCGAGACTTCGATGAAGTACCCGAACGTGCGGCTGAAGCCGACCTTCAGGTTCTTGATGCCGGTGCGGGCGCGTTCGCCCTCTTCCATTTCGGCAATGACCTGCTTGCCCGAGCGGCTGATGCGGCGCAGGTCATCGACCTCTTTGTCGAAGCCATCGCGCACAAAGCCGCCGTCGCGCGCCAGTGCCGGTGGTTCGTCGGCAATAGCCTCGTCAATCCACTGCCGCACGTCCTGCAGGTCGTCGAGCTCGCCGGTGAGGCTGCGCATCAATGGCGCCTGGCACTCGTTGAGCAACAGCGCAAGGCGCGGCACGGCGGCCAGCGATCGCGACAACGCCATCAGGTCGCGAGGCCCCGCGGTGGACAGCGCAATGCGCGAGATCAGGCGCTCGAGATCCTGGATCGACTTCAGCGTCTCGCGCGCCTTGCCGCGTTCGGTGGTCTTGACGGCCAGTTCCTCAACCGCGTCCAGGCGATCGCGGATCGCCTCGAGCGCCGTCAGCGGGCGGAGCAGCCAGTTGCGAATCAGGCGTCCGCCCATCGGCGTCACGGTGCGATCGATCTCGTCGAGCAGCGAGCCGGCGCGGCCGCCGTCTTGCGCCTGCACGATCTCGAGGTGCTTCAGCGTGGTCGGGTCGATCAGCAGCCCGTCGGCAACCTGCCGGAGGCGGACGGTCCGGACGTGCGCCAGTTCCGCCTTCTGGGTGTCGCGCAAGTGGCGCACCAGCGCGCCGCCGGCACAGACCGCCGCCTGCCGTTTCTCCAGGCCGAAGCCTTCGAGACTTTGCACGCGGAGCTGTTCAAGCAATGTTTGCCGGGCGGATTCGAGCTCGAAGTGCCAGCCTTCGATCTCGGTCACCGGCACGCTGAGTTCGGGCACCAGCGACGCAATGTCGCAGCCCGTGGCGACCACGACCTCGCGCGGCCGCAACACGGCGATCTCGGCACGCAACGCCGCGAGCCCTTCATCGCCCGAGAACTCGGCGACGTCAAAATCACCCGTCGACACGTCGACCAACGCCACGCCGAACAGCGCACCTTGCGCACCTCGTGCACCGTGCGCGCCATGTGCCCCCTGCGCGACAAGTATCGCCATCAGGAATGACGGCTCCCGGGCATCGAGATACGCGCTGTCGGTGAGTGTTCCCGGCGAGACAACGCGCACGACGTCGCGCTTGACGACGCCTTTGGCGGTCTTCGGATTCTCGACCTGTTCGCAGATCGCGACGCGATAGCCCTTCTTCACCAGCCGCGCGATGTAGCCGTCGGCGGCGTGAAACGGCACGCCGCACATCGGCACCGGCGTGCCGGACGAATCCTTCGAGCGCGAGGTGAGGGTCAGGTCGAGCGCGCGGGACGCGACCAGCGCATCCTCGTAGAACATCTCGTAGAAGTCGCCCATCCGAAAGAACAGCAGCGCGTGACGATACTGCCGCTTCGCGTCGAAGTACTGACGCATGGCCGGCGTAACGTTGGGCGGGATCGCGGCGGGTGTGGATGGCGACTGCGACACGATTGAAAAACTGTCATCCGAGTATACGCTTAGACGTTGCTGATATTGGCTCTTGACACTACGACGCGAGGCGGCAGCGTCGCCGTCGTGGACGGCGAGCGGGTGCTTGGGCTCGTGCACGGTGACGCATCACGCACCCACGGTGAGCGGATGCCCGCCGAAATGGCCCAGGCCCTCCAGGAGGCAGGCGTGTCGCGCGATCGGATTGACGTCCTCGCCGTCGCCACCGGACCCGGCGCGTTCACCGGCTTGCGTATTGGTCTCGCCGCAATGCAGGGCCTGGCCATGACGCTCAACAAGCCCGTGATCGGGATCTCGGCCCTCGACGCGCTGGCCGAGCAGGCGGCCGGCGCGGACGCCGAGATCATCGTGCCGTGGATGGACGCGCAACGCGGCGACGTGTTCGCCTCGCTGATCGAGCGCGCCACGCGATCCGTCCTGGAGGCGCCGACCGCAGCAAATCCTGCCCTGCTGCTCGAGACGTGGCTGCCGCATATCGCGAATCGCTCGGCGCTGTTCATTGGCGATGCCGCGTTGCGCGACGAGGCCGTGATCGCGACGCACGCGCGGACGAAGTGGACGGTCGTCGCGCCCGGGCCCCTGGCGCCACAGATCGCGCAGCTCGCGGCTCGCAAGGCGCAGGCAGGGGAGAGCGGATCGCCGCACGCGCTCGAGCCAATCTACGTCCGGCGCCCCGACGCGGAGATTGAACGTGAACGACGGCGTCTTTGAGCGCCTGAAGACCGCCGAAGACCTCGACGGGGTCCTTCGCCTGGAGGAAGCCTCCTTCAACAACCCGACGACGCGTGAATGGTATGAACGCGAGTTGGAGCGTCCGGACGTCTGCTTCATTTACGTGCTGCGCACCCCCGAACATCCCGTGGCCGCCTTCTGTGCATTCTGGCTGGTGGCCGGCCAGGTGCATATCAACAACTTGGCAGTGCTCCCCGAACTCCGCGGACGGGGGATTGGCACACAACTCCTGGAGGCCCTCATCGCCGAGGCGGCACATCTTGGGGCCGTGTTACTGACGCTGGAAGTCCGGCAATCGAACACGCCAGCCCTGCGCTTGTACGCCAGGTCGGGATTTACGCAGGAGGGCGTCAGGAAGAACTACTACACCAGACCCGTCGAGGACGCGCTCATTCTCAGCCGCCAGACAAATATTCACAATTGAGGGGGACCCCCTCGATTTGTAGTTGTGTTACATTCCGCCTCATAGGGACGGTGGCATCCCGCACCGTGCCCCGGAAGGGAGGCGGAAACGATGGCTGAGGACTTGAAACACCTCCTCATCGAGACCAACCACGAGTACCGCGAGTTGGCCTCCAAGCACCACTCACTCGACGATCGCCTGCACGAGCTCGAATCCAAGCACTACCTGTCAGACGCCGAACAATTCGAAGAAATCAGCCTGAAGAAACGGAAGTTGCACGTTAAAGACCGCATGGAATCGATCCTGCGGGGCTACCGCACGAGCGTGCCGACCGGCATGTCTGCGTGACTCTTCGATAGGGCATCCCACGCATGGGGTGCCCTATTCACTTTCAGCGTGTTCGCCTAAGTCTCTAAGTCCCTAAGCCCAGTAGAATCAGTGAATGGGCATTGATCGGGCAGGGTGGCCGTTTATTCTCGGCGCCCTGGTGATTGCGGTTGCTGTGGGTTTCTGGTTCGGGCGCGCGTGGTCGGTTCCATTTCTGGTCCTCAGCGCATTCTTCCTGTTCTTCTTCCGCGATCCAGAACGGCATCCTCCTGCAGGCGATCACCTGGTGCTCTCACCGGCCGACGCGCGCGTGATGGTCGCCGGCGAAACCGTGTGGCCCGGAGCGCCCGCAGGCGACTGGCAGGTCATCAGCATGTTCCTGTCGCCGATGGACGTGCATATCAACCGCATGCCGGTGGGTGGCACGGTGACGCGGGTGGAGTATCATCCCGGCAAATTCCTGCCCGCGTATAAGAAGGAAGCCGGCGAGTTGAACGAGTGGACGGAAGTCTGGATCGATCGCCCGGGCGGGGCGGTCGTCGCGCGACAGATCGTCGGCATCCTCGCGCGGCGCATCGTATGCCGCGCAGAAGTGGGCGATGTTGTGAAGGCCGGCGACCGGTATGGCGTGATGAAATTCGGGTCGAGAATGGACCTGTTTCTCCCGCGCACCGCGACGATACTAGTGAAGGCCGGCGACAAGGTGGTGGGCGGAGAAACGAAGCTCGCGACGCTCGCCGCACAATAGGACGCACAGACGACGATGAGCCCGAAGAACAAGCCGGAGAACCTGTTCCGGATTCACCCGGTGGCGCGCAACGCCGGACACGATCGCCGCGGCATTCGCCGTGGGGTCTCGTTGCTGCCGAGCCTGTTCACGCTGGCGAACTTGTTCTGCGGGTGGGCCTGCGTGGTGCACGCGATGCGCGGCGAGTTGACCACCGCCGCGCCGTTCATCGGCTTCGCCGTGGTCCTCGACATGCTCGACGGCCGCATCGCGCGCATGACCGGCACGACCAGCGATTTCGGCGTGCAGCTCGATTCGCTGGCCGACCTGATCTCGTTCGGGATGGCGCCCGCGGTGCTGGCGTTCCAGTGGGGGTTGATTCCGCTCGGCCGCATGGGATGGGCCGTCGGCTTTCTCTACCTGACGGCTGCCGCGTTGCGCCTCGCGCGGTTCAACGTGCAGACCAATACGGACAAGCGCTACTTCATCGGCCTGCCGAGTCCTGCCGCCGCCGGTCTCGTGGCGGCGACCGTGTTCTATTTCCCTGACGGCCTGCAGGCCAAGCCGCTGGCGTGGCTCGGGCTCGTCATGCTGATCGTTCCGGCGCTGTTGATGGTGAGCAGCATCCGGTTCCAAAGCTTCAAGACGTTCGACCTCGGCATGCGCCGCGGATGGCGCGGCCTGTTCCTGGTCGCGGCGTTCATCACGCTGCTCGCGTCGTATCCGCACGAGACGCTGATGGTGCTGGCCTACTCGTATTTCGCGTCAGGCTTCGTCGGTCAGCTGATGAGCCGCGGCCGCGGCAACCAGCCGGCCACCGAGGCCGACTCGGCGAAGCCGACCCACCGCGCCAAAGACGCTTCTTAAGCGGTCACCAGGGCCGCAGATGGCTCAGAATAAATTCTCGCCGCCAGAGCCAGCCCGCAGTTGTCATACTCGACGCGCAGAATTCGGGCGCTCAGCCCCGCGCCAATGAGGTCGTGCTGGCTCGCCGGCGGGGCCGGTTGACGTTCGGCGGCGATCAGTCTGCGCCAGGCTCTCTAATGCTTCGCACGATGAATCACAGAAGCCTGACCGCCAAATTCACCGGAGTGATTCCATCTGAACGTGTGAGCATTCCGGCCGGACGGCGCGCCGGCATCCACCAATGCCGAAAATGCGAAGCCACCGTGTGGGGTTGTCTCTTGGCGGTTGACGCCGCCGTCGCTAATCGAGAACCCAGAGTTACTCGAGAACAAATGTGCCCACGGAAGAGAGCGAGCGCGATCTGGTTGGACTGTTAACGAGGCCTCACCCGAAGCACCGCTGATAGTTGTCACCGGTCCAAACGGATTCGACTGGTCCACCCCGGTATAGGAATCACAGGCGACAAAGGAGGTGAGCGCTGGCTCCGAAAGATGGACCGAGACGCTGCCGAATGTAATGAACGGCGCAACTAGATACCATGTCGACCACTTCAGTCCGTCCAGAGCCGAATAGTAGTTGCCCAGCTGCCTCAGCTGCTGGCCGTCTCCCACGCCATCTCCAAAACTGACGCTGGTAACTGTAATACTCGACGCGCGCGGCTCAATGGAGACCACACAAACCAGCAGTGGGCTGTTGTTGTCGATCGCCACTGACGACAGTTGAACTTCTGATGCGTACGAGACATTAGCCACGCCTTGCGCCCGGCTGAATGCGACGTTGGCCGGTTGAATGACGGCAGCGGCACCGAACTCGAGCAGGGCGACAATCGCAACTATGGCACTGAACCGCATATGGCTCCTTCATCTCGGCAAGCAAAAGACTCGGCCCCAACTCAATAGACGTCCGGAATTAGACGATCTCTCAAAGTGTGGTAGCCAGCCGAACTAAGAATTCAAATGTGTGCTCCCGTCCTCTCCGGCATGGATACCTGCGGGCCGCCGCAGCCTCATACGAAAGTCTAATAAGGAGGCTGCCGAGTTGCTTCGGTCAAGGTTGCCGAGCGGTCTGCGGCACCGACCTTGATCGCAAGAACAGCCGTAGATCTCTGCGGCTCGTGTCGCACAACCTGCGTACGTGACACGGACGCCTCAAGCGTACCCGTGCGAAAAGCGCCAGGAACCTGATCGAACCCGACTGGTTGGGACTTTGCATTTCTGCGGCGTATGTTCATACCCCCAGCTCCTCTCAAAGACGACCCCAGAACATTCGCCATCATCGGCGCCGCGATAGAAGTGCACACAGTTCTTGGCGCCGGCTTCTTGGAACTGTTTTACAAAGACGCGCTCGCGATTGAGTTCACGGCTCGCGGCATACCGTTCGGGCGTGAGTTGCCTTGCCGCATTAGCTATAAGGGCCAGTCTCTGCGAGGCGAATATCGCATGGACTTCGTGTGCTTCGACTCGATCGTGCTCGAGATCAAAGCGCGTTCTATCACCGGCCCGGCCGATCACGCCCAAGTCTTGAGCTACCTCGCGTCGTCGAACCTGAAGATCGGCTTACTGCTCAATTTCGGCGCGCCGCGTCTTGAATCCAAACGCTTCATCCGAAGCGGCGCCGGCCGAACCCAGATCTGAGACATCTGCGCCATCTGCGGCCCTGGTTTAACTAGAACTGCGGCAGCGTAATCGTGACACTCGTGCCGCGGCCTTTCTCAGACGTCACCGCGATCGTGCCTCGGTTCGCTTCGACGTTCCGCTTCGCGATCGTGAGGCCCAATCCCGTTCCAATCGCCTTCGTCGAGAAGTACGGCTCAAAGACCTTCGCGATTGCCTGCGCATCCATGCCGATCCCGGTATCAGTGACGCGGAGCTGCACCATGTGATCCGGGGCGAGCGCGGCGTCGAGGATCAGCGTGCCGCCATTGGGCATGGCGTGCAGCGCGTTCTCGATGATGTTCGTCAGCGCCCGGCCAATCAGTGTGCGATCGATGCTCAGCGGCGGCAGGGTCGCGGGCACGTGTGTCTGGAACGTCACGCGCTCGGCGAGGCCCGCGCGATACGGCTCGACCACTTCCTCGACGAGCTGAGAGAGGTTTGTTTCAACCGGCCGCGGCTCTGGCGACGTCGCGAAGCTCGAGAACTCCGACGAGATCTGCCGCAGCAAACGAACCTGCCCCAGGATGTTCGTGACGCATTCATCGACGAGCGAGCCGAGCGGCTTGCCCTGGTCGAGGTGCACGCGGCGCATGTGCTCGGCGTTGAGCTGAATTGGCGTCAACGGATTCTTGATGTCGTGCGCCACCTGCCGCGCCATGTCGGCCCACGCGGCGAGACGGTTGGTGCGTTCCAGTTCCGCCCGCTGACGCTGCAGGTCATCCGCCATCTGGTTAAAGGCGTCGACCAACCGCCGCAGTTCGTCGGAGGAGGTCGCGAGCACGCGCGCATCGAGGTCCCCGCGGGCAATCCGCCTGGTCGCGCGCATCAGGCGGTTGACAGGATCCGCGATGCGCTCGGCCATGTAGTAGCCCATGCCCGCGCCGAGCATGATGAACAGGATCGCGGCGAGCAACACCCGCCGATCCAGTTCTTCGATCTGCGCATCGGTCTCCTGCTGACGCGACGCGAGCGGAATAGTCAGAATCGCCTGGCGGCCCTCGAGCTGCACCGGCGTTGCCGCGATCAGGTACTCGAGGCCGCCCGCGCGTTCCCGGCCCACGTACGAGGGGCGTCCGTCGACGAAGATCGCCTTGTACACTTCGCCCGGCGTGCGTTCGGGCAGCAGGCCCGACTCGAACAGGTTGCGTTCGCTCGATGCCAGCAGGAAAGGGCCGTCGAACACGTTGACGTCCTGCGCCACGACCCTGCTGAGCCACACGATCAGATCGTCGGCGACGGCCGCCTGTCCGACAAACGCGCGCAGATCCTGGAACACGCGGCTCGCAACGGTGGCCAGGCGCGTCGCCTCGCTCTCGATGTCCGAGAGGATCAGGTTCGCCATGTAGGCGCGCGAGACCAGCGCCAGCGCCAACACCGGAATGATTGCTGCGGCGACGAACGCGAGGAACAACTTGCGATAGAAGCTGGCGCGCACTTCCGCAAACAGCGCGCGGCCCGATGCCGGCGCGCGCCCGACAATCAGGTTGAACAACATGCCGGCAATGACGGCGATGGCGAACACCGCGAACGCCATTGCCAGCAGCTCGGCTTCCGCGACGAGGTGACCAAGACCGCTCTGCCGCTCGGTCGTGAGCACGTAGATGCCGCCGCGGTCGTTGAGGAAGAACGCGTCGAACGTCTGCGCGCCTCTGCTGATCGTGGTCCAGAAGGGCACACGCGAACTGGCGACGCGGTTGAAGGCCTCCTCGGTGAGCGGCGGCGCATCTTCGCCGGAGGCATACAGCACCCGCCGGCTCCAGCCATACACGTAGAACGACACGTCCGTACGCGGGCGCGGCTGCGGACGCTGCGCGGATCGCATCAGCGCGACGTACGGGTTCTGTGCGGAGAGGAACGACAGGTTGCCGTAGTCGAGCATCGAATGCACCACCACGGATCCGGCGCGCCGGCCATCAGGCAGGCACAGCGCGCGACCGGCATGCAGCAATCGCCGTTCCTCGGAAAACAGCGGCGACACCTCTTCGAGTGTTTCCCATTCGCACGCGGCTTCCGTCCACGGCTGCGGTTGCGCAAAGTCCGGCAGGTTCATCGCAAACCGGCTGACCATTTCACCCGCGGCGTTGTGCAACTCCACGCTGGACGTCAGGCGTTCAGTGGCCAGGCTCGTTTGTGACCACACGAGGAATGCCGCATCGGTCGGCGGCGGCCCGGCCAGGGATGGATCGCTGGCCCGCACGAGGTCATCGAGTGCGACGATGCGATTGATCTCGACCAGGGCCTTGTCGAGTTTGGTGTGAAGGTCCTGGCGCTGGTTTGTGACCTCCGGCGCATAACGCGACTCGACCAGCTCGCGCCTCGCACGCACCGAGGCGTCGACCAGCGACGGGTAGAGGATCAACGACGGCATCGCGATGCCAAGGAAGGTCCACAGCAATCGTGCCGCCTGCGAACCGTTGCGATTGATCGCGGAGTAGCGGTGAATCAACCAGGCGGCCGTTGCCGCGGAGAATGTGATCAACAGCGACGGCCACTGCGGCGCGCGATCGCCGGCCTCGAGCACGCCAAAGACGATCGCCGACGGCAGCAGCCACAGGCCAAACGAGCGGAGGCGCCAGGACGTCGGGCCGCCGGGAAACACCCACGGCGACCACGCAAACCGGAACAGCAGGATCGCCATGCCGACCACCGATGCGTTCATCACGATCAGGCCGACAATGACCGGCACGCGCACCGGGTCGAAGCGGTCCAGCGCGAAGCGAACAATATCGACCGGCGTCTGTGAGACGTAAGTGCGCAGCAGCCACTCGTACGACATGACCAGCGCCATCACGGCGCCGCCGGCCGCCAGCTGCACGACGTGGAAGAGGACGGATGTCGGTACGTTGTCGACCACGACCACGCCGATTCCCGGACGCCGGGCGGTGCGCCACATGCCGAAACTCGACACGGCGAGCACGACGAGGCCGGCGATGACGAGCGCATTCAGGAGGAAGTCAATGGGCGACGCGAATGCGACGCCCGCCCAGGGCGTCCACGGAGCGGAGGAGAGCAGCGACACGTCGGCCAGGCCCGCCTTGCGTACCGCAATCCACAGCGCCGCTCGCGCGCCGACAAGCAACGCCGCGATCACCATCGTCAGGGCCGTCGCGGCGCGCGCTGAGGTGGTGAGGCGTCGCCAGTCGAGGAGCGGGCCGGCAAACAGCAGGAGCAGCAGCGCGGCAAGTGCGAGCTCGGCGGCGATCAGTCGATCGCGTATCTGCCAACGCGCCAACTCGAGGTCCGCGTCGGACACCGTCACGGCGGCCAGCGGCTCGTTGGCGGACGACCGGATGATCAGCGCGTCAGGCCCGGCCTCGGATGCGCCCTCGAATGGAAGACGCAGGGCGACGGGCACAATGCTGGTGGCGAGCGAGAACTCCTCGCCGGAGATCTGGTCGGCGTCGGTGCGGGGCAGTTGCGCTTCGGCGACGACCGCGCCGATCGGATCCTGAGACCCGGCGGGATCGACCACCGGCTGCACGCGGACCAGCTGTAAGCCCTGGCTGCCCTGGACAAGAAAGGACGCGGCCGGTCCGCTGCGCCGCGCGGGAGGCACATCGTCGGCGCGCCCCAGCCACGCCACGGGCTGATTCGCGGCGCCGTAGATCGTGACCGCGACATCGGTGCGCGCGGCGCTGACGGCGACCTGTTCGAACAACTGACGCGTGGCGCTGGAGTCACCGCGCTCCGCTCGGCGCATGAGCTCGGCATCGAGCGTCACCAGCCGTACCGCTTCGTCCAGGCGATCGGCGAGCCCCTTGAACGTGCCTTCAACCTCGGCCCTGACCTGCGCGCGCGACGCCGCGAGACCTCCGCCAAGCTTTGTCCGCTCGACCACCAGCCCAGCCACGGCGATCGCCGCCGCGACCATCAGGCCGCCGAGCGTGATGCGCAGCACCGCGCGCGTGACAAAGGGTGGAAAAGCCATTCCGCTCGTCATTGTAGAATGTGAGTCTGCTGAAGCTCTCCCTCAAACGTGGCGCCCTTGTCACGGCTGCCAACTGGCAGATCGTGCTGGTGCAGTTCGTGGCCGACACGCTGTTCAAGACCCTGATCGCCGTTCCGATCGTCGGCGGCCTGATGCTCGTGGCCCTGGTCGTCGGCGGGAACCCGTTTGACCTGCTTCGCCTCGATGATCTGACGCAGACCGTGTCGACCATGGTCGGTGTGCTGCTGGCCCAGCCGGCGGCGCTGGCGGCCTTTGTCGCGGCGCTCGGCGTGATCCTCGCCGGCGGCTCCGTGATGATGTTCGCGGTCAAGGCGGGCAGCATCACCGTGTTGCTGGCCGGTGATCGCTCGGCCGGCACCATCGAAGTTCCGCCGTTACGTTTCTCCGCCATGCGCGAGGCGAACCAGGCCACGCTTGAACGCTTCAGCGGCGGCGTGCGGACGCTGTTCTCGCGCTACCTCCGGCTCGGCATCGCCCTCACGATCTCATACGCGCTCATCGCAGCGGCGTACCTGGTGTTCCTGTTCGGCCCATCGATCTCGGACACGCTCGACAAGCCGTTGGCTGTCACGCTGGCCTCGCTGCTGGTGATCGTGGCGATCACGCTGGTGAACTTCATTTATCTGCTGATGCAGATCGTGATGGCGGCCGAGGACTGCAGCGTCCTCGAGGCGGTGCCGCACGTGGCACGACTGTTACGGCGCCGCACCAAGGCGCTCAGCCAGGCACTCGCCGCGATCCTGGCGCTGATGTTGATGGCGACCGGCGCCTCCATTCTCGCGACGACGGCACTGGGGTTGATCGCCTTTGTGCCGTTCGTCGGACTGGCCGCGTTGCCGCTGCAAGTCTTTGCGTGGCTGGTGCGCGGGGTGGTGTTCCAGTTTGTCGGCTTGACCGGCGCGGCAACCTATCTGCGGCTGCATTTCGCGCTGCAGTCCGCGCGAGTGGAAGTGCCGACGCCGCAGAACGGCCTGGTGACGCGCGCATGAGACTGTCGACCGCAGCCAACCACTTCCAGGAATCCGCCATCCGCCGCATCGGCGCGCTCAGCGGTTCCATTCCGGGACTGATCTCGCTGTCTGCCGGCTATCCGGCACCCGACGTATTTCCGTGGGCGGACCTCGAGGCCATCACCGCGCAGATCCTCGCGAAGCACGACGGCAACACGCTCCAGTACGGCGCGACGCGCGGCTACCGGCCCCTGATCGAGCACCTGCTTGCGGACACGCTGAAAGCGCGCGGCATCTCGGCGCAGTTCGACGACGTGTTGATCACGAGCGGATCGCAGCAGGGACTCGACCTGATCGCCCGCGTGCTGATCGACCCGGGCGACACCGTGATCGTCGAGCTGCCGACCTACAGCGGCGCCATCGCCGCCTTTCACAACCTGCAGGCGTCTCTCGTTGGCGTGCCGCAGGACGCCGAAGGCATCCAGATCGCGGAGCTCGAGCGCGTCGCGGCGGATCTCAACAAGCAGGGCAGACCGGCGAAGTTCATTTACGTCACGCCGAACTTCCAGAATCCCGCGGGGATGCTGATGAGCGCCCAGCGGCGGCGCGAACTGCTCGACGTGGCCACGCGCTACGACCTGCTCATCCTCGAAGACGACCCGTACGGGTCGATCTACTTCGAAGACGTCACCACCTTCGAGGACACGCGTCCGATCAAGGCAGCCGACGTTGACGGGCGAGTGATGTATCTCGGGAGCTTCTCGAAGATCCTGGTCCCCGGCCTGCGCGTCGCGTGGATGGTGGCGCCGCGTGAAATCGTGCAGAAAGTCGAGCTGTGCAAGCAGGCCGCCGACATCTCGAGCGGCGTCTTCGATCAACGCATCGTGCACGGCGCGCTCGCCGGCGGCGTGATCGATCGCATCGCGCCGGGCCTTCGCGCGCACTACCAGGCCAAGCGCACCGTCATGGAGCGCGCGCTCCAGACGCACCTCAACGGTCGCGTGAAGTGGACATCACCTCGTGGTGGCTTCTTCTTGTGGATCGAGATGCCCGGCATCGACGATCGCGAACTGTTCGATCGTGCCCTGCAGCAGAAGGTGAGCTTCGTCCTCGGCAGCGCGTTCTTCGTCGACGGCAACGGCCACGAATTCGCCCGCCTCGCCTTCTCCGGCAGCACTCACGAACAGCTCGAAGAGGGCATACGGCGACTGGCGGAGGCATTCTAACGTTCGACAAACGTTCGACAAACGTTCGACAAACGTTCGACGTACGTTCGACAAACGTTCGACAAACGTTCAACGGATGTTCGCCGAACGTGCGCCGACGCGCGCCGAACGCTCGTCGAACGCTCGTCGAACGCTCGTCGAACGCTCGTCGAACGTCCTCCGAACGTTTCGTCCTCAGGGTATCGAGGGCAGGCCGACCAGTTCCGTCAGCAGCTGTGGGATCGGCTCGTATCGCCGGCCGAAGCCTTGGAGCTGCCCTTCACGGCTCACCGTGATCAGCTGGGGCAACGTCTGGCGGGCATCGCGCCGGACGTACGGCTGCAAGCCGATTTCTCCCGCGGCCGTCGCCGTTACGGAGGGCTTGCCGGTCACGAGATCAAAGCCCACGATCTGGCTCGAGACCAGCGGCATCAGCAGCGAATCGGTGAGCGTCAGCGGACCACCGGCAGGCCGCGACCCGAGATCGGCCTTCCAGCGCAAATTTCCGCTCTTGCGATCCACGGCAAGCAGCAGATTGTCGCGCGACGCGAAGTAGATGCGCTTCTGATCGGCTGCGGGAACGCCGGCAAGATCGCCGCCGAGCTTTCGCACCCACCGATTCCGGCCCCGTTTCAATTCGACACTGTAGAGATCCTTCGCCGCCGTGCCGAAGACGATCTGGTCCTCGAGCGCCAGCAATCCTCTGATCGGCGCATCCAATGTGCGTTCCCAGACGCTCTCGCCGTTAACGAGCATCACCGCGACGAGGCGATTGTCTGCCAGCGGCAGGAACAGGCGATCGAGCGCAGGACCCGGCGTGGCGGCCAGCGGCGCGCCCAGTTGCCGGCGCCACACCAGCACGCCGTCAGCCGCGCGAAACGCGGCGAGATCGCCGGCCGTGGTCGACGCGATCAGCCAGCCGGTATCGAAGTACAGAGGCGCGGCGAGTCCTCCAGGCAGCGGCGTGCGCCACTTGGTCGCGCCAGTCGCGGTATCGCGCGCTTCAATGACTTGGTCTGTGGCCGTGAACACCAGGCCGCCGCCAACCGCGGGCGTGAAGGAGGTGGCGACATCGAGGCGCCAGCGAATCGTGCCGCGATCGAGGTCCACGGCCACCAACCGGCCGGGTTTGGCCTCAACAGCAGCTTCGGCTTCGACTGGTCGAAGGGGCACGTACGCCGTGGTGGCGTCAAAGCCAGGAGACGCCGCCGGAGGGGCGTCGAATGCGGTGGCCCAGCGTGCATCGAGCGGCGTGGGCGCCGGGGCTGCCGGCTGCAACACCACGCTGAGCAGAAGCGCGAAGAAGTGCGCCATGACGGGTCTATAATACTGTTCTTACCGCATCCAACGTGGCTCACCAATCCATTCTGATTCTCGATTTCGGTTCGCAGGTGACGCAGCTCATCGCGCGGCGCGTGCGTGAAGCCGGCGTCTATAGCGAAGTGCATCCCGCGGACGTCTCCGACGACTTCGTGCGCGCCTTCAATCCGATCGGCGTGATCCTGTCCGGCAGTCACATGTCGGCCTACGAGGAGTCGACCGACAAGGCGCCGCAGGCCGTCTTCGAGCTCGGCGTGCCCGTCCTCGGCATTTGCTACGGCATGCAGACCATGGCGCACCAGCTCGGCGGACGGGTTGAGGGCGGACATCATCGCGAGTTCGGCTACGCGCAGGTGCGACCGCTCGACGCCGGCGCGCTGCTCGACGGCCTCGTCGACGAGCGCGACGCCAGTGGTCAGCGGCTCATGAACGTGTGGATGAGCCACGGCGACAAGGTCGTCGCAGTGCCGCCGGGCTTTTCGGTCATGGCCTCGACGGACACGTGCCCGATTGCCGCCATGGCGGACGTAACGCGTCGCTTCTATGCGGTGCAGTTCCATCCGGAAGTGACCCACACCAAGCAAGGGCAGGCGATCCTCAGCCGATTCGTGCTCGACATCTGCGGCGCCCGCGCTGATTGGAAGATGGGCGACTATGCCGGGGAGGCGATCGCGAAGATTCGCAGCCAGGTCGGCAAGGAAGAAGTCATCCTCGGCCTGTCTGGCGGCGTCGACTCATCGGTGGCCGCCGCGTTGATTCACCAGGCGATCGGCGAGCAGTTGACGTGCGTGTTCGTCGATACCGGTTTGCTGCGACTGAACGAAGCGAAGCAGGTTGTTGACACGTTCGACACGCACATGGGCATCAAGCTCGTGCACGTCGACGCGTCTGAGCGTTTCATGAGCGCGCTCAGCGGGGTGACCGATCCCGAGCAGAAGCGCAAGATCATCGGCCGCGAGTTCGTCCACGTGTTCCAGGAAGAGTCCGCGAAGCTGCCAAACGCGCGGTGGCTGGCGCAGGGCACGATCTACCCGGACGTCATTGAATCGGCGGCGGCCAAGACCAAGAAGGCGATGACCATCAAGAGTCATCACAACGTTGGCGGGCTGCCCGACACGTTGCATCTCAAGCTGCTCGAACCGCTGCGCGAACTGTTCAAGGACGAAGTGCGAGCGCTAGGCCTTGCACTCGGCCTGCCGCGCGAAATGATCTTCCGCCATCCATTCCCGGGGCCGGGACTGGGGGTGCGCATCCTCGGCGAGGTGAAACGCGAGTACGCCGATCTGCTGCGCAGCGCCGATGCCATTTTCATCGAAGAGCTGCGCGCGTCTGGATGGTATGAGAAGACCAGCCAGGCGTTCGCGGTGTTCATGCCGGTCAAGAGCGTCGGCGTCATGGGCGACATCCGCACCTACGAATGGGTCGTCTCGCTGCGCGCGGTGCAGACCGCCGACTTCATGACCGCCGACTGGGCGCCGCTGCCGCACGACCTGCTGGCGCGCGTCTCGAACCGGATCATCAACGAAGTGCGCGGCTTCAACCGCGTCGTCTACGACATTTCGTCCAAACCCCCAGCCACGATCGAGTGGGAATGATCATCCGGGCCGAGCGAGGGTAAGACACACCGTGGCGAACGAGTTCGTTCATCTTCACCTCCACACCGAGTTCTCTCTGCTGGATGGCGCCTGCCGCATCGACGAGCTGCTCGATCAGGCAGAGCAGCTCAAGATGCCGGCGCTGGCCGTCACCGAACACGGCAACATGTTCTCGTCCGTCGTGTTTCACGATGCGGCAAGGAAGCGCGGCATCAATCCGATCCTGGGCTGCGAGGTCTACGTGGCGCCGGGCGATCGGCGCGACAAGAGCGGCACGCCCGGTGAAACGGCAAACCATCTCGTCCTGCTGGCCGAGAACGAGAAGGGCTTCCGCAATCTCATCAAGCTCGTGTCGTCGGGCTACACCGAGGGCTTCTATTACAAGCCGCGCATCGACAAGCAACTGCTCGCGCAGCACGCGGAAGGCCTGATCGGCCTCAGCAGCTGCCTCAAGGGCGAAGTCGCGACGGCGATCCGCGAGGAGCAGGCGAAGAAGGCGATTGCCGCGGCGTCGGCGTATCAGGACATTCTCGGCAAGGGCAATTTCTTCCTCGAGATGCAATACCAGGGCATCGAGGAACAGCGCATCGTCAACAACGGCCTGCTGCCGATCGCCAAGGATCTCAGCATGCCGCTGGTGGTGACCAACGACGTGCACTACCTGCGTCACGGCGACCACAAGCCGCACGACATCCTGCTGTGCATCGGCACCGGCAAGTCGGTGAACGACGTGCAGCGCCTGAAGTATCACGGCGACCAGTTCTTCCTGAAGACCGCGGCGCAGATGGCCGAGGTGTTCGGCGACTATCCCGAGGCGATGCAGAACACCATGCTCATCGCCGAGCGCTGCAACGTCAACATCAAGTCCGGCGAGAACCACCTCCCGAACTTCGCGGTGCCGGAAGGCTTCACGCTCGACGACTATTTCGAGCACTGCGTCCGCCAGGGCTACGCGCAGCGCCTCGAGCGCCTGCGCCAGCTCGAAGCGGAAGGGAAGTTGCGACACACGCTCGCGCAGTACGACGAACGCCTGTCGTACGAGATCGCGATGATCAAGAAGATGGGGTACCCCGGGTACTTCATGATCGTGTGGGACTTCATCCGCTACGCGCGTGAAAAGGGCATCCCGGTCGGTCCGGGCCGCGGTTCCGCCGCCGGCAGCCTCGCCGCCTGGGCGCTGCGCATCACCGACGTGGACCCGCTGTACTACGACCTGATTTTCGAGCGCTTCCTGAATCCGGAACGCGTCTCGCTGCCCGATATCGACGTCGACTTCTGCGAACGGCGTCGCGGCGAGGTAATCGCCTACGTGACCGAGAAGTACGGCCGCGAAAACGTCTCGCAGATCATCACCTTCGGCACCATGAAGGCGAAGGCCGTCATCCGCGACGTGGGTCGCGTGATGGACATGCCGTACGCCGACGTCGATCGCATCGCCAAGCAGATCCCGCCGGCGCTCGACATGACGCTGGAGAAGGCCCTCGCCGAGAATCCCGTCCTGCGGGACATGGCGAAGAACGACTCGCGCGTCAACGACGTGCTCGAGATGGGGAAGCGCCTCGAGGGCGTGTCGCGCAACGCCGGTGTCCACGCCGCGGGCGTCGTGATCGCGCCGGGCCCGATCAGCGACTACGCGCCGCTCTACAAGAGCAACCGCGACGAAATCACGACCCAGTGGGCCATGAAGGAGGTCGAGCGCGTCGGCCTCCTGAAGATGGACTTCCTGGGTCTGAGCACGCTGACGCTGATCAACGACGCGCTCTCGGAAATCAAGCGCACCGAGGGCATTGACCTCGACATCGACAATGTCCCGCTCGACGATGCGAAGACGTATCAGTTGTTCGTGGACGGCCAGACCTACGGCATCTTCCAGTTCGAAAGCTCGGGCATGCGCGAAATCCTGCGCCGTGCCAAGCCGCAGCGCCTCGAAGACCTGATCGCGATGAACGCGCTCTACCGGCCCGGCCCGCTCAAGGGCGGCATGGTGGACGACTACATCAACCGCAAGGCCGGGCGCAGCGAGGTCAAGTACGAACTTGCCTCGCTCGAGCCGATCCTCGCCGACACCTATGGCGTCATCGCATACCAGGAACAGGTCATGCGCATGGCGTCCGTGCTGGCAGGCTTCACGATGGGCCAGTCCGACCTGCTTCGCAAGGCCATGGGTAAGAAGGACCCCAAGGTCATGGCGAAGCAGCGCGAAAGCTTCATGAAGGGCGCGCTGGCCAAGGGCGTCAGCGAAAAGAAGGCCAGCAAGATCTTCGAACTGATGGAGTTCTTCGCGGGGTACGGCTTCAACAAGTCGCACTCCACGGCCTACGCGTTCCTGGCCTACCAGACCGCGTTCCTCAAGGCCAACTATCCGAAGCACTTTGCTGCGGCGCTGCTGACCATTGAAGCGGCCAACACCGACAAGCTCTCGGTCTATATCGCCGAGTCGCGCGAGCGCGGCATCGCGGTGCTGCCGCCGGACATCAACCAGAGCATGTTGCACTTCACGGTGGTGCCCGAAGGCGTGCGATTCGGCCTCACCGCGATCAAGGGCCTGGGCGACGGCGCCATCAACGCGATTATCGAGGTGCGCGAGCGCACCGGCAGCGTCACGTCGCTGCATCAGCTCTGTGAGGAGCTCGACCTTCGGGTCGTGAACAAGAAGGTGCTCGAAGCGCTGGTCAAGTCCGGCGCCTGCGACACCCTGGTGCCTGCCGGAGTGGGATTGCCGGCCGGCCGCGCGAAGCTGTTTGGCGCCGTCGATAGCGCCATCGAGCACGGCAACCGCACGCAGCGTGACCGCGAGCTCGGCCAGTCCGACCTCTTTGGCGGCGGCGATGAAGGCGGCGGCCTCGCCATCATCCGCCTGCCGGACTCAGCCCCCTGGACCGAGATGGAGTTGCTGGCGCACGAGAAGGATGCGCTCGGCCTCTACTTGAGCGGCCACCCGATCGATCGCCACGCCGAGAACCTCCGCGCGTTTGGCGCGAAGACGGTGGGCGACCTGACCATGACGGAGATCCCGCAGAGCCAGGATGGCGCGCCCGGCCGCCTGGTGCTCGAAGACGTGTACGTCGGCGGCATCGCATCCGGGTTCCGCGGCCTGAAGACCAAGAAGGGCGACGCCATGTGCGTCTTCACCCTCGAGGATCACCAGGGCTCGGTCGAAGTGGTGGTGTTCCCGGAGATGTTTGGCAAGCATCGCGGCTTGATCGAGAACGGCGCGCTGCTGCTGGTGCGCGGCAAGTTCGAGCGGGACGAGGAGAATTCACGCTTCCAGTGCACCGACATCATGCTGCTGTCGGCGCTGAAGGAGCGGCTGTCGCGCGGCGTGCGTATCCGGTTGAAGGGCACGTGCCCGCGTGAGACGATTGAGTCGCTCTGGGAAGTGATGACCAAGCACCGTGGCGATCGCCCGGTGGCCGTCGAGGTGGAACTCAACGGCGGCTCGCGGCACGTCATCGTTCGCGCCGAGGTCACTCATTCGATTCGAGTGCGAACCTCGGAACAATTTGTGTCCGATGTAGAGCGCTTGTGCGGCATCGGTTCCGTGACGATTCACTCGTGATGATCACTGCTAGCCCGCTAGCCTGTTAGCCTGTGAGCCTGTCCCCATGCCTGACCTATTAGAATTCGAAGAACCGATCGGCGAGCTGCTGAAGGAAATCGAGGCGCTCGCCACGCTCGAGCCGAGCGAGGATCGCGACCGCGAGATCGCGCGTCTCGAAAGCCGTGTCAACTCGATGCGAGGTGACCTGTACCGCAATCTCACGCCGTGGCAGCGCGTCCAGGTCGCCCGGCATCCGTCGCGACCGACGACGCTCGATTACGTGGAACGGTTGTTCACCGCTTTCGTCGAGCTCCATGGCGATCGCCGCTTCGCCGATGATCACGCGATCGTCACCGGCACCGCGCTGTACAAGGGGCAGCCCATCCTGGTCGTCGGCCATCAGAAGGGCAGCGACACCAAGCAGAAGATCTATCGCAACTTCGGCTACGCGCGCCCCGACGGCTATCGCAAGGCGATGCGCACCATGGAGATGGCGCAGAAGTTCCGCCGCCCGATCGTGTGCTTCGTCGACACGCCCGCGGCTTACCCCGGCATCGAGTCGGAGGAGCGAGGCGTCGCCGAGGCGATCGCCGTCAACCTCCGCGAAATGATGATGCTGGAAGTGCCGGTCATCGTCCTGGTGCACGGCGAGGGCGGCAGCGGCGGCGCGCTGGGCATTGCCGTCGGCGACCGCATCCTGATGCACGAGTTCGCGATCTATAGCGTCATCCCGCCTGAAGGCTGCGCCGCCATCCTGTGGCGCGATCCTGCCAAGAAGGTTGAAGCGGCCACGGCGCTCAAGATCACCGCGCCGGACCTGCTCGGCCTCGGCATCATCGACGAGATCGTCAACGAACCTGTGGGCGGCGCCCACACCGACCCCGCGCAGGCCACCGCGCTGGTGGACATTGCGCTGTCGCGCGCCCTCGCCGAGGTGTCGGCGCTGTCGGTTGAGGATCGCCTGAACGCCCGCTACGACAAGTTCCGAAAGATGGGCTCGGTCGGCATCAT
>CAZVLS010000012.1:0-156946 GCA_964628295.1 uncultured Acidobacterium sp.
TCCGCCGGCACATCGAGCAGAGGCCCGCCGTAGCCGACATACAACGGATGCCTTGGCGATCCGTCTTTGTTGACAGCCAGGCACAGCGGCCGAACGCCGGCCGCGCGCAATATCGAGAGCACGTAGCGACCGCGATCGCCGGCGTGCTTGCCCCATCCACAGATCACGCGCTCAGCGCCTTTACAGGCTTCGACAATCGCGCGATCGTTCTCAGGCCGCCCGACCGGATCGGCCAGATACGGCAACACATGCGGATCGGTCGAACGCCACGCAAAGACGTTCACGACCTCGAGCGCACCAGCGCCGCCCATGCGCGCGCGCCGTTCGCACCTTTCGACCGTTGGATCGTTCGCGGCCTCATCCGCCGTTGACGGATTCAGCATCAGGAACACCCACACCGGCGCCGGCGACGGCAACCACCGGCGCCAGAGCCGATAGCGATACCGCTTGCATTCCGAGAACGTGGCGCCGTTCTCGATGTAATCCAATTTCGCTACATGCCGATTTACCATTTGCGCCTCCCGAACAATCCGGCGCCGCCGGCGCCAGCCGTGAACCGCAACGCGCCATCACTCAGCAGATCGATCGCCTCGAGGCCGCGATCGTCGTCACGCTTGAAGAATTGCGACACGATCCGCACGGCGGTTCCGTCCGCGATCGACTTCGGCGGAACCTTGAGCAGTCGCCATCCGAGGATCGCGGCCGTGTTGTATTTGTTGAGATCCTCGAGATAGCCGCTTGCGCGCGTGTGGCGGCCGCCGCCCTGAATCGGCGCGTTGCATTTCTTGCACGTCGCCAACTCACCGCAACGGCAGCGCGCCTGAATCGCGTATCCGCCCTCAACCTCGAGCGCCAATTTCCGATCGACCCATGCCCAATCGAAACGCCACAGGCGGCCCGCGTCAGCTTGCGCGAACCGATGTTCCGCGATCGGAACCTCGATCCCGTTCGCCTTGCATTGAAGATCGAAAGGAACCGCCGGCCGGCCGTAGCCACCAGAGCCCGCGCGGAAACCACCTCCGCCAGTTCGACAGACGCCACCGAGCCGGCGGCCGCCCTTGCGGAATGCCATCAGTGAATCACCGTGTAGTCAGGCGGGATGACCCGCGCCACTATGTCAGCCGACCAATTGTGAATGTCCCGATGTAGCTGGGCCATTTCGTTACCGATCAGCGTGCCGTCTACGCGCGCCTTGCTCAGTGCGTTTCCGCTGTCTGTCTCGATCACCACCGCGCCGTTATCGAGCATCGCGTAGCCGAGATCGAGGCCAGAGGCCGAGAATCGACGTTGCGCGATCATGAACGGCGCATCCTGCCGGGCGTTGCGCCTTGCGGCCCTTGACAATTTCACGATGCGATCGCCTCCGTTTTTTCCTCAGACAACGCGCGATCGCGCGCGGAGTCTGTCAAGACAACAGTTTTCTTGCCGATGGCCTGAACGAACTTCTTGACGCAGATCCCGCCGAACTTGCGGATGTAGTCGGCCATGTTCTCAGCGTGAGATTTCCACTCGAGATGCCGCGGGTTCACACAGATCGGGTTATCGCAGGTATGCGCGCACTCGACCTCCGGCCCAGGGATCACGCCGTCCGTATAGAGCGCCAACGAAACACGATGGGCGAGTAGCAACCGGCCAGGAACTCCTGGCTCAGGCGAATCACCGCGGATCTTTCCGCGCCGCGCACCGCCGCGGCTTACCTTCGTGGCGCCCGTCCAGGGCCAGCAGGCATCGAGCCCGCCCGACATATCGACGTAATCGAAAAACCGCTCATGCAGCGGCCGCCGCGTGAACAGCTTTCGATCTGCCATCTACTCGAACTCCCGATCGACGGAAACAAAGTTCAGCCGGCCGCCGCGCCAGCCGCCCTCACTGCCAGGCGCCTTGATGCGCCGCGACTCGCGGAGCGTGATCACGTCCTCCCGATCGCCGCCGGCCGGAACCTGATCGATCGCCGTCAACAGCGACGACCCACCCGTCACGCCCGAGAGCCCCTCGACTTCGCCGCGCCGATACGCCTCACCCGACCACACGCGCGATTCCTTCACGAGCTACGACCTTTGCCGACCGCGATCGCCGGCCCGATTCAAGAGAGAAGGCGCGCCGGAAGTGGCGGCCGCGTCATCTTGTATCACGCTATATGACGATTGTGAATATTGAGCCGCGAACTTCCGCGGCAATTTCTCGAGCGCCCAGCCCGCGGACTCGTGACCACAGAGCAAGCACTTTCGATAGACGCGGCCGCCGGCCTCGAGCGTTGAATGCTCAACCTGCCGGTACATTTCGTGTTGGCCGTTGCGAACGATGCACCAGGCCGAACGCACGCGCAGCGCGACACGACGCCAGCACGATCGCGCGCCCGCGAGTGCATCGGCAAGGCCCACCGGCAACAAAATCGGAGATCCAGTTTCGAGATCGCGCATATCCATAAGTGCCGCCTTCGCCCTTTCTAAACGTCGATCGGCCGCGAAGATTTCCACAGGCACCGAGCCGACGAACAGCACGCCTCTAACGTGCTGACGAATCCGCATTTACGACCATTCCACATCGTCACAATCCGCAGCTTTTCAACAGCGTCAACAGGTTTCAACAGCTACGTGTGTACTTATCTCTTTCACCAGAAGATCAAGAAGATCCAGAAGATCAACCCGGTTTACGCCGTTATGTCCGGTTTGGCCGCGAAAAAATTTTGACTCGCCGCGGCATGACCGATTCATCTATTCCCCTTCGCGGCTTCTCCGGCCTTGGCCGCTTCTGTTAACCCTGCAACGTGCGCCTTGAAGGCATCCCGCCACCAGTCAACCGGCGGTAACGCGATCGGCGCGTCCAGGGAGGCCGCCGCGCGCAGCATCACGAGCGCCCAGGCGATCACCCGATCGCGCGGCTTCTCTCCGCCCAACTGCCGGGCGAATTGATCGCACAGGAACTCCGGAAGGCAGACCCGCCCACAGACCGCATGGGGTTTATGCTCCGGCCCGTCGTACCGGAGCCGATCGACCGGCACGCCGGCCACGGACTCGAACACTTCGCCGGTTGTCAGGTCGAACGCGGCCTGTACGTCCTCCGGCGCTTCGTAGTTGATCCGTTCCTTCGGATGCGGGTTTTGATGCTTCTTGAACTTCGGAACGTAGAGCAGGGCCAGGGCATCGCCTACCGGCTTGGGGTTGCCTTTCTTCTTGCGATCGTGCTCGAGCGCGCGGCCGCGGTAGCGAACAATCAGCCCCACATCGACCAGGCGATCGATAACGGCTTTCATGTCTACCGGAACCTGCCCGCCGTCACGCGAGAGCCGCGCGCCGTTCGGCCACAACGCCGCCTTGAGCCTGCCGTGTCGTTCCTCGAGACGGCCGGCCGCGTCAGCTTGCGTCCACAGGCCAACGAATGACATGGCCTCTACGACGGTCAACTGATCGCCCGTCAACTCGTGAATGAAAAACAGCGGGCTAATCTGCCGAATCCTAGCCACGCGCGGCGCCCTCGAGCAGATCCGGCAACGCTACGCGGTACTCGTACACCGGCAACTCCGGATTGCGGCGCCGGCGGGCCACCGTGTAGCCGCCGTACGCGCGCTTGCGAAAATCGCGGAGCCGTGCCGACGCCGACGACTCCGACACGCCATCAAGAGCCGCGGAGATTTCCTCGAGCGTTCGCCACTTGCCATCGATCATCAGGTCGAACACCTGTTTACGTTGGCCCTTGAATCGCTCACTGTCAGCCGCGGTCAACTTCACCGGGCCGGTTTCGCCGGCACGCTCGATCGCAATCGCCGCGGCGGCCGCCTCCACTTCGCCAGAGCCCGATCCGATCGCGGCGGCATTTGCCGCAACGATCGCGGCATCGCCGGCATTCGGACGATTGCGTAGGATTCGATCGAAGGCCGCGCCGAGCGCGCCGGCGGCCGCGGAGCCGTGTAGCTCCGTCATGCTGATTCACCTGTAAGACGATTTGTCATTTTCTCGAGCCGGCGCGCGGCCACCGTCTCACGAATGAAGCGCCGCGTTTCACGCCGACGTTGCGCCGGCGTGCTCAGCAGCCACGCGATCCGCTTGAATGCCTCCGCGGTATCTGAGGCCACGAGCGAAAGAGAACGGAACGGCGAACAGAGATTGCCGAGCGCATCGATCGCCGCGATAACCGTTCGATCCCGCTGATACCCGAGATCGATTCCGATGACCGCGGTCGAGATATCGACGCCGTTAACAAATACTTGGGTGTCACAACTCAATCAGCACCTCTTTGAGAGAGCGCCGAAGCCTCGATCCATGCTGGGGGGCAAACAGATCGAGATCCCGGCGACAAACCTTGCCGCCACCGCGCCCGCACGCGGCGACGTTTCAAACCCGCTACCGGCGCCGGCGAATCGCGCGCACCGGGCGAACAATCCGCGCGCGCAATTGAGCCAGCCCTAACAGCGCGATCGACACTGCCCGATCTGCCGCACCAGGCGCGCCCCGCTTGATATCCTTGCGCGCCACCTCGAGCGACCCCGTAATCACGTCAACCGACGCGATCGCCTCACGACCATCAACAGCCGAATTACGCCGCCGCATCTCAGCCACTTAAACCACGCTTTCTTCCGTTGCTTTGAATCCATCGGTCAACCTCAGACGACGACCAGACACGCCGGCGCCGAAGTTTGCCGAATCCGATTGAAGGCAACAGCGGAATAGGGAACGTTCCACTACTTAGCGCGCGCTCGATCGTGCGTACGCCGCACTCGAGACGCGCCGCCACTTCCTCGATTCCAAGTACGCCGACTTCTCGAGCCTGCGAGGTTGCGGGCGACGTGTTCACATCACCCACAGGAGAGCACCGCACAGGATGAGAAATTCGGCAGCAGCGACCGCGAGGAACCATACGGCCGAGCCGGAGCACTGTAACGTACTCGGAGGCACTTTAGGCCACCTAACGAGAAGTATTACCGATCGATTACGACCCATCGATCTTATTCCTCGATCGATCACAGGAATTTTGGATCGACGCCCAGCCGTAGCAGGATGCGCCGAACCCTCTGACTTCGCGGGCGACGTTCGCCGGAGATGTAGCGAGAGATCGCGGCTTGCGACACTCCCAGGCGCCGGCACCACTGTTTTTGATTTCCGACCAGCACATCCTTAACGCTCAGACTTCGCACCGGGCCTCCCGTTCCGCACGGCAACCAGAATCAGATTGAATGACGATTTGTCATAACCCTAAGACGCCGGTTTCGCAAAGTCAAGCGGTTTGATCGGATAATTCTGAATTGTCGTATATACCGATATGGTATAGACTTCGCGGATTGTATTGATCTACGGTTCGAGTGACCGAAAGGAGTACGGTTTTGAGCGAGACGAAAAGCCGCCGCCTGAAAGCCTCCGGCGACACCTTGGATGCACACGTTAGACGCCGGATCAAAGCCAGGCTAGCGGATCTGCCGGCGAAGCCTACGCAAGATGCGATCGGCCAGGCACTCGGCAAAACCCAAACGTGGGTTAGCCACTACCTCGCGGGCGACATCGACGCGGACTTCGAGACGGCCGGCCGCTTTTGCGAATTCCTCGGCACCTCTCTATCCGCGGAGATCAAGGCCGGCGCCGACGCGAAGGCGAAGCCCACAAAGCAGGCGGAATTTTCCGTCTTGTTCTCATCGATCACGACGGAAGAACAGGAGACGATCCTTAACATCCTGCGTACCGTTGCCCGCCGCCCGGCCAAGCGCCGGGCGCGCGCCGGCAACTAGAGCCGCCAGCCGTGCCCGGCACGTCTACCAGGGGCAAGCGTAAGCGCCTCGCACGCGGCATCTACTCAGACGCCGCCGGCATTGCGATCATTGTCCACAGCGGCGGCCGACAGATCGAGCGCCGCCACCCGCACGGAACAGCCCTCAAGACACTCAAGACACTGCGCGCACGCCTCGCCCTCGAGAACCAGGCCGAGCCAGCGAACGCCACCCGCGGCATTTTCGAGACTGACGCCGCGCGATACCTCGAGCTTGTGAAGCACCTAGCCGGATGGACGGAACGCCGTTCAGAGATCCGCGCGTGGAATGCCCGGATCGGAAGCCGGAGCCGATCATCGATCACCCGCGGCGACGTTCTATCAGCGCGCGCGGCATGGATCGAGGATCGCAAGAGCCCCAAGACGATCAACAACCGCGTTGCCGCGTTGCGCGCGATGTACCACGAACTCGACGGCGGAGACGACGCGCCAACGCCCGCGGACGGGATCAAGCCGCTCACCGTTGCGACCAAGCCGCCGTTGTCAGTTTCAGAGAGCAAGATCGCCACGGTGTACCGGAACCTTGCCGCGGCAGAGAAGCGCGGCCACCTCCGCGATCGCAAGACGCGCGCGCGGTTCCGCATGTTGGCCGAGACGGGCCGGCGGCCGTCTGAATTGATGCGCGCGAAGCCGGATGACTTCGACCTCGAGCGCCGGATCTGGCATGTCCGAGACGGCAAAGGCGGATTCACGCCAGGCGGCCTGTACCTTACCGATTCAATGATGACGGCCGCTCAGGAATTCATCGACGCCGAAGCGTTCGGAGACTACAACACGGGATCGTTTGCGATCCGCCTCAGAAATGCCGGATGGCCGGCCGGCGTTCGCCCGTACAATCTCCGCCATTCGGTTGGGATCGCAATGGCCGACAGCGGCGCCGATCATATGGATATCGCCCACGCGCTTGGACACCGCGATCCGCGAACGACAAAACGAAACTACGTCGGCATCAGGGAGAGCCGAACGCGCGCAGCACTCGAGCGCATCGACGGCCGCATCCCCTTCGATCAAAAGAAAGCAGGTTAGCGACGATGGCAGCGGAGATGTATTGCGACAACTGCGGAACGACCGGCAAGCCCAAGACGCGAACCAAAGGATCGTTCGTGATTGAGGTTTTAATGTGGCTACTGTTCATCATTCCGGGGATCTTCTATTCCCTGTGGCGCCTCACGACCCGCGAGAAGGTTTGCCCGGCCTGCGGCGCGCCGAACATGATCCCCACCACGTCACCGAAGGCCGCGGCAGCGATCAAGAAAGGCACAGCATGACGATCAATTACGGAGCCGGCGGCAACGGCGGCGATTGCGGCCACACGTCAGGCCCGATCACCCTTGCCAGCAGCGGCGCCGGAGGCAATGGCGCCGGCGACTGCGGCAGCTTCACCGCCAGACCGACCACCACGCCCGCGGGTTTCACCGCGGCGCCGCCGACGATCGTAGCGATCATCATCGGCGTGCTGATCGGATGGCTCATTTTCAGCTAGCCCGCGTGCCATGCCGGCGTGCCATGTTTTCATGTCGGAACGTGGCGGAAAGTGGCGGATAGAGACGGAGCCCGGCGGCCGACTCTCGCAAGATCACTCAGCGAAAACGCAAAGCGGCGCGATCGCTGATTTGGTCAACTGGGTTCGACTCCCAGGCGCTTCCGCCATCCTCGCCTCGGCCTCGCCTGAAGGGGATCGACTCCTAGTCCGCGAGCCCAATCCAGTACGCAAACAACCGCTGCGTTTCGAAGAGCGTGAAGCGCAGCGTGCCGCGTTCCCGCCACCATCCATCCACATCTTCACGGTCGTATCTGGTGGCGCGGATGATCACCTGCGCGCCCGTGCCCTGCATACGGCGATGCATCACCAGCCGCGCGCGACGGGTGTGCTGCTTTGACGTGATCACAATGACGCGCGACAGGCGCTGGGCCGTCACGAGGTCGTGGACGTGGTCGGCCTCTTGCGCGGTGCTGTCGGCGGGTTCGAGAATCCCGATCGCGTCACGGGGCACGCCGACCTTGACCATCGTGTCGATCTGGATGTCCACGGGCTGCACGTACGAGACGCCGCGCCTGATCAGCTCGACCTCACCCCAATCCTGGATCTCGCGAAGCACGAAGATGCGCGGCGCGTAGCCGGCCGTGAACAGGTCGACCGCTTCGAGCTGGCGCTCGTACATCGTGCCGCCAAGCACGACGATGGCGTCGGCCTTTTGGAGCGGATCTTCGATGACCAGCCACGCGCCGAGGCGTGACAACGGATAGGCGGCGAGGACCACGAGCGCCCCGACGATCAGGGCGCTCCGGACGATCAGGCGTTTCAAGATGATGCTCAGGCTAGCAGAGGGTGGGGACGAACATCCGGCCCCACGAACTCGGGCCGGACAGTGGAAGCTGAAACAACAGGATTACAAACTTACCCTTCGATGAGTCGGACGTCTCCAGCCCGAGGACCCTTCTGGGATTCCTCGATGGTGAAATCGACGCGCTGGCCTTCCCGAAGCAATTCAAACACCGCGCCGCGAACGGCGCTGCGGTGGAAGAAGTGCTCGAGGCCGGATTCATCACGGATGAAGCCGAAGCCTTTGTCGATTAGGAGCCGTGCGATAGTCCCGGTCGGCATAACCTATCCTCCGATGTCCCGCGAGACCCGAAGGAGCCGCCGTCTAATTTGGAGCAACGGGTAGGGGTCGCGGAAAACGCGGCCAGTGTAGGCAGGTCAACAATGGGAAGTCAAGTATACGAACCAGCCCCGCAGACCGTTTACAGACGGGTCTGTATTGAAGAGCTGGATCGTGAATTTCAGGCCCAAAACACATGATTTATGGCATTGTGCTGGCCGCTGGAGCATCGTCCAGGATGGGGCAGGCAAAGGCCGCCTTACCGGTCGGTATTACGGGAGAGACCGTAGTCGCACGGGTCATCAGGACGTTGATCGAGGCCGGCCTGCCGCGCGTGGTCGTGGTCGCCGGCGCGCATATCGATGCCGTTCGACAGGCGATGCCTGCCCACGAATCGCGCGCGCGCCTCGTCGAGCACCCCGGTTGGGAACAGGGTCAGTTGTCCTCGCTGCTCGCCGGCCTTGCCGCCATCGACGAACCGCAACTCGAAGCGGCGATGGTCACGCTGGTGGACGTGCCGCTCGTGTCGGCATCGACGGTCGCGACCGTGATCGCTGAGTGGCGCCGCACGCGCGCACCAATCGTGCGACCCGCCAACGGCGCACGCCATGGCCACCCGGTGGTTTTTGATCGGTCGGTGTTTGCGGAGCTGCGGGCGGCTGACCTTAAGGTGGGCGCGAAGGCCGTCTTCGCCACGAACAAGGACCGCGTACTGAACGTGGAAGTGAAAGACCCCGGCGCGTTCGAGGACATCGACACGCCGGAGGATTACAAGAGGGTCTTGGGGTCGTAAGGGCCCAGGGTTCAGCTATGCCGTGCAGGTGGCCGCGATGACGCCTGTGCGGATCTGCTGCAGCACCTTTGTCGTGGCGTCGCCGTGATTGCAGCGATTAAGCCGATAGCGCAAGTACTCGAGCACCCACACCACGGCGCCTTCGTTGTCGACGACGGAGGTGGTGAGCGAACGCCGCAGCGAGTCTCGATAGGTGTTGTTCAGCTCGTTCATGAACAGCAGGCCCTCATTGCGCGGCGGGAACGGGATTGCCCCCGTCGGTGTCGTCGCGCACACCAGTGAGCCGCCGTTGCTCGTGATCTGATTCAACGTGTTGGTCGTCGCGGTGGCATGGCTGCATTGCCCGACGCGCTGGCGGGCGTACTCGGTCAGCCAGATCACCGCGCCCTCGGCGTCGACATAGGTCGGCGAGTTGCCGGCGCGCAGTTCATCGCGGTACACCGCCAGCAGCGACTGGTAGAACGCATTCGGTTCGTTGCGTGGCGGGAACGTGATGTTGCTCGTCACACCGGAGCCGTAGAGCGACTGCGCGCCCGCGATGTCATCCGCCGTCAGCGAATCGAGATTGCCGAGGATCGAGTTCATTTGCGCGCTGACGCTTTGACCGTTCTCATCAGGATGGTCGAGGCCCAAAGCGTGGCCGAGCTCGTGCAGGGCGACGCGGCGGATGTCCCACACGTTGCTCGCGCGAATGTTGCCGCGATACGAGTCCCAGCGGAATGCGCTGTTGAAGACGATGTCGGCCTCGACGCGCTGGGTGCGGCGGAGGGTCCACTCCGTGGTGATGGCCAGCGTATCGCGGTCGAACTGTTCACCGTAGTAGTTGGAGTCGAAGAAGATCTGGTTGATCTCGTCGCCGTCGCCGCGGCTCGTGCCGCTGCCCGCGGCAAACTGGATGCGGCTCAGCGACTGGTTCCAGATCCCCATCGCAGCCGTCACCGCGGCGTTGTAGCTGGCGCTGCCGTCGCTCAGGCCCGACCCGCCGCTCAACTGCATGTGCATGGTCACAGTGCCCGGGTTCCATGTCGACCCGAGGGTCGAGTATCCGCCGGCCGTCTGGGACGTCCCGGCGACGAGCGCGACGATCGACAGGAGACCGAGTGTGCGCCGGAGCCCCGGGTTCATCGGGCCCTCCCGGCCAGGACGCGGCTGCGCACGGCGGATGCGAAATCCGACAGGCGCATCGGTGTCAGCGACAGCATGTAGCCAGGGCGGTTGTTGCCAAGTTCCGCCGGATTGCTGAGCGAGCGCCCGTCATGCGTGCGCACCCGATCGATCCCGTTCAGATCCTTCTCAATGCGCAGCCGACCGTGCCAGAAGCCGACGAGCGGACTGGCCGTGCGACTGTTCGGCGACACGAACAGCACGCCGCGCTGCCCTGGGCGAAATTCCGGCATGCCGTGCACCTTCATCGTCATGTCCCCAACGGTGCCGCCGAGGAACTCGAGCTGGGTGACGGTGCCGGACGTGCCCTTCCACACGTCCTCGACCTTGAACGTGACGCGCGTCTTGATCGCGCGCCCCTGCCGGGTCGAGACCCAGTCGGAACGGACATCCATCACTTCGCCGACGAAAATGGTTGCCGCGGTGGAGACGAGCGACTCGAAGGTTGGAGGAATGACGGTGGTCGACTGGGCGACGCCGGCCATCAGGCACGTACAAAACAATACGAGCGACACTCGTCGCATAAAAAAAGCCTCCTGGGTGGAGGCTCAAGCTTATTCCAGAACGGCCGCCCATTCGGGCGGCCATTCTGTTGATGTGAAGTTTCCGGCCGGAGGCCGGACAAGCGACGCTGTCGTCGCGAGGCGAAAGCCTCGCGACCTTAGCCGACGGTGAACGGGATGCTGGCGCGCGTGGTGCCCCAATCAATGTGGAGCGTGCCGCCCGCCGGCGTGTCGGTCACGGAGATGGTCAGCTGCTCGGCAGCGGCCGGAGCCTTGCCCGCCGTCATCGGCACGCGGCCGAGATCTTCACCCTTCGGGTAGGGCACGCCCCACTGACCCGTCTTCTTGCTGACGATCAGGTGCCAGGTGCCACCGGTCGGGATGGTGTAGAGCGTGTAGGTGCCGGCGGGCACGGCGAGCGTGCCGAACTTCAGCGCCTTGTCGGTCTTCAGCGTGGTCGCTTCGTCGGCGCCGGTGCGCCACTCGCGGCCGTCGTACGGGTCGACGTCCTTGCCGGGCGTGCGGCCCTTGAGCGACGGGCGGCCGTACTCGATCGAAACGTTGGCGCCGTCGATCGTCCATTCCGTCTTCACGTGCGGGCTGCCGGCCTTGCCGGGGTGCACGGGCGTGGTCTTCTGCGCGTGCACGGACGCGGTGAACGCAAGTGCCGTTGCCGCGAGGGCCACGGTCAATACCGATCGCTTCATTCGTTTCTCCTTTGACATGCTCAGCTTGCAGCTTGTCCACCGCAGCCTTGGCGGAGGTGGAAGCCGTCTCAATTCACTATCGTAAACCGCCCGCCCGACTCCCCAAACCACGACTTCTTCGAACACTGTCCTCGGTTTCGGCGATGGATCATCCGAGATCGAACGCCGCAATGGTCTTCCGATCCCTGACGTACAGCGTGCGGCCGACAAGCGAGGGCGGCGTCCACGCGCGATTCTCGAGGATCGATGCCCGAGCCAGCACCGTCAGGCCCTGCGGCGAGACCGTCGCGATCCCCAGCGTACCGTCCTCGTCGAGGATGATCAGCTTGTTGTCGGCGTAGAGCAGTTGCGCGCGCGCAAACGCGCGATCCTGCCAGGCGATGGCGCCGGTCTTGACGTTCATCGCGGTCAGGAACGCCGGACCAAAATCGCCGCTCGACATGTAGGCGGTGTCACCGACCCGGATGATGGTGCCAATGTGCACGCGGACGCGGCTCACAGCCCAGATCTCTTTGACGGCGGTCTTACCTGAAGCCTGTCGCAACTCCAGGGCGCGCGATCCCGTTCCATACGCAGACGAAAACACCAGCAGGTGATCGGCCGCATTCCACACCGGTGTACTGATGTTGAGACCCCAGTCGGTGCGGTGCGGATGGTTCCACAGCTCTGTGCCGTTGGTGGGATCGATACCGATGATGCGATCGCCGCCGAACACGACCGCCTGCTTCTGTCCGTCGACGTCAATCACCATCGCGGATGCCGGCGAGTAATCCGCGTGCCCCGCCTTCCAAATCAATGCGCCGGTATCTGGATTGAAAGCGCCGAGTGCCTGGCCGCGATTACCGATCGGCAACAGGATCGTGTTGTTGAACAGGATCGGGCTGTTCGCCATGCCGCGATCGATGTCCGGGGCGCGGTGTTCCTTGATCAGGTCATGTGACCACAGCACTTTGCCCGTGGCCTTGTCGAGCGCCATGAACTCGCGGCGGGAGCCGACGACGATCAACTTGTTGCCGGCGATCAGCGGAGTGGCGTGCGGACCGGCACCCTCGCTGAAATCAACGCCGGTCGTCGGCGACGGATAACGGTGCTCCCAGATCGTCGCGCCGGTCGAGGCGTCGAGGGCGGTGACGATCTCTTCCTGGCTGCGGCCCGTCACCGAGAGCGGCCGGTACTGCGTGTAGAGTCGACCGTTCTCGACCGCGATGGCTGAGTGTCCTTCGCCGAGGGCACGCGACCATAAGCGCTTCGGCCCTCCAGCCGGCCAGGTGCTGGCCAGGCCCGTCGAGGGCACCATGAAGTCGCCACTCGGTCCGCCCCAACGCGTCCACGAAGGCGCAGTGCTCTGCGCCATGAGCGAGGTGGTCGCCGACAGCAGGAATCCGACAGCAAGCAGGCGGAGCGATAGCGTCATGACGCTATTAGACAACCAAGGAGGGAGTTTGGCCGTTCGACGAACGTTCGACCTACGTTCTCCGAACGTTCTTCGGAACGGTCGTCCGCACGAATCTCGTAAGGATCGGCGACGTCATCATCGTCGTCACAATCGCCATCACAACCAGCATGGTGAACAGACGAGGCGTGATGACCCCGAGGTCGAGGCCGATGTTGAGGACGATCAACTCAACCAGGCCGCGGGTGTTCATGAGGATGCCGAGCGCGCCGGCGTCGCGCCACGGCATGCCGAAGACACGCGCGGCCAGGGCCGTGCCGCCCCATTTGCCGGCGGTGGCGACCACGATGATCAGCGCGCACATGGCCCAGTCTGCCGGTGTTTGCAGCAGTCCGATTTCAGTGCGCAGTCCGGTGAACGCGAAGAACGCCGGCAACAACAGGACGCGGACCAGGTCCGACAAGCGATCGAAGGCGTAGGCCGAGATGCGGCTGTCGTGCGGGATGATCGCGCCGATCAGGAACGCACCGAAGATCGCATGAATGCCGATGAACTCCGTGGCCACGGCAGACAGCAGCACGGAGATCAGGACGAGCGCGAGCGATTGCTCACCCGGATGGGAAGAGTGATCGAGATATGTGATCAAGCGCGCCATCAACGCGCGCCCGATCGTCAGCATGACCGCGATGTACGCCACCGTCATGGCGACGGTACTGATCGCCGCTTGTGGCGTGGCCTGCATGACGCTGACGACGAACGCGAGCAGGCACCACGCGATGGCATCGTTGATGGCGGCGCAGGTAAGCGCCATTGTGCCGAGCGGTGTCTTCTGCAGTTGCCGATCGCTGAGGATGCGCGCCAGTACCGGAAACGCGGTTATCGACATCGACACGCCGAGGAACAGCGCGAACGACGTGAACGGCACCGAGGGCGGAACAAACCCGCCGTTGAGGGTCAGTGCGAAAGCGGCGCCGACGGCGAACGGCACGGCGATGCTGGCCACCGCGATCCCCACCGTCGTGAATACCGTCGCGCGCATCAGCCCGAGATCGAGCTCGAGGCCGACCAGGAACATGTAGAGGATGACGCCGAGCTGCGCAATGACGTTGAGGAAGGGTGCAGCCTCGGTCGGCAGGACCCAGAGCTGGAGGTCGGGAGCGATCCTGCCGAGCAGCGACGGCCCAAGCAGGATGCCGCCGATCACCTCACCAATGACGGCCGGTTGATTGAGCTTGGTGAACAGGGTGCCGACGAGCCGGGCGGTCACCATGATGACCGTCAGCGCCAACAGAACGCTTAGCAGCATTGCGTGGCTACTACTGTAAACCCTTACGGCCGCCCGGCCGTCAAACTGCGGCATGGATAACCTGCTGCAGGACGTTCGATACGGCATCCGTACGTTGTTGCGCCAGCCCGGCTTTGCCGCCACTGCCATTCTCACCCTGGCACTTGGCATCGGCGCCACCACCGCGATCTTCAGCGTCGTGAACGCCGTGGTCCTGCGGCCGCTGCCGTTCGACGAGCCCGATCGCGTGATGGTGGTGACCAACACCAACACCAGGACGGGCACCCGCAACACCACGATCTCGGGCCCAGACTTCTTTGACTGGCGCGCGCAGAACCGCAGTTTCGAGCCGCTCGCCTACTTCACCGGCGCAGGTGAGACGAGCGTGACGGTCAACAACGTCTCGGACTACACGGCCGTCGCACGGGTGTCGCCGGGTTACTTCCGCGTGTTCGGCGCAACTGCGTCGATTGGCCGGCTGTTCTCTCCCGAGGAAGAGCAGCCCGGCGCCGGCGATGCGGTCGTGATCAGCGACGCGTATTGGCGGCGCCAGTTCGGATCCGATCCGCGCGCGATCGGGTCCACGATCACCTTCGGCCAGCGCACGCGCACGATCATCGGCGTGACGGCGCTTCGCTACCCTGCTCGCACCGACATCTACTATGCCGATCCCGTCGCGCCCGAGAGCGCGTCGCGAACCGCGCACAACTATCGCGGTGTTGGCCGGCTGGCCAGCGGTGTCAGCGCCACCCAGGCGCAGGCGGAAATGTCCGGCATCGCCGCGCGGCTCGGCCAGCAGTATCCGCTGGGCAACGCAGAGAAGGGCATCGCCATCGTGCCGATCCAGGAGATCGTCGTCGGCGACACCCGCCAGACGCTGTTCGTGCTGCTCGCCGCCGTGGCTTTTGTGCTGCTGATTGCCTGCGCGAACGTGGCCAACCTGCTGCTGGCGCGCGCGAGTGCCCGGGGCCGGGAGCTGGTCCTGCGCGCGGCCGTTGGCGCAGGACGCATGCGCCTGATCCGGCAGATGCTCACCGAGAGCGTAGTGCTGGCGATGTTCGCCGCCGTCGGCGGGATCATCATCGCGCGATGGGGCGTGAGCGCGCTGCTCGTGGTGGCGCCGCCGGATCTCCCGCGCCTTGATGAAGTCACGGTTGACGCGACAGCGCTGGGCTTTGCGCTGCTGATTTCGCTGGTGGCGAGCGTGATCTTTGGCCTCGCTCCGGCGTGGCATGTGTCGCGGGTGGATCTTGCGGACGGATTGCGCCAGGGCGGCAAGGGGTCCGCGCTCGGCGTGCGCGGTGGCTGGGCGCGCAAGGCATTCGTCGTGACGGAGATCGCGCTCGCGGTGGCGCTGGTGATGGGTGCCGGCCTGCTGGGACGCAGCCTGCTCGCGCTCGCGAGCGTGGGCATGGGCTTCAACGGGGATCGCCTCGCGGTGCTGAAGACCGTGGTGCCTGTGTCGGGCCGCGCCGACTTTCCACGCGCCATGACCACCTATCGAAACCTGCTCACCGAGTTGCGCGCCATGCCCGGGGTGACCTCCGTCGCCGGCGTGACGTCGCTGCCGACCTCGGTGCGCTCGAACGGCGGCTACTGGATCCAGGGCGGACCCGGCCCCGAAGTGCTTGGCATGAAGTCGCCGCAAGCCGTGTTCAATGTCGTGACGCCTGACTACTTCAAGACGCTGCAAGTGCCGCTGGTTCGCGGACGCGATTTCACCGACGGCGACCGCATCGATGCCCCGTTCGTCGCGATCATCAACGAACAGCTCGCCAGGGACGCATTCCCGGATGTGGATCCCATCGGCCGCACGATTCGGATGGGCCTCGACACTCTCGATCCCATGACCATTGTCGGCATCGTCAAGGACATCAGGACGCGCGGACCCGCGCGGCCGGTCATGGCGGAGATCTTCATGCCGTACGAGCAGCACCAGGGGCCGGCCACGTCGCTGAATCTGGTGCTGCGCACGGATGCCGGCGATCCGGTCTCGATCGGCGCAACAGCGGCGCGCCAGATTCGCAGCCGCAATCCCGAAGTGCCAGTGAAGGTCGAGACAATGGAGATGGCGATGGCGGGGGCGACCGCCGCGCCGCGATTCCGGACCGTGCTGCTCGTCGTGTTTGCAGTGGTTGCGCTGGTGCTCGCGATCGCCGGTGTCTACGGAGTGATGGCCTACACCGTCAATCAGCGCGTGCCCGAAATCGGGTTACGGGTCGCGCTCGGCGCGTCGCCGTCGGATGTGATTCGGCTCGTGCTGCGCGAGGGCGCGCTGCTCGTGGTGATCGGGCTGGCGGTGGGTGCCGGCCTGTCGGTCGCGGGAACGCAGTTCATCAGCGGGTTGCTGTTCGGCGTGTCGGCACGAGACCCGCTGGTGTTCGCCGCGGTCTCACTCCTCGTTGCGGTGGCCGCACTCGCAGCGTGCCTGGTGCCGGGACGGAGGGCGCTGAAAGTGGATCCGCTGATTGCCCTCCGCGGGGATTAGCAGGCGGTCCGCGTCTTCTCGACGTTCAAGTCGAACAGCGGCCTGAGCCCCGTGCCGGCGATGTTGCCCGCGAATGCGGCCACGAGCCACAGCCAGCCATGCAGGCTGCCGGAGGAGATGCCGCTGAAGTAGGCGCCGATGTTGCAGCCATAGGCGATGCGGGCACCGTAGCCGAGCAGCAAGCCGCCGATCACCGCGGCGGCCAGCGATCGCGACGAGATCTTCCACACCGGTGCGAACTTGCCGGCAAGGATCGCGGCCAGCAACGCGCCGAGGATGATCCCGAAGTCCATCACTGATGTGACGTCCATCAGCACGCTCGACTGCAACGCCGTCGCCTGCGCCGGCGTCGTCCAATACGGCCACGACGCGACGTCGACGCCGAGGGCCGCGAACCACTTCGCGCCCCACAACGCGAACGCCGACGTCACTCCCCACGGGCGGCCGCCAATCGTCAGCGTCGCGATATTGACGATCGCCAGCCCGATCGCGCCGGCCACAAGAGGCCACGGTCCAGTGAGCCACCGTGGTCCGCGCGCGGGCTTGGTCTCGTCAATGAGCGTGCCGTGACGCTTCTTCTCGAGCACGGTCGTGATCCACGCGATCGCGCCAAAGAGGGCGAGACTGGCGGCGAGGCCGGTCCAGGGTCCCATCGTGGTGACGAGTGATGTCGGCGCCAATGCCGGCTGCGCCGTCCACCATCCCATGTGCGCGGTGCCAAGGACGGAGCCGATGATGAAGAAGAACAGCGTGATCAGCATGCGGGTGCTGCCGCCACCGACGCTGAACAGCGTGCCGGAAGCGCAGCCGCCGCCCAGCTGCATACCGATACCGAAAATGAACGCGCCAGCCGCGACCCCGACGCCGACCGGAGAAATTGATCCGCGGACTTGCTGACCGAACACCGTGCCGCTGGCGAGGACGGGGAAGAACACCGCGCACGTGATCGCGAGCATCAACATCTGCGCGCGCAGGCCCGCACCTCGACGATCGCTGATGAACACACGCCAGGATGAGGTGAACCCGAACGCGGCGTGATACAAGACGACGCCGGCACCTGCCCCGACGAGAAACAGCGCCGCCTGTCGCCAGCTGATCGCCGCGTTCAGATACAACGCGGAGAGGACGATTGCGAAGGCGGCGCTGGTGGCCATGACTAGAAACTCGTGCCGAGGCTGACGCCGAACGTGCGCGGACGCCCGTTCTCACCAATGAAGCCTGACGGTGCGAAGCCCGGATACGGAATCGCAATCGGCACGTAGCGTTGGTCGAACGCGTTGCGGACCCACAGTTCGGCGAACAGGTGTTTGTGCTTCGCCCCCGCGCGGAGGTTGACGAGCGCGTAGGCGTCCTGGGCCTGCGTGTTGCTCTCGTCGTAATGGAACGCGCCCGTCATCGCCAGTTCGGCGCGCACGAAGCCGTTGATCGCCGAGGTGAGGGTGCGGGTCCACTGGCCGCCGAGGGTCGCCGTGTAGTCAGGCGTGTAGGGCAATTCGTTGTCGCCGACGTTGGCGCCGCTCGACATCGTGCCGTCGGCAAAGCGCGCGCTCGTCACGCCGAGGGTGGCGAACAGGTCCAGTTCGGCCATCGGGCGAGCCATCAAGTCGACTTCGATGCCGCGGCTGCGCGCACGGCCCACGTTGGAGATGTAGAACTGCCCGGGCACGAACGGATTGGGCACGTTCAGCTGCAGATCGTCCCAGTTGATGAAGAACACGGCTGCGTTTGCGGCGAGCCTGCCGCCGGCCAGCGTGCTCTTGACGCCCGCCTCCACGTGCCACGCGTGCTCTTCGCCGTAGGCTTCGCTGCCGGGGAGCGCAGCCGGGTTGAATCCGCCTGCCTTGTAACCGCGTGCCGCGGAGAAGTATCCCATCGCCTCAGGCTTGAAGCGGTACGCAAATGCGAAGCTCGGCGAGATGTCGCTGAAGTCGTCTTCGGCCGCCACGACGTTCGCCGGGGCAATCGCCGGCACCATGAAGGTGTTGAGATTGGCGTCGCTCGATTCGCGGTCGAAGCGCAACCCGGCGGTCAGGTCCGCCTTCTCGGCGACGGTGATCGTGGCGCGGCCGAACAGGCCGATGCCGGTGGTGGTGATCGCCGCTTCGGGCGAATGCATCGCCACCGGGAAGCCGACCTGCGGCGACAGCACGAAGGCGCTCAGCGTGTTGACCGCGTCCTGGTTGTAATCCTGGTTGAAGTACTCAGCGCCCGCCTGCCACTTCAGCATCACGGAGCCGAGCTGGACCGGGGCATTGTCCGGCGACGAGACGCGCACTTCCTGCGTGAACTGCGACGAGTCCTCGACATTGCTGCGCGTCGCCAGTGGCAGCGGCGTGTAATCGAGATCGGTCTGATCTTCGGTGTTCCACTTGATGAATCCGGTGGTGCCTTCGATCTGGAAGTTCTGGCCGATGCCGCGGACGTTGAGCGTGGTGTTCTTGATGTCGCGGTTCGTGAAGCCTTCGAAGTCGCGGCTGACACGGAACGGCGCGATGCGAATGGCGCTGAGATCGCCGAGCGCGTAGTCGCCATCGCGATCGCGTTCCTGCGCATAGATCAACCGCGCTTCCCAGTTGGCGTTGGGGATCACCATCACCTGCGCCTTGCCGAACGTGCCGTCCCGGTAATCGAGGTCGTTGCCGGTGATCGAATTCTCGGTGAAGCCGTCGCGCTGCTGCTTGCCGACCGCAATGCTGAGGCCGGCCTTGGTGCCGACCGGTCCCGAGACGTTGCCACGCACATCAAACAGGCCTGCGTTGCCGAACGGACCCATCAGCGAACCGGTCCACTTCGACATGTTCGGCCGAGCCGACGTGACGTTGACGACGCCGCCAAGGGTGTTGCGCCCGAACAGCGGGCTCTGCGGACCGCGCACGAACTCGATCTGGCTGACGTCGAGCAGTTCAATGTTCGAGCTGATGCTGTTCAACTGCGGCACGCCGTCAATGTAGGTCGTGACCGCGGGGTTGGCCGGGCTCGAGCCGATGCCGCGAAACCGCGCGTTGCTCACCTTGCGCGCCGTGAACTCCGTGAACACGGTGTTCGGCGCAAACATCCCGGCGTCCGTGATCGACAGCAGGCCTGCGTTGGTGATGGTCGTCGAGGTGACGGCCGTCACGCTTGCCGGCACCTCCTTCACGTCGGCCGCATCCTTCTGCGCCGTGACGATCACGGTCGGCAGGACAAGACTGGGGGACTGGTTCTGGGCGTCGGCTGCTGTGGGGCTCAGGGCAAGGAGTAGAAGTGCAAGGCGATTCAGTTGCATGCCAGACATTATAGGGTGGCGAGGTGCGCGAGGCGCCAGCGTGCCCCGGTCTGGTGCTACGCTCTTCGGGATGAAATGGGTGATCGCTGCCACCCTGATCTGGGTGGTTGCGTTCGTCGTCGTTGGTGCTCAACGGCCGGCGCCGTTTGCCGGCTTGCTCGACCAGCATCCGGCGATCGACTATCGTGGCGGCGCACTGTCGGATGCGGTGTCGATACTGCAACGCGACATCAACGCGGGCGCGAAGTTTATCGCCTTCGAGGGGCAGCAGGGCTACCTCCGTTCGGTACTGGCGGCGTTGAACGTGCCGGTCGAGTCCCAGGTCCTGTTGTTTTCAAAGACCGGACTTCAGCATCCGTTCACCAGTCCCGAGAACCCGCGTGCGCTGTACTTCAACGATCGCGTGGTCGTCGGCTACATCCCCGGTGCGCCGGTACTGGAGATGGCGGCGCACGATCCGTCGCAGGGGGTGATCTTCCAGACGCTGAAACAGGATGCGGCGTCGGTGCAGTTTGCGCGGCCGGACCGCTGCCTTGGCTGCCACCTCTCCTCCAACAGCATGAGCGTGCCCGGCATCCTCGTGCGCAGCATGTCGACCGCGCCGGACGGACGGCCCATGCCGCAAGAGGGGAGCTTTGTGATCGACCATCGCTCTCGACTCGACCAGCGATGGGCAGGATGGTTCGTGACCGGCGCTGCTCCTTCGGTCACGCACATGGGCAAGCCCATCGATCCACGCGTCAATCTCTCGGCGTATCCGTCGACGACCAGCGATGTGGCTGCGCTGCTGACGTTCGACCATCAGGGGCACGCCATCAACCTCCTGACCCGTCTCGGCTGGGAGACGCGATTCGCAACCGCGGAGGGCCGGCTCGACTTCACGGCCGGTGATCTTGGCGACATCCTGAAGGAGGCCGTCGACTACCTTCTGTTCGTTGACGAGACGACGCTGGCTTCGCCCGTGCACGGCTCGTCGGCCTTCGCCTCCGCGTTCGCGGCCACCGGCCCTCGCGATCGCAAAGGCCGCTCGCTGCGTGACCTCGATCTGCAGACGCGGCTGCTGAAGTACCGCTGCAGTTACATGGTCTACTCGCCGGCATTCGACGCGCTGCCGCCCGCGGCTCGCGCGGCCTTTTTCGCCCGCGCACGGACGGTCCTGCAATCTCGCGGAGATACGGTCGTGATGGAAATCCTCGACGACACCAAGCCCGGCTGGCGATAGCCAAATCTCGTCTATCATGCGCGGCATGAGAGTCCTGCTCGCGATTCTTGCCGCCGGCGTCATGCACTCTGCGCCTCCCCTGGGGGCGAGCGCCGATCAGGCGCGACCCACCGAGGCCGCGGATTCCTGGCGGCAATGGGGCGGACCGACTCGCAACTTCATGGTCCACAGCACGGGCCTCGCGGAGAAGTGGCCCGACGCTGGACCGCCAGTGCTGTGGTCGCGCCCGCTCGGCACCGGACATTCAGCGATCCTCGTCGATGAAGGCCGTCTCTACACGATGTATCGCTCCGGCAACGGCCGCGCGAAGCAGGGACCGTGGGACGCGGAAGAAACCGTGATCGCCATGGATGCGGCGAACGGCAAGACGTTGTGGGAACACAAGTACCCGTCGCGCCGCGAAGACTTCAGCTTCGGCGCCGGCCCCCACTCCACGCCGATCATCGTCGGCGACCGGCTCTTCACGATCGGCACCAACAAGCAGATGTTCGCGTTCGACAAGCGGAGCGGCAAGGTGCTCTGGTCGCAAGATTTCATCAAGGACTTCAACTCGCACGAATTGCTGATCAGGCCGGCCGTGAAGACCGGTTACGGGTGCAGCCCGATCGCGCATCGCGACTTGATCATCTGCAGCGTTGGCGGACCGGGCCAGTCCGTGATGGCGTTTCGCCAAAGTGACGGCAGCGTTGCCTGGAAGAGCGGAGACTTCCTCACCTCCGAGGCGCCGCCGATCATGATCACGCTGGCCGGGCGCGAGCAGCTGGTGGTGTTTGGCGGCGGCACCGTCAACGGCATGGACCCGGCGAACGGCACGATCCTCTGGTCCCATGCGCACGATCCGGGTAACGACCTGAATTGCGCGACGCCGCTGTTTGGTCCCGACAACATCCTGTTCGTGTCATCCGCGTATCGCGCCGGCAGCCGGGCGATTCAACTCAAGCCGGACAAGGACGTCACCTTCGCTGAAGAGTTGTGGTTCACCAATCGCGTGCGCTTCATGTTCCTGAACGCGATTCGCGTCGGCGATTTCGTCTATGGAACCACCGGAGACTTTGGTCCCGCGTTCCTGACGGCGCTCAACATCAAGACCGGACAGGCGGCGTGGCAGCACCGCGGTTTCGGGCGCGCCAGCATGCTCTACGCAGACGGCAAAGCGATCATCATGGATGAAGACGGCGACCTCGCGCTTGCGAAGCTTGCGCCGGAAGGCGTGACGATCCTTTCTGAGTCGAAGAAGGTGTTCGATACGGTGTCGTGGACGGTGCCGACGCTTGTTGGCAAGACGCTCTACGCGCGCGATCGGGAGAAGATCGTGGCGCTCAACCTGGGAGCGCAGTGATGAGAATGCGACACGAGCCGGGAAGCGGGAGCCGGGAGCGGAAGTATCTGCTGATCGTCGCCTGCCTGATCGGTAATGCGACGCTGTCGGCGCAGGCGCCGAATCTGTCCGGCACGTGGAAGCTCGACGAAGCCAGGAGCCAGGTGGTCGCGACCGCCGGGATAATCGGATTGATTTCAGCCGGTGCGCCAAAGACGCTGCACATTACGCAGCCGGCGAACGGCACCATCACGATTGAGAGCCAGGTCAACGAGCAGCACGTGCGCGTCTACCGGCCCGGCCGCGAGACCACCACGCCTGCGGGGCAGGGCGGCGCTGTCACGATGAACACCAGCTGGGAAGGCCGATCATTGGTCAGTGAAGGCGCGATGAAAGCACCGAATGGCGATACCACCACGGTGCGTGAAGTGGTGTCGATCGCGCCCGACGGCAAGGTCCTGACGATGGAGGTGCAGACACTTCCGGTCGGGCAGACCGAGAAGGTCTCGAGCCGCCTGGTCTACACGAAGGTCACGGACGTCGGCCCGTGCGAAACGTGGCCGACGCCGTGCAAGCGTTTTCCCTGATCCCTGATCAGTCGTGCGGCTTCTCGACCGCGACGAGTTCCGGCTCACGCACCGGCGGGTGGTCCTGCCCCTGCGTCTTCATCGGCGGATCTTCCGGTCCGAAGTTCTGCAACTTCACGGGCTGGCCGGTTTCCGCTGACTGATAGAGCGCGTTCACCACGCGCACGTCCCAGCAACCTTCCTCGGCACTGGGTTCCGGATCCTTGCCGTTCATGATGCAGTCGGAGAAGTACGAAATCTCAGCGGCGAACTGGTCGCGGCGCCGGCCCTTCTTCTTGCGCTCGTTCTCACCAACGGTCAGCGTGTAGCCAAGCGCCTCGGCGTATTCGTAGGCCGGCTCTGCGTGCACGTTGCCGTCGGTGCCGGTGACGCGGAAGTCGGAGACGCCGTTGGCGTTGAAGCTGGTGGTGAACGTCGCGAGACGGTCGCCGTCAAACTTCATGATCGCCGATGTCATCTCGTCGATCTCCGGCATGTTGGAACGCGCGCCGTCGATCGACACCGCCTGGACTTCCGTCGGCTCGGCGCCGAACATCAATCGCGCGGTGTTGATGCAGTAGATGCCCAGGTCGTAGAGCGTGCCGCCACCGAGCTCGCGCTGAGTACGAATGCCGCCCGGCTTGGCGTGCATCGAGAAGTTTGACGAGAAGAAGCGCGGCTCGCCGATCTTGCCCGAGCGCACGATGTCGAGCACCTCGAGGAACAGCGGCTCGAAGTGCAGGCGATACGCCGTCATGATCTTGATGTTGTTCTGTTTGGCGGCCTTGATCATCCGGTGACACTCTTCCTGCGTCACCGCGAGCGGCTTCTCGCACAGCACGTGCTTGCCGGCCTTGGCGGCGCGCACCGCATACTCGGCATGCTCGGAGTTCGGCGTGCAGATGTAGACGGCGTCGACTTCCTGCAGGCATCGCTCGTACTCGTCGTAGCTGGCGCGCACCGGAACCCGGTACTTATCGCCGAGCTCATTGAGCTTTTCGACGTTCCCGCTGACCAGCGCATGCAGGGAGGAATTGCGCCTCGCATGTGTGAACGACGGCAGCACCGCAGCCTGCGCGATGTAACCGAGTCCCACGACTGCATACTTGACCTTCGACTGAGCCATTGCAAACCCCCGCGGTCATCTGGTGCAAGCGACGTACCAGAGGTTAACGGCCGAGGTCTGTCTCTGAAACTGACTGACGTCTTGGCGCAGATGCGACAGTGTGGGCGTCCTGCTGCCAACGTTGACCCATGCGCCCAGGGCAGCGCGCGACACGAAGTCTGCGGCTCAGCGGACTACAATCGCCCTCGTGTACTCCCGCGCACAGATTGCTGATGACTTTCGAACGCTGGGCTTGAAACCCGGCGACGTGGTCATGGTGCACGCATCCGTTCGGTCGCTGGGCGAGGTTGCCGGCGGCCCGGACCAGATTCACCTTGCCATCAAGGATGCCGTCACGGATGCGGGGACGATGATGATGTACGCAAGCTGTCCGGAATACGTGGACGATATCGGCCGCGGTGTGTATCCGGGCTCGAAAGAGCTGGAGATCCTCGAGAAGATGCCGCCGTTCGATCCGCTGACGGCGAGAGCTGCGCGAGACAACGGTGCCCTCGTCGAACTGTTTCGCACCTACCCTGGCTCGATGGTCAATCATCACCCGGCGCGGTTCGTGGTGTGGGGCGCGCATGCCTCGCACCTGATCTCGCAGCAGCCGTGGGACTTTGCGTTTGGCGCCGGGTCCGCGCTGGAGCGCTTCGTGGACCTGAACGGCAAAGTGCTGCTGATCGGCTGCGATCACGACAACGTCACGTTCCTCCACTACGCCGAGCACGTGCTCGACGTCCCGGGTCTGCGCATCGCCTGCTTCGAAGTGCCGTGGCTCGAGAATGGCGAGCGCGTGTGGAAGGAGATGAAGGAGATCGATACCAGCGGAGCAGGCGCGCACCCGAATTGGCCTGACCGTTTCTTCGCGAAGATCGTCAACAAGTACCTGGCCGCGACCCAGAATCGCGGCGGACGGGTCGGCAACGCCCACTGTTTCCTGTTCGATGCACGCGGTTTGCTGGAGCTGGCGTTGACCGAAATGCGCGAGGTCGCGGGCCGCTAGCCCTGGCCTCCGTAGCTCAGCAGAGCGAAGGGGGCAAACTTTTCGCTCGAACCTTCCGTCAAAGGCTATTACCAAGAATATCTAGGTATCAGCTGCCGATGTCCTCATACCCGACCAAGACGCCGAATGCCCTGCTCCACGGGGCGCTAGATGCCTTAATCCTCAAGACTTTAACCCGTGGTCCGAACCACGGCTATGCGGTCGCCCGTTCGATCGAAGACACCACGGGAGACGCCTTCCTGATCGAAGACGGCTCGCTCTATCCGGCCCTGTACCGGCTGGAGCGAAAGGGTTTTGTCGAGGCCGAGTGGGGCACGTCGGAGCTTGGGCGGCGCGCGAAGTTGTACCGCCTCACCGACGCCGGCCGCGAGCAGCTGGCGGCCGAGATGGCGACGTGGAAGAAGTTCTCGGCCGGCGTCTCGAAAGTGTTCGCGACATGAAGCGGTCCCTGCGGTCATGGCTGTGGCGCATCCCGCTCGATCGCGAGTTCGATGAAGAGATCGAGCTGCACATCGAGATGCGCACCCGCGAGCTCATTGAGCACGGTGTCGACGCGAAGGAAGCGCGCGACATGGCCATCAGGAAGATGGGCGACCTCGAGGCATTCAAGAAGACGTGTGTGGACCTGGGAAGGAAGCGGGACCGAGAAATGAACATCGCACTGTGGCTTGAAGAATTGCGGGACGACGTCTCGTTTGCGTTCCGCCAGCTGCGCAATGCCAAGGCGTTCACTGCCGTTGCGGTGTTGACGCTCGCGCTCGGCATCGGCGCCAACAGTGCGATCTTCGCGCTCGTGGACGCGACGTTGCTGCGGCCGCTGCCCTACGGCGACCCCGAGCGGCTCGTGACGATCTGGGAGACGTCCAGCAGTACGCCGCGCGGCGTCGCATCGCCACCCAACATGCTGGACTGGAAGGCGCGCAACCGTTCCTTCGACGCCATTGCCGGGTACACCCCGTCGATGGGCAGCATGGTGATGGCGGGACGTGACGGCAACGCGCTGACCGTGTCGCGGCAGTGGGTCACCTCCGGAATCTTCGACGTGCTTGGCGTGAAGCCGATTGCGGGACGGACGTTTACCGAAGAGGACGAGGCACAACGCCGCCGCGCGGTCGTCATCAGCGAAGGCCTCTGGGAGACGCGCTTCAATCGCGATCCCTCGATCATCGGCAGCGAGCTCAGACTCGACGGCGAGCTCTGGCCGGTCCTCGGCGTGATGCCGAAGACGTTCGAGATCCTCGGGCGCACCTCGATGTGGGCGATGCGGCCGTTCCCGGCGAACATGCCGCCGCGCGCCCGTGCCTCCTACCAACTGCAGGTCGTGGGCCGGATGAAACCGGGCGTCGCCGTGCAGGCGGCCCAGGCGGATCTCGCCGCCGTCGCCGACGGACTGGCGCGTGAGTATCCCGAATTCAACAAGGGCCGCACGGTGACCGTTGAGCCGCTGCACGACACCATGGTCGGCAGCGACTTGAAGACGACGTCGATGTTGTTCCTCGGCGTGGTTGGATTCGTGCTGTTGATCTGCTGTGCGAACGTTGCGAACCTGCTGCTGGCTCGCGCCACTGCGCGTTCGCGTGAACTCGCCGTTCGCTCCGCCCTTGGCGCCGGTCGCCGGCGCATCATCCGCCAGTTGCTGACCGAGAGCGTGGTGCTGTCGTCGATCGGCGGGGCGATGGGCGTCGCGGTTGGCGCGGCCATTCTGCAAGTCGCGCCGGTCCTGATTCCCGATGGATTGCTGCCGGCGGCGGTTACCCTCGCCTTTGACCTGCGCGTCGTCGCGTTTTGCGCGGTCGCGGCGCTGATCGTCGGCGTGGTGTTCGGCATTGCGCCGGCGTTCCAGGCCACGTCGGTCTCGCCCACTGTAGCGATGGGCTCCGATACGCGCACGACCATCGGCAGCGGCGGCTCGCTTCGCAACCTGCTCGTCATTGGTGAGGTGGCCATGGCGGTGCTGCTGTTGTTCGGGGCCGGTCTTCTGCTGCGCACGTTGATGGCGGTGCAGTCGTACGATCGCGGCTATCGGGCGGAGAACGTGCTGTCGATGCTGGTCGATCCGCTCGGCAGCAGCTATCCAACGCCTGAAACGCTGCAGCAGTTCTTCGACCAGGTCGAGGCGGAGGTTCGCGCCGTGCCCGGCGTGGCGGATGTGGGCTGGTCCTCGAGCCTGCCGCTTGGCGAGAACATTTTCGGCGGCGAGTATCCATGGCACTACCAGGTGGTGGGCGACCCGCCACAGGAGCCGAGCCGCAGGCCGATCACGCAGTATGCGATCGCGAGCCCAACCTACTTCACGACCATTGATCTGCCGATCGTCGCCGGCCGGAACTTCGACGAGCGCGACACGCGCGGCAAGCCGCGCACGGTGATCGTCAACGAGGCATTTGCGCGCACGCTTGGCGGTCGCGACCCGATCGGGCTGCAGGTGGCCTTCTCGGCGGTGGATGCCGCGCCGTCCGATCAGCCGGCGATCCTCGAGATCGTTGGTGTCGCCAAGCAGGTCAAGCAGAGGCCTGACGAGCCTGCCGACTACGTGCAGATCTATACGCCGCTCGCGCAGGACCTGATTGGCGACGTGATGCTGCTGGTCAAGGCGAAGAACGGCAAGGCGGAGGCCTTAACCTCCGCGGTCAGGGCCGCGATCACGAAGATCGACAAGGACCAGCTGGTCAGCGTGTCGTCCATCACCACGCTCGAAGATGTCGAGTGGGCGGCAACCGGACGCCATCGCTTCCGCGCCGTCATGGTCGCGTCGTTCGCGGCGCTGGCCGTCACGCTGGCCATGGTTGGCGTCTTTGGCATCCTCGCCTACTCAGTGCAGCAGCGGCTGCGCGACTTCGGCCTGCGCCGCGCACTCGGCGCCACGTCCGGCGACCTCTCGAAGCTGGTCGTCGGCAGCGCGATGAAGGTGATCGTCACCGGCCTGGTGATTGGCCTGGTGCTGTCTGCCGCATTCAGCCAGTTGATCTCGACGATGTTGTTTGGCGTGCAGCCGCTCGACTTTGTCACCTTTGCGCTGGTGATGCTGGTGCTTGGCCTGACCGCGGCGATCTCCATCGCCGGCCCCGCGTGGCGCGCGTCCCGGGTGGATCCTGCCGTCGCCTTGAGGGCCAAGTAGCGCATCCCGGATGACGGGCGCTCTGGGGCGCGTGGATCCCGTCGAGACGTTGCGAGCGGAGTAGCCGTTACTCCTGGCGCAGCGTCTTCATGGGGTCGACTTTCGACGCGCGGCTCGCGGGAATCCACGCTGCGAACAAGCACGCCGCCACGATCACCAGCAAGCTCGACACATACGCGACCGGATCGGTGACGTGCACGATGGTGCCGATCAGGCCGCCGACCTCGCTCGACAACACCAGCGAGGCCAGTGACGCGGCGAGTCCCGCACCAGCAAGGAGGCCGATCACCACCGGCCGGGTGGTCTGCGCCAGCATCAACCTCGTCACCTTCTGAGACGATGCGCCCAGCGCCATCCGGACGCCAATCTCCTTGGTGCGCTGCTCCACCAGGTACGACAACACGCTGAACAATCCCGAGACGGTCAACAGCAGCGCGAGACCGCCAAGGATCATCGACACCCAGAACGCAATCTGCAGGAAGAACACCTCGATCCGCGCCACCGTTCGCAGCGTGATGATCTGCCCCATGTTGGTGTCGATCTTGGTGAAGCGTTCGATGAAGCCGTCGCGCACCAGCGTCGGATCGCCCTGCACGCGGGCGACCACGGAGGTCCGGGCGCTGCCGGCGCTCGTTGGCAGAAACACCCCCGCATCACGAACATCACTCAGCCGGAATCCGGCCACATCGCGCGACACGCCGATCACCGTGACGGTGCGCGGTGCGGCAATGGGCTCCTTGCCGCCGGCGTCAGGATTGACCTGCAGCAGGTAATTGCCCTTCCCGGAGCTGAGGTCCGCTTCGAGGAGGAACGATTCCCCGATGCCGCTGCCGTTGGGCCACAGCGCGCGCGCGGTCGATTCCGACACGATCGCGATCGAGTCGTCGTTCTGTTCGGCCGCCGTGAACCCGCGGCCGCGCAGGATCGGGATGCCGAGCACGTCGAAGTACGGCGCCGATACGAACTTGTACGACACCTCGGTCTTGCCGAGGCTGGTGTGGGCAAACGCCGGCAGCGGCATGGCCAGAAGCGGCGGTCTCATCGCGGCGTACGCGGTGATCGTCGACTCCGTCGCGATCGCCTGCAGCATCGCGTCTCGCTTCGCCTCGTTGATGTCGATCAACACGGTGTCGGCCGTGCGCAGTCCCGGATCGAAGGTCGATGACGCCATCGCACTGCGCAGGAAGATCGCCGCGCAGATCAACAGCAGCGCGGAGGCGAACACCTGCAGGCCGATCAGCACGTTGCGAGCGCGGCCAGGTTTCGCATCTCTCACCAGTTCCCCGCGCATCGTCCGCACCGGCTCAACGCGCGTCGCATGCAGCGCGGGAATGAGCGCGAAGAACGCGGTTGCGACGATGGCGGTGAGCACGAGGAACAGCGCCACTCGCCAGTCGGCCGCCGGGACCGAGAGGCTGACGTCGCCGAGATCCATCGGCATGGTGCGCATCATGAACGCGACGACGCCCTCGAGGGCGAGGCGCGAGATCACGTATCCGCCCGCTGCGGCGAGCAGGGCCAGCACGACGCTCTCGGTCATCAGCTGCCTGACAATGCGATGGCGGGAGGCGCCGAGCGACAGCCGGATGCCGATCTCTTTCTGGCGGGCCACGCCGCGCGCCAACAACAGGTTCGCGACATTTGCCGAGCCGATCATCAGGATCAATCCGAACACGACGAACAGCGGCGTGAACACCATCACCACTTCCATCGGCTGCGGCACGGTGCCTTGCCGGGGCAGCAGCTCGATGTTCATGGCCTGGCGATCGGCGACCGCCGTCGCCTGATTCGAATGCCACGCAGTCAACTGCGCGCGGGCATTCTCCATCGTCATGCCCGGCCGCAACCGTCCGACGATATCGATGCCGACCTGGTCTTCGCGGCCGCGCAGGTCAGGTTGGAAGTCTCCGACGCGGCTGAGCGGCGCCCACATGTCCGGCGCGGACACCTGCAGCCCACGGAACTCCGGAGGCATCACGCCAATGACCTCATACGGCGCCCCAGAGACCAGCACGGTCCGCCCGAGCACGTTGGGGTCGCGGTTGAAGCGGCGCTCCCAGCCCCGGTCGCTCAACACCACGACGGGGCTGCCGCCGCGATCGTCATCGGCAGGCGTCAGTGCCCGACCCATGACCGGCGTCATGCGCACCACGTCGAAGAAGTTGCCCGTGACGAGCGTGACGTTGTTGACGCGGCCGTCGACCCGCAGGTCGATTTCGATCAATGTCGCATAGGCGTCGGTGAACACGGACGTGTCACGGCGCATGGCTTCGAACTGCGGCCGGGTGAAGTCGGGCAGCTCGCTCGCCTGGCTGGGACGATTGACCTCGTACATCTCGGTGATGTCCGGCACGGTGTCGATGCGGAACATGAAGACGTTGAGAATCGTGAAGAGCACGGCGACGACGCCAAGACCGAGCGAGACGGTGCCGACAATTGTCAGCGCCGCGAGAGGAGCACGCTTGAACGAGCGAAGGGCATAGTGCAGGTCGCTGACGGTGTTGTCGAAGAATGCGGTGCCGCGTTCATCACGGCACTCATCGGCCGTCACCGTCGTCGAGCCAAACTTCGCGCGCGCTTGGTAGCGCGCTTCTTCAGGATCGAGACCCTGCTCGATCAGCTTCTTCGTTTCCATCTCCAGGTGGAACGACAGCTCGTCATCGAGCTCGCGCTCAACGCGGTTGGGGGAGAACAGGGCGCGGGCACGCAGTTTCAGGTCGCGAAGATTCATGGCGTTACGCCAGCTCCATCACGCGCGTGATCGCGGTCTGCATGCGATCCCATGCCCGCGCTTCCACCGTGAGCTGCTTACGTCCCGCCACCGTCAGGTGGTAATACTTCGCGCGACGGCCGAGCTCGGAGACTTTCCACTCCGCTTCGATCCACCCCTGGTGCTCGAGCCGGTGCAAGGCGGGGTACAGGGAGCCCTGGTTAATCTGCAGCACCTCCTCGGAGATCAGCTGGATTCGCTCCGAAATCGCCCAGCCGTGCAGTGCGTCCTTCTGAAGGGTGCGAAGAATCAGCAAATCGAGCGTTCCTGGGAGCAAATCCGGGGTTCGAGGGGCCATTGGTGTCGATAGACGACACCAAGGACCATTTGGTTCCGGCCGTATGCCGGCGGCGGTAGATCGGCAAGCCGGCGGGTTGTGCCCCCTCGTTGGCGCGATACGATTGCCGCATGCGACCGCTCCGCTATTCCATCAACGTCACGCTCGACGGCTGCGTCGATCATCGCGAAGGGCTTCCAGACGAGGAGACGCATCGCCACGCGATGGAGTCTATTACTCGGAACGATGCGCTGATATTCGGCAGGGTGACGTACCAAATGATGGAGGCCGCCTGGCGTCCGCCCGCATCAGACAGGATGCCTCAGTCGACGCAGCCGTTTGCCCGCACGATCGATGCGGCGAAGAAGTACGTCGTGTCGAGCACGCTCACCAGCGTGGATTGGAACTCGGAACTCGTGCGCGGCGATCTTGCAGCGGCGGTACTGGCACTCAAGCAGCAGCCCGGCAAGGGACTGGGCACGGGCGGTGTGACACTGCCGCTTGCGCTCGCCGAGCTCGGCCTGATCGACGAGTACGATGTCGTGGTGCATCCACGAATCGCGGGTCGTGGTCCGGCGCTGCTCGCAGGACTCTCGACGCGCGTTGACCTGAAGCTGGTCGACCGGAAGGAATTCAAGTCCGGCGCGGTGGCAATGCGGTACGTGCCGATCCGCTAGCCGGCGGCTCAGAGTGTCTGCAGCGCCTTCAACTTCCGAAACAGCGTGGCGGGCCCGATCCCCAGGATCGCGGCCGCCCTGGTGCGATTGCCGCCGACCGAGTCGAGCACGTATTGAATGTGTTCGTGCTCCACGGCAGCCAGGCTGCGCTGCTCCCTGGTGGCCGTCGATTCGAGGCGCCTGATCTCCTCAGGCAGGTCGTCGAGCTCGATGCGCTTGCCGCGGGCGAGCACGATTGCGCGTTCGATCACGTTCTGCAATTCGCGGACGTTGCCCGGCCACGACCACCGGGTGAGGTGATCGGCGGCGCGCGGCGCGAGGCCCGTGACGTCCAGCTTGAGCCGCGTCGCGGTCTCGGAGAGGAATCGCCTCGCCATCGGCAACACATCGTCGGGGCGATCGCGCAGCGGTGGAATCGTGATTTCGATCACGCGCAGCCGATAGAGCAGGTCCTGCCTGAAGCGGCCGGCGGCGACCTCCGCGGGGAGATCGCGGTGCGTCGCGGCGAGCACGCGCACGTCGACCTGTCGTGTGCGGTTTTCGCCGACGCGACGGATCTCGCGTTCCTGCAGCACACGCAGTAACTTCACCTGCATCGCCGCGGGCAGGTCGCCAACTTCATCAAGCAACAGGGTGCCGCGGTTCGCGGCTTCAAACAACCCGACACGGTCTTGCGTGGCGCCGGTGAACGCGCCGCGCATGTGACCGAACAGTTCGCTTTCAATCAGCGCTTTGGGGACGGCCGCGCAATTGATCGCGACGAACGGCTGCGCGGCGCGCGCCGATTCTTCGTGGATGACGCGCGCGAGCGCTTCCTTGCCGACGCCGCTTTCACCGGTTAACAGCACTGTCGTGTCCACGTGCGACACGCGATGCACCTGGTCGAGGACAGCCTGCATCTTCGCGCTCTGCGCCACGATGCCGGTCTTGGTTTCGCGCACTTCGACGCGAGCCAGTTCGCGGCGACGGGCGGCGAGCTGGCGCTCGGTCAGCTTCAAGAGATCGGTGACGTGCCGCAGGCTGTCGTCGAGGCATTCACGACCGTAGAAGGCAAACTGATCCTTCATCGCGTCGCCCCAGGCCTCCTCCGTGTCGCCCACCATGGAGCAGTACGCGTCACCCTTGGCGCGGCACTTCCGTTCAACGCAGTAGATGCGCTTGCCCGCGCAATAGCTCAGATATCCGCTGGCGAAGCCGCATAACGTCCAGCACACCGGCTCGTGCGATTGGCCAACGTGCAGCAGATGTTCCTGGGCTTCATACGAGTCGCGCCAGATCGACTCCGCAAAATGCTGGGACGCCACACCCTCCTCGCGCTCGGCCGGCTCGTAGATCAACATGCCCTGAAGTTGATGCAGTCGGCCGCCCGCCAGCCGCCACTCTTGCGTCGTTTCCCAATCGAACGTGCTCTTGAGGGTCTCGGCGGTGCGCCACCCGTGCGCATAGCCGAAGCGGGTGAGGATGCCGCGCGCGGTTGTGGCGCCGACCGTCTCGGTCAGTTCCTGGCGCAGCACTCCAAGGGCCACGGTATTGAGGAGAACAGCCCGATCGCCGGCAAAGCGGATGATGCCGCCCTTTGGTTCGAAGTCGAGCAGTTCCCGCAGGTCGAGGTCCTTCGCACGCATGTCTAGCCCCTCATTTTGAGAGTGTGATTCTATCAAAATGATAGAAGAGTGGGACGTGGGGATCGTGCGTTTCTTTAGAATCAATAACTTACAGGCGACAGGAAGTGGAGCGCTGATTGCTCTATGTGAGGGCAAGGAGATTGACCATGACCACTTCAACCGTTTCTGCCCCGGCCACCCGCACGTTCCAGATCGACCCTGCCCACACCCAGGCTGAATTCCAGGTGCGCCACCTGCTGAGCCGCGTGCGCGGCCGCTTCACGGACCTCACGGGCACGATCGAATTCGACAAGGAAGCGCCGGCGCAATCGTCGGTGTCGTTCGCGATTCGTACCGCGAGCATCGACACCAACCAGCCCGATCGCGACACGCACCTCCGCTCCGACGACTTCTTCGCGGTCGAGAAATACCCGACGCTGACGTTCAAGAGCACTGGCATCACCGCCCGCGGTTCTGAGAAGTACGACGTGGCCGGCGACCTGACGATGCGCGGCATCACCAAGTCGATCGTGTTGCCCGTGACCTTTCTCGGCGTGGCGAAGGATCCCTGGGGCAACGAGAAGCTGGCGTTCGAAACCGAGATCACGTTGGACCGCAAAGAGTTCGGCCTCACCTGGAACGCGGCGCTCGAAGCGGGCGGCTTCCTGGTCGGCGACGAGGTGAAGGTCAGCGTCGCGGTGCAGGCGCAGGCCCAGTAGCGACCGCATCCAATGCGCGCGAATGCGCGGAGCGAAGGGGAATCTTTCCCGCCGCGGCCTCGGCTGGCGCAGGTTTTGGCGCCGCTTTCAGCCGGGCCCGGCGGAGCAGCTCTTGCAGTGACTCGAAGCATGGCGAACAAACCCACGCTCGTTGTCCAGTTGCTGCTCGCTGCTTCGCTCGCCGCGACACCTGCGTTCGGTCAGGGTCCCCCCGCCGGACGAGGCATGATGGGCGATGCTGCTCACGGTGCCGACATGCAGATGTTCCATCAGCTGTTCGAGCACCGAACCGAGATTACCCGTCGTGTCGTTCAGCGTGCCGACGGTATTGAGACGGTCACTGAATCGACGAACCCCCAAGTGTCGCGCCTGATCCAGGCGCACGTCGCATCAATGCTGGCGCGCGTCGAGGGCGGGCGGCCCATTCATCAGCGTGATCCGCTGTTCGTCGAGTTGTTCACGCATGCGGACAAGATCGTCGCGAAACATGAGCCCACCGCCAATGGTGTCCGCGTCATCGAGACATCGACCGACGCCTGGGTCGTGAAACTCCTGCATGCCCACGCCGAGGTCGTCAGCGCATTTCTCGCCAACGGCATGGCAGAGATGATGAAGAACCACCCGCTGCCGCCGCGCTAGGGAGAGAATCATGATCACACCGCTTCCACATCGCTACAGCGTCACGGCCCGTGGTCGCGAGGCCGGCGACGTCGAACTGCGATCTGACGGGCTGCCGGCGTTGCGCTCTGCATCGCCGGCTGAGTTCGGCGGGCCGGGTGACCGATGGTCACCGGAAACCTTCCTGGCCGGCGCAGTCGCCGACTGCTTCATCCTGACTTTTCGTGCCGTCGCCACCGCGTCGAAGCTGCCCTGGGAATCGCTGCGATGCGACGTCACCGGCACGCTCGACTACGAGGAACGTGAGACGCGCTTCACGCACTTCGACGTCTCCGTCCGCCTGATCGTGGCTCCAGGCGTCGACATGGCGCGGGCGGCGCACGCGCTTGAAAAGGCAGAACGAAACTGCCTGATTTCCCGCTCTCTCAAGGCAGCGGTGACGCTGGACGCGAACGTCGAGGTTCTGGAGGACGCCCCGATCGCGGTCCCACCACCGCCTTAGAGCTCGCCCGTCCTCGCGCCGATGAACAGACGATCACCGCCCGCGGTGGCCAGCCCTAGCGTCGCAGCCGCGACGCCAGGTGCTTCAGCTCATTGCGGTCACCGGTTGGCGAAGGAGGTCCGCATCCCGCCAGCGGATCGCGTGGAGATCGTGGTTGGGCCTTTCGAGGAGGGGCAGCTGATGGAGATCCAGTCCCTGCATTCGGATGGCTTCAGGTCGCGCCGCCCGGCGACCTACGGCACCGTGAGCGTGGGGCCGCGGCGTCCCTCGATCGCGGCCATCCCGTCGCGGCTGCGAACGATCGAGCCGCTAGCGCCAGGCGATGCGCCCGCGATGCGCGAAGTGACGCTCTTCGGCTTTCCCAGCCTGTCGCGCGGCTGGGACTTCATGGTGAACGGCGAATGCCATCACCAGGGCAAGCCGGTCCGCGTCGGTGAACTGCAGGTGTGGGAGATCGTCAACAAGACGCCGATGGATCATCCATTCCACCTGCACGGCTTCTTCTTCCAGGTGCTGTCCGTGAACGGCAAGGTCCCGCAGTACCGATCGTGGGAAGACACCGTGGACGTACCGCCGCTCAGCCGCGTGAAGATCGCGTGGTTGCCGGACGACAGGCCCGGATCCTGGATGGCGCACTGTCACATCCTCGAGCACCACGCCGCGGGGATGATGATGCACTTCGACGTGGTGCGCTGAGGACGGCGAGAGGACGAGTAAGGAGTCCGCCAGCTGATGTGTATCGCTTTGCTGTAGCGGCTCAGCTTCGCCGGAGGGGGTCTCATGCTCAAATGTCCCTGAGCACACCTCCCCCATGCCGACAGATACCAGGCCAGCCAACGCCGCGACAACCGCAGAAGCCCGCTACCGCGCTCTGGTGACGGCGAGCTCGGACGTTGTCTACCAGATGAGTGCGGACTGGAGCGTGATGCAGCCGCTCGATGGACGCGACCTGGTCGGGAGCAACAGCACGCCGATCGTCGGCTGGATGGAGAAGAATCTCCCCGAGTTCGAGCACGAGCGGGTGCGCGCCGCGATCAACGAAGCGATCTCGAAGAAACAGACGTTCGAACTCGAGCACCAGGTCGTGGGCACAGACGGCACGATCGGGTGGACGCATTCGCGAGCGGTCCCCATCTTCGACGAGGAGGGCAACATCGTCGAATGGTTCGGCACGGCGAGCGACGTGACCCGAAGGAAGCATGCGGAGGAGGAGCTGCGGGACATGCGGTCGCGCATGGACGCGGCCCTGGGGGCGGCGGCGATCGGCACGTGGGCGTGGGATGTGCAGGGTGATCGCTTCTACGGCGACGCCAGCCTGGCCTACATCTTCGGCGTACCACCGGAGGCCGTGGCCGGCGGTCCGCTCTCGGGGATGGTTGAGGCGATTCACCCGGACGACCGCGATCGTGTGGCTGCCCTCGTCCACGCTGCGCTTGCGTCCGGCACGCACTACGAAGCCGACTATCGCGTTATCCGGTCGGACGGGTCGACGCGCTGGGTGAACGCCCGCGGACAGGTCGAGCGAGATCACCACGGAACGCCGGTGCGGTTTCCCGGCGTGGTCATGGATGTGACCGACCGCAAGCAGGCCGAGGCCGAGTTGCAGCGGGTGACGGCCGAGTCGGAGCGGATGCGGCGCCTGTACGAGACCGTACTCTCTGCGACGCCCGATTTCATCTACGTGTTCAGCCTCGATCATCGCGTGCTCTATGCCAACGAGTCTCTGATCCGGATGTGGGGCAAGGGGCGCGAGGGCGCCATCGGCAAGACGTTTCTCGAGATTGGCTACGAGCCGTGGCACGCCGAGATGCACGACCGCGAGATCGACCAGGTGCGCGACACGAAGCAGCCGATCCGCGGCGAGGTGCCATTTACCGGCACCAACGGCCGGCGCATTTACGACTACATCTTTGTGCCGGTGATCGGCGCCGATGGGGAAGTCGAGGCGGTGGCGGGCACGACGCGTGACGTGACCGACCGCAAGGAGTCCGAGCTGGCGCTGGCGGAATCGGATCGGAAGAAGGACGAGTTCATTGCGCTGCTGGCCCACGAGCTGAGGAATCCGCTGGCGCCGATCAGGAATGGGCTGCAGGTCGTCCGGCAGGCGAGCGATCGCGCGGTGCGCGAGCGGGCGCAGCAGATGATGGCCCGCCAGCTCGCCCACATGGTGCGGCTGATCGACGACCTGCTGGATGTGTCGCGCATCAGCCGCAACAAGCTGGCGCTGCGCAAGTCGCGCGTGACGATTGCAGAAATCGTTGAGAGCGCCGTTGAAGCGGCGCAGCCGGCGATCGATGCGGCGGGGCATGAGCTGACCGTGACGCTGCCGTCGCGGCCCGTCCATCTCGACGCCGACCTCACGCGCCTGGCGCAGGTGCTGTCGAACCTGCTGGCGAACTCGGCGAAGTACACCGAGGCGGGCGGCAGGATCGCGCTGTCTGCGGAACGCAAGGCCGGCGTATCGAGGTCGTGGTCAAAGACTCGGGCATCGGCATCCCGAACGAGTCGTTGCCGAGAATCTTCGACATGTTCTCGCAGGTCGATCGCAGCATCGAGCGGTCGACCGGCGGCCTGGGTATCGGACTGGCGCTGGTGAAGGGCCTGACCGAGATGCACGGCGGCACCGTTCTGGCCAGCAGCGGCGGTGAGGGAGAAGGCAGCACGTTCACGGTCACCCTTCCGACCATCGCGGACGAGGGGCACCATGACGATCACTCGTTGTCGTCCGCGCGTCCGGCACCATCGCCGCGCCGGATCCTGGTCGTCGACGACAGCCGTGATGGTGCCGAAAGCCTCGGCATGATGCTCGAGCTTGCCGGTCACGACGTCTCGCTGGCGTTCGACGGGATCGAGGCGATCGAGAAGGCGGAGCAGTTTCGCCCCGAGGTGATCCTGATGGATGTGGGAATGCCGAGGCTGAATGGTCTCGATGCCACGCGGCGGATTCGTCAGGAAGCCTGGGGCCAGTCAGCGACGATCATCGCGCTCACGGGTTGGGGGCAGGAGTGCGATCGCGAACAGTCGCGCGAGGCGGGATGCAATGGTCACCTGGTGAAGCCGGTCGCGTTCGATGAGCTGAATCGACTTCTCGACGCGAAGAGTGGAAAAGGGTGAGTCAGGCCTCGATCCAGTTGTCGAGCGGGATCGACAGCAGGACGTACCGCCGCCGCAATTCCACGACGTGCTTCGGCAGGTCGCGGATCGGAAACTCACCTGCGCGGCACCGGTCGCGCAGCGACCTGATCTCGATGCGATAGAGATCGTTGATCTGCTCGCGCAAGAGCGACAGCGGCGTGTCCGGCCGCGGGCTCAGGCCATGCCGTGCCAGTTCGTCGAGGACTTCTGGGCGAAAGTTCATCAGGTGGAAAGGCCCTCGATAACTATAGACTTGCCGCCATGAAGAGGCTGCTCACCCACACCATCACGATCGGCACGATGCTTGGCGCCTGGGCGTTTGCGGAGCAAACCACACCGGAGCAGCGCTCGCGCGCACTCGAAGTCAAGGAGCTGGCGGTGCCGTTCAAGGGCATCACCGCCAACGGGCAGGTCGAGCCGGGTCTGTTCGGCCTCAAGTCCACGGGCGTCTCGACCGAGCCGGTGAGGAAGGCAGCCGAGTCCTTTCTGGCCTCGCTCACGACGGAGCAGCGGCAGAAGTCGACCTTCGCGCACGATTCCGACGAGTGGCGCAGCTGGGCGAACCAGAGTTCTTACTGGGCGCGCGGCGTCAGCTTCGGTGAGATGAGCGACGCTCAACGCGAGGCGGCGCTCGGGATGATGCGGGCGAGCCTCAGCGCCCGCGGCCTGGCATTGACCGAGAACATCAGGAAGCTGAACCACACGCTGGGTGAATTGCAGGACAACGACTTCACCGTGCACAACGAGGGTCGGTATCACCTGACGGTGATGGGCACGCCGTCAGCGACCGAACCGTGGGGCTGGCAGTTCGACGGCCATCACGGCATCGTCAACTACTTCGTGCTTGGCGACCAGGTCGTGATGTCGCCCCTGTTTGTGGGATCCGAGCCGGTGGTGGCCAAGAGCGGGAAGTATGCGGGCACCGAGATCCTGAAGGACGAAGCGCTCAAGGGCCTGGCGTTCGTGAACGCGCTTACCGAGGCGCAACGTGCGAAGGCGGTACTGAACGTCTCGAAGACCGGCAACAACATCCTGACGCAGGCGTGGAGCGACAACGTCGTACTCGACTATGCCGGCGTTCGGGCGAGCGACTTGAACGGCTCGCAACGGCAAGCGTTGCTGGATCTGATTGGGCAGTACGTGGGCAACATGCGTGAAGGCCACGCGGCGGTGCGGATGGCCGAGATCAAGGCGCATCTCGATCGCACGTATTTTGCGTGGATCGGCAAAACCGACGCCGATGCCGTCTTCTACTATCGTGTCCACAGCCCCGTGCTGTTGATCGAGTTCGATCACCAGACGCCAGTGGGCCTTCGTCACCTGTATCCGCCGAACGTGCCGTTTCGCGAGCACATTCATGCCGTGATGCGCACGCCGAACGGCAACGACTACGGCAAGGATCTACTGCGGCAGCATTACCTGCAGCATCCCCACGTCGCAGCGCAATAGGGGGCGATAGAGGATTTGGAAAGTTGGTGGACCAGACCGGGATCGAACCGGTGACCTCATGAATGCCATTCATGCGCGCTCCCAACTGCGCTACTGGCCCACTCAGGGAAGAGATTAATTGTAGCCGGTTGTGGGGGCGGCGGGCAAATTTTCAGTGAATCTGCCTGGGGACCCCTCGTCGCCCTTGCCAAGCCGCCCATGACCGGCGGTTTGATACCCTGCACGGATGGCGAAGGTCACCGGAATCGGCGGCGTGTTCTTCAAGTCCACCAACGACCACAAGAAGCTGGCCGAGTGGTACAGCACCAACCTCGGTATTCCGCTGGAATCTTGGGGTGGCGCGGTCCTCAAATGGACCGACGACAAGGCCAACGACGGTGGGTTGACCGTGTGGAATGCCGCGGCAAAGGACACCAAGTGGTTCAGCCCGAGCGCCTCGAGCTTCATGATCAACTACCGCGTCGACAACATGACCGAGATGCTGGAGCAGCTGCAACGCAACGGCGTGGAGATTCACTCGGGCCCTGAATCTCACGAGAACGGCAATTTCGCGTGGATCATCGATCCCGACGGCAACAAGATCGAACTGTGGGAACCGATGGCGTGGGACGACGCCAATAAAGCGAAGTGAGGCGCGTCCCACGCCGGTTCAGAGCCGGCCCGTCAGCGCCATAATCACGATAATCATCAGGATCAATCCGCCGAGTGAGATACCCGCGCGCGGGCCACCAGCATAGAAGCCACCGCCGCCCAGCAGCACGAGCAGAATCAGCAGAATCAACAGCATGCTCATCGCAAAACCCTCATCCATTGGCTGCGCGATTCGACGAACTGCCGAACGCGGCCAATCTCATTGAGGTCACTGCAATAACCTCGCCGTTTGACATGCTTTGCGGTTCATTGCAGGTGGAGGTGCCGTCGGGCTGGTCGCAGCGGTCCCTAAACTTCCCTGGTTAGGGAACCTCATGAGCAAACTGAGCAGAGAAGGGACGACGCTGAGCTGTGCTGAGGTCTTGACCCGTTCGGGTAATCCCCCGGACGCGTGCGCGAGGACTCCCGAGCACTCAACCGCGCTGCTCGCGGCGTTGGCGAGAAATTCCATCTAAGCGGCCGTCTATACGCATGACGCTGAGGTGCCCGAGGACCTCGCTCACTGTCACCCAGAAACGTCCGTGGAGGAGCCGCATATGTTCCGTGTAATCCGGACATGCCGACGCGCCTTGGCGACCGCTGTTGCGCTTTCTGTCGTCATAGGTTGTTCGTCGCCTTCCCAGCAGGCGGCGTCTCGTGCGCCATCGACGGAGAAGACGCCGGTTAGCGGCGGGGTATCCCAGTCGCCCATCGAGCTGGCCTACGAAGCAGCGCTGTCGGCGCCAGACGAGGATGCGTTTGCTGCCGCACTCGCCAGACTGAAGTCGACCCTGCCGAAGGTGGAGGGCGACTTTGTTGCCGAGGGTGATCTCCTGCGCAGCGACAGACAGCTCGAAGACGACGTCAGGGCCGCGAGGCGAGATCGGTTGCTCCTGGCGCAGGGGCAGGCGCCCCAAGTGCCCATCGGGCCTGAGTTGGTTGCTGCGAAGAAGCCTAATAGCTCTGCCGACTATTGGGGCGTCGGACACCGAACACTCACCTATGCGATTGATCGAAGCAGTTTCAAGGATCCGGCGCATGCGACGCTGGTGGAAACGCACATTAAGCAGGCAGTCGCAGACTGGGAGGCGGTCTGCCCTGTTGAAAGGTGCGGTCTCGATTTCGTGTTTCGCGATGATCCCAAGCCGACGCACCAGAACAACACCTTCATCGTGAAATCCGTGGACGCCAAAGGCGTCTTCATTGCGGCGGCGTTCTTCCCAAGCTATGCGTCGGCCAAGCGGGTCGTCAGCATCGATCCGTCGTTTTTTACGACCACCTACGACAAGGCCGGCGTGCTGCGTCACGAACTGGGTCACATCATCGGTTACCGGCACGAGCAGGCTCGCAGTATTCCCGGGTGCAAGCCGGAAGGGAGCCAGTGGATTCCCATCACCCCGTACGATCCGCACTCGGTCATGCACTACATGTGCGGCGGCGGCGGAACGCTCAGCCTGCAGCTTTCGGATACCGACAAACAAGGACACGTGAAGGCATACGGAGGGCAGTAATGCGCGTAGGGCTTCTATTCGTCGCGTGCTCGTTGATGCTCGTTTTGATCGCCGGAAATTCCGGGCGGGCGGAGGTGCAGGCGCCCGCGGCGGTCACCTCGCAGCCGGTGTCGAGTGACCGCTACGAGGTTCGGATCGAAGGCGGAGACCTCGCGCTGTCCGGACTCCACGTGCTCAAGACCTTGTCCGCAGCCAAGGTGCTGCCACTCAGCAATGTGGAGTTGGACAAGGAAGCGCGCACAAATGTCTGCGACGTGTTTATCGAGGGCACGAAGCTCCCGGGAGGCTGCACGCAGCAGCTCATTGACTTCGCGACGACCATCAACAGCTTCAAGGCTTCGCCAAACCGTCTCGCCGAAGGCACCACGGTGTACTACCCCGCCGCCGCCTTCGAGCCCTACACCTACGCCAAGCAATACAACCTCACGACCGCAGCGGGAAAAGTCGCGCTGGAGGATGACAAGCGAAGGGCCGGCCAGTACATGAGCGACGAGGCCACCAAGAGCCGAAGTGGACTCTTCATTCAGCACTCCTTCGAGGCCTACAAGCTGAAGGTGAGCCTGCCCGCCGGAAAGGCGACCGACGAATTGATCCGGCAGCTCAACGCCTACCCGGGGGTCTTTGTCGTCAAGGCGCCGTCGACCCTGCGCGAGCCGAAGGGCCCCGGTTATTCGATGGCCACGACAACGGAGCAGATTCCCGTGTTCTGCACCGGCAACGGCACGCCCGAAGAGGCGTATGCGTCCAAGTACATCGGCCTCACCGGGATGACCCCGCGCGATTGCGCCACGCAGCCGAGCGGTGCATGCGCGGAAGTAGTGATCCTCGATGAACCCATCGCGAGAAACCCCGAGATAGACGGAGTAGTCGGCGCAACCGGCGTGGTTCCCGGACCGAAGGAGCCGTTTTGCGTGGAACCGCACCTGATGAAAGTCAGCGATTACCACTCGACACACATGGCCGGCATCATTGCCGCGAAAGCCAACGGCAAGGCGTTCATCGGCCTGCATCCAGGGGGCAAGGTCGAACAAGGATGGCCTGACGAGGCCTCGATCTCGAATGAAGTGAACAGCCGCAACACCACCCACGACGCGTTACAGGTCTACCTGTTTGCGCGGTCATGGAAGCTCGCGCCGCCGTGGGCCAAAGGGGATCATCTCGTGCGCGCCACCCATCGAACCGTGAACCTCGTTGCCAGGCGCATTCACAGCCTGCAAGAAAACCTGTGGGTCGTCGCAGCCGGGCAACCGGACAGCGAGGGCCTGTCGGTGCCCACCAGAATTGACGATCAACTGAACCTCGCGCCGATGAACTCCGGCGACCAGCCGAACGTGCTGGTCGTGGGTGGATGCACGGATTGCGGGTCCGGCGCACCGCGCTTCTGGAGCGAAAGCCACTTCTCACGCACGTTCGTGCACGTCGCGGCACCGGCGGACTTGATCGTCAGCACCGCCACGGGAGGTTCGTATACATGGGCGCAGGGCACCTCGCAGGCCGCGGCGTTTGTGGCCGGCGTGGCCTCGATGCTCGTGAGCGAGTGGCCGAATTCCTATAAGTATGCGAGCCGCATCAAGGAACGGCTCCAATACACCGCGACACCTTTTCCCGACCGGGACGATCGCGAAAAGCTCGCCGCTGGAGTGATCAACGCAGGCCTGGCGTTGAAAGATCCGCAGAAGAATTACATCGACACCAACGACCCCGGCAAAGGACTCGAGGAGTTCGCCGTTGATGGGTGGTGCGCGGGAAGCCTGACGGTCCTGACGCCGAGCGGCAATCTTGTTCAGGATGCCCACATTCCGACGAAGCGAATCCATCGCGTTGTCCAGATGGGCACAGGCCAGGAGCGCCAATGGGCGATCCTGTCGCAGAACCCCTGGGACGATCCAGTGCCTGGTGTCGTACTGCGAATCGGCCCCGGGATCCCGACCTCGTCCAAGTGCGAAGACTCGGCGCCCGAGTCCCGTCCGCTCCTGAAGTCAGGCAATCGTCTCATCACCCTGAAGCAGATTGAAAACCTGCTGGTCAAGACCAGCCTTCCCACGGTGACCTGCGCATGCCCAAAGCCATAGTTACGTTACTGGTGTGGGCGAGCGTCGCCCTCAGCGCCGAGCCGGCATTCCAGGCGTGCCCGCAAGCGCTCAATCTTGCGACTGAACTGGGTAAGCGATTCGACTTTCAGAAGGCGTTCCCGCAAGACGACACGACGTTCGAGATCGCGGAGCAGGACCCGAACCGCACCGTGAGGTACATCCGTCTTCGGATGAAGGTGACGGCGCCTGCCACTGCCAGATGGCACCTGGTCCTGCGTGACGCCAACGGCCGCGCGATCGAGGTCTTCACTGCGGAGGACTTCGGAAAGCCCGCTGAGCGGTGGACCGCGAGAGTGCCTGGATCGCGGGTACGGATTGATCGCTATGTGGACGGCGACGTCAATCAGCTGCACGTCGAGTTTCTGGAGTACGTGGCGATGTATACCTCGGCAAAATCGCCCTACTACTCGTATCAAGACCCTGCAAGCCCGAAGATCTTCCCGCTCTACGACGACCTTTCGCCATCGACCCTCGACGACCGCCGGCTCGGCGACGCGACGGTCTTTCTAATGGCGGCGTCCGGCAACCAAGTGTGGACGTGCTCAGGTGTGATCGTCGCGCCGGGACTGCTGATGACCAACTGGCATTGCGGCGGCATTCAGCCGATGCTCGACAGCGAATTCTGGAACGACTCGATCTGCAGGAGCATGCTGATCGACGCGTCCTGGGATGACGATGGACGCAGCCGCGAGTTCGCTTGCGTCGGCAAACCGCTCTTCAACTCCCAGCTCGACGTCGCGCTGCTCAGGATTCAGCCAATCGACGGAAGCGCCTCAGTCAGGCCCGCGACGTTGTCCAACGCGGGGATCGCGGCCGACAACATCAAGTTGATCCACCACCCGGAGGGCCTGCAGAAACGGATCAGCCTGAACTGCTCCGTGAAGACGGCGGCCGTTGCCGGCTGGCGCAGCGCGGCGTTGCTCGACTTCACCCACGATTGCGATACCGAAGGTGGCAGCTCCGGAGCGCCGGTGTATGACAAGGCCGGGCGCGTCGTGATCGGGTTGCACCATCACGGCTTCAAGCGGAACCCACAGACGTGCGGCGTCGAAGATCGCGTCAACAAGGCCGTGCGGATGGATGAAATCGTCAAGTGGCTCGACTCATCGACCGAACTCAAAGCGCTCAAAGCGCAAATGCGCTTCCAGGCGCCATAGGACCTCAGCATGTCACGAGCATTTCTGACCGCGATCGTACTTCTTGCCGCCACCGCGCTCGACAGCGCCGCGCAGACGCCGGCGGCCCAGCCAGCTCCATCGACGTCGCCACAGCTGCAGGACCATCGCCAGACGACCTTTGTCGGCTATACGGAGAATGATGACTGGCCGCCCGACACCGGGACCGACAAGAACTACACGAACGCGTTGCGCGTGACGCTGGAATATAACTTCGACATGTGGCGGCTCGAGAAGCGTTTACCGAAGCTGTTTGGCTGGATTCCCAAGTACGTCGATTGTTCGACCGTAGCCCCGGAAGACAACCCGGCGTTGAAGTGCGTCTCGTCAAGCTGGCACGTCGTCGGGCAACAGTTCTACACACCGGACGATATCTCGATTCCGGAATTGATTCCGGACGACCGTCCCTACGCCGGCTGGTTGTTCTTGGGCGGCTCGTGGAAAGCGTCAACGAGTTCCACACTTGTTCAGACCGATGTGCATATCGGCGTGACCGGCAAAGCCTCGTTCAGCCGAGAGGTTCAAACGAAGTGGCACAAGATTGTTGGCGCCCAAAAGCCGATGGGTTGGGACAATCAGATCGGAAACCGGATCGGTGTCGTTGTTGGCCACAACCGCAAGTGGGCATTCGACGGCACCTACGGGTCACAGAAGGAGAAGAAATGGCTCGAATTCGTCCCGATCGTTGGTGCGACGGCCGGCAATATCATGACGGACGCGTATGTGGGAGCGCGACTGAAGGTCGGGTTCAACGTCACCCGGGACTGGGCCGATACCGGACTCGCCCCGCGCCTTGGTACGCCCTTGCTGGGTGACGCCAGTGACACGGGTCCGTTTGAAATCTATCTTGTTGTCGACGGTCAGGGGAGAGCGCTGGCGTACAACGCATTCATCGATGCTGCGCCGAACCACGAACTTGATCGGCGCTATCTTGTGGCTGATGGTGGCTATGGCATTGGCATTCGATTCAAGCGGTTCTCGCTCAGTTATCGGATTGCGTTCGTGACGCCCGAATACGACCAGGCGCTGACGCACGACTACAAGGCGCTGCGCTTCACGATCCCGGTGGGCCGGCGGCGCTAGCCAGGAATCACCTCAGGTCCTTTGCCAAGGCGTCTAGCGCAGATCGCCGAGCGAGCGTCAGCGCGAATGTCACGCGATGTCTCATAGCCGGAATTCTGGATCAAATTGGACAATAATCGGCGGCATGTCGACGGCATTTGCACGCATCTCATGCACGATTCTCATGGGCGTCGTGGCCCTGGCGACTCCGCTGTCCGCGCAGACGCCTGCTGCCACTTCGGCCGATGCGCGACTGCGTGCCCTCTACACGGAAGAGTGGAACTGGCGCGGCAAGGAGTTCGGGCGGGGCAGTGACGGCTTCGCCCGCGTGGACGCGGCGACGCAGCAAGCGCGACTCGCCTACTGGACCGGGACGCTCGCCGCCCTGGATGCGATTCCCTTCGACGAGCTCTCGGCCGAAGAGAAGATCAACGCGCAGATCTTCCGGACGTCGCTGAAGGAACAGGTCAGCGACATTCAATACAAGACCTACGAGGCACCGTTCAACAGCGACACGTTCTTCTGGACGTCATTCACGCCGCGCCAGGGGTTTCCCAATGCCGCCGCGTATCGCTCGTACCTCGCGCGCCTGAAGGACGTGCCCCGCTACTTCGACGAGCAAATCGTCAACATGCGCGCGGGCCTCGCGCGCGGCTACAGCGTGCCGCGCGTCTCGGTGATCGGCCGCGATCAGACGATCGTGCCGTACGTCAAAGGCGATGCGACGAATCCTCTGTACGCGCCATTCGCGCAGATGCCGGCGAGCATTCCCGCGTCAGAACAGGCCGCGCTCAAGGCCGAAGCCGACACGGTGATGAAAGACGTCATCGCTCCTGCGTACGCCAACCTGCTGTCGATGATCCGCAACGAGTACCTCGAGAAGGCGCGCCGCACGCTCGGCGCGTTCGAGATGCCTGATGGCACCAGGTTCTACCAGGCACAGATCGAGAAGCACACCACGCTGACACTGACACCGCAGGAGATCCACGAGATCGGCCTGAAGGAAGTCGCGCGCATCGAAGCCGAAATGCGCGCCACCAAGGACCGGGCGAAGTTCAAGGGGACGATGGCGGAGTTCTTCAGGTTCCTGAGGACGGATCAGCAGTTCTATGCGAAGACACCGCGCGAACTGCTGTCGTACTCGGCATACGTGTCAAAGAGGGCCGACGACAAGCTCTCCGAGTTCTTCAGCTTCCTGCCGCGCCGCCGTCACGGCATCCGCGCGGTGCCCGATGCGATCGCGCCAATCTACACCGGGGGCCGCGGCGGACTCGAGGCCTGCCTCATGAATACCTACAACCTGCCGGCGCGCCCGCTCTACACGCTGGCGGCGCTGACGCTGCACGAATGCACCCCGGGACACAGCTTCCAGGCCGCGCTTGCGCAGGAAGGCCCCGAACGTCCGCCGTTCCGTCGCGCCATCTATTTCTCGGGATACGGCGAGGGCTGGGGTCTCTACACCGAATGGCTCGGCACGTTGATGGGCATCTACGAGACGCCGTACGAAGAGATGGGGCGGCTGACGTACGAAATGTGGCGCGCGTGCCGCCTGGTGATCGACACCGGCCTCCACCAGTTCGGATGGACGCGTGAGCAGGCGCTCGCATATCTTCGCGATCGGGCCCCGCTATCTGAGCACGAGATCACCACCGAGATCGACCGCTACATTTCGTGGCCCGGCCAGGCGCTGGCCTACAAGCTCGGCGAAATCCAGATTCGCCGTCACCGGCGCGACGCCGAAGAGAAACTCGGCGCGAAGTTCGATCAGCGCCGCTTCCATGACTTCTTCCTCGCGCTTGGCTCGGTCCCGCTGCCGGTGCTGGAAGATCAGATGAACACGTTCATCGCCGGCGAGCTCGCCAGCAAGCCGGCCGCGACGGCCGCGTCGCCCCTCAAGGTCGAGACCGCCTCGATCGCAGACATGCAGGCCGCGATGCGCGACGGGCGTATCACCTCACGAGAGATCGTCACGCAGTACCTGACTCGCATCGGGCTGTACGAGGATCGCCTCAACGCCGCCGTCTCGATCAATGCGAACGCGCTCGCGCAGGCGGATACGCTCGATCGTGAACGCGCCGCCGGCAAGGTGCGTGGCCCGCTCCACGGCATCCCTGTCGCGCTGAAGGACAACATCCTCACCAAGGACGACATGCCGACCAGCGGCGGCATGCTGGCGTTCAAGCACTACATGGCGCCGTATGACGCGACCCTGGTCACGAATTTGAAGAACGCCGGCGCGATCATCATCGCCAAGTCGACGATGAGTGAGCTGGCGGGATGGTTTGGCGACAGCTTCCGCCCGGGTGGCTACAACGGCGCGGTGGGGCAGAGCTATAACCCGTACGATCCGCGCGCCAATGACAACGGGCTGCCAATTCTGGATGTGAGCGGATCGAGTTCGGGTGGCGGAGTGGCGGCCGGCTTGTGGGCTGCGAATGTTGGAACGAGCACCGGAGGATCGATCGAAGGGCCCGCCAATGTCAGCATGCTGGTGGGCCTTCGTCCATCAACCGGACGCATCAGCCGGCACGGCATCGTCCCGCTCTCCCTCGATCAAGACACGGCCGGGCCGATGACGCGATCAGTGGCGGACGCAGCGGTGATGCTCGGTGTGATGGAAGGCGCGGCTGACGCTAGCGATCCGCGCACGAGCGAATGTAAGGCGCCAGCCAACAATGACTACGCGCCGTTCTTGAAGGCCGACGCGTTGAAGGGCGCGCGCATCGGCGTTCCGCGTGCCGGTTACTACGAGGCGCGCGAGTTTCCAGGCAACGCCAGGCCGTTCCGAGGTCTGCGAGACGACGAGAAGCAGTCGATGGAGGCGGCGATCGCCGCGATCAAGGCGGCGGGCGCTGAAGTCGTGGATCCCGCAGACTTGCCGAGCATGATCGCGACCGATCCGGCGGCCAACCTCACGTCGCACAACATCTGTGAGCTCATGCCCGCCGGCACCACCGCGGATGACCTCTGTTCCACGGTGCTGCGTTACGGCATGAAGCGCGATTTCAATCTCTGGCTCGCGACGCTCGGGTCGTCAGCGCCGGTGAAGTCGCTCACCGAGTTGCGGGCGTGGAATGCCGCCCACAAGGATGCCGGTGCGATCCGCTACGGGCAGGGCCGATTGGATTCTGCCGATGCGGTCGACCTGGAAAAGGACAAGGCGCGTTACGAGCGGAATCGGCGTGAGGATCTGGTACTGACGCGCGAGCAGGGTCTCGATGCCGTCATCAACCAGCACAAGCTCGACGCGGTGCTGTTTCCAGGTTCAGCCGGCGCCAACTACGCCACCAAGGCCGGCTACCCGATCATCGTCGTGCCATTCGGCCTCGTCAGCAATTCCAGCGAGGACGCGAAAGGCTCAACCGAGAAGGTCCGGCCGTTCGGGGTGAGCTTCGTTGGTGCGCACTGCGCCGATCCGAAGTTAGTCGGCATCGCCTACGCCTTCGAGCAGGCCACCAAGAAGCGCGTGCCTCCGTCGCACACTCCCTGATTTGGCCGCGCGCCGGTTGACATAAAGCGCTTTGCAAACTAAAGTGAAATAGTGGACGCACTCGAACGCCACCGCGTCGCGATCCGTACGCGGCTGGATCGCTCACCGCAGTTACGTCCGGGTCCCGACAGCGTGACCTGGAAGGTCAACCGCGAGATTGTCGTCGTCGCCGGTTGGGGCCGGGCGATTCTTCTGCAACTCGCGCATCCATCGGTGGCCGCCGGTGTGCATCAACACAGTTCATTTCGCGGCAGCCTGCATTCGAGCTTCCGGCGGCTGCAGTCGACGGTCGGCGCCATGCTGGCGATCGCATTTGGCGACACCGAGCAGATGGTCGACGCCGCGGCGGGAATCAACGCGATTCACGATCGCGTGCGCGGCCCGGTGCAGGACGGCAGCCGTGGCCACTACTCGGCTCACGACCCCGGGCTGCAACGATGGGTGCACGCCACCCTGCTCGATTCGATCCCGCGCACCTACGAACTGCTGGTTGGTCCGCTGACGGCCCGCGAACTCGATCGCTATTGCACGGAGGCAGCGATCATGGAGCCCCTGCTCGGCATGCCCGAAGGCTGGTTGCCCCGTCATTCCGGGCAACTGGATGCCTACATGCGCGAGATGCTCGACGGAGGTCAGTTGACCGTCACCGAGACGAGCCGCGCCCTCGCGCGAGCGGTGCTGTACCCGCCGCACTGGCGGATGGCCTGGCCGGTATTCCGCGCGATGCAACTCCTCACCATCGGCACGCTGCCGCCATCGATACGCGACGCCTATGGATTTGCATGGCGCGAGCGTGAGGCGCGCGCCTTGTCACGCTGGATGAAGGTGATCCGCGCCACGTTGCGGTTCTTGCCCGCGGTCGTGCGCGTGTGGCCGGTGTCGAGACGCGCGGCTAGCCGTCCAGGACCTCACGGATTTTTCGCAGCAGGGCAGCGCTCGAAAACGGTTTGCCGATGAAGTGCTCGTCCGGACCCATGACGCGCTGGTCGTCGATGTAGCCGGACATATAGAGCACCTTGGTCCGGCGTCCTCGCGCGCCCAATTTCTCAGCGAACTTGCGGCCCGTCATGCCAGGCATCACCATGTCGGTGACGACGAGTTCGACCGGCTGTTCGGACCGTTCAAGCAGTTCGAGCGCCGCGTCACCATTCGGCGCGGTGAGCACGTTGTAGCCGGCGTTCGCGGCCATGAGCGCGGTGAGCACGCGCACATCCTCGTCATCCTCGACGATCAAGATGCTCTCGGAGCCCAATGGCGGAACCACGGCCGGCGCGGGTGGCGCCTGGTCCGGTGCGCCGGCAACGGCAGGCATGTAGACCCTGACGGTCGTGCCGGCGCCTTCTTCGCTGTCGACCCAGATGTAGCCTTCGCTTTGCTTGACGATGCCGTAGACGGTGGGCAGACCGAGTCCAGTGCCCTTGCCCACTTCCTTGGTCGTAAAGAACGGTTCGAAGACACGCTCGCGTGTTGTCTCCGACATCCCGTGCCCGGTATCGGTGACGCGAAGTTCCACGTAGTTGCCCGGCTTCACCGTCACGCGGTCGTCGTCGTGCGAGGAGTCAAGACTGCTGTTGGTGACCGCGATCTCGAGCCGGCCGCCGTCAACCATCGCATCCCGTGCGTTGACCGCAAGGTTCATGATTACCTGGTCGATCTGGCCGCGATCGGCGCTGATGCTCGACACATTCGCGTCGCCGGTGACCGTCAGCTCGATGTGCTCGCCGATCAGCCGCCGCAGCATCGGCGCCATTTCGTCGACCACGGTGCGCAGATCGAGGAGCGCGGGCTTCAGCGTCTGCTGACGGCTGAACGCCAGCAACTGCTGCGTCAACTGCGCGGCGCGGCCGCCGGCGCGGCGGATGGTGAGGCCCTGCTCGAACAAGGCGCGATCGTCGCCGGCCGCGTCCACCACCATCTCCGCGTAGTTGTTGATCACGACCAGCAGGTTGTTGAAGTCGTGCGCGATGCCGGCGGACAGCTTGCCGACCGCATCCATCTTCTGGGCGCGCACCACCTGCGCCTGCAGCCGCTGCCGCTCGGTCACGTCATGGATCGTCATGACGGTGCCTTCGAGCGTGTCGGCGTGGGTGATGGGCCTGGTGTTCACGAGCACCGAGACCGTGGACCCATCAGGCATGGCAATCGTCAGCGCCGCGTCGTTGGCATCGCGCCCGGTGCCGACGCCAAGGGCCCCCTGGAGATCCGCCGAACTCAGCGGCGACCCGGCATCGTTCCTGGCGTGCGCGAGCGCATGCTCGACGGGCATCCCGGTCAGCGACGTCTGTCCAAAGCCCAGCAACCGCGACGCCGCGGGATTGCTCATCACCACCTTGCCGGCGATGTCGATGTGCAACAGCCCTTCGGCCATCGTGGTGAGCGCCATCGCGAAGCGATGCTCGCTGCGCCGCAGCGCCTCTTCCGCCCTGTGCCGCTCGCGCCGATCACTGGCCTCGGACAGCGCACGCTCCACGCAGGCAGCGAGCCGTGCCAACCGGTCCTTGAGCACGTAGTCGGTCACGCCCGCGCGAATGGTCTCGATTGCGGCTTCTTCACCGAGCGAGCCCGAGACCAGGATGAACGGCACATCCTCATCCTGCTCGCGCAACAGTTGCAGTGCCGCCAGGCCGTCAAAGCCAGGAAGCCTGTGGTCCGACAGCACCAGGTCGAAGTCGTTGGCCTGGATCTCCTTGAGAAACCGATCGCGGGTATCGACGACGGTGACCTTGCATGGCACACCCTGACGCCGCAACGTTGATTGCACGAGGAAGGCGTCATCGGCGTTGTCTTCGAGGTGCAGGATACGAGTGACCTGTGCCGAACGCGCTGCTCGACCTAACGCGAGGTCCGTCCGCGACGGATACCGTTTGGCGGCCATGGGCGCAATGTAACCATCAATTCGTCTTCTGGAATCAGCAAATTGCACACGGGACGAGGATTCGTCAGCAACGGCAGAGTCGCCTGAGAAGTGAACACCGTTCAGGTAAGATCGACAAAATGCAGACATCTCTTCTTCGCCTCGCGTCGGCAGTCGTTGTTCTTCTTTGGGCGCACTCCGCAGCCGCGCAAACGGCTGACGAAATCATCGAAAAGAGCATCACGGCGATGGGCGGACGCGCCGCGATCGAGAAAGTGAAGTCACGCCAGATGAGCGGTGGCCTGGTGATCGGCACGCCGGCCGGTGAAATCCAGGGCACCATCGAGATCCTCAACGCGGTTCCCAACAAAGCGCGCACCCTGATCAAGGCGGACCTGTCCGCGTTTGGAGCGGGCCCACTGGTCGTCGATCAGCGCTTCGACGGCGCCAAGGGATATGTGATGGACACGCTGCAGGGCGATCGCGAGATCACCGGCCAGCAGCTTGAGACGATGAAGGCCAACTCGTTTCCGCATCCGTTCCTGAACTACAAGGCGTCCGGCGCGAGCGTCCAGCTCACCGGCAAGGAAAAGGTGCTCGACAAGGACGCGTTCGTGCTCGTGTTCCAGCCGCCAAGCGGACCGCCGATCAAGCAGTATGTGGATGCCACGACATTCCTGCCGCTGAGGACGGTGATCAAGGCCAGCGTGCCGCAGTTCGGCGAGGTCGAGCAGAATGCCGATCCGTCAGACTACCGGGACCTGGACGGTGTCAAGGTGCCATACAAGCTGCGCATTGAATCGTCAGTGCAGGGCATCACGATGACGTTCACGAAGGTCGAGCAGAACGTCACGGTCGACGAGAAACTGTTCGTCAAGCAGTAGTCGTGTTTCTGCACGTCGCCAACGGGCATAGCGCGACGGAGCTGATCGAGCGCTCCGGCCTGCACGGCCGCACCATGGTGTGGTGTGACCCTCTGTATGAGGGGCCTGTTCCCGGCCATCTCTCCGACGGGGAACTCCTGCGCGTTCGCGCAGGGTTCCTCGCTCCCACTGCACACGCAATTGATGACGTGCAATCGGATCTGGCCGGCTGGCGCGCCGCCGTCGACGACACGTCCGCCTATGACGAGCTCGTCCTGTGGTTCGAGCACGATCTGTTCGATCAACTCAATCTCATTCAATTGCTCACCCATCTCGGCCGGCGGGAGCCCTGGCCCACGCCGGTTTCGCTCATCAGCCTTGATCGTCACGCGGGCCATCCGGACTTCAAGGGACTGGGCGAACTGACACCCGCCGAGATCGCCGCCTTGTTTCCGCACCGCGTGCCGATCACGCCCGGCCAGGTTGCACTGGCTGCGCGCGCGTGGACCGCGTTTCGATCGCCCGATCCAGGCGCGATTGAAGACTTCCTTCGTTCTGACACCTCGGCCCTGCCATTCCTCGGCGGGGCGTTGGCGCGACATCTCGAGGAATTTCCGTCGGAGCGTGACGGGCTGTCGCGCAGCGAGCGGCAGTTGCTGTCCCTGGCGAGCAGCGGCCCCGCGGAGGTGCGGGAGGTGCTTCCGCGCATGCACGACGGCGAGCACTGGTATTACGTCACGGACACGATGCTCATGGATCGCGCACGCGCCCTCGCCTCATCGTCGCCGGCACTGTTGACGCTGTCCGGTGACGACGGTCGAGGATTGAGTGGAACGATCGCGCTGACCGCCGACGGTCGCGACGTGCTCGAGGGCGCGGCCGATCGGGTGCGTTTGTGCGGCATCGATCGCTGGCTTGGCGGCGTGCACCTTCGCAGCGGCGGACCCGTGTGGCGATGGTCTGCGGGGAAGCTCACGCCGTCTTGAAATACGATGGTAGGAATGAACGACTCGGATCGCGCCCTGCTGGCTGAGCTCCGCAAGCTCCTCCTCAATCTCCACAAGACCCTCATCGACTGGCAGCGCGCCGATTACGAGCGCGTGCATGGGCGGCTGCAGACCACGCAGCTGTTGAACGTGATGTTCAACGCGCAGGAGTTTGCGTGGCTGCGAGTGATGTCAGGGCTGATTGTCCGCATCGACGAGGCGCTCGAGACGAGGCCTCGCCCGTCGGATCCACCGCGCTCCGAAATCGAATCGGGACCGCTCGTCGCCGCCGCGCGAGGTATTGTCGCGCCGGAGGCGGGCAGCGAGTATGCGCAGCGCTACCACGCGGCGCTGCAGGAACTGCCCGAGGCGGTGCTTGCGCACCGGGACCTGATCGTGCTGCTCAAGCTGCAGCGTCCCGCATCTAGCGCGTAGCCGACGCACGCAGGGCCAGACCCTGCGCGATCTTTTCCTTGATCTTGCGGATGTAGCGGTCGGCCTGATCTTTCGGGTACGCACCGGCGCGAAACGCGGCCTGCCAGTGCCCGTCGGGGATGCGATCGAGCAGCGTGCACGCCCAGATGACGTCGCGGGCGGTGACGCGATCAACCAGGCCCTGGTTCAAGCCGCGATAGTCGAAGTCCACGTCTTCACCATCGACCCGGGTGATGAAACCCTGCGACTCGAAATCATCGATGTTGTTCTTGCTGCCTTGCCAGCCGCGCGTGCCGATCGTTGCGAACAACCAGAACTGGCGCGAGTGACCAAGCGACGAGCCGACGTCACGCACCATGAAGTGACGGTGGGGCCGCATCGAGACATCGGTAGATTCGTAGAGGCGATTGTTGTCCGTCTTCATGTCCCAGTTGTTCAGGACGAGTTGCGCCACGATCAGGCCGCGGTATTCCTGCGTGCCGAGGAACGGATTGTCCGTCCACGACCACGCACCGGCGGCGCGCCATGGCTCGAGCTCGGTGCGGAAGCGCGCCACGTGCTTGACGCCGGCGTCCACGCCGGTCAGCGTGAACTGCCGCACGAAGTACTGCGGCGGCTGGTGAAATCCCATCGCCCACAGGATGCGCGACGTGGTGACTTCCGACTGCGCTTCGATTCCGAGTTTCACGCTCCAGGCGCGACCGGATGCGTCACGCACGTCGTATCCGGGATTGGTGCCGGTGGTCTTGTAGGCGACGAACTCGAATGGGGCGCCATCCGCCGGCGGCGTCAACGCGGTTCCGGCGGGCCCGAGGAACAGATCGCGCTGCAGCAGGTCAACCGGCTCCTGCCACAATTCCGCAACGTCCGGCGCAGATGTGGTCGCCGGTTGTGGGTGCGCGTGCGGCTCGTTGACACACGCCACCAGCGCGGCGATGACCACGAGCGAACGGAACGGTATCCACTTCATCCTCAGCTCCCGGAGAGCCGAGGTGCAAGAACTACGCCCGAGCGTCAGCGGTTCAGTTTGAAGCTCGTCCGCGGAGCCTTGACGTCGAGCGCCTGCTCGACCGTCTGGCCCGCGAACGTGACGCTGACGGTATAGGAACCGGGCGTGATGTTCGAGAACGAGAACTGCCCGCCGTCATCGGCGATCGTGGTGGTGGGACCCTTGGCGACTATCACGGTGGCTTCCATGCCTTCGTGGATGTCGCACTTGACCTCGAACTGGCCGACGCGATCGAAGGTGTGAACGTAGCTCTGGTTGGATTCGGTCCCCACGTTGAAAACTTCGCTACCGCTCTCGCGCCGCGAAACGGCCACGTTGTGCGGCATGTCCTCGCTGTTCCTGAATTCGACCGGCTGTCCCACGCGCGCGATCAGCACCGCGGGCAGGAACTGCTTGGAGCGCTGATCCATCACCGCGGGATCGGTCGGTGTTTCGATCGGCGCGCCGGCGGGCAACAGAGTGACGATCGCATGACGCGTGGCGGTGCCGGTCACGTCAGCGCTGGTCGCCGGCGCCACCTCGGCCGGCGCGGCAGTGCCCGCCGCGGGCTCGCTCGAACCGCTACAGGCGCTCGCGCTTACCAGCGACACGAGCAGCGTCAGTCCACACATCGCACGTCCTGGCATCATCGACACATCGCAATGGTACCATGGCGCCCCCGTGATGTCCGTTGAGACCCTGTCGCTTCTCGTCGCCTCGGTCGTGGCTGGTGCGATTGGATCGATCAGCGGTTTTGGCATCGGCAGCATCCTGACGCCGCTGTTGTCGCTGTGGATGGACGGCCGCCTGGCGGTCGCGGTGGTGGCGATCCCGCATTTCGTCGGCACGCTCGTTCGCTTCACGATGCTCGACGGCCGCGCCGATCGATCGGTGTTGTGGCGATTTGGTCTCGCGAGCGCGGCGGGCGGTCTGCTGGGCGCGCTGTTTCAATCCGCGGTGAACGGCCAGCGATTGATGCTGCTGCTCGCGGGGCTGCTGCTGTTTGTGTCGATCAGCGAACTCACAGGCTTGTCGACGCGCCTGCGCTTCACCGGCGTCGCCGCCTGGATCGCCGGTGTGCTGTCGGGGTTACTGGGCGGACTCGTCGGCAACCAGGGTGGTGTGCGATCGGCCGCGCTATTGGGATTCGGCTTGCGGCGTGACGCGTTCGTGGCGACGGCCACCGCAATCGCCCTGTGGGTCGACGGCGCCCGACTGCCGATCTACCTCTGGAACGAGGGGAGCGGCTTGTGGGCCAGCCGCAACACGATCGCCCTCGCCGCTGCGGGGGTGGTCACTGGCACGATTGGCGGCGCCCGGCTCCTGCGCGGCATCCCCGAGCCGCTGTTCCGCAAGGTCGTGGCCATCATTCTCGCCATCCTCGGTGCCGCCTTGCTACTCCGCGCAATGTGAAGGACCTGCCACATTTTTACGCCGTGCGTAATTACGCTATCCGTAATAATGCGGCAGGTCTCTTTTGATCATTCATCTCATTGACGGAACGTTTGAGTTGTTCAGGCATTTCTACGCGGTGCCGCAGGCACAGGCCAAGGACGGCGCTGAAGTGGCGGCGGTGCGCGGCGTGATCGCCTCGATCCGCGGCATGCTGAACAGCAAGGTGGCGACGCACATCGGGGTGGCCACCGATCACGTGATTGAGTCCTTTCGCAACGATCTCTGGCCCGGCTACAAAACCGGCGAAGGCATCGACCCGGCGCTGCTGTCGCAGTTTCACTTCCTCGAAGAAGCGCTCGTCGCGTTTGGCGTGAAAGTGTGGCCGATGGTCGAGTACGAGGCGGACGATGCACTGGCTGCGGCGGCAGTGAAAGCTGCCGAGGATCCGCGCGTGACGCAGGTGCGCATCTGCACACCTGATAAAGATCTCTCGCAGTGTGTCAGTGGCACGCGCATCGTGCAGGAAGACCGGATGCGGCGCAGCATCCGCGATGAAGCCGGCGTGATCGCCAAGTTTGGTGTGCCGCCGGAATCGGTTCCCGACTACCTCGCGCTCGTCGGCGACTCGTCAGACGGTTATCCCGGCCTGCAAGGCTGGGGGGCGAAGTCCGCGTCCGCCGTGCTCGCGAAGTTCAAGCACATCAACATGATTCCCGCGGACTACACCACCTGGGGCGTGAACGTCGGCAGACCCGGCGCGCTGTCGATCACGCTGGAGCGCGACCGCGAGAAGGCGATGTTATTCCGCGACCTCGCCACGCTGCGCACCGACATTCCGGTGTTTGAATCGGTTGATGAACTCGAGTGGCACGGGCCGACGCCGGCGTTCCAGGCGATCAAGGCCCGGCTCGACTCGGCGCCGGTTTCTCCGTAGAATCCAGGGCCGCAGAAGGCCCAGAACATAGCCGCAGAAAGCACAGACAGCTCAGATCAAAACATACGAGCCGCAGAAGGCGCAGAAAGCTCAGATCAAGATGACTCATTTCACGCGACGCGAAATGCTTGAGTTCGCAACGACGGCCGCGCTTTGTCGATGAACTCCGCGAATGCAACCGCGCAGCCGGCCAGCACGCTGCGGTTCTTTCCGGGCTTTCAGTCGAAGCGCGTGAACACCTCCGGCGCGGAGATCAACCTGGTGCACGCCGGCTCGGGGCCGCCGTTGTTGCTGATGCACGGCGCTCCGCAGACACATGTCTCGATGCGCCTGATCGCGCCCGAACTTGCGAAGGACTACACAGTCATCGTGCCCGACTTGCGCGGTTACGGCGACAGCAGCAAGCCGGCCGACGGCGAGAATCACGCGAACTATTCGAAGCGCGCCATGGCGCTCGACCAGGTCGAAGTCATGAAGAGCTTCGGTTTCGACAAGTTCGCGGTAGTCGGCCACGATCGCGGCGGCCGTGTCGGCCATCGGATGGCGCTCGATCACCCCGACAAGGTCACGAAGCTGGCGGTGCTCGACATCATCCCGACGCACTACCTCTACACCCACGTCGACATCCGCTTCATCCAGTCGTACTTCCACTGGTTCAACTACGTCCGCGCGGCGCCAGGACCCGAGAACGACATCAAGGCGCAGAACGACGCGCAGAAGGCGCGCGCCACGAACGACGTGCAGATCGAATACCTCCGCACCTCGAGCGATCCCGCGAACATCCACGCGATGTGCGAGGACTATCGCGCCGGCGCGTCGATCGATCTGCAGCACGACGAAGCCGATCTGTCGAAGAAGGTCGCCTGCCCGCTGATGACGTTGTGGGGATTGAAGGGCCCAATGGGCCGGATCTACGACGTGCTCGGAATCTGGAAGACCAAGGGCGTCAACGTCACGGGCAAAGGCCTCGGCGGCGGCCATAACCTGCAGGAAGACGTTCCCGACGAAGTGCTCGCTGAAATCAGGCCGTTCTTGAAGGCATAAAGTGCGACACCCCTCCCCGTCGCGGGGCGCGTGCCTCCGCCGTTAGTACTCGCTGAAGATTCGCTGCAGTTCGTTGCGATCGGTGGTCTTGGTCAAGGCCACCATCAGCAACACGCGCGCCTTGATCGGCGTGTGATCTTCACCGGCGATCGTGAACTGCCGGCGGCGCTGCTGTTCGGGTGTGGGGGTGAAATTGCCCCCACCCGCGCCGCCTCCCTCAGGAGCCCGCGGCGGAGCAATGCGCCCGCTGCCGGTGCGCGTGCTGGTCACGATGAACACGCCTTTCGACGCGGCGTAGTTCAAGCCTTCATTCTGATTGCCGCTCGTCGCGCCCGCTCCAGCGACCGCGATCACGATGCCCTTGGCGCCGTTGTCCACGGCGGCCTTGATCAAGTCGGCAGGCGCCCCCTGGTAAACCATGATCACGTCGACGCGCGGCAGAGCGGTGACCTTGCTGAGGTCGAACTCAACCTGCTCATTGTGCTTCTGCGTGATCTGGTTGAAATACACGACGCGATCGCGATCGACGACCCCAAGCTGGCCGTACTCGCGGCTGCGGAAGGTCTGCAGGCGCAGCGCATCGGTCTTGGTGACGTTGCGCGCGGAATTGATCTCGTCGTTCAACACGACCAGCGCGCCCTTGTTTCTCGACGCCGGATCCGCAGCGACGCGCACGCCCTCGAGGAGATTGGCGGCGCCCTCGTATCCCACCGTGCTCGGGTTGCGCATGGAGCCCACCACCACGACCGGGCGCGGATCGCGCACCGTCAGGTGCAGGAAGAACGCCGTCTCTTCAAGCGTGTCCGTGCCGCTGGTCACGACAATACCGGCGAGATCCTTGTCGGTCGCGAAGACTTCGTTGACGCGCTTGGAGAGGCCAATCCACTGCGCCAGCGTGAGCTCGCTGCTCGCGACGTTGGCAAACTGCTCGTGCGTGAGCCTGGCGAAGCGTTCGACGCCGGGCATGGACTTGGCGAGCTCTTCGGCCGACAAGCGGCCGCCGTCGCGGTTGGAAATGGTGCCGCCCGTAGCCACGAAGTGCACGCGGGGCAGTGCGGTCTGTTCCCGTTCGGCGGTGAGCGGTTGAATAAGGCCGGCCAGGACGAGCAGCAGCGCGGCGGACCACCCGGCCGTGGACCGGCGGGTAAAGCAAGGCACCAGAGCGTTCATACGCCCTCGATTATGTATTGGCTGTGGCCGGGGTTGTTACCAGAGAGAGCCATTTGCTCAACTCCCGTGCAGCTTCATCGGGCGTCTGACCGTAAAACGGCATCATGGCCGTGGGCATGCCCGGACGACGGGCAATTTGGGCGCGCCAGCGGGAGGCGGAAACGGGCGATACCTCGATGTGGTACGTGCGCCCGGCGATGTGCTCTTCGAAGTGATGAACGGTCACGGTGTGGAGCGTTCGATTTTACGGGTTCGTCACGTCCAAACAAGCGAAGAGCGGCACGAAAGCGGCCAGCCGCGGGTTTCGGGCGTCTCGATCATAGAGAGATCGCGGCGATATTTATTTTTCCTGTCGCGTCATCCACAGTTTATTGACGGTTCATCCACAGCTTTTCCACAGGGGCGCTACACTAGCCTCACCGAACATGTCTCGCGCCGTTCGCTGCGCGGCCGTTTTCCTGCTGGCCGGGCTGATTCCGTCGGAAATCCATGCGCAGGTCGCCGCCAGCCGGGTGCTGTTTCGCGTGTTCCTGTCGGATGGGCGCGTACTGTCCAGTTACGGCGAATGGTCGAGGCTCGACGACCGCGTGATTTTTTCGATGCCGACCCAGCTGTCGCGCGAGCCGATCGAACTCCATCTCGTCACCATCCCGTCGCAACGCGTGGACTGGCCGCGAACTGAGCAATACGCCCAATCGGTACGAGCCGCCGCGTACGCGGCCTCCCGGGGTGACGCCGACTTTGCGGCGTTTAGCGCCGATGTGGCGACGGTCCTGAACGAAGTCGCGCAGATCCAGGATCCGGGTGTCCGCCTCGCCACCGCGGAGCGAGCCCGGCAGAAACTGGCGGAATGGCCGGCCGCGCACTACGGGTATCGCGTCGGCGAAGTACGGGACGCGCTGGGTGTGCTCGACGAGGTGATTGCGCAGCTGCGCGTCGCGGTCGGCATCACGCGCTTTGATTTGTCGTTGAGCGCCAACGCCCCGCTGGCTGCGCCGCCCCCGCCGCCCCTGCCACCACCGACCGATGCGGAACTGGTCGAGCAGTTTGTGGCGGCGGCGTCCATCTCGGAGACCGCCGTCGAACGGGTCAGCCTGTTGCAGACAGTGATGCGGCTGATCGATCGGGCCATCGGGCTGATGCCGGGCGAGTGGGCATCGCGAATGCGCAACGTGGTCGGCGGCGACCTGGAGCGCGAGCGGCGCACCGAACAGGCGTACGACGAGTTGCGCTCGAGAACCCTGGCCGACGCGATCAAGCTGGCAACGAAGGGCCGCACCGCCGATCTCGAGAAGCTGCGAGAGAAGGTGAAGGCCGAGGATCGCAGGCTCGGGGGCCGGCGCGCCGGTGAAGTGGCCGCGTTGCTGGCGACCATCGATCTGCAGGCCGCGACCGCCATTGAAATGCGCGCCGCCCGTCGCGAATGGGAGCGGCGTGCCCCGGCGTTCCGCAAGTATCGACGCTCGACCAACGGCGCCTTCAAGGTGTTCCAGGAGGCGGCACTTGCCCTCGATCAGATCAGGTCGATGCAGGGGCCTTCCGTGCATACCATTTCCCCCATGGCCAGGCGCGTCGCGCAGGCCAACCGCAATTTCCTCAAGGTGGAACCGCCCGCCGAGCTGGCGTCGTCGCATGCCGTCATCGCCAGCGCGTGGCAGCTGGCCGACAATGCGTTTCGCCTGCGCTTGCAGTCGGTGCAGGACAACAATATCGACATGGCACAACGGGCCTCATCAGCCGCAGCGGGAGCCTTGATGCTGTATCAGCGTGCTCGTGCCGAACAGTTGACCGCGATGGAGCCGCCGTCCGGGAAGTGATTACTCCTCGACGCATCACGCTGCGGCGCGCAGCGGACCTTTCAGGCTACCGATCATGGCTCGTGGATGTCGTGCGGACCCTCGATGCCGATCGCGCGGCCGGCACCTTCGTCCTGGTTCCGACCGCGGCGGCCGCTGCCCAGCTGCGGCGAACCATTCGCGATCGGCTCCCTGAATCCGGTCAGCTCCCGCACATCGGCACCCGCGCCGATCTCTACGACCTGCTGACCGAGCGGCTTCCCTCACCGCCGCGATTGCTCACCGCATTCGAGCGCGAGGCAATGCTGGCCGCCGGAGCGCGTGAAGCGGAGGAAGCCGGTGTCCCACCGCCATTCCATGTTCGCCCCGCACTCGTCGCCGAGATGCTCGCGCTCTACGACCACATTCGTCGAGTCGGCCGCACCGTTGACGACTTCGACCGGTTGCTCACAGGAGAGCTCGAGCCCGCCGCCGAGACCGATCGCGGCGCGGCGCAACTGCTCGAACAGACCCGGTTTCTCGCGTTCGCATTCCGCGCCTACGAGACGCGATCGCTCGATGGTGACGCCGCCGACGAGCATTCGCTGCGGGCACTGCTCGCCTCCACGGCAGCGGCCAGGCCGCTCACGCGCCTCGTGATCGCGATCGGCGATCGACCGTTCGACGCCGACGGCTATTGGCCTGCGGACGTGGCGCTCTTCACGACGATCCCTGGTCTCGCACAGGTTGAGATTCTCGCCACTGGCGCAGAACTCGACGCCGGTTACCTCGATCGACTGCGCCTTGCGTTTGTCGAGGTGGAGGAGCCGGATGCCGGCGGCCTCGAGGCCACGGCCACGCCCGCCCTCCACGTGCCCGACAGCGCCAGTGTGGCGTTTTCGTATCGTGACCGGGAGGACGAACTCGAGGGCGTGGCGCGCCGCCTCGCGGCGGCGACGCATTCCCTCGAGCGCACCGGCCTGATCGTGGCTCGCCCGTTGCCGTATCTCTACCTTGCACGAGGAGTGTTTGCGGGAGCGGGATTGAAGTTCCAGGCCCTCGACCGGTTGCCGCTCAACGCCGAGCCGTACGCCGCCGCCGTCGATCTTGTGCTCGAGTGCGTCGCCGCCAACTTTACGCGCCGGGCCATTACCGCCATGCTGCGGTCGTCGCATTTCCGCTTCGTCGTGGACGAGGCCGAAGTGGATCGCGAATCCGTGCGCGCGCTCGACGTCAACATGGCGGAGCAGCGCTACCTGGGCGGAGTGGATCGATTGCGAGCGCTGGCCGACACATGGACCGGGTCCGGCCGTCCGGCCGCTCGTGCCGCAGTAGACGCCGCCACGGCGCTGGCGCCGTTACTCGAGTCTCGGCCGATGATCGAGCAGGTCGATCGCCTGCGGGCGTTTCTCGAGGCCCACGACAGACCGAATCCAGGCCGCCGCGCCCGCGCTCGCGCAGCGATTGATGCCGCGCTCGACGGCCTCGGCGCGTCGTACCGTCGCCACGATCCATCATCGTCCGGCACCGTCACCGAGCTGTCCGCCTCGTTCCGGCGGTGGCTCGGCACACAGACCTTCGCAGACGACACCGGCGACAGTGGTGTCCGCATTCTCGACGTGCAGGCAGCCCGCTTCGCCGACCTGGACGATGTGCAGATCATGGGCGCGGTGGAGGGCGAGTGGCCCGAGCGGCCGCGACGAAATGTCTTCTATCCGCGGGCGTTGATCGCGCAGCTCGAACCGTCACGGCCAGAACGCATCGCGCTCAACGAGGAACGCGACCAGCTGCGATCGGCACGCGCGTCGTTTCGCGACCTGGTCGGACTGGCGCGCGACACCGTGCGCATCTCCACGTTCTCGCTCGAGTCCGAGGCGGTCGTCGAACCTGCGTCGCTGATCGAGGACGTGCCGTCGTTCGGTTTACGAACGATGACGGCGGCGGAGGACCGACGCGCGACCGTGTTCGACTACGAAGTGCTGGCGCGCGACCCCGGGAGCGTGGACTCGCCCTGGGCCAGGGCGCGCGCGGCCGGGGCGACACGCGATCGTCGCCGCTTTGCAGGCGAAGCCGGCGACTGGGTCTTGCCTCGAGTCAGCGTGAGCCGCCTCGAGCGCTACATGAAGTGCCCCTTCCAGTTCTACGTGTCCAACGTGCTGCAGGTGCAGGAAGAACCGAAGGACGCGACCTCGCGCTCGCCGCTCGAGCGCGGCCGGTTCCTGCACGAGTTGTTCGAGACGTTCTTCCACGAATGGCAGGCGAGAGGACGCTCACGGATTACCGCCGCCTCGATGGCCGAGGCGCGGGCGTTGTTCGACGAAATCGCCGGACCTGCGTTGCGTGCGTTGCCGCCGGCGGAAGCCGGTCTCGAGCGCGCCCGCCTGTTCGGATCTGCGGTGGGCTCAGGCATCGTCGATCGCGTGTTTGCCATGGAAGCCGAACGCGGCGCCGGCATCCGCGAGCGGTTGATGGAGTACGAGCTCGACGGTGTCTACGCGTTTACGGGCGAGGACGGCACCTCACGCGACGTCCGCCTGCGCGCCAAGATCGATCGCATCGACGTGCTGGACGATGGGACGTTCCGGCTGATCGACTACAAGACGAAGTACGTGCCTGACCGGCGCGAGGCTTTGCAGCTGCCAATCTACAGCTCGTGCGTGCGCGCGTCGTTGACGAAGCAGCATGGCCGCGATATTCCGGCGAGCGAGGCGATGTACCTGTCGTTCGAGGGGCCTCGCGCTGTTGTTCCGCTCGAAGAACGCGGCAAGGATTTCGACGAGCTGACCGCGGCCGCAGCGCACCGCCTGGTCGCGGCGTTGGACAACATCGCGGCGGGGCACTATCCTGCGCGGCCCGAGACCAAGAACCTGTGCACCATGTGCGCGTTTACGGCGGTGTGCCGAAACGTCGGCGGGGCCGCAGAAAGCACAGAAACAACAGCCACAGCCGCAGAAGGCACAGATACAAAGGCCACAGCCGCAGAAGGCGCAGAAAGCTCAGATCAAAATGCCTGACCAAGCGCGTTTTGACTTTGAGTCCACGCCGGATCCGCCGCAGGAGACGGCTGACCAGCGCGCGCGCCGGCTGGCGGTTGATCCGCTGCGCAACGTCGCGCTCGAAGCCTCGGCGGGAACCGGCAAGACCCGCGTGCTCGTGGATCGCTACGTCCGTCTGCTCGAAGCCGGCGTCGCACCCCGAAACATTCTTGCCATCACCTTCACGCGTAAGGCCGCGGCTGAAATGCGTCAGCGCGTGATGGCGACGCTGCGGCAGCGGCAACGCGAAGGGGGCATTCCTCCCGCGCGCTGGCGCGAGATCCGCGATGCGTTCGGCGACATCGGCATCAGCACCATCGACGCGTTCTGCCTGTCGCTGCTGCACGAATTCCCGCTCGAAGCCGGTGTCGATCCGGGCTTCGATCTCGCCGACGAGACGGAGACGCCGCGTTTTATCGAGGCCTCGCTCGACAGCGCGCTGGCGATCGGCCGCGCCATCTCGCTCGACGATGCCGACGTGGCGCTGCTGCTGACCGAACTCGGCGAGCCGAGGCTGCGCAAGGCGCTGACGGCGCTGTTCGACCGCCGGCTGGTGGCGCGCGACGCGCTCAACCGCTTCCTGCGCGGGCGCGAGATGAGCGTCGACGCGGCCTGCGCCCGCCTGCTGCACGCGCTGCGCAGCGCCGTGTCGTCGCTTGGCGGCGGTGATCGCGCGATCGATTTCTTTGCGACCACCGGACCGGCCGTGCCGGCGTTCGAGTTGCTTGCCCACGAAATGCGCGAGCTGATGGCCGATCCGCCGCTGCCGCCGGCACGGCTCCGCGCGGTCCTCGATCGCCTCAGTGACCTGGTGCTCACCAAGTCGGGTGAGCCGCGTAAGCGGCCCGGCCACGTCAAGGCGCAGTTCCGATCAGCCGCAGACTACGAACGGCACAAGGTGATCATCGCCGGGCTCGGTCCGCACGTCCTCGCCGCGATCGACGCCTTCAAGCGCGACATCAACCTGGTGCTGGCGCGCGGTGTGCGACGGTTGTTCGCGATCGCGCAGGATGAATACCGGCGAACGCTGGACAAGCACGGCGTGCTCGACTTCCCCGACTTGCTCGAACGCACGCTCAAGCTGCTCGGCCAGATGGAGGAGTTCTCGCGCAGCCGCTATCGACTGGAATCGCGATACGAGCACGTGCTGGTTGATGAATTCCAGGACACCAGCCGCGCGCAATGGCGCCTGGTGCGCGAACTAGTCCGCGCCTGGAGCGCGGGCGAGGGTCTCAGTCACGGTCCCATCCCGCCGTCGATCTTCATCGTTGGTGATCGCAAGCAGTCGATCTACGGCTTCCGCGACGCGGAGGTGACGGTCCTCGACGCGGCATCGGAATTCATCGAGGCGTTGCGGCCCGACGCCCCGGCGCGCGCGGCGATCACGCGCAGCTTCAGATCGGTCCGCGAGCTGCTGATGTTCGTCAACGATGTCAGCGACGCGGTCGACAAGGCCGACCGGCCGGACGCCTTCCGCTATACAGAGCGAGACGCATTTCCAACATCGCCGGAGACGACCGTCGGCCATGCACCCGACGCACCGCTCGGACTTGTCATGGCGGACTCCGACCGCGCGCAGGCGGAGCTCGTCGCCGCCGAGATCGCGCGCTTGCTTGCAGCGGGGACGACGGTGCGCGATCGCGACACCGGTGTGCGGCGCCCGATCGGTCCCGGCGACATCGGCGTGTTGTTCCGCACGCGCGAGAGCCACACGCTCTTCGAGGCCGCGCTCGCGTCGCGCGAGATTCCGTACTACGTCTACAAGGGCCTTGGGTTCTTTGATGCCGAGGAAGTGAAGGACGTGCTCGCGCTGGCGGCCTACCTCGCGGACCCAGGCTCCAACCTGCGGGCCGCGGCGTTCATGCGCTCGCGCATCGTTCGCGTGTCTGATGAAGGACTCAAGCGGCTGGCGCCGGGCCTCGCCTCCGCGCTGATCGGCGAACTGCCGCCGGCGCTCGAGGCGTTATCAGCCGATGATCGAGAGCGCGTCATGCTGGTGCGCGCGTCGGTCGGACAATGGATCGACGACGCCGACCAGGTCCCGCCTGCGGAGATCATCGATCGCGTGCTGGCCGAGTCTGCGTATGCCGTGGAGATTGGCGGCAGCGGTTTCCGCCAGGCACGCGAGAACCTCAAGAAGGTGCGTGGATTGATCCGGCGCATCCAGAACCGTGGTTACACGACCCTCGCGCGACTCACGGATTACTTCGACGGCCTCGCGGCGGGCGGCGACGAATCCAACGCCATCATCGACGCGGCGGATGCCGTGAACCTGATGACCGTGCACGCCGCGAAGGGTCTCGAGTTCCCGGTGGTCTTCATCGTGAACATCGGCAAGGGTAGTGGTGGAACGCGAGACGACATCCGCGTCCAGCCGGCACCCTTCATCGACGATGCCGACGATGGTGAGCCCGCCGTGACGATCACCGACCACGAGAACCCCGGAGACCGCGACGATGACGAGCGGGAGCATGAGGAGTCGAAACGGCTGCTGTACGTGGCGCTGACGCGCGCCCGGGACCGGCTGTGTCTTGCGGGATCTCTGGCCGGCGGCAAGCTGGTCCTACAGCGGGGCTCGATTGGAAAAGTGCTGCCGGCAACACTGACCGCCAGCATGACAACAGGCGGAGAAGGTGACGAAATCACGTGGCAGGGCAGATCGGCCACACACCTGCTTCGGAAGGTGCGAATTTCTTTGCCTTAGCCTCTGGGCATCCCATACAATTTCGTAGGTTTAAGGAGCCCCGCTACGTGCCATTGACGTGTTCGAACTGCGGCAATACCCGCAACTTCCTGGTGAAGACGCTGCAAATGCACGTCGTCCAGCTCGACGACACCCGGGTCGAAGTGTCTGAAGAAAGCAAGCCCGGTGTGATCGAAGTGCTGTGTGACGAGTGCGAGACGGCGCTGAACTTCGAAGAGGCCGAAGAGGCCATTCGCAAGGAAGTCCTGCTGACGCTCGGCGCGCGCTAAGCCGAGTCGTTGCTCTCGGCGTCCTCGAAGTAATCGCACTCCGGACAGACCCACTCGCGCACGGGAGTCTTCACTTCCTGCGCTGATCCTGGCACGCGCGATACCGTTTCGCGCGTGACCAGCCGCATGAACTCGCCGCACATCGGGCACTCTTTCGGCATCGGCGCATCCTAGCGCAATTGATTTCATATTTCCTGTTTGACAACCTCGAGAGCCGCTTCTATCGTGGCAGCACGGTGTTTCGTCCCAGACGTTTCGATCCGTCAAACGGCTCAGGGTCCCCACGAGTCGCGCTCGAAACGCTCGTGCCCCACGAGCGCGCGTATCGGCGCTCGCTCGCGGACGAGGTCGCGATCGACTTTCCGTCGTCGAGCGCCGCGATCGAGTTCTTCCGCCGCGATCATGTCGAGGCGGAGCCGGCGACGCCGATTGCCAACGCCGAGATCTGCATTTCTGCCTATCAGGCCTTTTCCGGCGCGCTGGTCTCGCTCGATGTGACGGTGCCGCGCACGTGCGCGACATGCGGCGGACGCGGCGAGGTGTGGAGCGAGCCGTGCGATCCGTGCGGCGGCCGGGGACAGGCGCTGCAGACACAGCGGCTGATGGTCAACGTGCCCGCTGGCGTCACCGATGGCCATCGCTTCAGCTTCACCCTGTGGTTGCCACGCGGTCCGCGCACGCGCGTGGACGTTCGCGTCCGCGTTCACTAGGCCGGACGCAGCGGCTTGAAGCGTCACGTCGACTTCCTCGCAACGTTGTATCTGGCCTGGGGCGCGATCTTCGCGCTGGTGTCGATTGCCGGCTTCGCCCTGGCGGCGGGTGCGTTTGCGATTGCCGGCTCGACAGGGCCGGTGCGTTTCGGATCTGAAATGGCCGCCCGCCTCACCGGCGTCACGATCGTGGTCGTGTCGCTGATTGCACTGGTGTGGGCGATCCTGCACCTGGTCGTTGGCCGTCAACTCAAGCGCATGCGGCCGTCAGCCCGCCTGATGAGCATCGGCCTTTCGGTCGGCAACATGATCCTGCTGCCATTCGGCACCGCCCTCGGCGCGTATTCGTTGTGGGTGTTGTTGAAGGACGAAGGACGAAAGCTGTTTGAACCGAACAGTTAAGGTTCCATAAGGTTCCAAAGGGTTCCAAGGGTTCCAAAGGTTCCAAAGGGTAGCGTTCTGACGGGGTTCCATCGCTACTGGTTCTCGTGTTTTTCGCGCTTTGGTGGTCGCGGCGGATCCGGGGTGCTTTCTAGATGGCGGATCAGTCCCACCACTGCCTTTAGCGCTTTGCGCGCGCAGTGCTCGGAGCGCAACAGTTCGTCTTCTGAGATCAGCCGTTGATCGCGAAGGTCAATCAGGTGGTTGATATCGACGAGCAATTTCAAATCGCGAGCATATTGCCACGCGGCGATTTCCTGAAAGCTTTTCCATCCTGCCATGCAGTGAGCAGGAGCAACGGCAATGCCGCCGCAGATGCGGTGATTCCGCGCCTGATTTGAACTCGGTGCGGGTTGCGGTGAGCAGATTTCGAGTGGGAGGCGACTCGCACCGATGGCAGTTTCTTCCAATCACTCTGGGCACCCATGGAACCCCGTCAGAACGCTGCCTTTGGAACCCCTGGAGCCCTTTGGAACCTATGGAACCGGATCTACTGTTCCCACCGCCGTCCACGGTCCACACCGAAGCACTCGTTTTGAGGCCAGATAGCCGCCCTTGGCGAGCCCGTATTTCTTGATCGCCTCTTCACCGTAGTGACTACAGGTGACCGTGAATTTGCACTGCACGCCCAGCTTGCCGTAGACCGGCGAGAGCGTGGCCTGGTAGGCGTGGATGGCGCCAACCGCGGCGGCGGTGGTCCATTGTTCAGACGGAGGTTGACGAAGATCGAGCGCGACCGCCATCAGCAGTGTGATGGCAATCGCGCCGAGTCCAATTCTCCGCGGGAGGCGGGGACCAGAGAAATCAGAAGCGGTCGGCAAATTCGCTGACGCCAGGGATGATCAGGCGCTGGCCGTTGATGCCCTTGATGATGCACATCAGGTGGAGCACCAGTTGCCCGAGCGCCAGCAGCGGCGTGAACAGCGCGGCAATGCAGCCGAAGATGCCGAGCGGCCCAATCACGATGCTGATCACGATCCACACGAACAGTTCAGCGACCATCAACACGAGGCCGTGCTTGGCGTGCCATTGCACTTCCTTGTCGTCTTTCTCGGTGAGCAGCGGCACGAGCGCCAGCAGCCACATATACGACAACAGGATCATTACATTGCGATTGCTGGAGGGAGCGCTGCCAGGTGTCGCATCGGCCATTCAGATGTCTCCTTCGGAGGGGTATTGGCCCGGAGTTTACCAAGTTAATGCGCGTGGTAAGCTGATTTTCTTATGACCAGCGAGATGGTCCTCGATGCGCTGAAAGGCGTCACGGACCCGGACCTGGGCGTTGACCTCGTGACGCTCAAGTTCGTCAAGGAGATCACCATTACCGGCGATCGCGTGTCGATCGCCATCGAGATGGCCACGCCATCGCCCGCGAAACGCGATGCGCTGACCGCGCGCGTGCGCGAGGTGGCCGGTGCGCTGGCGGGCGTGTCGGATGTCGCCGTCACCACCACCTTCGTCGTCAAGTCGGTCTCGGCGCCGGAGCATGGCAAGCCACCGCTGCCCGGCGTGAAGAACGTGATCGCCGTCGGCGCGGGCAAGGGCGGCGTTGGCAAGACGACCGTCTCAGTGAACCTCGCGGTGGCGCTGTCGAAGACCGGCGCGCGCGTCGGGATTCTCGACGGCGACATCTACGGGCCGAACGTGCCGATCATGCTCGGTCTCCAGGCGCAGCTGGACTCGGACGAGAACAAGAAGATCCGTCCGGCGGAAAAGTACGGCATCCAGATCGTGTCGATGGGCTTTCTCACGCAGGAGGAAGCACCGGTGATCTGGCGCGGCCCGATGTTGCACAGCGCCATCCAGCAGTTCTGCCGCGACGTAGCCTGGAAGGACCTGGACTATCTCGTGGTCGACATGCCTCCGGGCACCGGTGACGTGGCCTTGTCGCTGAGCCAGACCGTGCCGGCTGCAGGCGCCATTGTCGTCACCACGCCGCAGCAGGTATCGCTGGCCGACAGCCGGCGCGCGGTCCGCATGTATCAGAAGCTGAAGATTCCGACGCTGGGCCTCGTCGAGAACATGAGCTTCTACGAGTGCACCAACTGTCATCACCAGGCCGATATCTTCGGGCACGGCGGTGGCGAACAGGCCGCGTACCAGATGGAGATCCCGTTCCTCGGCCGGCTGCCGTTGTATCAACCGATTCGCGTCGGCAGCGATCGCGGCATTCCGCTGGTGATTGCCGAACCGGAGTCGGCCGGCACGAAGGCGTTCACCGATGTCGCTGAAGCCGTGATGACGCAACTGGCCATCAACGCGCACAAGGCCGTGCTCGCGAACAAGGGAAAGATTCCGCTCATCCAGGTCAAGTAATGGCGTGGCGGATGCTGGGCGTCGTTTCGCTCGCCCAGTTCCTTGGCATGACGCTGTGGTTTTCCGCGACCGCCGTCACGCCCCTGCTGATCGATCATTTCAAGATTGCTCCCGAGCACGCGCCATGGCTGACCATGGCGGTGCAGGGCGGCTTCGTCGCCGGCACGTTGGTCAGCGCCGTGACCAACGTGGCGGATCTTCTCAACGCGCGCATCCTCATGTTCATCGGCTCGCTGGTCGGCGCGTCCGCCAATGCGGGACTGCTGGTCGCGCCCGATGGCGCCACCGCGATTGGCTTGCGCTTTGTCACGGGCGCGTCGCTCGCGCTCGTCTATCCGCCGGCGATGAAGATTGCCGCCGGCTGGTTTCGTGACGGGCGTGGCTTTGCGCTCGGATTGCTGATCGGCGCACTCACGCTGGGCAAGGCGTTTCCGCACCTGCTGTCCGCGCTGTTCGGCGCCGACTGGCGCGCGCCGATGCTGCTGGCCTCCGTGCTCGCGGTCATCGGCGGCACGCTCGTGCTCGTGGTCGTGCGCGACGGTCCGTATGTGGCGCCGACATCTCCGTTTGATCCGCACGCCATCAAGCGCGTCTTCGCGAGCAGGGGAGCGCGGCTGGCCACCCTCGGCTACCTCGGTCACATGTGGGAGCTCTACGCCATGTGGACGTGGATCGCCGTGTTCGCGTGGACAAGCCTGAACGACTGGGGCGTTGAAGACGTGGCCGCGGCCGGATCGTTCGCCGCCTTTCTCGCGATCGGCAGTGGCGCGGCGGGCTGCGTCCTCGCGGGATTCATCGCCGACCGCATCGGCAAGGCGCGTGTGGCGATGTGGGCCATGATCGTCAGCGCCGCCTGCGCAGCGCTCACGGTCGTAGTGCACGGCGGTCCGCCGGCTCTGCTGTATGCGCTGATCATGGTGTGGGGCTTCTCGGTGGTGGCTGATTCAGCGCAGTTCTCGGCGCTCGTCAGCGAGCACGCCCCGCGTGACCATGTCGGTACGGCGCTCACCATCCAGGTGTGCCTCGGGTTCCTGCTGACCATGGTCACCATCGAAATGCTGCCGTGGCTGGCCGGTTACGTCAGCTGGCGCTACGCGTCATTGCTCCTGGTGCCGGGCCCGTTGCTCGGCGCATGGGCGATGTTTCGCATGCAGCGGTAGCCGCTAGAATGAACTGACGGCCCGGATGCAGATCCCCTTCAACAAAAAGACGCTACGCAACGGACTCGACGTCATCGTCCACGAGGACCACCAGTTGCCCATGGTGGCGGTGAACCTGTGGTACCACGTCGGCTCGAAGAACGAGCGGCCCGGACGCACCGGCTTCGCGCACTTGTTCGAGCACCTGATGTTCGAGGGCTCCGAACATCACGATCACGGATTCTTCCCGCCGCTGCAGCGCGCCGGCGGCCAGCTCAACGGATCGACCAACGCCGATCGCACCAATTACTGGGAAGTGGTCCCGACGGGCGCCCTCGACCTGGCGTTGTGGATGGAATCCGATCGCATGGGCTACCTGTTGCCGGCGCTGAGCGACCAGAAATTCAACAACCAGCGCGACGTGGTGTTGAACGAACGGCGGCAGAACTACGAGAACCGTCCCTATGGCCTGGCGGGCATCGCCCTGTCGTCGATGATGTTCGCGCCCGAGCATCCGTATTACTGGCCGACGATCGGATCGGCCGAAGACATTCGGGCTGCATCGCTCACGCAGGTACGCGAGTTCTTCCAGACCTATTACCACCCCGGCAACGCGTCATTGTCGCTGGCGGGTGATGTTGAAACGGACCGTGCGTTCGAGTTGGCGGAACAGTATTTCGGCGATCTGCCGGCCGGCCCCAAGGTCGAGCGGATCCGTATGACCGCAAAGCTCGATCAGGATGCCAACGGCTTTCTCGAGGACCGCGTGGAGCTGCCGCGCTTGTACCTCAGCTGGCATTCCCCGGAGATGTTCGGTGCCGATGATGCGGAGCTGGATATCGTGGCGGACGTGTTGGCGCATGGCAAGACGTCGCGGCTCTTCAAGACGCTTGTCTACGAGCGTCGAGTGGCGACCGACGTGTCCGCGTATCAGCACTCCCGCGAGATGGGCGGACAATTTCAGATCGTCTGCACCGCAACCGCTGGTGTTTCGCTGTCCGAACTGAACACGGCGATTCTCTCGGCGGTTGGCGAGTTGGCAGTGAACGGACCGACGGCGACCGAGATCGAGCGTGGTATCGCGCAGACCGAGGCGCAGTTCGTCTACCGGCTGCAGACGATCGGCGGCTTTGGCGGCAAGGGCGATCAGCTGAACGCGTACAACACGTTCGTCGGCGATCCCGGCTACTTCGCTGCAGATCGGCAGCGTTACTTCGACGTCACCAGCAAGGCCGCGGCGTCGGCGCTCGATCGATGGCTGGTGAAGGCGCCGCACGTGTCGCTCAGCGTGGTGCCGAAAGGACGCCGCGACCTGGCATTGCCGGGCGCGGTGGAGGTGCGCGTCTCATGAGCGTGGACCGTACGCGCCTGCCGATTCCCGGCGCCGATCGCCCGTTCGCCTTTCCACGCATCGCGCGCCGATCGCTGGCCAACGGTCTCGAACTGCGCGCGGTCCGGCATCGTTCCGTCCCGGTCATTTCCGTCGTCCTGCTCGTGCCAGGTGGGTCGTCGGTCGATCCTGTCGATCGTCACGGGCTGGTGTCGATGACGGCAGGTCTGCTGGATGAAGGCAGCCGCGGCCAGTCGGCGCTCGACATTGCCGACCGCATCGCGCGCATTGGCGGCGACCTCGACATCGACGCCGGCATGGACACCGTGGTCGTGGGCCTCACGACGCTCGACCGGTTTGCCGAGACGGGCCTTGGACTCGTGCGGGAAGTGGTCGTCGAGCCGAACCTGTCCAATGACGATTTCAATCGCATTCGCAACCTGCGGCTCGAGCGGTTGAAGCAGATGAAGGATCACGCCGCCGCGCTCGCCGAACGCGCGTTTGCGCGGGCGCTCTACGGATCGCATCCATATGGCCACCTGTCGATGGGCTCCGAGCCGGCCCTGACCGCGATGACCATCGACGAGATCCGCGCGTTGCACGCGGCGTTGTTCACTCCGCAGGGATCGACGCTGGTGATCGTCGGTGACCGCCCTGAGGACGAACTGCTTGACCTGGCCGCGCGCGAGTTCGAGCCATGGCGTGCGGCCGCATCGACGCTGAGCATCGATCGCGCGGCCGCGCTGACCCCGCCGCCGCCGGTGTCACACCTGCCGCTGGCGGTCGTGAATCGGCCAGGTGCGGCACAGTCCGAGCTGCGCATCGGTCACATCTGCGCGGCGCGTTCAACGCCGGACTATCACTCGCTGTTGATCCTCAATACGGTTCTCGGCGGCGACTTTGTGAGCCGGTTGAACTTGAATCTGCGAGAGCAGAAGGGCTTCACGTACGGCGTGCGGACCGGGTTCAACCTGCGGCGCGGGCTCGGTCCATTCGTGATGCAGACCAGCGTGGGGACCGACGTGACCGCGCCGGCAATCGAGCAGGCGCTGCTCGAGATTCGCGACATCGCCGCCGCGCGTCCGGCGACCGGCGAAGAGGTGGCCCAGGCGTTTGCGGCGCTCAGCAAGGGCTACCCGCGCGGCTTCGAGACGTCCGGACAGGTCGCTCGTTCCGTTGCGCAACTGGCGCTGCACAACCTGCCCGACACGTATTTTGCCGACTTCGTTCCGCGACTGTCCCAGGTCACCAGTGAGGACGTCAGCGCCGCCGCACGGCGATATCTTGCAAGCGCACAAATGACGACCGTGATCGTGGGCGATCTGAATAAGATTCAGGGATCGCTGCCTGGCCTCGGTCTCGGGCCGCACCAGGTGCTGACGCCGGAACTGTGAGCCATGAAGGCTGTTCGTTTTCACGCGCACGGAGGACCTGACGTCCTTCGCTACGAGGACGCCGAGGATCCCATCGCCGGCGCCGGCGAAGCGCTGGTGCGCGTCCGCGCCTGCGCGCTGAATCATCTCGATCTCTGGCAACGCCGCGGCATGGAACGCGTGCAGTTGTCGTTTCCGCACATTTCCGGCGCTGACGTGGCCGGTGAAGTGATCTCGACGCCGAACGGCGAGTTCGGCGCGGGCCGCCGCGTGATACTGCAGCCTGGCCTGTCGTGCGCGCGTTGCGCCGCGTGCCTCGATGGCCGCGACAACGAGTGCGCCAAGTACGACGTGCTCGGGTACCGCAGTGACGGCGGGTATGCCGAGATCGTGAAGGTGCCGGTCCAGAACCTGATCGCCATTCCGGACTCGATTGGCTTCGTCGAGGCCGCGGCATTTCCGCTCGCGTTCCTGACCGCGTGGCACATGTTGATCACGCGCGCGAAGTTGCGCGCCGGCGAAGACGTGCTGGTGCTCGGCGCCGGCAGCGGCGTCGGGCAGGCCGCGATCCAGATCGCATGGCTGCATGGCGCGCGCGTCTTTGCGACCGCGGGCACCGACGAGAAGCTGGCCAGGGCGCGGCAGCTCGGCGCCTACGAAGTCATCAACCACAACGCCCAGGACGTGCCCGGCAAGGTGCGCGAGTTCACCAACGGACGCGGCGTCGACGTGGTGTTCGAACACGTGGGCAAGGCGACGTGGGATCGCAGCCTGAAGAGCCTGGTGCGTGGCGGGCGCCTCGTCACCTGTGGCGCCACGACCGGCCACGATGCGCAACTCGATCTGCGCGTGCTGTTCGTGCGGCAGCTCTCGTTGCTGGGTTCCTACATGGGACGCAAGGCCGAGCTGCTACGGGCCGCGCAGTTTTTCTTCGCCGGAGAGCTTCGACCCGTGGTCGATCGAACCTACCCGCTCGCGGATGCCGCCGAGGCGCATCGCCGCCTCGAGGCGGGTCAGCAATTCGGCAAAATCGTGCTCGTTGCCTGAAACAACGGCGGGCGTTTCGCCGTCCTATATGTTCTGGCAGGGAGTTATCATTCCTGCTGGTCCGCTTCTCATGGACATCCAGCGTCAGCGTCCAACCACTGGTCTCTCAAACCGCGTCTTCAGCCTGGTCGGCATCATCGGGCTGTTTGCCGTGGTCGTGGCTGGAGCTACGGTGTGGCTGTTGCTGACCGATCCCGTCACGGTCGCTGAATCCATCGATTCAGGCGAAGTCACCCCGCTGGTCGAGTCGCTGGCCGGCTCGATCTACGACGCGATCGTCCGCCTGCTCAAATATCTCTAGTTCTCACGACGCAATTGCCGCTTCGGCCGCGAGCGCTGCCTGGACGAGCGCGGGCGTGCGCCCCTTGTGGCCAACCAGCTGCAGTCCGATCGGCATGCCGTGCCGCGTCTTTCCGCAGGGGATCGAGATCGCGGGATGGCCCGACAGGTTGAACGGCTGCGTGCATCGCAGCATCAGGGCGCGCACTTGATCCTGTCCGCCCTTGACCGGCATGGTCGCCGCGCCCAACGGCGGCGCGGGAATGGCCAGCGCCGGCAAGGCGAGCACATCGACACCCTCGAGCGCGCGTGTGACTTCTCGCGAGATCACCGCCTTGCCGCGTAACGCGCGGATGTAATCCTCGGCGAGAACGTATCGCGCCATCTCGAGACGCAGGCGAACCGGCGTCGTATAGTCCTGCGGGCGCGACACCAGCGTGCGCGCGTGGTATTCGGCGGCATCGCCGAACACCAGGTGCAGATAGATCGCCGCCATGTCCGCGGCATGCGGCACATCCACCTCGGTGACCGTCGCGCCGCGTTGCTGCAGCTTCTCGATCGTCGACAGCACGCCGCTTTCGACGTCCGCATCGAGACGATCGAAGAAGTAGCCGCCCAACTTGCCGATGCGCAGGCCTTGCAGCGGCGCGGCCTCGAGTGCATCGCTGATCTGACTACCTTCGGGCTGCATCGCGTTGTAGAGCATCCACGCGTCGGCGACCGACGCTGCGAGCGGGCCGACGTGATCGAGCTGCCGGCTGAGCGGAACGACACCCGAGGCGGAGATGTGTCCCCACTCCGGCTTGAGTCCGACGATGCCGCAGGCGGCGGCCGGGATGCGGATCGATCCACCAGTGTCGGTGCCGACGGTTCCGAGAGCCATTCCGGTCGCGACGGAGACCGCGGATCCTCCACTGGATCCGCCCGGCGAGCGATTGGGATCGAGTGGATTGAGGACGGGCCCGTAGCCAGAGTCCTCACTGGTCGTGCCGAACGCGAACTCGTGGAGGTTGGTCTTGCCCACGAACACTGCGCCCGCGCGCCGGAGCCTGCTGGTAACGACGGCATCGGCCGCCGCCTGGTGATCGCGCCGTACTTGCGAGGCCGCCGTAGTCGCGACGCCCTTCTGATCGATCAGGTCCTTCAGAGAAATCGGAATGCCATGCAGCGGACCGATGCGCCGGCCCGCGGCGATCTCCTTGTCTGCCTGCCGCGCCTGCTGCAACGCCTCTTCCGCGGTGACGGTGATGAAGGCGTTCAACTTCGGGTTCAGCTTCTCGATCACCGACAGGCAGTTCTCGGTCAGCTTCTCCGATGTGATTCGACCCGCGGCGACACTCGCCGTTACTTCACTGATCGTCGTCATTGGCCGGCGTGTCCGTGTCGGGATTGTCGTTCCAGTCGGCGGCGCGGAGCCGCTCGGTGGCCTGCGCGAGACCGTCGAGCATTGGGAGCAGCTCGGGCAAGCCTTGCCTTTCGGCGTCGGCCTTGGCCTGCGCGAGCCATTCAGCGATCGTCATGATTCCTCACTATATTTCGGGACGCGTCGATCAGCACGCCTTCGGGGCGCAGCAGCACGGCCAGCTTCGCGCCGAGCGCGCCGGGCTCGTCTGGCACCCGTCGCACGATGACGTCGAAGGGCCCGCGAATCTTGTGAAGGAACCGCACCGGTTCCCCGACGATGACGCTGATCCGGTGCGCGAAGCCGGCGGCAGCGAAGCGCTGCCGGGCGGCGGCGGCGACGGTGGCGTCGGCCTCCATCGTGATCAGCGGCGCATCGGGGGGCAGTTCGGCAATCAGTGCAAGCGTGACCTCTCCGTCACCCGTGCCCACCTCGAGAATCCTTGTGGCCCTGGCGTCGCGCACAAGGCTGCGCAGCGTTTCCAGAGAGTTTGCTTCCGCTTCACGGCCGGCCATCCAAAGCATCGTAAGCTGGAAGCGTGCGTCATACGAAGATCGTCGCCACCCTGGGTCCTGCCTCCGCTGATCCCGCGCCGCTGATCGCCGCGGGGGTCGACGTCTTCCGGCTCAATTTCTCGCATGGATCGCACGCCGAGCATGCCGTGCGCTTCCACGCCGTGCGCGAGGCCGCGGCGAAGGCCGGGCGGCAGATTGCGATCCTCCAGGACCTGAGCGGACCGAAGATCCGGACCGGTCGCCTCGAAGGCGGTCGCGCCATTCCGCTGATGCGGGGGGAGCCGCTCACCATCGCGATCGGCGACGAAGTCGGCGGCCCCGGCCGAGTGTTCACCACCTATGGCGAACTGGCCCTCAAGGTCTCCAAAGGCGATCGTCTGCTCCTGGACGATGGGAAGGTCGAACTCGAAGTCGAGTCGGCCACTCCCTCCGAGATCAGGACGCATGTCGTGGATGGCAGCGAGCTTGGGCAGAACAAGGGCATCAATGCGCCGCACGTGCCGCTGCGTTCGGATCTCACCGAGAAGGATGATCGCGATCTTCGCTTCGGGCTGGCGCTTGGCGTTGATTGGGTGGCGCTGAGCTTCGTGCAGAGCGCCGACGACATCACGCGCGTCAGGGCGATCCTCGCCGAAGAAGGCCGGCCGAAGGTGCCGGTGATGGCGAAGCTCGAACGTCCCGAAGCGATCGAACATCTGGCCGGCATCCTGGATGTCGCCGACGCGGTGATGGTCGCGCGCGGTGACCTTGGCCTCGAGATTCCGCTCGAGCGCGTGCCGCGCATCCAGAAAGAGATTCTGAAGAAGGCTCGCGCGCGCGGGGTACCGGTCGTGGTGGCCACGCAGGTGTTGGAGTCGATGCGCACCGAGCCGCGCCCGACCCGAGCGGAGGCAAGTGATGCCGCCGGCGCCGTCGATGGCGGGGCGGACGCGATCATGCTGTCGGGCGAAACCGCGACGGGTCTGTATCCGGTGCGTTCGGTCGAAGTGCTCGACGCGATCATTCGCGACGCCGAGTCGATCTCGCCAGTCGATCTGCCGGCGCCGGCGATGGGCATCGACTACATGAAGGGGCTCAGCGAAGCCGCCGTCTCCCTTTCGCGACGCACCAACGCGCATGCCATTGTCGCGGTCACCCGGGAAGGTCAGACGGCGCGATTGCTCTCGGCCAGCCGCCCGCGCTCGATCGTCGTTGCCGTCACCGACAAACCGGAAGTTGCGCGCGGCCTCGCCGTGTGGCACGGCATCGTGCCGATGGTGTGCGAGCTCGCCGGCGACACCGAAGAAATCATCACTCGCGTCGTCGACGCCGCCGTGAAGCGCACGAGCGCGCCAGACAACGCCACGATGATCGTGGTGAATACGTCGGCCGACCTCGATCGCGGCTCCTCAAACTTCGTCCGCGTCCGCCGCGCCTGATTGTAGAGGCGAGTCTTTAGACTCGCCTGCGGTCACAGCAGAGTCCTTTGACCCTTCTCTAGTTCCAGCAGGGCTCGTTTGGTTGGAAGGCCTCCGCCGAATCCGGTCAGCGACCCGTTTGATCCGATCACGCGGTGGCACGGGACGATGATGGCAATGGGATTGGCGCCATTGGCAAGCCCGACGGCACGGACGGCCTTGGGGTTGTCGATGCGCTTCGCCAGTTCGAGATAGCTGATCGTCTCGCCGTAGGGGATGCGGGTTAATTGCTTCCACACGACATTCTGGAATGCCGTGCCGTTGAAGGCGAGTCCGGTCGTGAAGGCCTTCAGCCTGCCCTCGAAGTACGCATCCAGTTCCTTGCGAACACCTTTGAGCACGCCCTTCGTGTCGGGGAGCCAGTTGGCGTCGATCTCTCTCGGGCGGGATCCCACTCCAAAAGAGAGCACGTGCAACGCGTCCGCATCCCCGGCCAGCAGCAACGGGCCCACCGGGCTGTCGTCGATCTCTGTGTAGAAGAGCGCGCTCATGCTTCAGACAGTAAAACACCGATTCGGACGGCTGCCATCCGATCCTTGCGATGACGTCCGAATATTTCCGGGGTGCTTCCGCCGCCGCACAAGCCCAAGCGAACCAACGATTCAGGTAGCGGGTCAGACGGTGTATAACGTGAACATGCTTGGCAATCGCCCGATGTCGGAGTGGGTGGCGCAGTACTCTTTAAGCCACCAGCATCCGGTCAACCGGTTGTGTCATACCTTCGGAATCCCACTCATTGTGATTTCGATCGTGATGGCGCTGGCCGGATTCATTTGGCCTTCGCTTTGGATGCCGGCGGCGGCGGTGTTTTTGACTGGGTGGATCCTCCAGTTCATCGGCCACTATTTCGAGGGTGAGCCGCCAGAATTTTTCAAGGACTGGCGCTTCTTGTTTGTGGGCCTTCGATGGTGGCTCGCCAAGATCACCGGTAGGGCGTGAGCCGCGCACGCGGCACCATTAGCACCTAACCATAGGCACCCAGGCACCCGTACGCACTCTACGCACCCTAATCATGGTCACTCTCGGTTCAACAAGATTATTGGCATCCGGAAAGCTCAAAGGCCGGAGGGTAGGGATTGTCTCGAATCCGGCGTCCGTCGACGCCGGATTCGCGCACATCACCGATACGCTGGCGCAAGCTCCCGACGTCACGATCGGCGCGATTTTTGGTCCGCAGCACGGCTTCAGGTCCGACGTGCAGGACAACATGATCGAGACGCCGCACGCCAACGACTGCCGTCGAAAAGTGGCGGTGTTCTCGCTCTACAGCGAAACGCGCGAGCCGACCGCCGAGATGCTGCGCCACGTTGACGTGATGGTCATCGACCTCCAGGACATCGGCGCCCGCATCTACACCTACATCTACACGATGGCGAACTGCCTGCGCGCGTGCGCCAAGCACGGCGTGGACATCATCGTGTGCGATCGACCGAATCCGATCGGTGGCGTCGATGTCGAAGGGCCGATGCTGCACGCTGGCAACGAATCGTTCGTCGGACAGTTTCCGATCCCGATGCGCCACGGCATGACCATCGGCGAGCTGGCGCGGTTCTTCAACGAGTACTTCGAGATCAAGGCGCCGCTGACCGTCGTCGACATGGAGGGTTGGTCACGCGCGCAGTACTTCGATCAGACCGGCCTGCCGTTCGTGATGCCCTCGCCGAACATTCCCACGCTCGACAGCGCGATCGTGTATCCGGGCACGGTGTTGTTCGAAGGCACCAACGCGTCGGAGGCGCGCGGCACCACGCGTCCGTTCGAACTGGTCGGCGCGCCGTGGGTCGAGGCCGAACTGTTTGCGCAGTCCATGAACGCGCGCCAGCTGCCCGGCGTGCACTTCCGCGCCGCGGTATTCGAGCCCACCTTCCAGAAGCACGCGAAGAAAACCTGCGGCGGATGCCAGATTCACGTGCTCGACCGCACCACGTTCAAGCCGGTGCTGACCGGCGTGGCGCTGATCGATGCCATCAAGGCCGCCGGCCCGAAGGACTTCGCCTGGCGGCGTCCGCCCTACGAATACGAGCACGAAAAAGAGCCGATCGACATCCTGGCCGGATCGCCGGCGATGCGCGAAGCGCTGGACGGCGGGAAAAAGGCCGAAGATCTTGTGCCCATCTGGGAACAGGAGAGCAAGCCGTTCGAAAAAGTCCGCGCGGAATACCTCGTCTACAAATAGAATTCCGTTCTCCCGATGGCCACCGACGCGAAGGTCCTGGATGTCACGCGTACGCAACTGATCTCGGCGCCGCCGGCGCGCGTGATGCAGTTGTTCTTCACCGAGGCCGACCTCAAGGGGTGGTGGCAGGTCACCAAAGCGTTCGCGGTGCCGCGAACGCTCGGCATGTATGCCATCGAGTGGGAATCCACTGATTTCAAGGACGAAATTCTCGGCCGGCTCGGTGGCACGTTCCACGGAACCGTGATCGACTTCCGTCCCGGCGCGTCCTTCTTCCTGGCCGACGCATATTGGCAGCCGCCCGATGGTGATCCGATCGGCCCGATGGCGCTCGAAGTGCAGTGCCGCCCGCACGGCAACGGCCGCCAGACGATGCTGACGATCAGGCAGAGTGCTGAAGGCGAGGGCCCGAGGTGGGAGCGCTACTTCTCGATCATGAGCCGTGGCTGGGAAGCCGCACTCGAAGAGATGAAGAACTTCGTTGACCGCGAGATCGCCCGCACCAAAGCCTCTCGCGAAATGCGCACGTGACAGCGTAGTTACGTCCACGCAGTAGACTTCCCGCCATGCGGAACATCTCCCGTCGCGGCTTCCTGTCCACAAGCGGTGCGGCGCTCGGCGCGCTGCCGTTCATTCGCTCCGTCGATTCCCTCGCACAAGTCACGAACCCGGTCTTCCGGCACGGCGTCGCCAGCGGCGATCCGCTGGCGGATCGGGTGATCCTGTGGACGCGCGTGACGCCGATCAAGGTGCCAAGCGCCGAGAACGTCTCGTGGACGGTGTCTCGCGATCAGAAGTTCACCAACATCGTTGCGCAGGGCGTGGTGGTGACAAGCGCCACGCGTGACTACTGCGTGAAGGTCGACGTCGCGACGCTGGAGCCGGGGACGACCTATTACTACCGGTTCGAGTGCCGCAAGGAACGCTCGGTGGTTGGCCGGACGAAGACCCTGCCGCGCCAGAACGTCTCACGCGTGCGGCTTGGCGTGGTGTCGTGCTCCAACCTGCCGCAGGGCTACTTCAACGCCTACGCCTGCCTGGCCAACCGCCCCGATCTCGACGCGATCCTGCATCTTGGCGACTACATCTACGAATACGCCAACGAACAGTACGGCGACGGCACCCGCTTTGGACGCATCCCCGCGCCGAATCACGAGATGGTCGCGCTACAGGACTATCGCGAGCGACACGCGCAGTACAAAGCAGATCCTGACTCGCAGGCCATTCATCAGCAGCACCCGTTCATCTGCGTTTGGGACGATCACGAGTTCACCAACAACGCCTGGCAGGGCGGCGCGCAGAACCACAACAACGACGGCCGCGATGAGGGGCCGTGGGGCGCGCGTCGCTCCGCGGCGTCGCAGGCCTACTTCGAGTGGATGCCGATCCGCGAGGACGCGCAGACCCGGCAGGAGAAGATCTACCGCGCGTTCCATTTTGGCAATCTCGCGTCGTTGATGATGCTCGATACCAGACTGATCGGCCGCGAACAGCAGGTGCCGGCGCAGGACAGCGCGACGATCGAATCGGCATCGCGGCAGCTCCTCGGCGCCGAGCAGGAGCAGTGGCTCGCTGAGCAGATGGTGCGCTCGACGCGCGACAGCGCCACGTGGAACCTGCTCGGCCAGCAGGTCGTGTTCGCCCCGCAGAGTCCGACCGGCGCGCGATCCGCCAACGCCGATTCGTGGGACGGCTATCGCAGCGCGCGGACGCGGGTGTTCGACATGATCGAGCGCGCGAAGTTGCGCAACGTCGCCGTGCTCACCGGAGACGTGCACAGCTCGTGGGCCTACGACCTGCCGCGCGATCCGTTCAGCGGTTACGACATTGCGACCGGGAAGGGTTCGCTCGGCGTGGAACTGGCCGGGACGTCGGTGACGTCGCCGAGCAACGTCGGCCGCGACGGGGAGAAGCAGCTGGCCGAGATTCGTGCCGCCCGGCCGCACCTCCACTATGTGGATGGCCGCTACCGCGGCTACTTCATCCTCGACCTGACCCGCGAGCGGTTGCAGGCCGACTATTACGCTCTAGCCACCATTGAAGAGCGCAGCACCAGGGAGCGATTCGAGCGGGGCTTCGTGACCGAAACCGGGCGCAACCATCTCCAGCCGGCCACCTCGCCCGCGTGAGGAGGAATTTCCGCCGGATTCTGTGCTTTCGGTGCCTTCTGCGGCATAATCCGGGGAAACATGAACCGGACGGATACTTCGGACCCGAATTATTACCACAAGGTTGTCGACTGCCAGTGGGCTTGCCCGGCGCACACGAACGTTCCTGAATACATCCGGCTGATTGCGCAGGGCCGCTTCGACGACGCGTACATCGTCAATCGTGAGTCGAACGTGTTTCCCGGCATTCTCGGGCGCACGTGCGACCGACCCTGCGAACCGGCGTGCCGTCGCGGCCGCGTCGACGGCAAGCCCGTCGCGATCTGCCGCTTGAAGCGCGTCGCCGCCGATCATAAAGACGACATCACCGATCGCCTGCCGGCGATCCCGGCCCAGAAGAACGGAAAGAAGGTGGCGCTCATCGGCGCGGGCCCTTCGTCACTGACGGTGGCGAATGACCTGATGCCGTTGGGCTACCAGGTGACCGTCTTCGAAAAAGGGCCGCGTCCCGGCGGCCTGATGCGCATCAACATCCCCGCCTTCCGCCTCCCTGAACAAGTGCTCGACGAAGAGATCGGCTACATCGTGAACATGGGTGTCACGATGAAGTACGACTCGCCGGTCACGAGCCTGAAGCAGCTGGTGGACTCGAAAGAGTTCGACGCCGTCTACGTCGGCACGGGTGCGCCGAAGGGCAAGGAGCTCGACCTGCCCGGTCGTCACGACACCGACCAGGTATTCATCGGGATCGAGTGGCTCGAGTCGATTCACTTCGGCCACATCACGTCGGTCGGCAAGAAGGTCTTGATCATCGGCGTCGGCAACACCGCGATGGATTGCTGCCGGTCGGCCAAGCGTCTTGGCGTCACGGACGTGAAGGTGATCTCGCGCCGCACGCGCAAGTATTTCAAGGCGTCGCCGTGGGAACTCGAAGACGCGGAAGAAGAGCAGGTCGAGATCCTCGAGAACCTGTCGCCCGTCCGCTTCATCGTCGAGAACGGCACGCTGACCGGGATGGAGTTCGACAAGTTCACGTCGCGCGAGGAGAACGGCAAGTTCATCCAGGAACCCGCCGGCCGCATTACGCTGGCGTGCGATTCGGTGGTCCTTGCTATCGGCCAGGAAAACGCGTTCCCCTGGATCGAGCGCGACATGGGCCTCGAGTTCGACAAGAAGTGGGACATGCCCGTCGTCGACAAGCAGACGTTCATGTCGACGAAGCCCGGTGTGTTCTTCGGTGGCGACGCGGCGTTTGGTCCCGCCAACATCATCTGGGCGGTTGAACACGGCCACCAGGCCGCGATCTCGATTCACCAGTTCTGCCAGGGCCTGCCGGTCACCGAGCGTCCGCCGCATGGCGTGACGCTGACCAGCACGAAGATGGGCCTGCACGAGTGGGCCTACAGCAACAACTACGACCCGGTGAAGCGCCAGAAGATGAAGCACGTCGATCTCAACGTCCGCTTCTCGGGCATGACGGTCGAAGTCGAAGAGGGCTTCACCGAAGAGCAGACGCGCAACGAAGTTGAGCGCTGCCTGAATTGCGACGTGCAGACGCACTTCAGCGATTCGCTGTGCATCGAGTGCGATGCGTGCATCGATATCTGCCCGACGGATTGCCTGACGATTGTTCCTAACCAGGAGAGCGAGGCCGACCTCCGGGCGCTGACCCTGGCGCCGGCCTTGAACCTGGACCAGCCGCTGTTCCACTCAGACCCGCTGAAGCAGACGGGCCGCGTGATGGTAAAGGACGAGAACGTCTGCTTGCACTGCGGCCTCTGTGCCGAGCGTTGCCCGACGTATGCGTGGGATATGCGGCGCGCGGTGATCGACCTGCCGCATGCCGGAACCACCTTTATTCCACTGGAGGCGGTCGGCCGCTAACCGTAGGGGAGGACTTCAGTCCTCCCGCTGTGGGCGAACTGAAGTTCGCCCCTACGTCGCACCGGATTGATATGAATCGAGTCAACGATTTCGCTTTCAAGATCGCAACCGCGAACGGCACGGGTTCGGCGAGCGCCAACGGCCTGATCATGCAGGCCATCTTCCGGATGGGCGTGCCGGTGACGGGCAAGAACGTGTTCCCGTCGAACATCCAGGGCCTGCCGACGTGGTATGAAATCCGCGTCAACAAGCACGGCTACACCGCGCGGACGCCGCACTTCGACCTGATGGTGGCGCTCAATGCCGCCACCTACGCGAAGGATGTCGCTGAAGTGCGCCCGGGCGGGTACTTGATGTTCGACTCGTCCTGGCCGCTCGACGACAAGCTGAAGCGGCCCGATGTGACCTACATCGGCATTCCGCTCGCCGAGATGTGCAATGCGGCCTTCAAGGGCGTGCGCGAGCGCATCCTGATGAAGAACATCGCCTACGCGGGTGCGCTGGGCGCGCTGATTGGTATCGACACCGAGATCGTCGCGGCGCTGACCAAGGAAAAGTACGCGGCCAAGAAGTCGCTGCTCGATTCGAACGAGAAGGCGATTGCGCTGGGCTACGACTACGCCAGGGCGAACTTCCAGTGCCCGCTGCCGATCCATCTCGAGAAGATGGATGCGACGAAGGACAGCATCCTGATCGACGGCAACACCGCCGCGGCGCTCGGCGCCGTCTACGCGGGGGCGACGGTTGGCGCGTGGTATCCGATCACGCCGGCGACCTCGGTGATGGAGGCCTTCAAGGGCTTCTGCATGAAGTACCGCCGCGATCCCGAGACCAAGCAAAAGAAGTTTGCGATCCTGCAAGCCGAGGACGAACTGGCGGCACTCGGCATGGTGGTTGGCGCCTCGTGGGCCGGCGCGCGCGCGTTCACGCCCACGGCGGGTCCCGGCATCTCGCTGATGAACGAGTTCATCGGCCTGGCCTACTACGCGGAGATTCCCGCGGTGATCGTCGATGTGCAGCGCACCGGTCCGTCGACCGGCATGCCGACGCGCACGCAGCAGGGCGACCTGATGATGTGCGCCTATGCCTCGCACGGCGACACGCGGCACATCTGTCTCTATCCAGCGGATCCGGGCGAAGCGTTCGAGTTTGCGGCCAAGGCGTTCGACATCGCCGAGCGCTTCCAGACGCCGACGTTTCTCGTCACCGACCTCGACATCGGCATGAACGACTGGATGGTGCCGAAGCTGAAGTGGGACGACAGCTATCGGCCGGATCGCGGCAAGGTGCTGTCGGCCGACGACCTCGAGAAGGCCAAGAACTTCTGGCGTTACTACGATCACGACGGCGACGGCATTCCACAGCGCTCGCTGCCGGGTGTGCATCCGAAGGGCGCGTTCTTCACGCGCGGCTCGGGCCACAACAGCAAGGCCGCGTATACGGAAGACTCGGACGAGTACCAGGAAGTGCTCGACCGCATCAACCGCAAGATCCAGAACTCCACCAGGGCATTGCCGGCGCCGGTCATCAAGCAGACGCCCGGTGCCACGGTTGGACTCGTCACCGTGGGCGGCTGTCACGCCGCGTGTGTCGAGGCGATGGATCTGCTCGCGCAGGACGGCATCAAGGTGAACTACATGCGCGTCCGCGGCTTCCCGTTCGGGGAGGACGTGCGGCAGTTCCTCGACCAGCACGACGTCAACTTCGTGGTCGAGCAGAACCGCGATGCGCAATTGCGCAGCCTGTTGATGCTCGACCTCGGCGTGCCGCTCACCAAGCTGGAGTCGGTCCGCTATTACGCGGGCTTCCCGATGAGCGCGCACCATGTGATTAGCGGCGTGAAGGCGAAGCTGGAGAAAGTGGCATGACCTATATTGCGAAACCCAAGGTCCACCATCCGTCGCTGAAGGCGAATGCGATCGGCCTGACCCGCCGCGATTACGAAGGCGCGATCACCACGCTGTGCGCCGGATGCGGCCACGATTCGATCACGGCCGCGATCATCCAGGCGTTCTGGGAGCTGAGCATCCCGCCGCACAAGGTCGCGAAGTTGTCGGGCATCGGCTGCTCGTCGAAGACGCCGGCGTATTTCCTGCGCGAAGCCCATGGCTTCAACAGCGTGCACGGCCGCATGCCGGCGGTGGCGACCGGCGCCAATGCCGCCAACCAGGACCTGATCATGATCGGCGTCTCCGGTGACGGCGACTCCTTGTCAATCGGTCTCGGCCAGCTGTGCCACGCGATCCGCCGCAACGTGAACATGCTCTACGTGCTCGAGAACAACGGCGTGTATGGCCTGACCAAGGGCCAGTTCTCCGCGTCGGCCGATCCCGGTTCGACGGCGAAGAAGGGCGAAGCCAACACCATGCAGGCGATCGACGGCGCGCTGCTGGCGCTGACGCTTGGCGCGACCTTCGTGGCGCGCAGCTTCTCGGGGGACAAGCACCAGCTCGTGCCGATCCTCAAGGCAGGTCTTGCGCACAAGGGGTTCGCCTTCATCGACGTCATCTCCCCGTGCGTGACGTTCAACGATCACGAGGGCTCGACCAAGAGCTACGCCTACACGCGTGAACACGCGGTCGAAGTGGTGCACGCGGATTTTGTGCCGCTGCGCGATCCAATCGAAACCGATTATGCCGAAGGCACCATGCAGCGCGTCACCCTGCACGACGGCAGCGTCGTCAAGCTTCGCAAGGTGGATCAGAACTACGACCCGACCAGCCGCGACGCCGCCTACTCGGCGATCCGCGAGCACCAGGCCAAGGGCGAAGTGATGACCGGCTTGCTCTACATCTCGCCGGACTCGAAGGACGTGCACGAGCAGAACGACACGGTGAAAGCACCGCTCTACAATCTGCCGCACGAACAGCTCTGCCCCGGCAACGATGCCCTGCAGAAGCTGATGCAACAGTTCAGATAGCCGGCGAGCGAGCCGTCCTCACCCGCGCAGCCGAGTGCGGTTCGGTCAGGCGTCGGTCAGTAAGAAAGCACGCGCAGCCCCGGCACGCGGGAGAAGTGCTTGGCGTTATTGGTAACCAGTTCGGCGTCTTCTACCAGCGCGTGCGTGGCAATCAACAGGTCCATTGCGCCAATCATGTGGTTTGAACGAACCAGCGACGCGTAGAGCCGCGCGTACGCCGGCATGAAGCGTTCGTCGGTGTAGGCCACGTGGAAGCCTTGCAGCAGTCGATCGAGCGCTTCGTGTTCCTGCATCACGCGCTTGCACAGTTCCGCGCCGCCGCGCAGCTCGCAGAGGACATGCACGGACACCCCTAGCGCTTCGCGGTCATCGAGCGATTCCATGAATTCGAACGCCGATGATGGCCGCTCCAACTTCAGTTCGCGATGCAGGTCGATCACGAACGAGGTGTCGAGGTGAATCACAGCTTGATGATCCGCACCGGGCTCTTCTTGCGATCCTCGACAATCTGGTGGAGGTTGTCGAGCAGTTCATCGCTGAGCTGCACGTTCTTGATGCGCTCCTTGAATCGTGCCACGGTCATGATCGGCCCAAACCGTTCCTTGATGACATCCGAGAACGACTGTCCGGGCCGCTTGTGTCCGGCGAGGGTCTGGTAGGCCTCGAGGTCGATCGTGATGGTTTTGACGGCCATGCACTTATCATGCACTTGCGTGGGTCGGGCGTCAACCTCCCCGATGCCAGGGTGCCGTCAGCAGGCTGTCCGCGGACGCCCGTTACCGTGGCGGCAGTGGCCGGCCCGCCGCCAGCTCGCGAACCATGCGGTCGTCGCCGGTCACTTCCCAGTAGATCATCGACGGTGGGATCATCCCCGCGCGATTGATTTCGTCCATCACGCGCTGCAGCGTGAACGCGTCACCGAGCTGTCGCGCGCGTTCGGCGATGACCTCTTCCATCAACCGGCCGCCAGTGATGTAGCTGGCGCCGTACGCCGGCTGGCGCAAGTACAGGTGCTGCTCGAAGCCGAGCAGCGGATCGCGGCGCATCCAGCCGCGTGGTGTCCAGTTGACGTGGATGTCGGCCGCCTGCGCCATGGTCAGGTCGTTGGCGTGGGCGTAGAGATTGCCGAGGCCGCGCGCCGCGCGAGTGATCAGCATGATCCAGACGATCTCGCGTGACCGCGGCGACTCGTCATAGAGGCCGGCATGCATCATCCACTCTTCCATCGCGGTCGCCATGCCTTCGGCACGACTCATCCACACGTTGTAGAGCAACGCTTCGCGCCGGATCGGATTGGCGTGCGGCGCGACGCGGATGCGCATGTTGTCCCACCAGTGATAGAGGTGGGTCCACAGCGGGATGGGATCGCGCTGCGTGGCCTGCATGAAGAAATTGCGTGACCCTTCGGGCGCAAACGGCGCCGTGCGTTCGCGTAACGCCCGCTCCATCCACGGCTCCATGGCGAGGATGCGGTTGTCGGCCATCCATTTCAGGTAGCGAGGGATGGCCCGCTCCTGCAACGCGGCATACGCCTCGGGCGTATTGGCGACGACCAGCGGCGGCAACTGGCGATTGCGGTTTTCTTCGAGCCGGAGGGACGTGTGCGCCCTGGCCAGCTCCCGTCGCAGGATCGTGACTTCGTCCTCCCACGTCAGCGGGGAAAGCAATACGTTGCGGAGGTACCAGGTGTATTGCTCCTTGCCGATGCCGGAGGGGCCGGTCTTCTTCGGCGCTTCGCTCCGTAACCACCCGGCGAAGCTCTCGGTGGCCGACAATGCCGACTCGCTGGCGCTGACCAGCGCGCTGTCGCCTGCCGGCACGCGGCTGAGAAGCGTACGCAAGGCCTCCGCCTGCTCTTCAAAGGCCCGCACGCCGCCGACCCACAGATCGCGGGCGTTACCCGCAGCGAGATTGCGGCGAGCCGCGGCCAACAATGGCGCAATGGTCCGCAGCCTGGCGCCGAGATCGGCGGATTGTGCGGGCGAGAGCGGTTGAACCGTGTCGAGCCCGGTACGCGGCCAGATCGGATAGTCGTAGAGCTTGATGGCGCCGTGGATCGTCGGGCCTTCTTTGGCGGGCGTGTCGCTTTCGCCGGTAATGATCGACGCGTAATACGCCGGATCCCGCGCGAAGGGTTGCAGCACGCGCAGGTGGTACTCCATGCCGTTCATCTCGGCGCGTACCAAGTGGTGGTCGACCTGCTGCGGGATCGACCAGCCGCTCTGATCGATGGCCTTCAGCCGCGCCTGCAGCTTTGCGAGCTCTGCCAGGCGTCGCTCGCTCACGGCCGCCGAGTAGTCCGGCACCCCACCGTCCACGCGCGGGGGTTCTTCGAACGCGCGCCACTCCGTGAAGAGCGCGAGCAGTTGCTGATAGGACGCCGGCGTCGATTGTGCGCCGATCGAAGCGGCCGCCACGACAACTACGATGGCTGCAATCGCGAGCCGCACCAGGAATCGCCCAACGGGATGGGTCATGCGAGCATCATACGATCACAGTCGGTAGCCGGCAGTCGACAGTTAAGAGTTGATGATGGCGTCGGCTTCGATCTCGACGAGGTACTCATCGCCGACCAGCTCCGCACCGACGAGCGTATTGGCCGGTTGAATGCGGCCGAACCGCTCACCGTGGGCACGGGCGACTGCTTCCCAGTCGCTGACGTGGCGCACGTAGACGCGCGTGCGCACGACATCGGTGAGCGCGGCACCGAGCGACTGGAGCGCGCCCTCGAGCTTGTCGATCGCGAAATGCGCCTGGGCGGCGGGATCGTTGCCGCCGATTGCACGGTCGCCGAGCGTGGCCGTTGTGCCCGAGATCGCGACCTGGTTTCCGCGGCGGATCGCACGGGCGAAGCCGGCGGAGGTTTCCCAGACGGTACCGGAGAGGCAGCGTGTGCGACCGTCGTCCCCGACGACCGTGTCATAGGGTGCCGGCAACGTTTGCAGATGATGGCTCAGGTCTCCCGACGCCGTCAGGAACGGTGGCTTTCGATATTCGTCGCCGCAATCACCCGGAATCGGATGGAGGGTGCCAAGCACCGACCGAATCTCCGCCCGATCGTCGTCAGAGAGAGAGAACGAGAACAGCTTCAATGTGTCATCGATGTGCGCGCTCTCGCCAAGCCGCGCGCCGACGATCACGCCCGCAACTCCTGGCTGATCCAGGATGTAGCGCGTCGCCACGTTGGCGATCGAAACGCCGTGCCGATCGCCGACCCGCTTTGCGGCAGCCAGCACTCGCTGCAACGCATCCCAACCGCCGGCAACGCGGAGGAAGCGGCCGTATTTCATCATCGACCACGTGCCGGTACGTTCCCAGTCAGGTTCCGCTTTGCCCAGCCACTTGTCGCTCAACCAACCGCCCGCGACCGTTCCGTAGGCGAGCAGTCCCACACCGGTGGATGCGCAGTAGGGTCCGAGCCCCCTGGCCGCGCGCTGATCGAGCAGCGAGTAAGAGACCTGGTTCGAGACCACGTCGATGCCGCTGCTCTTGACCACGCGCAGGTGCGCGGTATCCACGTTGGTCAACCCGAGATGACGAATCAGGCCTTCGTGCTTGAGGTCCTGCAGGTGAAACAGCGTCTCGATCCAGCTCGGGTCGGCATAGTTCCACGCGTGGTACTGCAGCAGATCGATCGACGTCGCCTGCAGCCGTTCGAGCGCGCGCTCGACCGCCGCTCGCACCTCGGACGCGGTGACCCGTCCGGGTTTGGGCACCCACTTCGTGAGGCACTGCGGGGTCGCGGTGTGACGAGACCGGAAAATGCCTGCCACGAGTTCGGCCGATCCGTAGTGATCGGCCATGTCGAACGTGGTCAGTCCCGCATCGGCGTACGGTTGCATTGCGTCGGCGGTACGTTCGAGATCGAGCGCGCGGCCGTCGCGCTCCATGTCGGCCAATTGCCACAATCCTGTCAGCACCCGGGAGATCGAGAGTCCGGGAGCCAAGTCAATTCTCTGAACCATCGTGCGGCTCACTCCGGCGGCAACGCCGCAAAACGTGCGCGCAGGTCAACTCCCGCGGCTTTGAGCTTTCTCACTTCGCGCCAGTAAATGATCGTGCCGGCGGTCATGACCGCGACCCACAACCAGGTCGAACGGAAATACCACGCCGTCGTCACCGCTGTCAGATCCTTGATGGTGTGCACCGCGAAAAAACCGGTGATGACGACAACGGCCAGGATCGCTAGGGGGACGCGAAGGGTGGCATTGGGCAGCACGGTGATGGCGTTGGCGATCGCCGGATTCCGGGAGGGCAGGGTCAGCACCGACACGGCCATCAGCAGGAAGTTGACGAGCATTGCCGTGACGAGAATGTCGACGCCGAGGAAGAAGTCTCCGGCGAGGTGGCTGCCGAGTACGCCCATGGTCGCCATCACACCACTGGCCAGCACCGCGATGTGAGGGGTGCGATGGCGCGGATGCACGGCCGCCACCGCCCGCGGAAAGATACCGTCTTCCGCCCATGCGAACATCAGGCGCGACGTCGCCAGCAACATCGCCGGCAGATCTTTCGCGAGGGCGACGGCCGCGGCCGAAACAATGACGACCGTCCAGAACGGCGGCAATAGATAGCCGAGGAGTCCCGGCGCCGTGACATCGCGCCGCATCGCTTCGTCTGCCACGTATTGCCATGGCACCGCGTGATACACCGCCGCGGTGAACAGCAGGTAGAAAAGGGCCACGGAGCCCACGGCGAGTCCGATCGCCAGTGGAAGGCTGCGCCCCGGCTGCCGCGCCTCGCCGCCTGCTTGCGCGATCGCGTCAAAGCCAATGAAGGAGGCAAACAGCACTGCGGACGCCGACATGAACGTCCACGGCGCCAACGCGGCGGGCACGTCCGGGACGGCGCGACCTTCACGTGCCATCAGCGCGGCCGAGAAATCGCCGGCACCGAACCAGAAGCCGGCGACGATCACGACGCCACCGAGGGCAAAGGTCAGGAACATCAGCGGCACGACCAGCCGCTGATAGAACACGATGCCGCGCAGGTTCGCGATTACCGCCGCCCACAGCACCCCGAGCGAGATCGTCAACCGCACCGGGCTGCTGTCGAGCGTCGCCGCCGCTTGCGGCCAGTCTGCCGCAACCGCGATATCGCGAATGAAGGGCACCAGCACGTACGACACGACGCCGATCGCGACGCAGAGGGCAAACCACTGCGAGAACGAGGCGACGAAACCGAGGTACGGACTCAATCCGCGGCTGGCGTAAACGTAGCTGCCACCAGCCCGAGGCATTGCGGACGCGAGAATGGCGTACGCAAGTCCGGCAAGGACAGCAGGCAGCGCGGCAAACAAGAACGCCGGCAGCACGTACGGTCCAATGCCAGGCACGTTGCGCTGGATCATGAACGGGATGATGTTGATGCCGGCGCCGACCATGGCGCACACGCCTGTCGCCGTCAGTCCCAGCACGCCCATCTCCCGGGCGAGCGTGGCGCGGCCGGCGGGTTCGATCATCGGGCCGCCAGTATAGCCGTTGTACTATGCCGTCGATGTCCATTCGGTTTCGCCTGGCCTGGCTCTTTCTGATCGCGGTGCATGCCGCCACCGCGTCCGCGCAGACTGCGGCTCCATTGACGCTGGAGCAAGTGGCCACACGTCCGAGCATCATCGGCACACCGCCGGCATCGCCGGTATGGTCACCAGATAGCCGAAGGCTGGCGTTTGCCTGGAACAACAGCGGGTTGGCGTTTCGCGATCTTTGGATCGCGGCCGCGGATGGCAGCGGACTGAGACGGCTCACCGAACTCGAGCGCTCGCATCCCTCGCCGGTGCCGCCCGCAGGTCGCACCACCGCGGCGCTGGCGGCGCAGGCCGCCGCCCGGGCCCGCGGAGGGGTCGGCGAATATTTGTGGCTGCAGGACAGCCGCACCCTCCTGTTCACGGCGGGTGGCGCGACGTACCGCGTCAGTGCCGACGGCGGGACTCCATCGCGCCTCGATCTTGGTGGTGCAGCGTCGAATCTCGCCGTGTCTCCAGACGGAACCAGGCTGGCCTTTTTGCGCGACGGTGATCTGTGGCTGTGGCCGCTCGATGGCAGTGCGGCGCCGGCACGACTAACGGAGTTGGCAGTTGCCGGGATCGCGCGGGTGCCACTCGGCTCGTACAACCGCGCCGATGTGGAGATCGGTACCGGCGTATGGGGCGCGAGCTGGTCGCCATTTGCCTGGGCGCCCAACGGCCGCACCATCGCATTCCACCAGGTCGATCGCCGGCATATTCGACGCGTGCCGTTCCCGTCGTATCTCGGCGATGAGACGGTCGTGAGCGAGCTGCGCCGCGGCTATCCAGGCGACGAGAACGAGCGGCGCACCTTGCATCTGGTCGATGTCGGTACGCGCCAGGTCCGCGCGATCCCACTCGACGAGCCCGGTTATCGCGGCGTCAGCGATTTTCAATGGTCGACTGACGGCCGGCTGATAATCGACCGTGTCTCCGACACGGGCACCGATCGCTGGTTGTCGGTGCTCGATGCAGGCGCCACGACGCCGCGCCTGCTGTGGCACGATCACCGGCCCACGCGCATCTATCCGTCGTACTCCGCTCGCTGGCACCCCGATGGACGCCGCATCGTCGTGCTCGCCGACTTGACGGAGCGCGATCATCTGTACGCGATCGACGCGAGCGCACCGAAGGCCACGCCGCAGCCGCTCACGTCGGGCTCCTGGGACGTCGTCGATCTTGTTGATATCGCCGGCGATGGCACACTGACCTTCACCAGCACGCAGAAGAATCCTTACGAGAGACAGGTGTATCGCGCACGCCCGGATGGCACAGCCCCTGTCGCGCTCACGTCGCTCGCCGGGACGCACGCGCCAGTGCTGTCTCCAGACGGACGTCACCTGGCCACTGTGTGGACCGACGACGTGACGCCGCCGGAACTCGTCACTGTTGCAACAACGGGCGCTGCTGCTGAGCGCCGGATCACGTCGTCACCGTTGCCGGAATTCTCGCGTCAACAATGGGCGAGGGCGCGCTATGCGACGTTCACGAACGCGGTGGACGGCCATGTGGTGCATGCCCGCATTCTCGAGCCGGCTTCGCTCGATCGGACCCGCCGGCATCCGGTGATCTTCGGTCCGGTCTACTCGAACACCGTGCGCAACCGCTGGAATGGGCTCGCGGGCACGCTCCAGCAGTTCCTCGTCCAGCGCGGCTACATCGTCGTGCAGGTGGACGTGCGCGGCAGCGTTGGTTACGGACGCGACTTTCGTGAAGCCTTCTTGATGGACTACGGCGGCAAGGATCTCGACGATCTTCAGGCGGCAGTGGATGGTCTCAAGATACTGCCGTACGTCGATGGCCGCCGCATCGGCATCTGGGGGAGCAGCTACGGCGGATTGCTTTCGGTCTACGCGCTCCTGAAAAGGCCGGGCGTCTACGCCGCCGGTGTTGCCGGCGCGCCTGCGGTCGATCCGCATGCATTCGGGCCAGATGATGTGGCCATCACGCGAACACCGTCGTCGCACCCCGAAGCCTTCGTTCGCGGATCGGCGTTGCAGCTTGGTGACGACTTGCGTGATCCACTGCTGATCATCCACGGCTTGATGGACGACGTCGTGCCGTTTCGAACCACGATGGCCCTCGCCGAGCGATTGATGTTGTTAGGGAAAGACTTCGACGTGGCGACCGCCCCGGCGGCGACGCATGCCTGGACCGCGCGCGAGCATTACGCGCTCTATTTCTATCGCAAGCTGGTCGGATTCTTTGACCGGCACCTGGCCGAGAAGCGATAGGCACAAACGAAAAAGGCGGACCGCTGAGTGCGATCCGCCTCCCTTTGGCCCATCAAGCCATTGGCCTATTGGCCTATTGGCCTATTGGCCCACTAGCCCATCGGCTTACTTCGTTTCGTCCATGATCACCTGCGCGTAGGCCGTGGCGCGCGCCGCGTTGGGCGCGGCGTAGCCGGCGTACTTCGCAGGGTTGGTCCATTCCTTCACCGCATCGGCGGCGCTCTTTCCGGCCTTCTTCGCGGCCTGCACGTGCGCCACGAAGTCGCTGACGAAATCCGCGAACTCGCGCATGTCGGCGGGCGTCGTCTGCGCGGGGGTGTGGCCGTTGATGATGGTGTTGACGCCCTTGATGCCATCGACCGCCTTGCGAACGGTAGCGGCGTACTGCACGCCCGAGCCGCCGTTCTGCTTGTCCATGATCGGCAGGCCCTTGTTGGGGAACACGTCGCCGGCGTGCATCACCTTGTTGGCGACGAACTCGACGAATGCGTCTCCGCCGGTGTGTGCCGGACCGAAGTGATACAGGTTGATCTGATCGGCGCCCGAGCCGATCGTCAACTTGTCGGTGAAGGTGCGCTTGGCAATGCCCTTGCCGGGATTCGCCGTGAAGACGTTCTCGGTGTTGCCGAGGCCGGTGACGCCGGTGGTGTTCGGCATCATCTTCGCGGTATTGGCGTGCGCGATGATCTCAACGGTCGCGGGCATGGCGACGTTGCCGCTGACGTGATCGTAGTGCGTGTGGGTGTTGATCACGCGCGTGACGGGCTTGTCGGTCACGGTCTTCACCTTGTCGAGCAACGGCTGACCCCATCCGGGGTTCTTGGTGTCGACGAGCGTGACGCCGGCGGCCGTCACGAACACGGCGGTGTTGCCTCCGCCGCCGCGGATCACGAACAGGTTGTCTTTGACTTTCTCAACGGTGAGGTTGTCCACCGACGGCTGCGGTGGCGGCGCCTGCTGTGCGGCCACGGCCACGGTCAGGGCGCCGGCGAGAACGATGGTGCCAAGGGCAGTGATACGTTTCATGCCCAAAATCCTACTGGATTTACGGGCTGACGCGCATCAATGGCGACTCGGCCAGCGACTGGCCGTCTCGCCGCGCGACCACGCGAATCCACGACGTTTTTTGCGAATCGGGCAGGACGAAGGTCGACGATGCGAGGTGTACTGGGCCCACCGGCTGCCCGGATTCGTCGAACAGCGTCACCTGATGCTCGTCGGCGCCGTCGACCTGGCGCCACGACCACGCCCGTCCGTTCGCGCCAAGTTCCAGATGCGCGATCTCGGCGCCTCGCGTCACAGACGTGTCTGTGCTCGCGAGGTAACTCGTTGACGGCCAGAACTGGAGTGACAGCGTTGCGGCCGCGAAGAAGACGGAGGCGATGGCCGCCTGCGGCGCACGGAGCCGGCGCGCCGCCGACCGCTGCAAGTAGACAGCGGCAACGATCAGGGCGAGTGCCGCTCCGCCTGTGACGCGGGCCGCGGCTAAACGCGTCGACGTGCGCGGCGCGACATGGACCAGGGCCGAGGGATTGCCGGCCAGGACGTAGGCCGCCCATGCGCGGGGCGGCGCGCCGCGGCGACGCAACTCGCGCCGCGCTTCGGCAGCGGCCACGCCCAGGGACCTGCCGAGCGACAACTCGCGGTAGAGCGCATCGGCGAACAGCGGGGAAGGCGAGTCCGGCACATCCCAAAGCGTCGCGATGGTGGCGCGCGCGCCGGCGTGCAGGAACGCTCGAGACAGGCTCATTACACCTTCGCCGTCAGCCTGCGCGCCCGCCCCCGTACTGCAGGCCGAGAGCACCACGAGATCGGCGCGCAGCTTTGACCGGTAGATTTCCTCGGCCGTCCACCGCGCATCGCTGCCGCCTGCGGCTGGGGGCGCCGGCATCCGCGAGAAATTCTGACGCTTGAGGCGGATCGCCGCAAGACCCGTGAGCAATCTGTCGCGCAAGACGCCTCTAACCTGATGTGACCAAGCCGTCGTGACGGCTGAGCGGCAACGACACACACCAGTGGAGCGAATTCCAGAAATGACCGACAACCTCAACTTCCCGGCAGCCAGACTCACCATCGCTGCAGTGTTCGCCGTGACGCTGATCGCGGCACCCGATCGCGCGTTTGCGCAGTCGGCGACGGCGGCACAAATGGCCGCCGCCATGGATATTCCGCCTGCCAGCCTTGTCAACGCCGAGGTGGTTGCGCCGGTGCTGGCAGGCACGCGCAATGTGCGTTCGTCGTTTGGCTCCGTGCCACCGCAAAGCGGTACCTCGCTGGCCATCATGTCGAACGGCAGGGCGGCATCGCCGGTCGATGCCGGCTATGCGCAGAACTTCGACCACCAGCTGGTGTCGGCGTACCCCGCCGGATATCCGCAGGAATCGCCGCTATGCCCGGCGACGATCACAGGGGCCGCGCGCGACCTGACCCACGTCGCGCTGACGTTGCAGGTCCCGGCGTCGATGAACGGACTGGCGTTCGATTTCAACTACTACTCCCGCGACTATCCCTCGTGGATCTGCTCGCAGTACGGCGATGGCTTTGCCGCGATACTCGAACGGGGCGGCACGCTGACCAGCATCAGCGTCGACGCGAACGGCCAGCCGATCGTGTCCAACGCCGTGCAGTTCTCGGAAACGAGCGGCTCACCGCTCCTCGTTGGGACGGGGTTCGACGAGAACGGCGCAACCGGCTGGTTGACGTCGCAGGCGGGCGTGAACGCCGGCGAGAATGTCACGTTGCACTTCTACATTTGGGACTCGGGCGACGGCATCATCGATTCGACCGTGTTGCTCGACAACTTCCGCTGGCTGAGCGATTTCTCCGGCGGCGGTGGCGGCGGTGGAGGTCCGTTGACCGCCAACGCGGGACCCGATGTGACGCTGACCGCGGGCTTGACTGAGTTTGAGCCTGGTAATCCCGACTCTTTGACCTTCATGGCTGACTTCATTCACGTCGGCGCGTTCAGCGGCGCGACGAGCGTGTCGTGGAGCAAGGACGGCGCGTTGGTGTCCGGCTCGGCGCAACTGGTGACGCGACTCGGCATCGGCACCCATGTCTTTACCTTCACCGCGGTTGGTGCGGCCGGCCAGGTATCGGACTCGATGGTCGTGACCGTGGTTCCGCTTGGTGCAGGTGGTCTTGGCGGAGTCGGGTCAGCCGGACCCCAAGGACCATCTGGTCCTCCGGGACCGCAGGGGCCCCAGGGTCCACAAGGGGACAGGGGTGATCAAGGCGACAAGGGTGACAAAGGCGACAAGGGTGACAAAGGTGACGCCGGCAGTGTGCCCTCTGGCACCGTGGTCTTCGTGATGCCGGGAGATCCCGCACCTGCTGGCTATACCCTCGTGGCCACCTTCCACCAGGTCATGGACACCCGGCCGGGACGATCCGGCGGCATCAAGCTCGTCGAGGTGCGCGTCTATCGAAAGAACTGACAGCGCGCGATCAAGGGTTGATGCGTTCGCGTAGAGCGCGATCGACCGATGAGACAAACGACGCCAGGAACCGGGCAATGCGCTCGAGTCCTGGCGCCGAGATGACGTCGAGCACTTCACCGGTCGTGTGGTACAGCGGCGGTGCCTGCATCACGCACACCTTCGCGACGCTCAACCCCGCCCATCCGCCGGCCTCACCGCTCTGGAACGTCGACCGTTCGGAAATGAAGTTGACGCCGAAGCGCGCCGGACCGCCATCGATCAATTCCTGCAGGAACGGCGAGTTGTTGGTGACCCCGACCGCGATGGGCGCCTCGCCGGTATCAGCGACCGCGTCGCGGTATCCATCAGGCGCTGTCGTTCGCGCGGGCGAGAAGTTGCGCTGCGCGACGTGCTCGATGTTGACGAGCATCACGGCTTTCGCCGCCAGTTCCGGATTGGCGTTGACGAAACTGCGCGGGCCGTTGATGCCAGGCGTGTGATGCCCGGCGCTGGCCACGAACACGATCGTGCGCTGCGGTTTGTTGGCCGGCCTGGCAAAGTGACGGGCGAGTGCGACCAGCACGGCGAGCCCGTCACCGTTGTCGCCCGCGCCGTCAAACCAGCCATCGACGTGCGCGTTGAGGACGATCACCTCGTCCGATGACCCACGAATCACGGCGACGCCATTGTTGGCCGTGAGGCCGCGATAGGTCTGTGTCTGCAGGTCGATCTTCACGCGCACCTTGTCCGGCGCCCCGGCCTGCGCGGCGCGATCCAGGACCGTCTCGAGAAACATCCCGTCGCGGCCGCCGATGTTGAAACACGGATCGCCGCAATCGGTGAAGTCGCGCGACAGCTCGTTGCCCGGCAGCCGGACGAGATTGAACACCCCGACCGCACCGCGTTTGATCAACTCCTCCGATCGCGAATCGACCGCGCCTCGCTCGAACAGCATGTGCCCCTGCGGCACGATCAACTGCACGGCGATCTTGCCCTTGACGTCAATGTGCTGCAGCACCGCGGGACTGGCAGCGCCGACGTAGACGAGCGGCGCGGTCATCGTGCCGTTCGGAATCGACGAGGGACCAACCGGCAAGGCGGACTCGAGAACGATGTCCGACGACCCGGCGCCGAAGGATGGATCGCCCAGTAGCGTCACCTTCCACGCCAGCGGCAGCCACAGTGACGACTTCTCATCCTGCCTGATGGTCTGCGTCCTGATCTCGGTGATGCCGGCCCTGCGGAACTGCTCGAGCGCCCAGTCAACCGTGCGATCGCTCGACGGGAACCCGGCGATTCGTCCCCACATCTGGCCCGCGCCGACTTCCTTGTGGCGCGCAAAGCCGACGATCGTGTCGACGTCGGCCTTCATCGCGGCGCCGTTGAACTCCGGCGTCGCCGTTTCGGCCGCGACCGGCCGCGGTGCCCGGCTCCCGACCTTCACCGCGGGAGCCGAGTTGGCCTTGGGCGGCAGTGTCACACCAAACCACGGACCGTCCTTTCGCGCCGGGGCGGCGCGGCGCGCGCCATCGTCTTGAGCGGCGGCGGGCAACGCACACGACAACAACAGGATGGCGGCGGCCAGGGTTCGCATGCGCGCCATCTTAATCGCAGTCCCAACCATTTGCCGGATGACGCCGTCTAACGTGATCGTATATAACGTCACATTATGTCGAGACCGCAGCTGCCCGAGCTGACCCATCTCCAGTTCCTGGTCCTTGGCGTCCTGCGCAACGCCGATCACCCGGGCCGCGCACTGCGTGACGCGCTGGCCGGGTACGGCATCCGCCGCACCGGCCCGGCGTTCTACCAGTTGATGGCGCGCCTGGAAAAGGACCGGCTGGTTGACGGCCGCTACGAGCAGATCACGGTAGGCGACCAGGCCGTCACCGAGCGCCACTACCGCATCACGGCGGACGGCAAGAAGCGGTGGAACGAAGCGCGGGCCTTCTACGAGCACGTGGCGCGCGCGGCGACCAGGTTGCGGTGGTCCGATGCCTGAGTTCCGGCGCGGACTGGCGCGATGGCTGCCTCGGGAAGCGGAGCGCGACCTGTTCCATCCGTCGCTCGAGGACCTCCGCGCGCGAAACATCCGCGGCCTCAGGCTGCGCATCGCCACGACCGCGCTATGGATCGACTGCTGGAGGGTGTGGGCCTGCAGTCACCTCGACTCGCGACAGCATGTGCATCGCGCGTCGTCACTCGCCCAGGGCGGGCCTCCGGCCCGGAAAGCGTATTTCGCCATGTTCATCCAGGATGTTCGTCGCGCGTTTCGATTGTTCCGCCTCGAGTCCGGGTTCACCGCCGCGGCGGTCCTGACGCTGGCGCTCGGCATCGGTGCGAACACCGCACTGTTCGCCGTCGTCGAGGCGGTGTTGCTGCGGCCGTTGCCGGTCAAGAACGCCGATGAAATCGTCATCCTTCGGCATCGAGACACGACCACCGGCATCACCAAGGAATACCTGGCGACGGGCGACCTGATCGACTTGAAGGCGCGCGTCCAGACGCTGCAGAACCTCACCGAGTACGGCAACGTCCAGACCACGTTGTTTGAGGGGAACGAACCGACACGCATCGCGGGACTGTCCGCCACGCCAGCGCTGCTCGCGATGTTGTCCGTGCAACCGGCGATGGGCAGGTTGATCACCGTCGAGGACACCAGGCCCGATGCGCCGCCGGTCGTGATGATCAGTCATGAAATGTGGCAGACGCGGTTCGGATCGGACCCCAACATCATCGGTCGCGGCGTCCAGTTTCTCTCGACCCGCCGCCAGGTGATCGGCGTCCTGCCGCAGGGTTTTCACTTTCCTCCGAACGCGGCGACGGACGTCGCGATACCGACGGCGTTGCCGGCCGTACCGCCCACCAATCGCAGGAATGGCTGGAGTCCGGCGATCGCGCAGTTGAAGACGGGGCAGACGGTCGACGCCGCGCGCGCCGAGCTCGACGCGCTGTCGCGAGAGTTCGCGCAACAGTTTCCCGACCAGAACCGTGGGACGCAGTATTACGCCGAGTCGCTGCGCGACGCGCTGGTTGGTGATACCAAGCGGCCGTTGCTACTGCTGCTGATCGCTGTTGGATTCGTGTTGTTGATTGCGTGCGTGAACGTCGGCAACTTGCTGCTGGCCCGCTCACTGGGGCGTCACCGTGAGATGGCCGTGCGGACCGCATTGGGCGCATCGTGGACGCGGCTGGCGTCGCAGGTCTTCACCGAAGCGATCGTGTTGTCGCTCACCGGGGGACTGATCGGTGTGATTGTCGCGTGGCAGGCGGCGCCCGCACTCGCCGCGCTGGTGCCGCAAACCACGCAGGTTCCGGCATTGAAGGATGTGGGTCTCAACGTCCCAGTGGTGGCCTTCTCGCTCGCGGTGTCGGTGATTGCCGCGGTGTTGTTCAGCGCGCTGTCGTGCGTCAGCCTGGCGACCCAGGGGCAGAGCGGAGCGTTGGCGGCTGCCAGAGGCACGTCGATGAGCGTGGGCGCCAGGCGGGCCGCGTCGTGGCTGGTCGCCGGCGAGATCGCGCTCGCCGGGATCCTGCTGGTTGGCGCTGGCTTGACGCTGCGAAGCTTCGCCAACCTGATTGCTGTGGATCCTGGCTTCCGCGTCGACAACGTCTTGACGATGCAGATCCTCCTTCCGCAGGCTCGATATCGCACGCCGGACACGGTTGTGGATTTCTATGCCCGCGCACAACGGGCGCTGGAGCAACTGCCGGATATCAATCACGTGGGCACCGCCGAAGTGGTGCCGTTGACCGGCAACAACTGGACCGTGGCGCTCGATCGTCTCGACCGGCCGGCGCCGGCAGGCGAGCGGCCGCCCGATGTTGGCTGGCAGGTGGCGAGTGCCGGTTACTTTCGCGCGCTCGACATTCCGCTCAGAGCCGGACGGTTGTTCGAAGACCGCGATCGACTCGAGAAGATCACGCCGGTGATCATCAGCGAAGCGACCGCGGATCAACACTTCGCTGGCGAGGATCCCATCGGTATCCGCCTCAGGGCGGGTCCCGGAGACGGCGCGGTGATCGTCGGCGTCGTCGGCAACATTCGACGCGCGTCATTGACCGATCGTCCTCGCGCGGACCTGTACTTTCCTGGTCCGGCCAATACGCTCTTTGTTCAGACCGACGGCGATCCGATCACCTCGCTGCCTGCCGTGCGCACCGCGTTGCGCTCGCTGGAACCGTCGGTGGTCGTATATCCCGCGCGCACCATGGCCGACTACGCCTCGGCATCGATGGCGATGACGCGGCTGGCGATGCGGCTGCTTGGCGGATTCGCGATCGTCTCGGTGTTGCTCGCGGCGATCGGCATCTACGGCGTGATGGCCTATAGCGTCCGCCGGCGGACGCGTGAAATCGGCACGCGGGTGGCACTCGGCGCCAGCCGCGGTGATGTGGTGCGCCTTGTCATGCGTGAAGGCGGCGCGATCACCATAGCCGGCGTGGTGATTGGACTGGCGACGGGCCTGTTCGCGGCTCGTTCACTCTCGGCCGTGCTCTATGGAGTTCCGCCCGGCGACCCGGCCTCACTCGTGGCCGCGGCGGCCGTCTTGCTGCTGGCAGGACTGGCCGCGTGCTACGTGCCGGCGCGCCGTGCTTCCAGGATCGATCCCGCCCGCACTCTCACCACTGAATAGGTGTAGAGTTCGCGCATGCTGATCCTCGCCCTTCTCCTGACGGTGTCCGCCGAGCAAGCACAGGTTCCCGCGACGTTAATTACCCGCGAAGAGCACGAGGCCGTGCTGCAGAAACAGAAGGCGGCCAACGTGGTTGATCAACCCATCAAGGCCAGCGACGTGTTGGGCGGAAAGGCCTCGGTCGCGATGCTGCATCGCGTGAAGCCAGAAGCGAGCGCGCTGATCCACGACTACGTCACCGAGACGTACTACATCCTGTCGGGCTCCGGCACCTTCGTGACCGGTGGGTCGCTCGGCGGCGCCAAGCCAACCGATCTCACCCGCGTCAACGCCGGCATGAGCCAGACGGGCACGCGCATTGGCGGCACGGCTCAGCGTGTGAAGCCTGGCGACATCGTCATGGTGCCGGCCGGCACGCCGCATAGCTTCAGTGAATTGGACGGACCGATCAGCTATCTGGTTTACCGCTTCGAACCGATCACGAAGAAGTAGCGGACGCCGCAACGAGCCATCCTCACCTAGACGGGAGCAACTGTTTGTTGTTCCCGCTTCACCAATAGACAACCGGAAGCGGATCGACTCCGTCCAAGAGACCGATGCTGCCATCCGGCACCCGGCTCGGTCCGTACGAAATCCTCGGCCTTATTGGCGAGGGCGGCATGGGACAGGTGTATCGCGCCGCCGATACGCGACTTGATCGCGCCGTTGCCATCAAGGTGATGCCGGCCACGCTCGCAGGCGATCCGATTCGCCGCGAGCGCTTCGAACGCGAAGCCCGCAGCGTCTCCCGCCTCGAGCATCCGAACATCTGTCCGCTGTACGACGTTGGTGAGCTGCCGAGCGACAGCGGCGGTGGACTGTTCCTGGTGATGCAGTTCCTCGAAGGCGAGACGCTGGCACAGCGGCTGGCTCGCGGAGCCATGTCGATCAAGGAAACACTCGACACCTCCGTGCAGATCGCCGAGGCGCTCGCGGCCGCGCACCGCGCCGGCATCGTGCACCGCGATCTCAAGCCCGGCAACGTCATGCTGACTCGCGCCGGCGCGCGCCTCCTCGATTTCGGTCTCGCGCGCAGCGTCGCGCCGACCGGTGACGCGGACGCGACCGTAGCCGAGCGGAACTCATTGACGACGCAAGGGACGTTGCTGGGGACGCTGCACTATATGGCGCCCGAGCAGCTCGATGGCAGCGAGGTCGATACGCGCGCCGACATCTTCGCCTTCGGCGCGGTGGTCTACGAAATGGTCGCCGGCGTGAAGGCGTTCGAAGCCGAATCGCCGGCGAGGGTGCTGAGCGCCATCCTGCGCGATGAACCCGCCCGTGTCTCGACGATCGTGCCGGTCACGCCGACGGGACTCGATGAACTGATTCACACCTGCCTGGCCAAGGATCCACACGAGCGCTGGCAGGGAATGGGTGATGTCGCCCGTCAGTTGCGCTGGCTGCAGAGCGGGTTGAGCAGCGCGAAGTCGGGATCGGTGGCACGCAGTGCGATGCCGCTGCCTCGAACCAGGGTGCGATCGTGGTGGTTTCCGGCGACTGCAGCTCTCGCCGGCGTGGCCCTGGGCGCGGCGGCGATGTGGATCGCGCCGCGTCCGGCCACGAAGCCTGCCGGCGTCCACGCATTCATCCTCCCGCCAGAGAATCAGTACCTCACCGGTGGCGTCGCGCTCTCGCCTGATGCCCGCACCCTCGCCTTCGTCACCGAGGACGGCAGCGGCGAGCGACAGATCTGGGTGCGCCCGCTGGATGCCTCGCGCGCGCAACCCATCGACGGCACGACCGGTGCGAGCGATCCGTTCTGGTCCCCGTCAGGCACGGAGCTCGCGTTCTTCTCCGGCGGTCAGCTCAAGCGCGTGCCTGCGGGCGGCGGACCGGCGGTCGTGATCAGCGAGGCGGGAACCGGCGCCGGCGGGTCGTGGAGCGAGACAGGCACCATCGTGTTTCAACCGCATCAACAGGGTGCGTTGATGCAGGTCGCGGCTTCGGGCGGACGTCCAGAGCCCGCCAGTACGCTCAACGCCGACAGCGCCGAGACGCATCACCTGTATCCGTCGTTTCTGCCGGACGGGCGTCACTTCGTCTTTTATATCGCGGGCAAGCAGCGCGGCTTGTATGTCGGTGAAATCGGATCGTCGACGCGCCAGTTCCTGTTCGACCCCGATCCCTCGTTGCCGGTCGGCGCCGCCGCAACCCCGGGTATCTACGCATCGAGCGGACACCTGCTCTATGTGCGCGATCGTGTGTTGATGGCCCGGCCTTTCGACGCCGAATCGCGGACCGTGCAGGGCGACGCCTTCAAGCTCGCTGACACGGTGGACTACACCCCGCCGGGGCAGGCCGCATTCACGATTGCGCAATCGGTGCTGGTGTATCGGCCGCGTCAGCACCTGGCACTTGGCTCGCTGATGTGGATGGATCGCGCCGGCGAAGGGGTGTCGGAGATCGCCGCGTCAGCCGCGGCCTTTCGGCAGCTGTCACTGTCCGCCGATGGACGAACGGCGGCAGTCGAGCGGCGCGACGCGCAAGGCTTGTCGAGTGTATGGACGGTCGATCTTCCCTCTGGCGCGACGGTCCGCGTGCCGGCGGAGTACTGGAGCGGCTCTCCCGTCTGGAGCGCGGACGGATCGGCGCTGGCGTACAGCATCGCATCCGACTCGCCGCCGAACATTGTGGTCCGGCGAGAACGCGGCTCGGGTCCCGAGGTGCGCGTCACGAAGTCGTTCGAGATCCAATACGCCACCGGGTTCACGCCCGATGCGCGCACCATCCTGTTTCGGGCCTTTTCGAACGACACCGGCTGGAACCTGTTCACGGTGCCGGTCGACGGTGGATCGCCGCAGCGCCTGCTGCAAACGCCCGCCGACGAAAACGAGATGAGCCTGTCGCCAGACGGCCGCCTGCTGGCATACACGTCGAACGAATCAGGACGCACCGAGGTCTATGTGAGCCGCTTCCCCGAAATGAGCAGCCGGGTTGCCGCGTCCTCAGGCGGAGGATTTCGTCCGTTGTGGCGTAGCGACGGACGCGAACTGTACTTCGTGGCGCCCGGCAATCGCTTGATGGCTGCCCCGGTTAGTGTGACGGCCGGAACGCCGTCGGTTGCGCCGGCCTCGACGCTGTTCGAAGTGCCGCTGTTCGGCGGTCTCTACGCCCCGGCGCCGGACGGCAGGCGTTTCCTGATCGCGATGCCCGCGCCGTCCACCGATGTGGTGCCGATGGAGCTCCGCCTCAATCCGATCGCGCCGAGGTAGTTGAAACTGGGGTCTGACCCCAATTTCAACTCTTTCGTGGTACAGACAAGGGTGGCTGACGTTGAATCAGCGACCAGGAGGCACGAATGGGTGTAAAGGCAATTCCCGAAGGCTACTACTCGCTGACGCCGTATGTGTATGTGAAGGGCGCCGCCGAGGCGATCGAGTTCTACAAGCAGGCGTTTGGCGCCACCGAAACGGTGCGGATGCCTGGACCGGGCGGGCGCATCATGCACGCGGAAGTAAAGATTGGTAACTCGACACTGATGCTTGCGGACGAGAATCCGGAGCAGCACGCGCTCTCGCCGGCCACTCGCGGCGGTTCCACGGGCTCTGTGATGCTCTACACCGAAGACGTTGACGGGGTATTCAATCGCGCAATCGCGGCGGGAGCGACGGCGACGATGCCGCCGATGGACATGTTCTGGGGCGACCGCATGGGGCACCTGGTTGATCCGTTCGGCCACCAGTGGGCGATCGCTACGCACACGGAAGATCTCTCGCCGGAAGAGATTGGCAAGCGCATGGCCTCGCAAAGTGCCTAGGGTGCGTACAGTGCGTACGGTGACCAGGGTGCGCTAGGAAGACAGGAAGGCGGTGGCCGTTGCGACAAACGGCGCCGCCTGTGCTCCGAAGATCGGGCCGTGACCGCCATTAGGGACCACATCGAGCGCGGAGTTCGGAATCGCGCGAAGTAACTCCACAGCCAATTCAACCGGGTAGAGCGGATCTCGATCACCGTGCACGATCAGCGTCCGCGCTGGTCTATTCCGCGCGCAGCCCGTCGACAGGATTGACGCGCATCGCGCGCAACGCCGCCGGCACGCAGGCGACGATCGCGGCCACGAGCAGCAACGAGCTGGCGGTGATCAGCGCGAGTGCATCGGTGGTGGCGACGCCGAACACCACTCGCGTCAGCGCGCTTTCTGCGAGCCGCACGATCACCAATCCAACCGCGAGACCGGCCACCACGAGCACCGCACTCTGGCCGAGCACCAGCGCGCCGACCGTCGACGGTCTGGCGCCGAGGGTGAGCCGGATCGCCAGTTCACGCGTGCGCAGCGCCACCGACCACGAAAACAGACCGTAGACGCCCAGTGACGCGAGCAGCGCGGCCAGGCCTCCGAAGAAGAGAAGAATGGTCATCAACAGGCGCGCTTCGGCGGTCTTCGCTGCAAATTTCTCGCCCCACGTCTGCGTAGTGCTCATTGGCACGTTCGGCACCACCTTCTTGAGCGCGTTGCGAATCGCCGTCTGGGCGAGGCCCGCATCGGTGGCCTTCACCGCGATGAATACCTCGGAGAAAGGGAATTGCCGCGTGGTGAAGTAGATTGCCGGCTCCACCGCCTGCCCGAGCGGCACGTTGTTGATGTCTTTGACGATGCCGATGATTTCGGACGGCATGCCCTCGTGCGGCGACCGGGGACCCCCGGCCTTGAGGTAGACGCCGAGAGGACCAACGCCCGTCGCCCAGGTGCGGATTACTTTGCCGACCGCATTGGTATCGCTGAAGTGCCGCTTCGCGAATGATTCGTTGACGATCACGACGCCCGCGGCATCCTTGTGATCGAAGGCGCTGAAGGCGCGGCCGCTGGTGAGCGAGGCGCCCATGGCCTCGAAGTAGCCGTCGCTCACGCTGTGCATTTGCGCCTGCGGCAGTTCCTCCTGACTCGCCGGGCGCGGCTGTCCGTCCACCAGGAACGGATTGCGCCATCCCACGGTGAAAGGCAGGAAGTTCGAGTGACCGGCCGCGGTCACGCCGGGTTGCTGGCGAATTTCATCAAGGATGCGCGTGTGCACGTCCGCAGTCGGCACCCACACGGTCTGGATCGTGCCGCCGCGCGGCGGCGCGCCGACATCGCGTGCCGACAATTGCACGGTTGCGATCGTGACGTCATCAGCGTTCACACCGGTCGGCGTATTCATCATCGATCCCACGGTGCGAACCAGCAGCGCCGAGCTGACCAGCAGCGCGCACGCCATGGCCACTTCCGCCGCGACGAGGACTGAATAGATGCGGCGTGCGCCACGGGAGCTGCCACGCTCTCCCGTCTTCAAATCGGTGGTGACGTGCGAACGCAACAGCAGCAGCGCCGGCACCAGTCCAAAGATCACCGTCGTCGTCGCGACGACCGCGAGACATAAGCCGAGCGCGCGAATGTCGACGCTGGCGTCGGCCAGCCTGGGAATGTCTACCGGCGTGAACCCGATGATGAGCGGCAACGCGGCGAGCGTGGCCGCAATACCAACACCGGCGCCGGCGACCGACAGCACGAGGCTCTCGGCGAGCAGTTGCGTGACCAGCTGGCGAGGCGCGGCGCCGAGCGCGACGCGCACAGCGATCTCCTTTTCTCTCGAGAGCGCGCGCGTCAGTAGCAGCGTGGCGACGTTCAACACGCCGATGATCAGCAGCAACGCGACGGCGCCAAACAGCACCATCAGGGCCGGCCGGTAATAGCCAAGTTCTTCGTCGAGCAGCGGGATCAGGCGCGCGTTCCATCCCTTGTTGGTGCGGAGGTTCTCCTGCTCGAGTCGCAGGCCGAGGGCGTTGACGGCGCTCTGCGCCTGCGCAAACGTGGTCCCCGGCGCCAAACGCGCGACCGCTTCCATGAAGTGCGCCGCCCGGCTGTGCTGCGTGAAATCCCAGCGCACGCGTTGCCAGACGTCGATCTCGTCGGGGTAGTGAAATTTCGGCGCCATCACGCCGACGACGATGTAGGGCGTGTCGTTCAGCGATATCGCCTTGCCGATGATCGACGGGTCGCCGCTGAACCGGCTGCGCCACAACTTGTCGCTGATCACGCAGATCAGTTCGTTGCCGACGAACATCGGCCCCTGTTCCGGAAATCCCACACCGATCTGCGGCTTCACCCCGAGCACTTCAAACAGATTGCCGCCAACTTCGATGGTGTTGACGCGCAGCGGATCGCGACCGGGCTCGGTCAGGTTGATGCCGGGACGCCACCAGCCCGCCGCATCGGTGAAGACCGGCAAGGCGCGGTAGTCCATGAAGTTCACCGGCGAGATCGGGTCGTGAGCGAGGCCCTTCTCGCTGTTGGTGTCCCAGAGCGTGACAAGGCGATCCGGTTCCTGGTAGGGCAGCGGGCGCAGCACGACCGAATCCACGACCGTAAAGACCGTGGTCGCTGCACCGGTGCCGAGACCCAGCACGAGGACCGTGATGACAGCGAAGGTGGGATGTTGCGTGAACTGCCGCAGGGCAAGCTTGATGGCGCTCAACACGTTGAGGCTCCTTCCGCCGGCTGATCGCGCCATGGCATCGGCGCGCGCCGCGTGTAGACGATCGGGATGGTGCTGCGCATGACGCTGCAGCACCGAAAATGCAGATTCTTCGAGCGCCGCCATCACGCGCTGCCGCGCTTCGTGGGCGCTGACGCCGTCTTCGATGGCGGAGTGATGCAGATCTTCCAGGTAAGCCACGAGCTCGTCGATGGTGGCGTCGGGGAGTTCCACCCCGGACCGCGCTACATGTCGGCGAACCTCGTCACGTAGATCGAGACGGCTGCTGATCATGATGACTACGCGGGTCGAACGCCCGCGACCTCGGTGAGGGCGACGATGAAGCGGCCCCAGTCTTCGCGCTGGCTGGCGAGCATCGCGCGGCCGCTGTCGGTGATGCGGTAGTAGCGGCGCCGGCGCTGCCCGGCCTTCTCAACCCATCGCCCCTTGATCAGGGACTTTTCTTCGAGGCGATAGAGCGTGGCGTAGAGCGACGCCATCGTGAACCGGACCGCGCCACCGGAGCGGGCCTCGATCTGGCGGCCGATCTCGTAACCGTGATGATCGGCTTCGTCCACGAGCGCGAGAATGAACAGGTCCGCGCTGCCCTTCTTGGCCGCGTCGATCGCGGACCCTTCGAGTACCAGTTTGGTCATATATAGCTAAACTGAATATCGAAAGCTTGGACGGGGACACTGCCGAAAAGGTTGGCAGGGTGCCGGCGGGCTAGGCGGGAGTGTTGAGGAAGGCTTCGATTTCGGCGCGTTTGGCGAGTGCATCCGACTCGCCAAGCTCGATCAAGCGCTTGACGTAGTCGGTCTGGAACATCACCAGGCTCAGCATGTCGTTCGAGCGGGTTTCCTTCGTGCCCAGGCCACGCGTAAAGAAGCGGAAGCTCTTCGGGAGATCCGCTTCGTACGCATTGGCGAGGCGGCCCAGGTCCTCCGAGGGACGCAGCACCAGCAGATCGATCGGTCGCAATCCGCCGCGGCGCTCCTCGGGCTGGGTCTCGATCAAGCGATTCAGCAGCCGCAGTTGCATGGCGTCAGCGTCGAGCTGATCGAGGAAGATCGCGTTGAAGAGCGTGCCCGCCACCTGCGCTGGTGGTGGATAGGCGACGATCGACGGGCGATCCGCCTCCTCGCGTGACTTGGCGTAGCGCGTCGTGACCGCGAGGATCTTGTTCGCGCCGAGGTGGATGGCCGGGGACAGCGGCTGCGTGAGACGGATGCCGCCGTCGCCGTACCACGCGCCGTCGACCTCGATCGCCGGGAAGAAGAACGGCAGCGCGGCCGACGCCATCACATGATCGATGCGCAACGCGCACTGCTGGCTCTTGCGGAGCGGCCGCTCCCACGCCGGCATCGCGCAGTCGTCGCGCGTCTGCACCCACGTGATCGACTGGCCGGTCGTGTAGCTCGATGCCGTCAGCGCGAACGCCCGCAACCAGCCGTCGCGCAATGCCTGGTTGATACCCTCGATCGGGCCATCGGTGGCATGCAGCTCGCGCTCCAGCACTTCGCGCAGCGGCTTGGTATCCACCATGCTCTTGGCAGGCGGCAGTGGCGACTTGCCGCCGGACACGAGCCGGCCGCCCCAGCGCAGCATGCGCCAGCCGATGCTGCCCAGGTCGACGCTGAAGACTTCGTCGATGCGGAGGTGACTCCACATCTCGGCCAGCTCGTCGATCTTCTGCTGGTATGTTTCCGGCCGGGCCGCGAGGAACGCGGCATTGATTCCTCCGGCCGACACGCCGGTCAGGATGTCGGGCACCGCCTCCGGAAATTCGCGGGCCAGGATCCGCAGCACGCCGACCTGATACGCGCCTCGAGCGCCACCGCCGCTCAGTACGAGCGCAAACCCAGGGGATTGGGCGACCATCCGTCCAGCATCGTATCCCACCAACGGTTGACTCCCCGACTACGTCCAATCGCGCATGATGGACTTCCTGCGCGACCTTCGGCTGGGTTTTCGCCAGTTGCTGCGTGCTCCTGGCTTTGCCGTCACGGCGATCCTCACGCTGGCGCTTGGGATTGGCGCCACGACCGCGCTGTTCACGGTGGTCAATGCGGTGCTCCTCGAACCGCTGCCGTTTCCAGGCTCGAGCCGGCTCGTGCAGGTATGGCGCAGCGAGTTGCCCGCGCTGACCTCCGGCTCTGCGTCGTATGCGCGCTACCTCGATTGGCGAACGCACCAGCGCGTGTTCACCGATCTTGGCGCGTGGTCGCCGCGCGGCTTCACCATCACCGGGTCGCAAGGACCTGAGCGTGCGCCTGGCGCCATGGCGTCGGCCTCGTTCTTCAACGTGATCGACGCGCCGCCGGTCATCGGCCGCTATTTCTCGGATGGTGAGGATCGACGCGGCGCCGAGAGGGTCGTGGTCATCAGCGAGGCCCTCTGGCGCCGGCGTTTCCAGGCGTCGCCAACGGTGCTCGGATCATCGGTCGAGGTCGATGGCGAGCCATACACGGTGATCGGCGTGGCCCCCGCGGGCTTCTCCGAGGTGTGGCGACTCGACGTGTGGGTGCCGCTTGGCCTGACCGCTGATCCCGCGAATCGAGGCAGCAACTACCTGCTGTCATTCGGCCGCCTTCGCGACGGCGTGAGCATCACGGCGGCACGCCGGGGACTCGAGGAGCTCGCCGCCCAGATGTCACGTGAGCACGCGATCGACAAGTACAGCTTCACCGCGCGTCCCCTGCACGAGGTCATTACCGAGAACGCCACGAGCGGATTGTGGATGTTGCTTGCCGCCACCGGACTGCTGTTGATGATTGCCTGCACGAACGTGGCAAACCTGTTACTGGCTCGAGCAGTGGTGCGTGAGCGCGATCTTGCGATTCGCGCGTCCCTCGGTGCCGGCCGCCGTCGCCTGTTTGGACAAGTCATGGGGGAGACCGTTGCGCTTGGCCTGCTTGGCAGTGTCGTAGGCATCGGCCTCGCCTGGGGACTGCTGCGCATCTTCGTCTCGCTCGCTCCCGTCAACTTCCCAAGGCTTGCGGCGGTGACGCTTGATGCCGGTGTCCTTGGCTTCTCACTGATCGTGGCGGTGACGGCCGGTCTGATCGCGGGACTCGCGCCTGCGATTCACCTGCTGCGTTCTGATCTCAATGGCGTGATTCGATCGGGAGGCAATCGCGGTGCGACCGCGGGACGCGCGCGGTCGGCGAGCCGACTCCTGGTCGTGACCGAAGTGGCGTTGGCGCTCGCACTTGTGACGACCGCAGGCTTGATGGTGAAGAGCCTGCTGCGATTGCAGGCGCAGGAACTGGGCGTGACCCGCGAGCCGATGTTGACGTTCGGCATCGGCGTGCCTCCATTCGTGGCGAGCGGCAATGACGCGGTCGGACGCTTTCAGCAGGACTTCCTGTCGAAAGTGCGAGCGTTGCCCGGAGTCACGCACGCGAGCGCGATCAGCTTGTTGCCGATCGGGCAGACCGGGAACAACGGCCCCGTCCGCCGCGCCGACCAAACCGGAGAGAACGACGGAGTGCCCGTCACCGAGTTCCGCATCGTGATGGATCGCTACTTCGAGACCATGGGCGTCCCGATGCTTGCGGGCCGTCCGCTCGACGACCGCGATCGAAAGGCCACGACCTTCGTGGCTGTGGTCAACGAAACCCTCGCCAAGCGCCTGTTCCCAAACCTCGAACCGGCGGCGGTCATCGGGCAGCAGATTCGCTTGTTCGGCACGACCGGCCCTACGAATGAAGTGGTTGGCGTGGCCGCCAATGTCCGGTCGCGACGGCCTGACCTGGCGCCCGATCCCGAGGTTTACGTGTCGTTCGATCAGAATCCGTCGCCGGGCATGAACTATGTCGTGCGCGCGAAGGGAGATCCGGCGGCGCTGAGCGGACAGATTCGCACGACGCTTGCACAGATGACACCGCACATCGCGGCCGCAAACCTGCGGACTTTTGAAGAGGTCGTGGCCAATGCCACGCGCACGTCAGGAATGCTCTCGTGGTTAAGCGTGCTGTTCGGCGCCCTCGCCGCGGCGCTGGCGATCCTCGGCATCTATAGCGTGATGTCGTACACCGTGGCGCAGCGAGAGCGGGAGCTGGCGATTCGCGCGGCGGTCGGCGCGACGCGTTCGTCGTTGCTGTCGATGGTGCTCAGGGAAGGCTTGCTGTTGAGCGGGGCCGGGATCGCGGCGGGCGCCGTCATGTCGATCATGGCGGCCGGCGTGATTCGCAGCTTGCTGTATCAGGTCGACGCTCGCGATCCGATCGTGTTCGTGGCCTCTGCCGCAGGGCTCGCCGGCATCGCCCTCGCCGGTTACCTGGTCCCGGCGGCACGCGCGTCACGGGTCGAGCCCGTCGTGGCGCTGCGCAGCGAGTAGCCGCCTCCGGCACACGGATTGCATCTCCGTTTTGCGGCCGGCCTTGGTAGGCCTGCCGCAGCGCGGAGGTTCCAATGAGCCGTCGTTATTTCCTCGCATTCTTCACGTCTTTCTTGCTTCTGCTTCTTCCGGCACTTGCCGTCGCCTCCGCCGATGGGGAGACTTTTCCCACCTCGCGGGTGTGGCAGGTTCGTTTTGACGCATCAAACATCGCGCCCGCTCCGCTCAAAGTTGAGCTCCCGGCTCTGACGCAGGATCCACAGGCTCGACCACAAGCGGTTGAGCACGGCGGATTCCACGATGCTCGCCGCAAGATCCACATGATCGCCAGCTACGCGACGATTCCACTGTTCGTGGGTGAATACCTGGCGGGCGAAAAGTTGTACGACCGCAACGGCAGTTCGTCCGCCAAGTCGGCGCACGGCGCTTTCACTGCAGGTCTTGCCACGCTGTTCGGCGTCAACACCGTCACGGGCGTCTGGAACCTGTGGGACGAACGCAAGGAGCCGGGCCATGCGCGCCGCCTCGTTCACGGGCTCATGATGCTCGCCGCCGACGCCGGCTTCGTTGCCACCGCCTCGCTCGCGCCTGACGACGATGATGGCGGGTTTACGAGCGATCGCTCGGCGCATCGCAACATGGCGATCACCTCGATGGGCGTGGCAGCAGCCAGCTACATCTACATGCTGGTGACGCGATGATGAACTGGTGGTCTGCGTATTACAGCGACCACCAGATGGTGTCGCTGTGGATTCGCTACCTGCACGTGGCGGCGCTGATGGTTGGTGGCGGCACCGCGCTCGCGATTGATCGCGTGGTGCTGGGCACGGCACGAGCGCGCGCCGAAGACCGGCGCCGCGCCGCCTTCACGGCGATGCAGGGTTCGCACCGCGTCGTCGTGCCCGCATTGGTGGTGGTGACCGTCAGCGGCATCCTGATGGCCGCCGCGGACTGGACGACCTTCGCCGAGTCGCGGTTGTTCTGGATCAAGATGATTTCGTTCGGACTGCTGGTGATCAACGGCATGGCCCTCGTGGCCGTGGAGCGCGCTTATGCGAAGACTCCCGACTTGTCGAGGTGGCGGCGCGTGGTGCTGGCGTCAGGAGTGAGTTGTGTCCTATGGCTACTGATTCTGTGGATCGGCGAGTGGCTGACGATTGCCGCCTGACGTGCGCGTCGCGCCGCAGCTTCCTGGTCAGGATCTCGGGCGCGGCGCTGGCCGCCATGGTCGGCGGTGAGGTGGTGGCAGCGGCGGACAGTTATGACGTGACCGAGATCACCGGCGTTGATGCCGGTCCGTCACAGCAATCGTTTCCGATACCGGCCGCCGACGGCGCCAGCATCGACAAGAAGACGCAGGTGATCCTGGTGCGCCTGCAGGGCAAAGTGATCGCGTTCAACCTGGCCTGCCCGCACGAGAACACGGCGCTGCGCTGGAAGCCGGCGGTCGGCCGCTTCGAATGCACCAAGCACGATTCCAAGTATTCGCCGGATGGTACGTTCATCGGCGGGCGCGCGACCCGCAACATGGATCGCCTGCCCATCGTCCGCAACGGCAACAACGTCGTTGTGGACCTGTCGAAGTTCTTCAAGTCAGACGCGCAGCCGAAGGAGTGGGCCGCGGCGGTGGTAACGGTGTAGGAGGCGAGCAGGTAAACAACAGATTGCGATGTATTAATGCGAATTTACCGATGGAACGCCCTATGGGCTGTTGCCGTCTCATGTTGGCAGGAGGCTCAAGGAAATGTCGTCCGAAGTGATTGTCACCACCACCCCGAGCGTTGAAGGCCGCCCGATCACGAGCTATCGCGGCATCGTGACCGGCGAAGCGATCATGGGCGCGAACATCTTCAAGGACCTGTTCGCCGGCATCCGCGACATCGTGGGTGGCCGCTCGGCGACCTACGAGCGCGAACTGAGGCGCGCGCGCGAACTGGCGATGGCCGAGATCAAGCAGTCCGCCGCCGAGTTGGGCGCCAACGCCGTGGTCGGCGTCGACATCGACTACGAGACGGTCGGCCCCAACGGCGCGATGCTGATGGTCACCGTCAGCGGCACCGCGGTCGTCGTCTCGTAACCCTCTGTCGACGAACCTGAAGGTTCGTCGCTACATGAACCTGGGGTCGCGCTTGAGGAACGAGCCGGCCCCAGCCTGGCCAGTGAATTTCCCGCCTTCGATGATCACCTTCCCGCGCGACAGGACGGTCTCGGTGACGCCCGTCACCGACCGTCCTTCATACGGGTTGTAATCCACCTTCATGTGATGCGTCTTCGCTGAGAGCGTCGTCGTCTTGTTCGGATCGAAGATGACGATGTCGGCGTCCGAGCCGGGCGCGATCGTGCCCTTCTTCGGGAACATGCCGAAGATCTTCGCCGGCGACGTCGACGTCAGCTCGACGAACCGATTCATCGTGATCTTTCCGGTCCGAACGCCACCGTCATACACAAGGCTCATGCGCGTCTCGACGCCGGGTGCGCCGTTGGGGATCTTCGAGAAGTCGCCGTCGCCGAGGTGCTTCTCCTTCATGCAGAAAGGGCAGTGGTCGGTGGCGATGGCCTGCAGATCGTTGAACGCGAGTCCACGCCAGAGACGATCCTGCGTCGACTTCTCACGCAGCGGCGGGCTCATCACGTACTTCGATCCTTCGAAGCCCGGCTCTTCGTAATGGTCGTAGGACAAGAACAGATACTGCGGGCAGGTTTCCGCGAACGCCGGCAATCCGCGATCGCGCGCTTCGGTCACCATCTCCAGCGCTTCAGCCGCGGAGAGATGAACGATGTAAACCGGCACGTCCGCGATCTCGGCCAGGGCGATGGCGCGATGGGTGGCCTCGCCTTCGGCGCGTGCCGGACGTGTAAGCGCGTGATACTTCGGCGCCGTCTGTCCCTTGGCGATCGCTTCCTTCACGAGCACGTCGATCACGCCGCCGTTTTCCGCATGCATGCAGATCGTGCCGCCGTTCTTGCCGGTGCGCCGCATCGCGCGGAAGATGCTGGCATCATCGAGCATGAACACGCCCGGATAGGCCATGAACAGCTTGAAGGATGTGACGCCCTGCTTCACCATCGCATCCATCTCGATCTCGACCTGGTCGGTGAGCTCAGTGATGATCATGTGGAAGCCGTAGTCGATGGCGGCCTTGCCTTCCGCCTTCTTCATCCACGTTTCCCACGCGTGGTGCAGCGTTTGTCCCTTGTACTGAATGGCGAAGTCCACGATCGTCGTGGTGCCGCCGAAGGCGGCCGCGATCGTTCCTGACTCAAAGTCGTCCGCCGACGTCGTGCCGCCGAACGGCATGTCCATGTGCGTGTGCACGTCTATTCCGCCGGGCAGGACGAACTTACCCGTAGCGTCGATGACGCGGTCCGCCGGCATCGACAGATCCGTGCCGATCACGGTGATCTTCTCGCCTTCGACCAGGACATCGCCAACGTATTGATCGGTTGCGGTGACGATGGTGCCGCCTTTGATCAGGGTGCTCATGTGGCACAACTATACCGGCAGGTAGGGCGGGTAGGGCAGGCAAGGCGGGTAAATCCCCACCGGCCCCACCAGCCTTACCAGCCCTATAATCCCCAGCATGAAGCCGGACATCTCGGTCACGTTCACAGGGCTGAAGTTCACCAATCCGTTCCTGCTCTCGTCGGCGCCGCCGACCGAGTCCGACAGCAACATCATGCGCGCCTTCGAGGCCGGGTGGGGTGGCGTCGTCACGAAGACGATCGGCCTGCATCCGGTCACCAACGTCGCGGGCCCGAAGACGAAGTTTCTGCGCTCGACGCTTGATGGACAGCTGTCGATGCAGAAGCGGCCCGACACCGCGCTGCACTCGTCGTGGAACTGGGAGCTGATCTCCGACAAGCCGCTGGAGTGGTGGATCCCGAAAATCGAGGGGATCAAGAAGGCCTATCCGGATCGCATGCTGATCGCGTCGATCATGGCGGGCTCCGGAAGCGACAAGGAACTCGCGCACTGGCAGGACCTCGCGAAGGCGTGCCAGGATGCCGGCGCCGATGCGTTCGAGTTGAACCTGTCGTGCCCGCACATGGACCGCAAGGACATGGGCTCGAACCTTGGCAAGGATCAACAGCAGGTCTCGATTGTCACGCAGGTCGTGAAAGAAGTAGCGAAGGTGCCGGTGTGGTCGAAGTTGACGCCGTCCACGACCGAGATCGCGGAAGAAGCCGGCGCCGCGTTTCGTGGTGGTGCGGATGCGATCGTGTCGTCGAACACGTTTCCCTCGCTGCCGCTGATCGATCCCGAGACGCTCGACTTCGAGATGAACGTCGATGGGCTCGTGTCGAGCGGCGGGCTCGGCGGCCCGGCCATCCTGCCGCAGTCCCTCGCCAAGATGGCGCAGTTGACGCAGGCGTTCCCCGACAAGCAATTCTCCGGCATCGGCGGCATCAGCAACTTCGGCCACGCGTTGAACTACATGCTGCTTGGCTGCGGCACCGTGCAGGTCTGCACCGCCGCGATGCTGGATCGCGCGATCGGGCCCACGGTGATCAAGAACCTGATCGACGGCATGCAGCAGTTCATGGAGAAGCGCGGCTACGCGTCGATCGAGGATTTCCGCGGGATGCGGCGCGCCAACGTCGTGGTCCACTCGAAGATCCGCCGTCCTGACGGCAAGGACTATCACGGCGGCTTCGAGGCGGAGGGTTATGCCAGCTAGTCAGGCCCGCGGGCTCGCAGGCCAGCAGGCCAGCGGGAAAGACTTTGTTGAGCTGACAGAGGATGTCTCTGCCAGTCCGCTGTGGAATCACGATCTTGCTCCGACGACGATTGCGAGCCGCACGTGGTCGACCTATCACATTGCCGCGTTGTGGATCGGCATGAGCGTGGTGATCACCACCTACACGCTCGCGTCCGGATTGATGCAGCAGGGCATGACGTGGTGGCAGGCGCTCGTCACCATCCTGCTCGGCAACGCCATCGTGCTGGTGCCGATGATCCTCAACGCGCACGCGGGCACGAAGTACGGCGTGTCGTTTCCGGTGTTGTGCAGGGCCGCCTTCGGCGTCCGCGGCGCCAACGTGCCGGCGATTCTCCGCGCGATCGTGGCGTGCGGCTGGTTCGGCATCCAGACCTGGATCGGCGCGTTGGCGCTCGAGGCTCTGCTGACGGCGGCATGGGCCGGATGGGCGAGCGTGCCCGGATCGATCTGGATCTCGTTTGCGATCTTCTGGCTTGCGCAGGTCGCGATCATCATTCGCGGTCTCGACGGCATCAAGTGGCTCGAGGCGTGGTCGGCGCCGCTGTTGCTTGGCGGCGGCGCGCTGTTGCTCTGGTGGGCGATCATCAATGGCGGAGGGCTGATGCGGATCCTGTCCGAAGCACCAAAGCTGCAGCAGGGCAGCACGCCGTTCTGGACGTTGTTTCCCGCAGCGCTCACTGCGAACGTCGGCTACTGGGCGACGCTCAGCCTGAACATTCCTGACTTCACTCGCTACGCGCAATCACAGCGATCGCAGATGCTCGGCCAGGCGCTCGGCTTGCCGGCGACGATGACGGCATTTGCATTTCTCGGCGTGGCCGTCACCAGCGCGACGATCGTGATCTTTGGCGAAGCGATCTGGGATCCGGTTGTGCTAATCGCGCGCATTGGGAGTCCGGCCGTCGTGATGTTCGGCGCGCTCGTCATTCTGGCCGCGCAGATCACGACGAACATGGCCGCCAACGTCGTGTCGCCGGCGAACGACTTCTCGAGCCTCGCGCCGAAGAAGATCAGCTATGTGGCCGGCGGCCTGATCACCGCGACGCTGGGCATCGTGATGATGCCGTGGAAGCTGTATGCCGACGCGTCCGCGTACATCTTCACGTGGTTGATCGGCTACTCGAGCCTCATGGGCGCGATCGGCGGCGTGCTGATCGCCGACTACTGGATTCTGCGCAAGCGCGAGCTGTCGCTGCCCGACCTGTTCAAGGTTGACGGGCTTTACTCGTACGGCACTGGCACGAACAGCAAAGCCGTGATCGCGCTCGTGGCGGCGGTTGCGCCGGTGGTTCCCGGATTCGTGCGCGCGGCGATGACGCCGGGCGGCGTGGTTCCGAATCCGGGCGTCCTCGACCACTTGTATACCTACGCGTGGTTCGTGACGTTCGGCTTGAGCGCGGCGATCTACCTCGCCCTGATGAAGTCGAACCGCGCGTCGCGCTGAGCGTTCACTCCTCACTCCGCGCTGAACGCGCGTTCAAATTCTGGCCTGGACAGCCGTCACGCAATAAATGCTCACCGGCCCGGGATAACGGTAATATGCCCCGGGTTAACAATTGCCACTTTTGGGGAAAGGTGCGCTATGCATTTGAAAGACTTGCGGATGGTAACTATCGCACTGGCGTTGGTCACAACGCTGACAGTGCCGGCGTGGGGTCAGCAACAGACGGGGAGCATCAGCGGCCGAGCGGAAGATTCGAGCGGCGCAGCGTTGCCGGGCGTGTCGGTGACGATCGCGAGCGAGAACCTGATCGGCGGCGCGCGCAGCGCGGTTACTGATGGACAGGGCGTGTATCGATTCACGCTGCTGCCGGGTGGCCGTTACACGGTGAAGTTTGAGCTGTCGGGTTTTGGCATCCTCAACATCGAGGGTGTGAACGTGACTGCCGGCGGCGCGGCGACGGTCAACGGCAAGCTGGCGCTGGCGACGATCCAGGAGAGCGTCACCGTCACCAGCCAGTCACCCACGATTGACCTCGAGTCCTCCAAAGTCCAGGTCAATTGGGATCAGCAGAAGCTGGACGAACTGCCATACTCCCGCAGCCTCACCGGACTGGTGTCGCTGATTCCGGGACTGTATGCCACATCTCTTGATGTCGGAGGATCGAGCTTCGGCACCGGTTCGGGTCCGGCGGCGCGCACCTTCGGACGTGCCGGTGGCGGCGTGGTCAGCTATGACGGCATGATCTGGGACCAGACCTACGGTGACTTCGGCACCTACGAGGAAGCCCAAATCACCACGGCAGCCAAGGGCGCCGACGCCATGAATCCCGGCGTCACCATGAACCTGGTGGTCAAGTCGGGCAGCAACACCTTCAGGGGATCGGGGTCAGCGAACTATCAGTCCGGCGATTTCCAAAGTACTAACGTGTCGTCCGAGTTGCTGGCTCGCGGCTACGCGCCTGGCGTCAACAAGTTCACCAGCCTGAAGGACTTCTACGGCGAACTCGGTGGTCCGCTGATGCGCGACAGGATCTGGTTCTACGCCAGCCATCGCGACGCCTCGTCGGGCAATTTCATTCCCGGCTTCGTCCGCCTGTCGGACCGTGAGCAGGTTGAGTTCTACACCAAGTTGCAGGATCCGACGTTGAAGCTGACCTACCAGATGACGAAGAACAACAAGTTCGAGGTCATGGGGCAGGTCGGCCGCAAGTGGCAGCCGTATCGCACCGCCAGCCGGTTCGTGCCGCTCGAGTCGACCCAGAACCAGGACTCCTGGTCACTGGTCGGCCCATCGTTCAAGTACCAGTCGGTCCTGACCACCCGGTCCACCTTCGAAGCCAGCCTGCAGCGTGGCGGTTACTGGTGGCCTGACGTGCCATGGGATCCGGGCGTGCGCAAATCCGACTTGTCGACCACGGCGGTGCGTGGCGCATTCCTCGAAACCGATCGCAAGCCGCGCCGGTGGCAATACGGGGGCACCTACACGCGGTTCGCCGAGATCGCCGGCCGCAATCACGAACTGAAAACCGGATACCTCGGCTGGCGCAACATGGTCGAGACCGAGAACATCGGCTATCCGAATCAGCAGCAATACCGCTACCGCAGCCTCACCGGGGATCCCGGCTGCACCGAAGCGGCCAACTACGACGGCTGCTTCACACGGCCTGACTCGGTGCTCGTCTATGACTATCCCAACAAGACGGCTTCCGGCGAGTGGTACAACTCGGCCTACATCAACGACCGCATCACACTGTCCGAGAAGCTGACGATCAACGTTGGCGTGCGCTTCGATCGGTACTCGAGCTTCCTGCCCGAGCAGGGCAACCCTGGCACCGGCCCGTTCGCGACCACGAACATCTTTGCCTATAAGGGCGAAAGCAACTACCCGGTCTACCAGACGATCGTTCCGCGCGTCTCAGCGGTCTACGACCTCACTGGCGCCGGGCGCTTTGCCCTGCGCGGCAGCTACGGCCGGTACGTTGGCGGCAGTTCGGGCGCGTCGGCCAATCCGGGCCCCGGCGCCGCGGACGTGAACCCGAACGCCATCATCACCCGCACCTATTCCAACTGGGACGGCTCGATTCCATACGTGCCCGTCGCCGCCAACTTGACGTCGACGACCGGCGGCGGCACTACGCGCTCGATCGATCCCGATCTCAAGGGACCATATGTCGATGAATACACCGCCGGCCTGGACGTCGGCCTCAACCGCACCATGACGGTGCAGTTCAACTACGTGCACAAGCGCGATGGCAACGCGAATTACTCGATCAACGAGGCGTTGCCGTCTTCCGCCTACACGGTAGCGACAACCGGCGTCGATCCGGGCCCGGACAACCGGACGGGCACGGCGGACGACCAGACGCTGACCGTCTGGTCCGTGCCGCGCACCTATCCGGGCTTCGGACAGAACGTCGAGCGCATCGTGCAGACCACGGGCGAGAACCGGTATCACGCCATGGGCGTGACCTTCAACAAGCAGTACGCGAACAACTGGTCGTTCCTGTTCTCGTACGACCTGGACCGGCGGGACCTGCAGGACAGCACGCCGCGAAATCCGAACGAAGCGCTCTACGGCCCTGGCACGGCGACCGGCAACAACTACGGCGCGCAGAACTTCCAGTTCGGACGCAAGTCCTGGAACCAGGCCCTGCGGCTGAGCGGCACCTACCAGTTACCGTGGGGCATCTCCTACGCCTCGTCATTCCAGGCGCAGAGTGGTGACTACTTCTTCCGCGAAGTCCAGATCCGCGACGCCAACAATACGCTGGTGGCCATCCGCATCAATCCGCAGGCGGGTCGCTACGAGTGGACGAAGATATGGGACAACCGTCTCTCGAAGCGATTCAAGACGTTCGGGACTCAAAGCATCGAAGGGACGTTCGACCTGTTCAACACGCTCAACGCGAACACCGTCACGGCGCAGACGAATCGCATCGGTGCGACCTACCTGCAGCCCACGGAAATCCTCGCGGCCCGCGTGTTCAAGATCGGGGTCAAGTACCGCTTCTAGCCCGCGGACCCGCGGCAGCACGACGGAACCAGGCGCGCTCGGTCATGACCGGGCGCGCTTTTTTTTTGACGTTACGCAGATTACGAAGCATTTCGTAAACCAAATCCGCACTCGCTACGTCAAAGCGTCTGTTATGCCGAATATTCGTCTCGCCCTGCGTACCCTGTTCAAGTCGCCGTTCATCACGCTGGTGGCGATTTTGTCGTTGGCCCTCGGAATTGGCGCAAATTCGGCCATTTTCTCGTTGTTTGACCAAATGATCCTGCGGCCGCTGCCGGTCGCCAATCCCGACGAGCTGGTCAACCTGAAGACGCCAGGGCCCAAGCCGGGCTCAAACTCGTGCAGTCAGGCAGGCGGTTGCGACGAGATCTTCAGCTACCCGATGTTCCGCGACCTCGAGCGGATCCAGGATTCGTTCACGGGCCTGGCCGCGCATCGCAACTTCGGTGGCAGCGTTGGTTACCAGGGCACATCACTCTCGGCAGATGGGCTGCTGGTCTCGGGCAGCTATTTTCCGGTCCTCGGCATCACTCCAGCGCTCGGCCGGCTCTTCACCCCCGAAGACGACAAGACCATTGGATCGCACTTCGTCACGGTGCTGGGTTACGACTACTGGCGGACGCGATTCGCGATGAACCCGTCGATCCTGAACGAGACGGTGATCGTGAACGGACAGGCGATGACGGTCGTCGGAGTGGCGCCGCGCGGCTTCAACGGCACCACCCTCGGCTCCGTGCCGGATCTCTACGTGCCGATCACCATGCGCGCGCAGATGTCGCCGGGATTCGACGGCTTTGAGAATCGGCGCACTTACTGGGCGTACGTGTTTGGCCGCCTGAAGCCCGGCGTGTCGATCGAGCAGGCGACCACCGCGATCAACGGTCCCTATCGCGCGATTCTGAATGACGTCGAAGCCCCGCTTCAGAAGGGCATGAGCAACGAGACCATGGCGCGCTTCCGCGCCAAGCAGATCACCACCGAACCCGGCCACCGCGGACAGAGCAGCGTCGACAACGAAGCACGAACACCCCTGCTGATCCTGCTTGCCGTCACCGGCACCGTGCTGCTGATTGCCTGTGCCAATATCGCCAACCTGCTGCTGGTCCGCGGCGCCGGCCGGGCCGCCGAAATGGCGGTGCGCCTCTCGATCGGCGCCAATCGCCGCCAGCTGATCACGCAGCTGCTTACCGAATCGATCCTGCTGGCCACGTTCGGCGCGGTGGCCGGACTGTTTGTCGCGCGATGGACGCTCGACGTCATCCAGTCAATCATGCCGCCTGACCAAAGTGGCGTCATGACGTTTACGCTCAGCCCGACGATGATCCTTTTCGCGGGCGCGGCGGCGTTGTGCACCGGCATTGCGTTCGGCCTGTTCCCCGCGCTGCATAGCACGCGCCCCGATCTTGCCGCCACGCTGAAGAACCAGGCCGGACAGCCCGGCGGTGCAAAGGCCGCTCGCCGTTTCCGCACCACGCTCGCCACCGTGCAGATCGCCATGTCGATGGCGCTGCTCGTGCCCGCGGGTTTGTTTGCCAAGAGTCTGTTCAATGTGAGCCGCGTCGATCTGGGTCTGAGGACCGACCACATGGTCCTCTTCAGTCTCGCGCCCGAGTTGAACAGCTACACCACCGAGCGGACGCGACAGCTCTTCGAGCGTATCGAGGACGAGATCGGCGCCATGCCGGGCGTGACCGCGATGACCGCGGCCATCGTCCCCGTTCTCGCCGGCGACAACTGGGGCAACAGCATGGTCGTCGAGGGCTTTGCCGCCGGTCCGGACACCGACACTAACGCGTCGTTCAACGCCGTTGGTCCCGGGTACTTCAAGACGATGGGCATTCCGCTGATGTCCGGCCGTGAATTCACCCGCGCCGACGCGGCGGAAGCACCGAAGGTCGCGATCATCAATCAGGCCTTTGCCAAGAAGTTCAACCTCGGAGACAACCCGCTCGGCAAGCGCATCGCGCCGGGGGGCGCCAACACCCAGCCTGACATCGAGATCATTGGCGTGGTGCAGGACGCCAAATACAGCGACGTGAAGCGCGACGTGCCGCCGCAGTACTTCCGTCCGTACCGTCAGGAGGAGCGCCTCGGCTTCGGCTACTTCTACGTTCGCACCTCCACGCCACCCGAGCAGATGCTGCAGACCATCCCGACGCTGATGCGGAAGATCGACGCCTCATTGCCGCTCGGTGACATCAAGACGATGGACCAGCAGATTCGCGAGAACGTCTCGGAGGACCGTATCATCTCGACGCTGTCGCTGGCGTTTGCGGTGCTGGCCACGGTTCTCGCCGCGATCGGCCTCTACGGCGTGCTCGCCTACACCGTCGCCCAGCGCACCCGCGAATTCGGCCTCCGCATGGCGCTTGGCGCCGATGGTGGCGCGGTGCGCGGAATGGTCATGAAGCAGGTTGGCAAGATGGCATTGATCGGCGGCGGAATCGGCATGATCATCGCTGTAGGAGTGGGCCGGCTCGCCCAATCGTTGCTGTTCAAGATGGAAGGCAACGACCCGATGGTGCTGGCGGGATCGGCGTTCGCCCTCGCACTGGTGGCCATCGGCGCCGGATTCGTGCCCGCCCTGCGCGCATCGAAGATCGATCCGATGAACGCGCTTAGATATGAATAAGCTAAGGCGTGCACGCTGAACGCCTCCCGCAGCTTGATGGGCTGCGGGCGCTGGCCGTCACGTTCGTGATGGCCTTTCACTTCATTCCCGGCGTCGATCGATTCGCTCCTCTTGGATCGATCGGCGTGCGCCTGTTCTTCGTCCTCAGCGGATTCCTGATCACCCGCATTCTTCTGCGCGATTCGTTGAATTTGGGGTCAGACCCCGAACACAACCGATCGCGAAGGGCGGCGATCGGTGAGGCGCTCCGCCGCTTCTACCTTCGGCGCAGCCTGCGCATCTTTCCGGTGTTCTACGTGGTGCTCGCGGTTGCGGCGCTGATCAACATCGGACCGGTCCGCAGCACCATTGGCTGGCACGTGACCTACCTGACCAACGCGTATCTCTTCGAACGGGGCGCGTGGCACGGATCGATCTCGCACCTGTGGTCGCTCGCGGTGGAGGAGCAGTTTTACCTGGTATGGCCACTCCTGGTGGTGACGATCGCGGAGCGACGCCTGGCCCCGGTGATCGCGGTGATGGTGATCGCGTCGCCTCTCTCCCGAGTGGTGGTCGGCGGACCGATGAACTCGGTACTGCCGACCAGCTGCCTCGATTCACTGGGCGCCGGGGCGCTGCTGGCGTTGCCGGCGACTCGAGAGCTGGTGATTCGGATCGGCAAGACCGTTGGTCTGCCGCTGATCGCGGCAGCGCTCGCGCTTCGCTACACCGGCGTGGACGGCGTGCCGCTCGAGGTGGTCCTCGATCTCGGCGTGTCGCTCGGCTCAGCGTGGCTGGTCGGCAGCGCCGCGAAAGGGTTCCGCGGCGCGATCGGCTCCGCGCTCCAGTTGAAGAGCGTGGTCTACGTCGGCACGATCAGTTACGGGTTGTATCTGTTCCACGGCTTCATGCCGTACGTACTTGGCCGCTACGTGCCGGGGTTCATCCAGATGGCATGGCCTGCGCGCGCGTTACTGCTGACGGCTGCAACGTTCGCCGTCGCATCGGTGTCGTGGCGGGTCCTCGAAGCGCCGATTCTCACGCTGAAGGATCGACTGGCCGGTTCACCACAGTCTTTGCGCCGCGCGGCCTAGCCTGGCGGCTTCGGCTTTTCCGTCTTTTCGTCTGTGGTGACGGTGAACTGGCGGAAGCGGTCGTACTTGGCGCGCGCGTCGATGCGCGTCTCGGTGCGCTGAATCTGGTAGGTCTCGCGCATTTCCTCGGGCACGAGGACCGCAATGCCATCCTGCTGTTTGTAGGTCACGTTGATCTGCGCGCGCAGCGTGGTGTCGCGCGCGATCAGCTCGGTCTGCAGGATGCGCCCGTCCGACTTGTCGATCCAGGCACGGCCGTGCGACGGGATGGGCCGGCCTTTCTCGCCCTTGATCAGCGTGGCGTCGTCTGTCTCCGAGAATTCGACCATCACCACCGCCTCGGCTTTTGCGATGTCGGAGAAGCGGTTGGTGTTGCCCGCGTCGGCAAACTGGTACTTGATGCCCGCGTGAATATTGCGGTCGAAGATGTAAAGCGCCATCATCGGCACGTTGATGGTGCGCAGCAGCGGCCCGAGGTTATAGCGCGAGCTTTCGGCCTGGAGGGCCTCGGCCTGCTCCTGGGCGCCTGGTTTCGCCTCGACAAACAGGCGATACAGCCGCTGGTCGCGATCGCGCACCGGCTTGCCGTCGACCTCGAACACGTCGCGAAACTGCATCCAGCCTTCCTGGTCCGGCAGCTGCACCAGCAGCAAGTCCGACTTCAGCCGGCGGCTGTCGCGTGACATCCGGCTTCGCCCGCCCGGTCCTCCGGTGCGATTCGACGTCATGTTCTGGGCGTAGCTTTCCTCGGCCACGACGCCGCGCAGGCCTTTCTGATACTGGGCAACGTAGTCAGCTGCCCGTGCCAGCACCACGTTCAGGGGAACATCCTGTTCCGCTCGTACAAGGCCGCCCGCCAGGACCAGGACCAGGACCAGCGCCGCCGCTACCCGCTGCATGCGCCCACTATAATCAAGATCAGCCCTTCACTACGCTCAGGACACACATGGAAAAGATCATCGTCAACGCGAAGTTTCATACCGGCCACCGGCAGCTTGGCTATCCCGGCAAGTGCAAGTTCGTCCACGGGCATACCTGGCAGGGGAAGGTGATGATCAGCGCCGAAGAGTTCCCGCGCGACGAGATCGACATGTCGCTCGAGTTCGGCGACATCAAGAATGTCATGCGCTTCATGGATCACAAGATGCTGGTCACCGAACAGGACACCACGTTCCTGAACTCCGACCTGTTCGAACCCGAAGGCGTGGTGATGCTCAAAGGGAAGGGGCCCAGCGTCGAGAACGTCGCCTATTACGTTTATGACGGCGTGGTGGACGTGATCAAGAAGCAGTACCCCGGCCGGGGCGTGAAATACACGATCGAAGTCACGATCCAGGAGACGGAGAACAACATCTTCATCGTCGAGAAGATGATCACCATTTGAGCAATGCATGAGCTGGCGCGTTAAACTGGTTGGCATGATCAACCTGATGATGCGCCTCATCCTGGTTGTGATTGCCGGAGCGAGTATCGCGGCGCCGAATGGGATTCGGCTCATCGCGCAGTCAAACGGGGTGCCGTTCGCGTGGCTGGAGCCCGCACCGCCGCTGTCGTTTGCCGCAGATACCGACTCGAGCAGTCCGGCCGTGTGGAGCCTGGTCAGCGGCCGCCAGTATCTCTACCTGTTCAATTCTTCGGCAGGGCAGTCCTCGCAGACCCGCGGCCTTGCGCTCGACCGCCTGGCACCGCTCAGCAAGATCAAGTGGGCGCCGGCGGCACCGTTCGGCGGGTCATGGCTCGAATCGATCGTCGCCGACACCGCGAGCAGCTACTGGTACGGCTACTACCACAACGAGCGCGAAAACATCGTGTGCCCGGGCACCGGGAAGAGCATCCCGTCGATCGGGGCCGCGCGATCCAGCGATCGCGGTGCCACCTGGCGTGACCTGGGGTTCGTGCTCGAGGCGCCGCCAGGAACGGAGCGTTGCGACACGACCAATCACTATTTCGTCGGCGGCATTGGTGACTTCAACGCCGTGCTCGACCGTGACTCACAGTTTCTCTACTTCTTTTATACGCAGTATTTCGAACGTGGCGCCGCGGTCGGCGTTTCGGTCGCGCGCATCACCTGGGCCGATCGCAACTCACCGACCAAACGCGCACAGGTATGGAACGGCACAGCGTGGCTGCCTGGAGGCAACCAGCGTGTGCTGCAGGCCAATGGCCAGTCAGTCACCCAGTACGTCCACCGTAGCGCCACGCCGGTGATCAGAGCCGCCGACTCCTGGGACGGCGGTTCGGCAGGTGTCGACGTGTTTTGGGGACCATCGATCCACTGGAACACCTCGCTGAACAGCTACGTCATGCTTTTGAATCGCGCCCGGAGCGCGACGTGGGATCAGGACGGGGTCTACATTTCCTTCAATGCCAGCCTCGACCGGCCGCAGAACTGGACCGAGCCGGAACTGTTGCTGCGCGGCGGCCGATGGTATCCGCAGGTGATCGGCGCCGGTGCCGACGGCACTGACAAGATCGCTGGCGCCTCGGCCCGGTTCTTCATGAGCGGACGCTCGGACCACATCATTCATTTCGGACGCTGACTGCACGAGCCTTCGCCCGCTTCGCCGCGAACGGCACCCACCACATCCACAGCCCGCTGATCCACAGCACCAGCACCACGATGCCCGCCGGCAGGAACAGACCGAGCTTGGTCCAGTCGCCAGCGAAGAACGAACCGTCGTGAATCGATTCGATCAGATCGGATCGCCGATACGCCGTTTGCAGGACGCGGCCGGTACCCAGATCGACCTGCACTTCGTAGCCATTCATCAGCCACGCCTTGACGACGCCGCGGCCGGGGCGGACGTCGAGCCGATTGACGTCGTCCCAGCTTTGCACGTGCATGTCCGGCACGGTCTTCAATGCCGCAAGCAGGTCGTCCATCTCAATCGCCGGCACCGTGCCGGTGCCGCGCTGTTCGGCAGGCTGCACCCAGGTCCACTGCTTCTTGGCCTGCAGGAGCAACCCGCTGCCGATCATCACGATCATCGGCAGCGCGGCGCCGAAACTGATCCAGTAGTGGACTTTGCGATTGAGGACGTTGAAGCTCACGACCTAGAACCGCGCGACGTAGCGGACCGAGATGCCGCGACCTGGAGCGTCGATGCCCCATGAGATGCCGCGATAGTTCTCGTCGTTCAGGTTCTCGGCATCGACCAGCAACTGGTGGTTGCCGAACTTCATGCCGGCGCGCACGCCGTAGGTTACGTAGCCGGGCACCGCGGAGAACAGCACACCGGAGTTGACGCCGACGCCCAGCACGCGATCCTGGATCTGCGCGATGGTCTCGCCGGTGGCGATGAGGATGTCGTCCGCCGTTCCCATCGCGCCGTCCGCCCCAGCCGCGACCCAGCCTCGGTTCGTGGCGCCGTTGAGGAAGAACGTGCGCATGTTGGTTCGGTTGCGCGGCGCCGCCGTGCGGCGATCGCCCAGGTCGAGCGAAGAGAGGTGCGTCTGTTCCGCCGCGGCGTGCAGGTACGGCGCGACCCACCAGTGGCCATTGGGGGCGGCGTACTGCAGGCTGACCCAGCCATCGGGAGCGGGAATGCCGCCTTCGATGTTCGGCGCCAGGCCGGTCTTGGTGTCTTCGACGTTGTAATACGTGAACGTGGTGCGGAGGCTGATCGCCTTCGACAACTGGAAGCGTCCTTGGTGCTCGATGCCCCAGCTGCGTGCATTGTCGAAGTTCGCGCGCACCAGCACAGGAGCCGTCGAGCCGGCGACGAACACCGCGCCGTTGGCGTTTTGCGACGTGATGGCGTCGGTGCCGAGCAGGGTGCCTACGGCACCCTGCGGCAGGATCAACGCCTGCTTCTGGATGTTGTCGTAGATGTTGTTCACAAAACCCGTGAACTCTGCGCTCACGCGGCCCGAGCGGAAGCGGATGCTCGCATCGAAGTTGAGGCTCGACTCGGGGACGAGCTGTTCGACCGGATCGCCGGTCGAGACCGCATCAGCTCCAGCGGTCGTGCCAACGAACGCATTGCGCCCGGCGACATCAGGCGACGCGATTTCAAAACCGGAACCCGTGAGGCCGAGGGTGCCGAGGTCGGTCATGTGTGGCGCGCGATAGCCCCGGCTCGCGCTCACCACCACCGTCCAATGCTCGGCCGGAGACATCACCGCGCCGGCCCGGAACGTTGCGAACGTCGTCGAGAACGTGTCGTCGGGCCAGAGCGGACGGCCGCCGGACACGGGCGCATCGGACGCCTTCGCCTCGTAGCTTGCGTGACCGAGGCGCACGGCCCCGACGAGGCGCATACGATCGTTGATGTCGTAGCCCGCCTGCATGAAGGCGCCGCCTTGCATGAACGTGGCATTGCTCGGCACGCGCGGACGGCGAAGCGAGCGCGCGTTGGTGACGGGGTTGATGTTGAAGGCATCCGAAACCAGCTTCTCGAACTGCACGTCACCGCCGACCTGCACGCTGCCGCGCGAGAACGCCTTGTTGAGCGAACCCTGCATGGCGTTGGAAGTGGTGCGCTCGGGCTCGTGGCCGATCGCAGCGGTGTTGCTGCCCTGGCCGCCCTGGTTGACGCGCTCCTCGCGCTGACTGTTGATCGAGTAGGTGACCGAGCCGGTGTCGAACCAGCCCAGGCCGTTGCGTTCCAGGCGCGCGTAGAACAGGTCGAGCGTCATGTCGTTGAGTTCGGAGACCAGGTTGCCGTCACCACCGACGACCTGGTCGTAGCGGTCCGCCTTGTCCTGGCGGGTCGCGGTGTATGCAGACACCAGTTGCGTCCGGCTGTTCGGCGTCCAGTTCGCCTTCACCATGCCGCTGAACTGGTTGAAGTCCGTGTTCGGCAGGCGATCGCCCATCACCTTGTCGGATGAAACGCCAAGGAATCGCGTCGCGGCGTTGTGTGAGTCAATGCCGCCGCCCGGGCGGAGCTCGCCGACCTTGCGGCCGCCACCGGCGGCGAATATGCCGAAGTTCGATGTGCCCCACGAGATCGCCGCATTGCCACCGCCGCCCTGGTAGGTCGTCGTGCCGTTGATGGCAATCTCGCCGCCAACCTTGGAGCCGGTCGCCGCGAGCGTCGGCGTCTTGGTCATGAACTGCACGGTGCCGCCGAGCGCGTCACTGCCGTATTCAGCGCTGTTCGGACCATGGACCACTTCGATGCCGGTGATGTTCGACTGGTCGATCAGGTTGAGGAACGTGTTCACGCCGCCGCGCTGCGCGCCGTTCGAGTAGCGAACGCCGTCCACGTAGACGTTCACCTTGTTACCGGTGAGGCCGCGAACGAAGACGCCGGCCATGCTCGGGCTGGTCCGCTGCAAGTGCACGCCGGCCTCTTCCTGGATCGCCTCGGCCACCACCGTCTGCACGCGTTGATCGAGCTCGTCGGTCGTGACCACCGACACCGGCTGCACCGCCTTGGCAGTGTTCAGGGCGCGTCCCGGTGTTGCGGTGACCGTCACCTCTTCGACCAGGCTTGCAACGTCCAACACGATCGCGACCGGCCTGGTTGCGTCCGTGATCGACACCGCCTGTCGCTGGTTGTTGAAACCGGGCGCGTCGATGCTGAGGACGTAATCGCCCTTCGCGAGCGACGGCACCGAGAAGTTGCCTGACGCATCCGTGACGACCGTGGCCACCACGGCCTGGCGCGGGGTCATCACCGAGATCGTGACGCCTGGCACCGCGCCCCCCGACTGGTCCTTGACGCTGCCGGTGAGCCCATCAGCGAAGGCCGGCACTGGTGCCACAAAGACCAAGGCAAGGATAAGAGTTCGGACGTGTTGCATAGCGCTCGACGATATGAAGTTGCAGGTATTACTACCAGCGGTAGTAACTGGTTGTTGGGACAGCAGCTGCTGTCAACGGCCGACGGCGACGAGGCGTTCGAACGCGTGGAAGACCTGTTCGAGTGTTTCGGGCGAAGCGAGGGTGGCCACGATGGCCACGACTACCAGGGCGACGGCGGCCAGCGGGGCCATGGCGATCGGGGCGGGCGGTTCCAGTTCGGGCTTGAGCAGACGCTTGACGCGCCGCTCCAGGCCGTCATCCTGGACGAACGGGCTGACGACAGCGGTATCCCACGCCGGGTGCGGCGTCAGCCGGACGATCTTCAACAACAGCGCGGCCAGCTCCGCGCGCTCCGACGCTTCGCCGGTGGTAGTGGCGTCATCCGCGGCGTCTTCAGCGGCGTAATGCCACGCGTTGATGATCTCGCCGTGGATGCGGGTCCATCGCAGCGTGTCCGGCAGCGACGCCATCAGCCAGCGCTTCAGGTTGTCGCGGGACTGCAGATGTCCGCACTCGTGTCCGACGATGCGGGCGACTTCGTCGGGAGAACAGGCGTCGAGCACGCTGCGCGCGGCGATCAGTTTTGGCGTGAAGACGCCGACGAGCGCAACGATCGGAGTCGACGACTGAACGGCGTATGCGGGGACCCCGATCGGACCCTCGATCCGCTCCGAATTGCGCAGCCAGGTCCCTTCAAATCGCGCTGTCAGCCACAAGCTGCGCAGCGCCGCGACGAGCGCGATCGCGAGGTGGACGACTGCCGCGACGGCGAGCAGGCCCATGGCCGGGCCCATTTCTTCCTCGTGGCCGATCGGCTCAAAGATGGCAAACGCCGGCGTGACCACCGTCAACGTGAGCGTGGCGGCGGTGACGGACGGGACCAGCCGCAGGAGGAACAGGCGCCGGGCACGGGTGTGCGGCGGCAGGTCCGCAGGTGCGACCGCACGGGTGCGCCAGATCAGGGCGACGAACGCAGAGATCGCGAGGTCCAGCAGGGCGTAGGCCCCGAGACAGACCGTGACGATCAACAGCGTGCGATTCATTTCGCTCCGCGATCCTTGAGCTCGTCGCGCCGCGCGCGCACCAGCTGTTCGAGTTCCTCGAGGAGGCCGCGATCGCGCTCGCTCACCGTGTCGACAAACATCGACATGATCGGGCGCATCGACGCCGCATCAACAGGCAGCAACGTGGCCAGCGTCGAACCGGCCAGCTGCGACACGATCTGAGACTGCGACAGCTTCGGCGTGTAGTAGAACGCGCGGCCGGACTTCTGGCGGCTGAGGATGCCCTTGCGGAACAGCCGATCCAGCGTTGTCATCAACGTGGTGTAGGCGACGCCGGGAAATTGCGGCTGCACGTCCCGCACGCAACTGGCGGCGGCCCGGTCCCAGAGCGTTTCGAGCACTCGCAGTTCGAGCGGACCGAAGGCGGATTCCAATTGGCGAGTGGCGTTGTTGTTTCCGTTCATGAGAGACACAAATTATATGATTTGCTAGCCATGTTGAGCCGAGCGGCGGTGTTTCCGCTGTTTTACCTGTCCGGCATCGCCGGCCTGATCTACCAGGTGCTCTGGCTCCGGCGCCTGTCCCTGGTGTTCGGGGTCACCGTCTACGCGGCGAGCACGGTCCTGGCGGCCTTCATGGCCGGCCTCGCCCTGGGCAGCGCCCTCTCCGGCCGCGTGCTTCGCCGCGGGCTGTCACCCCTCCGCGCGTTCGCGATCGCCGAGATCCTGATCGGCGCCACCGGGCTGTTATCGCCGTTCCTGCTGGACGCCGCGTTTGCGTTGTACGGCGGTCTCCACGAGCTTGCCCCTGAATCACTGGGCGTCCTCACCGTTGCGAGACTGGTGTGTTCGTTCGCAATTCTTGCCCTGCCAACCACCATGATGGGCATCACGCTGCCGCTGCTGACCGCGGCCGTGTTCGATCAGCGTGGCGGCGCGGCCACCAACGTGAGCCTGCTGTACGCGCTGAATACGTTGGGCGCGATGACCGGCACGTTGCTCGCGGGCTACCTGCTGATCCCCGATATCGGGATCGGCAACTCGTTTCTTCTCGCTGCCGGCATCAACGTCCTGGTAGGCGCATTGGCATTCTTCCTGGATCAATCCCTCAATCCCTCAATCAATCCCCCGATCTCAGTCACCGATCTGCAATCACCCGACACGCCACAATCCGCGGTCGGCAATCTGAAATTGATTGGCTTCGTCGTCGCCGTCTCTGGCTTCGCGTCGCTGGGCCTGGAGATCGTCTGGTTCCGCTTGATGCTGCAATTCGTCGCCGCGACGACCGAAGCGTTCACCGCCATGTTGACGACGGTGCTTGGTGGAATCGCGGTGGGTGGCTTCATTGCAGCGGCGCTGCTGCGTTCCAGCCGAGATCCATCTGTCGCGCTCGGCCTGGTGCAGACGCTGACCGGGGTCAGCGCCGTCGCGAGCATGTCGGCACTGCTGTGGACCGTCACGCACGGGTGGGACACGATGCAGCTGTGGCGCGCGGTACTGATCGCCATCCTGCCGCCGTCGCTCTGCATGGGCGCCGGATTTCCGCTGGCGCTTGGCATTGCCGCGCGCACCGCGGAGCCGGGCAGCCTCGCGCGTCGCATCGGTGCGCTGTATTCGCTCAACGTGGCCGGCGCGATTCTTGGATCGCTTGGCACCGGCTTTCTCCTGCTGACGCGCGCGGGGGCTCTGAACACGTTGATCGTGCTCGGTGCGCTGCTGGCATTGTCGGGCGCGATGGTGCTGATCCGTCGCGGCGGCGCCGTGTCGTGGGCGTCGGCGGTGGCACTGCTCGCGTTGTTCTTCGTGACCGCCCGCGACCTTCCGGATCCGTTTCGCGTCGCTATCGACCGCCGCTACGGCAACCAGCTGCTCGAGTTCTGGCGTGACGAAGGCGCGCAGACCGCCGTCAGCGTCAGGGCCTCGCAGTTCCAGCACGTGCTGTATCTCGACGGATTGCACCAGGCGAACGATCAGCCTGCCATGGTGCAGTTGCATCGCTCGATCGGTCACCTGCCGATGGTGTTGCACGGCGCGCCGCGTAACGTCCTGGTGGTGGGCATGGGTGGTGGCGCCACGCCGGGTGCGGTGAGCCAGTACGACGCGAACGTGCAGATCGTCGAGCTGTCTGACAGCGTCCGCAAGGCCGCGCCGTTCTTCGCGCACGTCAACTACGACCTGGTGAATCGCCCGAACGTGAACATCCGCGTTGACGATGGTCGCAACTTCCTGGCGTTGTCGGGTCGCAAGTACGACGTCATCACCGCGGACATCATCCAGCCCGGCCACGCCGGCGCCGGTCACGTGTATTCACGCGAGTACTTCTCCCTGGTCAAGAACGCGCTCAACGAGAATGGCGTGGTCCTGCAGTGGATCGGGCATCGCCCCTTCGTCGAGTACTCCTTGATCATGCGCACGTTCCTCGACGTGTTTCCGAACGCCACGCTGTGGGCCGACGCCGGATTCATGGTCGGAACGGTGCAGCCGCTGCGGATCGATCCCGCGGCGATCGACCGATTGCGACAGCGGCCCGAGACCCGTGAAGCCCTGGATGCCGTAGGGCTGAAGACCTTTGATGATCTTCGCCGCTGGTTCACGGCCGGGCCGGACGAGATGCGCGCGTTTGTCGGCGACGGTCCGATCTTGACGGACGATCGGCCGCTGGTGGAATATCACCATCGGCTGCCACGGCCGGAAGAGCAACCCCCTCTCAACTTGTCGTCGCTCAAGGGAGACGTCGCGCGCTTCATCGCGGGCGGTTCGTCCAACTAGATGACAACAACTGCAATCGAGACCGTATTTCTGGATGCGGGTGGCGTGCTGTGCCACCCATCGTGGACCCGGGTCGCCGGCGCGCTGGTCCGCCACGGTGCTCCTGCGACGGCCGCCGCGCTGGCTGCGGCCGAACAGAAGGCCACGAAAGACATCGACACTGCGTCAACCATTGGCGCCACCGACGATCGGGCGCGCGGATGGCTGTATTTCAACCTGGTGCTGCACCACGCCGGCATTGAGCAGAACGCCGGCACCGATGCGGCCCTCGCTGAATTGCGGGAGTATCACCGCACCTACAACCTGTGGGAGCACGTCGAGCCCGATGTGATCCCGACCCTCGCCGCCTTGCGGGAGCGCGGCTTGAAACTGGTCGTGGTTTCGAACGCGAACGGGCGCCTGCGTCACCTGTTCGACCGGGTCGATCTCACCAAGTGGTTCGATCACGTGCTGGATTCGCACGAGTGGGGCGTGGAGAAACCCGATCCGCGCCTGTTTACGCTCGCGCTCGAACAATCACGTGCCGATGCGGCGAAGACGGTGCATGTCGGCGATCTCTACCATGTGGACGTCGTCGGCGCGCGCAACGCCGGGCTGCGCGAAGGGATCCTGCTCGACCTGGCGGGACTCTACGAAGGCGTGGACTGCCCGCGAATCAGTTCGCTCGCCGCGCTGGTCGAGTGGATCGACAAGCCCAGCGGGAACCAGATCCGGAATCGCGTGCCCTGACCAACGGCTGACGTGACGCGCAGCGCCGCCCGGTGGCTGCGCACGATGCCACGCACCGCGGCCATGCCGAGGCCGCGGCCGGTGTCCTTCGTCGAGAAGAACGGATCGAAGATGCGCGCCAGCGTCTCTTCGTTCATGCCTACGCCGTTGTCAACCACGTCGATGAAGACGTAGCGGCCCGCTGGAATATCCCCACCGAACGTCATCTGCTTCAGCATCGCCTTGTCGAGGAGTTCCTCGCCGGTGGCCACCGTGATGACGCCGTCGTCCTCGACCGCCTCTGCGGCATTGACGATCAGGTTCAGCACCACTTGGCGGATGTGGGTCGGATCGGTCTCCACGAGCGGCAGCGGGCCAGGGCTGTTGTAGATCAGCGTGCAGTGGCGCGCGACCGACGCGCCGAGCAGGTCCACCATTTCCCTGACCAGCGCGTCGAGCTCGACGTTCTCTGCGACCACCCGCCCGCCACCCGAATAGGCCAGCATCTTCGAGACGAGATCGGCAGCGCGTTGCGCGCCGATGATGATCGCGTCGGCGGCCTTGCGCGAATCGGAATCCGCGGGCGAATGAATCGAGAGCAGGTCGGCGTTGCCGAGAATGCCGGTCAGCAGGTTGTTGAAGTCGTGCGCCACACCGCCGGCAAGCACCATCAGGCTCTCGCTCTTCTGCTGCTCCTGCAGGCGCCGATCAAAGGCGTAGCGCTCCGCCTCGGTGCGGCGCCGGCTCGAAATGTCGTGAATGATCACCAGCCAGCCGACAAAGCGCCGCTCCGTATCGCGGACCGCGGTGACCTTGACCTCGAAGTAGCGCGGACCCGGTTCCACCTTCACGATGGCCGGCTGCCCGTCGGTCATGGGCCGTTCGTCGTCCACCGCTTCGTTCCACCACGACACGACCTCGTCAACCGGGCGGCCGAGGCTCGACGCGCTGCAGCCTGTGTACTTCTCGGCGGCGGCATTGAGATCGACCAGGCGGCGCTGCGCATCGAGCACGATCACGCCGTCGTCCATGCTGTCGACGACCATGTCGCGCGCCACCGGAACGAGGCCGAACAGTCGATAGCGGTAAATGCCCCACGTGAAGCACGCGCCGGACACGGCGAACGCAATCGGTGTGAGGTCGAGTCCGTAGACGGGCAACACGCGGCCGAGATACAGCAGGTTGCCGACCCACGGCACCAGTGCCCCGACGATGATCAGCGCGGTCTGCCGCCGGTACGGCGGCGGAAAGCGGCGCAGTCCGCGGACGAGGGTCGCCGTGCCGACGAGGATCAGGAAGTAGCTGTAGGTGGCGTGCACCCAGTACCACGGTCCGCCGGTGTAGATCAGGCGTTCGCCGACCGGCGTCGAGATCGGCGTGATCGCGGTCCAGTAGAAATGGTGTTGTTCGTTGGTCGCGGCGAGCAGCAGCGTGGCGACCGGGACCGCCCACGCCAGTTGGCGCAGCACCATCTGGCCTGGCCAGGTGACTCGGCTGTAATCGCTCGTGAACAGCAGCCACAGCACACCGATCGGCGCGATGCCGAGGTACTGGAACTTGGAGATCACGACGCGCGTGTCGTAGTCGTCGACAAGCGTGTGCATGGCGCTGGTGAGACTCCACAGCGCGATGGCGATCATCATCCAGCCGAACGCGGCGCCGCCGGGAACGCCCCGGCGCGTGCGCGCAACGACGGCGGCCCAGATCGACAGACCGGTGGAGCCGAACAGCGCGGCTGCCTGCACGGCAGTTGGCAAGAACACTGAGCCTTCATTATCAACCGAAGTGACAGAAACGACCGTTGACGGCCAGCGTGGGCGCAGATTGGCCCCGGATGAGGTAAGTGCGGCTGGGATAGCCGCCCGGGGATTTCTGGTAGACTCGAAGGTGCTGTAGGGGAAGGCCGCCCAGAGGCGGCCTTACGCGTTTTGGGTCAGGTGTTCCCGGGCAGCCTTCAGCAGGACGAGGAGAATACGATGGGTCGGAAGTTGTACGTGGGAAACCTTCCCTACACAGCGGCGGAGCAGGATCTGCAGGAATTGTTTGAGCGCGTGGCACCAGTGGAATCGGTGACCGTCATGCGTGACATGGCGACAGGACGCGCGCGCGGCTTCGGCTTCGTGGAGATGGCGACCGACGAGGGCGCACAGAAGGCGATTACCGAGCTGCATGAATCGCAGCTGGGCGGCCGTACCCTGACCGTGAATGAAGCGCGTCCGAAAGAAGCGCGTGGCCCCGGCGGCGGTGGCGGCTTCGGCGGCAACCGCGGCGGCGGCGGCGGATTTGGCGGCAACCGTGGTGGCGGCGGTGGTGGTGGTCGCCGCGAGCCTCGCTGGTAGGCCGCTGAATGGCAGCACCATTCGGCCGAGGCAAGCGCGAACGAGAGCGGGCGCGCGCGGAGAAGCAGAAAGAGAAAGTGGTGCGGCGCGAGGAAGCCAAGCAGCGTCGTAGCCAGTCGAACCCGGGAGAACCCGGCGTCGATCCCGATATCGCGGGAATCGTGCCTGGGCCGCAACCCAATCCGTGGCTCGATGAACTTGAAGCTGAAGAAGCCACGAAGGCTGACGAAGAGAAGTAGCAAGAAGCAAGTAGCAAGTATCAAGAGAAGGGCGCATCAATTCTGCGCCCTTTTTCTTTTCCTGCTTCTTGTTACCTGCTACTTGCTACTTCAGTTTTGCATTCGTCAGCTGCGCGACACCTGACAGCGTTGTCTGCGCCGCGTTCAATCCCAACCTGAAGTCCTTGTCCGAGAACGTCGCGAAGACGTCGATCGGCTGATGCCATGTCGGATTCCATCCGGCTCCGGTGTGCATGCCGCGTTCGTTCTCGCGCAGGCTGATGGCCGGCACGATATCCATGAAAGGTGTGGAGTCGGTGTTGGTCATGTGCGGGCCGACGGCCGCGGGATAGTCGGTGGCGTACTTTTCGTTCGACGCGCGGAAGAAGAACGCGAGCTTCATCGCTTCATCGGCGAGCTTGGCTGTCGACTGGAACTCGATGTTGACGTCCGCTTCGGGGCGCTGCTCCGGATTCCACGTGCCGTCGGCGCGCGGCATGCCGTGATCCCACATCATCATGTCGTGCTGAATCATGCCGAGCCACTTTGGTTCCGGGTATCGTCCTGATCCCGGCGGGTCTTCCTTGCCTTGCATCGGACCGCGCTCGTCGACGTAGGCGCGGGCGCCGTTGAGGCCCGTCTCCTCGTTGTTCCACAACGCAAAGCGAATGGTGCGCTCGGTCTGCACGTCGGGCATGCTGAAGATGCGCGCCAGCTCCATCACGAGCGCCGTGCCCGATCCGTTGTCGTTGGCGGCTTCGCCCCAGCCATGTCCGTCCATGTGCGCGCCGACGATGTACATCTCGTTGGGTCTGGTGGTGCCGACTTTCGTGCAGTAGACCTGCTCGCGCGCCCCCGGCTTGGTCGGCTCGCGATTCAGTTCGCGCAGTTTCTCATCCGGCTGCGCGTTCGGATCGTTGTTCACGCCGGTGCGGCGCGTGGTGCCGTAGTAACGCGAGCCGCCGGGGCCCATGCGCATCTCGCCGCTGGCGATCACCGGGCTGGGGGGCTTCTGTCCGCCGCCGCCACCGCCGCCACCGGTCGGCGGCTCCGGGTTGTATTCGTATCGCAGGCGTTCGGTCGGGCAGCCATAGCTCTTCAGCTGCGCCTCGATCCAGTCCACAGCCTTGGCGTTGCGTGACGTGCCTTGGCGGCGGTCGCCAAACTGCGTCAGGCCCTTGATCGTGGCCTTGTACTTCTCGAGATCGAGCCGGCTGACGAGCGTGCGGATCGGATCAGGTGGAGCGGCCGGCTTGGCCGGCTGCTGTGCGTGAAGGGTCGCGGCCGCGGTCATCACCGCCAGGCCCATCAGAATGCGTTTCATGCCACGGAGTATAACGGCTGGCAGAATTTCACGCAGCCGCAGCCATGCTGAGTGAGAATGTCCACCTGTGACACGGAAGCGCGTCGCCCTCGTCCTCGCACTTGTGCTGGCCGTCGCGACAATCGGTGAGGCCCAGAGGCGTGGCGGCGGCCGCGGCGGATTCAGTGTGCGTCCAGCGGTCCCGGGGGACTTCGACGGCTCGTGGCAATTCTGCCGCGTCGCGTTCCGCGGCAATCGCGCTGGCGACGGCGGCGGCTGGAGCGTGGACTTTCCGCGCGCCGACATCAATCTGTCGGTCCGGCTGTCGGAGCTCACCAAGACCACCGTCAGCTTCGCGGGACCCCAGCAGCCGAATCACGTCGTGATCCAGCTGACCGATCCCACGCTGTTCCAGTGCCCGTTCATCATGATGACGGAGGTCGGTGCGGCCTTCATCACCGACGCGGAAGCCGAGGCGCTGCGCAACTACCTGATGAAGGGCGGCTTCCTGTGGGCCGACGACTTCTGGGGCGAGTACGCGTGGGAAGTGTGGATGGAGCAATTCAGCAAGGTGCTGCCGTCGGCGATCTACCCGGCGAAGGATCTGCCGAAGGATCATCCGCTGTTCCGCGCCCTGTTCGACATTGGCGGCGTGCCGCAGATCGCGTCGATCGGCAACTGGCTGAATACCGGGAGCACGTCGGAGCGCGGCGCGGAGAGTGCCACGCCCCACGCGCGCGGGGTGTTCGATCAGTCAGGCCGCCTGATGGCGCTGATGACGCACAACACCGACATCGGGGATTCGTGGGAAGAGGAAGCGTCGAACCCGCAGTACTTCTACGAGTTCTCGACCAAGGGCTACGCCTTCGGCGTGAACGCCATCGTCTATGCGATGACGCACTGAACAGGCCTACGGGCCTACAGGCGAACAGGTTGACAGTTTATTGAATGGCTGCCTGGAAAGCGCGAAGCCAGGCCTGCACGCGCTCGACGTTGGCTGCGCCCATCCGCAGCAACTGCTTCTGCGTTGCCGTCAGCTCCTCGAGTTCGGGATCTTCAAAGGCCCATCCGGCGGCACCGGTTTCGATCAGCGGGACCGGGTCCTTGACGATCGGCGTATCGAGCAGGATATCGAGCGTCTGTTGAAGTGCCGGATCCACGCTGCGACCCTGGTTGCCGAGGCTCTGATACTCCTCGTTGAGTCGCGGCCTGATCGTCTTGTAGATCTTCCCCGCAGCGGCCGCGTCGATTGACGTAAGTGTCTGCACCAGTCCGTCGTATCGGCTGTAGCTCGCGGGATTGATCGTGCGGTTGTCGCCGCGGCCGGCGACGCGGAAAGACGATGCAGGGGCGATGATCTTGAAGTCCCGAGAGGGCGAGTCGCCCGCTGATGCCTGATCGATCGCCATCGCGAGCTGACGGAGAAGACCATCGGTGGCGAGCCACTTCGCGAGTTCAGGACGCGCCGACAGCGCCGACAGCAGCGGCCGCAGGAACGCATCCATCTGATCGAGGGGCGGCAGGTTGACGGGCGGCGCCGGTTTTTCGATCGGCACCTCCGTCGCGTTCACCGTTGCCGGCGTGCTGTTCGCCGGCGGCGGAGCCGACCGCGAATACCACCACACGCCGCCGAGGATGGCGGCGACGAGGACCACGGCGATGATCGCGATCGGCTTCTTGTCGTCCATGCAGTGTCTCTTGCCCGATCTCCGACCGGGCGGTTAGGGTGCGCTCGGCGGAGGAACGCGCTTCTTGGTGGCCTGCTCGAATGCGTAGGCCAGTTCGATCAGTCGCGGCTCGCTGCACGCCATGCCGGTAAAGCTCACGCCGTAGGGCGCGGGTGCGAGGGTGAAGCCCTCGGGATACGGCGCCGGCGCCGGTCCAGGACCGCCTGCCGCCGGCGGCTGGGGCACGAACAGTCCGAACGGCACGATCACGGTCGGGTAGCCTGGCTTGGCGGCGATGCCGGCGCCGCTCGCGCCCGGGAACAGCAGCGCGTCGAGCTTCTGCGCCTTCATCACTTCATCGATTCCGTGGGTCGCGGCAAGGCGAATGTCCTTCTCGCGATCGGCCTGCCACTTGGCGCGGTCTTTCTCGATGTCGAGCAGGTCCGAGTTGTCGAGATTCACTTGCGCGTACTTGATCGCGTTGCGATTGGCGTGGGCGGTGTTGAACGCGCGCAGTTCGGCGAGCGTCTTCACCGGCGCGCCAGGGCCGAGCGACGCGAGCCACGCGTTGAAGTCACGCTTCATGCCGTACCACAGGACCGAGGAACAGTTCGGATCGCGAGGACCCTTGTCGCACGCGCCGCCCCACAGCAGGAAGTTGTTCTTCGGGTCCTGGTCAACGACGCTCGGGATGTCGGCATCGACGATCGTCGCGCCTTCTTTCTTCAGGACCTCGATCGCATCCGCCATCGACTTCGCCTGCGCCTCGTTCAAGCCGCCGCGCGGATTCTGTTCGCCCGGGGGCGTAAAGCGATCGTAGTAGTTGGCGCGCGGGATGCCGATGCGCGCGCCCTTCAGGCCTTCGCGCTTGAGGAACGGCGTGTAGTCGCGATTCGGCGGCGCTTGGCAGGTCTTGGTCGCGGCATCGTTCGGATCAGGCGAGCCGCTCTCGAGTGCTCCGAACAGGATCGCCGCGTCCGTGACCGACTTGGCCATCGGGCCGGCCGTGTCCTGATCGGCGGTGATTGGAATCACGCCGTAGCGGCTGATGCGGCCAACGGTGGGCTTGATGCCGGCAAGCATGTTCTGGTTGGACGGGCTCAAGATCGAGCCGGACGTCTCTGTTCCGACGTTGGCGGCCCACAAATTGGCGGCCGTGCCGCCACCGGAGCTCGACCCGCCCGTGTTCAGCACCGGACGTCCATCACCGGTCGCTTCGCGTGGGTCCCGCCGCGGATCGTAGGGGTTCATCGCGTAGCCGACGACCGCGTTGTAGTTGCCGGGCATGCCGTTGGTCACGAAGTTGGCCAGCTCGGTGAGCGTGGTCTTCGCGATGATCACCGCGCCGGCGTCACGCAAGTTCTTCGTGAGGGTGGCGTCGTACGACGGCACCAGGTTCTCGAACGCGATCGCGCCGCCCGTGGTGCGGATGTCCGTGGTGTGGATGTTGTCCTTGAGCGCGATCGGGATGCCATGGAGCGGGCCGCGCACCTTGCCGGCCTTGCGCTCCTGATCGAGTCGATCAGCTTCCTGCAGTGCTTTCGGGTTGACCGTCACCACGGCGTGCAGCTTGTCGTTGTAGAGACCGATGCGCACCAGATATTGCTCGACGATCTGGCGAGAGGTGATGCGGCCTTCCTGCATCGCCTTCTGCATGTCGGGGATGGTTGCCTCGACAACCGAGAACGGCGCCGCCTGGGTGGCTGTGGTCGTGGGTGCGCTGCTGGAGCAGGCCGCGGCCATTGCCGCGAGAACAAGGAGTCCGGCGAGAGAAGATTTCATGGCCGGAATGATAGTCGGTTTCTTAAGCCCTTAAGCCCTCAGAAAGAAAACATCTGCGTGTACTTGGCGACCACGCCCCGCCCGGCAGACTGGGTCGCGTCGGTGAACTGCGACTCGTTATAGACGATGAAGAAGTCGCTCAGCGGCCGGTGAATCAGGTTGAAGCGGACGTTGGCCGAGAACTGCTTCACGTCGTTGCGATACTGCAGCAGCGTATCGAGGAACATGTGGGTGTTGAAGGAATACCCGGTCCGCAGATTGACGAGCGTCGTCGTGAATTCGGCCTTTGGCAAGTGCAGTGCGATCTTCGTGATTTGCAGGCCGAGGTCCGCGACGAGGCGGTACGTCGGGCGATAAAGCAGGCTGACCTGCGTATTCTTCTGCGAGCCGCTCCAGAATCCGCCAAACGTGTAGCGGATCGATCCTGACAGCGCGCGGCTGTGATCGCCTTCGAACAGCAGGACGTGCTGATACCAGCCGTAACGGCCGATCGGAATCGACACGCCCGGTGAGATCGCGAAGGGCTTCTTGATTGCCTCGACGCGCGGCTCGAACGCGTATTCCATGTATGAGCCGTTGTTCCAGGTGGTCTGGTTGGCGACGTGGATCGTTCGGCTGACGAGGTCGCCGTGCGGATCGTCGTAGATGAATGCGCGCGCATGCGGCTGGATCTGCCGGATGCCGCGCTTGCGCAGCGCAGCCGGCTGCGGCAGGAACGCCATGTCGTAGAACTGTCGCGTGACGCCGACGCGGCGCACGAAGCCCATGTCGTCCTTGAAGCCTTCGCCGATCTTCATGATCGACGCACCCAGCCGCTTCAGGCTGTCTTCCCAGCCGATCGCGATCTTGCCCGCATCCTGGTTCGTGGTCACGCCGGGCGAGTCGGTGCGCGCGGCGAAGGTGTTGATGCTGAGGCTCTTGAAGAAGCGGAAGTTGGCGTCGATGCCGGCGACGCGATTGAAGTCACTGCTGTCGCCGGATGGCTGACGCGACAGGAAGATGGCGCCGATGTCCGAGCTCTTGAGAATGTCCGCTCGCACTCTTGCCACCGTGTAGTTGTTGCCCTGACGCCCCTGATACTCCTCGCTTTGCATCGTCATCAAGCCGACGCCGAATGGGCCGGCGCGACCGGTGAGTCGCGCACCGCCATACAGGGGCAGCTGCTGGCCGGCGTCAGTCAGGCCGATGCGACGGCTGAAGAACAAGAGCACGTCTTCTTCGGGCGGACTGAAGCGGCTTGACGCGCGCTTGTTGCGGGGAATGTCGCCGATGTAGAAGATGCCGGCGTTCTCGAGGAAGAACTCGCGCTTTTCGGGAAAGAACAGGCTGAACTGGGTGAGGTTGACCTGCTGCTCGTCCGCTTCGGCCTGGGCGAAGTCCGGCTTGATCGTGGCGTCGAAGGTGAGCGATGGGGTAAGGCCCACCTTGAAGTCGACGCCGGCTGAAAAGTCGCGATCGAATCCGTCCTCGCCGACCGCGCGCACGGCACCTGCGGCGAGGAATGGCTTGAGGCGCAAGTTGCGACCTTGCCTCAGTGACGGAAGCCCGGTGAGATTGCCCTCGGCCGATGCGCGATAGATCGTGTAGGCGCGCGACACCGGCGACCAGTAGCTGATCTCGCTCTTGCGGCGCACGCGCCTCGCGAAGTTCACGCCCCAGGTCTTCCCGTCTCCAGCCTCGAAGCGCAGCGTCTTGAAAGGGATGCGGAACTCGGCCGTCCACCCGCTCTCGTTGCGCTGCGACGCGACCCACCACACGGCGTCCCAGTTGGTGTTGACGTCGCGGCCCTCGTTGGCCATTTGTGTATCCGCTTTGGCGCCGGCGGCGTTGGTCGCAAACACAAAGCCATTGCGGCGGTCGCTGAACGTGTCGAGCAGGATTTCGAACGTGTCCTGATCGCGTCCCGAGAAGTCCTTGCGGATCTCGTTGATGACAATGCCGCCCGGATTGCTGTCGCGGCAGGTGGCCGCGATGTAGAGATAGTCGGCGTCGTAGGCAATGCGGACTTCGGTGACCTCGCTTGCGGGCTGGCCCTCCAGCGGATCGGCCTGCGTGAATCCTGTCGCGGGAATCGCGCGCGTCCAGACCTCCTCGTCGAGCGCGCCGTCGACAGTGATTGGGGAAGTGGTCGGCACCGCCTGCACCTGCTTGCGGCCGTCTGGAGAGCTGACGGTGGTTTGCGCGAAAGCCGGCAGCGTGAACAGCGAGAGCAGCAGCACGAGCGCCAGCCGCTTCAGCACCTTGAGGAAATCCGCCGGCGGCGGCGCTTCAACCGAGATCGGCTTTCCGGTCAATGGGTGTGGAAACGCGAGCGTCCACGCGTGCAGCATATTGCGCGTGGAGAGGTTCGAGGATTGAGACGTGCCGCCGCCGAAGTACACCTTTTCTCCAATCAACGGATGTCCGAGCTGTTCGAGGTGAAGCCGGATCTGGTGCTGCCGTCCGGTATGCAGCCGCAATTCTAGCAGCGCGGCGTTCTTCAGGCGTTCGCGAACCCGGTAGTCGGTCGCGGCATCGAGTCCGCGGGCCTCGTCATCCACCAGCTTCCGGCGCCCGTCGCGATAGCCCGACGAGATGCGCGCGCGGATCGTGCCCTGCGGCGGATTGGGAATGCCCTGGACGATCGCGAGGTAGTGGCGCTCGAATCGATGCTCCTTGAACAGCTCACGGCCGGCAGCGTGCGCGTCCTTCGAGAGCGCGACGGCGAGGGATCCGGAGGTTTCGCGATCGAGCCGATGCAGCATCCCGACGTATGACTTCCGTCCGCGCTTGAGATGCATGTAATCCCGGACGCGCTGCAGAACGGTGTCTTCGGAACCGGCTGCCTCTGGACTTGATGGGATGGACAGCAACCCGGCGGGCTTGTTGAGGACGATGATCTCGTCGTCTTCGTGCAGGATGTCGAACGACGCCCGCACGCGCGACTGGGCGGGCCGATTGCGATTCAGCTCGATCGCCGTGCCTTCGGATACGTCAAGGCCGGGATCTCTTTCGACCCGGCCTTCAACGGTGACTTGTCCTTTTTCAATGGCGTCGCGGATTTGCCGCCACGACAGCTCTTGGTGGGCGGCCTTCAGCCGCTTATCGAGTCTCACGTATGTCAAATGTAAACGGGTCTGGCACCTTAACACCGCGAATCCGCGCAGTTTCTGCAGTGTATGCAGAAACTGCTACGAATTCCCATGTTAAGGTGCCAGACCCGTTTACATCTGTCGCATCTGGAGCGGACTAGCGAGCTCGCAGCGGGACGAAGACGGTGGAATCACCGCGCTGGATCAGCAGGACCGACGGCTTGCCGGTCGCCGCGTTCAGCGCGCTCCGCACTTCCTCCGCCGATCGCACCTTGCGCCCGTTGACCTGCTGGATCACGTCGCCTTCCCGCAGGCCGGCTGATGCCGCCGCACCAGACGGGTCGACGTCGGTGATCACCGCTCCCCGCGTGTCGCGATCGAAGTCCAGCTGACGGGCGATCTCGGGCGTGATCGGCTCCACCGTCATGCCGTACTTCGCCGAGCCGCGCGCTTCCCCTTCGCCCTCGCGGTCGGCGTCCTTGGCGGGCGCCGACTCCGAGAGCGTCGCTTTCATCGCGCTGGTCCTGCCGTCACGCAACACATCGAGCGTGATCGTGGTGCCAGGCTTCGTCGCCGCAATCTCGTTGCGGAACGAGTTGGTATCGACCACCGGCCGACCTTGGTAGCCCAGGATGACGTCACCGCGCTTGATGCCGGCCCTTTCAGCCGCGCCGCCGGGCGTCACACCACTCACGAGCGCGCCCTCCGACTTGTCGAGGCCCAGCCCCGCCGCGAGATCGCTCGTGACGCCTTGCACCGTGACACCCAGCAAACCGCGATGCACGCGACCGTGCTGCACCAGCTGGTCCATCACGTTCTTCGCCATGTTCGACGGCACCGCGAAGCCGATGCCGATGTTGCCGCCGGACGGCGACATGATCTGCGAGTTGATGCCGATCAGTTCACCCGCGGTGTTGACGAGCGCACCGCCGGAGTTGCCCTGGTTGATCGGCGCGTCCGTCTGCAGGAAGTCTTCGTAGCTGCCGTCGCCAAGCCCGGTTGCCCGGCCTTTCGCGCTGACAATGCCCATCGTCACCGTCTGGCCTACGCCGAGCGGATTGCCAACCGCGAGCACGAGATCACCAACGCGCATGGTGTTGGAATCGCCGATCGGCACGACCGGCAGGCCGGTGCTGTCGATCTTCACGACCGCAAGATCGCTCGCCGGATCGGCGCCGATCAGCTTCGCCTCGACCACGCGGCGATCCGACAACTCCACCTGGATCCTGGTGGCCTCGTCTATCACGTGATTGTTGGTGAGGATGTAGCCGTCCTGGGTGAGGATGACGCCGGAGCCGAGGCCACGCTGCAGTGGCGCCGGAGCCTGGCGGCCACGCGGCGCGCGCTGGCCAAACAGATCGCCGAACGGCGTGCCTTCAAACGGCAACTGCGTGTAGCGCGGTGACGCCTTGGCTTCCGTGCGGATGGTGACCACCGCCGGCGTAACCCTGGCGACCACATCAGCGAAGCCCTGGGTGACGACGCGTGACTGTCCGGCGATCGGCGCCGCAGTCACCGGCGCCGGGACCGCCGAAGCCTCGATGGACTTGGGCGCAATCGGCGTGGCGCTCCACACGCCGGCCGACGCGAGTCCCAAGCCGAGGACCATTGCTGAACTTCTCAAGAATGAACGGGACATTACCCACTCCTCCATCTCTGAACTCGAGCGCTTGATGCGCGCGCTCTACTAGTCAGACGCCTGAGCGGCTTTCAGGAGCGTTACCGGAGGATTACAACGGTGTAAGGAAGATGCTGGGGGTGCCTTAAGTGCTTCAGGTATCGGTGCGGTAGGGAAGGCTGATCGTGAATGTCGACCCCGCACCTGGTGAGCTGGCCACGGTGATCTTTCCACCCTGCGCTTCGACGTAGGCGCGCACGAGGCTCAAGCCCAGCCCTAGTCCGCGGGTCGCGCGGCTATGGTCCCCTCGATAGAGACGATCGAAAATACGGGGGAGATCCTGTTCCGAAATGCCGGGGCCTGTATCCGCCACGCGGATGACGACGTCGTTTGCCTCGCGGGCCGCGGTGATCTCGACGCGTCCATCACGCGGCGCGTACTTGATGGCGTTGTCGACGAGATTGGCGAGGGCCTGGCGCAGCCGATCCCGATCCGCCGGCACCGACAACGCGGGAGCGATGGTGGTCCGCACGCTGACACCAGCATCCTCGGCCGTGTCTTCGTAGAGATCGGTCACTTCGCTTGCGAGCTGGCCGACATCGACCTGTGACACGTTCAGCTTCATCGTGCCGGTTTCGGCCTCCGAAATGTCCATCAGCGTCGTCAGCATCGACAGCACGCGTTCGGATTCTTCGAGACAGTCGAGCAGCGCCTCGCGGTGCTTCACAGGATCGTTGGTCGCCAGCGCTGATTCCGCGGTGACGCGGAGCCGAGTCATGGGTGTGCGCAGGTCGTGGGCGACGTGGTCGAGCGCGTTGCGCATGCCATGGATCAGCGTGGTGATGCGCGCCAGCATCGCGTTGAACTGCGTGCTGAGCTCGTCGACCGTGTCCTCGGTGCCGTAGACCGGTACGCGATCGTCGGTCTGTCCCGTCTGCAGAATACGACGCACGGCATCACGCAGGTCGTTCAGCGGCTTGAGCGTCGATCGTGTCAGGAACACCCCGCCGACGACCCCGATGACCAGGGCCGCGCCTGCGCCGAGTACCAGCACGCGCCTGAAGTTCGAGAGCAACTGATTGCGCGCTTCGCTGGTCTTGCCGACCTGCAGGAACGATCCGCCTCCGACTTCGATGGTGGCGATCTCGAGCACGGCATTGCGATCGCGCGCGCGGACCTGCGACCAGATCTCGTTCGGGCCGCCCGCCAGCTCGGACAGGTCGAACGCGCCCCAGGTTTCGGGCAGCGAATAGAGCAGCACGTCTTCGAACGGTCCGATCACGCGCACGAAGAGCGGCTCGCGGGATCCGGCGCGCTGTTCGATCTCGATCGCGCGGGCGAGCGCAGGCAATCCGCCCGCCTGGTAGCGAGTCGCGTACTCGCGCAGCGTGGACTGGATGATGTCGTGATCGCGCGTTTCGAGGAGCGTGGCGAGCAGGCCGTAGGTGAGACCGCCGATGACGAGCGTGCTCGCCAGGAACGTCCCCAGGTACCACGCCGCGAGCCGCAGGCCGAGGGCCTGGCTGACGCGCTCAACCCACTTTGAGAACATAGCCGGCGCCACGCACGGTGTTGATCAGCTTGGTGTCGAAGCCCTCGTCGACCTTGTCGCGAAGGCGAGACACGAGCACGTCGACGACGTTGGTGCCCGGATCGAACGAGTAGCCCCACACATGCGACAGGATCATCGTCTTTGACAGCACTCGGCCGGGATGCCGCATCAGGTATTCGAGCAGCGCGAATTCGCGCGGACGAAGATCCAACGGCGTGCCGCCGCGTTCGACCCGCCGCGACAGCAGATCCAGCGTGAGATCGCCGACGACCAATCGTGTTGGTTCACTGGCGCCGGCGGTCCGGCGGAGGAGCGCCTGCAATCGCGCCAGCAGTTCGGCGAAAGCAAATGGCTTGGTGAGGTAGTCGTCGCCGCCGGCCTGCAGCCCTTTGACGCGATCGTCGACCGTATGACGCGCGCTCAGGATCAGCACCGGCACCTGCTGCCTCTTCGCGCGAAGCTGCTCGATCACGGATAGACCGTCGAGGCCCGGCAGCATCACATCCATTACTGCTGCGTCGAAGCCGCCTTCGAGGGCCTTCTTCAAGGCCTCGGGTCCGGTCGCGGCCACGTCGACGGCATAGCCCGCCTCGCGCAGCCCCTGCGACACAAAATCAGCGATGACTTGATCGTCTTCCGCGACGAGGACGCGCATGCTTCAGGAAAGATACCGCGTTTTGCCGCGCGGTCAGAATGTCAGGCGGTGGGTCGCAAAGAACTCGTTGACCAGTGCGAGGAGCTTTGGCGCGTCCTTGCGTGTCACCCACGACAGGATGATGTCCTGGCTGACGGCGACATCGCGGTTGGCCGTGAGGCCGGGCATCGTCTTTCGCCACAGATCAAACACGTAGTCGTGCGCAAGCGTCGCCGGAATCTTCCCGTCGTTCACCTGCTCGATCAGCTCCTCCGTCGTCGCGTTGCTGGTGACGACCTTGGCCGGTGGGCGATTGATGTTCTTGAGCTGCGCGTTGAGCCGGACGAGGCTCGCGTGATGATCGCTGTCTCTCTGCACGTGGATCGTGAGCCTGCCCACGTCTTCGAGGCTGACCAGCGGCAAGTCCTTCGAGTTCGTGACGACGAACTCGCGGATACCCGAACGCATCGGCGTGCCGAATGCGGCCTGGTCATCACGCTCGAACGTCTGCGCGACGTTCGCGGCAACATCGCCCTGACCCGCGATCAGATCTTTGATCAGGGTCGTCTCGCTGGCCGGCGAGAGGACCACTGCAATAGAACGCGGGGCGATGCGCTGATTGACGAACCGCTCGAACGCCACCGCGGCATCCACTGTGCGTCCACGTTGCAGGCCGTTGGTGACCTCGAAGTGGGTGCGACCCGGCGTGACCAGCACTCGAATCACACCGCGTTCGATCATGCCGTCGAGGTCGCTGACATGCGGCTCCAGGGTTCGCATGTCACCGCCACCGGCGGCGGGCCGCCCTGGCGTCGAGGGGATATCGGCTGGCGCTGGGGCAGCGGGTGTTGACGCTGGCGCGGCTGCTTTGTCAGTCGCGGGTGGCGACGGAGCGCCGGAACACGCCGTCATGGCCATTGCGACTATTGCGCCCACTACGATCGCCGCCGTCTTCATCACGCCGATGTTAGCAGTGTAGGATGCTGGAATGAACCGGCGTGAATTCCCCGGTGCAATGGCGGCAGCGCCCTTTGCATTTCACGGCGCAGACATGAGCGTATCGCGCACCTACGAAATCATCACGAAGATCGAGCTCGAGGAGACGCACGATGCGGCGCTCGCGTGGGTGCCGCTGGCGCTCAACCGCAAAGCTCCGTTTCAGATCGATCGCGGCCAGATGATCGGCGGCAACGCCGACAAAACGCGCATCGAGATCCTCGAAGGCGGCGCCGCTGTGCTGGTGGCGGAGTGGGGGCACATGATGCCGCCGCCAATCTTGACCGTTACCCTGCGAGTCGAGACCGCCGATCACCGCGTCGCCATCGGCACGCCGAACGGCGCGAAGCGGCCGGCGGATCTCGTCGCGTATCTCAAGCCCACCAAGCTCATCCCGATCGACGGGATCGTGAAGCAGACCTCGGACGCGATCACCAAGGCCCATCGGACGGATCTCGCGAAGGCGCGCGCGATCTATGACTGGATCGTTGAAAACACCGTGCGCGATCCCGAAGTGGAAGGCTGCGGCCTCGGCGACATTCGCGGCATGCTCGAGATGAAGAACTTGAGCGGCAAGTGCGCCGACCTCAACGCGCTGTTCGTGGGTCTGGCGCGGGCTGCGGGTTTGCCGGCGCGCGATCTCTATGGCTTGCGCGTGGCGCCGTCGACGCAGTTTCCAAGCCTCGGCCGTGCCGGCGGTAACGTCACGACCGCGCAGCACTGCCGCGCGGAAGTCTGGGTCGACAACTACGGATGGATTCCGGTCGATCCCGCCGACGTGCGCAAGTTGATCCTTGAGGAGAAAAGGCCCAACCTCGCCGATCCGTATGTGGCCAAAGTGCGGGAGACGCTGTTTGGAACGTGGGAGATGAACTGGATCGCGTTCAACGACGCGCACGACGTCACGCTTCCTGGATCGAAGGGCAAGCCTTTGCCATTCCTGATGTATCCGCAGGCTGAAGTCGCCGGCGCGCGTCTCAACAGCCTCGCGCCCGCCACGTTCAAGTACTCGATCACCGCCAGGGAAGCGTGAGGCAGGTCAGCGGCATCAACTATCCGTGGACGCGCTTTGACGGCCGTCCGAACTACGGCTGCGACTTTGGCCGCAACCGCTGGAACAGCCACACCGGCGTCACGGCGCACATCGCCGAGGTGCGCGCCGACTTCGAGACGATGGCGAGAGCCGGGATCGAAGTGGCGCGGTGGTTTGCGTTCACCGACGGGCGTGGCGGCGTGGTGTGGAATCCATCTGGTGAGCTCGCCGGCTGCGACGACACATGCCTCGACGACTTCGACGCGGCCCTCGAGATCGCCACGGCGACAGGCGTGCGCCTCTGTCTGGTCCTGATCGACTTCACGTGGCTTGATGATGCCGCGCGCCGCCTGGCACTCGAGTCAGGCGCATTCTTCGATCGCGTTCTGGATCCCCTGCTCGACCGCTACGGCTCGAGCGATGCGATTCATTCGTTCGACGTGATCAACGAACCGGAGTGGCGTGACGCATGGCCGGTCGAGCAACTCCGCGCGTATGCCTCAGGAGCGTCGCAACGTATTCATTCCCGCTCGCGATCTCTGGTGACGCTCGGCGGCGCACACGTTCGCAGTGCGAAGCGGTGGGACGACCCGGCGTACGGCCTCGACGTCATCCAGGTGCATTCGTATCCGGACGTCCGCTACCAGGATCGCGACGACAGTGTGTTTGAGAAGACCGCGGCCGACTTCGGTCTCAGCAAGCCGCTGCTGATCGGTGAATGCCCGTGGCATCCCCGCGCGCACCCTGATGGTCATCTGTCTCCGGCGCGAACACTCGACGACTATCTGGATCGAGCGAGGGACGCTGGATACCTGGGTGCCTGGCCATGGAGCTTCAAGGGCGTCGACGCGTTCGGCGCCGTCGACATGTCATTACTGAACTGGCGGCGTTGAGCCTCAAGCGGAGGCGCCTAACCCCAATGTTTGTGGTTGGTTAGCGCAATTATCCGGTGTCGGCCCGACGCATGGTATAGTTGGAAGTTCCTGTCATGCTGTATTACCTCGTTGTGACCCTATACGTCATTGTCTGCGGGCTGCTGATCATCACGATCCTGCTCCAACAGGGCAAAGGCGGCGACATTGCAAATGCGTTTGGCGGCGGCAGCAGCCAGGCGGTGTTCGGCGCGCGCTCCGGCGCGACGCTGCTGACGCGTGCGACCTCGGTGCTTGCGGCGCTGTTCGTGATCGGCTCGCTCACACTGACGGTGTGGGGGACGCGGGGCACGAGCTCAGTGGTTGGCGGCATCGAAGGCCCGCCGCCGGCTCCGGCACCGGCTCCGGTGAACGCGACCCCGGCTCCCGCGGCACCCGTGACGCCGCCCCCGGGCAACGCGACGCCCTAAGAGATTTCAGACCTCGGATTTCGGATCTCTGATTTAATCGAGATCCCCCCACGCGGAAGTGGCGGAATTGGCAGACGCACCAGCTTGAGGG
>CAZVLS010000013.1:0-153404 GCA_964628295.1 uncultured Acidobacterium sp.
AGCGTGAAGGTCCCGGTGCTGCCGCGCACGAGCGTCGCCGCACTGGACGTCTTGGTGAGTGTAACTGAGGGTTCTGTGACTGTGGTAGTCGCCTGCGCGCAACTTGCTGTGCTGCAGGAGGCGCCGGGTGTTGCTGGTGACGCGCCGCCCCCAGGATCGACTGATGCATAGTTGACCGAGGACCCACCCGAGGATGGCCCCGTCGCCGTGATAGTAAACCCCGCCGTGGTCGTAGGCGCGCCGGAATTTATAGCCGCAGACAAGGTCACGGTGCAACTGAGCGTCGCGGACGCCATGTTGAGATTCGTGCAAGTAACGCTCGACACGCCGCTCCCCGCACTGACGGCGGTAGCCGTAACCCCGCTGGGCAGCTTGTCAGCGACGGTAGCCGACGTGCCCGATGGCGAGCCGCCGTCATTGCCAAGTCCAAACGTGTACGTGATTGTGCCGCCGATGTTCACGGTCGACGTCGCGCTCTTGCTGAGAATCAGGTTTGAAGCGCTGGGCGTGGCCGACGCGAGGGCCGTCGACGTTGAGATGGGAGTCACACCATCAAAGGAAATCAGCACGTCGGGGCCGCCCTTGATGAAATATTGCTGGTTCGCCGTGTCGGCGGCCGCGGAGGAGAGGCGCGCGTAATAGCTGCCGGGCGTCAGACTGAGATTGGAACTGAAGCTGAAATCGATCGAGGAATAACTCTGGGTTACCGAACCAGGAGCCACCGTTACGGAGGCCAAAAGCGTGCCGGCGGCGTTCCTTTCGTACAGGCGCAGGGTGATATCGGCGGTGGTGGCCGATCCTCGTTTGATTTGGAACTTACCTCCACCAATGCTCACCGTACCGCTGTTGATGGTGACATACCAGCTGCTGCTGTGTTGGGCGTCAATCTGGGTCTGGGCGCCGGATTGGCCCGTCCAGAGGTAATACGGAGCCTGGGCGGTAAGTTGATGTGAGCTGACGACGATGAAGAATCCGGCTGCGACCCAAAGCGAAAGCTTCGGCCGTGACAGTCTCGCTGCCCTTGGCAGCTCCGGAGGATTCCTCATTCTTTTTCATTTCGCACCTGATGAGTTTTGCCCGGACTCTACCAAGACGAATGGCTGTATATTGCCGATCATTGACTCCTTGGTTCTAATGAGTCTTGCGAGTAATGATGTGAGTTCGAGTCAGTCCGATCGCGTCGTTTCACGACTTGACACGACGCTGGCAAGGCGGGTTCAAACCCCCAAGCACTCAGGTGTAGCGTGCGGCCGGATGGGCTGCCGGTAACTTCGCTGCGCCGGGCGCGGGCGCCGCCGCTGCGCTACACTGGCATGCATGTCATCTCCCGAAGAGATTCGCCCGGCGCGGATGTGGCGCCAGATGTCCCCTGACCTGCGCACCTCTGCCGCCAAGGCGTTCTGGGCCGACGAGCAGGCCGCCCTCGAAAAGGCCGAAGCCGTGGCCCTGATTGCGCGCCAAATCAAATTCCGTCCGAAGAGTGTCATCTCGCTGCCGATCGATAAGAAAGCGAAGCATCTTGGCGGACTCGCGCAGGTCTCGGACCTGCTCGCGGCGCGCCTCGTGATCGCGTACCACCTCGAGCATCAGCGCCCCATGATGCGCGCCTTTCTCGACCTCCTCGGCATTGCACACGAAGACGGACTCATCAAGGACGAGGAGCCGAAGAAACCCGACGATGCGACGCTCGACAACGCGGTCAAGGAATTGGCGTCGAAGTTTCCCAAGCAGGATGTCGCGCGCTATTTCTGGGCATTGCTCTGGCAGGACCCGGAAACATGGGGCGGCCTGAAGGGCCGGCCGGAACTGGCGATCGATTAGCGATTTCCAATCCCTGATCCCTGATCCCTGATCCCTGATCCTGATCCCTGGCCCCATGCCTCCGTTCGACAAGCACCTCTTCATCTGCTGCAACCGCCGCGAGGCGGGGCACCCTCGCGGATCGTGCGATCCGACGGGATCGGAAGCGTTACAGAAAGCCTTCAAGAAGGCGCTGGCTGAATGCGGGGTGAAGCGGGTACGCGCCAACAAGGCGGGCTGCCTCGATCAATGCGAGAAGGGTCCCAGCGTCGTGGTGTATCCCGACAACATCTGGTACGGCAAGGTCACCGAAGCGGACGTCAACGAGATCGTCGAGCAGCACATCATCGGCGGGCGGCCCGTCGAGCGGCTGCGAATGCCCGAGTAGATAATTCCCATGGACGCACTGCTGACCCCTGATGGTTTGATCGCCCTCGTGACCTTGACCGTGCTCGAGGTCGTGCTCGGCATCGACAACGTCATTTTCATCTCGATTCTTGCCGGCAAGCTGCCCAAGAAGGATCAGGAGAAAGCCCGCCGCATTGGCTTGATGGCAGCGATGGGCATGCGCATCCTGCTGCTGATGTCGATCGCCTGGATCGTCAGGTTGACCGCGCCGCTGTTCACGGCCGCCGGCCACCCGATCTCAGGACGCGACCTGATCCTAATCATCGGCGGTCTCTTCCTGCTCTTCAAGGCGACGCGCGAGATCCACGACAAGCTGGAAGGTGAAGACGGACACGTCTCGGCGCGCGTGGCCCCGACGCTGGCGGCCGTCATCACGCAGATCATGCTGCTCGACATCGTGTTTTCGCTCGACTCGGTGATCACCGCTGTGGGCATGGCCGACGACCTGTCCGTGATGGTCACCGCCGTCATCATCGCCGTCGCGATCATGATGTTCGCCGCGCGCCCGGTCAGCGAGTTCGTCGACAATCACCCCACGGTGAAGGTACTGGCGCTCAGCTTCCTGCTGTTGATCGGCTGTTCGCTCGTGGCGGAAGGCTTCGGCGCGCACGTGCCGAAGGGCTACATCTACTTCGCGATGGGCTTCTCGGTGTTCGTCGAGATGATCAACATCCGCGCGTCGAAGAAGGGCAAGGCCGTCAAGCTGCACGACGGCTATCACGCGGTCGAAGATTAAGAGGTCCTAAGGTCCTGAGGACCTACGATCTTGCCTTGATCCACGCAGCCACGGCGTCGAGGATTTCGGCGTGCACGGCGGCTTGATCGCGGCCGCTCGACTTCAGCACTGCGAATGAATGATCGCCGCCCTGGACGGTCATGATCTCGATCGGCGGTTTCACACCGCCCTCGAACACCGCCTCCTTCACTTCATCGGGTCCGCCGAATGGATCGCGCGTGCCCTGGACGATTAACGCCGGGATGGTCAGCGCCTTCAGGTGACTCACGCGGTCGCCGGTGCGTTTGCTGCGTGGCGGGGCCAGGGGATATCCGAATGCAATGATGCCCGATGGTTTTGCAACATCCGGCCACTTGTCCAGGTACGCGCCGACGTGCGTCGCCATGCGGCCGCCCATGGATTTGCCGCCGATGAAAACGTTCGACCCCTTCGCCTCGGGGCGCGCAACCGCGCCGACAACCGCTTTGCGGAATGCCTCTTCGAGCACCGGGGCGCGATCCGGCGTGCGGCGCTTCTTTTCCATGTACGGGAAATTGAACGTCACGACGGTGATGCCGCGGGCGGCGAGTCCGCCGGCGTAGCTCGTCATGAAGGGATGCCCCTGGCCGGCGCCTGCGCCGTGCGCGAACACGAGCAGCGCGTCGAGCGCCTGGCCCTCGGCCGGGAATACGGTCGCGGTCATCGTCGAATCAGAATCAGCGGGCAGGTTGAAGGCGGCGGGACTCACAATACTTTGTTATAGCATTCCCGAAAGGCCGAGCTTGAAAAGCAGAACGATACGGACCCCGACCCATGGCCGCTATCTCGTTGAGGTAGCGGGGCATAGCCGCGACACGCTGGTTGGATTTCACGGCTACCAGGAGAATGCCGCGATTCACCTGGATGTGCTGCGCCAGGTTGCCGGCATAGAAGGGGCCGGACCTGTTTTCTATTGTCATTCGCGGTCAGCAGGAGTCAGTTGTCGCGAAGGCCGATGTGCCACTCGGAATCGCGGGGATGCGATCCAATTGAACGGTCCGCGAACACATCTGCTACGCTCTGCCATAAGGTCGCAGATTGTTCAACGAGTTTTCCGCAGGCCCTTACAACGAGACCTGACTCAACGGAACAGAAACTGTCGACAGAAAATGTCCCCGGCCCTTTCCCTTGTCCGACCAGATTCCACTCTTCGATCTCGAGCCGGCTGCGCCTGACGACCCGTCAGTGCAGTCCGTCGCGCGCATGCACGAGCAAGCGCGCGCGATCGCTGCGGATCTTCCAGGCGACATCAGGTTCGGCACCAGCTCCTGGAGCTTCCCCGGCTGGAAGGGGATCGTCTACTCCGGTGCGGTGACATCGGCGGCACTGGCGCGCGATGGACTGCGCCAATACGCATCGCACCCGCTGTTGCGAACGGTCGGCATAGATCGCAGTTACTACGCGCCGATCCCGATCGAAGACCTGCGCCGCTATGCCGATCAGCTGCCGGACGGATTCAAGGGCTGCGCCAAAGCTCCTGCGTCGGTGACGTCGACCGTCGTCGGGCCGCCGGGCTCGACCGCCATCAATCCGGATTTCTTGTCGGTGCCGCGGCTGATCGAGGAATTGCTGCTGCCGTTCTCGGTCGCGTTTCCCGAACACACGGGACCATTCATCCTCGAGTTCCCGCCGTTCCCGAGGCAGGCGAACATGGCGCCGGCGCAATTTCTCGAGCGCCTCGATCGATTCCTCTCCGAGCTGCCGCCTGACTTTCAGTACGCCGTCGAGCTCCGCGATCAGCGGCTGCTGACGCCCGGGTATTTCGCGATGCTCGTCCGTCACGGCATCGGCCACACCTACAACTACTGGAGCGCCATGCCGGAACTGATGCTGCAGGCACGCGTGATTCCGCCCGAGACGCTGCCATTTGCGGTGATCAGACTGTTACTGCGTCCCGGCACCTGGTATGAGGATCAGCGCGAGCGCTTTCAGCCGTTCAACGCCCTCGTCGCGCCCGACGAGGCGATGCGCCGGGATGTGGTCGACCTGAGCGATCGCGTCCTGACCAGCGGACGCAAACTGTGGGTGCTCGTGAACAACAAGGCCGAAGGATCGTCGCCGCTGTCGATCATGGAGCTGGCGAAACGCGTCGCGGCGCGGCGCAAACAACTCACCGAACGTCCTGCCTGAGGCGCGCCGGGAACCGGGTCGACTATCCTAAGGGAGATTGTCGTTTGATCTGACCGACCTGGGATGGGATGCCGAGTGGGAGCAGGCCTTCGCGCCGTACGCGATGGAAGGCCTCGTGCCCGCGCGTGTCGCGATCGAATTCAACTACATCTACCGGCTCTACGGCACGGCCGGGGAAATTCAGGCGCAGCATGCCGGACGCCTCCGCCACGAAGCCGTGAGTAAGGAACAACTCTCGGCCGTCGGCGACTGGGTCGCGGCGTTGCCGACGCCGGGCGAGGCCACCGCGACCATCGAAGCCGTCCTGCCGCGGCGAAGCAAGTTCTCGCGCAAGGTCGCCGGCGATCTCACCGAAGAGCAGATCGTGGCCGCGAACATCGATACCGTGTTCATCGTGATGGGGCTGGACGGCGACTACAACCCGCGCCGCCTCGAGCGCTATCTGCTGCTCACGCATGAAAGCGGCGCACGCCCGGTCGTGATCCTGAACAAGTCGGATATCGCGAACCATTTGTCCGCCGACCTGGACGAGATTCGGGGACTGGCGGTTGGAATTCCCGTCCACCCGGTAAGCGCCAAACTCGGAGACGGAATTGACGTGATCCTCGGCTACCTGGGGCCAGGCCGCACGGGGGCGCTGCTCGGCTCATCGGGCGCCGGTAAGTCCACGCTCGTCAACGCGCTGCTTGGAGAAGAGAAGTTCAAGACGCGCGACGTCCGCGAACACGATTCGCGCGGCCGCCACACCACGCGTCATCGTCATTTGATCCTGATGCCCGAGCGGCGCGGACTGCTGGTCGACACGCCCGGCATGCGCGAGCTCCAGCTCTGGACGCAGACCGACACCGCCCGCGACACCTTCGAGGACATCGGCTCCCTCGCGGAAAGCTGCCATTTCACCGACTGCCGGCACGCCGGCGAGCCGCGCTGCGCCGTCGCGAACGCGGTTGAAGAGGGGACCCTGCCGGCGTCGAGGCTCGAAGGATTCTTGAAGCTTCAGGAAGAAATCCAGACGCTCGAAGAACGGAAGAACGTGCGCTCGCAGATCAACGCGAAGAAGCACTTCAAGTCCGCGAGCAAGTCGCTGAAAAAAACGTACAAGAACCGCGGCCGCGAGTAGTCTAGCCCGCAGCCCGCAGCCCGCAGCCCGCAGCCCGCAGCCCGCAGCCCGCAGCCCGTTACGGCACCAGCAGCCTCGACCGCTCCTGGGCTCCGAGTATCACGCGCGCAGTCGTAAACTGCGGTCCGATCTTCTGACGCACCGCCTCGGCTTCTTCCCGCGTCGCGAAACGGCCCACGAGAAGCCGACGGCGAACATCATCCGGCCCCATCACGACGTCGATCGCATAGGGCTCGATCTTCACGCTGCGTAACTGCGCCTCGGCCTGGTGCGCCAGGCGCGCGTTGTCGTAGGTGCCGACCAGCAACGAGAACGAGCCGGCCACTGGTGGAGGAGCAACGGCGGGCGTCGGCATCTCGGCCGGGCCGGAGATCGTCGCCACGGCTGGCGGCAATTGCCTGGCCGGCTGCTGGCGGACGTTGGGGTTTGTCACGGTCCCGAGCAGCTCGAGCGGGTTGCCAAGGAACCAGAACATCGCACCAAGGGCCGCAACAACGAGTGCGGCTACGGCAATCAGCAGCGTGCGCCTGGACGATGGGGCGGTGATGGTATCCGTGCGCTCGCCCTTGATCCTGTTCTTTGGAACGTCGATGCCGAGCTGCGTGCCTGCGGCGACGACCTGGTCTTCGGCGATGCGGCTGGTCTGCTTTTCGCAACCCACCATCAGGGCGCGGTCGCAGATCAAGTTGATCACGCGCGGCACGCCGCCCGACATTGCGTGCACGAGATCGAACGCCTTCGGCGTGAACGTGACCGACGTCGAGCCCCGCGCGACCCACAGGCGGTGCGTGACGTACGCCTCCACTTCTTCGCGCGTCAGCGCCTTCAGCGAGCAGCGAATCGAGATCCGCTGATCGAGCTGGCGAAGTTCGGCCTTATGGAGCACGTCCAGCAGATTGAGCTGGCCGACGATCACGATCTGCAGCAGCTTTTGATCGTTGGTCTCGAGGTTCGACAGCACCCGGATCTCCTCGAGCACGTCGGTTGAGAGGTGCTGGGCTTCGTCGATGATCAGCACCGCGCTGCCGTGCAGCGGCACCAGCGACAGCAGGAAGTCGTGAAGCGTGCGAACCAGTTCGTGCTTGCTGGCGGTGGCCAGGCGCCCGGTCTTCAGGGCTTCCTTTGAAACGACGCCGAAGCTGATCAGCACTTCGCGGAGCAGTTCTTCAACCGACAGGAACGGGTTGAGGATCAGCGCGGTAAAAGTCGTTTGGTCGAACTGCTCCAGGAGCGTCCGGCACAGCGTCGTCTTGCCTGTGCCGATGTCTCCGGTCAGAACGATGAAGCCTTCCTTGCGGCGGATCGCCTGCCAGACCTGTTGCAGCGCGACGTCATGCGACTCGCTGCGGTACAAGAAGCGCGGGTCCGGCGTCAGACTGAATGGCGGTTGGACGAACCCGAAGAAGTCCTCGTACATGCAGCTTGGTCAGGCAAGCCGAGCGCGACGAGTGCAGACGCGGGCCCGAATGCCTGACTCAGCATAACAGTAACGGACTCGTGCGTCACGAACGAGTCCATTCGCTCGCGCGCGCCAACGTCGTAGCCGGAACCGACACCAGCTCGCGGCGAACCTGCCACCCGGCCTCCTGCGCGGCGACCGTTTCCCAGCCGGTCGGGACCGATGCCTGGCTCTCGTGCCCGATGCGCTTGTAGAGGGCCGTCAGGCTCTTTTCATCGACCACGCTTTCGTCGCCGATCACTTCAACGGCGTGCTGCAGCTCATGCGCAACGGTGGCGATCATCTGGTCGAACAGCATCTCAGGGCTGATGGAGGCGCGGACGTAGCGGTATTCGCCGGCGCGCGTCATCCACGTCAGCGAGCCGGACAGCGATGAGCGGAGCAGCGGATTGATCGCCACGTAGACGATCACGTTGCTGGCCTCGATCCGCTCCACGAGCGCTTTGAAAGTCGTCGATCGCGCGGCGCCGGCCTCGAGCACCTGCCTGGTGCGGGCATCCTGCGGGCGGATGCGTGGACCGCCATCTCGGGGCGCGGCCAGCGCGCCGGCGGTCAGAATCATGAGCGACAGAGCGAGGGAGAGCAGTGTGCGCATAGCTGTGTGTCCTTCCTGCGTCTCGCCTTTCACCAACTCCAACGGTCAACTTCAAACTCAACTTGAAACTTGAAACTTCGAACTTGAAACTTCCTTGGCACCTTCGACGGGCTTCACCACAGGGCGGTTCGATGCCTGAACACCGTTTGGTGTGGCGAATCGCGGGATAAGATGTCTCGCGTGGGTGGTTCTGACCGGTTGTGGAACGATCGAACAGCGCGAGGGACGTAATGGTGGGACGAATTGCAGTGGCGACGTTTCTGTTCCTGGTCTTCGTAGAGGCGGGACTTCAGTCCCGGCTGGCGTTCGCTCAAGGAAAACCAGTCAAGCAGGCGGTGCTCGACACCACCGCCGGCCCGGTCGTCATGGACCTCCTCGCGGACAAGGCGCCGTCCCACGTCGCCCTCTTCATCAAGACGGCCGAGTCGGGTGGCTACGATGGCACCACATTCTTCCGGATGATCAAGCACGCCATCGTCCAGGGCGGCGATCCCTCAACCAAGGACGCCAACGCCCGCGGCAAGTACGGCAGCGGCGGCCTTAACCTGCTCAAGCCGGAGATCAACGACGAGAAGCAGACGCGTGGAGCCGTGTCGGCGACGGTGCTGCCTGGCAAGCCGGATAGCGCCGGCACGCAGTTCTTCATCGCGGTGACCGACCAGCCCGGCATCGAAGGCCGTTACACGATCTTTGCGCGCGTCGTGGAAGGCATCCTGAATGTCCAGAAGATCTCCGAGGCGGCGCTCGATGCCAACGGCCTCGCCGTTGATCGCATCGTCGTCAACAAGGTGACGATCCGCGACAAGCCCGCAGAAGCCCCCGAGCCGTTCTCAACCGAACCGGTCGAAGACCTGGCGAAGTACCGGGCGGTGCTCGACACGTCGATGGGGGAGATCACCTTGTCGTTTTCGCCGGACAAGGCCCCCAACCACGTCCGCAACTTCCTTCGGCTTGCGCAGGCCGGCGTGTATGACGGCATGAGCTTCCACCGCGTGGTGAAGGGCTTCGTGATCCAGTCGGGCCACATGCCGACTCGCGGGCCGCTCAACGAGATGCAGCAGAAATACGTCCGTCAGATGAAGGCGGAATTCAACGACGTCGTTCACGACAAGGGCATCCTGTCGATGGCGCGCCTCGCCGAGCCCGACTCGGCGAGCACGTCGTTCTTCATCGTCACCGCCCGCGCCCAGGCGCTCGACGGCAAGTACTCAGCGTTCGGAAAAGTCGAGAGCGGACTGGACGTGGTCGAGAAGATCGAGGCGGCGGCGGTGAACGGTGAGGAGCCGGTTCAGCGCATCGAACTCCGCAAGGTGACGATCGTAAAGCGGTAGTCCCCTGTAGCGACAAACCTTTAGGTTTGTCGACCGCTAGGATCTTCTCCCAAACTTGAAGGCCCGCGTCAACGCGACTCCCGCGTGCACGAAGCTCTCGATCTCGTTGATGTCGCGAAGCTTCTCCATTCGAGCGAGCGACACGGCGTGCGGCCTGAGCAGGATCCACGGCCGATCCTCGTCCGACAGAACCGAGCCCTTATCGTTCGTCGCAGCCAGCAGCGCGCTCTCGAGACCCTGCTGCATTACCCGCGCGCCTTCGGTCTTGTCCGTCGCCATCACGATGTAGCCCGGTATCTTCGTGTCCACGCGTTGCATCGCCGCTGCATCGACGTCGGCGCCCGGTCCCGGTCCGAAATAGACGTCAATCGCCTTGTCGAACGCGAATCCGGCCGCCTTCTGCGCCAGGCGCGCGAAGAATCCATCGCCCTCGGCGACGGACTTCCCGAACTCCTCTTTGCCTTTGGGGAGGCCCATTGCGACGATCGGACTGTTGATGCCCGGGCTATAAGTGCCTTCCCATCGGCCAACGTGCCGGCGACGCTGGTTCTTCTGTCCGCCGGACGTGTAGGTCGCGGATTCTGCGATCCAGGCAATGCCGTCGGTTGATCCACTCCAGCGCGAGATGCGATATCCGCGCTCATTGACGATGTCGAACTTCCACCCGCGCGCCGACGCCGCGCGCCGCAACTCGTCTTCCCTGGCGCGCTGATTCCGTGCCGCCACGAAGACGATCAGCCCCACGACCGTGGAGATCAGGATGACGGCGGAGATGATGATGGCGGCTTCGACTGACATGGGCCACAGATTAGTTCAAAGTTCGCCGGCGCAGACTTGTCCGCCGTAGCGCGGTGCGCGAAGGCGGATGGCACACATGAATACCAGGGCCGCAGATGGCACAGATGGCTCAGATTGTTTGCTGCCGTAGGGGAGGACTTTGGTCCTCCCGGCTGTGCATGGGATAAAGTTCTCTTCGGGCAATGATTACCGGTGCAATCAAGAGTCAGGTCGACCAGCTGTGGAACGCCTTCTGGTCCGGCGGCATCTCCAACCCCATTGAGGTCATCGAGCAGATCACATATCTGTTGTTCCTGAAGCGGCTCGACGATCTCGCGCTGCTCGAGGAGAACAAGGCGGCCCGCCTCAAGACCGCTGCCGTAAAGACGGTGTTTCCGAAGGGCAAGGATCCGAAAGGCCGACCGTATCAGGATCTCCGCTGGTCACGCTTCAAGAATCACTCGCCGCAAGAGATGTACGAGGTCGTCAGCGACCATGTGTTCCCGTTCCTGAGAACGCTTGGCGGAGACGACTCGACCTACGCGCACCACATGAAGGATGCGCGCTTCACGATCCCCACGCCGGCGCTGCTCTCCAAGGTCGTCGACATGATCGACGCCGTGCCGATGGGAGATCGCGACACGAAGGGCGATCTCTACGAGTACATGCTCGGCAAGATCGCGACGGCAGGGCAGAACGGACAGTTCCGCACCCCGCGCCACATCATCGAGCTGATGGTCGCGCTGACCGCGCCGAATCCGAAAGACATCATTTGTGACCCGGCCTGCGGCACGTCGGGCTTCCTCGTCGCGGCCGGTGAGTACGTTCGCGAACATCACCCTGAAGTCTTGCGCGATAAGAGCCTCCGCAAGCACTTCAACGAGGAGATGTTCCACGGCTTCGACTTCGACAACACCATGCTGCGCATCGGCAGCATGAACATGCTGCTGCACGGCGTCGAGAACCCCGACATTCGCTACCGCGATTCGCTTGCGCAGGACCACGCGGGAGAGAATGAAGCTTACACGCTCGTCCTGGCGAATCCGCCGTTCGCTGGCAGCCTCGACTACGAGAACACCGCGAAGGACCTGCTGCAGATCGTCAAGACCAAGAAGACCGAACTGCTGTTCCTCGCGCTATTCATCCGCCTCCTCAAACCCGGCGGCCGCGCCGCCGTCATCGTCCCCGACGGCGTGCTGTTCGGGTCAAGCAAGGCCCATAAGGAATTACGCCGAACGCTGGTGGAGGATCAGAAGCTCGACGCCGTGATCTCACTGCCCGGCGGTGTGTTCAAGCCGTACGCGGGGGTTTCGACGGCGATCCTGCTGTTCACGAAGACGAACTCAGGCGGCACCGATCACGTGTGGTTCTACGACGTCGATGCGGATGGCTGGAGCCTGGACGACAAGCGCACGCCGCTGTTGAGTGAAGACAAGCTCGGCGTGACGCCGATCGTGGCCCTTACCGAGGCCGATCACGACAAGAACAATCTGCCGGATGTCGTGAAGCGGTGGTTAGCGAGAGATACCGACGAGCGCACCCGCGCCCGCACGGCGCAAAGTTTCTGCGTCCCGAAATCTGACATCGAAGCGCAGGGCTACGACCTGTCGCTGAATCGCTACAAAGAAGTAGTCCACAATCAAGTCGAGCATCGATCGCCGAAGGAGATTCTGGAGGAGCTGGCGCAACTCGAGGAGGAGATTGGGACCGGAATGAAAGAACTTTCTGGAATGCTTCAGTGATGTCGCGAGTCGGTTGGCGATCAGTGACACTGGCCCAAGTTTGCGAGTTTAAGTACGGGAAGAGCTTGCCAGAAGCCAACCGTAGCACTGGCGATGTGCCGGTGTTCGGCTCGAACGGCAAGGTAGGTGAGCACTCTGAGGCGATCACCTCGGGAGCGACGATCATAATCGGCCGTAAAGGCTCGTTCGGGGAGATTAACTATTCCGACCGTTCGTGCTGGCCGATCGACACAACCTACTTTGTTGATTCTTCGGCGACTCAGGCCAACCTGAGATGGCTTGCGTATCGTTTATCTGCCTTGGGCCTGAACAGATTGAATCGGGCTGCTGCGGTGCCGGGACTCAATCGCGAAGATGCCTACCGGAAGCAGCTGCTGTTGCCGCCGATTTCTGATCAAGAGAGAATCGCCGACATCCTCGACAAGGCAGGCGAGATTCGATCCAAGCGAAGACTAGTGTTGGCGCGGCTGGATTCCTTGGTCAGCGCGGTCTTTTTGGACATGTTCGGTGATCCAAACGACAATCCTCGCGGTTGGCCGGAGGTCGCCCTCGACAGCCTGGGGTCGCTTGAGCGCGGCGTATCGAAGCATCGCCCGCGCGACGCGGCCCACCTTTTAGGCGGCCCTTATCCGCTCATCCAGACTGGCGAGATCGCAAACTCGGGTGGTTACGTGCGAACCTACACTTCGACCTACTCGGAGGCGGGGCTACGCCAGAGCCGGCTATGGAAGGCAGGTACGCTTTGCATCACCATTGCTGCAAACATTGCGAAAACCGGAATTCTGACGTTCGATGCTTGCTTCCCCGACAGCGTTGTTGGCTTCAGGGCCGGTGACTCGGCAACGGTCGAGTACGTTCGCGTTTGGCTCTCCTTCTTGCAACAGCGGCTCGAGAGCTCAGCCCCGGAAGTCGCCCAAAAGAACATCAACCTTGCGTTGTTGCGGAGCCTCTCGGTTCCAACCCCTCCAATCGATCTCCGCAAGGCGTTCGAACGTAGGTTGCTAGGAATTGAGCGGCTTCGGGCCAAGCAGCAACAGTCGGCCGAGGTAATTGACGAATTGTTCGCGTCCCTCCAGCATCGCGCCTTCCACGGCGAGTTGACGGCCTAGCATCCGCTTCTTGTTTTACAAACACGCCTTATCCTAAAATAACGTCACTCGTTATTTTAGGTTCGCCATGGTGCGTCGTCAGCAAGGCAGGTATGTCGTGACGGTGGCAGGTGGGGAGCGGGTCCGGGCGTTTGTGCCCGTGCCGCTGCCGCCGAAGCCGCCAACTCGCTGGACGCCGTCACTCCGCGCCCGGTTCGATGCCGCTCTGCTCGCCGTCGGGCGGCTGGATGCCGTGACCGAGCTGCTGCCGAACGCGTCGCTCGTCCTCTACAGCTTCGTCCGCAAGGAAGCCGTGCTGTCGTCGATGATTGAAGGCACTCAGTCGTCTCTGGCCGATCTGCTGCTGCTCGAGATCGACGAGCAGCCCGGCGTGCCGGTAGACGATGCGAAGGAAGTCAGCCGGTATGTGAAGGCCCTCGAGCACGGGCTGAAGCGGATTCGCGGTGGGTTTCCAATCTCGTCGCGATTGATCCGTGAAGTGCACGAGGTGTTGATGCACTCCGGACGAGGCGGGCATCTCACGCCGGGGCAGTTTCGCCGCAGCCAGGTGTGGGTGGGCGGGACGCGTCCAGGCAACGCCGTGTTCGTGCCTCCGCCCGCGAGTGAACTGGCCGAGTGCCTCGCGAAGCTCGAACAGTTCATTCACGATCAGCCGGAGCCCACGCCGCCATTACTGAAGGCGGCGCTCGCGCATCTGCAGTTCGAAACTATCCACCCGTTTCTGGATGGCAACGGGCGCGTGGGGCGATTGCTGATCGCGTTGTTGCTGGCGGCTGATGGCGTGTTGCGAGAGCCGCTCCTGTATTTCAGCCTGTACTTCAAGGAACACAGGCAGGCGTATTACGAGCTGCTCAATCGGGTGCGGACCAAAGGTGATTGGGAGGCGTGGCTCGAGTTCTTTGCCGAAGCCGTCGAAACATCGGCGGCCCAGGCGAGCGACTCCGCGCGGCGCCTGCTGAAGCTGGCCAATGCCGATGCCCAGCGCATCGAGCGCCTCGGCCGCCCATCGTCTTCCGCGTTGGCGATCCATCGCGCGTTGCAGCGCCAGCCGATCTCCAGCGCCACGTCACTGGGACAGGCGACCAAGCTGACCCCGGCGACTGTCAACAAGAGCCTGGTGCACCTGGAGCGGCTGGGGATCGTCTCCGAACTGACCAATCGGAAACGTGGCCGCGTCTTCAGCTATACCCGGTATATTGGCATCCTCAACGAGGGTATGCCCGTAGCCGGCGCTAACGAATGAGCCATTTCGCCTTCCTCCAGCGCGAATGGCCAGACATTTATGATGCGACCGCCCGCGCGGAGCGGGCGGTCCATTTTGATCCGCGGACGTCGTGTTTCTACGCGCGCCGCGGGCTCGAACTGGCCGTGCATTGGGCGTTTAAGTTCGACGCCTCGCTGACGCGGCCGTGGGACGACAGGATCTCCACGCTCTTCCACGATCCGTCCTTCAAGAAGCTCGCCGGCGAAACCATCTTCAGCAAAGCCCGGGTGATCAACTCACTGGGCAACCGCGCGGTCCACGAAGTGCGGCCCGTGCCGGCGGACGATGCACTGGTGGCGGTGCGCGAGCTGTTTCATGTCGCGTATTGGTTTGCGAGAACCTATGCGCGGCAGGGAAGCCCGGCGCCAAATCTCGTGTTCGATCCGGCAAAGCTGCCCAAGCCTGACGCGACCAAGGCGAAACAGACCGCCGAGCAACTAAGGCAGCTCGAAGTTTCTCTTCGCGAGAAGGACGAGAAGCTGGCGACCGTCCTTGCCGAGAAGTCCGCACTCGACGAAGCCCTGAAACAAGCACGCGCCGAAGTCGCGGCCGCCAAACAGGCGGCTGCCTCCGTGCCGGACTCTCATGACTATTCCGAGAGCGAGACGCGCGACTTTTTCATCGACCTCCTGTTGAAGGAGTCGGGCTGGCCTCTCGACCAGGCACGCGACCGCGAATTCGAAGTTGCCGGCATGCCGAATAAGGAAGGCACAGGGTATGTCGACTACGTGCTGTGGGGAGACGATGGCAAGCCGCTTGGGCTGGTAGAGGCCAAGCGCACTCGTCGTGATTCGAGGATCGGGCAGCAGCAGGCGAAACTGTACGCAGATTGTCTCGAACAGAAGTTCGGTCAGCGCCCAGTGATCTTCTATTCGAATGGCTACGAGCACTGGATCTGGGACGACGGGGATTACCCGCCGCGTGCTGTTCAGGGGTTCTACAAGAAGTCGGAACTGCAACTGCTGATACAGCGCCGCGAGACTCGCCGGTCCCTCGGCGCAGCGCCCATCAACAAGACCATCGTCGAGCGCTACTACCAGGAACGCGCCATCCGCCGCGTTGGCGAAGCGTTCGAGAAGGATCGCGATCGCAAGGCGTTGCTGGTCATGGCGACCGGCGCCGGCAAGACCCGGACGGTGATTGCGCTGGCCGACCTGCTGATGCGCTGCAACTGGGCGAAGCGCGTGCTGTTCCTGGCCGACCGAGTGGCGCTGGTTAATCAAGCTGTGAACGCCTTCAAGCAGCACCTGCCGGATGCCGCGCCGGTCAACCTTGTCACTGAAAAGGACACGGAAGGCCGCGTCTACGTGTCGACCTATCCGACCATGATGGGCCTGATCGACGAGTCGCGCGACGGTCAGCGCCGGTTCGGTGTCGGTCACTTCGACCTGATCGTCATCGATGAAGCGCACCGGTCGGTGTTCCATAAATATCGCGCGATCTTCAGCTACTTCGATTCGCTGCTGGTGGGGCTGACGGCTACGCCGAAGGACGAGGTCGATCGCAATACTTACGGGCTGTTCGATCTTGAAGACGGTGTGCCGACAGACGCCTACACGCTGGACGAGGCGGTGAAAGATCGCTACCTGGTTCCCGCCAAGTCGGTCTCAGTGCCGCTGAAGTATCCGCGAGAAGGCATCAAGTACGACGAGTTGTCCGAGGACGACAAGGACCAGTGGGATGCGCTCGAGTGGGACGAGCAGGGGAATGTTCCCGCGGAAGTGAACGCTGCGGCCGTCAACGACTGGCTCTTCAACAAGGACACCGTCGACAAGGCTCTGGCGCACCTGATGACGCGCGGTCTCAAAGTGGCGGGCGGAGATCGCCTCGGTAAGACGATCATTTTCGCGAAGAGCCAGAAGCATGCCGAGTTCATCGCGGAGCGGTTCGACAAGAACTATCCAAGCCTCAAGGGCCATTTTGCGCGAGTCATCACATTCGAGACCACGTACGCGCAGAGCCTGATCGACAGCTTCTCGGCCAAGGACAAGGCGCCGCACATCGCCATCTCTGTCGACATGCTCGACACCGGCGTCGACGTCCCCGAAGTGGTCAACCTGGTGTTCTTCAAGTTGGTGCGCTCGAAGACCAAGTTCTGGCAGATGGTCGGGCGTGGCACGCGACTCTGCAGGGATCTATTCGGGCCTGGAGAGCACAAGCAGTTCTTCTACGTGTTTGACTACTGCCAGAACCTCGAGTTCTTTGGCGAGAACCCTGACGCCACCGATGGCTCGGTCGGGGCGTCGCTCGCGAAACGTCTGTTCATCACGCGCCTCGAATTGGCAAGTGTGCTCGTGCCGGAAACCGGTGGCGCGTTGGTGATGCAGGAAGCGTCTGTAGTGGCGCATGAGCCGGCGAGTGACGCCGAGGTGGGCCAGGCAATCCTCGGAAGGCTGCACCAGGAGGTCGGCGCGATGAGTGTTGACAACTTCCTGGTGCGTCCGCATCGGCGATTGATCGAGAAGTATTCCCGCCCCGAAGCCTGGCAGTCGTTGACGGCCGACGGCCGCCGCGATCTCGCCGAGCACATCGCCGGACTTCCGACCGAGTTGCCCGCCGAAGACGAGGAGGCCAAGCGCTTCGATCTGCTCCTCCTGCGTTTGCAGCTGGCTGTCCTGCACAAGGAGCCGGCCTTCGAGCGCCTTCGTGATCAGGTGAAGTCGATCGCCGGACTCCTTGAGGAGAAGGCGACCATCCCGATGGTAAAGGCGCAACTGCCGCTGATCGAGGAGGTCCGTTCGGACGAATGGTGGCCGGATGTGACGGTGACCATGCTCGAACGCGTTCGCCGCCGCCTTCGCGAGCTCGTGAAGTTGATCGAGAAGAAGGAGCGCAAGATCGTCTACACCGACTTCGAAGACGAAATGGGTGTTGAACGGGAGATTGCGCTTGCGGGCATGACCGACGCCGCAGACTTCGCGCGCTTCAAGCAGAAAGCCCGCGATTTCCTGCGCGCGCACCAGGATCACATCGCTATCAACAAGCTGCGGATGAATCGGCAACTGACGCCCGCCGATCTTGCTGAACTGGAACGTATGCTGGGTGAGAGTGGGGTCGCCGCAGATGGCGATTGGGAGCGGGCGAAGAAGGAAGCCGAGGGGCTGGGGCTGTTCGTTCGCTCGTTGGTGGGGCTCGATCGGGAAGCGGCCAAGGCCGCAATCTCCGGCTTCATGGCCGGCAAGAGTCCAAACGCGAGCCAGATCGAGTTCATCAACCTGATCGTTGAGCACCTCACTGAACAAGGCGTATTAGATCCGACGAGGCTGTACGAGGCGCCGTTTACCTATGTCGCGCCCTTGGGCCCGACGGCATCTTCTCCGATGCCGAGGTAAACGCGCTGCTTGAGTCTCTGGAGCGAGTTAAACAATCAGCCAGCGCAGCCTAAGGTTGACAAACGCGGGGCGGACCCGCTGCTAATTTAGGATTCTGGCAGATGCTAAAACAACGACAATCGCTATTTTAGGATGAGCGCCGAAGCCGGAAGCGCTTTCGCGCCAGAAATTTTCTGAGCCATCTGTGCCATCTGTGGCCCTGGGGATCATCAGGCGGGTCTTCCGCCTTCGCTGAAGCTACGGCGGACAAGAAAGACGCGCCTCTACAGGTGAGATGAGTATCTCACTCGAGCGGCAGACGCGCTTCAGACGCATCTGCGTCATCTGCGGCCCTGGCGTCATCTCGATCAAAGTTGTGGACGCTCACACCGAGCAGGCGGATTGGTCTGTGGCCGGCTTCCGTCTTGTCGAGCAGCTTCACCGCTCTCGCCGCAATGCTGTCGGCATCGTTGGTGTAGTCCCCGCTCTGGCTGCGTGTGATCGTGGTGAAGTCGTTGTAGCGGACCTTGATCGTCACGGTTCGGCCCTTGATCGACTTCTTCTCGAGCCACTCGGCCACGCCGCGCGCGAGTTGATCGATCTCCTGGCGAACCACCTCGAGCGATTCAATGTCCTGGACGTAGGTTTCTTCCGACCCCGACGACTTTGACGGCCGGTTGGGCTCCACCGCGCGATCGTCACGACCGTGGGCCAGGTCGATCAGCCACGGCGCGAGGCTGCCGACGATGGCTTCCAGTTCCGCTTCGGTTTTTGCACGCACGTCGGTGAGCTTCTCGATGCCGTGCTCGCGCAGCCGCGTTGCGGTCACGGGCCCGACGCCCCACAGCGCATCGACCGGCAGGCCCTGCAGAAAACTCTCCACGCGTTCGGGAGCGACCACGGTCAACCCGTCGGGTTTCCTCCAGCCGGACCCAATCTTGGCCAGGAATTTATTGGGAGCGACACCGGCGGATGCGGTGAGGTTGGTCGTCGCCTTGATTTGTTCCTTCAGCCGCTTCGCAACGTTCACTCCCAGCGGCTCACCCCACGCGTTTTCGGTGACGTCGAGATACGCCTCGTCCAGCGAGAGCGGTTCGACCAGGGGTGTGACGGCCTTGTAGAGATCGAAGATCTGGGTCGAGACGGCCCGATATTTCTGGAAATCGGGACGCACGATCACCAGCGACGGACACAACCGTACCGCGCGCGACATCGGGATCGCGGAGCGCACGCCAAACTTCCGCGCTTCGTAACTCGCGGCCGCGACAACGCCGCGCTGGGTGGGATCGCCGCCGACGGCAACGGGCTTCCCGCGCAGCGCCGGATTGTCACGCTGTTCGACGGACGCATAGAACGCGTCCATGTCGATGTGAAGAATCTTCCGCATTCCTATCGGCCCATTGGCCTATCGGCCCATTGGCCTATCGGCCTATTGGCCCGTAGACCCGAAGCCTCCGCGAGTGGGCACCGTCATCTCGTCCACCTCCTGCCATTCAATCTGCGGACAGGGCAATACGATTCCTTGTGCAATCCGATCGCCCCTGCCGACTTTGACCGGCGCGTCGGTGATATTCAGGACCTGGATCTTGATCTCGTCCGCCGGGCCGCAATAGTCGGCGTCGATCACGCCGACGCCGTTGGCCACCATCAAGCCCTTCTTGAGCGGCGTGCTGCTGCGGGCGAATATCCCGAGGAAATGGCCGTCGGGCACCGCAATGACCAAACCCGTCCCTACGAGGCGGATGCTGTGAGGGGGAACTTCCACGTCGGCCGCGGCGGCCAGGTCGAAGCCGGCCGCGCGTCCCGTCGCTGGAGCCGGCAGGCCGATCGAGGCATCCAGACGTTTAATCTTTAGCTGCATTGCTGAATAGTATGCTGGGCTGGTGAGACAGGTGAGGACAGTGAAGCGGGTCGGGCGAATGACGCCGTCAGGAGCTGGTATGCGTGGTCTGTTTGTAGTGCTTGGTTTGACGTTTGTTCTTGCGGCCGCGTCCCCACAGGCGCAGACCGCTGCGCCGCAGGCGGCCATTCCCGCCGACCTCGCGCCCGATCGCACGCTGCCGGTCGATCCGGCTGTGAAGACCGGCACCTTGCCGAACGGCGTCAAATATTTCATTCGCGAGAACAAGCGGCCGGCCGGCCGCGTGGCGATGCGGCTTGCCGTGAATGCCGCCGCGATCCAGGAAGATCCGGACCAGCGCGGTCTTGCGCACTTCCTCGAGCACATGGCGTTCAACGGCACCGAGAACTTCAAGCCCGGTGAACTGGTCTCGTTCCTCGAGTCAATCGGCGCGCGCTTCGGCCCGCACGTCAACGCGTCGACCTCGTTCGACGAAACCATCTACATGCTCGAGATCCCCACCGATCGCGCGGGCTATGTCGACAAGGGGATGCTCGTGCTGCGCGATTTCGCCGCCGGCATCTCGCTGCTGCCCGCCGAGGTCGAAAAGGAACGCGGCGTGGTGATGGAAGAGTGGCGCGGCCGCCTCGGTGCGGGATCGCGCCTCACCGACAAGCAGCTGCCGGTGATCTTCCAGGGGTCGCGGTACGCCGAGCGTCTGCCGATTGGTCTCCCTGAAGTCCTGCAGAAGGCGCCGCGTCAGCGGCTGCTCGAGTTCTACCAGAAGTGGTACCGGACCGATCGCATGGCCGTCGTCGTCGTCGGCGACATCACGGTTGCGGAGGCCGAGAAGCTGATCACGAAGCATTTCGCGCCGATCCCTGCGCCGAAGGGGACGGTGGCGAACGTGGACACCAGCGTACCCGCGCACAAGGACACGTTGATCAGCATGGCAACCGATCCTGAAGCGCAAGGCTGGAGCGTGTCGGTCGCCTTCAAGGGCACCGCCGAGCGCGACAACACCGTTCGCGGCTATCGCAAGACCCTGGTCGAAAATCTCGTCTCGCAGATGCTGAACCTGCGGCTGCGCGACATCGCGCGGCGTCCCAATGCGCCGTTTCTTGGCGCCTCGGCCGGCACCAGCGGCATTGGCCGCTCCCTGGAACTGTTCGAGATCGAAGCGGTCGTGCCGGAGGGCAAGATCACCGAAGGCCTTGGCGCCTTGATGCAGGAAGCCAAGCGCATGCAGCAGTACGGGTTCAGCACCGACGAGCTGAACCGCGCGAAGGCGGCGTTGCTGGCGGGATACGAGCGCGCCTACAAGGAGCGCGAGACGTCCGAGAGCGCCAGCTACGCGAACGAGTACGTCCGGCACTTCCTCGAGAAGGAACCCATTCCCGGGATGGAGTTCGAATACAAGATAGCGGCGACCTACCTGCCGACCGTCACCGCTGAAGAAGTCGGCGCGCTCGCGAGAGAATTCATCACCGAGGAGAACCGCGTCGTCCTGGGCGTCGCGCCGGAGAAGAAGGACATGCCGCCGCCTTCGGCGGACACGCTGCGCACGGCGATCACGCGCGCGAGCAACGCGCCGGTCGAGCGTTGGGCCGAGGCAACCGCCGGCCGCGAACTGGTCGAAAAGCCGCCCGCTCCGGGCAAGGTGGCCTCGCGCCGCACGGTGGCGGAGATCGGCGCGACCGTCCTGACGCTGTCGAATGGCGTCGAAGTCTGGCTGAAGCCCACCGACTTCAAGAACGACCAGATAATGTTCCAGGCCTACGCCCGTGGCGGCGTGTCGCTGGCAAACGAGAAGGACTTCAAGAGCGCGAGCCTGGCCACCGCCATGGTTGGCATCGGCGGCATGGGCGGCCTGAACCCGGTCGATCTGAGCAAGATGCTGTCGGGCAAGATCGCGCAGGCGTCGCCGTCGATCGGCGCGTATACCCACGGTGTGAGCGGCTCGAGCACGCCGAAGGACCTCGAAACCGCGCTGCAATTGAACTACCTCGCGCACACGGCGCCGAACATGACGCCGGACGTGCTCGAACTGCTGAAGCGCCGCATCGCGCCCTCGCTGCAGAACCGCGATCAGAATCCTCGCGCGGTGTTCGGCGACAAGGTGGAGCAGGTCAACACCTCCAACCACTACACCGCCCAGCCGCTGACGCTGGCCGACGTCAACAACTTCAATCTCGACACGATGCGCAACTTCTACAATGCGCGCTTCTCGAACGCGGCCGACTTCACCTACTTCTTCGTCGGCGCGTTCACCGTTGACGAGATCACCCCGCTGCTCGAGAAGTGGGTCGCCTCGCTGCCGTCCACTGGCAAGAAGACCTCCGCGGCTCGTGACATCGGCATCACCTTCCCGGCCGCGGTCGTGAAGGAAAGCGTCAACAAGGGCAAGGAACCCGCCAGCCAGACGGTGTTGCAGTTCTACGCGGATCCCGGCTTCGATGAAATGGAGATGCACCGCGCGCGTGCGGCCGCCGCAGTGCTGAACATCCGCCTTCGCGAAATCCTGCGCGAGGAGTTGGGCGGCACCTATGGTGTCTCCGTCGGCTTCAGTAACTCGCCGCCGGTGAAGAGCGCCGGCACGATGGCGGTCCAGTTCGGCAGCTCGCCCGACAACGTCGACAAGCTCGTCGCGGCGACGCTGAAGGAAATCGAACGCCTGAAGGTCGAAGGTCCGAGCGCGGACGATGTGAGCAAGGTGAAAGAACTCGAGCGCCGCGATCTCGAGACGAACGCGAAGCAGAATTCCTACTGGCTTGGCTCAATGCAGACCGTGCACCAGTACGGATGGGACCCGACGGGGATCGCCCGCCGTGATCAGCGCACCGAGCGCTTGAACCAGGACAACATCAAGCAGATGTTCCAGAAGTACTTCCCGATGGATCGCTACACGCTCGTGACGTTGAAGCCCGAGTAGGCCCATAGGCAGATGGGCCAATAGGCCAATAGGCCAATGGGCCAATAGGAAGAACAAGATCCTATTGGCCTATTCGCCTTTTGGCCCATTCGCCTGAAGTATCATCAACAGTTCATGCCGCAATTTGTCTATGTAATGAAAGGCCTCGGGAAGATCTATCCTCCCGATTCTCAAGTTCTCAAAGATATCTGGCTGTCGTTCCTCCCGGGCGCCAAGATCGGCGTGCTTGGCTTGAACGGCGCCGGCAAGTCGACCCTGCTGAAGATCATGGCGGGCGTCGAGCAGAACTACATCGGTGAAGCGTTCGTTGGCCAGGGCGTCAGCGTCGGCTACCTCCAGCAGGAACCCCAGCTCAATCCCGATAAGGACGTTCGCGGCAACGTCGAAGAAGGCGTCGCGGAAACCAAGGCGCTCCTCGAGAAGTACGACGCCATCAACATGAAGTTGGGCGAGGAGATGTCGGACGAGGAGATGAACAAGACGCTCGACGAGCAGTCGCGTCTCCAGGACCGCATCGACGCCACCAATGCGTGGGATCTCGATTCGCGTCTCGACCTCGCGATGGACGCGCTGCGCCTGCCGCCGGGCGATGCGGACGTCACCAGGCTGTCAGGCGGTGAACGCCGCCGTGTTGCACTGTGCCGGTTGTTGCTGCTCTCGCCGGATCTGTTGCTGCTCGACGAACCGACCAACCACCTCGACGCCGAATCCGTCGCGTGGCTCGAACGGTTCCTCAAGGACTACCCGGGCACGGTCGTCGCGATCACGCACGATCGCTACTTCCTCGATAACGTCGCGGGCTGGATCCTCGAGCTCGATCGCGGTCACGGCATCCCGTACGAAGGCAACTACTCAGGCTGGCTCGAACAGAAGCAGAGCCGCCTGCAGCAGGAAGAAAAGGCCGAATCCAAGCGTCAGCGCGCGCTGCAGCGCGAGTTGGACTGGATTCGCATGTCGCCGCGCGCGCGCCAGGCCAAGGGCAAGGCGCGCTTGAACGCGTACGAGGATATGCTCGCCGAGGATTCCGCGCAGAAGGTCGACACGGTCGAAATCTACATTCCGCCCGGTCCGCGTCTCGGCGACATCGTTGTCGAAGCCCGCGGCCTGAAGAAGGCGTTTGGCGACAACCTGTTGTTCGACGATCTCTCGTTCACACTGCCGCGCAGCGGCATCGTCGGCGTGATCGGACCCAACGGAGCCGGCAAGACGACGACGTTCAAGTTGCTGACGGGGCAGGAGCAGCCGGATGGCGGGACGATCCGCCTCGGCGAGACGGTGCAGGTCGGCTACGTGGATCAGTCGCGTGAGCTCGATCCGAACAAGAGCGTCTTCGATACGATCACCGGCGGCCTCGACGAGCTCGAGATGGGCAAGAAGAAGGTCGCGTCACGCGCCTATGTGTCGTGGTTCAACTTCAAGGGCGCGCAGCAGCAGCGCAAAGTCGGGACGCTGTCGGGCGGCGAACGTAACCGTGTCCACCTCGCAAAGCTGTTGCGGCAGGGCAGCAACCTGTTGCTGCTGGACGAACCGACCAACGATCTCGACGTCGACACGCTGCGCGCGCTGGAAGAAGCGCTGCTCAACTACGCCGGCTGCGCCGTGGTCATCAGCCACGATCGCTGGTTCCTGGACCGCATCGCGACCCACATCCTGGCGTTCGAAGGCGATAGCCAGACGGTGTGGTTCGAAGGCAACTACCAGGATTACGAAGCGGATCGCAAGCGGCGCCTCGGCGCGCAGGCCGATCAGCCGCATCGCATCAAGTACCGCAAGCTGACGCGTTCATAAAGGAGTAGACGATGAACGCGATGGTAAATAGGTGAACGCACGGGTCCTGTCGCTTTTCCTGGTGCTGACCGGGACCCTCGTTGTGCCGGTCGGGTTGCGCGTCGTCAACGGCGCGCTGCCCGGCGCGGATGTTCGCGACAGTTATCTCCCAACAGTTGAAACGCCGCGCCCACGCGAGCCGTTCGACCAGGCGTCCGCGGACGCCGTTCGCGCCGTCCAGCCGCAATTCGTGGTCATCGGCGATTCGATGGCCGGCATTCGCATCGATCCCCTTCACCTCACGCGACTGTCGCGGCGCCGCGTCGTCGGCCTGTTTCATCCTGGCAGCCCGGTTGCCTACTGGTACCTGACGTTCAAGAACCTCGTGGCCGAGAACGGCCTCGAGGAGACGCGCGCAGCGATTTTCTTCTTTCGCGACGATCAGCTGACCACCCAGGTGCAGGTCACGCCCGGCGTGCTCGACCGCGTGGCGCGGGATCGCGAGCCGGAGCTCGATCGAGTCCTGGCCGCGAATCGCCTCGGCGCGTTTTCGGATGTGCATCGCGCCGCTCGAGCCGTCTATGCCTACGACCGCACGCGGTTGTGGGCGGAGCCGCGGCTGGTGCGAGCGCCGGCGGAGTGGGTGTCGGAAAAGCCCGAAGCGCTGCTGCACAGCATCAACACCGAGTTGTTTGCCCTCGGCAAGCTCCGCTCATTTGCCGCATCGGACCTTGCGCAGGGGAGTGGGGCCGCGCTCGACTTTGCGGCAAACGTCGGCGGATCGTTGTTGCCGGAGATTATCCGGCTCGCGAACGCGTCAGGCATCAAGCTCGCGTTCATTCGCGCGCAGCGGCGCCCGGCCGAGAGCGGTCCGCCCCCGCAATCGGAGGAGCTGAAGCAGTACGTCGCCGATCTCGAGACCTACCTGGAGAGCCGTGGCGCGTATTTCTATGATGACTGGGGTGATCCGGATACACCGCTGTCGATGTATGCGGACGGCGATCACCTGAACGCGACCGGCAAGGTCCGCTACACCGAACGCTTCTCCGAGAAGCACGCGCGGTTCCTCCAGTGATCTTCCATAGCCTCGCGTTCATCGCCTTCTTCGTCGTGACGCTGGCGATCTACTGGCGCCTGCCACTCCGCGCGCAGAACGTCCTGCTGTTCGTGGCGAGCTACGTCTTTTACGGCTGGGTGCACCCATGGTGGCCGGTGCTGCTGTTCGTGACGACGTTTGTCGATTACTGGGCGGCCCGGAAAATTGATGAGCGCTCGTCCGGCTCCCAGTTCCCGGCCCCCGGTTCCCGGCTCCCGGCTCCGGGCTCTCGCAAGGCCTGGCTCGCCTTCAGCATGGCGGCCAACCTGGGCCTCCTCGGTTTCTACAAGTACTTCGACTTCTTTGTGGAGAACGTGGCGGCGGCTTCAGCGGCGCTCGGCTGGCAGATGTCGCCGATCATGTTGCGGCTGGCGCTGCCGGCCGGCATCTCGTTCTACACCTTCCAGTCGATGAGCTACACCATCGACGTGTATCGCGGCCACGCGCCGGCGCGCACGCGCTTTCTCGACGTGGCGGCGTTCGTCTCGTTCTTCCCCCACCTGGTCGCCGGACCCATCATGCGTGCGACCAATCTGTTGCCGCAGATCGAGCAGCCGCGCCGCTTTGAGCCGTCGGCGGCACGCGATGCCACGGTGCTGATCGTCTGGGGCTTCTTCAAGAAGCTGATCATCGCCGACAACGTTGGCGTGGTCGCCAACAAGGTGTTTGCGCTGCAGCAGCCGGACTTCTACCTGCTGTGGGCCGGTGTGTTTGCGTTTGCGATCCAGATCTACGCGGACTTTTCGGCCTACACCGACATCGCGCGCGGCGTGGCGAAGTGGTACGGCTTCGATCTGATCAAGAACTTCGAGCATCCGTACCTGGCGACAGGCCCCGCCGACTTCTGGCGCCGCTGGAACATCTCGCTGTCGACGTGGTTCCGTGACTACGTCTACATCCCGCTCGGCGGGTCGCGTCGCGGACCGTCGCGCGTGGCGGCAAACCTGATGATCACGTTCCTGGCATCAGGCATCTGGCACGGGGCCAGTTGGAACTATGTGCTCTGGGGCGCGTACCACGGAGCGTTGCTGATCGTGGCCAGGGTGATGCCGCCCTTGCCGAAGGTGTTGAGGCCGTTGCAGGTGATCGGGATGTTTGTCCTGACGTGCGTCGGCTGGTTGATCTTCCGAGAGACCGAGCTGTCGCAACTGGTCGCGGACCTGTCGCTGTCACCGTCGAATTCCACTGTGCTGGAACGCTCGGCGGGCCTGTATCTCTTCATGCTGGTGCTGCTGTACTCGCTGCCGCTGTGGATTCACGATCTGTGGGCGGAGTTCCGCGGGTCGAACCTGACCGCGGCGATGGAGCAGGAGGAGCCGCACCCCGCGTGGCCGCGCGTGGCCGCACAGGCGGCGCTCTGCGGCGTGCTGTTTGCGATCATCCTCGTCCTGCGCAGCCAGTCCACGCTAAACTTTATCTACTTTGCATTTTGATAGGCGGGTGGGGCTGGTAAGGCGGGCAGGGCTGGTGTGTCGACGCATTGTCCTTCAGAGCCATCTGTGCCTTCTGTGGCTACTGAGTTGGTCTGTGCTTTCTGCGGCTTGCTCTGCGGCTCCAGGCCCCGATACCATCTTCGTGAACGGCAAGGTCTTCACCGCCAACTCACAGGCGCCGTGGGCGCAGGCCGTGGCCGTCTCCGGCGAACGCATCACGGCGGTCGGCGACACCGCAGGCATCGAAGCATTGGCCAAGGGCAACACGCGCCGCATTGATCTAGGCGGACGCACGCTCGTTCCTGGATTCAACGACGCGCACACCCATATCACCATCGCGCCCCCGTCGGTGCAGCTGTCGTTGCCGTTCGATCCCACGATCGAGCAGATCGCGGAGGCCCTTCGCGCCCAGGTGGCAAACGTGCCGGCCGGAGGATGGATCCGCGGTGAGTTCGGCCAGGCCGCGTGGGGCCACGCGTCCTTCACACGCACCTGGCTCGACGTGCTGGCGCCGAATCACCCGGTCTACCTCGGGGCGTTCACCGGTCACGGCGCATTGCTGAACAGTCTGGCGCTGGCGGCGATCAAGTTCGACGACAGCACCCCCGGCGTCGAAGGCGGCGTGATTGAGCGTGCTCCATCAGGTCACCTGGACGGACGACTCGAGGAGTACGCACAGTCGTACGCGAATCAGTTGCTGGCCGAACTGGCCGGGCCTGATGAGGCGGTCCGCCGCTATCGGCAATACGCAGCGGAGGCGCGCGCGCTCGGAATTACATCCACGCAGTTACTCGGCGACGCGTTGCGAGCCGCGGATGCGTCGAAGGCCCTCGTGGCCGCGGATGTGCCGATGCGGTGGCGTTACTATCGCTTCCCGATCGGCGCCACTGGCCAGACGATCGACAGCCGGCCGATCCTGCCCCCGCAGCCCTCGCCGCTGATCGACATGCGCGGCATGAAATGGATTCTCGACGGCACGCCGATCGAGCGCCTTGGATTCATGCGCCAGCCGTACACCGACGAACCCACGTTGCGGGGCCGCAACAATCTCACGCCGGCGCGCATCGACCAGTTCGTGGGATGGGCATACGGATCCGAGGATCCGCTCGCGGTGCACGCCTTCGGTGATGCGGCGATCGATGCCTATGTGACAGCGGTCGAGCGTGCAGGCCGTCCCGAAGTGTGGAGGGCGAAGCGTCCGCGTCTCGAGCACGGAGACATGATGGCGCCGGACCTGATCCCGCGCGTCAAGGCGATGGGCATGCTGGTCGTGCAGAACCCGACGCATTTCACGTTCCCTGAGATCTTCCTGGCGCGCTACGGCAAAGACCGCGTCGAGTGGATGCAGCCCCTGAAGTCGTTGCTCGAGGCCGGCATTCCGCTCGCGATCGGTTCCGACGGCCCCATGAGCCCGTACCTCAACATCCTGGCGGCGACGACGCATCCGGCCAATCCGAAGGAGGCCGTGACGCGCGAACAGGCGGTCACCGCCTACACCGCGGGATCGGCGTTTGCGGAGTTCAAGGAGCGCGAGAAAGGGCAGATCGCCGTGGGCATGCTGGCCGATCTCGCGGTACTGTCGGCGGATGTCTTCAGCGTGCCCGTATCCGAGCTGGAAAAGATCCGAAGCGAGTTGACGATGTTGGGTGGGCGTGTGGTGCATGACACGGGAGTGGTGCGTTGAGCTTTTCGGATCTGAGAACGTTCGTTGAACAGTTGCGTCGCGATCGCGACCTTGTCGAGATCACCGCGCCGGTCGATCCCAACCAGGAAGCCGCGGAGATCCATCGTCGTGTGATCGCGGCCGGCGGGCCGGCGTTGCTGTTCCGGAACGTGAAGGGGGCGGACTTTCCGCTCGTCACCAACCTGTTCGGCACGGCCCGGCGCGCGCAGTTGGCCTTCGGGCACCGGCCGCTCGATTTCATCAAGCGCGTGGTGCACCTGGCGGAAACCGTATTGCCGCCGACGCCGGCGAAACTCTGGGGTGCCCGCGACATCGGTCTCGACCTGTTGAAGGTGGGCATGCGCCGCGTCGCGACCGGCCCGGTGCGGGAGGTTGTCACATCGGACGTGCGTCTTGATCGGCTGCCGGTGATCACCTCGTGGCCGGAAGACGGCGGACCGTTCGTGACGTTCCCGCTGGTCTACACCCAGCATCCAGCAAAGCCGGGACACAACCTCGGCATGTATCGCCTGCACGTGCACGATCGGTCATCGACCGGCATGCACTGGCAGATCGGCAAGGGGGGCGGCTTCCATTACGCGCTGGCGGAGCAGAAGGGGGAGGCGCTTCCGGTCACCGTGTTCCTCGGCGGCCCGCCGGCGCTGATTCTCTCGGCCATCGCGCCGCTGCCGGAGAACCTGCCGGAGTTGATGCTCGCGTCGTTGATCGCGGGTGAGCGTCTCGATCAGGTCGCGGCACCCAACGGGCATCCGCATGCGCTCGTCGCCAACGCGGAATTCGCGTTGATGGGGCAGGTGGCACCGCAGGTCCGCAAGCCCGAAGGGCCATTCGGCGATCACTACGGGTATTACTCGCTGCAGCACGATTATCCCGTGTTCAGCGTCAACCAGATCGCGCACCGGAAGGACGCGATCTATCCCGGCACCGTCGTCGGCAAGCCGCGGCAGGAGGACTTCTACATTGGCGACCTCCTGCAGGAATTGCTGTCGCCGCTCTTCCCGCTGGTGATGCCGGCCGTCGAGCAGCTCTGGTCCTACGGTGAGACCGGCTACCACTCGCTCGGTGCGGCGGTGGTCAAGCAGCGCTATAAGCGCGAGGCGATGGCGAGCGCATTCCGCATCCTGGGTGAAGGCCAGCTGTCGCTGACAAAATTCATTCTCCTGACCGATCGGCTAGTGGACCTGAAGGATTTTCGTGCCACGCTGGAACACGTGCTGGCGCGCACCAATCCGCAAACCGATCTCTACGTGTTCTCGAACCTGTCCATGGACACGCTCGACTACACCGGCCCTGTCGTCAACGAAGGGTCGAAGGGGGTGTGGCTGGGCCTGGGCGATCCCATCCGGGAACTGCCGCGCAGCTTCGCGCCGCCGGTTGCGCCACCGTCGGACGTCACTGACGTGCGCGTCTTCTGTGGCGGCTGCCTGGTGGTTGGCGCCCGGCCGTTTGCCGAGGATCGCGATGCGCCGTCGAGAATCGCCTCGCATCCCGCGTTCGCCGGCTGGCCGCTGATCGTCGTCAGCGACGAGCCCGCCCGGGCGACGCGCAGCGACATGAACTTCCTCTGGACCACCTTCACGCGCTTCGAACCGGCGGCGGACATCCATTCCGCATCCCAGCGCGTGGTCCGGCATCACATTACGTATGAGCCGCCTGTGGTCATCGATGCGCGCATGAAGCCCTGGTATCCGAAGGAAGTCTCCTGCGCCCCTGATATTGCAGCCACCGTGTCCAGGCGCTGGTCGGAATACTTCCCGCACGGGAAAGTGGAGATGGGCGACTCTGAACGCGGACATTTGGACTAGGCTTCTTGTGTGAGTGACACAACGACCAATGGCATCCGGGTGCAGGTCACCTCGAAGTATCTTCCCGAGCGTAGTTCGCCGCGCGAGAGCGAGTACTGGTTCGCCTACTTCATCCGTGTTTCAAACGTCGGATCGGAGACCGCCCAGCTGATCAGCCGGCACTGGGTGATCACCAATAGCGAAGGTGAGGTCGAGGAAGTGCGTGGTGAAGGCGTGGTGGGGGAGCAGCCGGTGCTCGCGCCCGGTGCGTTCTACAACTACAACAGCTTCTGCAACCTGAAGACGTCAGTCGGCACCATGCACGGTGAATACACCATGGTGACGCCGGATGGTCAGTCCTTCGAGGCGCGTATTGCGCCATTCACCCTCGCCGTCCCGAACGCACTGAACTGACTATGGCCATGATGCGCTCTGGAGCTCCGAGCATGCGACGCGCCGAAGGCGCAGGTGCCCGCTCGGCCTCCGTCTCCCAGGGTTCCCCGGACAAGAAAAAGAAGGTCGACTCGAAGGCCGCCTGGCGCGAGTTCCGGGAGCTCGTCTACGTCCATCGCCGCCGTCTGACGATCGGCCTCGGCCTGATGCTGATCAGCCGCCTGTCAGGGTTCGTGCTGCCGGCAATCTCCGGCCGGGTCATCGACGATGTGTTCAACGCGCCGACGCCGAACATTGACCTGCTGCACACCTACGCGCTGATGGCCGGCGCCGCCACGGTCGTCCAGGCCGTTACCAGTTTCGGCCTGTCGCAGATCCTCGGCGTGGCCGCGCAGCGCGCCATCACCGACATGCGCAAGCGCGTCCAGGCGAAAATCATGCGCCTGCCGGTCCGCTACTTCGACTCCACGCAGAGCGGCGTGCTGCTGTCGCGCATCATGAGCGACGCGGAAGGCATCCGCAACCTTGTCGGCACTGGCCTCGTGCAGCTGGTCGGCGGTCTGCTCACGGCGGTCATCAGCTTCGGCGTGCTGTTGTACCTGAACTGGCGCCTGACGCTGATCACGGCCGTGGTGCTTGGCGCGTTCGGCGGCGGCATGGCGTACGCCTTCAAGCGTCTGCGTCCGCTGTTCCGCGAGCGCGGCAAGATCCAGGCGGAAGTGTCGGGACGCCTCACCGAGGCGCTCGGCGGCATTCGCATCGTGAAGAGCTACACGGCGGAGAAGCGCGAAGAGATCGTCTTCGCGAAGGGGGCGCACAAACTGTTTCGCAACGTCGCCCAGTCCATGACCGGCGTGTCGGGAACGACGGCTGCCGGCACGGTGATTGTCGGCGTGATTGGCGTCGTCATGATCTGGCTTGGCGGCAACGACATCATGGAAGGGCGGATGACGCTCGGCCAGTTCGTCACGTACATCTTTTTCATCGGCCTGCTTGCGGCGCCCCTGATTTCGATCGCCAGCATCGGCACGCAGATCACCGAAGCGTTTGCGGGCCTCGACCGCATCCGCGAAATCCTCAACATGCAGACCGAGGACGAAGCGGACGCGCACAAGCCGGCGCTGGGTGCGATCCGGGGCGACATCGAGTTCGAAGACGTGTGGTTCGAGTACAACGCCGGCGTGCCGGTGTTGAAGAACATCAGCTTCCAGGCGGCGCCCGGCACGACCACCGCGCTGGTGGGGTCGAGCGGCTCCGGCAAGAGCACGCTGATCAGCCTGGTGATGGCCTTCAACCGGCCGCTGAAGGGCCGGATCATCGTTGACGGCCAGGATCTCAACGACATCCCGCTGCGCGATTACCGCGAGCAGCTCGCCTCGGTGCTGCAGGAAAACTTCCTGTTCGACGGCACCATTGCGGAGAACATCGGCTACGCCAAGCCGGGGGCGACCCTTGACGAGATCAAGCACGCTGCCCGCGTCGCGCACTGCGAGGAGTTCATCCTCAAGTTCCCCGAAGGCTACGACACCATTGTTGGTGAGCGGGGCATCAAGCTCAGTGGCGGCCAGCGCCAGCGCGTGTCGATCGCGCGCGCGATCCTGGCGTCGCCGAAGGTGCTGATCCTGGACGAGGCCACCTCGAGCCTCGACAGCGAGAGCGAGGAAATGATTCAGGACGGCCTGAATCAGCTGCGCACCGGTCGCACCACGTTTGTCATCGCACACCGCCTGTCGACGATCCGCAGTGCCGACCAGATCCTGGTCATGGAGGGCGGCGAGATCGTCGAGCGGGGTACTCATGACGAACTGCTGGCGAGGGATGGACGCTACCGCCAGTTGTACGATAAACAGTACAAGCTCGAAACGAACCGCTTCATCAACCCTGGTGAAGACTGGACGCCGGAGCTGCCGAAGCCGGTTGCGATCAAGCCGGCCTCAAATCAGATTTAATCGAATAATCGATAGTGATCTATCGTAATTTCTGGTGGAACTCCCAATGGCACGGCGCGTATTGATTTTTTGGAGGGACGAAACGCAGTGCTGAACAATCCGGCTGATTTGTTGTCGATCGTGCTTGGCGGTACGCTCGGCCGTTCTGGCCGCAAGCGCGCCCGCAAGGCCACGAAATTCCTGACCGGTCACAAGGGTTTCCTGAGCACCAGCGCGATCATTGGCGCCGCTGGCGTCGCGTGGGGCATTTACGACACGCTCAAGAACCAGAATCAGGGTGCACAAGGTGCACCGGGTGCACCGGGTGCGCCGTTGGCGCAGGGGGCGATGTCGATCGGGTTGCCGCCGGATCTCGGCACGCCGGTGCCGCCCATTCCCGCGGCGGTTGAAGCGGCGATCGATCCGGTTGCCCGCATCATCCGCCTGGCTGTCTCGGCGGCCAAGGCTGACGGCCAGCTCACTGATGTAGAGCGGCAGATGATCAGCGACAAGGCGCGTGAGGCTGGTCTCGAGTCGGTCGTCGACGCCGAACTGGCTCAGGCGCGGCCGCTCGCCGACATCGTCCGCGGCGTCACGGACCCCGCCGAGAGAAACGAACTCTACGTGCTGGCGTTCACCATCGTGCGTGCCGATGAAACCGTGTCGGGCGCCGAACGTATCTATCTTGCGCAGCTCGCGCATCAGCTCGGCCTCGATCCCGCGGCCGTGCAGAAGCTCGAATCTGAAACGGCATCAAGGATTGATAGTCAGCCCGAGAACTGAGTGTTTTGATGGCCCGATGGCCTGATGGCCCGATGGCCTGAGAGGAAACAGCATGGACGGCTCTAATCAGTGGTACATGGCGATCGGCGGACACCAGGTCGGACCGGTCAGCCAGCAGGAGATCATCAGCAACCTGCAGAACGGCAGCATCGACGCGGAGACGCTGGTGTTCGCCGCGGGCATGACGCAGTGGCAGAAGGTCAAGGACGTACCCGCCTTCGCCGCCTACGTCAAAGGATCCGCGGCGGCTTCGGCGGGCCAGGCCGCGCCTGGCTCGTTCGTGCCGCCGCCCGCGCCGGGGCGCCGCGCGCACGACATCGACTTCGAGATTCACGGCAACGAGATGCAGTTCGTCGAAGTCGCGCTCGATCCGGGCGAGGGTGCCATCGCGGAAGCAGGGTCGATGATGTACATGACCCAGGGCATCAACATGGAGACGATCTTTGGCGACGGTAGCCAGCAGCGCTCCGGTGGAGTGATGGATGCGCTGCTCGGCGCCGGCAAGCGCCTGCTGACGGGTGAAAGCCTGTTCATGACGGTGTTCACCGCCGCGACCGGAGGCCCCGGCAAGCAAAAAGTCGCGTTCGGCGCTCCCTATCCCGGCAAGATCATCCCGATGGACCTGCGCGCGCTTGGCGGCCATCTCGTGTGCCAGAAGGATTCGTTCCTCTGCGCGGCTCGCGGCGTGTCGGTGGGCATCGCGTTCCAGAAGAAACTTGGCGTCGGCCTGTTCGGCGGCGAAGGCTTCATCATGCAGAAGCTCGAAGGCGATGGCCTGTGCTTCGTGCATGCCGGCGGCACCATCCACCATTTCGATCTCGGCCCCGGCGAGACGATGCGCGTCGATACCGGATGTCTCGTGGCGCTGCAGCCCAGCGTGAACTACGACATCCAGTTCGTGGGCGGAATCAAGACGGCGTTGTTCGGCGGCGAGGGCATCTTCTTCGCGACGCTGCAGGGCCCCGGCCGCGTCTGGCTGCAGTCGCTGCCGCTCAGCCGCATGGCCGATCGCATCTACTCGGCGGCGCCGCAACAAGGCCGGCGCCAGGAAGAGGGCTCGATCCTCGATCGCGTCGGCGGCCTCGGCAACTTGATCGACGGACGATAGAAAGGTCTTACAGGAGGAAGGGAGGCAAGTGAGGCCCCGGAGTCATTTTATGAAAAGGCGTCCGGTAATCTCGCTTACCTCCTTGTTCTCCTGTAAAAAAAAGTAAAATGGCCGGGCTAGATGGCCCTCGCGCCCGGCTCCCGTATTGGCTCCTACGAAGTCGTCTCGCTGATCGGCGAGGGCGGCATGGGTGAGGTGTATCGCGCTCGCGATCTGAATCTCGATCGCGACGTCGCCATCAAGCGCCTGCCCGACGCGGTCGCCAGAGACCCCGAACGGCTGGCCCGATTCGAGCGCGAAGCCAAAACCCTCGCCTCACTCAATCATCCCAACGTCGCGCAAATCTATGCGGTGGAGTCGGGCTCCATCGTCATGGAACTTGTGCCCGGGAAGACGCTGGCCGGTCCGCTGCCGCTAGACACCGTGCTCAATTACGCATCGCAGATCGCTGCGGCACTCGATGCTGCGCATGAACGCGGCATCGTGCATCGCGATCTGAAGCCCGGCAACGCCATCGTTACACCCGACGGCGTCGTCAAGGTGCTCGACTTCGGGTTGGCCGCTCGCGACAGCGTCGCCGACCAGGATCCCGATCGGTCGCCGACGATCACTACGATGTCGCAGCACGGCATGATCCTCGGCACGGCCGCTTACATGGCACCCGAACAGGCGGCGGGGAAGCCGGTCGACAAGCGCGCGGACATTTTTTCATTCGGCGTCGTGCTGTGGGAGCTGCTGACCGGCAAGCGGATGTTCGAGGGGGAAACCATTTCGCACGTGCTTGCAGCGGTCCTGACCAGTGAACCTGATCTTTCCGCTGCGCCCGCGCGCGTTCAGCCCTTGCTCGCGCGATGTCTTGAGAAGGATCCGAAGAAGCGGCTTCGCGACATCGGCGACGCCATGAGTCTTGTCGCGCCGCCAGGAACTGCGCCGTCGATCGTGTCGGCGCGGCCGCACCGCGCGCTCGCGCTCGCCGGCTGGGTGACTGCCGCCGCGCTCGCCGCCGCGGCGCTGATGGCATGGCCTCGCTCTAACGGCTCGGCCATTGGCGACGCAGCCAGCGCGACGTTTTCGATTCTGCGTGCGCTGGATCTTTACAACCAGAACTCCACGGCGTTTGCCCTCTCGCCGGATGGCTCACTGCTGGCGTATCACAACGAAACCGAAGACCGGCAGTACGGCTTGTTCGTGAGGACGATGGCCACTGGCGAGACCCGGGAACTCCGCGGCGCGTCAAGGTCGTTTGGGCCGAGAGGGGATTCGATCGTCTGGTCGCCGGACGGCAGGCAGCTGATTCGCGGCACGCAGTTCCAGGCCCAGCTCATCGACCTCGAGTCGGGCAGCGCAAGGGTGTTGTGCGACTGCCGCTTCACCGGAGGCGCTTGGTCTCCAGACAACGTTGTGCTGCTCGGCGGGGTTGCCCAGGCACAGGGCGCGATACGAGGGATCTCGCGCGTGTCGATCGCTGACCGGTCCAGCATCGCCGTCACCACACCAGACACGTCGGACGGGGCCGGGCCGGACCGCTTCCCGGTGTTCTTGCCTGACGAGCAGCGCTTTCTGTTTACGCGAGGTTCGGCCGACGCGGCTGCCGCGTATGTGGGTTTTCTCGACGGCAGGGAACCGCAGCGCGTTGGCAACGGGTCGCCGCGCGCGATCGTACACGTCGCCGGCGCCATCTATCTCCTGAGCATCGAAGACAACGGGGCGGTCGCCCGGAGCATCGAGGGCCGGCAGGTGCCGGTTCTGGGCCCGCCGATTCCGCTGGTGCCAGGGGCGGTGTCGCTGTCTGCCGCCGGCGGCATCATCGCCAGCAGCGAGCGCGGATCGCGCCAGCGCACGGTGCCCACGTGGTTCGATCGAAAGGGACTGTCGCTCGGGCCAGCGGCGACGCCGTCCTACATCGAGAGCATCGCGCTGTCGGACGACGGCCGGTACATCGCCTTTTCTGAGTCGCCGACGGGCACGAGCCAGGGCGCCAACGACATCTGGATCCAGGACACGGTCAAGAACGTGAAGACGCGGCTGACGTTCAGCCCGGTGAACGACAGCACGACCGCCTGGTCACCCGACGGCCGGCGGGTGGTTTATACATCGAGGCCAGGCAACGAAACCCTGATATTTCAGAAGAATGCCGACGGCACTGGCGGCGAGACTCTGGTGTTTGACGACGAGCGCAGCGAGGCGTACGCGAACGATTGGTCGAATGACGGCCGGTGGTTGATCTACGCGGCGCGGCGGTCCCAGGGCGATGCAATTACCGATCTCTTCGTCCGGCCCATCGTCAACGGCGTTGCCGGAAAAGAGCAGCTCTACGTCGGTGGCCTGCGCCGTCAGCAGCAGGCGCATTTTTCGCCCGACACGCGCTTCGTGGCGTTCGGCGACGACCAGACCGGCACGTTCGAGATCTACGTGCAGCCTTTCCCCGACGCATCGCAAGGGAAATGGATGGTGTCGAGCGGTGGCGGCACGGAACCGCGCTGGAGTCGCGACGGCAAAGAACTATTTTATCTCGCCGGGCAAACGTTGATGTCGGTGCCTGTTTCACTAACGCCGACGTTCTCGATGGGAACGCCGGCCAGACTGTTTGACGTGCCGGTCCAGTCTGGATACACGAACGAGAGCGATATCTGGCAGGTGCATCCTGACGGCAAACGCTTCCTGATGCTGCCGCCCGACAAGGGGCAGGTTGGTCCCCCGCTGAACGTGATCGTGAACTGGCAGGCGTTGTTGAGAAAATAAAGACCGCACAGGAGAAAGGAAGGTAATCGAGGGTTGGGAGTCTTTTTATAAAAAGGCCTCCTGGACCTCTCTTCCCTCCTTTACTCCTGTGAATGCACTAAAATCCGGGCGCATGAAGCAGACGCGCCGCGATTTCATCAACACCACTGGGGCAGCGGTCGCTGGAATTGCCGGCGCCGCCTCGATCGATCTGGCGGCCGCTGCGCCGCAGGCGCCGGCCATTGTCACGAGCGGCAGTAACGCTCCCGATCTCATCGTCATCAACGCGAAGGTCTACACCATGGACACGCGCGCGCCGCGCGCGGAGGCGTTCGCGGTCACGAACGGGAAGTTCACTGCGGTCGGAACGAGCGGCGATGTCCGCAACCTGGCTGGGAAGGGCACGCAGATCTTCGATGCCAGGGGCATGACCGTCGTGCCGGGTTTCATCGACTGCCATGTGCACGCGGCCGGCGAGACGCTGTTGTATGAAACCCTCGTCGGCAACCCCTTCGAAGCGGAGTTCGTGAGCATTCGCAGCATCATCGGCAAGCTGCGCGACCGCGCCGCGAAGACGCCTCCGGGGACCTGGGTCGAAGGGTATTTCTTCGACGACACGAAGGTGAGCGACAAGCGAATGCTCACCATGCGTGACCTCGACGAAGTCTCGACGGCGCATCCGGTCATCGTGCGCCACCGCGGCGGTCACACCTATTTCTACAACAGCAAGGCGTTCGAGATGGCGGGTGTCACGAAGGCGACGCCGGACCCGATGGGTGGGACCTACGACAAAGACGCGAGCGGCAACCTGACTGGGCGCGTGACCGACCTGGCATCGGCGCCGTTCAACAAGATCGGCACGCGGCCAGCCTACACACCGGCTGAACGGGAGCAGCGCGCGCGTGACGGTGCGGCGCACATTTCGCGGCAGTTCGCGCGCTATGGTCTCACGACCGTCCATCACCAGGGCGGCGATCTTCAGGCCCTGCAGGATATTCGCGCTCGCGGTGACTTGAAACATCGTGTCAGCTACGAGGTCAACGGCCGCTCGCTGGAGGCGATGATCAGCGCCGGCATCAAGACCGGGTTTGGGGACGAATGGATCAAGCTGGGCGCCACCTCGGAGCACACCGTCGACGGGTCGTTCTCCGAGCGCACGCTGGCGCGGTCGACGCCGTATCCCGGAGTCACGCCGGAGTACAAGGGCAACGTCACCGAGACGCAGGAAACGTTGAATGCGTGGGTCGAGCGTGTGCATCGCGCCGGGATCCAGGTCAACTGCCACGCCAATGGCGACGTGGCGATCGACATGTATCTGACCGCCATGGAGCGGGCGCTCAAACTGGTGCCCAATGCCAACGCGCGTCCGAAGATCACCCATTGCACGATGGTGACGCCTGCCTTGATCGCGCGCATCAAGGCGATTGGCGCCGTGCCCGCGCTCTTCACCACCTACGCGTACTACAACTCCGACAAGTTCGTGTATTACGGCGAGGAGTTCATGCAGAACGCCATGGCGTTCCGCTCCCTGCTCGACGCGGGGATCAACGCCTGCGCCGGATCGGACTTCTACCCGGGACCGTTCGCGCCGATGATGGGTATCCAGGGCATGGTGACGCGCCGCGGATGGGACGGCAAGGAATGGGGCGTCAACCAGCGGATCACCGTCGATCAGGCGATCGCCGTCAACAGCTACAACGGTGCGTGGGCGTCGGGCGAGGAAGCCATCAAGGGATCGATCACCGCCGGCAAGCTTGCCGACTACGTGGTCCTCGCCGACGATCCGCACACGGTTGATGTCGAGAAGATCAAGGACATCCGGATTGTCCGCACCGTTGTCGGCGGCACGATCTCGTATCAGGCTTAGGCGCTGAAGGTCCCTTCCCTGGGACCGCGCGCCGATGTGGCGATCTGCCGGATCGCGCCGAAGTGATACGCGAGGTGGGCGACGCTGGCGAGAAGGCCGGTGTACTCGACGCCGCTCGCCTCGCGAGGTGTGCTCAACACCTCGACCCACTGGCGGACCTCCTCTTTGAGGCCATTCCGGATCTCCGCCCAATGCGCCTCGCCCACGGCCTTCACCTTCCAGGCCTCATCCCACTTCGCGTTCGCAAACGGATTGCCGCCCTTGGCGGCCCATTCGTTCATCAGCGAGAGGCCATAGCGCACATGCTGCGTGTGCGCGGCGATGGTGGCGCCGTCGTTGGCGGAGCCGGAGGCCTGGGCCGCCGACAGGGCGTCGAGCGACCGGAGCAGCCCGATGTCGCCGGTGTTGAGCACGAACCCACCGGTGCTCGTCACGCCGTCGGTCAGCTCGGAAAACAGGTGCGAAAGACTTCGCGCAGTGTCATCAGTCCGCATGCAGTCATCCTACCAAGTGGGGTACGATTGGAAGCTCATGCAGCCCAAGAACCCGCATTTCCCGTCTGCGCTGTCTGTGCTTTCTGTGGCGCTGGTATTGTTGGCTTTCTCTGCGCCTTTGGTGGCCTCCTTCGACTCCGCTCAGGACAGGCAGGTAGTTCGCACCGCCGACCCTGACAAGCGCGGCCTGAGCCGGTCGGAATTCCCACGCACCATCAAGATCGCCGACAACGTCTACGGCTACGAAGACTTCCATTCGGCCGGGATGACGACGGTCAGCATGTTTGTGGTCGGCACCGACGGCGTGTTGCTCGCGGATGGGCAGGGGAGCCCGGCCGCGACGCAGAAGCTGCTCGACGCGATCGCGAAGGTCACCGCCAAGCCCGTGAAGTGGTATGTCGTGGCGTCCGACCATGGCGATCACACGGCCGGCAATTCGGTCCTGCCCAAGGACGTGACCTACATCGTCTCGCCGTTTTCGAAGCAGCAGCTGAAGATGACGGTGCCGGCCATGGCCGGAGACCGGCAGGTGATTAACATCGGCGGCACCGAAGTGCAGGCGTTGAATCTCGGCCGCGCCCACACCGGCGGCGACCTGGTCGTCTATCTGCCGAAGGAAAAGATCCTGTTCATGAGCGAGGTCTACCTCAATCGCGTGTTCCCGGCGATGCGCTCCGCGTATCCCAGCGAGTGGAACGCCGTGCTGAGCTGGGCCCTGCAGATGGATGTGGCCCATTACATCCCGGGGCACGGCTTCATCGAGGAACCGAAGGTGGCGCGCGAGGAGCTGGTCGAGTATCAGCGCGCGCTGCGGGCCGTGATCGCCGAGGTGACGCGTCTCCACAAGGCAGGAGTGCCGGTGGAAGAAGCGGTCAAACAGGCGAACTGGGGACCGTACGCCGACTGGTATATCGCCGCGCAGCAAGGACCGATCGCCGTGCGCAAGATCTACGACGAGCTCGACGGAAAACTGAAATAGACGGACGACTGACAGCGAAAGCCGAGAGCCGATATGCCCGAACAGTCATTCGAGAACCACGCGCATCGCCCGACCCACACCGCGGTCGTGTGGTTGCTCGCGCTCATCGCGCTCGTGCTGTGGGTGCTGCCGTGGTTTGGCTACCCGACACGCGACTGGGCCGGGCTGATGGTGATCCTCGCGGTGTTCGAGATCGGCTGGATCAGCCGCGTCTACATCGTGAAGCTGCAGGACCGCATCATCATGCTCGAAATGAAGGTGCGGGCCGCGGAACTGCTGACGGCCGGCGCCGATGCGCAGCTGGCGAAGCTGACGCCGAAGCAGATCACCGCGCTCCGCTTTGCCGGAGACGATGAATTTGGCGCACTGCTCGATCGGGCGGTGCGTGAGAACCTGGATCCCAAGGCCATCAAGGCGGCAGTGAAGAACTGGCGTCCGGACCTGCTGCGCACCTGACGCATGACACCAGAGGAACAAGAGGAAGTGCGCCGCTTGATCGACGCACATGAACACACACTGCAGGTGTGCAAGGCCTGCGCTGAAACCACGCGCGACCTGGCGTGGGAAGTGAAGCGCGGCAGCCTGCCGTCACCCGAGTCGCTGGCGGCAACACTTGCGGAAGTCGATCGCGTGCTGGCCGATATCGGCAAGGTCGAGATCGCCATCGCGGAAATGAAGGCGGCGCTCTGGTGAGCATCACCCCAACGGCGGAACATCTCGCCGAACTCGTCAACTTCAGCGTCGACGCCGTGGTCCTGGTGGACATCGATGGCGTCGTGCAGTGGGCCAATCCGGCCACGCGCGACGTGCTGGGCTACGACCCCGCCGATATCGTTGGCGTGAAGGTCCGCGACCTGGTGGAGCCTGCCGATCGCGAGGCGTGGCGCGAACTGGTCGAGCAGCTGTTCGACGATCCGGCGACCCCGCGGCACGGCACGTTCCGCTGCCGCCACAAGGACGGCAGCAGCCGTTGGACGGAAGGCGTCGCCAGGAATCTCCTCCAGGAACCGCGCATTGGCGCCATCGTCGTGCACTATCGCGACGTCACCGCCCGCAAGGCGACCGAAGAGCAGCTCAAGGCGACCGAAGACCGGTATGGCCACCTGTTCTACTCGGCGGCTGACATCATCTTCGAGGCTGACGCCGAGGGGTATTTCAGGTTCGTCAATCCTCAGACGCTGAAGGTGTTTGGCTACGAGCAGGATGAGGTGATCGGCCGGCGTTTCACCGAGTTCGTGCGCGCCGACTTCCGTCCGCAGATCCTGCAGCACTACTACCGGCAGACGATCGAAGGCCGGCTCAACTCGTACGTCGAGTTCCCGGCGGTCACGAAGAGCGGCACGGAAGTGTGGCTCGGCCAGAACGCGTGGATCATCAACGACTCGTCCGGCCGGCTGGTCGGCATGCAGGCCGTGGCGCGTGATATCACCGAGCGCCGCCGGGCCGAGGAAGCGTTGCGCGCGGCCGAGGCCAAGTATCGAGGCCTGGTCGAGCAGGCGTTGATGGGCGTCTCGATCTCGCAGAATGGCCGGATCGTCTACGTGAATCCGAAGGCCGCGTCGATGGTTGGCTACTCGCAGCAGGAACTGATCGACTCGCCCAACCCCTACGACTTCATCCACGAGCAGGATCGCGCGATGCTGCGCGACCAGGTGGCGCGGCTCGACCCCGAGCGGATGCCGAGCGTGCAGCTGACGCTGCGCGCCATCCACAAGGGCGGCGAGGTGATGCAGATCGAGGCGTTTTGCTCGATCACGGAGTTCGGCAACCAGCCAGCGGTCCTCACTACCGTGCTCGACATCAGCGATCGCGTCAAGCTCGAAGAGCAATTGCGCCAGGCGCAGAAGATGGAAGCGGTCGGACGCCTGGCCGGTGGCATCGCCCACGACTTCAACAACCTGCTGACGGCGATTCGCGGTAACGCGGAACTCATGTCGCACAGGGTCAGCAAGGATCCTGCGATGGCGGCCGAAGTGGACGAGATCCTGCACGCCGCGGACCGCGCCGCATCCCTGACGCGCCAGTTGCTGGCGTTCAGCCGCAAGCAGGTGCTGCAGCCGATGGCGCTCGACCTCAACGAGATCATCGCCGGCGTCTCGCGCATGGCGCGGCGGATCATCGGCACGGAGGTTCAGCTCCAGCTCGAACTCGCACCGGATATTTCGAAGGTGCTGGCGGATCCGGCCCAGGTCGAGCAGGTGTTGTTGAACCTGATCGTCAACGCTCGTGATGCCATGCCGTCGGGCGGGACGATCGTGGTCGAGACGGCGGACGTCGTGCTCTCCCAGGATGCGCCGGAAGTGGCGCAGGCCGGCATCGCGCCCGGCGCCTTCGTCATGCTCGAGGTGAGCGACGATGGCATTGGGATGGATCAGGCAACGCAGGCGCGCATCTTTGAACCGTTCTTTACCACCAAGGAGACTGGCCGCGGCACGGGGCTCGGCTTGTCCACGGTCTACGGCATCGTCCGGCAGACCGGCGGCGCCATTACGGTGACCAGCGAACGCGGTCACGGTGCCAGCTTCAAGGTCTACTTGCCCGCAGTGGCAGGGGAGTAACACAGTGATTCGGAAACCGGTTGTCTTGATTACCGGCGCAGGCGGCGAGATTGGCCACGGGCTGATCGCGCACCTGGCCGCTGAAGGGCGTCAGCCTGTTGTGACGTTGGACGTCAATCCGCTCGAGCCCGGCCTCGCCAGGATGGTGCAGCGCGAGTTCACCGGCTCGATCATGGATAAGGCGCTGCTCGACCGCGTGCTGTCCGAGTTCGAGGTGGAAACCGTGTATCACCTGGCGGCGTTGCTCTCGACGCGCTCGGAGTTTACGCCGATCACCGCGCACCAGGTGAACGTGGAAGGCACGCTCAACCTGCTGGAGTTCGCGCAGCGCGAAGCGGAATCGCACGGCCGTCCGGTGACGTTCCTCTATCCATCGTCGATCGCCGCGTACGGTCTGCCGGATCTCGAGACCAAGCGACGCGCCGGCAGGGTCAAGGAAGACGACTTCAATACGCCGTCGACGATGTATGGCGCCAACAAGTTGTATTGCGAGCAACTTGGTCGCTATTACGCGAAGTTCTACAAGCAACTGGCCGCCGAACCGCAGTCGGGCCGCGTCGATTTTCGCGGCGTGCGTTTTCCGGGATTGATCTCGGCGATGACGGTGCCGTCTGGCGGCACGTCTGACTATGCGCCCGAGATGATCCATGCCGCGGCGAAGGGGGAGCCCTACGCGTGCTTCGTGCGTCCAGACACCCGCATTCCGTTCATGGCCATGCCGGATGGCGTGGAGGCGCTGCTGAAGCTCGCCAAGGCGCCGAAGGGGTCGCTGACGCGCACCGCGTACAACCTTGCCGCGTTCAATCCCTCGGCCGAAGAGGTCCTGTCGGAAGTCCTGCGTGTGTTCCCGGCGGCAAAGATCACCTGGGAAAACGACGTCAAGCGCCAGGGCATCGTCGACTCGTGGCCGGAGGATGTCGATGATTCGGCGGCCCGCAAGGACTGGGGCTTCGCGCCCGCGTACGACTTCGAGCGCGCATTTCGCGACTACCTGATCCCGACCATCGGCAAGAGGTACGCAAAATAACCCTCCCCCCGCGTCGCGAAACGGCACACGCCGACAGAAGGGGCCGGGCATAATTTCGGGTGAGACGTCAGTCAAATAAGGGCTTGTGTCATTCGCCAGAGTCGAAGCCAGGTCCGTTGAAAACTCGAGTTTCCCAGAAGCGCTGCGGAAGTGGTTCGCGGCGCAGCCGAATATGACCAAGAAAAAAGATCCCCGGCCCCTTTTCCTTGCGCTGACGGTCGCGGCTGGGGTGGTGATGGGGGCTGAGCAAATGGCGGATCCGTACAAGAGCGTCGCCGAGCGATACGTCAAGCTGGTGCTCGCCGTCGGGCAGCACGACGCGGATTACGTCGATGCGTTCTACGGGCCCGAGGAGTGGAAGAAAGAAGCCGAGGCGTCGAAGAAGCCGCTGGTGGCGATCGATAGCGAAGCCGCTGCCGCCGAGAAAGACCTGGCGGGCATCACCTTCAAGCCAGCTCGTGACGGAGAGATGTGGACGCTGCGTCACCAGTACCTGGCGCGCCAGCTCGCGTCGCTGCGCTCGCGCGTGGCGATGCTGAACGGCAAGAAGCTGACGTTCGACGAAGAGTCGAAGGCGCTCTACGATGCGGTCGCGCCGGTGATCCCCGAATCAGAATTCCAGGCCGTCCTCGCGCAGCTGTCGGCAAAGCTCCCGGGCGAAGGCTCGCTGATCGAGCGCTACGACAACTACAAGCAGGGCTTCGTCATTCCGAAGAGCCGCCTCGATCGCGTGTTCCAGGAGGCCATCCGCGGATGCCGCAGTCGCATGCCGGCGACGGTTGACCTGCCGTTTACCGAGCGTTTCACCGTCGAATATGTCACCGGCAAGTCGTGGTCCGGCTACAACTGGTATCAGGGAAATTTCCGCAGCCTGATCCAGGTCAACACCGATCTGCCGATCTATATCGATCGGGCTGTGGACCTGGCGTGCCACGAGGGCTATCCCGGTCACCACGTCTACAACGCGCTGCTCGAGAAACACCTCGTGAAGGACCGCGGCTGGATCGAATACACGGTCTACCCGCTGTTCTCCCCGCAGTCGCTGATCGCCGAAGGCACCGCCAACTACGGCATCGAGGTGGCGTTCACGCCCGCGGACCGGCTTCGCTTCGAAAGCGAGGTGCTGTTCCCGATCGCCGGCCTCGATCCGGCCAGGGTCGTGGAGTATTACAGCGTGCTCGCGCTCGTGGATCGGCTGTCGTATGCCGGCAACGAGGCCGCGCGCCAGTACTTGGATGGCAAGATCGATCGCGCCGGCGCGGTGGCCTGGCTCGAGAAGTACGCGATGTATACCAAGCCGCGCGCGGAACAGCGTCTCAAGTTCATCGAGCAGTATCGTAGTTACGTCATCAACTACAACCTCGGCAAGGATCTCGTGCGCGCCTACGTCGAGAAGAAGATGGGACGCGAGCGGACGCCGCTGCGCCGCTGGCGGGAGTTCACCGCGCTGCTGTCATCCCCGCGCCTGCCATCAGGCCTGCAATGAGAGCGGTCGAGATTTCGCAGTTCGGTCCGCCGGACGTCTTGAAGGTGGTCGATCGTCCCGATCCGATTCCGGCGGCGGGTGAGATCCTCATCAAGGTCAGTGCAGCCGGAGTGAACCGTCCGGACGTCGTGCAGCGGATGGGCAAGTATCCGCCTCCGCCCGGCGCCTCCGATCTTCCGGGCCTGGAAGTGGCCGGCGTCGTCGCCGCACTCGGCGAGGGCGTGAGCGGATGGTCGATTGGTGATCCGATCTGCGCGCTGGTGGCGGGTGGCGGCTACGCCGAGCTTGCGGCCGTGCCCCAGGAGCAGTGCCTGCCGATCCCCAAAGGCCTGACCGCGACCCAGGCGGCCGGCCTTCCGGAGACGTTCTTCACGGTCTGGACCAACGTCTTTCAGCGCGGCAAGCTGCAGGTCGGGGAGACCATCCTGATTCACGGCGGCACCAGCGGCATCGGCACCACCGCAATTCAACTCGCGAAGGCCTTTGGCGCTCGCGTGTTCGCGACGGCAGGATCCGACGACAAGTGCGAGGCGATCCGTTCGCTTGGCGCCGCGCATGCCTTCAACTACCGCACGCAGGACTGGGTAGCGGAAGGCAAGCGGGTCACCGACGGCCGCGGCGTGAACCTGATCCTGGACATCGTCGGCGGCGACTACATCCCCCGAAATCTCGATCTGCTCGCGATCGAGGGACGCCTGGTGCAGATCTCGTTCCTGAAGAGCCCCAAGGCCGAAGTCGACTTTTCCATGCTGATGCGCAAGCGCCTGACGATGACCGGGTCGACGCTGCGGCCGCGCTCGCCGGCGGAGAAGGGCGTGATCGCGCGCGAGCTGCTCGAACATGTCTGGCCGCTCCTCGAACGCGGCGTCGTGGCTCCCGTGATCCACAAGGTGTTCCCGATGGCCGAGGCCGCAGCGGCCCACAGGTTGATGGAAGAAAGCACGCACGTTGGAAAGCTCATCCTCAGCATCCGATAAGCTCTTCACCCCGCGCTTCTGGTTGATGTGGAGTTACAACTTCACGGTCTTCTTCTCGGCCTTCCAGCTGCTGCCGACCGCGCCGTTCCACATCCTGCAGCTTGGCGGTAGCCAGGCTGCGGCCGGGCTCTTTCTCGGATTCCTCACCTACGCGTCCGCGGTCTCGGCGCCCATCACCGGCGCGATCGGCGATCGTTTCGGCAAGCGCCGTGTGCTGATCGTCGCCAGCGTAGCCATCACCATCTTCTCGCTGCTCTACGCGATCGCGCCGTCGTATCAACTGATCCTCGCGCTGGTCCTGGTCCATGGCGTGTTCTGGTCGGGCCTGCTGTCCAGTTCCAGCTCCTACTTCATGGACATCATTCCGAAGTCCCGCCGCGCCGAAGGCCTGGGCTACTCGGGGTTCGCCAGCATGCTTGGTGTCGCGGTGGCGCCGTGGATCGGCCTCTACGTCTTCGACCACGGCGGCTGGTGGCTGATGTGCGTGGAGTCGGCGGTGCTGAACGTGGTCATGGCTGTGATCGCGTGGCGCCTGCCGCCGGACACGCCGCATCTCGACCATGCGCCGTCACTGCACCCGCGCGACCTGATCGAGTGGCGCGTGATCGTCGGCGCCGTGACGCTGTTTCTGTATTCGTTCAGCTACGGCGGCATCACCAGCTTCGTCGCTGTCTACGCGTCGCAGGTCGGTGTGCCGCGCGCGTTGTATTTCACGGTGTTCTGCCTGGCGACGATCCTGACGCGTCCGTTCATCGGCCGCTACGCGGACCGCATCGGTCATCGCCGGCTGATCGTGCCGTGCCTGGCGATGATCGTGATCGCGGTCGGCCTGTTGTCGATCGCGACCGACCGGCCGATGTTCGTGGTGTCGGCGATGTTCTTCGGCGTCGGCTTTGGATCGGCGTATCCGCTGTTCGTGTCGCACTTGATGCACCACGTGCCCGCCAACCGGCGGACGGCGGCCTTTGGCGCGATGATCGGCGCGTTCGACACCGGCATCGGCACCGGGTCGATTGCGGTGGGGTGGCTGAGCGAGCACTATGGCTTTGGCCGCGCGTTTGGCATCGCCGGCGCGCTCGCATTGCTCTCGATTCCGTACTTTCTCTACATGGAGAGGCGTCAATGGACTACGTCGGTCTCGGGTCGACAGGCTTAAAGGTCTCGCGGCTCTGCCTCGGCACCATGACCTATGGCACACCACACTGGCGGCCGTGGGTGCTGGATGAGCAGACCAGCCGTCCGTTCATCCAGCGCGCGCTCGAGCACGGCATCAACTTCTTCGATACCGCCAACATGTATTCGCTCGGTGTCAGCGAGGAAGTCGTGGGTCGCGCGTTGAAGGACATGACGAGCCGCGATCAGGTCGTGATTGCCACGAAGGTGTATTACCCGGTCGATGCGGAACAGGGGCAGGGACTCTCGCGCCGGCAGATCATGCGGGCCGTTGACGCGTCGCTGCGCCGCCTGGGCACCGACTATATCGACCTCTACCAGATCCACCGCTTCGATGAGCATGTCCCGATCGAAGAGACGTGTGAAGCGCTGCACGACGTGGTCAAGGCCGGCAAGGCGCGGCACATCGGCGCCTCGAGCATGGCGGCCTACCAGTTCGTCAAGATGGTCTATACGCAGCGGCTGCACGGCTGGACGGAGTTCCAGACGATGCAGAATCACTACAACCTGGTCTACCGGGAAGAGGAGCGCGACACCATTCCGTTCTGCATCGAAGAGGGGATTGGGGTGATTCCGTGGAGTCCGCTGGCGCGTGGCTTCCTTGCCGGCAATCGCAAGCGCGGCGAGAAGAGTGCGTCACTGCGCGACCAGCACGATACCTGGGGCTACACCCTCTACTACACCGAGCCTGACTACGACGTCGTCGATCGAGTCGTAGAAATCGCGGCGCGGAAGGGTGTGTTGCCGATCCAGGTCGCGCTCGCCTGGATCCTGGGCAAGCCAGGTGTGACGGCTCCGATCGTCAGTGCCACGAAGCTCGAGCAGCTCGATCAGTTGGTGGAGGCCATGGCGGTGACCTTGTCGCCAGAGGACGTGGCGGCCCTCGAGGCGCCCTACGTGCCTCACAAGGTGATTGGCATCATCTAGTCGACCGGTATTGGGATCCTCGCGCCTGCCTGTGGCGTCATAAAAAGTTGTGCAGATACGATCCTTCCCCGTAGTTGCCGCGCTGACGCTTGGTCTGTTCGCGGTGTCGTCGCCGTCTGGCGCGCAGGACACGGCCGCCGCCGGCGCGATTCGCGGCACCGTTACCTCCGCGACGCAATCACGCGTGCCGGATGTCGCCATTTGTATTCCGGCCATCGGCCGCTGCGAGGTCTCCGATGCGCGGGGCGAGTTTGCGATCACCGATCTTCGCGCCGACGAATACGGCCTTGAGGCCGCGTCGCCTGGCCGGCTCACACTGCCGCTGACCGTAACGGTGCGTGCCGGTCTCGACAGCCTGATCGAGATCACGCTGCCGGACACACAGTCGCTTGAAGAGAAGGTCACCGTCGTTGCGCCGAAGTTCGTGACTGCGGATGAACTCAAGACATCCGGCTATCTGATCTCTGCCGCGGACATCAGCCAGTCGGCCGGTGCGCTGCAGGACGTGTCCCGATATGTCCAAACACTGCCGGGAGCGGTGATCGGCACCGATGATTTCAGGAACGACTTGATCGTCAGGGGCGGCAGCCCGCTCGAGAACCTCTACATCGTCGACAACGTCGAGATTCCCAACATCAACACCTTCGCGAACTTCGCCTCGGCCGGCGGCACGGTGGGGATGCTCGACTCGGTACTGCTGCAGGATGTGACGTTCCTCACAGGCGGCTACCCGGCGGCGTTTGGCAATCGCACATCGAGCGTGCTGCAAGTGTCGCTGCGCGAGGGGAGTCGCACTCGAACCGGCGGCCGGGTGACGTTCGGGTTCGCGGGCCTTGGCGCGGTTGCCGAAGGCGGCATCGGCGCATCGCGCGGATCGTGGGTGGTCTCTTTCAGACGCAGCGTGCTCGACTGGGTCACCGACGATACCGGCATTGGCGGGGTGCCGGTGCTCTACACCTTCAATGGCAAGGTGACCTACGACGTCAGTCCCCGCGATCGCGTCTGGCTCCTCAACGTCAGCGGTACCGATCGCATCCGGCTTGGCCTTACGGAGGACAGCGAACTCACCGAAGAGTTGAGCAACCTGGACATCAGGTATCGCGGCCGCCGCTATGCCACCGGGCTGAACTGGCAGCGGACGTTCGGAGCGCGCGGCATCGGCCTGTTTGGCGTGACCTATTCCCGTGCCGCCACCGACCAGCGCATCAAGGACCTGCTGAAGAACGGACTGCCGGCGGCAGGCCTGACGGTCGAGGACCAGCTCGCCGGTGGCGTCGAAGTGTTCCGCGAAGATTCGACTGAGAGCGAGTTCGGCGTGAAGTACGACCTGACCCTGAACGTTGGGTGGGCGGGGAAGGTGCAGGCGGGCGTGTCGGCCCGGCGCCTGGCGACGGACTACGACGCCGCGTCGCCGTTTGGCAGCGATGGCCCCTACTTCGCCCGGCCGGATCAGAATCCGTTCGCATTGCGGCAGCAAGACACAACGTCGCTCGGCGCGGGCTATGTCCAGGTCTCGCGAGCCATTGCCCCGCGCCTCAGCGCCACACTTGGCGCACGGGTCGATCGCTTCGGGTATCTGTCGGCCTGGCGGACGGTGCCGCGAGTGGGCCTCCGCTACCAGCTGACGCCGACGCTGTCGGCCAAGGCGTCGGGCGGCCGCTACTACCAGCAGCCATTCACGCTGTTCGTGTCAGCCTTCCCGGAGAATCGCGACCTTCGTCCGTTTCGAGCCGACCACGCGGTTGCCGGACTGGAATGGTTGCCGAGCGAGGTGACCAGGCTCGGTATCGAAGCCTACGACAAGCGATACAACGAGTACCCGGTCTCGAGTGATGTGCCCTCGTTATCCCTCGCCAACATCGGTGACACGTTCGCCATTCGCGATGTGTTGTTCCCGCTGGTCTCGCGTGGCACCGGTTACTCGCGCGGCATCGAGATGCTGGCCGAGCGCAAGGCGACCGCAACCTCAAAGTGGTACGGACAGGTGAATGTCGCCGTGTCCCGAACCCGTCACGCCGGCCTTGATCAGGTACTCCGCCCCGGCAGCTTCGACTATCCGGTCGTTGCCAATCTCATCGGCTCGTACAGGATCGGCGACCGATGGGATGTCGGTACTCGCGTGTCATACCTCGGCGGGCGGCCGTATACGCCAACCGATCTCACCGCGTCGACAGCTGGCCGCCGGCAGGTGTACGACCTTGATCGCGTGAACGACGCACGCGCGCCGGCCTATTTCCGGGCTGACTTACGTATCGACCGCCGCTTCACTGTCAACGGACGTCCGCTGTCGGTGTTTCTCGGCGCGCAGAACGTGACCAATCGCAAGAATGTGTCCGGCTACTCGTGGGACCGGCGCAACAATGCGCCGCGGGTGCTGGATCAGCTGGGGTTGTTCCCAATCCTCGGCCTCGATTGGATGTTCTGAGGGTGGGGCGCACCTTAGCGTCGGGCTCATCATTCGAAACGCTACCTCGCGAGGCTTACCTGCTTGCGGGGATCCACGAAGAACGTGCACAACGCTCCGAACAAGTACACGCCGGCCGTGATGTAAAACGGTACCGTCCACGAGCTGTACCAGCCGACCGCGTAGCCAACGACGAGCGGGCTCAGCGCGCCACCGATATTGCCCCACGTATTCATGGCGCCGGTAACGATTCCCGCATTGCGGCCACCGATATCGTGGCAAATCGACCAGCAGGAACTCACGCCCAGATCCGCCACGCCGAGGGTCGCGGCCAGCAGGATCGCGGCGGCCAGCGGGTTCTCGGATTGGGCGGCGGCGACCAGCAGCAGCCCCGCGATTGGCAGCGTCACGACATTGATCGACCGGCCAATCTTCAATCCGTAGTGCTTAACCAGGTAGTCGGTCAGCTTGCCGCCGACGTAGGTCATCACCCCACCGGTGAACAGCACGGCCGCGGATAACCATCCGGCCTGTTGCAGCGTGAAACCGCGGACGTCCTTCAGGTACGTGGGGAGCCACGTCAGATTGAAGTACAGCGTGTAGCCCATGGTGAAGTACATGCCGTAGACCAGCAGCAGATTGGGGGACAACAGCGCTGCCCAGTTGAATCCGCCGTGCTCCGCGGGGTTCTCCCGGCCGCCCTCGATGAGTGCCAGCTCCGCCTGGTTGACCTCTGGATGCTGGGAGGGCTCATCGCGGAACCAACGCCACCAGAACCACGCCCATACGACGCCGAGACCGCCGAACAAGTAGAACGTCTCGCGCCAGCCGAAGTTGGTCATCAAGGCGACCACGAGCGGCGGCGTGATGGCCCCTCCCATACGAGTGCCCATGAAGATCCAGCCGTGCGCCGCGCCCCGCTCGGACAGCGGGAACCACTTGGCGAAACTGCGTGAGGTGTTGGGAAAGGCGCCAGCTTCGCCCATTCCGAACAGCAGGCGAAAGATAACCAGTGAGGTGAAGTTCCACGCCGCACCGGTGGCGGCGGTAAACGCGGACCACCAAATGACAATGCGCGTCAGCACTTTGCGCGGACCCATCACGTCGCCCATCCACCCGCTCGGAATTTCAAAGATCGCGTACGTCCATGTGAAGGCGCTGAATACCCAGCCCATCTGCACGGCGTCGAGACCCATCTCGCCGCGAATCGCCGGTGCCGCAGATGAAATGGCGACACGGTCGAGATAGGTGATGACGGCGAGAATAGTGGTGAAGGCGAGGAGCTTGTGTCGTGCGCGACTGGGCTGCATCGTGGCTTACTCCAGCGCCCGAGGAGCGACGCCGTCGTACTCAACGGGAATCCGGATGCGCATTGGTTTCTCGCGCGCCAGCTCCTCGGCGACTTCTGCCGTGAGGCCCGCGACGCGGCCAATGATAAACACCAACCGCCCAAACGCCGGCGAGAAGCCCATGTCGTGTAAGACCGCGGCCAGCGCACCGTCAATGTTGATCGGCAGCGGCTTGACGATGGTGGCGATCGCGCGTTCCATCGCTTGCACAAAGGCGACGCCGTCGCCGGCGACGCCCCCTTGCCGTGCCAGCTCGAAGAGAATGCCGGTCCTTGGGTCAGTGGCGTGGACGCGATGCCCGAACCCCGCCAGCCGTTTTCCGGCCGCGCGCGCTTCAGTCGCGAGCGCCACTGCCGCCTCATCCAACGATATGCCGGTGGACGTGGCGCGGTGGATGCCAGCGGCGATCATCTCCATACAGCCCGATCCCGCGCCGCCATGATCGTCCCCGACCGCCAGGATACCCGCGGCGACCGCAGCCGACACCGACTGCCGGTTGCCGGACAATGCGAGCCTGGCGGTCGCGCACGACGGCGCGCCGGAACCATGGTCGGCGACCGCGGCCAGAATCGCGTCGAGCAGCCGGCGCTGGGCGTCGGACGGCAACTCCCCGCGATGCAGCAGGAAAATAACGTCCGTGAACGAGCGGCCGGTCATCAATCCCGCCACGTCATAGCCGCGCAGCCTGATATGGCCGTCACGGGCATCCACTAATGCCGTCTTCCACGCGTCCACGCGTCCTCCTTGAATCATGGCCTGACTGCAGCCCGGCTTCGTGCGCCACTCGCTTACCACTTGACAGTCGGTTCACTCAGGGCGCAATATACGCGACCGTAACGGTAATACAAGTTAGGACAACCAGACAACACCGAAGGTTGCCGTGGAACACCTTGCGCGGAGGAACTCGTATGAGGCGATACGGAGTGTGGTTGGCCCTGGCGCTTACCTTGGTGAGCGCGCCCGCATCGGGCCAGGCGGTAGCGGTCGCGCAGTTGTCGGGCACCGTGCTCGATGAGTCAGGTGGCGCCCTGCCCGGGGTCGACGTGACCGTCACGCAGACCGACACCGGGATGCAGCGGGTTGCGATCACCAACGCGGACGGGGGATACGTCTTCACCAGCTTGCCGATCGGTCCCTACAAGCTGGCGGCGAGACTGAGCGGTTTCAGCGTCTTCGAGCAGACCGGCATCACGCTGATGGTTGGCGATACGCGCTCGGTCAATGTGCGGCTCAAGCTTGGCACACTGGAAGAGACCATTACCGTCACCGCGAACGCCACGCTGGTCGAGACGCGCAACGTCAACATCGGCACCGTTGTGCCGCAGGAACAGATCGTTAGCCTGCCGCTGAACGGCCGGAGCGTGCTCCAGTTGATCGTATTGTCTGGCGCAGCCGTCGAGAACACCACGCTCACCGATAATCGCCAGTACCCCAACGCGGTGGCCATTTCGGTGGCCGGCGGCACCGGCAACAGCACGATGTATCTGGTGGACGGCGGCTATAACAACGACCCGCAGAACAACACCGGCAACCCGATGCCGTTTCCCGACGCCCTGCAGGAGTTCCGAACCGAGAACGGCGTTCGCAACGCGCGCTACGGCATGTCGACCGGCGCAACCGTCAACGCCGTGACCAAGTCCGGCAGCAACACCTTCCATGGCAACGTCTTCGACTTCGCGCGCGACAGCCGGTTCAACGCCATTCGCTACTTCGAGAAGAGGGAAAACGGCGGCCTTGGTCGGGACGATGGTCTGCGGCGCAACCAGATCGGCGGCACGTTTGGCGGCCCGCTGATCCGCGACAAGGTGTTCTTCTTCGGCGGCACCCAGATCACCAACACCAAGATTGCTCCGCTCGCGGCGGACCAGATCGTGCCGACGGACGAAGTGCGCCGCGGTGACTTCTCGAGGATCATGTCGGCCGCCTGCCGCGGCGGCACGGCCCGGACGCTCGGCGCGCCGTTTGTGAACAACCGGATCGATCCGTCCCTCTTCCACCCGATCTCCGTGAAGATGATGAGCATGCTGCCGCGTCCCGACCCGGCGTTGGATCCCGACGGCTGCGGGCGGTACGTGCTGCAGATTCCCAACGACAGTAACGAGCAGCAATACATCGGTCGCGCCGACTATCAGATGACGATGGACATGCGGGCGTTCAGCCGCGTGTTCTACACCCAGTACCGGCACGATCCGGCGTTTGACAAGAGCGCCCCCAACTTGCTGATGCTCAGCGGCACGGGGCTCGGAATCGACGCCCGGATGACCACTGTGGCCAGCGGCTTCGACTGGGTCGTGTCGCCGTCGTTTGTCGCGACCACGCGCGTCACCATGCAGCGCACGTCGACCGAGCGCATCCAGGGCGACGGTGCTCCAACCTGGACCTCGCTTGGCGTGAACACGTTCCAGTACACCACTGGAGGTGGCCAGGATTTCCTGGCCGGTGGCAGCGCCGGTTGGGCGAACAGCGGATTCACGGGCCGATTCCTGGTGAGGACGCCCTCGGTGTCGCAGGACTTCGACTGGATCAAGGGTTCACACAGCGTATCGTTCGGTGGCGTCTGGACCCGACCGAACACCATCGGTGACGGCACCTTCGCGTCAAATGGCACGTTCGGTTTCTCAGGGCTGGTCACTAGCGGCACGACGAACGCCAACGGGGGATTGCCGATGGCCGACTTCGTTCTGGGCCTGCCGGCGACGTTCAATCAGGCCGGCAGTCAGCGCAACGATCAGTCGATCAATGCCATTGGCCTTTATCTCGGTGACGTGTGGCGGGTCAGTCGTAATTTAACGCTGAACTACGGTGTGCGCTGGGAACCGTACCTGGCGGCCCTCGACAACAACGGGTTCCAGCAGGCCTTCAGCCGCGAGAACTTCGACAAGGGGATCAGAAGCCAGACCTACCCCAACGCGCCTGTTGGCCTGATGTTCAAGGGGGACCCCGGGTTTCCCGACAACGGCACGAACAACAAGAACCGACTCGCGCAGTTTGCGCCGCGCATCGGTATCGTCTGGGATCCGCGTGGCGACAACGTCCAGACGTTTCGAGCCGGCATCGGTCACTACTACGATTCGCCGAGACTCTGGGCCTACGGGCGTCACCCGCTCAACCCGCCGTTCGGTAACCGCGTGAACGCGGTTGCGCCGACAACCTGCGCCGTCAACCGCAATGGCTGCGCCATCAACTTCACCGACCCCTGGGCGAATACCCCTGGTGGTGATCCGCTGGTCGCGATCAACTATCCGCGACAGGGCGAGCCGACGCAGGTCGCGCCCAGCAACGTGCGCTTCCCGGTGCAGGGCGGCTACGTCAGCATGCCGCTCGACCTCACGCCCATGCAGGTCACGCAGTGGAATCTGTCGTATCAGCGGCAGTTCTTCACGTCGATGATGTTCGACGTGACCTACATGGGGAACAAGTCGATTCATATCTGGTCCGGCTACGAAGAGAACCCGACCGTCTATGTGCCGGGTAACTGCGTGGCCGGCCAATACGGATTGACGGCGGCCGGCCCCTGCTCGAACACGTCTGCCGCCAACCGGCAGGCACGTTCGCTGCTCACGCTTCTCAACCCCGCGGCGGGAGACTTCTACGCCGCGAACACCGTCGCCCAGCTTTACGATGACGCCCGAGGGTGGTATCACGGCGCACGCGTGGGCCTGACCAAGCGCCTCTCAGGCGGGTGGAGCGCCAGTACCAACTACACCTACAGCAAGTGCACCAACGAAGGTGAGCCGGCCGGCGCCGGCGACATCGGCAACGCGTTCCCGATTCCGATCACCGACATCCGCAGCAGTGATCCCCGTCCGGATACCTCCACCAACAAGGGGCCGTGCGCAGCGGACCGCCGTCACAACTTCAATCTCTCGGCGGTGGTGATGAGTCCTGGATTTGGCGGTGGATTCCTGCGGACAGTGACGGCCGACTGGCAGGCCGGGATTATCTGGCAGGCGCGCAGCGGCAGCCCGATTACACCCACGACGACCGGTGACTTCGCGCTGACCAACCTGGTGCAGCGCCCGATGATTGTTTCGGGTGTGGATCCGTATCTGCCGGACGACCAGCGAACCGTCGCGCTCACCGGCAGTCAGCCATCCTTGGCGTGGTTCAACCTGGCAGCGTTCGCACCAAACACGCCCGGGGTCTGGGGCGACACTCCGAAGGGCTATCTGTTCGGGCCGGCGTTCTGGAACGTCGACTTGTCGTTCTCGCGACTGATTGCGGCGCCCAGGGGGCACAAGGTCGAAGTGCGTATCGAGGCGTTCAACGTGTTCAACATCACGAACTGGGCCAACCCGACGGTGCAGATCGGCTCAACGGCGTTGACCAACGGACGCGTCACCAACACGACGGGCGATCCGCGGATCATGCAGTTCGCCTTGAAATACAGCTTCTAGCAGCGAACGTCGGCCTGAGCGATCAGGCCGACGTTTCGACCTCGGTCGACCAGGTCCAGCGCCCGCCGCGTTTCACGCGGACCATGTTGACTGAATAGTGATACTTGTCGGCCCGGTAATAGATGTCGACGAGCTCGAACGGACGATCGCCAGTGGTGTACATGATGCGGGTCATGTGCATCACCGGATACAACACGGGAACCTTGAGTCGGCGCGCGGTTTCGGAGTCGGCCGGCGCCGCTTCGATGGTTTCATGGGCGCGCAGGATGGGGATCTTGAGATCCTCCTGGAGGATCTTGAGCAGCGGATGGGTGTAGAGGTCCTTGGCGCGAATGCGTGCACCGATTTCGCTGGGCAGGTAGTTCAGCGTATACGAGAAGGGCTCATCGTCGATATGCCGCAGCCGCCTGACCAGTGTCACTTCGGATGTGGCCGCATTCAGGTGCAATGCGGTCTTGATCTCCGGTGTCGCGGGCGCCTGCGCGACCTCGACGTCGGTCACACGCAGTTTGCGGACCCGTTCCTGGAGTTCTTCGATGAAGCCCGTGTAGCGCACCGGTGCCAGGCGGGTCGGCGGATCCGATGAGACGAACGTGCCTTTGCCCTGCACTTTGATCAGCAGCCGCTCGCGCACCAGTTCGCGCAGCGCCTCGCGAAGGGTGACGCGGCTGACCACCAGTTCCTGGCACAGCTCGTGTTCTGAGGGGATCTGGGTGCCGGGTCGATACAGGCCGCTGTGAATGCGGTGGCGAATGAGATGTTGAATCTGATGGTAAAGCGGAACGCCGAGGTGCTTGTCCAGCCCGCCTGCGGGAACCTGTTTGGCCACGATGGTCTGGCCAGCATACCATCCGCGCTGAGTGAACTTGTATAGTTATCCATACATGTCGACATCACCCGCCAACCCGTCTGCACGCCCGCTGGAGGGCATTCGCGTCCTGGATCTGTCACGCATGATCGCCGGCGGCGTTTCGGGCATGATCCTGGCCGATTTCGGCGCCGACGTGGTCAAGGTCGAGCAGCCTGGCAGCGGCGACCCGCTGCGCCAGTGGACCTCTGACGGCGCGCCGCTATGGTGGAAGGTCTACGCGCGGAACAAGCGCTACATCACGTTGAATCTCAAGTCGGCCGAAGGGCGGGACCTCCTGCGGCGGCTGGTGCCGCGCTTTGACGTGGTGATGGAATCGTTCGTGCCCGGCACACTCGAGCGCATGGGACTCGGCTACGACGTGCTGCAGTCGTGGCACCGCAAGCTGATTCTGCTGCGCATTTCCGGATGGGGGCAGACCGGGCCATCGAGCCAACGCCCCGGCTTTGGCACGTTGGTTGAGGCGGCCAGCGGATTCGCGGCCATGAATGGCGAACCGGACGGGGCGCCGATCGTGCCCGCGTTCCCACTCGCCGATATGACGACCGCGTTGTATGCGGTCAACGCCGTGATGTTTGCCCTGTATCACCGCGACGTACACGATGGGCCTGGCCAAGTCATTGACCTGGCACTGTTCGAGTCCCTCTTTTCGCTGCTCGGGCCGTTGGCCGCCGAATATGCCGCCAGCGGCCGGCTTCGGGAACGCAATGGCAGCCGTTCAAAGAATGCGGGACCTCGTGGCTGCTACCTCACCGCCGACGGCCGCTATATCGCCGTGAGTGGCTCGACGCCGAAGATGGCGGAACGGTTCCTGGTCGCCTATGGTTTGGGACATCTGCTGCAGGATCCTCGCTTCTCGTCGAATGAAGCCCGGGTGGCTCACGCCGCAGAGCTCGACGAAGCGGTCGCGGCGGCGATCCGGTCACGCACCGTCGAGGAGAACCGGCGCATCATCGCCGATCACACCCTGACCGCCGTGGCGGTGCAGACCGTTGCTGACATCGAGCACGATCCGCACTGGCAGGCGCGGGAGCTGCTCGTCAATATCGCGAATGGTGACGGCCACGTCCGCATGCATAACATCGTGCCGCGCCTTTCCGCGACGCCAGGCGCAATCGGCTGGCCTGGCGGGTCGCTTGGCGAACACAATCACCAGTTGTACGAGCACGAGCTCGGGCTGAGCGGCGATCAGTTGAAGCGGCTGGCAGAAGACGGCGTGATCTGAGTGGCCGCGCCCCAGTTTCCTCCAGCGTCCGGCAACACTCTGCGCCGCGCCCGGCTCCTCATTGACGGGGTGTGGGTCGACGGCAGCGAAACGTTTGCGGTCGCCGACAAGTTCACCGGCGAGATCATCGGCCACGCAGATCGGGCGTCACGCGCCCAGGTCGACGCAGCGGTTGCGGCCGCGGATGCGTCATTCAGACAGAACCGTATCGATGGCTACGATCGCTTCGGCATGCTGCGGCGTGTCGGCGATCTCATCGAGCAGCGCCGCGCCGAGATCGCCGCGACGATCACCGCCGAGGCCGGGTTCCCGGTGTCGGATGCGCAAAACGAGGTGACGCGCGCCATCCAGACGTTTCTGATTGCGGCAGAAGAGGCCAAGCGGCTGGTGGGCGAGATGGTGCCGATTGAGCACGCTCCGGGTCATGCCCACCGCATGGCCTTTACGGTTCGAGTGCCGCGGGGCGTTGTCTGCGGCATCACATCATTCAATGCACCGCTGAACTTCGTGGCGCACAAAGCTGGTCCCGCGTTAGCGTCGGGCAACACGGTAGTGCTGAAAGCACCGCAGGCGACGCCGTTCAGCGCCGCGCTCCTCTGCGAGATCCTGGTCGAGGCGGGGTTCCCCGCCGGACACGTCAACTTGGTCCAGGGCCCTGGCAGCGAGGTGGGCCGATGGCTGGTGGAGAACCCGCTGGTCCGCTTCTACACGTTTACCGGCAGCACGGCGGTCGGCAAGCAACTGCATCGCGATGTCGGCCTGCGACCCATCGCGCTGGAACTGGGCAGCATCGCGGCGACGCTGGTGTGCGCGGATGGTGATCTCGATCGCGCCGCGCCGCGCGTCGCCAACTCGGCGTTTCGCCGCGCCGGCCAGGCCTGCACGTCCACCCAGCGGCTGTTCGTCGACCGTCGTGTGCTCGAGCCGTTCGTCGAGAAGTTTGTCGCGGCGACCGCGCAGCTGGTTGTCGGCGATCCGCGGGATCCCGGCACGGCAGTCGGGCCGATGATCAGCGAGGCCGAGGCAATGCGCGCGCAGCAGTGGATTAGCGAGGCCGTCGCGGCAGGTGCCCGGATCGTTGCCGGCGGCGAGCGGCGCGGCGCGGTGCTGCAGCCGACCATTCTCGTCGACGCGCGGCGCGACATGAAGATCCTCTGCGAAGAAATCTTCGCGCCGGTCGTGTCAATTATTCCTTTCGAGTCGCTCGACGATGCCATCGCACAGATCAACGCGACCGAGTTCGGCCTGGCCTGCGGCGTCTTCACCAGAGACATCAATACGGCGCTCAGTGCGGCGCGCCGTATCCACGTCGGCGTGGTGCACATCAACGAATCGTCCAGCAGTCGCGTCGATCTGATTCCGTTCAGCGGCGTCAAGGACAGCGGGCTGGGACGCGAGGGCCCGAGGTACGCGATGCAAGAAATGACCGAGGAGCGGCTGATCACCATCAGCCTCTGACAGGAGACGTGATGACCGGAGCGATGTTCATGGCCCACTGCCTGAAGCAGGAGGGCGTGGCCAAGGTGTTCGGCCAGTGCGGCCACACCAACTATGCGTTGATTGATGCCTGCCACAAGCTGGGTATCGACTACGTGTCGTTCCGCCACGAACAGCAGGCGGCACACGCCGCCGACGCGTACTTCCGCGTCACCCACCAGCTCGCCGTCCTCAACGTCCACCTGTCGCCGGGGCTGACCAACGCGCTGACGGGCGTCGCGTCGGCCGCCGGAGACGGGACGCCGATGCTGGTGATCACGGGCAACACGCCCTCGTATCATCACGCGCGTGAGCCGCACCAGGGCATGCGGCTGCACGCCGACGCTTCGCAAGGGGACATCTATCGTCCGGTCTGCAAGCGGGTGTGGCGCATCGATGACGCGAAGTTCCTGGTCGACGTGATGCCGCGGGCGCTGAACGTGGCGCAAACCGGCCGTTCCGGCGCGGTCTTGCTCGACGTGCCCATGGATGTGTTTTCTCAGCGGATCGATCCGCCGGCGCAGGAAATGTCCAGTCGGCGTCCGGCCTACCGCCGCCCCGGCGGCCCGCCCGAGGGAATCGCCGACGCCATGCGCCTGCTGCAGTCCGCGAAGGCTCCAGCGATCTTCGCAGGCAACGGTGCGGTGTTGTCGGAAGCTTCCGCTGAGTTGCGCGCGTTTGCGGAATTCATGGCGCTGCCGGTGGCGACGACGCTGATGGCAAAGGGGATCTTTCCGGAGGACCATCCGTTGGCGTGCGGCATGACCGGGATCTGGGGTACCCGCGTCGCCAACGACACGATGCGCACGGCCGATGTGATCGTCGCGATCGGCACGGCGTTCGGGGAAGCCGATTGCAGCTCATGGCGGCCCGAGCACACGTTTGCGATCCCTCCGACCAGGCTGATCCAGATCGACATCGACCCGCAGGAGATCGGCAAGATCTATCCCGTGGAGGTTGGCATCGTTGGCGACGCGAAGACCGTGTTGGGCCAGCTGGTCGAGGGCCTCCGCAGCTCGACGCCGAATGCCGTCGCGATGCAGCGCCGCGTGGAAACACTGAGCCGACGGCGCGAAAGCTGGAGTGCCGAGCTTGCCGCCACGAAGCGGGACGGCGGGAAGCCGATTCATCCGGCCCGGCTGCTCGACGAGATTGCGGCGGTAGTGCCGCGCGACGCGATCTATGTCACCGACGTTGGCTGGAACAAGAACGGCGCTGGTCAACAGTTGTATTCGTACCTGCCGCAGACGTTCATCACCAGCGGCGCCCTGGCAACCATGGGCTTTGCGCCGGCGGCGGCCATTGGCGCGAAGCTCGGCGCCCCGGATCGTGCGGTGGTCTGCCTGGTTGGCGATGGCGGCTTCTTGTCGGTGTGCGGGGCCATGACCACCGCGGTTGAGCTCGGTGTGCCGGTTGTGTGGGTCGTCTTCAACAACTTCTGCTTCTCGACGATCCGAACCGTCGGCACGACCTATTTCAACAACGCCTACGGCACCGAGTTCCGCACGCCGGACGGCCAACCCTACAACCCCGATTTCCCGACGCTGGCCAAGGCGTTTGGTGTCGACTCGGCACGCGTCGAGTCGCCCGACGACCTCCCGAACGCTTTGCGAACGGCATTGGGTGCCAATAAGCCGTATCTCCTGGAGGTCGTGACGCGAGGCGACGTGCCGATGCCGCGAACCGGCTACTGGGATATTGCTGACTTCCTGGCGCATGGCAACGACTAATCGAACGAAAGGCGGATCCCCCATCATGCAGCGTCGACGGTTTCTCGAAACGTGCGCGGTCGCGGCCGGCACGATCCTCGCGTCGGCCCAGACGTCGGCGCAGGCGCCTGCGCGTCCGCGTCGCCCGCTGAAGCTGGACTTCTACGGCCGTCACCTGCTCTGGCTGCGAAATCCGGACGAGGTCGCGCTCATTACGAAGGAGGCGGGTTACGACGGGCTGGACATCAATGTCCGCCCTGGCAATCAGGGGCATGTCGCCCCGGATCGAGTGAAACAGGATCTGCCGCCGTTTGTCGCCGCGGTTCGCAAGCACGGAGTCGACGTGTCGGCGATCACGCCGCCAATCACCGATGCCGATTCTCCGTTCGCCGAAGACATCCTCGCCACGGCGTCGTCGATCGGCATCACGCATTACTGGTGGGGGACGTGGCGCTACAACACCACGCAGTCGATTGCGGCGCAACTTGAGGCCATCAAGCCCAAGGTGGCGAAGCTCGCGGCGCTGAACGCGAAGTACAAGATGACGGCGATGTACCACACCTATGCCGGCAACGCGGTCGGCACGCCGATCTGGGATTTGTTATCCATCCTGAAGGACCACGACCCCGCGCACGTCGGTTTTCATTACGACGTCGGACACATGGTGCGTGAAGGCGCCAACGGTCTGTGGGCGTTGAACCTGCGCGCGGCCGGCAAGTACGTCACCGGTGTCTCGGTCAAGGACTTCATCTGGAACAAGTCGAAGGACGGGCGGTGGCGAACCGAGTGGGCGCCGCTGGGAGAAGGATTGGTGCAACTGGATGAGGTGGCGAAGATCCTGAAAGAGATCGAGTTCTCGGGGCCGATCGAGAGTCAGCCAGAGTATCCAGATGGCATGGGCGGACAGAACACGCTCACCATCCCTCGTGAACGATTCGTGGCGGTGATCAAGCAGGACCAAGCAGTGTTGCGCGCCGCGCTGACCGGCGCCGGTTTGATGTAGCGAATGCAGGAGCCTCCGATGAAGATGAAACGCGTGGTGGGTCTCGCCGTGTGCGCGGCTGTGGCAATGACGTGGCTGGCTGCCACAGCGGCACAGAATGCGAGTTCCTGTTGCTCCCCGACCGGTGCCGACTGGCCGAAGAACGGCGGCAACCTCGGGAACCAGTCGTACACATCGCTGAGCCAGATCGATCGCTCGAACATCAAGAACCTGGGTCCTGCCTGGGTGGTGCACGCCTCGGCTGAAGCCGTGACGCAACCGGCGGTGGGCCCTGGTACTGATCACGTCGGCTCACAGACGACGCCAATCGCCGTGCGCGGCGTGCTGTATCTCGATACGCCGAGCGGGGGAGTGATGGCGGTGGATGGCGCGACCGGAGCGGTCAGGTGGAAATGGCAGCCGGGCCAGGTGACCACCCGTCGTGGCGTTTCAGTCGGTGAGGGAAAGGTCTTCACCCTCGCTGGGGGCAACCGCGTCGTTGCGCTCGATCAGGAAACCGGCAAGCCGATCTGGGAAGCGCAGCCGACGGCCAACGGCGAGACGCTCGGAAATACCGCTAAGGTCGCGACGATCTACCACGACGGACTGGTCTACGTCGGCACCAACGACTCACCCCGGAGTGCCGGCTATGCAGTGCGCGCCAGTGACGGCGTAATCCAGTGGTGGTTCTACAGTGCGTATCCGCATGGCACCGTGTTCACAGACGTGAACGGCAAGACCTTCGACGCCGGCGACACCTGGACGACGAAGAACACGCCAAACGACACACCCAATGATTGCTATTTGCAGGCCGGAGGTGCGCCGTGGATGCATCCAGCGATCGACCCAGAATTGGGAATCGTCTATTGGACGTTTGGTAACGCGCGGACCTGCGTCAATTCGCAGGACGGCTCGGCGCGGCCTGGCGACAACCTGTTCACAAACTCAGTGGTGGCGATCGACGCCAAGACCGGCAAGTACAAATGGCACTTCCAGTCGGTGCGCCACGACATTTGGGACATGGACAACGTGCATCCGCCGCTTCTGGCCGACGTGATGGTCGCCGGCGTGCGCCGGAAGTTGATCTACTACGGCAGCAAGCAGGGTCACATCTTCGTGCTCGATCGCACCAATGGCAAACCCGCCCTTGGCGTTGAGTACCGGCCGGTACCGGTGGATGCGCGCCAGGCCTCGCCTGCGACGCAGCCTTTTCCGGTGCAGCCGCCGTTTACGCCCCAGTGCGTCGAGTATCAGAACCTCGGCTCGGAGATACCCGGCGCCCCGAATCGTGCAGTGCCCAACTGGAACGGGTATCAGGCGGAACCGGATCCCGCAAAGCCCGGACAACTGCGGCTGGTGCAACGCCCTGGGCACTACCTGGAAGGGGACGCCAAGTTCTTGAGCGGACCACCGCGTCGCGGATGCGTGAATGACGGGCACTGGGCCCAGCCCGTACTGTCGGTGCCGAGCCAGAACGGCGGTGCCGACTGGTCGAACTACGGTTACAGCCACCGCCTCAACCTGTTCTACGTGCCGTCGTCGACCAATCCGTCGGCCCATGCGAACAACCTGTTCCAGGGAGGCAACGGCCTGCGCATTCCTGGTCAATATCAGTCGGGCGAGCTGATTGCCATCGACGCCTCGACGAACCTCGTGAAGTGGCGCAGGGATTTCGGGCCGGGCGGCGACGTGGCGCACGGCAACAGCCCGCTGGTCACGGCGAGCGATCTGTTGTTCATCTCCCGACCTGATGGCTTCGTACTGGGCATGGACGCGCGAACCGGGGACGAACTGTGGCGCTTCCAGACCGGCTCTGTCGGAGCGTCTGGCGTCATCTCGTACGTCGCCAACGGCGAGCAATACATCGCGGTGGCCGCGATGGGCGGGCAGCAACCGTACGCGCCGCCCGGACGCGGTGACGCCTTGTGGGCGTTCAAGGTCGGCGGCAAAGCCGTATACACCACCGGCCCCCGCTCGAGTCCACAGGTCGTGTCGGGGAGTTCGGAGGCGCCTGCACCGCAGCCGATCACCAATCTGCGTCGCCCGGTGGACAACTCCACGTGGGACCGCGTACCGCCGAACACGATCTATCTGGCCTATCAAACAGCCGGAGTGGCGGCCGGCGGTCGCGGTGGGCCCGGAGGAGGCGGACCTCCCGGAGCCGGTGGCCCTCCCGGAGGCGCGCCCGGCGGCGGCGCTCCGCAGGGGGGCGGCAGAGGCGGCGGGCGGGGCGGGGCCGCGCCTTCGACCACCCCAACGAGAGACAGCACCGCGACTGCGTCGATGTTGCCATCGCGCTTGACCGTGCCCGTCGGCACGACGGTGACGTTTACGAATCCGGGCGACGCGCAGATTGGTGGTCCCAATACCGGCAACCTGAAGGAGCACTGCGCGACGCAATACTTCGAAGGCCTGTTCAACTTCCGGCTCAAGCCGGGCGAATCGGCACAGCACACGTTCACGCGCGAAGGCGAGTACTACTTCAACGACTGCACTGACCCGCGCCCCACCGGGAAGGTGGTCGTGACGTTGGCCGCGCAAGAGGCGCCATTGACGTTTGCCTCGAGCGTGTTGGACTTCAGGTCGCCGACCGGTATGTTCACCGGCGTCAGCGGCACGGTGCAGGCCGTGCTGACAGTGCCCACTGGATGGACGCTCGACAAGCGAGTCCCGGTAACGATTCTCGGGCCGTTGAGCGAGCAGTCCTTCAACGCGGCGTCAGTGTCACCATCGGCCGATGGGACACGATTGACCGCCACCTTCACCAAGTCGGAAATTGACAACAACATTCCGTCCGGCGACGCAGTCGCGCTGAAAGTCACTGCGGTATTCATGGCCGGCGGGGTCCAGAAGAAACTCGAGGGCGCTGCCAAAGTTCGAGTCATCAAGTAGCCGCAGGAAAGTCACCTGGTTCAGGCCCGATCTGACCGATTGGGCCTGAAAATCGCCGTAAGTCACTCCGTAACGGTAGCGGCACCGTAACACTCTCGCATCAAGCCCCCCGACTTTCCATAATCCACGCGTCTTTAACCCATAACGAAACATGCCACCTCGCACCATTACGCCGCAGGAATCCGAGCTCGCTCAACGTCTTCTGGCCAATGCCCGCCGGGCGATGGAACAGATCGCCGACTATGACCAGCTTCGGGTGGACCGGCTGTGCCAGGCGGTGGGATGGGCGGCGGCGAACCCGCAGACGGCGGAGCGACTCGCCAACATGAGCGTCGACGAGAGCGGCATGGGCAGCCGCGAGCCGAAGCGGCGCGCCAAAGTGCTGGGCATTCTCCGCGACGCGCTTCGGCAGAAGAGCATGGGCGTGATCGAAGAGATCCCCGAGAAGGGAATCGTCAAGTACGCCAAGCCGGCGGGGGTGATCTGCTCCCTGATCCCCGTCACCAGCCCCTACATCACGCCGATCGGCATCGCCATCTACGCCATAAAGTGCAAGGACGCGGTGATCTTCTCGCCGCATCCATCGAGCAGGAAGACGACCAACGAAACCGTGCGGTTGATGCGGGCGGCGCTTAAGGAACTCGGTGTTCCCGAAGACGTCCTGCAGTGCGTCGAGCAGCCGAGCATTCCGCTGGCCAACGAGCTGATGTCGATCTGCGACCTGACGATCGCAACCGGCGGCCCGGCGATGGTCAAGGCCGCCTACGGGTCCGGCAAGCCTGCCTACGGTGTCGGCGCCGGCAACGCGACCATGGTGATCGATGAGACCGCGGACGTGGCCGAGGCCGCGCGCAACACGGCGATCAGCAAGACCAACGATCACGGTTCGGGCTGCTCGGCTGATGGCAACCTCGTGGTCGACGCGTCCATCTACGACGCGATGCTCGCGCAATTGCAGAAGGAAGGCGGCTACCTCGTCACGCCCGACCAGAAGGCGTTGCTCGAGAAGGCCTATTGGGACGAGGAGGGGCGGCGCACCGCCGACACCATCGCGCGTCCTGCTGAAGTGATCGCCGCCAAGGCGGGCTTCCCGTTGCCGGCCGGCAAGTCGTTCTTTCTCGTCGAGGAGTCGCGCATCGGCAAGCAGTTCAAGTTCTCCACCGAAAAGCTCGGCGTCGTCCTCTCCGTGTTCAAGGCGGACGGCTTCGATGACGCGCTCGACAAGGTGCGGCAGATCTTCGAGACCGGTGGCCGCGGTCACTCCTGTGGCATTTACTCCTTCGACGACGACCACATCAATCGCCTGGCGTTGATGGCGCCGGTCAGCCGAATCATGGTCCGGCAGGTTCAGTCGAGCTCCAACGCCGGCACCTTCACCAATGGCATGCCCATGACGTCGAGCATGGGCTGCGGCATCTGGGGCGGCAACATCACCAACGAGAACGTGTCGCTCAAGCACTACATGAACGTCACCTGGGTGTCGCGCCCCATTCCGGAAGACAAACCGTCGGAGGCGGAGCTCTTCGGCGAGTTCTTCAACGCGCCGGCTCCCGTCGGAAAGAACTGATTCATGAATCCTCCTATCGCCACACAAACCGCTCTCAAGCGCACCGCGACGGGCACCGAAACGCGCATCGCGTCGTACCTGCTGACCGAATACCTCGAACGCCTTGGCGTCGAGGTCATCTTCGGGCTGTGCGGTCACACTGTCATCGGCTTCCTCGACGCGCTCAGCAAGAGCAAGATCCGGTTCATTTCCACGCGTCACGAACAGGTCGCCGCGCACGCGGCCGACGGGTATGCGCGCGCCTCGGGCAAGGTGGGGGTGCTGCTCACGCACCTGGGTCCCGGCCTCACCAATGCGGCGACCGGTGTTGCGAATGCGGCGCTCGATTCCATTCCAATGGTCGTGATTGCCGGCGACGTGCCGAGTTACTACTACGGCCGCCACCCGCATCAGGAAGTCAACCTGCACCAGGACGCGGATCAGTTCCAGATCTTCAGGCCGTTCTGCAAGCGCGTCTATCGCGTCGACAACGTCAGGGACCTGCCGCGGATCGTCGAGCGCGCGTTTCATCTGGCCCAGACCGGCCGTCCCGGTCCGGTGTTGGTGGATGTGCCGATGGACATCTTCTCGGCGGACCTGGACGTCACCGCGTTTGCAACCACTCCGCCGGAGATCGCCAAGTCGGGACTCGATCCGGCGACGGCCGCTCGCATCGTTGATGCGCTGGCCACGTCGCGCCGGCCGGTGTTGTATGCCGGCGGCGGAGTGCTGTCTGCGAGAGCGACAAAGGAGCTGCAGGAACTCGCTGAAGCCCTGCAGGTGCCGGTCGCGCACACGCTGATGGGGAAGGGCTGTCTGCCCCATGCGCATCCGCTGCTGCTCGGCCAGTCGGGATTCTGGGGCACGCCGATCGCCAACGAGAAGTGCCGCACCGCGGATCTGATCGTGGCCGTTGGCACGCGACTCGCCGAAGCGAACTCGAGCTCGTGGGATCCGAGATTCACGTTCTCGATTCCGCCGACGCGCCTGATCCACATCGATGCCGATCTGTCGGAGATCGGACGCAATTACCAGACGGAGTTGGGTGTTTGCGCGGACGCCAGGCTGGCGCTCGCAGCGCTCGCGGATGAAGCGCGCGGCAAGCGCCACGCCGATCGCGGCCGCTTGCAGGAAGAGATTGCGCGCGGCCGGCACGAGTTCGCCGCGAACTGGGCTGACCAGTACACCTCGTCGCAGTACCCCTTGAGGCCGGAGCGCATTCTGAGCGAACTGCGCAGCGCCGCCCCCGAGGACGCCTTCATCGTCACCGACGTCGGGTGGAACAAGAACGGCGTCGGCCAGCAGTTTCCGATCGATGTGCCAGGCGCTTTCATCACGCCCAGTGGTCTCGCGACCATGGGCTTTGGACCGGCGGCGGCAATCGGCGTCAAGGTCGCGCAGCCGAAGCGCCACGCCATTGCGCTGGTCGGCGATGGCGGCTTCAGCGCCAATCCATCGGTGATTGCCACCGCGATGGAAGCCGGCCTGCCGGTGATCTGGGTGGTGATGGACAACTCGGCGTTCGGCACCATCGCCGGCCTCGAGGAAATGCACTACGGGACGACGTTCGGCTGCACGTTCGAATGTGACGGCAAGCCGTATCGGGTGGACTACGCGGCCATGGCGAAGTCGTTCGGCGCGGACGGCTACATGGTCAGGAATGCAGATGAGTTGAGACCGGCATTGGAGTCGGCGCTCGCGTCGGGACGGCCGTCATTGATCCAGGTCCCGATGGAGAACGCCCCCACGCCAACGCCGGGGCACTGGGACATCAACGACATCTATCGCAAGGGTGAGTAAGTCGGTAGGGGAGCTCAGAGGAGGCACTGGTGGTTAACCTGAAATACTTGTCAGCGTTTCTCGGCGCGATCGTGCTGACTGCGTTCACGGCCACAGCGGCCTGGGCCCAGTCGGTGTCGAGTGCGCAAGTCTCTGGCGTGGTTCGTGACTCGAGCGGCGGCGCTTTGCCAGGTGCCGATGTGACCATCACCAAGATCGATACCGGCGCGGTGCGATCGGTGGTATCAGGCAGCGACGGGACGTTCGTGCTCCCGAATCTTGCCGTTGGCCCGTACCAACTGAAGGTGGAACTGCAAGGGTTCAACACCTATCTGCAGGAGGGCATTGTCCTGCAGGTGAGCTCCAACCCGCAGATCAACGTCACGCTGAACGTGGGGACCGTCAGCGAGCAAGTGACGGTGACCGCCAACACCACGATGGTGGAGACGCATTCGACAGGCATTGGTCAGGTCGTGGACAACCAGCGCGTGCAGGAACTGCCGCTCAATGGCCGGCAGGCCACCGAGCTGATCTTCATTGCGGGCCTGGCGACGTCCGCACCCGCGGGCGACCTCAACACCAACAAGAACTATCCAACGGTGACCATCTCGGTGGCCGGCGGCCAGGCCAACGGCATGACCTACATCATGGATGGCGGCACGCACAACGACCCCTTCAATAACCTGAACCTGCCAACGCCGTTTCCAGACGCCTTGCAGGAATTCAAGGTGGAGACCAGTTCTCTGCCGGCGCGCTACGGGCATCACGCGGCGTCAGCCGTGAACCTGATCACCAAGTCCGGTACCAACGCGTTCAAGGGCAGCGCCTTCGAATTCAACCGCGACTATCACTTCAACGCGCGTAATGCGTTCGCGGCCGAACGTGACAGCCTGCGCCGCAATCAGTTTGGCGGCGTCCTCGGTGGGCCGATCAAGAAGAACAAGGTGTTCTTCTTCGGTGGCTACCAGGGCAAGATCGAAAAGACCAACCCGCCCACCAGCATCAGCTACATCCCGACGCGCGCGATGCTCAATGGCGACTTCACAGCGTTTGCCTCACCGGCCTGCAACGGCGGGACCCAGCGCAACTTGACGGGCGGTTTCACCAACAACCAGATCGACCCGTCGCGACTGAGCCCGATTGCCGTCAACTTCGCCAAGTACCTCCCGGTCGACAAGGCGGACCAGTGCGGCCGCGTGCAGTACGGCATTCCGCAGAACAACACCGAGCACCAGGGCCTCGCCAAGGTCGATTACACGCTGAACAACCAGCAATCGGTGTTCGCGCGCTACCTCTACGCGGTGTACGAGAACCCCGCGACCTACGACGGCGCCAACGTGCTCACGCTGAGCCGCACCGGCCAGAAGAACCAGGCGCACTCAACGGTGATGGGCCACAATTTCGTCCTGTCGTCGTTCGTCAACGCATTCCGCGTCACGTACAACACGACGATCAACGATCGTCCGTTGCCGGAGTACTTCACGGCGACCGACCTTGGCAGCAAGGTCTATAGCCCGCTCAAGGGCTACGTTGGCATCAACGTCACCGGCAATGGATTCTCAGTCGGTAACGGCGGCACCAATCCCGGCTACTTCAACTCGGAGAGCTGGCAGCTGGCCAACGACGTCGACATCGTCAAGGGCGACCACCAGATCTCGTTTGGCGCCAACTGGATTCACACCAAGATCGAGACGCTCAACAACCGGCCGACCAACGGCGCGTTCACGTTCAACGGCCAGGGCACTGGTTTGTCTCTGGCCGACTTCATGATGGGCGTGGTCAGCGGTGGCTTCCTGCAGGGCAATCCGGTCTACGACTACGACGATCACGATTACGTCGGCGCCTATGTGCAGGACGACTGGCGCATTCGTCCGGACCTGAGCGTCAACATCGGCCTGCGGTGGGAGCCGTGGATTCCGCTGCGCAACACCTATAGCTGGGCGAGCAACTTTGACGAAGGCCGCTTCCGCGCCGGCATCAAGAGCAAGGTGTATCCACAGGCGCCGGCCGGCCTGCTGTTCCCGGGCGACGACGGCTATCCGGGTCGCGGCACGAGCGAAGGGAAGCTGGCCCAGTTCGCTCCGCGCATTGGCGCGATCTGGACGCCCGGCCAGGACGGCAACACCAGCATCCGCGCCGGGTGGGGCATGTTCTACGACACGCCGCACCTCTTCTTCAACACCCGCTTCGCGAACAACCCGCCATGGGGCGCGCAGATCACCATTCCGAATCCAGCCGGCGGCTGGGCGGACCCGTACTCGACCTACCCCGGCGGCAATCCGTTCCCGGCGCTGAACACCGGCTGGGCGACGCAGCCGTTCCCGGCGTTCGGTGTCTACGTCAATACGCCGTTCGACATGCAGCCGACGACGCTTCACCAGTGGAACATCAGCGCGCAGCGAATGGTGAAGGACTGGTTGCTCTCAGCGACGTACCTGGGCAACAAGTCAGTGAACCTGTGGCGCGCTACTGAACTGAATCCCGCAGTCTTCGGACCTGGCGCGACCACCGGCAACACCAACGCGCGCCGCCGCCTCAATGCCATCAACCCTGTGGAAGGGCAGTTCTACGGCACGATCGGTCACGTCGACGATACCGGCAAGGGCATCTACCACGGCATGCTGCTGTCGGCGCAGCGCCGCCTCAAGGACAACATCAGCGTGCTGACCAACTGGACGCTGTCGAAGTGCATGTCCGATCCGGCAACGACCGAAATCACCGGACCGACCATTGTCGATCCGAACAATCCGGATCTCGACTACTCCTACTGCTCATCGGACCGCCGTCACGTCGTCAATGCGTCGGTGGTGATCCGGACGCCGGACTTCGAGGGGCGCGCCATGCGCGCGCTCTTCAGCAGCTGGCAGTTCTCGCCGCTGGTGCGCTGGCAGAGCGGCAATCGCGCGACGATCACGACCGGCGTCGACAACGCGCTCACCGGCATGGGCGGCCAGCGCGCCGTGCAGGTCCTCGACGATCCGTACGGTGACGGGACCCCGGGCAATTACCTGAATCGCGCGGCCTTCGCCGCGCCGGCGGCCGGCACCTACAGCACCTTGAAGCCGTTTACGATCGTCAATCCGTCTCGTCTGCAGAACGACCTGGCGATCACGCGTTCGTTCCGTCTGCCGAGCGGGCAGAACTTCCAGTTCCGCTGGGAGATCTTCAACGTGATCAACAAGGTCAACTACAACGCCCCGGTGACCGCGCTCAACAGCGCGAGCTTCGGACAGATCCAGAGCGCGGCGGATCCGCGCATCATGCAGTTCGCGCTCAAGGTGGACTTCTGATCCCCATGCGCGCTCGTGTCGCACATCTGCTGGTGGCGGCCGCGGCTCTGGCCGCGGTCGCCGTCGGCGCGCAGCAGCCTTCGACTGCGCTCAGGGCGGGGAACTGGGAGCATGTCGGGCAGGACCCTGGCGCGACCAAGTACTCGACGCTCGACCAGATCAACACCCGCAACGTCGCCACCCTTCAGAAAGCCTGGACGTTCCACACCGGCGACAAGACCGGATTCTTCGAGAGCACGCCCCTGGTTGTGGACGGCATGATGTACGTCACGGCGCAGAACGGCGTCTATGCCCTCGACCCGACCACCGGCGTGCAACAGTGGAAGTTCGAATCGGACGGCGGCACGCGCCGCGGGCTGACCTACTGGCCGGGTGATGCGTCCACACCTGCTCGAATCTTCGGTTCGGCGCAGGAGCGCTTGATTGCGCTCGACGCCAAGACCGGGCGCCTCGTGCCGCAATTTGGGAAGGGCGGCTTCGTCGATATGGGCACGACGATGGCGTCGCCCGCGTCGCTCTACAAAGACATCCTGATCACGCCGGCCACGGCTCCTGTGATCCGGGCGTGGAACGCGAAGACCGGCGCACTGTTGTGGTCCTTCGATCTCATCGCGCAGCCAGGCGATCCCAACAACAAGACCTGGGAAGGTGAGTCGTGGAAGGGCGTGGGCGGAACCAACGCGTGGGGCTATCTGACGGTCGATGTCGACCGCGGCATCGTCTATGTGCCGACATCAATCGCGGGTGAGAACGACTATGTCGGTGTGACCAGGCCTGGCGACAATCTCTACGGCACGTCGCTGGTAGCCCTCGAAATCGCGACCGGCAAGAAGTTGTGGCATCAGCAGCTGGTGCATCACGACATCTGGGACAACGATCTTGGGGCACATCCCACGCTGATCGACGTCACGCGTAACGGCAAGTCGATTCCCGCCGTGGCGCAGATCACGAAGATGGGTTTGCTGTTCATCTTTGATCGCGTGACTGGGGCGCCGATCTTCGGTATGGAAGAACGGCCCGTTCCGCAGAGTACCGTCCCGGGTGAGAAGACCGCGCCGACGCAGCCCTTCCCCGTGAAGCCGGCCCCACTCGCTCGCAACTCGATCACACGGGCGGAGTTGCCCACCAACATCTCGCCCGAGCACACCGCGTACTGCCAGGGGCTGTGGGAGAAGTACAAGCTCCAGGACTCGGTGCCCTATACACCGTGGAAGCTCGATCAGGACGTGGTCGTGTTTCCCGGCGCGATTGGCGGCGGCAACTGGGGCGGGGTCGCCTACAACAGGAAGCTCAACCTCGTGGTGACCAACATCATGAACGCGGGGCAGTGGGGTCACCTGGAGAAGACCGAAGGCGGCGCGCCCCTTGGCGGTGACCAGCCTGCCGCGGGTGGCGCACGAGGTGGTGGCCGGGGAGGATTCGGCGCCGGCGGTGGTCCGCCACGCAGCCGAGAGCCGTATCGCAAGGTCACGCCCGAGGGCGGACGCTTCTGGGATCAGAAGACGCAGTACTCATGTGCGCCGACGCCGTGGGGGGAACTCATCGCCGTGAACACCAACACCGGCGACATTGCGTGGCGCGTGCCCCTCGGGAGCTTTGATGAACTCGAAGCAAAGGGCATCAAGGCGGGCCGGCCCAGCCTTGGCGGCGCGATCACGACCGCCGGTGACCTGGTGTTCATTGCGGCCACGACCGACGGATACTTCCGCGCGTTCGACGCGCGCACCGGCGCCGAGGTCTGGAAGACCAGGCTGACCGTTCCGGCGCACGCGATTCCCTCCACCTACATGGGGAAGGACGGCAAACAATACGTGGCGATCACCGTGGGAGGCGGAGGATTTCTCCGCAGCCCGCAAAGCGATGAAGTCGTGGCGTTCCGGCTGCCGTAACAGGGATCAGGGACCAGGGTCAGGGGATCGGGGACACTCATATGAGAGCGCGACTTCTTCTCGTTGCCGCGGTGGTGTTTGGGACCGCCTTGCTGACACTTGATGCCCAGCAGGGCCCACCGCGTGGTCCCCGTGCGCAGGCCCCCCGCGCTCGCAAGGTGGTGCTGGCGTGGGCAGACACCCGCAATGGCATCGCGCAGCACGAATCAACGTCACATGCGCTGTCGGTCATCGAGCGGCTCGGGTACGAGTCCGGCGCCTACGACACGTTCATTCGCACCGACTCGAACATCATTTCGAAGCAGCCGAAGCGCACGACCGGTGAAGCCGCGAGCGGCGGTCCCAACCTGGCGATGGTTGACGCCATTTTCTTTCTCGGTCATCGCGACGTGCCCATCGACGAGGAGCAGAAGAAGGAGCTGCTGGCCTTCGTGCGAGACGATGGCAAGGGGATCGTCGCCGCCCACACGGCATTGACCGCGTTTGAGTCCTGGCCGGAGTTCGGTGACCTGCTGGGCGGGCGCTACGACGGTCATCCGTGGCACGAGATGGGCACCGTGATCAACGACGCCAGGGACTCGCCGATCACCAGGCACTTCCCGCCGACGTTCGCCATCAACGACGAGTTCTACCAGGTGAAGAACTTCTCGCCTGATGCGCGCGTGCTGCTGCGGCTGGACACCGCGAAGATGCCGCCGCATCCAGAGCTGCGCAACAAGGCCTTCCCGCTGGTGTGGACAAAGAACTACGGGAAGGGGCGCGTGATGTATTCCTCGTTCGGCCACGACGCGTCGATCTACGACAACCGCGATATCGCCCAGATGTTCCTCGAGGGCATGAAGTGGGTGTTGGGTTCCACCCCATGAAGTTCGTCGTCAGCGCCACGCTTGCCCTGCTGTTGTTTGCCGTTCTCGGAGCCTCTTCCCAGGCCCCGAGGACGTTTTCGAAGCACGTGCTCGCCTGGGCCGACGTCCGTAACGGCTATCAGCACGAATCCATCACGCATGCGCTGAGCATCATCGAGCGCCTCGGGTGGGAGTCGGGTCTCTACGACACGATTATTCGCACCGACTCGCAACCCATCACGAAGTCACCGATTCTCTTCAGGCAGGGGACGGGCATCGCCAGCGGCGAGCAGTTCCTGGCCCGCAACCTGAACTACTTTGACGCGATCTTCTTCTTCGGCGTCCGCGAGATCGATCTCGATCCGCAGCAGCGCGCCGACCTGCTGTCGTTCGTGCGCGACGATGGCAAAGGGTTTGTGTCGACGCATGCCGGAGCCACGGCCTTCTTTTCATGGCCGGAGTTTGGCGAGATGGTGGGCGGGAGGTTCGACGAGCACCCGTGGGGCATCAGCGAAGCCACCGTGGTGGTCGAGGACCGCACCTCTCCGATCACGAAGCACCTGCCGGCGTCGTTTCCAGTAGTCGACGAGCACTACCAGTTGAAGGAGTTCTCGCGGAAGAACGTGCACGTGCTGGCGCGGCTCGATCCCGACAAGCTGGATCTGAAAGCCCCGCTCGTGCATCGCGCCGACCGGGATTTCGCCGTCGCCTACACGAAGGAGTACGGCAAGGGGCGCGTCTTCTATTCCACGTTGGGGCACCCACGCGAGCTGTGGGACCAGGCATGGTTGCAGAAGATGTACTTCGAAGCGCTGAAGTGGTCGATGAAAGTGAACTAGCCCAGGCCGACGCGACCGGTGATCGCGTCAAAGCGCCGATCATGGCTGAGCGCCTCGAATCTCGGGTCGGCCTTCAGCGTCAACATCTCGAAGCAGCGCTCGTCGCAGGCCTTGGTGAGCCAGCGGAATCCGGCTTCGCTGTCACCCGCGGCAAACGCAGTGGTCATGAATTCGACAGGCGAGACGTAGCGGGCGGCCGAGAGCTGCTCGAGCGTGCGCAGCGTATCGCGCGCCCGTTCGGGTTTGCCTGAAAGCGCCAGTGCCCGCGCCAGCGCGCTCTGCATGCGCAGCGAGTTCGGCGCCAGGTCAACCGCGCGACGGAACGCTGCGGCCGCCTCGTCGAGCTCCTTGCGCTGTTCCTGCACCAGTCCGAGCGTCAGGTAGGCAGGCGCGAAATGCGGGTTGAGCTCGATCGTGTGGTCGCATTGCTCGAGCGCGGTGTCGAAGTCGCGCCGGTAGTACTGAATCACCGCCACGTCGCGGGCGATGATGGACGAGACGGGATCGAGTGACTGTGCCAGCAGGACCTGCTCGAGCGCTTCGTCGAGGCGGCCCATCGGGACCAGGCACGACATCGCGTACCAATGCCGGGCAGTGGCGTAGCGCGGATTGAGCTGGATCGCCTTCTGGAACAGGTGCTGCGCGCCCGCGTAGTCCCAGTCCTGTGTGGCCCGCACGTGGGCGAGCGAGGTGTGCGCTTCCGCGGAATGACCGTCGAGCATCACGGCCGACGCGGCGCTCGAAGCCGCCTTGGCCCACACGTCAGCGGGGCCAAGCACGCCGTAATGCGCGAGCAGGCCGTAGGCATCGGCGAGGCCGCTGTGGGCGAGCGAAAACTGCGAGTCCTCGACGATCGCCTTCTCGAAGAACTCGACCGCCTTGTGCAGGCCCTCTTCGGTGCGCTGGTTGAGGTGATAGCGGCCCTGCAGGTAGAGGTTGCGGGCGGCGAGGTTGTCGGATTGCCGCCGCGCGCCAGGCAGGCCTTCGCTGTCGACTTCCGGGGCCACCTTGTCGGCGACGAGCTTCGCGATGGCTTCCTGGCCCGCCACGGGGTCGTCGTGATCGACGTCCGCTGATTCCGACCACAGGTAGAACCCGCTGGCGCCGTCGACCAGGTGGATGGTGACGCGCAGGCGCTCACGCGCTGAGCGCACCCCGCCAGTGATCACCAGCGCCGCTTCACTGGGATCGACCTCAGGCTGATGCCCGGTGGCATCGTCCACCCGTGCGGCCAGGACGCGGAGCGCCTTGATCGGCGTCAGCGCATGCACGATCTCGTCGCGCAGGCCGCGGCAGAAGTAGTCGAGGCTGCCGCCAGGACTGTCGTCCTTGATCGGCAACACGGCGACGGTGTTTCTGCTGGCGAGCGTGGCGGTCAGTGAACGCTTGGCAGGCGCGTCTTCACGAAGGCGGAAGACCGGCGCGTAGCCGCCCTTTGGCAGGTCGATGAACAGCTCATCGCCGTTGCCTTCGTCGCGATAGTAGCGGGCGAGGCGAGTGCGCAACCGGCGCGCCTGCACGCGCACGATCGGGTCGGTGCGTGGATCGAAGGAGGGCTCCTTGCCGAACACCTGCACACCGAGCACGTATTCCTTCAGGTCGCCGCCGCGTCCGCCGACAGTTTCTCCGACGATAAAGCTGATGAAGCGCTTGAGGCGCTCCACCTGCGCGAACGTCTTGCTCGTAAGGATCCGGCTCAGTTGCTGGCGAACGACCTTGTCCGACAGTTTCGCGGGGGGGAGAGTCGCCGACCGGGAGCCCATCGGCGCCAATGATAGCTCAGCCGCCGTGGCATCACGGCAGCACGTACTTGCGTTCCCGGTACGACCTGTAGGCTGTCTGAAAGACCGCGGCCGTTGTGGCCGCCAGGTCCCGCAGTTCCTCTGTCTCGACCGCGGTTCTCGTAAACGCATCGCTCGTTCTGCCGCTTCGCGAGTAGAACGCCCGGCTGCGGTTCAAGCCCAGTACCGTCAGCGACCGATCCGTCAGCATCCCGATGCTGCGGTTGTGATTGACGAACGCGCGACCGCCATCGGCTGGCAGGCCGACGAGATCCTCGCCAAAAAACGGCGCATCAAACGACACGCCTGCCAGTGAGAGCAGCGTCGGCGCCAGATCCACCTGCGAGGCCAGCCGGTCAATGACCGTGTCACGGTATCCGGCATCGGGTGTGAGAAAGACGGCCGGGATGCGGTAACTGCTGACGGGTATCTCTTCGGCGCCGTAGACCCGCGCTCCGTGATCGCCGACGATCAGCACGACCGTGTGGTCGAGCAGACCCTCTTGTCGCGCGCGTGTCAGGTAGTGGCCGATGGCCCAGTCCGCGTAGAGCACCGCGCCGCGGCGGCGGGACTTGTCGCCCGGCCACGTGACGCGGCCCGGCGGCACTGCAAAGGGCTTATGGTTCGAGACGGTAATGGTCGCCGAGAACCAGCGCTTGCCGTCGGCGTGCGCCTGCTTCTGCCGAGTGATCATCTCGTCGAAGACCACCTCGTCGGCGACGCCCCAGACGGTCCGGAACGTGCCGGCGGGATAGTCGGGCTGCTCAACGAAATGATCGAAGCCGTTGGCCGTCATGAACGGCTTCACGTTGTCGAACAGGCCGTACCCACCCGTGAAAAACGTGGTTTCGTAACCGTTGTTTCTGAGGATGCGCCCGATCGAGGCGACATTGTCGGAGCGATCGCGCTTGATGACGGCGTCTCCAGGCAACGGGAGAAAGGAGCACAAGATGCCCTCCATGCCCCGGACGGTGCGATTGCCGTTGGCGATCAAGTTGGTAAGGGAAAGTCCCTGATGACTCCAGCGATCGAGTTCGGGCGTCACATGGTCGCCCTCCGTCCCGCTGAACCTGGCGGAGAACTCGCTGCCGAGGCTTTCCTCCATGATGATGACGACGTCAAGGGGGGCACCGGTGCGGGCGCGCCGCGATGCGAAGTGGCGGACCAGCCCCTTCGCTGGATCGGACTGTCCGAGCAACCGCGACACGCGCGCGTCGGCATCCGGCTGTGGCACGACCGGGTAGTACGCCTCGTAGTCGAGATGCGATGTGAGATAGGCACGGACCAGTTGCGCCCACCCGTTCAACGCCACCTCTCCCGCGACGCGCGAGCCGACCACGGCATTCGGTGCGGCGCTCCACGCCAGCCACAAGCCGGCCGCGAGCACCAGGCTGCTCGCCGTTCCGGCAAGACGATCCCGCCACCGCCAGTCCGAAATGCCGGGAGGAATGAGCCGTGACGTGATCCACGTCAGCGCGGCGGCCACGCCTGCCGCCAGTGCCACGAACAACGGCACGTTGTAGCTGGCGAAGATGTTTCCAAACACCTCGTCCGGATACATCAGGTAATCGAGCGCCAGGTGGTTGTATCGAGCCGAATACTCTTCGAAGAAGAAATACTCGACGAAGACGTTGAAGCTCAGTAGGAAATACACCGCGGCGAACAGGCTGTGCCGGAGTCGGGGACGGCTAAGCCACCGCAATCTGAACAGAGAGGCAAGCAGCAGTAAGGGCAATGCGCAGGTGAGGGCGGTCAGGACATCGAAGGCCAGTCCGCCGCCGAGCACCGCTGCCAGCTGCGCCGGACCGGAGAGGTCGTCGGCGAACACCGCAATCAAAGTGACGCGGAGCAGCGACCACAGGATAAGCTGCGTCGCCACCAGCATCGTGACTGCGCGAAGACGCGAGACGTACCGGGCCGGAAACATGCCGCCTGCGCGCTAGGCCTCGGTCGGTGTCGAGCTGGCTGAACCTCGGTCGCCCCTCGCGCAGGCTTCGCAGATGCAGGCGCGGTCGCGCTGATCAGCCGGTATGCGGTTGAGCACGTCCTCGGGTATGCGAGCCGAGTAGCACCAGCAGGTGCTGGCGCCGCGCTCGGCTCCGCACTCGTTCGCCTTGCCGCAAAGCGGGCAGCGCGATGGATCGACCGGCGCGGTATCAGGCGTCATGGCGTGCCTTGATCATAATTCAGGCTGGGACCGAGCCACCGTTCCACCTCGGCGATCGACATCCGCTTGCGACGGCTGTAATCGGCCACCTGGTCGCGATCGATCCTGCCGAGCGTGAAGTAGCGCGATTCCGGATGCGCGAAATACAAGCCGCTGACGCTCGATCCCGGCCACATCGCGAACGACTCGGTCAGCTTGATGCCCGTCTTCGACTCGACGTCGAGCAGCTGCCAGAGCGTGCCCTTCTCCGTATGATCGGGACATGCGGGGTAGCCCGCGGCAGGACGGATGCCGCGGTACTTCTCCTGGATCAGTTCCGCGGGCGAGAAGTTCTCCGCGCGGCCGTAGCCCCATTCGTCGCGAACGCGCTTGTGGAGGCATTCTGCAAACGCCTCGGCGAGGCGATCGGCAATTGCTTCGGCCATGATCGCGTTGTAGTCGTCGTGCTGCGCCCGGAACTGGTCGCACAGTTCGGACAGGCCAATGCCGGTGGTCACCGCGAACGCGCCGAGGTGATCGGCGAAGCCGCTACCGGCCGGCGCAATGAAGTCACTCAGTGATCGGCAGGGATGCTCCTCGCCGCGATCGAGCTGCTGCCGCAGGAAATGGAAGCGCGTCTTCTCGGTCGCGCGGCCCTCGTCGTACAACGCCACGTCATCGCCCACCGCGTTGGCGGCGAAGAATCCGTAGACGCCGCGCGCGCGGAGCAGGCGCTCTGCGATGATGCGATCGAGCAGCGCGTTGGCTTCGGTGAAGATCTGCGTCGCCTGCGCGCCGTACTTCTCGTCCGTCAGGATGCGCGGGTAGACGCCCTTCAATTCCCAGGTGTGGAAGAACGGCGTCCAGTCGATGTAATCCCGCAGCGTCTCGAGCGGGAAGTCGTCGAGGACGCGCACGCCGGTGAAGGACGGCTGCGCGATGTCCTCCGCGCGCCAGGAAATCGGCGTGCGTCGCGACTGGGCCGTCGGCAGGTCAACCAGCGGTTGACGCGAGGAGCCATGATTGCGTCGAATTGACTCGTACTCCTCCTGGTGCTGAGCCACGAACGCGGCTTTGCCCAAGGGGCTCAACAGGCTGGTGGTGACCGGCACGGCGCGGCTCGCATCCAGCACGTGGACGACCGGCTCCTTGTAATGCGGAGCGATCTTGATCGCGGTGTGCGCGCGGCTGGTCGTCGCGCCACCAATGAGCAGCGGCAGATGGAAATCCTGGCGCTCCATCTCGCGGGCGACGTGCACCATTTCGTCCAGCGACGGCGTGATCAGCCCGCTGAGGCCGATCAGGTCGGCCTTCTCAGCCTTGGCGCGCTCGAGGATCTTCTCGCACGACACCATCACGCCCATGTCGATCACTTCGTAGTTGTTGCAGGCGAGGACCACGCCAACGATGTTCTTGCCGATGTCGTGGACGTCGCCTTTGACAGTGGCCAGCACGATCTTGCCCTGTGTCCTGACCGCCTGCCCGGCCGCGGCTTGCGCGGCCTTCTCGGCTTCCATGAACGGAAACAGGTAGGCGACCGCTTTCTTCATCACGCGGGCGGACTTCACGACCTGCGGCAGGAACATCTTGCCGGCGCCGAACAGATCGCCGACCACGCCCATGCCGTCCATCAGGGGACCTTCAATCACCGCCAGCGGGCGGCCGAGCTTGACCCGCGCCTCTTCGGTGTCCTGATCGATATAGGTGTCGATGCCTTTGACCAGCGCGTGCGATAGGCGCGACTCGACCGGCGCGAGACGCCATTCTTCCGTCTTCTTCTGGTCGACGGTCGTACCCGAGCCGGCCGCCTTGAGCGCCTCGCCGAACTCGACCAGCCGCTCGGTCGCGTCGGGCCGCCGATTGAGCAGCACATCTTCGACGAGCGTCTTCAACTCGGGCTCGATCTCTTCGTAGACCTCGAGCATGCCGGCATTGACGATGCCCATGTCGAGGCCGGCGCCGATCGCGTGGTAGAGGAAAGCCGAGTGCATCGCTTCGCGGACGACGTTGTTGCCGCGGAAGCTGAATGAAATGTTCGACACGCCGCCGCTCACCTTGGCGTGCGGCAGGTTGGCCTTGATCCACCGCGTCGCCTCGATGAAGTCGACCGCGTAGTTGTTGTGCTCCTCCATGCCGGTCGCGACCGTCAGGATGTTGGGATCGAAGATCACGTCTTCGGGAGGGAAGCCGATGTCGTCGACGAGGATCCGATACGCGCGTTCGCAAATGCGGATCTTGTCGGCGAGCGTCGCGGCCTGGCCTTGCTCGTCAAACGCCATTACCACCACGGCCGCGCCGTAGGTGCGGATGTGCTGCGCGCGCTGGCGGAAGACGTCTTCGCCTTCCTTGAGCGAGATCGAATTGACGATGCCCTTGCCCTGCAGGCACTTCAGGCCGGCCTCGATGACCTCCCACTTGGAGGAGTCGATCATGAAGGGGACCTTCGCGACTTCAGGCTCGCTGCCGAGCAGCTGCAGGTAACGGCTCATCGCCGCCACGCCATCGATCATCCCTTCATCCATGCAGATGTCGATGACGTTGGCGCCGTTCTCGACCTGCTGCCGCGCCACGCTGACGGCCTCATCGAACTTGCCATCCTTGATCAGCTTGGCAAACTTCGGCGAGCCGGCGACGTTGGTGCGTTCGCCGACCATCATGAAGACGCCTGGCTGCTGCACGAAGGGTTGCGAACCAGAGAGCTGCAACGGCTTCGGCACGCTCACGGTACGCCGCCGCACGTCATCACCAGCGATGGCGCGTGACGGGATCTCGCGGCCCGGCTGCGCGTCGAGCGCAGCCGCAATCGCCGCGATGTGCTCGGGCGTATTGCCGCAGCATCCGCCCGCGATGTTGATCAAGCCATCCTTCGCAAAGTGCGAAAGATGGCGCGCCATGTCGGCCGGGCCGAGATCGAATCCGGTCGGAGACAGCGGATTCGGCAGGCCGGCGTTGGGATAGCACGACACGGCCGTCGTCGCCTTGGCTGCGAGTTGCTCCAGGAACGGATACATCAGGTCCGGCCCCAGCGAGCAGTTGAGACCGACCGAGATCGGATTGACCTGCGCCACCGCGGTCCAGAACGCCTCAACGGTCTGCGCCGAGATCATCGTCTCGCCGCCGCGTCCGACCGCGGCGGAGATCATGATCGGCAGCTGCACGCGATCGGCAGCGAACACTTCCTGAATCGCGACCAGCGCCGCCTTGGCGTTGAGGGAGTCGAAGATCGTCTCGACCAGCAGCAGGTCCGAACCACCGGCGATCAACGCGCGCACTTGCTCGATGTACGCCGCCTTGACCTGGTCGAACGTGACGACACGAAAGCCTGGATCATCGGCGTCTGGAGAATTCGACAACGACACCGTCAACGGCCCAATGGCTCCGGCCACGAAGCGGCGACGACCAGTGGCGTCGGCGACGCGGTCCGCCCATTCGCGGCACTGTCGCGCCGACTGCTCGTTGATGTCCCACGCCAGCTGGCGCAGGAACGGATCCTCGATGATGCGCTGGTAGAAGTCGGGATCCTTGCGGCGGCCGTGCTCGCGCGGGTCGTCAACAAAGAACTCGCTCTGCGTGATCGTCGTGGCGCCGAAGGTGTTGGTCTCGATGATGTCGGCGCCGGCTTCGAGGAAGCGGCGATGGATGTCGCAGATCATCGCCGGCTGGGTCAACGAGAAGAGGTCGCCGTTGTTCAGCAGGTCCTTCGAGGCATCGCGAAAGCGTTCGCCGCGAATGTCGGCTTCGGTCATGCCGTAGGTGCGGATGGTCGTGCCGGTGGCGCCATCAATGATGGCGACCCGCTGAGCCATCAGCTCCGCGAGCGGATGCTGCGAGTGAACGCGGTGTGCAGTGTCGACAGTAGTCATGTGGGTTGTTTCTTGCTACTTGCTACTTGCTACTTGCTACTTGCTACTTGCTACCTGCTACTTACTACTTGCTACCTTCTTCTTCGTCCCGATGGCGAGCAGCACGGCAAAAGGATCGTTGGTGCGACGCGCGCCGAGTTGAACGCGGACATCGCTGAAGCCGGCACGGGTCAACAGGCCCGACAGGTGCTCGTCGCTGAAGCCGAACCAGCGATCGCCGAGTTTCTCCCGCACCCAGGTCTCGTCGTGTGGCCGCAGGTCGAGGATCAGCAGCCGGCCGCCCGGCTTGAGAATCCGAGACGCTTCCTTGATCGACTCCGCGGGGTCGTTCGCGTGATGGAGCGCCTGCGACAGCAGCGCCACGTCCATCGTCGCACTCTCGATCGGCAGTTTCTCGAGTTCGCCCTTCTTCCACGTGATGTTCGACAGTTTCTTGCGCCCGGCAAGCGCCTTGGCGCGCGTCAGCACGCCGGCCGAGCGATCAACCGCGGTCACATGCTTCGCCCATCGAGCGGTCTCGACGGTGAGGTAGCCCTCGCCGCATCCGAGGTCGGCGACTTCGTAAGCGGGCAGCAACATGCCGAGCGCGCGCGACCAGGCAGCCCAACTGCGGCCGGGGACGAGCTGGCGTCCGTCACGCGTGTCTGGCCCGACGTGCTCGAAATTCTCGCGGCGCAGGCGCAGGACTTCCTGCAGCCGCGAATCGTCGGCCTTGACGAGCGGTGACGCCGCGGCCTCTTCGAATTGCGCCTGGAGCAAGGGCCACAGCGGGCTCTTCCCATCGTCTCTGATGGCGAGGGAGAGCCGGTAGAAGCTGTACGCGCCGTCGCGTTCCTCGACGACGAGGTCGGCCTCCTTGAGAAGGCCGAGATGGCGTGACACGCCCGACTGCGCGAGCCCGAGGATGCCGGTCAGTTCCTTGACGTTGAACCGGTCCTTTTCGAGCACCCGCAGCAACCGCAGCCGGGCCTCGTCCCCCAGCAGGCGATAGAGGGCTGACGCCTCTTTCATATCTACTAATCTACATGAGTGGATGTCTGAAAACAAATGGGCTGGTAGGGCGGGTAGGGCGGGTAGGGCGGGTGAGGCCGGTAAGAACCCTCGCAGAAACCTACTCGCCTTACCTGCCCAACCCGCCCCACCTGCCCTCCGGCGTGCGATAATTCCTGTCTTGTTCTGACCGCTTAGCCCTTCACAGGGCGCTGACCGACTAACCGGAAATGAGGAGGCGTTGTCTGGCCCACGCGGGGCCGGCGATGTCTGAAAGACCAATGGGAATTCTCGATAAGCTCCGCCCGCAAGCCAAGTCCACCCACCCCGATCCCAACATTCGCATCGAAGCCATTCACGAGCTGGATCCGGCCGATCTCGAGTCCCTCAACGCGTTCGCGAAGGACGACACCGATGCCCGCGTCAGGCGCGTGGCTGTGGCGCGCATCACCGACGCCTCGGTGCTGGCCGACATCGTCCGTAACGAGTCGGAGGGCAGCGTGCGTGATCATGCGCTCGGCCAGCTCGTCGAGCAGGCGTCGAAGCACGACACCGGCGTGTCGATGAGCGCGGTGACGGCGTTGGCATCGCTCGGTCGCGAGCGTGAGCTCGGACAGGTGGCCAAGTCTGCAGGGCCTGAAGAAGCACGCCGTGCCGCCATTGCCGCCGTGCGCGAGCAGAAGGTGCTGGGCAGCATTGCCCGTCACGCCGCGGAAGCGGGCGCGCGCCTGGTGGCGCTCGAGCGCCTGACCGATGCCGCTGAGATCGAGGGCGTCGCCCTCCGTGGCGAACATGCCGATGCCGCGGTTGCCGCGATCGACAAGCTGGCCAACCCGTCCAGCGACACGTTGACCGCGATCTCCGAGAAGGCGCGTACCAAGCCGGCGCAGAAGAAGGCGCGCACGCTGTTGAAGGCGGCGGCGCCCGTCGAGGTCGCACCCGAGGCCGGGCCGGCCTACAAGGAAGCCGACCAGCAGAAGGCGCGCGATCTGATCAAGAGCATGACTGCGCTGTCGTCGGTCAGCGACTTCGCGCAGCTGCGCGAGAGCTACGCCGCATCGCGCGTCGCGTGGGTCGAGTTGCTCGCCGATGCCGACATCGAGTCGAACATCGAGGCCGATTTTGAAAGCGCGTCCACGGTGGTGCGTGAACGCCTGGCGGCGGATGAAGCCGCTCGGGCCGACGCCGAACGCCAGCGTCGCGCGCTCGAGCAGGAACAGGCCGATCGTATTGCCGTGTGCGCGAGGGTTGAAGCGCTCGCCGGCGACGACATCACCGACGGCATTGCGCAGGCGCGCGCGTCGTGGGAAGGCATGCCGGCGATGCCGTCGGCCTGGGCCGCCGAACTGGATCGCCGCTTTGCCGAGGCGTGCCGGGCCGCTGAGAAGCGTTTCGAACGGCGCCAACTCGCCAAGCAGTCGGCCGAACGTTTGCCGACGCTGGTCCCCGAGATCGAGGCGCTGGCCGCCGGCGATTACAACGAGATTCGCAGCCAGTGGTACTCGCTGCGCAAGCAGTGGCAGGCGATTGCGCGCGACGTCGAGATCGACGCCGAGTTGCGCGCCCGGTACGACGCGGCCGCGCAGAAGCTCGAAGCCGAAGAGCAGAAGCATCGCGACGTCAAGGGCAAGCAGCAGACCGAGAACCTGCAGCGCCTCCAGGCGCTGGTGCAGAAGTTCGAGCAGCGCGCCTCCGCCGAATCACTGACGCTGAAGCAGACCGATCAGTTGATGAAGGACGTGAAGCTCGCGGTCGGCACCATGGGCCCGCTGCCCACCAAGCAGGACCGCGAAGACCTGATGGTGCGGCTGCAGGCGGTGCGCACGTCGCTGACGCCGCGCATCCAGGAGCTGCGCGAAGCCGAAGAGTGGAAGCGTTGGGCGAACGTCCAGGTGCAGGAAGAGCTGTGCCAGAAGATGGAAGCCCTGATTCCGCTGGCCGAGACCGACCCGGAGAAGGCCTCCAACGAAATGCGCACGCTGCAGGAGCGGTGGAAGCCCGTCGCCGCGGCGCCGCGGTCGCAGGCCGAGACGCTGTGGACGCGCTTCAAGGCCGCGCAGGAGAAGGTCTACGAGAAGTGCAAGGACTTCTTCGCCAACCAGGCCACCGAGCGCGTCGAGAACCTGAAGAAGAAGGAAGCGCTGTGTGTCCGCGCCGAATCGATGTCGGAGTCGACCGAGTGGGTCAAGACCGCCGAAGCGATGAAGGGGCTGCAGGCCGAGTGGAAGGCGATCGGTCCCGTGACCCGCGGCAACGAAAAGGCCGTGTGGGAACGCTTCCGCGCCGCGTGCGACAAGTTCTTCACGCGCCGGCAGGACGATCTCAAGCAGCGCAAGCAGGACTGGACCGAGAACCTCAAGCGCAAGGAAGCGCTCGTCGCCGAAGCCAAGCAACTCTCCGAGTCGACGGAGTGGGAGCAGGCGGCATCGCGCATCAAGAAGCTGCAGGTCGAGTGGAAGACGATCGGCCCGGTGAAGAAGAGCAAGTCGGACGCCATCTGGAACGAGTTCCGCGCCGCGTGCGACCTCTTCTTCGAGCGCTTCAAGAATCGCGACCAGGTGGCATTGGCCGGCAAGATCGGCGATCGCGAAGCCGCGGTGACCGAGCTCGAGTCGTTGCTGCCGCCGGCCGATGCGGCCGATGCGCCGCAGCCCGATGATCTTTACGCCAAGGTGCAGGCCGCCCGCGCCCGCTGGGTCCAGGGACCGGACCTGCCGCGTCACACGCTGGCGCCGCTCGCTGAGCGCGTCAACGCCGCGTTGTTCTCGCTCGTCACCCGCTGGCCGGATGGCTTCAAGGGCACCGATCTCGATCCCGATCAGACCAAGGGCAAGATGGAGAAGCTGATCGCCAAGGTCGAGAAGCTGTTGCCGACCGAGGCCGCCGAACCGGTGAAGAACCTCTCGCCGGCCGAACTGCTCGCGCGCCAGTGGCGCGAAGCGCTCGCCGCCAACACCATGGGTGCCGGCGCCGCGCGCCAGGCCGAGGATGCGCGTCAGCGCGCCGCCGAGCAGGAAGTGCGCAGCGCCCAGGCCGCGTGGGCGCGCATGGGCCCGCTCGCGCCGGATCAGCGCAAGCCGCTGCAGGATCGTTTCGATCGTGCCGTGCGGAAGTTCTCGGAGATCAAGCGCCGATCGACTGCAAGAGCATAGGCCAGCGGGCTAACAGGCTAGCGGGCTAGCAGGCGAAACGCCTGCGGCCCGCTTTTTCTTTATCGGTGGGGCAGGCTCCTCCCGAGAGACACAATCATTCGTCCCACCGTCGAAGTCGTTCCAAGTAATTCATCAGCTTCACCTGGTTCAAGGAACTTCAACCTCTTCGCGAGTTCCAACTGAGTCTGCAATTCGGCTTCTGAGCCATGTGCAATTCTTAGGTGTCTGGGAAAGTTCAACCCTCCAAGGGCTTTGCCCTCCGCGATGTTCGAAGGTATCGACGTCACGGCACGTCGCATCTGCGACGTCAGGCCGAATCGCTCCGCGCTCGGAAATTTGTTTGTCGCGCCATAGATCGATATGGCCAAATCTATTGAGCGCTGCCACACCTCGAGATCTCGAAATGACTGAATCATTGGTTCACCTCGACTCGTAGTGCTGCAGAAGTCACGCCGCCCGAATTGGGGTGAGAACTCGCTGATGCGAGGATCAACGTACGCAGTCACTGCAATGCCCTCGGGAGGGAGATATTGCTTAATCTCCCACCGCTAGCCCGCTAGCCCGCTAGCCCGCTAGCCCGCTAGCCCGCTAGCCTGCTAGGCTTGGAGTATGTCTTCCAAGTTTCTTGTAGGTTTGTTCGTCCTGGCTCTCTTCGTTCCCACATCCTCTTTTGCCCAATCGATTCAGTTCGACGCACACGTCACGTCGTCCAAGTGGAGTGAATTCGACAGCGCCGACAATGGCTTTGGCGGACGCATCACGTTCAAGCCGATGTCGATGATTGGCATCGAAGCCGATGCGACGTGGTATCCGGGCGAGTACGAACCCGATGGCGTGGCGTTCAGCCGCAACCGCTTCGAAGGGTTACTGGGCGTGACGGTTGGGCCGAAGATCGATCGCATTCGCCCGTTTGCGAAAGCGTCTGCAGGTTTCCTGAAGGTCGGCGCAACGCCCGGCGCGTTTGCGTGCATCGCGATCTTTCCACCGCCGCTCAATTGCTCGCTTGCGGGTGGCGACACGCTGCCGGCATATGAAATCGGCGGAGGCGTCGAGTTCGACGCGACGCAGCGCTTCTTCATCCGCGGCGACATCGCGGATCGCATCCTGAAGTACCCCGGCCCTGTGTTCGACAGCAACTTCGAGGTGCGGGACGAAGGTTTCTTCGGACACGCGCTCCGCTTCACGCTCGGTGCCGGGATCAAGTTCTAGGGCACGCTCCGGGCGAACTAAAGTTCGCCCCTACGACGTCGTTCGCCCTACGACGTAGGGGAGGACTTCAGTCCTCCCAAAACAAAAGGCCGGCCCCGAGTGGGAGCCGGCCATTTGTATTTCCTGTAGGCCTGTAGGCCTGTAGGCCCGTAGGACTGACTTACGGCAACGCCACCGCCGTATACCCACCGTTCGTGGGAATCACCACGTACTGCTTGCCATTGTGCAGGTAGGACATCAGCCCGTAACCGCCCGCGCGCGGGATCGGCAGCGCGCCGACGCGCTTGCCGGTCTTCTTGTCGATCGCGAACAGGTTATTGCGGCCGTCAGCCGTCTGGCCCGCCGAGAAGAGCAGCGTCGACGAAGCAGCGAGCGCGGCGGTGCCCCGGCGTCCCCAGTTCGTGTCCAGGTTGGTCACGCCCTTGAGCAGCGGGTTGGCGCGGAACGCATCCTGCGCCTTCTGGTCGGTGTCACCGTGCGGAATCATCCACAGGTGCTCGCCCGTGTTCATGTCGATCGCGGTGATGCGGCCAACCGGTCCCTTGAAGATGTCGGGGAAGCCGGCGAGCGGATCGTTCGCGTCCGGGGGAGGCACGGGCTTCTCGCCGCGTGACGTGATCCACGCCGCCAGCGTCTTGCCGGTCATGCGTTCGTTGTCGCGTTCCGCGGCCGGTGCCAGCAGCGTCGGCGAGCAGCCGCTCGTGGACGCCACGAAGATCACGCCGGTCGTCGGGTCGGCCGCGGGTGGGCCGGTGATGTTGGCGCCGCCACCGCCGCCGGGGCAGATGTTCGCGGGGCCTTTGCCTTCCTTGTTGCCGCGATGGGTCGGCGGCGCGAAGAGCGGCGCGAGCAGATCGAGCTTCTGCGCGCGTTCGAGCGCGAGCTTCTTGATCTCAGGCGTGTAATCGACCAGGTGCGCCTCGGTGCGTCCCTGCAAGTCGTACGGTGCCGGTTTGGTGACGTGCGGCTGCGTGCGTGGCAGCTTTTCAGTCGGCACCAGCGACTGCGGCGCAGGTCGGTCGACGATCGGCCAGATCGGTTCGCCGGTATAGCGGTTATACGAATACACCCACGACTGCTTGGTGATCTGGAACAAGCCCGGGATGCGGCCCTTGCCCGGCACATTGACGTCCATCAGGATCGGCGCCGTCGGTGTGTCGTAGTTCCAGATGTCGTGTTTCACGAGCTGGTGGTGCCAGACGCGTTTGCCGGTCTTCACATCGAGCGCGATGATGCTCGTGCCGAACAGGTTGTCACCCGGACGGAAGCCACCGAAGTAGTCGATGGTCGCGCCGTTGGTCGGGATGTAGACCAGGCCGCGCGCCGGATCCGCCGACATCGGCGCCCACGACGAGATGTCGCCGGTCCACTTCCACGCGTCGTTCTCCCACGTCTCGTGTCCGAATTCGCCCGGACGGGGAATGACGTGGAACTTCCACAGGAACTTGCCGGTCTTCGCGTCGTAGCCCAGGATGTCGCCAGGCACGTTTTCAATACGCGTCTGGTTGTAGCCCTGCTCGGCGGAGTTGCCGACGATCAGCACGTCATTGACGACGATCGGTGGGGAAGACGTCGTGATGTAGCCAAGGGACAGCGGCAGGCCGTTGGCGGGATCGTAGGTCTGCTTGGCGTCGATCCACGGCTGCCAGTCGGCGATCAGGTCCTTCAGCATGTCGACGGTGCCGGTCTTCGGGAAGCCGCGAATGGGAACCGCGCCGCCCCAGCCTTCGAGCGGCTGGCCGGTCTTGGCGTCGAGGGCATGCAGGAAGAAGCCCGGGCTGGTCATGAACACCACGCCCTTGCCGTTGATGCGCGCGTAGGCCACGCCCTTGCCGTGGTTCGAGCGCATCGAGTACGCGTGGCGCGGCGTTTCGGGTTCCTGGTACGTCCACAGCGTCTTGCCGCTCACCGGGTCGAGCGACACCACCGTGCGGCGCGGTCCCGATGTTGTCAACAGCATGCCGTCGACGTAGATCGGCAACGATCGTGCGTTGATATCGCCGAGCTCCACGCCCGGCGGGACTTCACCGCGCCACTCCCACGCGATCTTTGCCTGGCCGAAGTTGGCGGCGTTGATCTGATCGAGCGGCGTGTACCGCGTCGACGTATCTCCCCCCGTGATACCCGGCCATTCGCCCCGTTGCTGGGCGTCGCCGGGCAGATTGGCCACGACCACTCCCAACAGAATCGCCGCGCCCAGAAGGGCTGCGGACCTTACCGACGTCTTTCTCATGCGCCTGCCTCGTTTCCTCGAAGACAACCCGAGTTTTGCCGGACAAAGCATCAAGCGGTCGGGCTACTATTGTCAACCGTTGAACTCCTCGTTCTTTCTGCCGATGGGTCTCACTGCCGCGCTGGCAGCGATGACCGCTTTGCCGCGAATTCAGGCCCATTCCTGGCTGATGTGGTCGTTTGGGGGCGCCGCCGCCGTCCTGGTCATCTGGACCGCGGTCCTGGCGGTCCGCTTCAAGGCGCGCCAGCGTCCCCCGAAGATCGTGCCGACGAAGCCTCGGCCGCAGCACTACATCCAGACGTTCTGCCACTTTTCTGTCTACGCGTACTGGGGCTACTACTGGCCGCCGGTCTATGACTACTTCCCGCTGCTGTTCGGGCAGTTTCTGTTCGCGTACGCCTTCGACATTCTGCTGTCGTGGTCGCGCGGTGAGGATTACCAGCTTGGCTGGGGGCCGATTCCGATCGTCAACAGCACGAACCTGTTTCTCTGGTTCAAGGACGATGTGTATTACTGGCAGTTCCTGCTGATCGCGGTCGGCTTCGTCGGCAAGGCGTTCGTGCGATGGGAGCGTGACCTGCCATCGGGGGCCCCCGGCGCGGCACCCGCGCTGGGGTCGAAGCGGGTCCACATCTTCAATCCGTCGGCGTTCAGCCTGGCGCTATTTTCGGTGGTGCTGATCGCCACCGGGACCACGTCCATGACGTGGGGGCAGGAGATCGCGACGACCTTCAGCCTTGGCCCGAACATCTACACCGCGCTGTTCCTGATCGGCCTGGTGGTGATGTACTTCTTCTCGATCACCACCGTGACCGCCATGGCCGCGATCACGCTCGTCGGGCTGAGCGCACTGTATTACTCGATCACCGGCGTGCCGTACTTCCTCGACTCCGACATCCCGTCGGCGGTCTTCCTCGGCATGCACTTGCTCGTCACGGATCCCTCAACGTCACCGCGCACGCCGTTCGGACGGACGATCTTCGGCACGCTTTACGGCCTGGGAGTGTTTGGCCTGTATTTCCTGCTCGGCGCGATGGGCGTCCCGACGTTCTACGACAAGCTGCTGTGCGTGCCGTTGCTGAATCTCTCGGTGCCGGCGATTGACCGGTTTGTGAAGGCGATTGGCCCCCGGCCGATGCTGCGCGCGTTGCGGCTCGACGGCCCGCTCGGCAAAGGCAACCTCGCGCACATGGGCGCGTGGGCAGTGTTCTTCGCGGTGATGACAGGCGTCGGCGCGGCCGACGGCATGCACAGGGGCGACTCGCTGCCGTTCTGGGTGCAGGCGTGTGCGGACGGCAAGCCGAACGGCTGCGAGCGTCTGCTCCGCGTCGAGGGTTCGTACTGCGCCGACAACGCGGGCTGGGCGTGCAACGAACTCGGCGTGCATTACACCGAAGGCAAGATCGTCGCGCCGGATCAGGAGCGCGCGTTCTCGTACTTCGCACGCGCCTGCGAGGGACGGTATCAGGCGGGCTGCGTGAACCTGCTCGACGCGTCGCCGCCGGCGCGCACTGATCCGCGGCCGTTTGATTTGCGACTGTTGTTGCGCGAGGGCGGGCCGAACCTGCTCGAGATGCCTGAGCCGGCATTGAAGCAGCGCGCGTGCCGTCACGGCTGGAGCTTCGCATGCTCCTGAGGGTCATCGTCTCGCTCGCGTTGCTCACCTCGTCTCAAGCGACGGTGATTCCCGGATTCGTCGAGATTCCCGCCGGCGCGATCACGATGGGCGTGGACAAGGCCCGCGACCCCATGGCGTTCGATAACGAGCGCTGGTCGGCGGCGTCAGTCGAGGGCACGGTGGACGTGCCCGCGTTCTTCATCGCGCAGCGCGAGGTCACCGTCGCCGAGTTCACACGCTTCGCGCAGGCGACCAGGTGGAACGTCGATCCGCGCGCACTGGCGGCGCCGGGCGACCATCCCGTCGCGTTCGTGTCGTGGGCCGATGCGATCGCGTATTGCCGTTGGCTGGACTCCACGATGAAGGGGTCGTTGCCGTCGGGGTATCGCGTGACGTTGCCGACGGAAGCGCAGTGGGAGAAGGCCGCGCGCGGCAATGACGCCCGCCGCTTTCCGTGGGGCGCCGAGCCCCGTCGAGATCGCGCCAACTTCGGGTCGCAAGCCACCGTGGCCGCCGGATCGATCGCGTGCCCTGAATGCGCGAACGGATTGTCCGACATGGCCGGGAACGTGTGGGAGTGGACGCGCAGCCCGTATCAGCCGTATCCGTATTCCGACGCCGACGACCGCGCCAACCTCACGCAGGACGCGCTGTGGGTGATGCGCGGCGGCGGCTTTGCCGATGGTCCCCAACTCCTGCGCACCACCGCCCGCGGCGGCGCCGAGCCTGGGGCGCGCCGGGCATTCATCGGCTTCCGTATCGCCATTGCACAATAACCGTGTAGCCGACGAGCCTTCAGGCTCGTCGATCGTCAACGGTAACCCTGTAGCGACGAGCCTTCAGGCTTGTCGATCGTCAACGGTAACCCTGTAGCGACGAGCCTTCAGGCTTGTCGATCGTCAACGGTAACCCTGTAGCGACGAGCCTTTAGGCTCGTCGATCATCAACGGACCTGAAGGTCCGTCGCTACAGGTATATGATTTCCGACATGAAGAAACTCGCCGTCCTGCTCGTCCTCTTTATCTCTGCCTGTAGCTCCCAGACCGCGCCGCCGGCGCCGGCTGACAGTCCCGAACTGGCGGCGTGGAAGAAGCGCGCCGAAGGCGTCACGATCATTCGGGACGACTGGGGCATTCCGCACATCTACGCCAAGACCGACGCCGATGTCGTGTTCGGCCTGATGTATGCGCAGGCGGAAGACGACTTCAACCGTGTCGAAACCAACTTCATCAATTCGCAGGGGCGCCTCTCGGAAGCGGAAGGCGAGAAGGAGATCTGGCGCGACCTGCGCATGAAGCTCTTCATCGATCCCGCCGACATGCAGGCGCAGTATGCGGCCAGCCCGGCGTGGCTCAAGGCGCTGATGGACGGATGGGCGGACGGCCTGAACTTCTATCTCGCCACCCACAAGGACGTGAAGCCGCGCGTCATCACGAAGTTCGAACCGTGGATGGCGCTGTCGTTCAGCGAGGGCAGCATCGGTGGCGATATCGAGCGCGTCAACCTTGGGCAGCTCGAGGCGTTCTATTCGCCGACGCTCGCTCAAAAACAGGCGAGCTCCGGCGCAACCGCGCCGGAGCGGCCTTCGGCCGCGGAGGCGGGCGGTGACGGCGGCCCGCCCGAGGAGCCACGCGGATCCAATGGCGTCGCCGTCGCCGGCGCAAATACCGCCTCCGGCAAGGCGATGCTGCTGATCAACCCGCATACCTCGTTCTTCTTCCGCGAAGAAGCGCAGATGGTGAGCGAGGAAGGCCTGAACGCCTATGGCGCGCTGACCTGGGGCCAGTTCTTCATCTACCAGGGCTTCAACGACAAGGCCGGCTGGATGCACACCACCAGCAGCGTCGACAACATCGACGAGTATCTCGAGACGATCACCAAGAAGGCCGACGGCAGCTACACCTACAAGGTTGGCGCGGAAGAGAAGCCGCTGATCGCCAGGAAGATCGTCATCCCGTTCAAGTCCGGCGCGGGCATGAGCCAGCGCGAGTTCACCACCTACCGCACGCATCGCGGGCCGGTCGTGAAGTCCATTGACGGCAAGTGGGTGAGCGTGCGCCTGATGGAAGAGCCGATGAAGGCGCTGATCCAGTCCTTCTCGCGCACCAAGGCGCGCAGCCTCGCCGAATACAAGAAGGTGATGGAAGCGCATACCAACTCGTCGAACAACACGCTCTACGCGGATGCCGACGGCAACATCGCCTATCTCCACTCGAACTTCATTCCGAAGCGCGACCCGAAGTTCGACTGGACGAAGCCGGTCGATGGCACCAACCCGGCGACCGAGTGGAACGGCGTGCTGTCGTTTGATGAATCGCCGAATGTCGTCAACCCGAAGAACGGCTGGGTCTATAACACCAATAACTATCCGTTCTCGGCCGCGGGCCCCGGCAACAGCCCGAACCCCAAGTCGTTCCCGGCCTACGTCGATTCCGGCAGCGAGAACCCGCGCGGCGTCCACGCCATCAAGGTGCTGACCGGCAAGAAGGGCCTCACGGTCGACTCGATGATCAAGGACGTGGCGTTCGACTCGTATCAGCCGGAGTTCGAGATCCAGATTCCGCTGCTGCTCAAGGCGCACGCCGCCGCGCCGGCGTCGAATCCGCTGAAGGCGAAGACCGCCGACGCCATCGCGGTCCTCAAGGACTGGGACTACCGGTGGGGTGTTGATTCAGTGGCGCAGAGCGTCGCGACCTTCTACGGCGACGACTTGTGGACGCGCGTCCAGGCTGACGCGCGCAAGGCGGGCATCAACAACTACGAGTACATGAAGTCTCGTGCCACCGCGCAGCAGCGGCTCGAGTCGCTCGCCGCCGCTGTCGATAAGCTGACCGCGGATTTCGGCAAGTGGCAGACGCCGTGGGGCGAGATCAACCGCTTCCAGCGCAATGACGGCGCGATCGTCCAGAAGTTTGATGACAGCAAGCCGAGCACGCCGGTGATGTTTGCGTCAGCGCGCTACGGCTCGCTGGCCTCATTCGGTGCGCGCGCCTATGAAGGCACGAAGAAGTGGTACGGCACGAGCGGCAACAGCTTTGTGGCCGTGGTCGAATTCGGCGATCGGGTTACCGCCAAGGCGGTGACCGCCGGCGGTCTGAACAGCGTGCCCGGCTCGAAGCACTTCAACGATCAGGCGGAGCGCTACGCCACCGGCAACTTCCGCGAGGTCTACTTCTATCGTGATCAGCTCAAGGGACACACGGAGAAGGAATACAAGCCGGGGCAGTAACGGGCTAGCGGGCTAGCGGGCCAGCGGGGCAGCAAAAGAGACTCATGACCATCGCCAAAGGTACGTTCGACGTCAAGATCACGCCGCAAGCCAGCGACCTGTCGCCTGAGGGACCGAACCTCGGGCGGATGTCGCTCGACAAGCAGTTCCACGGTGATCTCACGGCGTCTGCGAAGGGCGAGATGATCACGGCCGCCGGTTTGGCCGTGAAGGAATCGGCGGCCTATTCCGCAGTCGAGCGCGTGATGGGCACGCTCCATGGCAAGAAGGGCAGCTTCGCGTTGCAGCACACCGGCGTGATGACGCGCGGCACGCCGAGCCTGAGCATCACGGTCGTGCCTGATTCAGGCACCGGTGAACTAGCCGGGCTGACCGGTAAGATGGACATCATCATCGAAGGGAAGCAGCACTCGTACGTGTTCGAGTACGAGATCAAGAAATGATTGATCCGAAGCCAGTGACGCTCGAAGGCCACGGCATTCGCCTCGAGCCGTTGTCACCCGAGCACCATGACGGGCTGGTTGCAGCCGCCTCCGACGGCGAGTTGTGGAATCTGTGGTTCACCTCGGTGCCGGATCCGGAATCGGCGGGCACCTACATCAGCGACGCCGCGAAAGGCCTCGCCGACGGCCACATGCTGCCGTGGGCCGTGCGCGACCTCTCCGACAACGCGATCGTCGGCAGCACGCGCTACCACGACATCGTGAAGCCGATCGATCGCGTGGAGATCGGCTACACCTGGTATGCGCTGCGCTGCCAGCGCTCGCACGTCAACTCCGCGTGCAAATTGCTGCTGCTCGAGCACGCGTTTGACTCGTTGGGATGCGCGGTCGTGGGACTCCGGACCGACAACTTCAACTTCCGATCACAGAAAGCGATCGAAGGCATCGGCGCCAAGAGAGATGGCGTGATCCGACATCACCAGGCGCGCCGCGACGGCACGGTGCGCGACACCTATCTCTACAGCATCCTCAAGCATGAGTGGCGAGATGTTCGGCGCCATTTGGAGTTGCGGTTACGTCGCAATGAACGGTCCGCCTAAAGGCGGACCCTCACGGGAAATATTGGTTAGATTTGATCTTGTGGGGGTCCGGCTTTAGCCGGACCTAATCCGCGTTCGGATCTTCGAGGTAGGTGTAGCCCATCAGCGCCTCTTCATAGAAGCGCAGCAGGCGGCCGGCCTGTGAATCCTGCATGCGGTTGGCGTTGACGGCGCCTTCGACGTCGCGGCGCAGCTTGCCCATCAGCGCCTCGGGATCGAACTCGACGTACTCGAGCACCTGCTTGACCGTATCGCCCTTGATGATGTGCTCGACGCGCGCGCCTTCGGTGTGGTCGATGCCGTTCTCGCCGAGCGAGATGTGCACCGCGTGCGTGTCGCCGAACAGGTTGTGCAGGTCGCCAAGGATTTCCTGGTAGGCGCCGACCAGGAACACGCCGAGGTAATACGGCTCACCGGTGAAGCGGTGGAGCATGATCGTCTTCTTGACGTCGCGGCGATCGATGAACTGATCGAGCTTGCCGTCCGAGTCGCAGGTGATGTCGCTCAGCACCGCGTGATTGACCGGCCGCTCGTTCAGGCGGTGGATCGGCATCACGGGGAACAGCTGCTTGATCGCCCAGCTGTCGGGGATCGACTGGAACAGCGAGAAGTTGCAGAAGTAGGTGTCCGAGAGCAGTTCCTCGAGCGCCTGCAGGTCTTCAGGCACGTCGGTCATGCCCTGGCAGAGCTTGTGGATCTTCTCGCAGATCGCGAAGTACAGGTTCTCGGCGTGTGAGCGCTGCTCGAGCGACAGGTAGCCGCCGCTGAACAGGTTCATCGCCATGTCGAGCGCCTGCTGCGCGTCGTGGTAGGTCTCGACCGCGTTGCGCGCGGTCACCCCGTGGTACGCCTCGATCAGGTCGACGAGCGGCTGCTCGAATTCGTCCTTCACTTCGAGCGGGATCTTCTCTTCGCCGAAGTCGAGCGTGCCCAGCACGTTGAAGATCAACATGCTGTGGTACGCCGAGATGGCGCGGCCGCTTTCAGACACGATCGTCGGGTGCTTCACGCCGACTTCGTCGCACACCTGCTGGATGTGATAGACGACGTCGTTGGCGTATTCCTGGAGCGTGTAGTTCATCGACGATTCGAAATTCGTCTGTGAACCGTCGTAATCCACGCCGAGGCCGCCGCCTACGTCCATGAACTCGAGCCCGGCGCCCTGCTTGGCCAGTTCGCAATACACGCGGGCCGCTTCGTTCAGCGCGCCCTTGATGATGCGGATGTGCGTGATCTGGCTGCCGAGGTGGAAGTGGAGGAGCTTGAGGCAGTCCTCCATGCCGCGCTTCTTCAGCTCTTCGAAGCCGCGCAGGATTTCCGTGACGGTCAGGCCGAACTTGGAGCGGAAGCCGCCCGAGGACTGCCATCGCCCGGAGCCCTTGGCCGCCAGCTTGACGCGCATGCCGATGTTCGGGCGCACGCCAACCTTTTCGGCGTATTCGAGCACCAGTTCGAGCTCGCTGTACTTTTCGACCACCGGGATGATCTGGCGGCCCATCTTCTGGGCCAGCATCGCCATCTCGATGAATTCGAAGTCCTTGAAACCGTTGCAGATGATCGGCGTGTCGTTGGTCGCCATCGCCGACACGGCAAGGAGTTCCGGCTTGCTGCCGGCTTCGAGACCGAACCCGTACTGCGCGCCGAAGTTCAGCACTTCCTCGACCACCTGGCGCTGCTGGTTCACCTTGATCGGGTAAACGCAGACGTACTTGCCCTGGTACTGGTTCTGGTTGATCGCGTTCTGGAAGGCCCCGTGGATCTCGCCGAGCCGGTGCTTCAGGATGTCGGTGAACCGGATCAGGATCGGCACCGCCAGCCCGCGCAGCTGCAGGCGATCGACAAGGCGCTTCAGGTCGACGCCGCGATTCGGTTCCTTCGTGGGATGGACCTGCAGGTGACCTTGCTCGGTGACCGAGAAGTAACCCTGGCCCCAGCGCGGGACGTCATACAGTTCCGCTGCTTCGGTGGCCGACCAGGAAGTCGACCCGGGACTGGAGCCAGTAGTCAGGCGTCCGCCTGTAGGTGTGCTCATCTTCTCGTTTAAAAGAATACAAGATGCGTGCTCATTTTTTTCCACCTTATTAGGAAAAATAGGTCTCGAAAAAATGTAGCCTTCTTTTCCAGATGATCGCCGTCTACGCTCCCGGCTCCGTCTCGAACGTCGCGTGCGGCTTCGACTGTATGGGATTTGCCCTCGACGAACCCGGCGACGTCGTCGTCGCCGCACCGAAGGACGATCCCGGAGTGATGATCGCCGCCATTCACGGCGACGGCGGCCGCTTGACGACGGATCCGAGGAAAAACACCGCGTCCGCGGCTGTGTTGGCGCTGTTACGCCGGTTGGAAACGACGCGCGGGATTTCGCTGACGATTCACAAGGGTTTGCCGCTCGCCAGCGGAGTGGGGAGCAGCGGGGCCAGCGCCGTCGCCGCGGTGGTCGCCGCCAATGAGTTGCTCGGCCGGCCGGCGCCGATGGAAATACTGCTCGAGTGTGCGATGGCCGGAGAGCAGGCCGGCTGCGGATCCATGCATCCGGATAATGTGACGCCGTCGTTGTACGGTGGATTCATCCTCGCCCGCAGCGCGCAACCGCCGGACATCGTGCGGTTACCAGTGCCGAACGGGCTTGCTTGCGCGGTTCTGCATCCGCGAATGGAGATTGAGACCGGCACCGCCCGCCAGCTCGTCGGCGACCAGGTGCGCCTGCAGGATGCGACGCGCCAGTGGGCCAATGTCGGAGGTCTTGTCGCGGCGCTGTACACAGGTGATTTGGCGCTGCTGTCGCGATCGCTGGTCGATCACGTCGCCGAACCCAAGCGGGCGGCGCTCGTCCCGGGCCTCGCCGAGATCAAGGCCGCCGCAGTGTCCGCCGGCGCACTCGGTTGCAGCCTCTCCGGCTCCGGCCCATCGATCTTCGCGCTCGCCGCGACGATGGAGATCGCGCATGCGGCCGGCGAGGCGATGCAACGTGCCTTCAGCGCAGCCAGCCCACTCCCGTCAGATCTCTGGGTCAACGTGGTGGGGAAGCAGGGCGCCCGCGTTGTGAGTACAAAATGATCTCGGTGTCCTCGGCGTCCTCTGTGGCCAACGTTTTCAAACTGAAACTTCAATGATCTGCGTGAGTACCCGCGGCAATGCGCCGTCCGTTTCGTTCAAGGAGGCCGTCCGAGCAGGTCTCGCGCCAGATGGCGGACTCTATGTCCCCCAGTCTCTGGAACGCCGGCCCGATGCGTTCTGGTCCGCACTGCGGGGCAAGGCCTTCCACGACGTCGCCATCGCCATGGTTGCGGAACTGGCCGGCGACGAATTCGATCAGGCCACGCTTACGAATCTGATCCGCGAAGCGCTGAACTTTCCGGTCCGCATCGTCGAACTCGAGAAAGGCCTCGGCGTCGTCGAGCTGTTTCACGGGCCGACGTTTGCGTTCAAGGACTTCGGCGCGCGAACGCTCGCTCGGCTCCTGGCGCTCAGCGAACAGGGCGCACCCGGCACCGGTGATCTGACGATCCTGGTGGCCACTTCCGGCGATACCGGTAGCGCCGTGGCGCACGCGTTTCATGGCGTCGCCGGCACCCGCGTGGTCGTGATGTACCCGGAAGGGCAAGTCAGCGCGATCCAGGAAGCGCAGTTCACCACGCTCGGCGGCAACGTAACCGCCGTCGCCGTGCAGGGCACGTTCGACGACTGCCAACGCCTGGCCAAGGAAGCGTTCGCGGATCAGCAGTTGCAGTCGCGCGTCCGGCTGACATCGGCCAACTCCATCAGCCTGGGCCGGCTGATTCCGCAGATGTTCTACTACGCCTACGCGGCCGTGAACGGCGCCGCCGAAGGCGGGCTCACCATCTCGGTCCCGTCGGGTAACTTCGGCAACCTCGTCGCCGGTGTGATGGCGTGGAAGATGGGCGCGCCGATCACGGCGTTCACCGCCCCGACGACGATCAACGATACGGTGCCGCGATTCCTGGAAACCGGTCGCGTCGAGCCTCGCCAGTCGGTTCCGACGCTCGCCAACGCGATGGATGTGGGCAATCCCAGCAATCTCGAGCGCCTGCAGTGGCTGTTCAATGGCGACCTCGCGGCGATGCGGGCGCTGATTACCTCCGACCGCCACACGGATGAAGAGGTGGTGGCCGCGATCGGCGAATTGCATAAGAAGTACAAATACGTCGCCGATCCACATACGGCAATCGCTTATCTGGGTGCACAAGCTGCACGTCGTGCACCACTTGCGCCCGGTGCACTTTTCCTGTCGACTGCGCACCCCGCGAAGTTCCGTGAGGTGGTTGAGCCGATCATTGGCATGCCCGTTCCGCTGCCTGAACCACTGGCCGCGACGCTTGCACGCAAGAAGGTCATGCAGCGCATTCAGCCGGTGCTGGGGGAGCTGGCGAAGTTGTTATGATTCGGAGATATGTCGTCCGCCGCTCCCGCCCCCTCGCTGGTACCGTCCAGGGAATCGCTCGACGCTAAGTACACGTGGGACCTCAGCTCGATCTTCTCGAGCTGGGACGAATGGGAAGCCGCATTTGCCACACTCGATCGCGGCATTGAATCCTACAAGCAATACGAAGGCACCCTGGCGCAGGGCGCGACGCGTTTGCTCGCGGCGTTGCGGGATCGCGACGAGCTCGGCCAGCTGAGTTTCAAGGTCTGGTATTACCCGTCGCTGCAGTACGACGAGGATCAGCGTAACAACGCCATCAACGCGCGGCGTCAGCGTGTCCAGCTGCTGCTCGCCAAGTGGCAGCAGGCCACGTCCTGGTTCCAGCCGGAGTTGCTGAAGCTGCCGCTTGCCGGCATTCGCAAGTGGATGGACGCGTCGCGGGAGTTGGCCACCTATCGCTTCGCGATTGAAGAGGTCTTCCGCCTGCAGGCCCATGTGCTCGACGAGCAGGGCGAGCGCCTGCTGTCGCTGACCGAGCGGGTGGGCAGCGTGCCGAGAGATGCCTACGCCGCGCTGTCGACGGCGGACGCGAAATTTCCCACGATCACCCTGTCGACCGGGGAGACCACGCAGGTCAGTTACGGCCAGTATCGCAAGCTGCTCGCGACGTGCCGGTCGCAGGACGATCGACGGAAGGCGTTCGAAGCGCTCTACGACACCTACATCGCCAGCCTCAATACCTACGCCACCATCTACAACGGCGTGATGCATGGCGACTGGTTCGAAGCGCGCGCCCGCGGCTACAAGACCACGCTGGATGCGGCGCTGTATGGCAATGCCATTCCGCCCAGCGTCGTCGAGAACCTGATCAGCGAGACCAAGAAGGGGGTGGCGCCGTTCCGCCGCTACCACAAGCTGCGCAAGCGCGTCCTGCAGCTGCAGGACTACTACGTGTTCGACGCCTTCGTGCCGCTGGTGGAGGACAACGTCAAGTATGCGTACGACGATGTGCTGGATTGGATTGTGGAGGCGGTGGCGCCGCTTGGCGCCGAGTATCAGGCGCGGGTCCGTCGCGCCTTCTCCGAGCGGTGGATCGACGTCTACGAGAACCAGGGCAAGCGCAGCGGCGCCTATTCGGCGCCGGTCTACGGGTCGAACCCGTACATGCTCATGAACTACAACGACACCCTCGATGCGGTGTTCACGCTTGCCCACGAACTCGGCCACTCTATGCACACCATGCTGTCGCACGAGACGCAGCCGTTCGTCTACTCCGGTTACACCATCTTCGTGGCCGAAGTGCCGTCAACCCTGAACGAGGCACTACTGCTCAACTTCATGCTCGCCCGCGCGAAGACGCGGGAGGAGCGCGTGGTCCTGTTGCAGCACGCGATCGACAATATTGTCGGCACCTTCTACAACCAGGTGTTGTTCGCGGACTTCGAGTTGGAGGCGCATCGCCTCGTCGAAAGCGACCAGCCGATCACGTCAGAGACGCTCAGCGGCATCTATTCGAAGCTGCTCGATGAGTATTGGGGAGACGCATTGTCACCGGACCAGCGCGCGCAACATACGTGGGCGCGCATTCCGCACTTCTTCCAGTCGCCGTACTACGTCTATCAGTACGCGACCTGCTTTGCGTCCACGGCGAAGTTGATGGAAGAAGTCGGCAGCCAGGACCCGGTCGCGCGCCAGGCGGCGGTCGATCGCTACCTGACGCTGTTGAAGTCGGGCGGTTCGGATCACCCGATGGCCTTGCTCAAGAAGGCCGGCGTCGATCTGAGCAAGCCCGAGACCGTGCGAGCCGTGTCCGCACAGCTCGACGGCCTGGTTGATCGGTTGGAGAGAGAACTCGCATGAATGGTCCGCCTAAAGGCGGACCCCCACAGAATTATTCCTCAGAATTTCTGTGAGGGTCCGGCTTTAGCCGGACCTAATCGATCCTCAGCGCCGCCAGCGGGTCGATCCGCATGGCTTTGCGGGCCGGCACAAGCGCCGCGAGGGCGGCGATCAGCACGAGCGCCAGCGGCACGCTGATGAACGTGAGCGGATCGAACGATTGCACGCCGTACAGCTGGCTATCCAGCAGCGGCGCCAGTGGCAGCGCGATCACGAGTCCAATCGCCACCCCAATACCAGCCAGCTTCGCAGCCTGGCCCACGATCATGGAAAGCAGCTGCGACGGCTCGGCGCCAAGCGCGAGCCGCACGCCAACCTCGCGTGTGCGTTCGCTGACGATCAGCGACATCACGCCGTAGACGCCGATCGCCGCCAGGCCGAGCGCCAGCACGCCGAATGCGCCGACGATCAACAGGATGAAGCGGCGCGTGGACACGGCATCCGCCCGGAGTGTAGACATGGTGCGAATGTCGTAGAGCGGCAGCGCCTTGTCGATCTGTCGAGCCTCCGCGCGTACGGTTTCCGCCAGCGCTGCAGGATCGCCGGTCGTGCGCACCACAATGAACGGCGATACCGGCGGGCCTTGCAGGTAGTTGATGTACATCTCTGGCTGCGGCGCCTCTTCGAGGCCGCCATGGCGGATGTCGCCAATCACGCCAATCACCGTTGTCCAGGCGCCGGTCGGATTTGGGCCGGTGCGAATGTGCTGACCGATGGGATCCTGGTTCGGCCACAGGCGAGTCGCCATGGTCTCGTTGATCACCGCCACTTGCGGAGCGCTTGGCCCATCGTTGGCGTCGAAGCCGCGGCCCCGACGGATCGGAATACCCATCGCCGCGAAGTAGTTGTGCATCGCCCGGCGGAATTGGACCTCGGGCAACTCGGCCGCCGGCACGGGACGGCCTTCGATCTGCACCGTGGTGGACACCGAGGTGCTGCCAAGCGGCACGCGCGTGGTGCCGCCGACCGAGACGACGCCCGGCAGTGCGTCGATGCGCGCAAAGAAGTCGCGATAGAAGGCGAGCCGTTCGGTGTTGCTGACCAGCCGTTGCGGAATGTTCATCTGCCACGTCAGCAGCTGCGTGGTCTCGAAGCCGGGATTGATGTTGGTGACCGACACGAAGCTGCGCAGCAGCAGCACCGCTCCGGTCGTGATCGCCACGGCGAGCGCAACCTCGGCGATCATCCCGACCAGGCCGCCGGCGAGTGCGAACATGACGCTTTCGGTGAGCAGCTGGCGTGCCAGCCGTGAGCGAGCGGCGCCGAGGGCTGCGCGGGTTGCCAGTTCCTTCTCGCGAGCGATGCTGCGCGCCAGGAGAAGATTGGCCACGTTCACCGACGCCATGATCAGCACGAAGCCAATGCCGGCGAGCAGGATCATCAACGCCGGCCGAATGCTGCCCACCGATTGATCGATCGACGGCACGACGCTCGCGCTCCAGCCCTTGTTGGTGTTCGGATAACTCTGCTCGAGCTGCGCCGCAATCGTCTTCATGTCAGCCTCGGCCTGTTCGGCGGTCACACCCGGTTTCAACCGGCCAATCGCGCCAAACCAGTGCACGTTGCGGACGATCTGCCCGGTTTGCGTCAGCATGCGGTTCGCGGCCGCACCGGGTCCCGAGAAGGTGATCGGCAACCACATGTCGACACCCGTGACGCGGGTAAATCCGCTCGGCCCAAACATGCCGGGATATGGGAAGACGAATTCAGGAGGCATCACGCCGATCACTTCGAACGGAATGCCCTGCATCGTCAGCGTCTTGCCGACGATGTCAGGATCGGCGCCGAACCGGCGGCGCCAGTAGCCGTTGCTCAACACCGTGACTGGTGCGTTCTCGTTCACCGTGAAGGTGCGGCCAAGTGATGCGGTGCGGCCGAGCATGTTGAACATGCTCGGCGTCACGAATACCGAGTAGGCGATCTCCGCTCCGGCATCCGTCGTCAATTGGGCGGGCGTCACGAAGGTGAAGTAACCCTCGAGACCGTCGAGGGTGGTGTTCATCTTCTGGAAGTCCAGGAAATTGGCCGGCGAGAGCGGATTGCGCGGCAGGTTCTCTTTCGTATTGAAGCTCCACACGTTCACGAGCTGTGCGTCGTCGCGATAGGGGAGCGACCGTAGCAGCACACCGTTGACCACGGCAAAGATCGCGGTCGTGGCGCCGATCCCAAGTGCGAGGGCCAGCACGGTCAGCGTGGTGAAGACCGGCGTCTTGATCGCGATGCGGAGCGTGTGCCGGATGTCTGCGCGCAGGAAATCGAACAACATATGGTGCCTGCCTGTGGGTTCGTACAGATGGGGAGTGAAATTGGGGAAGAACGCCCAGCGGCGTGCCGCCGAGCCGCGCTCCGCCAGACCGTTGGCGACCAACGTGCCCAGCGTGCGCCACGTGCCGATGGTGCGTGACGTCTGGTCGAACTCGTCGCGCATCTCCGCGCCGAAGCGGCGGCGGAATGCCCGCGGGTAGGCGAGCAGCGCCATCGAGAAGAGGACGCTCCTCACGCGCGCGCCTTCAACAGGCGCCGCGTGCGGGCGGCCGCCAGTTGTCCCTCGAGCCGTCCCACCTCCGCCCGCGCCACTGCCACACCGCGCTGCGTCAGCCGGTAATAGCGCCGCCGTTCATCGCCACTGGACGGATCCGGCGACTCCGCCAGCTCCTCGATCAGTTCACTCTCCAGCAAGCGCGCCAGCGCCCGATACAGCGTTCCGGCGTGCAGCGAGACGGCTCCACCGGAGCGGGTCTCGACTTCCTGCAGGATTGAGTAGCCATGCCGTTCCTCATCAGCCAGCGCCAGGAGGATCTCGAAGGCGACCGGAGTCAGCGGCAGGAAGGTTTCAGGCCTGAACTTGTCCATATGCGTGCGCACCGTGGCGCCGACGGGCGCGGAGGTGTGTGCTTTGCGACTATACGCTCAACGCACATAGACGGGCCAGCAGGGAAAAAGGTTGCAGGGTTTGTGGCGGTCCTTATTCTTCGTCGGCCGGGGACCCGCCGCCGGCCTTGGCGACGTCGTCCTGCTTGACCTTTTCAACGTTGAATTTCTTCGCCGCTGCGGTCAGCCGGTCGAGCACTTCGTCGAAATCGAACTCGGTCGCCTTCGAGAACCGGACGTAGTTGATGCGGGCGACGACGAACGCCTTGAGATATGGGCTGGTCAGGCCCTTGGCTTTGAGGGCCTCGACGACCTTGCCGACGGCCTCGTCCAGCGCGAGCAGCTTGTTGCCCCTGCGCTCGCGTTCCTTGAGCGCCTTCGGCATCGGCTCCTCGAGGAATCCATCAATGCGCCGCAGCACGGAGGTGTAGGCGCCGCCGCTCAGGCTCTTCTTCTGCTCGTATGCCGCGCCCAGTGTCAGGAATTGCGCCTGCTCGAACTCGAATGCGTAATCATCTTCCTTGCCCTGCTTCCGCTCCGCCAACGCCCGCGCCATTCGGATGGTTTCGAGCGACTTCTCTTTGACGTTGTGGGCCTTCTCGGTATTGAGCGCGAGGATCTTGAACGCGACTTCCGGATCGGGGACCAGGAGGCCGATGATGGTCTTCACGCCGAGCTTCTTCATGGCCTGCAAGCGGTGGTTGCCGTTCGGCGTCCAGTAGGCGTCATCCTGCCTGATCACGATCAGCGGATCGAGGAAGCGTCCGACCTTTTCAATCACGTTCATCAGCTTCTTGATGTGCGTGTCGGACGGATCGCGCTGGTATGGCGTCGGCTCGACCGTGTTGATCGGAAGTGCCACGACCAGCACCGGAGTGCCGCCGAAAGGATCGCTGTAACTGCCGAGGACCGCGCCGCCGTCGCCGGCGATGGCATCCGGCAAGCCGTTCAGTGCTTTGTGATCAACGGCCTGAATTTCCGCCACCGACAGACCGATGGATCCGGCCGCCGCCTTCTTGCGCCGCGGGGCTCGCGTCTTCGCCTTCGCCATGCCGAAAGAATATCGCGGCTTCGCGGTGGAGCGGCAGAGGTGTCAGGACTGGCCAACCACGGCCACAAATTCGCCGGGGACGTGGTACGCCTCGCCCCGGCGATGCATCTCGATCGACGCGAGGTATTCAGCATGCGCGCTCTCACGGGTGGTGTCGTCGAACCGCGCGTGCGCCAGCGCAACAGGCCCGCCAACAAAGGCCGCGCCGATCGCCGCCTCGGCGGTCGGAAAGACGATCGGCACGGAGATCCGCTCTTCGCGCACTTCGGTGAATCCGGCGTCGCTGAATGCGGCGGCGAGAGTACTGCCGGTGCCCAACGAAAAGAACATCGGGCAGACATCGCTCGCGGTTCGGGCCTCGACAATGGGAAAGATCTCCGCCCAGCCGCAATTCTTGCGCGCGCCCCAGACGACAGCGGCAGCGCGACGTTCCGGCTTCAACACGCGCCGCATTTCGCGAAGCGCGTTGTTCGGCACGGCGACGTACATCAACCCGAGCCCGCAGAGCACCGCGTCAAATTCGTCGTCTGGGAACTCGAGCGTCTCGGCGTCCATGCGACGGAAGTCGCCGGCGATTCCGCGAGCGGCGGCCGCATCCTCGACGGCCTTCACCATGTCCTCCGAGATATCAGACGCGGCCACGAAGCCGGTCGGGCCAACGGCCTCCGCAGCACGAAGCGTCACCAAGCCGGTGCCGCAGGCGACATCAAGCACGCGCTCGCCGGCCGTGAGTGCCGCCATCTTGAGCATCAGGTCCTGAGCCGGGCGGAGTTGCGAGGACCAGAACCCTTCATAATGCGCAGCCGCCTTGTTCCAACCGTAGCGCTGAACCCGCCGCTGAAGTTTTGGTTCCATGTCAGCCCTGCGTGCGGACGATGGTGACTTCGCGCGTCATCGGCACCGGATTCTTGAGATCGTCGAGCCAGGAGCTGTGACGATCCGCGATGTCCAGCAGCCGCGTGACATCCGCGTCAGAGGCGGGCGTGTCGATCGTCACCGCATAGACCATGCCGGAGTAGCCGGGGCGGATCGAATCGTCCACGCCAAGTTCACCGCGGACGTCGTACGTGGCGCGGATCTCCACCGTCAGCGCGCGAATGGGGATGTCGAGCCGGGCGGCCCACATGCTGTAACCAATCGCCAGGCACGCCCCAACCGCGCCTCGTCCGAACACACCAGGGTTGGGACCGTTGTTGAGGCCGCCGTACTTCTCGGTCATCCCCACGCTGAACTTCCACGGACCATCTTCCACCTCGCACGCCAAGCCGGGATGGAGCGTGACGGTCGTCTTCGCGGTGCCCTGACCGACCGACGGTCGTGCCCGGACGACCTTTTCGTTGCGCTCGAGGGCGTTCTTGATGTCTTGTGACGAAGTCATCCGCGGATTGTATCCCGCTGCCAACGGCCCACCGCCGAGCCTTCCAACCAAATTCCCGACCGGCTCATCCAACTGGCATGTCAATGAAGACCCTGGCCGTTCTTGTCCTCAGCCTGGCGGCAGTCAGCGCCGCGCATGCGCAGCGTTCGGCATCGTCCCGCTGGGAAGTGATGGACGACTCGACGATTACCCGCACCTTGTCATTCGCCGCCGGTGGCGGCAGGACACTCGACGTGCGGAATATCAACGGGGCCATCCGGGTCGAGGCGACGGATGACAGCACCGTGCAGATGAGCATCCGCAAGGTCATCCGTGCCGAAAGCCGGAGCGACGTGGATGAGGCTCAGCGGGAGGTGCAGATCGACTTCATCGACGGAACGGCCCGTGTTGGCGCCACGGTGACCGAAGCCAATCGGCATGTGTGCGGCGAACAGTGGGAAGGCGATGAAGGGCGGCGATGGCGGCGGCGCAATTACTCGGTGAGCTTTGACTTCACCATTCGCGTGCCGCGCGACACGGCGCTGCGCTTGTGCACCATCAACGGCGGTGACGTCATCGTCAATGGCACGCGAGGCGACTTCGATGTCGACAACGTCAACGGACTGATCGAGATGCATCGTGTCGCCGGATCGGGCAGTGCCCACACCGTGAATGGTCCCGTCACGGTGACGTTCATCGCCAATCCCAAACAGACCACATCGTTCAAGACCGTGAACGGCAACGTGGACGTCCGCTTCCTCGATGGCCTGAACGCGGACTTTTCCATGAAAACGATGAACGGCGGCCTCTATACGGATGTCGACGCGCACCCGCTGCCCAACGTGGTGCCGGCAGCGGGCGAGCGCCGCAATGGCAAGTTTGTCTATCGCGCCAACCAGCACACGCGTGTGCGTGTGGGCGGCGGTGGACCGCAGATCACCTTTGAGACGCTGAACGGCAACGTCCGGGCGCGTCGGGCCGGGAGCGCACAATGAGCATTCGATCGATGATTCGTATTCCAGTCCTGTGTGCGGCGCTGCTGTGCGCGGCACTCGGCGTGGCGGCGCAGCAGCCAGACGCCGATCGTGTGAACGTGCCGCTGAGCGATCCATCGCGACCGGCCGTGATCGACGTGTCGCTCGTGCAGGGAAGCATCACGGTGCGAGGTATCAACCGCAAGGACGTTGGCGTGACAGCGATGCCTGAAGCCGATCGTCCGCGCCGCCGCTACGATGCGAATGCCGAGGGGCTGCGCCGGATCCCGCAGACTGCGGGCTTCCGGATCTCAGAGGAGGGCAATCGCGTCAAGGTGTCGTCCGACAACCCGAGCCGGTCGATCAACTTCGAGATCGAGGTGCCGGTGCGCAGTAACTTGAAGCTCTCCACCGTCAACGGCGGCGAGATCCTGGTCGAGAACGTCGATGGCGAGATCGATGCGAACAACACCAACGGCGGCATTGTCCTGAACAGCGTGGCGGGAGCGGTGACGGCCGGCACGACCAACGGCAACGTCCGCGCGACCATGACGCGCGTCACCGCCCAGCGCGAGATGGCCTTCACGTCGTTGAACGGCACCGTCGATGTGACGCTGCCGCCGAGCACCAAGGCCAACCTTCGCATGCGCAGCAACAACGGCGACGTCTATTCGGATTTCGATGTGCAGCTGGCCGCGTCCACGCCGAGCGTCGAGGAGACCCGCAGCAGCAACGGCCGCTATCGCATCGACCGCAATCGCGCGATCGTCGGCACCATCAATGGCGGCGGTCCCGACTTCGAATTGCGAACGTTCAACAGCAACGTCTACGTCCGCAAGGGCAGGTAAGGACCAGCCCCACCAGCCCTACCCGCCTATGCAATACAAATACTTGTAACCACGCATGAAGATCTCGCCGTCAACCAATGCCGGCGACGCGTCAAACCCGTCATCCAGCGTGTTTTCGGCGAGCACTTCATACGTGGTGCCGTGCTTGATGACAGTGGTCACGCCGTCGCGGGCGACCACGTAGACCTTTCCATCCGCGCCGACAGGGGAGGCGAATACTTCGCCCATCGCCTTGGCGATACGCTGCACCTGGTAGTGCGGCTTGCCGCTGGCCGCGTCAAATGCCGACAGCAGGCCGTTGTTGGTTTTCAGGAAGTACAGGATGTTGTCGTACAGCAGGGGTGACGGCACGTACGGCGTGTCGCGATCGAGTTGCCACGCGATTGCCTGGGTCGTCGAGATGTCGCCCTTCGCATCGGCGAGCTTGATCGCCTTGAGGTTGTTGCCGCGGAAGCCGCTCATGATGAACACCATGCCGTTGCCGAACACCGGCGACGGGATCACGTTCATCGTGGTGCCCGGCCCTTCCCACACCAGCTTGCCGGTCTGCAGATCGAAACTGCGGACCTTGTTCATGGCGTTGACGATGACCTGCTGGCGCCCCTCGTGCGTGACCACGAGCGGCGTGGCCCACGTGTCCATCTCCGGGTGATCGACGCGCCACAACTCCTTGCCGGTGCGCTTGTCGAGCGCGATCACGTAGGACGGCTGGTCGAGGTGATCCCACACGACGACCAGCGTGTTGCCGAACAGCACCGGCGTCGACCCCTCGCCGAACTGGTTGCGCATCTTCTTGTCGCCGAAGTCCGCATTCCAGATCTGCCTGCCGTTCATGTCGTAGGCGTAGAGGCCGCGCGATTCGAAGTAGGCAAAGACGTGCTCGCCGTCGGTGATCGCCGAGCTCGAGGCCCAGCTGCCGTTGTCCTGGTGCGCGGCTTCGTGCGGTTCTTCTTCCCGCGCGACGTGCTCCCACACCGTCTTTCCGGTCTTGCGATCGAGGGCGAGGACCTTGTATTGGTGCACGCCGCGCTGCGGCAGCGCTCCACGCGGTTCATGCTGCGCATCCCCGGTGATGCCGACGGGGATTGCGGTCAGCAGAAAGATGCGATCGTTCCAGACGACCGGCGACGACGATCCGCGGCCAGGGATCTGCACCTTCCACTTGATGTTCTTGGTCTCGCTCCACTCGATCGGTGGTTTGGCGGTGCGAGACACGCCGCTCATCTCCGGCCCGCGCCACTGGGCCCAGTTCCTGGGATCGTTAACGGCAGCGCTCAGCGCAACGGTGGAAAGGCCGAGCAGGAAGGTGGCGACAGCCAAGCGAATGCGCATGTGGCTGATACTGCCGCTTGTCCGCAGATCTTTACAATCGGCTCTGGTGCCTGACACCAATTTCCGATTCCGATCCGATCTGGTGCCCTACACCAGATTCCGACTCCAATCGAATTTTGGTGTCAGGCACGAGTTGCGATGGCAGGGTGAAAGCAGATGGTCTGGCCGAGGGAGATCTCGCCGATTCTGGTGACGGTCGCGTAGATGCCGGCCGTGTTCTCATTTGCACGGACCACGGCCTTGAGGACTTGCGGAGTTGAGGCGGCGGTATCCGGATCGAGGTTGATCATCGCGCAGCGGACATCGCGACGGGTCACCGCGATCGTGGGCGCGGCGTCGCCGTCGCCGAATGACAGGCTGCCGTCGAGCCACCGATCCTCCTGGAATGGACCGGCCGCGCTCAGGCGCATGACGATATTCGGGCGGTAGCGGCGGACGTCGGCGGATACCCCAGCCAGCCTCGCGACCTCTTCAACGGTGTCGGTCGCGATCACCGAAATGCTGGCGTCGTCGAAGATCCCATCCTTCAACTGCGACATCTGCACCGGTGCCCCGAATTCACCGCTGACATGAGCCGCGAGATCATCGCCCCAGATCGGCAGCGAGGTGCCTTCTGGCGTGCGCACGTGGGTGGGGATGTTGGCCTGGGTCTCGTCCTCACGATGCGGGGCGTAGCGCAGCAGGTCCGCAAACTTGCCCGCGGTCAGCCATGGGAAACCACTCCGATCCTCCGTTCGCCGGAACGCGAATCGGCGATCGCCCTCCAGGCCGTGCCAGCCCAGCCTGGCGGTCGTCAGTTCCTCGCCTCGCATGGATTTCACCGGGTATCGGAACAGCGCCTCGACCCGACCGATCGTGACTTGCATTCGCCCTCCAATTAGGGATAATATCCTTAAATCCGGATTAACGGATATAAGCCTTCGATGACCGCTGCACCCATCCTCGACCACATGGCCGCGCTGGCCGACCCGATCCGCTGCCGGATGCTCCTGCCGCTCGAGAGGCACGAACTGACCGTCAACGAGATCTGCTCGGTGCTGCAGTTGCCGCAGTCGACCGTCAGCCGCCACCTCAAGACCCTGGCAGACGACGGGTGGGTGTCGTCGCGACGCGATGGCACGAGCCGGTTCTACGGCATGGTGATGTCGGAACTCGATCCCGGCGCGCAGCGCCTATGGCCGCTGATCCGCGAGCAGATCACCGGCACGAACGGCGCCGAGCAGGATGAGCGCCGGCTCAAGAGCGTGCTCGCCAAGCGCCGCTCGAAGTCAGAGGAGTTCTTCGCGTCCGCTTCGGGCCAGTGGGACCACCTGCGCAGCGAGATGTTTGGCGATCGCTTCCAGCTCCACGCGATGCTCGCGTTGCTCGATCCGTCTTTGGTGGTCGGCGACCTGGGATGCGGCACGGGGCAGGTGAGCGAGCTGATCGCCCCGCACGTCGGCAAGGTCGTGGCCGTTGACGGCTCGACCGACATGGTGCAGGCGGCGCGCAAGCGCCTCAAGGGCCTGCACCAGGTTGACGTCCGCCGCGGCGACATGGAAGCGTTGCCGATTGACGACGCGCAGCTCGACGTGGCGATGACCGCGCTGGTGCTGCATCACGTTCCCGAGCCGGCGCGCGCGCTGGCGGAGATGCATCGCGTGGTGAAGTGTGGCGGCCGTGTCTTGATCGTCGACATGCTGCCGCACGACCGCGTCGAGTATCAGCAGCAGATGGGCCACGTGTGGCTCGGCTTTTCTGAGAAGACCATCAAGAAGTTGTTGGAAGGCGCCGGCTTCGAAGGCGTCGTGATCACCCCGTTGCCCGCGGACGAAGCCGCCAAGGGCCCGAGTCTGTTTGTCGCAACCGCACGCAAGAACTAAGGAGACCAAGAGCAATGGCAACTGCAGTGAATGACGTCCACGCGTTCGATCTCGCGAAGAAAGCCAATCGCGAACCCTTCAAGGTGAAGGACCTCGGCCTCGCCGAGTTCGGCCGCAACGAAATCCGCCTCGCCGAGCACGAAATGCCCGGCCTGATGGCGCTGCGTTCGCGTTACGCGGGCAAGCAGCCGCTGGCCGGCGCCAAGATCATGGGCTCGCTGCATATGACCGTGCAGACCGCCGTGCTGATCGAGACGCTGACCGCGCTCGGCGCCGACGTGCGCTGGGTGAGCTGCAACATCTTCTCGACGCAGGACTCCGCCGCCGCGGCCGTCGTCGTCGGCCGTCCCGAAACTGGCGGCACCGTGGCCAACCCGCGCGGCACACCGGTGTTCGCGTGGAAGGGCGAGACGCTGCCGGAATACTGGTGGTGCACGGTGGAAGCCCTGGTGTGGCCGGACGGCAGCGGCCCGACGATGATTCTCGATGACGGTGGCGACGCGACGCTGTTCGTGCACAAGGCGCTCGAGTACGAGACCGCCGGTGCCGTGCCGTCGTTCAATGCCGACACCGAGCCCGAAGAGTGGGGCGTCATCCTCGACACCCTGCGCAAAGAGCTGAAGAGCAAGCCGGGCCAGTGGAGCAAGATCGCCAAGGGCATCAAGGGCGTCAGCGAAGAAACCACGACCGGTGTGCATCGCCTGTATGAAATGACCGCGGCCAACACGCTGCTGTTCCCGGCGATCAACGTCAACGACTCGGCGACCAAGAGCAAGTTCGACAACCTGTATGGCTGCCGCCACTCGCTGATCGACGGCCTCAACCGCGCCAGCGACGTGATGCTGTCGGCGAAGGTCGCGGTGGTGTTCGGCTACGGCGACGTGGGCAAGGGCTGCGCCCAGGCGCTCAAGGGGCAGGGCTGCCGCGTGATCGTCACCGAGATCGATCCGATCTGCGCGCTGCAGGCGGCCATGGAAGGCTACCAGGTCACGACCGTTGAGGACGTGATCGAGACCGCCGACATCTTCATCACCGCGACGGGCAACAAGAACATCATCACCGTCGACATGATGAATCGCATGAAGGACAAGGCGATCATCGGCAACATCGGCCACTTCGACAACGAGATCGACATGGCCGGCCTCGCCAAGAGCGGCGCCAAGCGCGTCCAGGTGAAGCCGCAGTATGACGAGTGGGTGTTCAACTCGGGCGGCAAGGGCGAGAAGAGCATCCTCGTGCTGGCCGAAGGCCGGCTGCTGAACCTCGGTTGCGCGACCGGCCATCCGTCGTTCGTAATGTCGTCGTCGTTCACCAACCAGGTGCTCGCGCAGCTCGACCTGCACTTCAACATGACCGGCCAGCCGACGCTGTCGGGCACGCAGTACGACGCCAACCGCGTCTACATCCTGCCGAAGAAGCTGGACGAGGAAGTTGCGCGCCTGCACCTCGGCAAGCTCGGTGTGAAGCTGACGATCCTCAGCAAGGAGCAGGCCGACTACATCGGCGTTGCCGTCGAGGGGCCGTACAAGAGCGCCCACTACCGCTACTAAGGCGGGCCAGCGGGCTAGCGGGCCAGCGGGCCAGCGGGCTAGCGGGCCAGCGGGCCAGCGGGCTAGCGGGCCAGCGGGCTGGCTAGCGGGCCAGCGGGATAGCGGGCTAGCGGGCCAGCGGGCCAGCAGGCTAGCCGGCAGGCAAGAATCAGGGCGCGAAGCACATCGTCTTCGCGCCCTTTTTCTTTGTGCGGTTCGCGCTAGACTTCATTCCACAGGAGTCCCCATGAGCGCGCGCACCGCCGTCGTCCTTTTGCTGCTTGTCGCCCTTCTTCCGGCCCGTCCGGACGGCCAGGGCCGGAGCGCCGCGGACCGCATGGCTGCCATAGAAGCGGCGCAGGCCACAGAGGGGACGGCCGGGGTCGGTAAGCTCACGATCCACGAGTTGCTGACGCGCTTCAACGTGCCCGGTGCGAGTGTCGCCGTCATCCAGGATTTTGCCATTCATTGGTCGAAAGCCTACGGCGTGGCCGACGTGGAGACTGGCGCGCACGCCAACACCGAGACGATGTTTCAGGCGGCGTCGATCAGCAAGCCGGTCGCCGCCATGGCGGTGCTCAAGGCCGTACAGGACGGTCTCTTCACGTTGGATACCGACATCAACAGCATCCTGACATCTTGGAAACTGGATGGCGGCGAGTTCACGAAGGAGCGCGCCGTCACGCCGCGCATGCTGACCAGTCACACGTCTGGACTTGGCGATGGATTTGGCTTCCCTGGCTACGATCCGTCGGCGACAGCGCCCACGGTGGTGCAGATTCTTGGTGGCAGCCCGTTATCAAATGTCGGCCCGCTGTTCATGGAACGCCCGCCGATGACGCTGATGGAGTATTCCGGTGGCGGCGTCACACTGATGCAGCAGGCGCTCACCGATGCGCGCCAGCGGCCGTTCGCAGAGATCATGCGCGAGACGGTGTTGCGGCCGATCGGCATGACCCGCAGCTCCTACCAGCAGCCGATCACGCCCGAGAGCGACGCCAACGCCGCACGCGGACACTCGCGCGAGGGGAAGAGCCGAGGCGCGAAGTGGCACGTCTATCCTGAGCAGGCCGCCGCCGGATTGTGGACGACGCCGAGCGATCTTGCGCGGTTTGCGATCGAGGTGCAGAAGTCGGCGGTCGGTCAGTCCAATCGGGTGCTGTCGCGCGCGACGGTTCAGGAGATGCTGTCGCCGGTTGGTGTTGGCGACTATGCGGTCGGATTCAGCATGGCGAAGATGGGGCAGGGCTGGTACTTTGCACATGGTGGTTCGAACTGGGGATTTCAGTGCACGCTGCTGGCGCACAAGACGAAGGGGTATGGACTGGTGATCATGACCAATGCCGATTCCGGTGGCGGATTGATTGCCGAACTCAGCCGGCGCATCCAGGCTGCGTATGAATGGGATTCGATCGCACAGCCGGCGCCGCGCGGTTACAAGCCGGCGGTGAAGGGGCAGTGATGGCCGCGGCGTGGTTGTGAGATGAGATCCGTCGTTGTCATCGCTGCGCTCGGCGCCAGTCTGTGGGCAATGGTGGCACTTGGCGGCCAGACATCGCCGCCGGTGGTGTCGGCGGCACTGACTGCGCACCTGAAGAACGACCAGATGCAGGTGATCACCTCAATTCGTGGATTGCCGCTCGGCGTTCGCGATGCGCTCGGCGAGCTGATCAAGGGGCAATACACCGACTTTGCTGAACCGGCCACACCCTTCCTGCAAACCGATCCACGCCGTCGGCTCAGCCTGGCCGCCTGTTCGGCCGATCACCACTGCATCGTCTATTACGAACGTGGCGGCCGTACGCACACCTGGCACGTGGCGATATTTCAGTGGTCGCCTGCAGCGACGACGCTGGAGTTCGGCGGTACCGCGCCGGGAGGCCTGAAGACCATCGAGGCCGTGCGGAGCGCCGTCGTGTCGGGCGCGGTCAAGACGGCACCGGTGTCCTGGTAAGCACGAATTTGTGTCGAACGCTCACGTCGAGTTTCGCGATGCGGTAGCGGCGGACGGATTGGGAATCGCGCAGGTCTGGGTCGCCGCGTGGCGGGCGGCCTACGCCGGACTCATGCCCGGCGCGTATCTGGACAGCCTCCACTCCAGCCGTGCGGTGCCCGCGTTCGAGCGAAGTCTTCAAGACAACATGTCAGCGCTATTGGTCGAAGTCGACGGGGAGATCGTCGGCTTCACAGCCTACGGCGCATCCCGAGACTCTGATGCGGCCGCCAGCATCGGCGAAGTCATCGCGATCAACCTTGCTCCGTCGGTGTGGCGCAGGGGCATGGGGCGGGAGCTTCTGCGTTTGACCCTGCAGCGGCTTGCGGCCAGCGGATTCAGCGAAGCCACGCTCTGGGTCTTGAACGGCAACGTCAACGCCCGAGCGTTCTACGAAGCGCTTGGCTGGACGCGCGACGGGGTCGAAAAGCGGGACGACAAGCTCACTGGCTTTGCCCTGCACGAAGTTCGGTATCGTATGGACCTCAGGCGACATGAGATCGCGGATCCGTTGACGATGAATCTCACGCCGGTGACACGGAAGGACGTCGAATGAATCGGCTTGGAGTGGTTGTTGGACTGATCGCGCTTGCCGTCGGATGCACCGCATCGCAACCCGCGCAGGCTCCTCCCTCTCCGGCATCAGCGGTGGTGGTCCCGGCGTCAGAGGGAATGATCGACGTGCCAGGTGGCAAGGTGTTCTACCGGATCATGGGCGGCGGCGATCGCGTGCCGGTCATCCTGCTGCATGGCGGTCCGGGCGGACGTAGTTGTGCCTTCGAGGTACTGAGCGAACTCGCCGCCGATCGAAAGGTCATTCGCTACGACCAGCTCGGGTCAGGCCAGTCGGAACGGCCGAACGATCTCAGTCTGTGGACCACCGCTCGCTTTGTTGAGGAACTGGAGGCGGTGCGCAACGCCCTGGGACTGCGTGAGGTCCACATCCTCGGTCACTCGTGGGGCGGAACGCTCGCGACCGAATACCTGCTGACGAAAGGGCAGGAGGGCGTCGTGTCAGTGGTGTTGTCGAGCCCGCTGATCAGCACGCCGCGCTGGCTTGCTGATGCAAGACGACTCCGCGGAACCCTGCCGAAACCCGTGCAGGCGGCGCTCGACAAGTGCGAGGCGGTCGAAACCGCCGACGATCCGAAGTGCGTCGAAGCCAACGACGTTTTCGAAGAGCACTTCGTGCGCGGTGCGAAATCGCTTCCCGCCGTGCCGGCCTGTGAGGGCGTCACCGGCGGCGACGAGGTCTATCGCCACATGTGGGGCGCCGCCGAGTTTACCGCCACTGGGTTGCTGAAGGACTACGACCGGAGCGATCGGCTGGGCGAGTTGAAGTTACCGGTGCTGTTTCTGGCGGGCCGCCACGACGAGGCGGCGCCGGCCACGATTGCCGAGTTTCAGTCGCGCGTGCCTGGGGCGAAGATGGCCGTGCTCGAGAACAGCGCGCACTCGACCTATCGCACCGAAACCGCGGAGTACGTGCGTGTCGTGAAAACATTTCTCAAGGAAGCCGAGCGACGCCAGGCACAGAGGCCGTGAGCGCACCATGTCAATGCTGCCGCACGTAACCGAATACGAGTATGCGCCAGAGGATGCCCCAGCGGAAAGGCTGTTCAAGGCTGGCCTTAGTCGCGTGGCGTTGTACTACTGGGGCACAGGTCCATTGTTCGATATTTCGAAGAGCCTGTTTGATGGGCGGTACCTCAAGCCGCTCGATCCTCATGTGGTTCGAGTGTCGATCGTCGTCTACGGGATTTGCGGCGTGTTAACACTCTTGGTAGTCCGGCACCACCAGCGGCCGGTTAATGCCGCGCAGAGGCTGGCGATTGTTGTCGGCCTGTCAGGGGTCCTGCAGTGGTTCCTTGGAGTGACCGGCATCATCACCGTAGCGTGGCATGGTTTGATGGGCGCGTTTGCGGGAATCACTGTCGTCGTGTTGGCGACCCTGTCTGAGTTTCGCGCGGCATTCAACACCGTGGGAGAAGACCGATTTCGGTTGGCGCAGCTGCGGGCGGACACGGCCTCGGTGTTCCAATTTCTTTCCCGAGGGCTGTTCGCGTTCGTGACACTTACGGGCGTCGCACTCACGATCCTGCTGCAGGATCAGTCGGGCCAGAATCTATTCAACATTGATCAACTCGCAGCAGGCATGCAGATCCTTTGCGGATTCTTCATCTGCGTGTTTGGCTTGTACTCCTATGGACTCGGCCCAACAGTGCGGTTGATGGCGGACATTTGGAAGTACCAGCAGCAGTGGTTCCCGCCGCCCAGGACGGCTGCGAAACCGGTGGATGAACAAGCGAAGCCCTGAGCAGTATGATTGCTTCGTATGAGCATCGATAATTTCCTCGTCATCCTGCACTTCATTGGTCTGTCAATGGGTATCGGCTCTGGTTTCGCGCAGATGGTCATGGCGCGTCTCATCGCCAATGCATCGCCGCAGGAAAAGCCGGTGCTCGGCCGTTTCCCGCCGGCTATGGGGAAGGTCGGTGTGATCGGTCTTTCGTTGTTGTGGATCACCGGCGGGTTGATCGTGCAGTATCGCTACGGATCCTTCTCGGTCCTGCCGACGACGTTCATCTACAAGATTGCTTCGGTGGTGCTGCTGACGCTCGTGGTGATCGCCATCCAGGTGCTGCAGCGCAAGGCGCAGAAGGGCGACGCGTCAGCGATGGCGAGGATGCAGATGCTCGGCCGTATGACGGGGCCACTGGCCGTGATCGCGATCGTTTTCGCGGTCATCACTTTCGGTTAGGAGCGACCCATGACCCGCGCGCTGTTGTTCGCGATCTCGGTGTGCGTGCTGCCGATGGTGGCAGAGGCGCAGAATGCCGCCGCGCCGCGCAAGGACATCAAGCTGCCCGCCACCGTGGCCCGTGGCCTGCCGTTCTCGGACGCGGTTCTCGTCGGCGACACGCTCTACATCTCGGGTCGTGGCGGCGTCGATATGGCCACCTTGAAAGTGCCGGCGGCGGTCAAGGATGAAGTGAAGATGCTGATGGAGGACTTCAAGAACGTCCTCGTGCAGGCCGGCATGACGATGGATGACCTGGTGTCGGTGACGGTGTACAGCCCCGACCTGAAGCTGTATGCCGAGTTCAACGAGATCTATCGCAGCTACTTCAGCAAGAATCTTCCAGCCCGCGCGTTCGTCGGATCGGGGCCGCTGCTGTTCGGCATGCGGTTCGAGATGATGGGCGTAGCGGTCAAGCGCTAGCCGCTCGAGATGGACTACAACCTCGAGGGAAAGACTTTCCGGCCGGTGTCGAACACGCCAAACGGCGAGGTCGGCACGGAGACGCGCTTTCACTATCGCCAGACTGGCCGCATTGTGACCGCCACCTACGCCGGTGGTGACATCGTCTCGGGTCACCTCATTGCGAACGTCCTTCCAAGCGGGCAACTCGACATGCGCTATCACCACGTCAACACCAAAGGGGAGTTGATGCTCGGCACGTGCCTGTCGACACCGAAGACCATGCCAGACGGACGGCTGCGGTTCCTCGAGGAGTGGCAGTGGCTGTCGGGCGACCAGTCTTCGGGCAGGTCCGAGATCGAAGAAGTCTGATACCCGACCGTCAGGACGGCATCCAACCAACCATGAAAGTCGTGCCGGTCAACGTTGGCATGCCTCGATTCCGGCGACGAGATCACGTTTGATCCGCGTGCTGAAGATGATGTGACGATCGCCGACCTGTTTTCCGAACGATTGCAATAGACTGAGCGCGAGGTGTCCTCGTGTCCCCAGTGATCAATCGCCGCGATGCGATCGCGGCCCTTGCGGCCACCGCCGCACTTCCGCTAATTCCTGCGTGCGGCTCCGAGCCGGCCCCGGCGGCCCCGGCCAGGCCCACTGACCAGGATGCGCTCGCGCTCCTTGATCAGATCGCCGAGAACTACCTGCGGTTCGCGCCAGAAAGCGCGACGTCGCTAGGTGTCGATACCGGGGCGAGGTCCGCACTCCGGTCGCAGCTCGCGGATCGCTCGGGCGAAGGGCAGCGGAAGATCGCGGCACAGGTGAGGCAGGATCTCGACAAGGCCAAGGCGTTCGACACGTCCGGACTCTCGCATTCAGTCAGGACGAGCGTGGAGGTGGTGCGCAGCGCATACGGTCTTGCCAGCGAGGGCTTTGCGTTGCCGTACGGCGACATCACGGTCGGGAGCTGGCGCAACACGCCCTACGTCGTGATTCAGAACGTCGGTGCCTACCTGGATCTGCCGCGCTACCTGGATAGCGATCATCCAGTCGAGACAGCGGCCGACGCCGAAGCGTATCTGTCGCGCATGCAGTCGTATGCGAAGCAGCTCGATGGCGAGCGTGGCCGCATCCAGGACGCGCGTGGCAAAGGCCTGGTGCCGCCGTCATTTCTGATCGACAAGGCCCTCGCGCAGATGCGCCTGTCGGCCAGGAACACACGCGAGGGCGGAGCGCTGGTCGAGTCGATCGTCCGGCGCACGAAGCAGATTCCCGGCGAATGGGGCGCGCGCGCCAGGGCGATCGCTGAGCAAGAGATCGCTCCTGCCCTCGATCGGCAGATCGCCGAACTCGAAGCGCAACGCGCGGTGGCCAAGGACGATGCGGGCATGTGGGCGCGTCCGAGCGGCGATGATTTCTATCGCTGGGCACTGAAGGCGTCAACGACCACCACCATGACGCCTGACGAAGTCCACGAGATGGGTCAGAGCGAGCTGAAGCAGCTGCACGCCGAGATGGACACCATTCTCAAAGGCATCGGCTTCACCACGGGCACGGTCGGACAGCGCATGCAGGCGCTCGCCAAGGACAGGCGCTACCAGTTCGCAGAAGGCGACAAGGGCCGCCAGGAGATCCTCGCCTTCATCCAGGATCGCCTGACCTGGATCCGCGCGCAGTTGCCCAAGGCGTTCAATACCCAGGTCAACCCGAACATGGAAGTGAAGCGGCTGCCGCCCGAAGAAGAGCCGGGGGCGCCGACCGCCTATGGTGGCGCCGGCTCGATCGACGGCAAGATCCCCGGTCGCTACTGGATCAACCTGAAGTCGACCGATCTGCACAGCAAGTACAGCCTGGCGGACCTCACGTTCCACGAATCCATTCCCGGCCACATCCTGCAGGGCGAATTCACGCGCAAGATGCCGGTGATCCGTCAGCTGCTGGCCTTTAACGCGTATTCGGAAGGCTGGGCCCTCTACGCCCAGCAGCTCGCCGCTGAGCTCGGCGCGTACGAGAATGAGCCCGTCGGCCGGCTCGGCTACCTGCAGGCCATTGCGTTCCGCGCCTGTCGCCTCGTGGTCGACACCGGCATTCACGCCAAGCGCTGGACGCGCGAGCAGGGGGTGAACTTCTTCGTCGAAGTGAACGGATCGAACCCGCTCGAGGTGGCCAGCGAGGTCGACCGGTACTGCTCGTGGCCAGGGCAGGCGTGCGGTTACAAAGTGGGTCACAGCGAAATCAATCGCCAGCGGGAGCGGGCCAAGTCGGCGCTGGGCGCCAAGTACGACCTGAAGGCATTCGACGACAGCCTGGTGCTCGGCGGCAACGTGCCGCTCGACGTCCTGGCGAAGAACGTCGACGATTACGTCAGAACTGCGAAAAGCTGAGAACCGGCGCAGCGGGGGAGTGCTGATAAAATCAGCCCTCTCCCATGTATCGCTGGTTCGTCGCCGTGGTCCTCGCCTGCACTGCCGCTGCGTGTGGTGGCGGCAATGGCCCCACAGGTCCGACATCGAATCCGCGGCTGTCGCGCACCCGCTTCATGGCTTTTGGTGACAGCATCACGTCCGGCGAGGTCACCGCGCCGGCCAGCCTCAATCCCGGCGGCTTCACCACCCTCGTGGTCGTTCCCGCCGCGTCGTACCCCACCCAGCTCCAGGCGCAGTTGCAAGCGGCGTATCCCACTCAAATCGCCTCCATCACGGTCAGCAACCAGGGCCGGCCCGGCGAGAACGTGTTTGATGGCGCGTTGAGATTCGACCAGGTGTTCGACGAGTCGAGACCGGAAGTCGTGTTGATCCAGGAGGGCGTCAACGGCATCGCGTCCGTCGGCGCCGCGGTGTCGACCGCGCTGATCCGCGCGATGGTGCAGCACGCGCAAAACGGGCAGGCGCGCGTCTTCGTCGGCTCCATGGTGCCGTCCATTGCTGGACGACAGCGATCCGCGAATAGTGAGGCTCTCGTCGCCTACAACGCGGCGCTGCAGGCGATGTGCGTGCAGGAAGGCGTGACGTTCGTGGATCTCTACAACGGCATGATGCCGCAGGTCGCGACCTGGATCGGCATTGACGGCCTGCACCCGAACGAAGCGGGCTACCGGCGCATGGCGGAATTGTTTGCGGAAGCGATTCGGGCAAATCTCGAGGTGAGATAGACCACGGAGGCGATCACGCCCCCGTGGCCACGAGCGTCGTTACTTCAGCGAGACCTTCTGGACGCGCCAGTTGGTCATCTCGCCAACGAGCAGATCGTTCTCGCTTCGGCAGTCGATGGAATTCGCCAGACCGAACTCCTTCATCTGCTTGCCGGCCGCGCCGAACTTGCCGAGGACCTTGCCGTCGAGCGACACCTTGTAGATGGCGGCGTCGTCCATGCCGTCTTCGTCGCCGGCGTGCGACACGTAGAGGACCTGCGTCGCTCCGCGCGTCATGCACATCGTCAAGGGCGTGCCCACGTTGCCGAACTCGCTCTTGAACTTGCCTTCGCCGTCGAAAACCTGGATGCGCTTGTTGCCGGCGTCGGCCACATACACATCACCGGCGGCCGACACGGCGATCGCCTTCACGCCCATGAACTGCCCCGGACCTTTGCCGGTCGAGCCCCAGTGGGTGATGAAGCGGCCATCCTTGTCGAACTTGGCCACGCGGTTGTTGTTGCCAATGCCGTCGGCGACATAGATGTTGCCGGCCTTGTCCCACGACACATCGGTCGGACGGGAAAAGCCCGAGCCCGGGATGCCGGAGCCTTGCGGTCTTCCCCCCGGGCCTGCCTGTGCACCGGGTGCACCAGCAGCCGCACCTTGTGCACCGGGCGCACCAGGTGCACCTTGCGCACCCGGCGGAGGAGTATTCGGCCGCACGCCAATGGCTTCGGGCTTGCGGCCCAGGACGAGACCGATGCTGCCATCGGGATTGAACTTCACGACCTGGTTGGCCGCGACATCGATCGTCCATACGTTGTCTTGCGGATCGACCCGCAGGCCGATCGCCGCGTTGAAGCCATAGACGTCCTGGCCCCACTCACGAACGAACTTGCCGTTGGGATCGAACAAGAAGAGGCGCGAGCCGCCGTGCGAGAACGTGCGGTTGTCGCCGAGCGTGGCATAGGGGTGGCCGGTGCGCGTGTAGACGAAGATCTGGCCCTTTGAATTGGCGCCAACACCGGCCACTTCGCCGACGTAGACATCCGTCGGCGTTTTCAACAGGTCAACCGACGAGAAGTTCAGCTCGGGAACCGACTGCGCCGCTAGTAGGGTGCCCAGGGTGCCGATGGTGCCTAACGTGCCTAGAGTGCGGAGTACGCCCCGGATCATCGCGCACCCCCTGCGCTCGAGGTCTTCATGGCTGACGGCTTGAGCAGGATCTTCTGCGAGCGCCAGTTGTTGATCTCCGCGGTGAAGATCACATCTGGGTCGCGGCAGTCCATCTGGTGGATCGTCGCGAACTCGCCCGGAGCCTTGCCCGCGCGGCCGAACTTGCCGACGATCGTGCCGTCGAGTTTGACCTTGTAGACCTCGCCGGTAATCTCGGCGCCTGCGGCGGGCGCGCTGTCCTGCCACGAGTTGGAGATGTAGAGGAACTGTTCGCCCGTGACCTTGGGGCCGGGCCCACCGGAGACGCACACGGCCCATGGGTTACCCATGCCGGTGAAGTTCGCCTTCCAGTTGAGATCGTTGTCGAGCACCTGCACGCGGGCGTTGCCGCGATCACCGACGTAGACATTGCCGGCGAAGTCGGTGGCGATGGAGTGGGGCGTGTTGAACTGCAGGTTCTGGTTGCCGCGCGTGCCCACCGCCTTCACGAAGCGTCCGGTCTTGTCGTACTTGACGACGCGCGCATCGAAGTAGCCGTCAGACACGAAGATGTTGCCCTGCTGATCGAAGGCGACGTCGGTCTCGCGGCCGAAGCGGTACTTCTCGTTGCGGCCGTGGAAGCGGCCCTGCCCGGGCATGTTGCCGAGCATCTCCACCGGATCTTCACGGCGCCCTATGGTCATCAGCACTTTGCCCTCGGGACTGAACTTCGTGAGCATGTCGGTGCCTTCGTCAACCGTCCAGATGTTGTCCTGGGCGTCGACGCGCACCGAGTGCGCGAAGGCGTGGCTGTAGATGCCGCGCCCGATCTCGCGGATGAACTTGCCGGTCGGGTCGTACTCGAACAGGCGCGTTTCACCGGCGCGATGGAAGATGAAGATGTTGCCCTTGGAATTGGTGGCGATGCCCATGTTTTCGCCGGTGTAGATCCCGGGCGAGTGCTTGAAGAAGTTGGGCACCGCTTCGTGCGGAATCGTGGCGACGTTAGTGACCGTCGCCTTGGTCTGTGCCAATACTCGCGCGCCGGCGGCTGCCATCAATACGGCAAGCACCAGGCTTGTCATTTGTTGTCTATGCATGAAGTCCCCTCGGACGCGCGCAGTGTAGCCGATTTTTCGGGCTTGCGTCCGTCCTTTCGCGGGCGTATGGTTCGCTCGACTCACTCGCCAATTCGTGGTCCGGACCGGCTTTTGTCTTTTGGAGGATCGGTATGCGCATCGACCGGCGGTTTCTCATTTCAGTTCTGCTCTCCGTCGCTTTGGTCCCATTGACAGCGGCATTGTCGTTTGCGCAGTCGGCGCAGGGCGGTGTGCGCGGCGCGGTCAAGGACGCGCAAGGGGTCATTCCCGGCGTCACCGTGACGTTGACCAACGAAGGCACCGGCGTGTCCCGCGACACGATCTCGAACGCGTCGGGCGAGTATTCGTTCCCTGCGCTCGACCCGTCCACCTACGCCATCAAGGCGGCTGTGCAGGGCTTCAAGACGTTCGAGCGGCGCGGCATTCGCATCGGCGCGCAGCAGTTCGTCACCATTGATATCGCGCTCGAAGTGGGGACACTTGCCGAGACCATTACCGTCACGGCCGATGCGCCGTTGATCGAGACCTCGAACGCCTCGCACGCCGAAGTGCTGGATGCCAAGACCCTCGAAGCCCTGCCGAGCGTCGGCCGCAACGTGTTCCTGATGGCCACCACCGTGCCGACGGTGCAGAGCAGCGGTGACACGCACTGGAATCGCATGCAGGATCAGACCGGCGCGTCGACGCTGTCGATCGGCGGCGGCGGCGTGCGCGCCAACAACTATCTGCTCGACGGATTCCCGATTACCGACCTGCAGAATCGCTCATCGACCAATCCCAGCACTGAAATGGTCGAAGACATTCGCGTGCAGGTGCACACCTACGATTCGGAGATGGGGCGCACCGGCGGCGGAGTCTTCAATACCGCGGCCAAGTCCGGCAGCAACCAGTTTCGCGGGTCTGCCTACTATCTGACCCGCCCGAGCGCGTTGATCGGCGGCAGCTTCTTCAACGAGATCCGCGGCCTGGAGACCAACGACCAGTTCTGGCGCTCGGCCGGCGGCGGCTTCGGCGGTCCCATCTTCCGCAACAAGACGTTCTTCTATCTGGCTGGAGAGGGCTATAAGGACGGCCAGTCGCAGCAGACCAACCTCCATGTCCCAACGGCGGCGATGCGGCGCGGTGATTTCAGCAACTACCGCAACGCCCAGGGGCAGATGATCCCGATTTACGATCCCCTGACGACCGATGCCGCCGGAAACCGTCAAGCGTTCCCGGGCAATATCATCCCAGCGAACCGCCTGAATCCGGTGGGTGTCGCCCTGGTCGGCGCGCTGCCACTGCCGACACTGCACCCCGACTACGATGACAACACGACGAATCTGCCGGCGCAGAACGTGATCGAGTCGACCGCGCGGCAGGTGTCGCTGAAACTCGATCATCATTTCACCGACAGCATTTCGGTGAACGGCACGTTCCTGAACCAGAGCACGTTTGAGCCGGACGCCAACTATTTCCCCGATGCTCCCCATGCGGCTCCGGCCTTCCACCTGCAGCGCGACGTCAACGTGTTCGTCCTCAACAACACCTACGTCCTCGGGCCGTCGACCGTGGCCACGTTCCGCGCCGGGATGAACACGTTCAGCGATGACAACGTGATGCCGTATCCGTTCGACATGCGGACCGTGCCAGGCATCAACGCCAGCTTCGCCAACGCCATACCCGTGCAGAAATTTCCGGCGTTGACGCTGACGGGATATCCCGGCACCGGTAACAGCGGTCTGTCGGACACGAACTACTACTCGTGGGGTTTCAACGGCACCGTCAACCGCCTCGCCGGTTCGCACAGTCTCAAGACCGGCGCGGACTACCGGGTGATCGGCGTGGATTCCCTCGCCAATGGCCAGTCGGCCGGCAGCTACACATTCAGTGGCGTGATGACACGTGCCTCGTCCAGTGCCGCCAATGCCAACGCCATTGCCGACCTGCTGCTGGGCTACCCGTCTGCGGGCACGCTGACGTTGCCAAGCCAGTTCAATCAGTTCGTCCGCTACTACGCCTGGTTCGTGCAGGATGACTGGCGCGTCAACGACCGCCTCACGCTCAATTACGGACTGCGCCTCGAGCACGAGACCGGCCTCGCGGAGACGGACAACAAGATGGTGGTGGGTTTCGACCGTAGCGCGGTCAGCCCGCTCAATGTGACGATTCCGGCCGACACCGTGGCAGGTACACCGGCGCGTCAGGTGCTCGGCGGTCTGCAGTTTGCCGGTCAGGGTGGTGCGCCGTCGCAGACCGGCAATGTCCCGGCGATCAAGCCGTCGCCGCGAATCGGCATGGCGTTCACACTCAACGACAAGACCGTCGTTCGCGCCGGCTACGGCCTGTTCTGGGGACCGTGGCAGTCCGGCGTGCAGGCGACGCCCGGCTATTCGCAAACCACCACGCTTCAGCAGGACACGCTGCTGCCGATCACCTCCATCAACAACCCGTTCCCGGGCGGACTCACGCCTATCACCGGCAACAGACTGGGCCTGCTGACCGGTACCAGCAGCGCGATCACCTTCATCGACCCGGATCGCACTGCGCCCCGCGTCCATCAATACTCGGTCGACATGCAGCGGCAACTGCCTGGTGACATGAGCATCGGCGTGACCTACATGGGCTCGCTCGGCCGGAGCTTGACCTGGGGGGGCACGGGCGCCGGCGCCGTGAACATCAACCAGGTCGATCCGCGCTACCTGTCGCTCGGCACGCGGCTGCTTGATCAGGTGCCGAACCCGTTCTTCGGCAACGCTGCCGCGGGCAGCTTCGCCACCAGGCCGACGCTGGCCCGTAATCAGCTGCTGCGGCCGTTCCCGCAGTTCGACAACGTCAACATGATCTACAGCACGCGGGCGAAGTCGAAGTACGGCGCCGCAGTGGTGTCGGTTACGAAGCGGGCATCGGGCTGGTGGGGCGGGCGGTTCAGCTACACCTACAGCCGCCTGTACGACAACCAGTTCGGCCAGGGCAACTACTACTCGGGTTCGCCCGGCATCCTCGATAACTACACGGCGATTCCGTGGTCGGATTCTTTCGACCCGGATGCCGAATACGGCCGCAGCCTGCTCGATTCTCCGCACAAGCTCGCGCTCAGCCCGATCCTGCGGTTGCCGTTCGGGCAGGGGCAGCGATGGCTGTCGAGCGGCGTCGGCGACCTGCTGGCGGGTGGCTGGACCGTGTCGTTCGTGATTCAGTTGCAGAGCGGCTTCCCGATTGGTGTCAGCCAGAACACCAACAACACCAACCTGCTGGGAGCCGGTCAGCGTCCCAACGTCGTACCGGGCGTGGATCCGCAGACTCCGGGCAGCATTACCGACCGTCTCAAAACGAATCCTGGGGACGATCTGTATCTGAATGCCGCCGCGTTCACCCTGGCGCCTCCAGGAACGTTCGGCAACGCACCGCGCCTGCTCGAGGGGGTCTACTCGCCGTGGCGCAATTCCACCGACATGGCGGTGAGCAAGGACGTGCGTTTTGGCGGCAGCCGCCGGCTCAACATCCGCGTGGATGTGATCAACCTCTTCAACAATCCGTGGTACGTCGCGCTCGGCAGCGTCGCCCACGGCAACGCGAACTTCGGCCGCGTCACGGCGCAGGCCAACTATTCGCGAACGATGCAGGTTACCGGGAGGTTCAGCTTCTGAATTGAAGATTAACGATTCCTTGAGTGACGACTGTTGGGTGATTGACGATTGGAAATTGCCAATCAATTTGGCAATCGTCCTTCGCCCAATCACCCAACAATCAAGGAATCGTCAATCACCCAATCGTCAATTTATTGTCCTGGCCAGCGGCCTGGCGTGTAGGGCACGCCAGCCGCTTCCAGCTGCGTCTCGAACTTCCGGATCTCGGCTTCGAGTCCGCGCAGTTCCTTGACCACCGCCGCAAGGTCTTCATTCGCGATGGTGTAGGCGCGCTGCTGCGTGCCGGTCGGCGCGCCGCTCAATCCACGGGCGCCCGTTTGGATGCGTGCTCTACGAAATGCTCACCGGCGCGCGCACATTTCTGGGCGAAGACGTCAGCGACACCTTGGTGTCGATCCTCCGCGACGACCCCCGATGGGCCGCGTTGCCTGCCGACACGCCGTCGCACATCCGCCAACTGTTGCGCCGTTGCCTGCAGAAGGACCCGCGCAAGCGGCTACCGCACATCGGCGCGGCACGGATCGAGCTCACTGACCACCCGACCGACGCGCCGCTCGACCGCGTGCCCGAAGCGAAGGGCCGGCCGTGGTTCACCATCGCCGGCGTCGGAGCACTCGTCGGTGCCGCGATCGCGGCCGCCGCGATGTATGTCGCAAGAACCGCGACGACCCCGGAACCACGCGACGTGGTGCAATTCACTGTTGACTCCACACCGGGGCAATTCTTCCCAGGCACCAACGGCGCGGCACGCTTCGCCGTCTCCCCCGACGGCCGTCAACTCCTGTACCAGATGCAAGGGGCAACCGGAGCACAGCTGTTTATCCGCGCGCTCGACTCGTCCACCTCTCAGCCGGTGAACGGCACCGCGGTCCCAGTGGGCGGCAACGACGCGCAACAGGCGTTCTGGTCGCCCGACGGGCGCTTCCTGGCGTTCTTCGACGAGACCAGACAGCAGCTCAAGAAACTGGATCGCAACAGTGGGCTGGTGCAGGCCATTGCGACGGTGCCAGGCAATCAACTGGGAGGCAGTTGGAGTGACGCCGGCATCGTGCTGTTCGCATCGGCGGCGACCCAGGGCGTGCGTAGCGTGTCGTCTAACGGTGGCGGCATTACGCAGGTCACCCGCATTGATGCCTCCCAGAACGAGACGCATCTGTGGCCTGACCTGCTGCCGGACGGCCGGCATTTTGTGTATCAAGCCACCGCCGAAGCCGGCGAGCGGGCCATCTACCTCGCTTCGCTGGATGGCGGCACTCCGGTGCGGCTGTTCGCATCGGAGACGGCCGCGGTCGTCGCGCCGCCCGACCAGCTGCTGTTTGGCCGAGACGGTGCGTTGATGAGCCAGGGGTTCAACATGCGAACCCTCACCCTGCTCGGCGAGCCGCGTATTGTCGCCGACCAGGTCCCAGCCACACCGGCCGGACGGCTCGCCGCGTCAGCCTCGCGCAACGGCGTGCTGGCCTACAGCCACGGCGTGACCGGCCCTAATGCGACAGCGCTCGAGACTTACTGGACAGATCGCGCAGGCAGGCCGATCACCAATCCGCCACCTGCTGTGAGCGTCATGGGCGGCGGCATTCGACTCTCTCGAGACGGGCGCAGCATGATCTACAACCGCGGTGTATCCGCAGGGCGCGAGAATATCTGGATTCAGGACCTGGGGCGAGGTATCGAGACAAGGCTGGTCGTTGAAGGCTCACAGGGGTTGAAGGCTCACAGGGGTTCCAAGTGTCGCCCGTGTTCTCACCAGACGGAACTCGCATCCTGTATCGGGTCCCGGCTGGAGGCACGAATGCTCTCCGGACTCAATCGGCGTCCGGCGCCACGTCGCATTCGGAACTGCTGCGTAGCGGTGTGGGTGAAGTGATTACGCCCTACGAGTGGGCGCCAGACGGTCGGCTGGTGTTCGGTTGTTCCGGTGGCGCGAACCAGCGACGACTTCAGTTCTTGCGAAGTGAGAGCGATCGTCATCCCATTGACTATCTCGAGAACTTCGGCATTCCCAGTGGGGTCTCGCTCTCGCCAGACGGGAAGTGGCTCGCGTACGCCCTGGGAGGCCGTGGACGATCGCAGGTGTACGTCCAGTCCTTCCCGGACCCATCACTGGTGAAGGTGACTGCCTCCGGTGAAGGTGCTGCGTTTCCACGGTGGAATCCGAGGGGTGGCGAACTCTTCTTTGTGGACGAGAGAACCCAGCGACTGATGAGCGTGCCGGTCAAGACCACCCCGCGGCTGGAGGTTGGTGCACCGGTGGAGTCATTCGCCATCAACGTCCAGACCAACTCAAATCCCTATGATGTGATGCCCGACGGCGCGCGCTTCGTGGCCGTTCGGCCGCAGGGCGGCCGCGCTCCGCAGCAATCCATCGTCGTGACGGTCAACTGGCGTTGAGAGCAGGGATCAGAGAGCAGGGATCAGAGATCAGGGATCAGAGATCAGGGCCCGATCAGATGCAGCAACTCCGCCGCGCCGCCGCGGATCGCCTTGACTGGGATTGTCCGGTCGAATGTCGCGAGACGGCCGCCCATTTTTTTCGCAAGGCCCAACAGGTAGAGATCTGTCAGTTGCTGATGGCCGCGAATGAACTGCGGCGCAAACATCGTGACGTCGGTCAGCGACACCGAGTCCGTCCACCATCGATGCAGCTTGTCGCCGCGGAACCGTTCTAGATGGGCGATCACGTCTACCGGACGGACCAGCACATCATCTGACGGCTGCTGCAAGGCGACGCGGATGAAGCCGTTCTCGGTGAGAGGACACGTTGCCCAGCCCTCGTCGCGGTGGTCGGCAAACCAGTCATGCGCGAGCTCGTGGTGGACGTGATCGGCATAGAACAGCGCGACGAGCACGTTGACGTCGAGAAGTGACACGCGCCCGGCGGCCATGACGGCTACTCGTCCCGCAATCGATTCACTGTGGCCATCGTCAGCGGCGGCGACCCCGCCTTGCGCGAAAGTAACGGCACGCCGTTGCGGACCTTGACCGACTTCGGCGCCGCCAGCGCCTTTCTGACCAGTTCGGAAATCACCTGGCCGGCCGAGAGGCCGCGCGCCTGACCGATCTCTTTCGCCGCCTGGAGGATGTCCAGGTCGAGATCCAGAGTTGTCCGCATGCATCAAGCATCTCGCATCATGCATCATGTGTCAATCGAGGCGGACCTGACCCATACCTTCTCCGAGTGTCGCTGTTGAGTATGTGAGTCAGATTCCGTCCGCCATTGGGCTCTACCAGGTCCTTGCCCAACTCGGCGAAGGCGGGATGGGCGTTGTCTATCGCGCCCGCGATCCCAAGCTCAATCGCGATGTCGCCATCAAGGTCCTGCCCGAGGCCTTCGCGCTCGACGCCGATCGCCTGGCCCGCTTCACGCGCGAAGCGCAAGTGCTGGCGTCCCTCAATCACCCGAACATCGCCGCCATCTACGGGATTGAGGGGAACGCGCTCGTTATGGAGCTGGTCGACGGCGAAGACCTGTCCGAGCGCATCCGTCGCGGTGCGATCCCGGTTGACGAGGCGCTGCCGATTGCCAGACAGATCGCCGAAGCCCTCGAAGCCGCGCACGAGCAGGGCATCATCCATCGCGATCTGAAACCCGCGAACATCAAGGTCAAGGCCGACGGCACCGTCAAGGTGCTCGATTTCGGTCTCGCAAAGGCGGTGGAGCAGGGATCCGGGATCGGGGAGCAGGGATCAGCACACCTCGCCAATTCGCCAACCATTACCTCGCCGGCGATGACGATGCGCGGCGTGATTCTCGGCACTGCCGCCTACATGTCGCCGGAGCAAGCAAAGGGGAAGGTGGTCGACAAGCGCGCCGACATCTGGGCCTTCGGCGCCGTGCTCTACGAGATGCTGACCGGCGCACGCGCGTTTAGAGGCGACGATGCGAGCGAGACGCTGGCCGCGGTGATCAAGGATCGCCCGGACCTCACGGTGCTTCCACCATCTACGCCCGCTCGCATCCGTACGCTGCTCGAACGCTGTCTCGAGCGAGATGTGAAGCGGCGGCTGCGCGACATCGGCGAGGCGCGCATCTCTCTGATTGACCCTCTCGAGCCTGCAACGCCAACCACCTCGACATCGCGATCGTCAATCGTGCCATGGGTGATCACGGCGGCGCTCGTGGTCGCGCTCGCCGGCGCCATCGGCGTGCCATGGCGTACGCCGCCGGCCGGGGGTGAGGTCCGTCTCGATGTCGCCGTACCGGATGGCGGTGCAGATCAGTTCGCGCTCGCACCCGACGGTGAGCGCATTGTGTATGTCGCAACGGGCCGCTTATGGCTACGCGCGTTCGACACCACTCCCGCCAGGCCGATTCCAGGTACCGAAGGAGCCGCACGTCCATTCTGGTCGCCGGATGGTTTGAATGTCGGGTTCTACACGCCGTCGATGTTGAAACGCGTTGAGCTCCTCAGCGGCACGGTGCAGACGCTGGCCACCGGGCTCACGACCTTCAGCGGCGGAACGTGGAACGCAGACGGCGCGATCCTGTTCGCGCAGAATCGGGTGATTTACAGGGTGTCTCCGGATCGGGGGGCGCCCGTTGAGGTCACGAATCTCTCCGACCCGCGAACCGCCCACCGAAGTCCTCAGTTCCTGCCCGACGGCCGGCATTTCTTTTTCCTCATGACCGGCGCCGCCAACCAACGAGGTCTGTATCTGGCATCGCTGGATGACGGGCGGTACTCGCGCGTCTTCGAAGCCGACACGACCGCAGTGGCCGTTCCGCCGGATCGGATCGCGTTCATTCGCGGCGGAACCTTGCTGACTCAGCGATTCAGCATTACGAGCGGTCTCGCGACGGGCGAGCCGGAAATCCTGGCGACCGACGTCGGCTACGACTCTGGGAGGTTGTCGTCGTTCTCGGTCAGCGCGACGGGGCGGATCGCGTATCGAGGCGGTGCCGGCCGGCGCGGGATTCAGTTGCGCAGGGTCGACCGCAGCGGGAGATCGTTGAACGACATTGGCGAGACTGAATTTGAGCTCAATGCGCCGATGATCTCGCCTGACGGAAAGCTGGTGGCGTTCGATCGCGACGTGGCGGGCAATCGGGACGTATGGCTGTCCAGTCTCTCGGGCGGCAGCCTTACTCGACTGACGTTCGACCCAACCGTTGACGGCTTTCCAGTCTGGTCGCCGGACGGCGCCAGCATCGCGTTCGAGTCGCCGCGCCGCGGCACCTACGACTTGTTCATCAAACCTGCTGATGGCTCTACCGAGGAACGGTCGGTGCTCGATGCGCCGGGGCGACAGTGGCCGCTCGATTGGTCGAAAGACGGCCGCTTCTTGCTCTACTTCGACGCGGAGCCGAACAACGGCGATCTACTGGTGTTGCCCCTCACCGGCGACAATCGCACGCCCATCCCCGTTGTCGCCGGCGTGTCGAACGAACGCACCGGCGCGTTCTCTCCAGACGGTCGCTGGCTGGCCTACGATTCCGACCAGTCCGGCCGCTATGAAGTGGTGGTGCAGCCGTTCCCGACAGGCTCGGGCCGCTGGCAGGTGTCGACGGCCGGCGGCCATCAGCCGCGCTGGAGCCGTGACGGCCGCGAGCTCTACTTCGTCGCACCGGACGGAAAGCTGATGGCGGCTTCGGTTCGCGCGGCCGGTGGCGCTTTCGAAGCCGGCACGCCGTCGGTGCTGTTTCAGACCACGATCAACGGCACCTTCCTGAGAGCCGCCTACGACGTGGCGCCCGACGGCACCTTTGTCGTCCAGGATTTCATCAGGCCGGTGACCAACGATCCGATTGTGGTCGTGCTGAACTGGAAACCCAGAACGAAGTAGCACCTCCGCGTGTGGCCGCGGCGAGTGACTCCAATACTGTCGAGCTCGCAGTTAGGATCCTCGCTCGAGCGCAGCGACGATCGTGACGAACTGATCGATGGGGTCGAGCCGATGGAGCGCTTCCACGACGCGATCCAAGTCGAGGGCCACGTACTCGTGGACGATCACATTCCTGAATCCAGGCACGCGTTCGAGCTCGCGCACGAGTTCCGGAGGGAAGTGGGGATGGCGCGCGAGATTCCGTACCGCCTCGGTATAGTCCTCGAATCGCTCACCGCGCCGGGCCGAAAGCTCCCCGGCGATGTCGATGACCAGTTGCGCGACCATCAAGAGCGAGAACATCACGTCGTTGTGGAGCGACAGGTCGCGTTCGAGGGCGGCACGGTCGGCGGCGCGTGGCGTGATGGCCCGCAGGTGATCGAGATGCCGCTTCAGCTCTACGAGGCGCTCGACCAGATACGTCATCGGGCGATCGCCTGCAGCTTGGTCGCCCGGGCTCGCCGGAGAAACGGCTCGAGGTCGGCGGCCCTGGAAAGCACCAGTCGACGTTGGGCATGGTCGCGCATGGCATCCGCGATGACGAGCGGACGACCCGCGTAGATGATGTGCCGCGCAAGACCCGGCGGTGCGTCATTCAGCACGACCAGGTCGATCTCCCCGCCGGTCGCCCGCGTCAGCCGCGTCAGCAACTCGAGCCTGACCTCGAAGCGCTCCCGGGAAGATGGGAACATGGAGCAATTGAGAAGCACGCCGACATCGATGTCGCTCTGACGATGCGGCCGGCCTTCGTGCCTGCTGCCGAAGAAGTACGCCGACACGAGCCCGGGCAGGCCCTCGAGCGCGTTTCGAAGCCGGTCCGCCGTGTCAGAGACGGGCATGAACGATAGTGTAACGCGGGTGTCGGGCCTGACGGGTGAGGTTCGTGTTTGGACGCGTGAGCCAGTCCGGCGTCGCACGACGCTGTGTAATACGTGATCGGCTCTCGTCTTGCACACTACGACATCACCGCCCACCTCGGCTCGGGTGGCATGGGCGACGTGTATCAGGCGACCGATCTGAAGCTCGGTCGCAGTGTCGCCGTCAAGTTCCTGCCCGACGCGGTCGCGCGTGGCGGTGAACGCGTCGCCCGCTTCGAGCGCGAGGCGCGCGTCCTGGCGTCTCTCAATCATCCGAACATCGCCGCCATCCACGGGATGGAGGAGGCTGGCGGCAAGACGTTCCTGGTGATGGAGCTCGTTGATGGCGAGAGCCTTGCCGATCGCATTCGACGCGGTCCGATGTTGCTCGATGAAACACTGGCGACGGCCCGTCAGATCAGTGAGGCGCTCGAAGCGGCGCATGGGCAGGGGATCATTCACCGCGATCTCAAACCCGCCAATATCAAGGTGCGCGACGATGGCACCGTGAAGGTGTTGGATTTCGGTCTTGCCAAAGCGTTCGACCCGGGAGCCGGGAACCGGGAACCGGAAGCCGACGTGGCGAATTCGCCAACGATTACCTCGCCGTCGATGACGATGCGCGGCGTGATTCTTGGTACGGCCGCGTACATGTCGCCCGAGCAGGCGCGCGGGAAGATGGTCGACAAGCGGACCGACATCTTTGCGTTCGGTTGCGTCCTCTTCGAAATGCTCACGGGTTGTCGCGCATTCGACGGTGAGGATGCCACCGACACACTGGCACGCGTCATTCAACGCGAGCCGGCCTGGGATCTGCTGCCCGCCACCATTCCGCCGCGCATCGTCGATGTCCTGCGGTTGTGCCTGGAAAAGAATCTGCGCACTCGACGCAGCGATATTGCGGATGTCCGCATCGAGCTTGATCTCGCGATGAAGGCCGCGCCAATGCCGGATGCCGCAACATCGAGCCGTCAATCGTTCGCAGGATGGCGTGCGGCAGCTGCCGCTGTGCTCCTCGCGGGCATGATTGCCGTACCAGCGTGGCGGTACCTGTCGATTGAGCCCCCGGCGTGGGGTGCGCTCGTGCAGTTTCTCGCAAGCGCACCCACCGGAGTCGAACTGCAGGCCATGGTGTCCGTCTCGCCAGACGGGAACATGGTGGCGTTCATGGGCGGAAATGTGCTGTGGATCAGGCGACTGGGGGCCACCGACGCGGTGGCGCTTGAGGGGACCCGAGGCGTGACGAACGTCGATGTCTTCTGGTCGCCAGACAGCCGGCAACTGGCATTCCGCGATGGCGCGCAGCTCAAAGCGGTCGACATTGTGACTGGCGTGGTTCGCCTGATCGGCGAGGTGTCACCGTCGCCCTGGGTCGGCGGCTCATGGGGGCAGGACGGCACCATTCTGCTGGGCGGGGTCAATGGCTTGAGCCGCGTGCCTGCAAGCGGCGGCACGCGAGAACCACTGACCATGAAGGACGGCGTGGCTCAGGCGCCGCGCGGTGGTCCCCAGTTCCTGCCTGACGGCCGGCACTTCCTGTACGCGCTGGGGAGGTCCAATCCGAGCGGTCATCTTCAAGCGACCATCCACGTCGCAGACCTCGCGACGCTCGAGGCGACGCCGCTGCTCGAGGCCGATTCGTTTGCGCTGGCGGCGTCGGGACTCCTGCTGTTTGCGCGAGCGGGCACGTTGTTCGCGCAGCCTTTCAATTCGCACACCTTCCAGTTGTCAGGCACGGCCGTGCCCATTGAGCAGGTGACGCCAGACCGTCCGTCGTTCTCCGCGTCGCAGAACGGCGTACTGGCGGTCCGATCGCAAGATGTGAGAACCACGCCCAGCGACTTGATCTGGATCGACCGCACCGGGGAGCCACTCGGCAGGCTGGCCAAGCCGCCGACCGGCCACTATGCGAATCCAGCCCTCTCGCCGGACGGGAAACGGGTGGCCGTCAACAGCCTCGATCCACGCAGCGGAAAGAACGACATCTGGATCATCGATCCCTCCCGGGACGTCGCCGAGCGGTTCACATTCGGAGAGGGTTCAAGCTTCGATGCGCTCTGGTCGCCGGACGGACGGCAGATTGCGTTCTTGACGGAACGGAATGGCCGGAGGCTGATTGTTGCGAAGGCGACGGACGTCACCGGCGAAGACACGCTGGAGGATCTTGGGGCCGGAATCGTGCGCCTGCAGGGCGGCTCCACCATGGCCCTGTCCGATTGGTCGCCCGACGGCAAGTTCATCGTCTACTCGGTCGGCCCGAACGCCGTCGATCGCTCGCTGCGAATCCTGTCGGTCGCCGATCGCACATCGCGTCCGCTGGTGATGGAGGCGATGCAGCCGTACGGTCTGCAGTTCTCCCACGACGGGAAATGGATCGCCTACAGCGCCCGGGATGCCGGACGGAACGAGGTGTTCATCCGGTCGTTCCCTGCGCTCACGCGCCAGCACCAGATCTCGAACGGCGGCGGCGTGCACCCCCGATGGGGCCGCAACGACGGTGAGATTTTCTACACCAGCACTGGTGTCAACGTCGTGACACTCACGCCGTCAGGCGAAGACAAGATCCCCGGCACTCCTCGTGTCGCATACGGCGAGAACATGAGGTCGCCCCTCGACAACCGGCATCACTACGCCGTGTCGCCCTACGGGCAGCGGCTGCTGGTGCGGAAGCCGACAGGTGTCGGCGATCTGTCGTCAGTGAAGGTGCTGGTCAACTGGCCGGCCATGCTGCCGCAATAGCCGGCCAGTCCACGTTATGCTGCGAGCGGAGTGGAGACGCCGAACTTGAACCCGTCGAGATCCTTGAACTGGAACATCCGGACGCCCCACGGCCGGTCGGCCGGTTCGTCGGTCAGCGTGCCGCCCGCTGCCGTGATCCGCGCGGCGGTCGCATCGACCTCGGCGGCGTCCTTGACGTTGATCTGCAGATAGAATCCCAGGCCCTTGATGCGATCCCAACCCAACTTGCCATCGTCCTGGTTGAGGACGATCTGGCAGTTGCCGGCGACGATGACCGCAGTGGTCACCTTGCCCTCGGTTTCGTAGGTCGCCGCCACGCCGAAGCCCACGGCGTCACGGAAGAAGCGAATCGATGCGTCCAGGTCCTTGCAGGTGAGCGAGCAACTCAGGTGGGTCGCTTTGATCACCGCATTGGTATCAGTCATTGTCTGTTCTCTCGCTGTGATGGGCCGGACAACCAGTGTTCGGCGGTGCTATCGTAACGTGCTTCACCACCGCATTGGAGTCTCCAGGTATTCACCGTCGACTCAATGATGTGGATTCCGGACGAGAAGCTCTACGTCCGCATCGAAGACACCATCCTCGTAACAAGACCGGAATCGAGAACTTCACGGCCTTCCCCCGCGCGGTCCCCTCATGTCCGCGCTCTTCAGGCGACCGCCTCGGGCATTTCATCCTACAATTCGGGCCACCGACGGCCGGGATACCAGGGCCACAGAAGGCGCTGACCGAATAGAGCTGCAGAAGGCACAGAAAGCACAAACCATGAAAAAATTCATAGTGCTCGCAATCCTCGTCGCGGGTGCAGTCGGCCTGCGCGCAAACGGAACGCCGGCGCGCCTGTTGCGCACGCCGTCGATCAGCGCATCGCACGTCGCGTTCGCCTATGCGAACAACATCTGGATCGTCGATCGCAAGGGCGGCGACGCGCGACGGCTGACCAGCTTCCAGGGGCAGTCGAGCAACCCGAAGATTTCGCCGGACGGGACCACGGTCGCGTTCAGCGCCGACTACGCCGGCAACACCGATGTCTACACGGTGCCGGTGGGCGGCGGCGACCCGGTCCGTCTGACGTGGCATCCTGGCGCCGACACCGTGCAGGGGTGGACCCCAGACGGCGCGAAGATCATGTTCGTCTCAGGCCGCCAGACATCGGCGCCGAACGCGACCGCGCGCTTCTGGACCGTGCCCGCGAAGGGCGGCATCGAGGAGCCCATGGCGTTGCCGCGCGGCTACCAGGGAAAGATTTCACCTGATGGTCGCCGCATTGCGTATCGCATGAACTCGTCGTGGGATGAGGAGCGCCGCAACTATCGCGGCGGTCAGAACCGCCCGATCTGGATCGTTGACCTCAAGTCGTTCGATCTCGTATCGCCGCCGTGGACGGATTCGAAGGATGTCGATCCGGCGTGGCTCGGCGAGACGGTCTATTTCATCTCCGACCGCGACGGCATTGCCAACGTGTGGTCCTACGACACCGCCACGAAGGCACTGACGCAGCGCTCGAAGTTCATTGACTACGACGTCAAGTCGCTCGATGCCGGCGGCGGCGCGGTGGTGTTCGAGCAGTCGGGTTACCTGCACATCTTCGATCCCAGGACGAACAAGACCGAACAGATGAACGTCAGCGTCGCGGGCGACTTCCCCTGGATGATGACGCGCTTCGAGGACGTGACGGCGCGGATGAGCAACGTCAGCCTGTCGCCGACCGGCAAGCGCATCCTCGTCGAAGCGCGCGGCGAAATCTTCACCATCCCGGAAGCTAAGGGCGACATCCGCAACATCACCAACTCGAGCGGCTCCGCCGAGCGCCAGCCGGCATGGTCGCCCGACGGGAAATGGATTTCGTACTTCAGCGACAAGTCCGGTGAATACAAGCTGGTGATCGAATCGCAGGACGGCGTCGGCACGCCGCGCGAGGTTGCGTTCGAGAAGCCCTCGTTCTATTACACGCCGGTGTGGTCGCCTGACTCGAAGAAGCTGCTCTATACAGACACGAATCTCGACGTCTGGGTGATGGACATCGAGTCCGGCAAGGCCAAGATCGTCGGCAACGATCCGTGGATGGTGCCGCAGCGCACGCTGGCGCCGTCGTGGAGCCCGGACTCGAAGTGGGTCGCGTTCGCATCACGCCTCAACACGCTGTACCGCGCTATCGTCGTCGCCAACGTCGACACCGGCGAGAAGAAGCAGATCACGGATGGCCTCGCGGACGCCATGTACCCGGTGTGGGATGCGAGCGGCAAGTACCTGTGGTTCCTGGCATCGACGGACTTCGGCCTGGCGTCGCAGTGGCTCGACATGACGTCCTACGGCCGCGAAGAGACGTTCGCGCTGTACCTGGCGGTGCTGAACAAGGCTGACGCCAGCCCGTTGCTACCGGAGAGCGACGAAGATCCGGGGATCGGCGCTCGACCAGCGGACGCGACCAGCAAACCTGCCGCGAGCACGACGCCGACCGTGACGATCGACTTCGATCGTCTGCAACAGCGCATCCTCGCGGTGCCGGGTGTGCCCTCGAGGCAATACAGCCAGCTGAAGGCGGGCCTTCCCGGCCACGTGTTCTTCCTCGAAGCGCCGCGCGATGCCAGTGCGCGCGGCAACACGCTGCATCGCTTCCGTCTCAGCGAACGCCGAGCGGACGTGTTCCTGAACAACATCAGCACGACGTTCTCGATCAGCGCGGACGGCAAGAAGCTCGTGTACCGCAACCCGGCGCCGGCGCAGGGACCGGCCGCGGCGCAGGCCACCGGCAGCCAGCCGATGTTCCTCGTCGATACCGACAAGGCCGCGCCGTCGGCGGGGCAGGGGCGCATCGACGTCGCGCTGCGGATGCTGCTCGATCCGAAGGCCGAGTTCACGCAGATCTTCAATGAGGGCTGGCGCCTGCAGCGCGACTACCTTTACGTGCCGAACATGCAAGGCGCCAACTGGCCGCGCATGAAGGAGATGTATGGCGCCATGTTGCCGCACGTCGGGCACCGTGCCGATCTCAACTACCTGCTCGACAACATGGGCGCGGAGATCGCGATCGGCCACTCGTACGTGCGAGGCGGCGCGATGCCCGACGTGCCGCCGGCCAATGGCGGAGTGCTTGGCGCCGACTTCGCGATCGAGAACAACCGCTACAAGATCACGCGCATTTATGACGGCGAGAGCTGGAACCCAGATCTGCGCGCGCCACTGGCCGGCCCGGGCATCAACGTCGCGGTCGGGGAGTTCATCCTCGCGATCAACGGTGTGAACCTTGCCGCGCCCGATAGCATCTACCGCCTGCTGGAAGGCACCGCCAATCGCCAGACGACGTTGACGATCAATGGTCGCGCCGACATGCAAGGGGCGCGACAAGTTACCGTAATGCCGATTGCCAACGACCAGAACCTGCGCACGCGCGCCTGGGTGGAAGACAATCGCCGCTACGTGGATCAGCGCTCGAAGGGGCAGCTCGCCTATGTCTACGTGCCCAACACCGGCCAGGGCGGCTTCGAGAGCTTCAATCGCTACTACTTCGCCCAGCAGGACAAGGCCGGCGCGGTGATCGACGAGCGCTACAACGGTGGTGGGTCGGCTGCCGACTACATCATCGACGTGTTGCAGCGCGACTTCGACGGATACTTCAACAACGTCGCCGGCGACCGTCGCCCGTTCACCAGTCCTTCCGCGGGCATCTGGGGACCGAAAGTGATGATCATCAACGAGATGGCCGGCTCTGGCGGCGACTTGATGCCGTGGATGTTCCGCTACCGCAAGATCGGTCCGCTGGTTGGCAAGCGGACGTGGGGTGGCCTGGTGCACACGGCTGACACGCCCGCCTTGATCGACGGCGGCACCATGATCGCACCTCGTGGCGGGTTCTTTACTCGTGATGGGAAGTGGGCCGTCGAGAACGAAGGCACCGCGCCTGACATCGATGTGGAGAACTGGCCGAAGGATGTGATTGCCGGCCGCGACCCGCAACTCGAGCGGGCCGTGGATGAAGCCCTGCGACTGCTGAAAGAGAAGCCTGTTGATCGTCGCAATACCGAGCCCGCTCCGCCGACGTGGGGCAGGCGCCCGGGCGGACACTAATGTGTTGTTGGAGGCGGGTCGTCAGACCCGCCTCTTATTGCGGTGTTCCCAGCCGGACTGAGCGGCTGCCGAGATCCGCGACGTACAACTTGCCATCCAGGCTGGTGGTAATCCCTTTCGGATTGAAGAATCGGGCGGTCGTGCCAACGCCATCGGTCGTGCCCGCGCGGTTCGCAGCGCCACCGATCGTCGTCACTTCGCCAGAGGCCGTGATCGCGCGGATGGTCTGGTTGTCCGTGTCCGCCACGTAGATGGTGCCATCTCGATCCACCGCAACGCCTGACGGGTAATTGAAGCGCGCCGTTGCCCCGGAGCCATCCGCCGATCCCGCGCTGCCGCCAGATCCCGCCAGTGTCGTCACCACTCCAGCCGATGTCACCCGTCGGATCGTGTGGTTGCCATGATCGACAACGAACAGCGTGCCCGTGGAATCGACGGCGATTCCGTACGGCACGGTAAACCGCGCCCGGGTGCCGGTTCCATCCGTGGTCCCGGTGGCTCCCGACTGGCCGGCCAGCGTGCTGACCACTCCAGCCGACGTGATCTTGCGAATGGTGTTGGCCTGCGAGTCGGTGACGTAGACGTTGCCGTTGCCATCAACCGCGACGCCAAACGGCAGCGAGAAGCGCGCCGTGGCGCCAGGGCCATCCGCGGATCCGCGCGTACGGCCGCTGCCGGCAAACGTGGTGACGACGCGTCCGGGTGTGATCTTTCGGATCGTGCTGTTCATGCTGTCGGCGACGAAGATGTTGCCCGACGAGTCAACCGCGATGCCGGTCGGCGCGTAGAAGCGCGCGGCATCGCCCGTGCCGTCGTCGATGCCAAATGCGCCGGGGAGCCCGGCGAACGTGGTCACCACGCCGTCAGTCCCGATGCGGCGAATGACATGCGCAACCCGGTCGGCGACGTAGACGACGCCGGTCGAGTCGACCGCAGTCGCGTATGGCTCATCGAAGCGCGCCGTCGCGCCTTCGCCATCGGCCGTGAGCACACGGCCCGCGGCTCCGGCAATCGTGCGGACCACGCCATCCCGGATGCCGCGAATTGTGTCGTTGTCGGTGTCGGCCACGACAAGCGATCCATCCGAGAGAATGGCCAGGGCGGAAGGGTAGTGGAAGCGTGCAGCGGTGCTGGCCCCGTCGGCAGTGCCCGGCGCATCGGCGGCTCCGGCCACCGTCGTCACCGCTCCCGAGCTCGAGATGCTGCGAATGGTGTGCGAGCCGTAGTCCGCCACGAGAATCGCGCCGGACGTGTTGACGGCGATGCCTCGCACCTCGCCCAATGTCGCGCCGCTGACCGAGAGAGTGGAGACGGTGCCACTCGTGGTGATGCGACGGATCGAGCGATTACCCGAGTCGGCGACGTAGACGATGCCGGCCGAGTCCACCGCAATGCCCATCGGTCCGCGGAAGGTCGCCGCCGTGCCAACGCCATCTGCGTTGCCCGGCACGTCAGCGCGTCCTGCAAGCGTCGTGACGACGCCGGCCGACGTGATCTTCCGGATGGTGTGGTTGTCGTAGTCGGCAACGTAGACAGTGCCGGTGCTGTCGATGCAGATGCCGCGCGGCTCGTCGAGTTGCGCCGCCGTCCCCGTTCCATCCGCCGTCCCGGCGCCGCTGCCGCCCGCGAGCGTCGTCACGACACCCGCGGCAGTGATCTTGCGGATCGCGTTGTTCGACGCATCGGCGACGTAGACGTTGCCTGCGTCGTCTACCGCCACGCCGAACGGTTCGTTGAAGCGCGCTTGTGCGCCGGTGCCGTTGGTCCCCCCTTCGGTGCCGCCAGTTCCGGCCAGCGTCGTCACCACACCGGCCGTGGAGATCTTGCGAACGATGTTGTTGCGCGTATCGGCGACGTAGAGAGTGCCGGCGCGATCGATGGCAATGCCGCGCGGAGCATCGAACTGCGCGTCGGTGCCGGTGCCATCAGCACTCGTGGAGATCGTGCCACCGGTCCCGGCGAGGGTCGTGAACGAGAAGGTCGACGCCAGCAGGGCGGCGGCCGACACCAGCATGGCGATCAGCAGGGACTGCATGCCTTAATCATCGGCGGAGCTGGACGGCGCCTGAATCACCCGGTTGCACTATTCTTCGCCGAATAACGCGATCGCCCGGAAACCTGCTATACTCACTGAGTCTCTGCGCTCGGTTTCAATTCCTCAGGAATTCCTTTAAACCGTTCGAGCCCAGTCTGGGCCACTAATCGTCAGTTTGCTTTGCGGACAGAGAGCGCTCAGCACATAGGAGCGTTCTAGTCATGCCTTTCGTTTCCCTCGGGCTGTCGCCCGTCGTGTGTGCGCCGTTGTCGAAAATCGGCTACACGACCCCGACCCCTGTTCAACTCAAATCCATTCCCATTGTCCTGACCGGACGCGATCTCCTCGCGCGCGCGCAGACTGGAACCGGCAAGACCGCCGCGTTCGGTTTGCCGATGATCGAGCGGCTGATGGTCAAGGGCGGTGCACCACGTGGCGCGGTACGTAAACCGCGCGGACTCGTGTTAGTTCCGACTCGTGAGCTTGCGGTGCAGGTACACAAGTCGTTGTCAACCTATGCAGTCCCCGCGAACGTCCGCGTCAGCGTGGTGTTCGGTGGGGTGTCGATCGTGCCGCAGAAGAAGGAACTGCTGCGCGGCACCGACATCATCGTCGCAACTCCCGGGCGCCTGCTCGATCATCTCGAGCAGCGCACCGTCGACTTGTCCGGCGTGGAAATCCTGTGTCTTGACGAAGCCGATCGCATGCTCGACATGGGCTTCCTGCCGCCGCTGAAGCGCATCCTGCGCGCCCTGCCGCAGCAGCGCCAGACCCTGCTGTTCTCGGCGACCTTCGCACCAGAAGTGGTCAAGCTGTCGCAGGACTTCACCCGCACGCCCGATCGCGTGGACGTGTCGGAAGGCCAGCCGATGGCGGTGACCGTCACGCACCACGTCTATCCCGTGACCGATCGCCGTAAGGGCGACCTGTTGCGGCACGTGCTCAATCTCACGCCGGGAACGCAGGCGCTGGTGTTCTGCCGCACCAAGCACGGGTCAAACCGCGTCGGGCAGTATCTCGAGAAGGGTGGCATCAACGCCGCCGTGATTCACGGCAACAAGAGCCAGGGTGCGCGCACGCGCGCGTTGGAAGACTTCAAGTCCGGCCGCGTCAACGTCCTGGTCGCGACGGATATCGCCGCCCGCGGCCTCGACATCGCGCAGTTGCCGCTCGTCGTGAACTTCGATCTGCCGATGGTCCCGGAGGATTACATCCACCGTGCCGGCCGCACCGGCCGCGCTGGTCTGACCGGCCGTGCGGTATCGCTGGTCTCGCCGGAGGATCAGGATCTTCTGCGCCGCGTCCAGAAGCTCTTGCCGGCGCCGATTGAACACGTGGCGGTGGAGCAATTCGAAGTCAGCGCGTCATCGGAAGAGGCTCTGCCGACACCGGGACGTCGTCATCAGGGCAGACCCGGGCAGCGTCGTGGCCAGGGTGGCCAGGCGCACGGTCGTGGTCCCGGTGGCGGTCACGGTCACCAGCAGCACGGCCACGGCCGTGGACCGAGCCATGGCCCCCGGCCGTCTCGGCCAGGCGGTCCTAAGCGATTCGGTTCGCGACCGCCTCGACAAACTCGCAATGCCTGACGAACCCCAACGATTGGTAGACGCGTATCGCCGGAATATTGTCGGCGCGGACGTTGAGACCAATCGTCGGTAAGTCCTTCAGTGTTTGCAAGACAGCGGACGTGGCTGCACGACTGTAGCCGCGTCCGCGCCTATCTCTCCTCGTATAGACATTCCCAATCGCCGCCGCACCTTCATCACGCGACACCAGGTGCGTGCCCGCGGCGGCCACCAGATCGTCTCCCTCGAAGACTCCGTAGAACACGCCATCACCGACCATCGAGTCGTAGAAGAAATCCGGCGACTCGCCACTGGACTCCCCATCCGCATAGAGCACTCTCAAGCTGGCAAGGTGACTCGAGTCGAGTCTCTTGAGTTCTGAGCCGTCTGTGCCTTCTGCGGCTACGCGTTTGATGTCTGCGCTTTCTATGGCCATTCGCTGCATGTGCTTGACGTCCGACAACTCTGCGTGACGGCCCACTTCTTCAAGGCCGTCCTGCCGCACCTGCAAGTGCACCGGCCACGTCACATGCTCGAGCGCTTCGCGGATGCTGCCGGTGCCGATTGCAAACAGGATGCTGGTGCCGTAGTCGTGCAGCACCAGCGTGAGGTCGGGGAACGCTGCGCCCGGGCCGTTGTCGGACGCAGCGGTAAACCACTGGCACTTCGCAAACATCCGCGGCGTGAGATCGCCCAATGCGTAGACGCACCAACGTGGATCAGCGCGCAGGATCAGCCTGATGTGATCTTTGTCAGTCAGTTGCATTCAGCGTGAAGACTGCAGCCAGGCGCTCGCCTCGGCGGGAGTCAATACCTTGATCAGCGAACCCTTGAAGTCACGGGGATTCCGAGTGACCACGGCGTCGCACTTTGCGCGCCGGGCGGCGGACACCGTTACGGCATCTTCGAAATCCTTCCACTCGAGCGCAACTGCCGAGCGGAGCACCGCGTCATCAACAGCCGCCACTTCGAATACTGACAGAAGACCCTCGGTCGTCTCGGTCGCCATTCTGGTTCCGACAGCCTTGGTATTCAGGTAGTGGAGTGTCGTGACCGCGTGGGCAGAGATCATCCCTTCCGCATCGCCCTGCTCGATGGCGGCCCACACAGCGGCAGATTCATCAGCGAATGATTTGCGGTCGAGCAGGACGTCGAGCACAACGTTGACGTCCAGCAGCAGGCGCTTCATCGGTACTTGCGTTCGAGGTGACGGCGATAGTCCTGACGATCGACGCCCTTGAGGGAACCTCTGAGTCGTCCGAGGACTGGCGGCGTAACTTCAGGTCCCGTAAAACCCGAAGCCGCCAGGTCCAGCAGTTGCTCCACGAGGCCTGATACCGACGTGCCGCGCTGACGCGCGTACTGTTTGGCTCGCTCGATGACGCGCTCGTCAACGCTCAGAGTCAACTTCGCCATACGTATCAATATATCACCATGATACGTATTCGTTGAGTGCCGGCTACTTCACCTTGCCGTCGAGGATCTCGTAGGCGCGGCGCATGCCATGGTTGGGCGTGATCCCTGCGGCGCGGATCGTTGGGTAGTTCACGGCCTGCGCGCGCAGGTCGACCAGCTTGGCGGCCTCTTCCCACGGCGTACCAGCCGTGTGGAACCTCTGAGCCTGCGCCCAGAAGTCGCGAAGGTATGCCTGCCAATGATCGAGCGCGGCCTTGCCGGTCATCGGACGTCCATGGCCAGGGAGGATCGTCTCGAAATCCAGCGACTTCAAGTTCTCCATCGTCTGGATCCAGTCCGTGATGAACGCATCGCCCATGTAGGAGGTGCCGTTCACCAGCAAGTCACCGGTCGCGACGATGCGTTCCTTTGGCAGGTAGACCACGACGTCGCCGGCGGTGTGGCCGCGTCCAATGAACATGATGCGGATCTCACGATTGCCGCGGAACAACGTCATCGTGTTGGTCAGCGTCATCGTCGGCGGCGTCGGCTTCACCGCGGTGATGCCTTCGAGGTGATTGCGCTGGATGGCGAGCTGTTCCTCGAGCTGCGCCTTCGCCTTCTCGTCGGTCGCCGCGGCGAGCCGGCCTTCGAGCGTCTTGATGGTCTGCGGCGTATTGCCCACGTAGAACTCGCGAGCAGGGGAGTCCTGCGACTTGCCGGCCAGGATCTGCGCGCGCGCGAACTCGTGGCCGATGATCTCCACGTCCGGACCGTAGATCTGGTTCCCGTGCGAGTGGTCGAAGTGATAGTGCGAGTTCACGACCCAGCGAATCGGCTTCGGCGTGATCGCCTTGAGCTCCTCGCGCAACGACCACGCACTACCCGGGCTGACGTGCGAATCCACGACCAGCACATCGCGGTCGCCTTCGATGATCGTGGCGTTTGAGAAGACGACGAGGCTGCCCGTGCCGATGGCGTGATACACGCCGTCAGCGATCTTGTTGAACGTCCAGGCCTGGCCCTTGTAGCTGGCGCCGATGCCGGTTGGCCGTTGCGCGGGAGTCTGCTCGAAGCGCCCGGCAGAAATCGCCACGGAGCCGAGCGCGAGGATCGTGGTGAGTGCGAGGAGGCGGCTGCGCGTCATAGCGCGCGATTATAGCGGGTCAGCGCACCGGATCGATGCACATGTCGCAGACGCGATTCACCGAGTCGAACCCCAGGAACTCGACTGCGGGGGTGAGGTAGTCCGCCCTTATCGTTTCGTTCCTTAGGAGATCGGTGCTCAGGTATTTCTTGTTGCTGTCGCTCAAGACCGTGACGACGATCGCCTCCGGACCGAGCCGTTCCTGAGCACGCAACGCGCCGATGACGTTGGCGCCTGACGAAATTCCAACGGCCAGTCCGTGACGCGCGAGCAACTGCGCCATCAGGATCGCATCGCCATCGTTGGCCTGGAGAATCTCGTCGACTTCGTCGAGATGCACGATCGGCGGGATGAACTCGTCCGAGATGCCCTGGATGCGGTGATGCCCCACCTTGTGCCCCGTCGACATGGTCGGAGACTCCGCCGGCTCGAGCGGGTGGATCTTGATGCCCGGATGCTTCGACTTCAGAAAGCGGCCGACGCCCATGACGGTGCCGCCCGTGCCGACACCGGCGACGAAGGCGTCCGGCCTGAGGCCGTGGCTCTGCAACTGCGCCCAGATCTCCGGACCGGTGCCTCGCTGATGGGCCTCGATGTTGGCAGGATTCGCAAACTGATGGGGCAGGAATGTCGCTGGCTGTGACTGGCGCATCGCGTCGGCGCGCGCGATCGCGCCAAGGAATCCGCCGTCGGCCTTGCTGACCAGCACGATCGAGGCGCCAAAACTCGAGATCAGCGCGATGCGCTCGGCGCTCATCCAGTCCGGCATGAAGATCGTCACCGGGTGTCCCACCGAACGGCCAATGGCGGCGAACGAAATGCCCGTGTTGCCGCTCGTCGCCTCCGCGATCGGCGCGCCGGCGACGATGTCACCGGTTGCGTAGGCCCGTTCCAGGATGTGTAGCGCCATCCGGTCCTTGATGCTGCCCGTCAGGTTGAGGGGTTCGTACTTGGCGTAGATGGTGCGCGGCTGGCCGCGGAACTTGAGGGAGAGCGAGAGGAGGGGAGTGTTGCCGATCAGCCGGTGCATCGCCCGAAAGCGATGCGCATGGCCGGTGTCGTGAGACGAAGGATGCTCCAACACCGGCCTGCGGCCTCTACTGCTGTGACGACGCGCCCTTGCTCTTGGCGGCGATCGCCTTGTTGATGGCGGCGATGGTGTGGTTGGCGCGGAACTCGACGATCTTCTTTGCGAGTTCGGTGTTCTTCGCCTTGTCGCCGACGTTGACGCTGTTGATCGTCGCCTTGCCGGCCTTGACGCGCTCGTTGAAGCGCACCGAGTTCGGGTCGTCGATGAACATGTTCAGGGTGATGATCGGATCGTCGTGCATGCCGTCCGACTTGCCTTCCTTGAGGCCCTGGCCCTCCATGTACTTCCCGACGCTGGCGTAGTCGTAGTACTCGCCGATGTGAAGGGCGAGTGCCTTGCCGGCCCACTTGGCGGTGAGCTTCTCAGCCACGGCCGCCTGGCCCTTCTGGTTACCGCCGCTGTCACCGATGAAGATGATGTTCTTGAAGCCGTGCGCCTGCAGGCTCTCCGCGATGTCGGTGAGCAGCATCTGGAACGTCTCTTCGCGCGCGGTGATCGTGCCGGGCGAGGTCATGTGGCCGGTCTTCGGTTCAATGCCACCCTCGGGCACGAACTTGACGATCGGCGCGCACAGCGCGTTGCCCATCTTGCGGGCGATGGCTTCGCAGTTGGCATGCAGCACGTAGTTGTGCTTGCCGGTCACGAGCCACGGGCCGTTCGGTTCCATGCCGCCGGTGGAGATGATGACGTTGGTCTTGCCGGCCTTGAGCGCGTCGCGGACGTCGATCCAGGTCATCTCCTCGAGCCACACCGTGTTCGGCGCGGGCAGGGGAGCGGCGACGTCTTTGCAGTTGTACGGGTTGTCGCGGCAATCACCGCCGCCCATGGTGCGCGGATCGGGCTCACGACGCTGGCCCTGCTGGGCCGCGGCGAACGTGCCGGCGAGAACGGTGATGCTCAGTGCGAGTAGGGCAACCTTTTTCATGATGTCCTCTTGAACGGTTAGCTTCCGGACTTGATGCGGTAGGTGCCGTCATCCATGCGCTCACGGTACTTGCCGTGGCAGGACGCGCACGTGCTGCCCATCGGCGTGATCGACGTCTTGGCCGCCTCGATGTTGTTGAGGCCCAGGTTCACGAGAATCGCGTCCGCGTGGTTCTTGCCGTCGGTCGCCCACTTCGTGGCTTCGTCGTTCTTCTTGGTCTTGAAGAAGACCTCGATCTCCGTGAACAGCCCCTTGAGGATCGTGGCCTGTTCCTTTGCGCCGGCCATGTCCTTGCTGTCGAGCGTCTTGCGCACCGCGCCCTGCGCGGGCGGCAGCTTGGTCATGATCTTCTGCAGCGCCAGGTCGTCGGCCGACATCGGCGGAATCGGCTTCTTCGCGATGTCGATGCCGGCGGTGTTAATCACCGCGGTGGCGAGGACCACGGGCTTGCCCTTGTACTTGGCGACGTCAGCCGGCGAGAGGTCGATTGCGTAGTCCTTCAACTTCGCGGCGACTTCCTTCTCGTCGAACTTGATCAGCTGACCGATCACGGTGACGTAGGCGTTGGCGTCCGCCGACTTCTGCAGCGTCGGCGCGAGCACGAGCACTTCCTTGCCGGTGGCCTTGGTCTTGTCCTGGTCGACGGAGAACGACGTCTTCGACAGGTTCGCCTCGACCGCGCCGGTCATGGTGACGTACTCGTTGACGTACGGATCCGGGTTGGCCGCGACCGAGCTGGCCGCAACGGGCACGAGCGGCTTGGGCGGCGTGTTGGCCGGCGGTGGGGCCTGGCCCTGGCCGGCAGTGGTGGTGTTGAATGCGCTCACGAACGCGGCCAGCACAACTCCGGCCACGATCACGGTGGACTTGGTCGAACGCTGCATGAATGACTCCCTGATGGGTTTCAGGGCCTGAGTTTTACGACGGCCCCTAAACGGTCACATTGTAATAGATACGACTAGAATGACGTGGCACTTACACGACATTTCGGGAGGCACAATGCGGGTCCAGACGTATTTGTTTGTAACGCTCTTCACGGCTACCACGGCAATGGCCCAGACTCCGGCAGCGGGAGGCCAGGCGCCGCAGGGTGATCGCCGGGTCGCGTCGGTCAACAGCGCGCCGCGCGTCGACGTCACCGACATGCCGCGGCCGATCGACATGCGCGATAGCGTGTGGATCGAGGACCTGACCATGCTGGAGGTCCGCGACCTGATCAAGGCCGGCAAGACCACCGCGCTGATCCTGACCGGAGGCATCGAGGAAAACGGCCCATACCTGACCACCGGCAAGCACAACAACGTGCTGAAGGCGACCGGTGAGTCGATCGCGCGCGCGCTGGGGAACGCGCTGGTGGCCCCGATCGTCACCCTCGAACCCGGCAACCCGATGCGCCCGAACCTTTCGCCGGGCACCATCGTGTTGTCGCAGGCCACCTTCCAGGCGGTGTTGACCGACATGGCCAACAGCCTGCGCTCGCAGGGCTTCAAGGACGTCGTAATGCTCGGCGACAGCGGCGGCAATCTCAAGGGCATGCAGGCGGCGGCCACGGCCCTCAACGAACAGTGGAAGGGACAGGGCTGCGTCCACTTCATCCCCGAGTATTACAACTACGCCGACGTCGAGAAGTTCGAAGAAGAGAAGCTCGGCATCCACGAAAAGCTCGAGGGCTATCACGACGACTACTACATCACCGCGATCATTTCCACGGTGAGCACCGACGCGATCCGCATGCCTGAGCGACGCAAGGCCGGCAAGTTCGTGATCAACGGCGTGCCGCTGGATCCGATCGCCAAGACGATCGAGAACGGCAAGAAGATGGTCGCGTTCCGCACGGACGTGACGGTGGCGGCGATCAAGAAGTCGATGGGCGCGAAGAAGTGAGAAGTGAGAAGTGAGAAGTGAGAAGTGAGAAGTGAGAAGTGAGAAGT
>CAZVLS010000014.1:0-129256 GCA_964628295.1 uncultured Acidobacterium sp.
GAGAAGTGAGAAGTGAGAAGTGAGAAGTGAGAAGTGAGAAGTGAGAAGTAAGAAGTGAGAAGTGAGAAGCGAGCGTGAGTAACGATCCGACCATCAAGGACTTCGAGGCGGCCATCGCCGAGCTCGAGACCATTGTCCGGAAGCTCGAAGAGGGCGACCTCGCGCTCGAGAAATCCCTCGAGCTCTACGAGCGCGGCGTGCAGCTGTCACGCTTCTGCCACTCGAGACTCGAAGCCGCCGAGCGCCGCATCGAGATCGTCAACGAGCGCGGCGAACTGAAGCCCGCACCGGCGTCGCTGAATCTCCCAGACGACGAAGACGAATGACCTTCGAGCAATGGCTGGATGCGCGCCGCGCCGAGGTGGAACGCGCGCTCGACACGTTCCTGCCCACGCCACCCGCCGTGCCGGCCGTCGTCGCCGAGGCCATGCGCTACAGCCTGCTCGGTGGCGGCAAGCGGCTCCGCCCGATGCTCGTGATCGCCAGTGCCGAAGGCGTCGCCTACGCGATCGGCGCGTCTGAAGCCGCGGCTCGTGATACCGCGATGCCGGCCGCCTGCGCGCTCGAAATGATTCACACCTACTCGCTCATCCACGATGACCTCCCGTCGATGGATGACGACGACCTGCGGCGCGGACGGCCGACGTCGCACGTCGTGCACGGCGAAGGCATGGCCATCCTGGCGGGCGATGGCCTGCAGGCCGAAGCGTTCCGGTTGCTGTCGCGCGAGCCGCAGGGCTATCACCCGGCGTTGATGCAGCGGAAGTTGCGCGTACTGTCGCTGATCGCCGATGCGAGCGGCCCCGCCGGCATGGTCGGCGGGCAGGCGATCGACCTCAGCGCGGTCACTCCGGCTCCCGGCTCGCGGCCCTCGGCTGCCGCCGGCGTCGCCGACGGCGACGCGCTCAAGGACATGCACGCCCGCAAGACCGGCGCGTTGATTCGCGCCTCGGTGACCGCCGGTGCCGTGATGGGCGGCGCGACCGAGCAGATTTTCGCCGCGCTCGATCAATACGGCACCGAGATCGGACTCGCCTTCCAGATCGTCGACGACATCCTCGATGAAGAAGGGTCGGCAGCCACGCTGGGCAAGACCGCCGGGAAGGATCGCGCCGCCGGCAAGCCCACCTATCCGGCGTTCTTCGGACTTGATCGCTCGCGCGCCATGGCCGCCGAATGCCACGACAGGGCCAGGCAGGCGCTCGACAAGGCCGGCCTCCTCGATTCTCGCCTCGCCGACATCGCGAGCTGGATCATTGAGAGAAGAACCTGACGGGCTGAGGGGCTGAGGCGTTGAAGTCTCCAAGAAAGCAAAGGCTCGACACATTGCTGGTCGAGAAGGGCCTCGTCGAGTCTCGGGAGAAGGCGCGGGCGTTGATCCTCGCCGGCCAGGTCGACGTTGATGGGCACGGCGCGGCCAAGGCCGGCACCATGGTGCCGATCGTCGCCGACATTCGCGTCATTGGCCCCGAGCATCCGTGGGTCAGTCGCGGCGGCATCAAGCTCGCCGCGGCGCTCGATGCCTTTGCGATCGATGCCACCGGACAGGTCGCGTTCGACGTGGGTGCGTCCACCGGCGGCTTTACCGATGTGTGGCTCCAGCGCGGCGCCACGCACGTCATCGCGCTGGATGTCGGTCACAGCCAGCTGCACTGGAAGGTGCGCAGCGATCCTCGCGTGACCGTGATCGAGAACACCAACGCCCGTCATCTCAAGCCAGGTGACCTCCCCGAGCGCGGCGCCATCACGCGCGTGAGCATCGACGTCTCGTTTATTTCCCTCAAGCACATTTTCCCGGTCCTCCCCGCGCTGGTGGCACGGCCGGCGGCCATCGTGGCCCTCGTGAAACCGCAGTTCGAGGCCGGCCGCAAGGACGTCGGCAAGGGCGGACTGGTCACCGATCCAGCCGTGCACGAACGCGTTGTCAGCGACGTCACCGCCTTGGCCGCTGAAGTAGGATTGGAACGCGTCGGGCTGATCGAGTCACCGATTACCGGCGCGCACGGCAACACCGAGTTTCTGATGCACCTGGTCTTGCATGCCCACCGTAGCCTTGGCGAAGGTGGGAGGTCCTAAGCCTTGAGAATTGGAATCACCGTCAAACCCGGGCTCACCGCCGCCCGTGACACGATCGTCGAGCTCGAGGCTCGCCTGCGCGCGCGCGGCATCGAGGCCGTGTGGACGACGGATGCGGCGGCGCTGTTCGAGTCGGGCTCGCGCACCACCGTCGATCGTGCCGAGATGCCGAAGCAGGTCGACCTGGCGATCGTGCTCGGCGGCGACGGCTCGCTGCTGGCGATGGCCAAGACGATCGCCGAAAGCGGCCGTGACGTGCCGATCCTCGCCGTCAACTTTGGATCGCTTGGTTTTCTGACGGAGATCACGCGCCCGGAAATCTTTGATTCGCTCGACGCCGTGCTCAACAACCGCGCCACGCACGACCTGCGCATGATGCTGCGCGCCGTGGCGACGCGCGGTGGCGAAACGTTCGCCTCGCACATGGCGCTCAACGACGTGGTGTTCTCGCGCACCGCGCTGTCGCGCATGATCGAACTGTCCGTCTCGGTCGGCGACCAGGCCGTGATGTCGATCAAGGCGGACGGGCTGATCGTCGCCACGCCGACCGGATCGACGGCCTACAACCTCGCGGCCGGAGGCCCGATCGTGCATCCGGCCATGGACGCCCTGGTGCTGACGCCAATCGCCCCGCATATGCTCACCAATCGTCCGATCGTCATCCCGACCGAACGCGGTGTGCGCGTGCGATCGACCGGCACCAATGCCGGCGATGAGGTCTACATCACCATTGATGGACAGACGGGCTTCGGCATGCAGCCGAACGATGAAGTCGCGATTACGAAGTCGGATCGCCCGATGCGCCTGATCCGCGCGACGTCACGCAGCTACTTTGAAGTCCTGAGACAGAAGCTCAAATGGAATGAGCGCTAGCGCCGTTGCGGTTCCCGGCTCCCGGCCGCCCGCTCCCGCCGCTGATTCCTGAAGTACTGCACCTGCCACGTAAACACATTCTTGTTGTGCTCCGCGAGCGTGGACGCGAACACGTGAGAGCCGTCGTTCTTGCTCACGAAATACAGGTAATCAACGTCCGCCGGATTCGCCGCAGCGGCGAGCGATGCCTTGCCGGGTGAGGCAATCGGCCCCGGCGGCAGGCCTGGATACATGTAGGTGTTGTAGGGCGAGTCGAACTCGCGCAAATGCTCGCGCGTCAGGTTGCCGTTGTACTTGCCGGCCTTCTGCAACGCGTAGATCACGGTCGGATCGGCCTGCATCGGCATGCCGATTCGCGCGCGGTTTCGATACACCGCCGCCACGATCGGCCGTTCTGCCGGCGTGCCGGTCTCCTTCTCGACGAGTGACGCCAGCGCCACGAACTGGCGCAGCGTGAGTCCGCCGGCCTTGGCCGACGCGACCATGTCCGCCGTCAAGGCGTTGCGGAATCCCCTGACCATCTGCGACACCACTTCCGTCGCCGGCGTGTCGCGCGGCAGCGAGTAGGTCTCGGGGAACAGGTAGCCTTCGAGATCGCGCGCCTGCGGATCGAGATCGGCGATCAGCTTGGCATTCGCCGCGGCCTCGAGAAACGCCGCTGCCGTACCGAAGCCCTTCTCTTCGAAGACCTGCGCCATCTCCACGATCGTCAGGCCTTCGCGAAACGTCAGCAGGCGCGTGTAGACATCGCCACGCGCGATCTTGTCGATGACGTCGAGCGCATGCATCGGCGAATCGAAGCGATACTCGCCCGCCTTCAGCGCGCGGGCACGGCCGCTCAGCATCAGCCCGGCGCGGAACGTCAGCGTGTCACGCACCACGCCGGCGGCGACCAGGCGTTCGCCGATTCGGCCCGGGCCCGAGCCACTCGGAATGTCGACGAAGATCTCGGGCGCGGTGTAGCCCCGATACGGTTCGATCAGTTTCGAGTAGCCCCACCAGCCACCCGCACCCGCGATGATGGCGATGAAGAGCGTGAACAGGAACAGCCGCTTCAACCACTTCATGCGTCGGCACCATCCGTCGCGACGCGTGGACGCGAGTCGAGGTAGTCCTGCAGGATCACGGCCGCCGCCGCGGCATCGAGCCTGGCTTTGCGCTTGCGCCAGTCGGCTTCGCGCGTCGCGAGCCGTGACTCCGCCTCGTGGCTCGACAGCCGTTCGTCCTGGAGGATCACGGGAATGTCGATCCGTGATTTGAGTGCCGTGGCAAACGCCTGCACGATCGGCGTTTGATGGGTCGGTGATCCATCGAGCTTGCGCGGCCACCCCACCACCACGGCCTCGAGACCGTCATCGTCGGCCGCCAGCGTCTTGATCTCGCCGATCATCACCCGCAGCGTCTCCGCCTCGGACGGCGGACGCTGCACCAGCCGCCACGGCGAGGCCAGCGTGGCCGTGGCATCGCTCAGCGCCAGCCCGATGCGCTTCGCTCCGTAGTCGATGCCCAGCACCCGCACGTGGTCAGTATAATCGGCTCGATTGAAGGTTTACCCCTACGCTGCGGCGATGCTCGTGCTCAGCATGGCGATCCCGCTCGCCCAGTCAGATATGAAGACGCAGGCAGCGCGCGCGGCGGCACGCATCAAGTCACTGCAGGCCGAGTCCGATCGCCTGGCGGCGCAGGCTCGCACGGTATTTGGCGACCTGCGCAAGCTGGAGCTCGATCGCGAGATCAAGCAGCAGGAAGTGGTCAAGACCGACGAGGAGCTGGCGCGCGTGACGGCCGAGCGCGATCGCACGGAGCGGCGCGTCGCGGAACTCGAAGCCATCCGCATCTCCCAGACACCGGGCGTCAAGGAACGCCTCGTCGAGTTGTCGAAGCGGGGCCGTGGCGGCTACGTGCAGTTGCTGCTCGCCTCGAACGATGTTCGCGCGATGGGCCGCATGGCGCGTGGCGTGGCGGCAGTGGCCGAATTGGATCGCGTCAGGCTCGAGACGCATCGCCGCACGCTCGCGTCGGAACGTGACGCGCTCAACGAACTCGATCAGCAGCGCGATGCCGTGGAGCAGCTGCAACGCGATGCCACGCGCGCGCGAGCCGAGGTCGAGGCCGCGGTGGCGGCGCGGAATCGGCTGATCGACGACCTCGATCGCCGCCGCGATCTGGCCGCGCAGTACGTCGAAGAGCTCCAGCACGCGCAACTCCAGATCGAGCGCACCATCGCGACCACGGATGCCGGCTCGGCCGTCGTTCGGTTGCCGCTGGCGCCCTTCCGTGGCGACCTTCCCTGGCCGCTCGAGGGCCAGGTCACGGCTCGATTTGGCCGCGCGCCCGCAGGCCGTTTTGGCACCGCCATCGTCCGAAATGGCATAGAAGTGGCGGCCCCGGAAGGCGCCGTCGCGACGGCGGTCCATGAAGGCACCGTGGCCTATGCGGCGCCGTTCAGCGGGTTTGGGACCCTGGTGATTGTCGATCACGGCGGATCCGCCTTCACGTTGTATGGCCATTTGCTGGAGGCATCCGTCAGTGCTGGGACGAACGTCAGCCGCGGCACACCGATCGGGCGGGTTGGGTTGTCGCCGACTGGCGGAGCCGGCTTGTATTTCGAGCTCCGCATCGACGGCCGTCCGGTCAACCCGGTAGAATGGCTCTCAAGGCGTCGCGACTGATTTCCGGGTCGCGGCCTTTGCTGCGCCTCGAGAGCCATTCGGCAGCGTAGCTTTTGCCGCGCTCCGCGCGGCGGTTGGAGATTCGAGTGATGAAGATTCGTGGCCGTGCGCTGGTCCTGGCCGTCTCCCTGCCCGTCATCGTGTTCGCCGTCGTCGGCGGATTCATGAGCAAGGCGATCGCGCGCCAGGACAGCTATCAATACCTGCGCATCTTCGAAGACGTTATCTCCCTCATCCTGCAGAATTACGTCGAAGAAGTGAATGTCGACAAGGTGATGCACGGCGCAATGCACGGGCTGGCCGATGGCCTCGATCCCGACAGCGCTTATCTCGATCCCGCACAAGTGAAGGTGCTCGACAAGGGCGACACCGGCGGCCCTGGCGAAACGGGCCTCGAACTCACCCGCCAGTACTATCTTCGCGTGATCGCGGCCCGCGACGGCTCGCCTGCGGCGAAGGCCGGCTTGATGCCTGGCGATTACATCCGCGCCATCGACGGCCAGTCAACGCGCGACACCACCGTCTATGAAGGCCAGCGCCTGCTGCGCGGCAAGCCAGGCACGAAGGTGCACCTGACGGTGCTGCGCGGCAATGCCGTCGAGCCGCACGAAATCGATCTGGTCCGCGAAGGCACGAATTCTCCGCCGGTGAAGTCGCGCATAGCGGCGCCTGGGGTTGGCTATCTGCGCGTCGCCGAATTCGGCAAGAGCACGCCCGATCAGTTGAAGAACGAAATCTCGTCGGTGTCGAAGGCCGGCGCCAAGAGCGTGATCATTGACCTGCGCGGCACGGCGTTCGGCGATCTGGACGCCGGCATCGCGGCGGCGCGCTTGTTCGTGAAGAGCGGCGTGCTCGCGTATCGCCAGGATCGCGGCAAGGAAAAGGAAGCCGTGAATGCGGCGGCCGGTGACGGCGCGATCGCAATCACCACGGTGTTGCTCACCGACAACGGCACGTCGAGCGGCGCCGAAGTGTTCGCCGCGGCGCTGTCCGGCAACAAGCGCGCGCAGTTGATCGGCGAGCGCACGCTCGGCCGCGCCGCCCGTCAGAAGCTGGTGCGCCTGCCGGATGGCAGCGGCTTGATGCTGACCCACCTGATCTACATGACACCGGCCAGCGCGGCGATCCATGAAAAGGGCCTCGTCCCCGACGTGGCGGTCGAGCAGCCCGACGTGGACTTCGGCCAGCCGCCGGCGGCTACGGACGCAACGCTTGAAAAGGCGATTGCGTCACTGACCACCAAAGCGGCCGCGTAGTCCCCCACGCCAGTGCGAACGATCGCCACCACGGGCCTCGTCCTGCTGCTGGCGGTTTCGGCGGCGGCACAATTTCGCGGCGGTTTCGGAGGGCGATTTCCACCGCGCATTCCCAAGGCCGAATCCTTCGATGGCGGCTACAACTTCTGCCGCGGCATGTACCGCAGCGGGCGCCGCGACGGTAGCGGCAACGGCTGGACCACCGACTACCCCGACGCCGACGTCAACTTCTCCATCCGCATATCGGAGCTCACCAAGACCACGGTGAGCCGGCGCGCGGACAACGAGCCCAATCACCTCACGGTGCCGCTCACCGATCCGTTCCTGTTCAAGTGTCCGGTCCTGATGATGACCGACGTCGGCGAGTTGTCGCTGAACGCGCAGGAGACCGATGCGCTTCGAGCCTACCTCGAGAAAGGCGGCTTCCTGTGGGTCGATGATTTCTGGGGATCGTGGTCGTGGGAAGCGTTCGCGAACGAGATCGGTTCGGTGTTGCCACCGGCGCTATACCCGATCCGCGATCTCGAGCCTTCCCACCCGATCTTCCGCGTGCTCTACGAGGTCAAACAGTTGCCGCAGATCCCGTCGATCAACTCGTGGCGCGGCATGGGCGGCGATACCTCGGAGCTCGGTGCCGACAGCGCCGAGCCCCATATGAGGGCCATCACCGACCGCCAGGGCCGCATGATGGTCCTCATCACGCATAACACCGACATCTCCGATGCCTGGGAGCGCGAAGCCGCCGACCCCGAGTTTTTTCTGCAGTTCTCACCAAACGGCTACGCCGTTGGCCTCAATGCCGTGCTTTACGCGATGACGCATTAGGGTCGTCTGTTATATACTTTTCGTTCGGCCTCGGGCCGAAAATCGCAAGAGATAGGCGCGTAGCTCAGTTGGTTAGAGCGCCTCCCTGACACGGAGGAGGTCAGTGGTTCGAATCCACCCGCGCCTACCAACCTTCGCTCTGGATCCAGGCGAAGGTTGCCCACCATAGCTCGAAGGAATACGCGAGCGACGTGGGCCCCTCACTGAGGTTCGAGCTACGGTTGGCAAGCCACCCCTCGTAACGGTGGACATCCAAGTAGAACAGCAAATGTCCCAAGTCACAGTCACACTACCGGACGGCTCGACAAAACAGGTCGAGTCTGGAGCCGTCAAGGCGGTCGCCGAGGCCATTTCGCCGCGTCTGGCCGACGCGGCCATCGTCGCCTACGTAGACGACGCCATGGTGGACCTCACCTACCCGCTGACCCGGGACGCCAAGGTCCGTATCGTGACCAACAAGAACCCCGAAGCCCTGGAGGTCTATCGCCACTCGACGGCGCACCTCCTGGCGGCCGCGGTGACGGCCCTGTTCCCGAAGGTCCAGTGCGGCATCGGCCCACCGATCGAGGACGGCTTCTACTACGACTTCATCGTCGAACGCCCCTTCGTGCCCGAAGATCTCGAGGCCATCGAGAAGAAGATGAAGGAACTGGCCTCGCAGGATCTCGTCTACGAGCGCCAGCACTGGCCGCGCCAGGACGCGATCGACTTCTTCACCAGGCGCGGCGAACCGCTCAAGGTGCAGCTGATCGAAGAGAAGACGGCCGGCCAGCCGGAAGTTTCCGTCTACACGATCAAGGACAAGGACACCTTCCTCGACTTCTGCGTGGGTCCGCACGTCCCGTCAACCGGGCGCCTCAAGGCGTTCAAACTGACGGCGACGTCGAACGCGTACTGGAAGGGCGACGCCAAGAACCCGCCGATGCAGCGCGTGTACGGCACGGCCTTCTTCTCGCAGAAGGAACTCGACGAGCACCTCGCGCGCATCGAGGAAGCCAAGAAGCGCGATCACCGCAAGCTCGGTCGCGAACTGGATCTCTTCCACATCCTCCCGGTGGCGCCGGGCGCCGCCTTCTGGACCCAGCGCGGCACGACGCTTTACAACACGCTGGTCGAGTTCTGCCAGGGACGTCAGAAGAAGGACTTCCAGGAGATCAAGACGCCGCTCCTCTACTCGAAGACGCTGTGGGAGCAGTCGGGGCACTGGGGCAAGTACAAGGAAAACATGTTCCTGGTACTGAACACCGAGACCAACGAGCACGACATGAGCCTCAAGCCCATGAACTGCCCGTCGCATCACCTCTATTACGGCACCACGCAGCACTCCTACCGCGAGTTGCCGATCCGTTACGTGACGATGGACGTGCTGCATCGCAACGAGTTGTCCGGAGCGCTGTCGGGCCTGACGCGCGTGCGTCAGTTCGCGCAGGACGACTGCCACGTCTATCTCCGCGAGGATCAGATCGCCCAGGAAGTGAAGTTCCTGATGGACTTCATCCTCGGGCATTACAAGACCTTCGGACTCGAGTCGAAGCTCAAGTTCGCGACGCGTCCCGCGCAGCGCATTGGCGACGATGCGATGTGGGACCGTGCGGAAGGCGCGCTCCGCAGCGCGCTTGAAGCGACGGGCATGCCCTACACGATCAACGAAGGCGACGGCGCGTTCTACGGGCCGAAGATCGACTTCGACGTGACGGACTCGCTGGGCCGCGCCTGGCAGCTCGGCACGATCCAGTTGGACTACGCCGCGCCGGAGCGCTTCGACCTGAACTACGTGGGAGAGGACAATGCCGACCATCGGCCGGTGGTGATCCACCGCGCGGTGTGCGGATCGTTCGAGCGTTTCATCGCGATCCTGATCGAGCACTTCGCCGGCGCGTTCCCGTTATGGCTGGCGCCGGTCCAGGCGACGGTCCTGCCGATCGCCGACCGCCACCTCGATTACGCCCGCGAAGTGGCGGCGGAACTCGACAAAGCCGGCCTCAGGGCCGAAGTTGACGACCGCAAAGAAAAAGTCAATTACAAGATCCGCGAAGCCCAGCTTCAGAAGATCCCCTACATGCTTGTTGTTGGGGACAAAGAAGTTAGCGACCGCGCGGTCGCGGTTCGCAGCCAGAAAAAGGGCGATTTAGGCCCCCGCCCACTCGACCAGTTCCTGACCGACGCGCTTGCCGAGGTCCGGGCTAAAGCGTTATCCTAGTAGTCTTTGTCGGAGGACACGTATCGCATTCGATAGATCTCGCCCGCAACGTCGCGACGACCGGCTCCGCATCAATGAGCGAATCAGGGTCCGTGAAATCCGCGTTATCGACGACGCGGGGCAGCAGCTTGGCATCATGCCGCCGCCCCAGGCTCTCATCCTTGCCAGACAGAAAGGCCTCGACCTGGTCGAAATTTCGCCGACCGCCGTGCCGCCCGTCTGTCGAATCATGGACTACGGCAAGTACCAGTACCAGGAGCAGAAGCGAGCTCGCGAGGCAAAGCGTCACCAGAAGGTGATCGAGGTCAAGGAAATCAAGTTCCGTCCGAAGGTGGACGAGCATGATTACCAGTTCAAGAAGCATCACATCGAGCGCTTCATTGAAGACGGTGACAAGGTCAAGGCGACGATCTTCTTCCGCGGCCGCGAAATGGCGCACCCGGAGATCGGTCATCGCATCCTGATGCGGTTGATCAAGGACCTCGAAGAGGTCGCGATCGCCGAAACCATGCCCCGCCAGGAGGGCAACCAGATGCACACCATCTTGACCGGCAAGAAGGGTGGCGCGCCGAAGCCGAAGGCGAAGGCTGATACTGCGGAAGAAGTTAAAAGTTAAAGGTTAAGAGTTTAAAGATGGCGAAGAAGGCGAAGAAGCTCAAGATCAAGACGCACAAGGGTGCGGCCAAGCGTTTCAAGAAGACCGGCACGGGCAAGATCACGCGCGCCGCGGCTTTCAAGCGCCACATCCTGACCGGCAAGACCACCAAGAGCAAGCGCCACAAGCGCGGCGCCAAGGTGGTGTTCGAAGGCGACGCTCGCAAAGTCGAGCTGATGCTTCCGTATAAATGAAGTGAGAGGCGAGAAGTCGGAAGTGAGAAGTCCTTCTCACTTTTCACTTCTCACTTCTCACTTTTTTTGGGCGCGCTGCAGCATGCGGTATTGGGGCACTTCCGCTGCAGCATTCATCGCCTGGCGTTGCGCATGACGCGCGCGCCGCAAGTCCGGCAAAGCCGGCCCCCAAAGTCGCAAGAGAGTCAGTCATGCCTCGCGTTAAACGTGGCGTAGTCCGCCGTCAGAAGCGTAAGAAGCTTTCCAAACTTACCAAGGGCTACTTCCAGAACAAGTCGAAGCTCTACAAGTTCATGAAAGAGGCGTCCGAAAAAGCGGGCGTCTACGCATACACCGGCCGTAAGAACAAGAAGCGCGACTACCGCGCGCTCTGGATCATCCGCATCAACGCGGCGGCGCGTGAAAACGGCATCTCCTACAGCAAGTTCATGCTCGGCCTGAAGAAGGCCGGCGTCGAACTCGATCGCAAGAGCCTCGCGGATCTCGCCGCCACTGCTCCTGCGGCGTTTACCAAGCTCGCCGAGAAAGCCAAGGCTGCTGTCGCTTAACATACGGTGAGCCTCACCGTATGAGCAGCGCAATCGATTCATCCATCGGACCAGATCGCGCGCGGGAACTCTTCCGCGCCGAGCTGGCCGAGGTCCGTACCGACAGCGAACTCCAGGCGCTTCGCACGCGCTGGCTGGGACGCAGCAACAGCTGGGTCACCGCCTTCATGGACGCGCTCAAGACAGCCACGCCCGAGCTCAAGAAGACCCTCGGCAAGGGCGCCAACGAACTCAAGAAGGAAGTCGAAGCCGCCATCGCCGAACGCGACGCGCAACTGGCCGCCTCGCGACGTCCTGCCAACGCGGTCGACATCACGCTGCCCGGCCGCGTGCCGCAGCTTGGCTATCGGCATCCGCTCAGCCTGATTCGCGACGAGGTGATCGAGATCTTCACCCGCCTCGGCTACCAGGTGCTCGAAGGTCCTGAGATCGAGGACGATTACCACAACTTCGAAGCCCTCAACATGCCGGCCGAGCATCCTGCCCGCGACATGCAGGACACGCTGTATCTGGAGACACCGCTCCAGCCGGGGGCCGGGAGCCGGGAACCGGGGGCCTCGAGGCCATTGACCCTGCTGCGCACGCACACCAGCGCCATGCAGATTCGCCACATGGAGAAGAACGCGCCGCCAGTGCGTCTCGTGGCGATTGGTCCGGTGTATCGCAAGGACAACCTCGACCTGACGCACACGCCGATGTTCCACCAGGTCGAAGGCCTCGTGGTCGGCAAGGGCATCACGCTCGCGGATCTCAAGGGGACATTGAGCGCGATGGCCGAAGCGCTGTTCGGCGTCGGCACCACTGTGCGGTTCCGTCCGAGCTTCTTCCCGTACACCGAGCCCAGCGCGGAAGTCGATATCCGCTGCATCAAGTGCAAGGGTTCAGGCTGCTCGATGTGCAAGAAGACCGGCTGGATCGAGATCCTTGGCAGCGGCATGGTCCACCCCGCCGTATTCGAGGCGGTCGGCTACAACCCTGAAGAGGTCACGGGCTTCGCCTTCGGCATGGGCGTCGAACGGGTCGCGCTCCTCAAGTGGGGCGTGGAAGACATCCGCCTGTTCTACGAAAACGATCTCCGCTTCCTGGAGCAGTTCGGGCAATGAAGGCTCCCCTCTCCTGGATTCGTGAGTTCGTCGACGTCAAGGCGTCGGCGGAAGAGATCGGCACGCTGATGGGCCAGCGCGGTTTGCCGCTCGAGGGTCTCGAGCGGCACGGCGACGACGTGGTCATGGATTTCGACGTGACCGCGAATCGTCCTGACTGCATGAGCGTGATCGGCATCGCGCGCGAAATCGCGACAGCTTACAAACTGCCGTTCAACGAACGTTCCGGCGAACGTTCCGGCGAACGTTCCGGAGAACGTGCGGTAGCGCGTGCGAACGGCCGTCTGAACGTCGTCATTGAGGCCGCCGATCTCTGCGGCCGATACGTCGCGGCGTCAGCCGACGTCACCGTCGCGCCGTCGCCGAAGTGGATGCAGGATCGCCTCACCATGTGCGGCGTCCGCCCGATCAGCAACATCGTCGACATCACCAACTACGTGCTGCTCGAGCTCGGACACCCGATGCACGCCTTCGATGCGACGAAGCTGCGCGGCGGCGAGATCCGCGTGCGCCGCGCCAGGCAGGGCGAGGCGATCAAGACGCTCGACGGCAAGGCACGCACGCTGTCGTCCGACATGCTCGTCATTGCCGATGCCGAACGCGCTGAAGCAATCGGCGGTGTGATGGGCGGCGCGGAATCCGAAGTCAATGGCGCCACGAAGCAGATCGTGTTCGAGGCGGCGTGGTTCAAGCCGGCTTCCGTCCGCGCGACCAGCAAGAAACTTGGCCTCAAGACCGAGGCGTCGATGCGCTTCGAGCGCGGCATGGATCTGACCGCTCCGGATCGCGCCATGGCGCGCGCCTGCGAGCTGCTCGAAAAGATCGGTGCCGGCAAGGCCACGGGTGTCGTCACCGACGCGTATCCCACCCTCTACCAGCCAAAGACAATGCGGCTCGAACGCGAGCGCATCGGCGGCCTGCTGGGCATGGACGTGCCGGATGCGGCGGTTGAAAAGATTCTGACGTCGCTTGGCTTCGGTGTGCGGTCCGCCTCCGCCAAGGCTACGGCGGACAACTCGCCTGCCGGCGGATGGGAAGTGATCCCCCCGCCATGGCGAGTTGACATGCATCGCCAGGTCGATCTCGTCGAAGAGGTTGGCCGCCATCACGGCTTCGAACATCTGCCGTCGACGTTCCCGGGTGTCGAACAGGCGCCGCCGCCGTCCGATCCGCGCATCAAACGCGATCGGCGCGCGCGCACCGCCCTGCTCGGGATGGGATTCTCCGAGGCGATCACGTTCGCCTTCATCGAGGCAAAGGCCGCTGAGCCGTTCCAGAACGGTCCGGCAGTGGCGCTGGCGAATCCGCTGTCGGAACTGTTCAGCATCATGCGCCCGAGCTTGTTGCCCGGCATCATTGACGCGCTCAGCCACAACCGCCGCCACGGTCGAGTGGATATCCGTTTGTTCGAGATCGGCACGCGCTTCTCCACTCACGGCGAAACGCGCGGCGTCGGATTCGGCTGGACGGGCCTTGCGACCGCCGATCACTGGAGCGGCGCCCGGCGCCCTGTCGACTTCGCCGATATCAAGGGCGTCGTCGAACAGCTCGCCTCCGTGTTCCAGTCGCCTGTGACGTTCGCTGAATCGACGCGTCCGCATCTGGTCCCGGGCCGCGGCGCCGCCATCGTGGTGAATGGGCAGACCATCGGCGAGTTCGGCCAGTTGTCACCAGAAATTGCCGACGCGCGCCAGTTCCCGGCCACCGAAGAGATCTACGTTGGCGAGATCAACCTCGACGCGCTGAGCGCGGCGTCGCCGGGCGAGACACTGCGCGCGAAAACGCTGCCGCGCTATCCATCCGTCGTGCGAGACATCTCGGTCCTCGTCAACGATGCCTTGTCTGCTGAAACGGTTCGTGGCACCATTCGGACGGCTGCTCCCGATACGCTCATCCAGGTGCGCGAGTTCGACCGGTATCAGGGCAAGGGCGTTCCGGACGGCAAGGTCAGCTTGTCATTCCGCCTGACGTTCCAGTCACCCGAACGAACGCTGACGGATGACGAGGTCCAGGCGGGCATGCAGCACATCATCGACGCGCTGGTGCGCGATCTAGAAGCGGTACAGAGATAAAAATGGCACAAGCGACTACCAAGACCCCCGGACTCGAATCCATCGATCGACTCGAAGAAAAGATCAAGCTGCTCGTGAACACCATCGTCCGCATCAAGGGCGAACAGGGTCGCGTGGTTGAAGAGAACGTCAAGCTGAAAGCCGAAATCGAAGGGCTGAAGGCCCGCATCAACACCGCCGAAAGCGCCGGCGCCGAAGTCACCACGCTCCGCGAAGAACGCGACCTCATCAAGACACGCGTGACTGAAATGCTCAAGCAACTCGATGGCCTCAACCTGTGAACCGGCAACCTGCCGGCCCGCTGGCCCCGCTAGCCCGCTGGCCGCTAGCCCGCTAGCCTGATCACTGACATGCGCGAGCCGAACGTCGTCCACATCGAGGTCCACGGCCAGAAGTACCCGATCCGCACGCAGCTGGATCCCAAGTACGTCGAGGATCTCGCCCAGTTCGTCGAGGCCCGGATGAACCTGGCCATGAAGAGCTCACCGTCCAGTGACGCGGTCGGCCTGGCCATCCTGACCGCCCTGAATATCACCGACGAGTACTTCCGCGCCCGCTCCGCCCTCTCCAGCAACTCCGGGACCCTGACCGCACGCGCCGAAGCCATCGAGCGCATCGTCGATCAGGCCCTGGCGCTCGCCGAGTAGCCCCATCCGCTCGCAGTCATCCCCTTCCCGCGGGTGCGTCGGGTTTCGTTTTTTCGCATATTTCAATCTTCGCTTTTTGTTCTCTGTCAAGCTTGACCGGCGAGGGTGGGAAGCCTAAGATCGAATCTCCTGCTTTGCTCGTGATGGTTTAGAGGCTCGTCTGAGCCGATGTTTTTAACCCAAGCGAGTTGCGACGGCCATGTGGTGTGCATGCCTCCGCGGAGAGGAAGCCTAAAGCGTGGTTTTTACAGCAGCTCCACCTTCTAACGAAGGTTCAGCGATCCTCGCCACACGGCAAAGCGGGTTTTCAATCTACCTGAGCGGGCCTCCGATGTCGGCCCGCCTGGAGTGCTTAAGTCAACTTCGTCGTCGATCGGCCCCCCATGACCGTTGCTGATCTCGGCGAGCACGCCCTTTTGGCGAGAATTCTGGCTCGCCTGCCCCGCCCCTCGTCGATGGTCCTGGTCGGACCCGGTGACGACGCGGCAGTACTGGCGCCGGGCAGGAACGAGCGGCTGGTGGTTACCACGGACGCCGTCGTCGAAGGGGTGCATTTCTCTCGCGCCTATTCGTCGCCGGCGGATATCGGACACAGGGCGCTCGCCGTCAATTTGAGCGACCTGGCCGCAATGGGCGCGACGCCGCGGTGGGCGCTGCTCTCGCTGGTCCTGCCCGGCTCCTGGCTGGTGTCGGACGTCGAAGACCTTGTGGATGGCCTGGCCGCGCTGGCGGGTGCCTGTGGCGTCTCGGTCGTTGGCGGAAATATCACCCGGACCGACGGGTCCCTGGTGGTGGACGTAACGGCCGGCGGCGGCGTGGGTTCGCGCAAGTGGCTGACGCGAAGTGGCGCAAGGCCCGGTCACGAGATTTGGGTCAGCGGCTCGATCGGCGCAGCAGCAGCGGGACTCGAGATGCTGAAGGCCGGTACCGTGAGCCGGTTCCCGGATCCCGAGTGCATCGCCCGTCATCGCCGGCCCTCCCCGCGGGTGCGTTTGGGAACAGCCGTAGCTCGAGCGCAGGTCGCGAGCGCGGCCATGGATTTGAGTGACGGCCTCGCTGATGCGCTGCGGCAGGTTGCGGCGGCAAGCGGAGTGGGTGTTCGCATCGAGACGGAGAGCCTGCCGATCGAACCCGGCGCTCGAGAGTGGTGGATTTCACGGAGCGAGGACGCCGTCGCACGCGCAGTGGGTGGCAGTGACGATTACGAGTTGTTGCTGGCTGTGCCGCCCAAGAGCGGCCGGGCGCTTCGGGCAGTGGCAAAGCAGGTCGCCGATCCGCCGCTGACGAAGATCGGTGTGTTTACGAAGGACCCGGCCGCGCTCGTGATGCTGCGCGATGGGAAGGAAGAGGCATTACCGGATGGCTTCGAGCATTTCGCCTGATGGCCTGTTGGCCCGTTAACCTGTCGGCCTGAATATGAGAATCGCTGATTCGTACTGGCGCAAGGCCGTTGCGACGTTATCCGTCGCCGCGGTCTTCGTGTTGTTGTACGAGATTCAAACGCGCGATTCGAAATCCGAAGCCAGCGTCGCCGGGGTGACCGAGACCGGCATCCTCCCGCAAGCCGGCTCGCGCATGCAGTTCCAGGCCACTGCCTACTGCAAGGGTGAAACGACAGCGTCCGGAGTTGGCGTGCGCACCGGCATTGCCGCCGCCGATCCGGCCATCCTGCCGGTCGGCAGCGTCGTCCGCCTCGAAACGCCGAATCCCAAGTACAGCGGCGTCTGGACGGTCATGGATACCGGGCCGGCCGTCCGCGGACGCACCGTGGATCTTTACCTTTGGAGCTGTAAAGACGCCCTGCAGTTTGGCCGCCGCAAGGTGCGCCTGACGGTGCTTCGCCTTGGCTGGAGCCCCGAAAACAGCATCCCCGGCATGGTGGACACGCTGTTCCGCAAGCGCGAGGCCGAATCCAAGAAGACCGCACCGCCCGTTGCGCCGCCACCGGCGACCGTACCTTCCTCTGACGCCCGCTGACGCTCAGGCCGCCGGTAGCCTGAGATAACTAATTACCTATTCGCCTATTGGCCTATTGGCCCATTGGCCTGTAAGATTCCGGCCATGCATGCACTGTATGTAGTGCTCCCTGCTTTAGGCATTCTTGCAATTGCGTACCGGTACTACAGCGCCTTCCTCGCCACGAAGGTCTGGATGCTGGACGATGCGCGGAAGACCCCGGCCCATACCAAGTTCGACGGCGCGAACTATTACCCCACCAGCAAGTGGGTCATGTTCGGCCATCACTTCGCGGCCATCACCGGCGCCGGTCCGCTCGTCGGCCCGATGCTCGCGGCGCAATTTGGCTATGCGCCCGGCCTGATCTGGCTGGTTGCCGGGTGTTGTATCGCCGGCGCGGTCCATGACGGCATGGTCCTGTGGGCGTCCACACGGCGCGGTGGCCGGTCGCTGCCAGACATCGTCAAACAGGAAATCAGCCCGACGATGGGGCTGGTGGCGGCGATCGTCATCATCCTGATCCTCGTCGTCGCGCTCGCCGGCCTCGGCGTCGCGTTCGTCAACGCGCTGGCCGACAGCGTGTGGGGCACCTTCACCGTCGCCATGACGATCCCGCTCGGGATGTTCATGGGCATGTGGATGTATGTGTGGCGCAAGGGCAAGACGACCGAAGCCACGATCATCGGCGTGATCGGCCTGCTGGTCGCGCTGTGGGCCGGCGAACCGATCAGCCACTCCGACTCGTGGTTCGCGAGCCTGTTCCACCTGTCGCGCTCCCAGATCGTCATCGCGCTTGGCGTCTACGGCTTCGCCGCATCAATGATGCCGGTTTGGCTGCTGCTCGCCCCGCGCGGTTACCTGAGCTCGTTCACGAAGATCGGCACGATCTTCCTGCTCGCGCTCGGCGTGATCATCGTCAACCCGGAATTCAAGATGCCGGCGATCAGCGAGTTCGCCGGCGGCGGCGGCCCGATCGTGCCGGGTCCGCTGTTCCCGTTCTGCTTCATCACCATCGCGTGCGGCGCCATCTCGGGGTTCCACGCGCTGATCAGTTCCGGCACCACGCCGAAGATGATCGACAAGGAAACCGACATCCGCCCCGTCGGCTACGGTGCGATGCTCGTTGAAGGTGTGGTTGGCTTGATGGCGTTGACCGCCGCGGCCTCGATGGCGCCGGGCGATTACTTCGCCATCAACACGACCCCTGCGGTCTACGCGAACCTGACGTTCGAAGGACAGCAGTTGCAGCCGGTGAACGTGCATGCCATCGAAGCGGCCGTCGGTGAAACGGTCGTCGGCCGCACGGGTGGCGCGGTATCACTCGCCGTCGGCATGGCGCAGATCTTCTCGGCGTTGCCGGGCATGTCGAGCCTGCTCGCCTACTGGTATCACTTCGCGATCATGTTCGAGGCGCTGTTCATCCTGACGACAGTGGACTCGGGCACCCGCGTCGGCCGCTTCCTGTTGCAGGAGTTCATGGGCCGCGCCTACAAGCCGTTCGCGCGTCACGACAACATCCTTGCCGGTTCCATCGCCACGCTGATCATGGTGCTGTCGTGGGGATACTTCATCTATACAGGCCAGGTGACAACGATCTGGCCTCTATTCGCGGTCGGCAACCAGCTGCTTGCATCGGTGGCGCTCGCCGTGTGCACGAGCATCCTGATCAACCTCGGGCGCTCGAAGTACATCTGGGTGACGCTGGTGCCGCTGGTCTTCCTCGGCACGAACACCCTCTACGGTGGATACCTCAACATCACCACCAACTACTACCCGCTGGCCGTTGGCGCCAACGCGGCGCGTAATGTCGAGGGGTGGATTCTCACCATCTGCACCGTGGTGATGATGGTGCTGGCCGTGGTCATCCTCGGCGCGGCGATGAAGGGCTGGGTCTCCGTGATGAACGGCGGACCGGTTCCCGCGACCGCGGAAACGACCTAATGACGAACCTCGTGGGCGCCGTTCGCAACTTCGTGAACGGCGTCCGCGATCTGTTCAAGGAGCTCTACCGCACTCCACCCGGGTGTTGAGGGATGGATGTACGCGGCCTGGATGGCCGCAACGACAGTTGGGGAATCCGGCCGGATAGCAATAAGGATTACTAGCCCGGCCGATCAGCGATCCCTCAATCGCCCAACAATACGCAATCACAAATCTGAAATCTGCTATTCTGGATCTGCCTAGCCTCCCAGCAGGCACCGGCGCCCTTCCCCTGGGCGGTAAGAAACCGTCAACTGTTTAACTGAAGCCGGGGCCGAGATTGCCATGCGAATGTCTGTCTGTCGTGTGTACGCGATTGTGATTCTAGGGTTGCTGGGGATGGCCGCGAATGCCACCACGGCGTTGGCTCAGTACCGCCCGCAGGCCGCAGGCGCCTCCGCCGTCGGCGAGGACTACCGCATCGAAGCGTCCTATGGCTGGTGGAATGCCGAGCCGTCGCTGATCGTCAATTCCGAGGCGCTGGGCATCCTGGGAACAGATGTCGACCTGATCTCGGACCTGGGCATCGAAAAGCACCGCCTCGGCAAGATCAACATCGTGCTGAAGCCAGGCAAGAAGCATCGCCTGCGCTACGAGCACCTGCCGATCAAGTACGACACCGACGCCTTCCCGGTGGCGCGCGCGTTCATCTTCAACGGCCAGCGTTATAACGTCGGCCTGCCGGTGACCACGCACGTCGACTTCACGCAGGACACATTTGGCTACGAGTGGGACATGATCTACACCTCGCGCGGCTTCCTCGGCGCGGGGGTCAACGTGATGCTGGCTAACATCGACGTCAGTCTGGAGAGCCCGATCGGCAACGAGTTCGTGGCACAGGCGGCGCCGATCCCGGCGTTCAACTTCTCCGGCCGCGGCTACGTGACGAGGAACCTCGCCCTCAACGGTGAGATCAAGTTCTTCCGCATTCCCGACAGCATCGAGAAGCAGATCGAGGGCGACGGCAGCTATACCGACATCGACGTGCACGCGACCTACAACGTCAACCGCTACGTGGGCGTGCAGCTTGGCTGGCGCAAGTCGGCGATCTTCTACACCGCGGACACCGACGAAGGCGACCTGAAGTTCAAGGGGATCTACTTCAGCGGGGTCGTCCGCTACTAGGCCAATGGGCCTATGGGCCTTTTCTTGCAAGGCACATCAGCGACGAGCCCAGGGGCATGTTGACGTAGCGAAGCGCCCGCGCCTCGAGCGACACCAACGCCGTCAGTGCGCTGTTCACCGGCGCTGACGGCACGGTGATCTCACCCTCGCCGGCGGCGACCACGCCATTGGTCGCCGTCATCCGGTGCCACACCCGCACCGGCAGCATGATCGGCAACAACGAGCAGTGATCGTAGGTGATTCGCTCGATCCTGAAGCCGGCGCCTTCGACCAGCGATCGCAGCGAAGATCTCGTGTAGCGCCGATGCTCTTCTGACAGCACCGAGTGCTTGCCGTGCAGGATCTCGAGCGCGGCGACGTGCAGCAGCAGCCACCCGCCAGGCTTCAAGACCCGGAACATCTCGCCGATCGCCGACTGCTCCACCGCGTCCGGCAGGACCTGGAACACGTCGAAAGACGTCACCAGGTCGAACATGCCGGTCTTGAAGGGAATGTCGCCGATGCTGGCCTGGGCCACCTTGTGGCCGTGAGACTTCGCGAACTCGGTGCCAATCCGGGTCAGGTCGAAGCCGGCGGCGCGCCCGAACGGCTTGAGCATCTCGAGATTGGTGCCGGTGCCGCATCCGCAATCGAGGATGCGCGCGTCGCCGCGGCCGGCAGTTGCCCTGGCAATGGCGGGGGTGACGTATTGACGGAACCCGCGAAACCAGAAGTGCGATTGCTCGGCGCGATAGGTGAGTTCGAGTAGACGATCCACGGAGGATTGGCGACGCGCACAAGCGGTCAACAGGATGCTAACATACCGTCGCACATGCGCTTACGAGGATCCGTCGAGGCCACGGCTGTCGTGCTCGGCGCCTTCATTCTCGCAAGTATCTTCACCCTCCCCTACGTCCTCCAGTTCAACAACGCCGGCCGCCTGGACACCAATGACGGCCGCTGGAGCATCTGGGTGGTGGCCTGGGTGTCGCATGCCCTGACGACGGATCCGTCGCAGTTGTTTCGCGCGAACATCTTCTTTCCGCACACGAACGCCCTCGCGTTCTCCGAAGGCAACATCGTCGAAGGCGTGATCGGCGCGCCAGTGTGGCTGCTGACGAAGAATCCGTATACCACCCACAACTTCGTCTTCCTGTTTGCGTTCGCGCAGTCGTTCATCGCGACCTACTACCTGGTTCGCCGCCTGACGGGCGATCGGCGCGCCGCGATCATCTGCGGCCTGCTCTACGCCTACTGCCCGTTCGCGTTCGCCCGGCAGGCCCACGTGCAGCTGCTGATGATCGGCTTCCTGCCGTGGTGCATGCTGGCGTGGCACCGCTTCCTGGAACGGACGAGCGCGCTGCGCGCGATCGAGCTGGGCGTGGTGATGTGGCTGACCGGCCTGGCCTGCGCCTACTACGGCATCTTCGCGGGCGGCATCATCTCGATGGCGGCCATCTGGTTCGCGGTGACGCGCGGCCGCTGGAAGGACCTGTCCTACTGGGGGCCGGTGGCGCTGGCGGCGGTCGTCTGCGTTGGCTTCACGGCGCCATTCTTCCTGCCGTACTTGCAGATGCAGGATGCGACCGGCTTCGAGCGGTCGATCAGCGGGCAGTATTCGGCGAATACCGGCGCCTGGCTCGTCTCGTCGGCATGGGCGCACCGCTGGTGGGCGCCGTACCTCTACCAGCCGGCAGAAGTGCTGTTCCCAGGAATCCTGGCGTTCGTCCTTGGTTGCTGGGGCGCAGCACGCTCCGTCCGTCGAACGGCCGTCGAACGAATGTCGAACGGCCGTCGAACGGACGTCGAACGAGACGTCGCGATCTTCTACGTGTTCCTCGCGCTGTTCACGTTCTGGCTGACGTTCGGTCCGAAGGCCGGGCTCTACACCGCGTTGTACTACACGGTGCCGGTCTTCTCGTTCCTCCGCGCGCCATCACGCGCCGGCATTGTCGTCACGTTGTGCCTGGTGGTGCTGGCCGCGCCGGCGATCATTACGTTGATCCGCCGGCAGAAGGCCAACGTCGCGTTCGCGATCATGTTCGTGCTCGCGGTTGCGGACACCTATCGCGCGCCGTTGCGCATGCGTGAAGCGCCACCGCTGCCCGCTGCCTACAGCACGCTGGCGGGATTGCCGAAGGCGCCGACGATCGAGCTGCCCTACTGGGCCACGCCGCCGGAGTTCCATCGCCACGCCGAATACATGCTGTCGTCCGCCGCGCACTGGCAGCCGCTGATCAACGGCTACAGCGATCACATTCCGCAGGACTTCCGTGACAACGCGCCGATCCTGAACACGTTCCCGAGCCGCGACGCGTTCGCCATCCTCGAACCGATGCAGGCACGCTACGTGGTGATCCACCGCGGCCTGATGAACGGGGAGACGCGCGACCGCGTGATGCGCGGGCTCGACTTTGAATTCGTTGACTATCTCCGGCCGATCGTGAAGGACGGCGACGTGTGGCTGTACGAAATCACCGGCTGGCCGCGCTAGTCCTGTTCGCCGCGCTGGCCGTTCTCCACTCCTGGCCGCTCGCCAGCGATCCTGCCGGCCTCGCGCGGCTGGACAACAACGACGCGCAATTGAACACGTGGATCATCGCCTGGGTGCCGCACGCGCTGGCCACCAGCCCGCTCAACCTGTTCGAGGCGCCGATCTTCTACCCGGAGCATCGCTCGCTCGCCTTCTCTGAGCACATGCTCGTCCCCTCGCTGCTCGGCGCGCCGTTGATCTGGGCCGGCGTCTCACCGGTGTTCGTCTACAACCTGCTGATCATGCTGGGCCTGGCACTGTCGGGCTTCGCCATGTACTGGGTGATGGCGGCGTGGACCGGCAGCCAGCGGGCCGGCCTCATCGCGGGCATCGCGTATGCCTTCAACGCGCACGTGCTGACGCGGTTCGTGCACCTGCAGGCCATGCACGTCGAATTTTTCCCGATTGTGCTCTACGCGTTCGACCGCGTGCTCACCGAACGGCGCATGAAGGACGTGCTGCTGCTGGCCGCCGCCGTCGTGCTGCAGTCGCTCTGCAGCAACTACCTGATGGTCTTCACGCTCTACGCGCTGATCGCCTGCCTGATCGTGCGCTACCGGGAGTTGCCAGCTCGCCCCTTGTTGATCGCCGGAGCGATCGCGCTCGTCATGCTGGCGCCGTTCCTCTGGCCCTACTACCAGGTCGATCGCGAATACGGCCTGGCGCGATCGGTGGACGTGGTCACGCAATACAACGCCGGGTGGCGCGATTACCTGGCCACAGGCGGACGCCTGCATTACGCCTCGTGGAGTCACACGCTCTATGAAGGCCGGACCGCGCTCTTTCCAGGCATCACGGTTGCGGCGCTCGCGCTGGTCGCGCTGATCGTCGGCCGCGGGCTCAAGGATCCGCGCATCAGGATGGCGCTCGCGATCGGGGTGGTCGGTGTCGCCTTCTCGCTGGGCACATCGCTCCCCGGTTATGCGTTCCTGCACGGCGCATTGCCGCTGCTGAGCGGCCTTCGCAATGTCGCGCGGTGGGGCTGGCTGTTGTTGGCGGCGGTGGCGATCCTCGCCGGCTTTGGTGTCACCGTCTTGGAACGCAAATTCTGCGTACCGATGCGACGTTTGGGGTCAGGTACCAAATCGCACACCACTCGGAATGAATGGTACGTGACCCCAATTGTCGCATTTTGCCTCGCGGCGCTGATCACCGCCGAGGCGATCCGCACGCCGATCGGCTACACGCCGGTCACGCCGATCCCGAAGATCTACGATCGCTTCGCCGGCCAGCCGGTCGTCGTCGCCGAGTTCCCGTTCTACTCGGGCGCGAGCGTGGCGGAGAACGGCGACTACGTGCTCGCCAACACTCGCTACTTCCGGCCGTTGCTGAACGGCTACAGCGGCTTTCATCCGGAGCCGTTCATGGCCAGAGGCCGCGCCCTGAACTCGTTTCCCAGTGAAGAGGCCCTCGCGGAACTGACGGTCGCCGGGGTCACCCATGTGCTCGTGCACGTCGATGCGTTCCGCGATCGTTATCGCGAGGCGGCGCTGAAAGCGATCGATACCGTCCCCACGCTCGAGTTCGTCGTCGAGGAAGACGGTATCAGGCTGTATCGATTGAAACCGTTAGCGCCATAGTCCTACGGCGCAGACGCGGCAGGCAACCTGGCCAGGCGGCGGTCCGCTTCGTAGAGCGTTTCCTCGCGCTTCGAGAAACAGAACCTGACGGTCTGCGGCGCCGATGCGGGATCGATGTAGAAGCTGCTGCCGGGAACGGTCGCAACACCGATGTCCTTCACCAGATACTGCGCGAACTCCGAATCCGTCTTGAAGCCATGGTGGCTGACGTCGGTCATGATGTAGTACGCGCCGCCCGGCTGGTAGGCCGTGAAGCCGTGGCGCCCGAGAATGTCCATCATCAGGTCGCGCTTGGCCTGGTAATCGGCGGCCATCTGCGTGTAGAACGCCTCGCCGAGCGACAGCGCCGCCACGCCGGCATCGTGAAACGGCGTCGGCGCGGCGACGGTCAGGAAATCGTGAATCTTGCGGATGCCGCCGGTCAGCGACGGCGGTGAAATCGCCCAGCCGATGCGCCATCCGGTGACGCTATAGGTCTTCGACAGGCCGCCGATCGTGATCGTGCGCTCGGCCATGCCCGGCAGCGACGAGATCGGCACGTGCGCATGCCCCGAGTAGACAATGCGTTCGTAGATCTCGTCCGAGATCGCCAGCACGTCGAACTTCAGGCAGAGATCGGCGATCATCTGCAGTTCGTCGCGGCTGAACACCTTGCCCGTCGGATTGTTCGGCGAGTTGATCACGATCGCCCGGGTGCGATTGTTGAATGCCCGTGTCAGTTCATCGGGATCGAAACGCCACTCCGGCTCTCGCAACCGGACGTACTTCGGCTCAGCCCCCGCGAGGATCGCGTCGGGCCCGTAATTCTCGTAGAACGGCTCAAAGACGATGACCTCGTCGCCGGGATCGAGGCACGAGAGCATGGTCGACATCATGGCTTCCGTCGAGCCGCAGCACACGGTGACCTGCTCGTCGGCGATCAACGGCACGCCGTATCGACGGGAGAAGTCGGAGGCGATCGCGTCGCGGAGCGCCTTGGTCCCGTAGGGGGGCGCGTACTGGTTCTGATCGGCCTGGATGGCCGCGCAGGCGGCGTCCTTGATCGCTTGCGGCGCCTCGAAGTCGGGAAATCCCTGGGAAAGGTTGACGGCGTTGTGCAGCCTGGCCAGCCGCGTCATTTCGCCGAACACCGAATCGGCGATCGACGCGAGTCTCTTTGCGCTACGGATTCTGCTCACTACTGAGCACTATATAAAAACCTGTAGTCCTCCGCAGTACCGAGTATGCGCTTGACGTAGTTCTGGGTCTCGGGGAACGGGATGTCGTCGATGAACTCGTCCTGCGGCATGCCCGGCTTCTCGCGCTGCCAACGGACCACGCGGCTGCCGCCGGCGTTGTAGGCGGCCAGGGCGAAGTGGACGCCGCCGAACTTCCGGATGTCGTCGGCGAAGATCTGGGTGCCGAGCCGCACGTTGACATCGACCTCCTTCAACCGCCCGGTCGAGAACGGGCGCACGCCCAGCTTGCGCGCGTAACTGCGGCCGGTGCTGGGCAGGATCTGCATCAGCCCATACGCATTGGCGTGGGAGACAACCACTGGATCGAAATTCGACTCCTGGGCGACCAGCGCCGCCACGACGAACGGATCGAGGTTCCGTTCCCTGGAGTACTTCTGCAGCAGCGGCCAGTAGTCGACCGGAAAGATGACCTGCAGGATCTCGGACGGCATCGTTTCGCCGCCGGCGGCGAGGTATTGCGGATAGGCGCGCTTCATCGCGTTGATGCCGGCGCGAACGTTCCCCATGCGTCGATGCGTGACCGCGATCGTGGCCTGGAGCATCGGCGAATCGCCCCACACTCGCTGCGCGTACTGCAGCTCGTTCATCGCTTCGCGATTGAGTCCGAGCGACAGGAGCGACGCAATGCGACCCGCCGTTGGAATCGCCGGCGGCGTTGCCGGGTGGCGCTGCAGCGTCGGCGTAATCGCGGCGCCGCGCTCGCCTTGCAGCCGCTTGACCGCGAGCCGTCCGTAATACGAGTTGTGATAATCGGTCGCCGCCAGCCGCAGTCGGGCCACGCCGGTTTCGACATCCCCGGCCTGCTGCGCCGCGCGGCCGGACCAATACAGCCAGGACGGACGGTAGTCGGAACGCGGGAACTGGGCCGCGCCCTTGTCAAAATACTGCAGCGCATCAGTGAAGCGTCCCTGGCGATACGCCCACCAGCCGGCCTTCCACGCGGCTCGCTCGGCGAACCGCCCGGTCGGATACCGCTCGAGGATTTCGCGGAACACCGCATCGGCCTCGGCATCCTGGTCGTCGATGATGTACGCCGATGCGAGATTATTGAGGACCTCTTCCGCAAAGGGACTCGCCGGAAACTTCTCCACGAACGCGCGCGCGAGAGCGCGGTGTTCATCCTCCAGCTTCAGTCCGCGAACCGCGTTGACGGTGTGAAAGTTCGCTTCCTCGGCCAGCGGCCCCGACAGGAAGGGCCGCAGCGCATCCCGGCCTTCGCGATAGCGGCCAAGGCTGACATCCGCTGCCGCCATGCGCACGGTGACGCGATCGCGGTCAGCCCCGGTCACGAACGATTTCACCCGATCGTACGAGCCCTTGGCGTTGGTCCAGCGCCGCGCCTGATACAACGTGTCGGCGCGCGCCAGTTCCTTCGAGGCAAACGCCGCTTCGAGATCGACGTCCTGCTTGTCGAGCGCTTCACCGGCCCGGTCCGATTCCGGCGTCGACGGATAGTCGTAATAGGCGCGCTGCAGTGCCTCGACCGATCGGGCCGGCAGGCCGGCGAGATCAGCGGCCAGGCCGAGACGGAGCCACGCCACGTGCGGCTGCGCGAGCTTGCGTGTCACCAGCGACTCGTACGCGGTGACCGCGCCTTTGTAGTCTTTCTGGGCTTCACGGACTTCCGCGAGCCTGAACGCCGCATCTTCCGGAAGGTGTCCGTCAATCTGCCGTGCAGCAAGATCCGCCAGCACCTTGTCGGCTTCGTCGTAACGTTCCAGCTTCATCAACGCGAGGCCGGTGTAGTAGCGGGCGTAGTCGGCTACCGGTGTGGTCGATAGCGCGCCGTCGCGCAGCAACGGCAACGCCGCAGCGGCGCGATCGTCCTCTTCGAGGAGCCGCACACCGCGAACAAAGTTGGTCAGCGACGGACTGAGCTTGGCGCCCTGCTGAGGCACGAGCCACATCGACGACAGGTCGGCGGGCACGGGAGGGTGCGCAGTTGCCGCCAGCTTCGCTGGAGCGACCGGATTGCCCGCGCGACCCGGAACAACGAGTTGCGCGGAAAGCGTCACGCTCGCCAGTAAGGCGGCGCCAATCACGACGGTCGGAATTTTCGTGGTCAAACAGTTGGCCTACGTTACTAAACCCAGTAAAGTCGCGTCCCCGCCGGCAAGCGTGCGAACCAACTCCCGGTGGAAATAGTCCGTGTGCGAGCGGACGCCAGGAGGCACTTGATCGTTATACGCCTGACGGGCCTTCTCAATTTCAGGGGCGAGGCGCGACAGCAAATTTCGCTGCTCCCGGCCCTCCGAAACAGCGGGCTCGTGGAATAGACGGATCTCCGCGACCAAAAGCCGGGCCGTCCGACGCGCGGCGGCCTGCACCCCGTCGGTAATCTGCGACATCGCGGTTGGTCCGCCGGGTGTTGCACTTGAGCCCGCACCTGGCGCACCTGGCGCACCCTGTGACCCTTGCGCCCCCCGCGCCCCAGGAGTGGCAATGCGAGGCGCGGTCTTCTGCGACGTCAGCGCTTCGAGGCATCGACCGGCGTGACGCGCCAGAATCTCGATCAGTTCCGGCCATCCGCTCGGAACCGGTCGCTCCTGTTGCCCGCTGATCGACACCGCATCGGCGTAAACCACGGCGACGACACGGCCGCCGACGATCACGGGCACCGCGAGCCCCATCTTGTCGCTTGGCAGCGTCTCGAATCCTGGACCGATCGCAGCCGTCTGGCTGTCGCGCGTCGTCACCGGGCGCGCAGCGCCGATGGCCAGGCCGACGACTCCGGACTCGGCCAGTGCCAGGTCGATCGACTTGGGTTGCGCGTCGCGCGGGCCGAACCCCGACATTCGCCAGCCCTGAATGCGATCGTTGCGCAGCACGACCACGGCGGCTCTCGCGGCTTCGCGTGCGGCGGCCAATGCGAGCGCGTCGAGCACTTCGCTCAGTGACGTCGCACCGTCGAGGCCACGAATACTTTCGAGGAGGCGGCTGATCGCCGCCATGTCAATCTCGCGTTCCTTCACGCGGGCCGCGGCGACGGCGGACTTCAACTCCTCTGCGGCCTTGGCTTCGCCGTCGGCCAGCGCCATGCGCATGCGGTGCTCCGCCGCTTCGAGCGCGTGGTGCATCTTCTGGTCGACTTCGCTTTCGAGCTGCCGGCGGATCTCTCGCGACGCAATCTCGCGATCCTCCGCGAGCGCCTGGGCCACCTTCTGGTCCATCTCGGCGCGCACGCGCGCCTCGGCATCGGCGACACGGGTCTGCGCGGCCTGCTCGGCTTCTTCGAAGAAGGTGACCTTGGCGGCACGGATGGCGTCTTCGCGCTCGGCAGTGGACTCTTCGAGCAACTGCTGCGTGAGCGTGCTAAGTGCCTGATCGACTTTGGATCGAATGCGATCTTCGAACGACATTGTCTCGGCCCGGAAACGGGAACCGTTTCCTGATGAAGTGGGACTTAGGCAGCGGCTGGGGAGCGCGCTATCGTCCGATCTGGGCTCAATTATGGAGAGGGGCGGTACGCGAAGTCAATAACAGATCCGCGCCAAACGATTGAAGGACAACCAGTTGACGGCTCAACCGGACTCAACGGCATGTGCTGGTGCGCTGAAACCGTACTCGACGCTGGCCAGGGCCGAGCGGTGCTTCAATGGTGAAGGATTCGGGCGTATATACTCGCATCGGTGCTCCCCCGCCTGCGACTGGTTGGCTTGATTCTGGCGTTCAACGCCGCGCTTGCGCTGCTCATGATGTCGGCGGCGCCGGCGCAGCCGAAGATGACCGACCGCAACGACTACGACTACAACGGCAAGACACCGTTCCAGGCGCTCTGCCCGAATTCCATCTACTGCTATCGCGTGCTCGTGCCCATGCTCCTCGAGCGCATCCCCGCGGATCCGGAGTTGCGCTGGCGCGGGCACCAGTGGGTCACGCACACGCTGACCGGCTCGATCGTCGCCGCGCTCTCCGCATCGTTTGCGTCGCCGTTCATCGCATCGGTGGTGCTGCAAACGTCGTACGCGTTCACCTTCACCGCCTACGACCCGTACACCCCGGATCCGCTGATCTTTCTGATCGCGGCGCTGGTGCTCTACTGCTGGAATCAGGATCGCGCGCTGGCCGTGTCGTTGATGGCGGCCGTGGGCGTGTTCGCGAAGGAGACGACCGCGCTGATCATGTCGGCGCCCGCGCTGGCGATCCTCATCGCGCGCGACCGCCACAACAAGCTCCGCTGGCTCCTTCCCGCGGCGATTGCGTGGTCGGTGCTCCTCGGATTCCACTGGTACATGGACACCTACGCCGGCTGGGGCATTGCGCGGAATCCAGCGTCGAACTTCGCGACGGGATCCTGGCTCGCCATCTGGTGGAAGAACAATCCGTCGCTGGCCCACAAGGCCTTGATCGTGTTCTCACCGTTTGGATTCGCCTGGCTGTTTGCGCTGCTTGGCTACCGCCACGCGCCGTTGGCGATCCGACAGCTCACGCTGGGCGCAATCCCGCCGCTGCTCGCGCTGGTCTACGTCCAGACACCAGAGCGCGCACTCGGCAACGCCTTCTTCATCGTCGTGCCCCTGGCCGCAGCGTTCCTCGCGCGCGCGTCCGCACCCGCGGCCTGGGCGGCGGTGATCACCAACGGCCTGCTGACAGCCCGAATCGGCCTGTCAACCGAGTGGCTACCCGGAACAACCGTGCTGCTTGGCCCGGCGTTCCTCGCCTCGGCGTGGGCCATCTACTCAACATTCTCGGCCCCGCCAACCCGCGATAAACTTTGACGCGTCCTGATCCCTGATCCCTTATGTCCAAAACATCCGACACCGCGTTCAACTGGAGCGACCCGCTCCTCCTCGAGCAGCAGCTCACCCATGAAGAGAAGATGGCGCGCGACACCGCGCGGTCGTACGCGCAGGACAAGCTGGCCCCGCGCGTGCTCGAGATGTTCCGTCACGAGAAGACCGATCCGTCGATCTTCCGCGAAATGGGTGCGCTCGACCTGCTGGGGGTCGTGATCCCCGAGCAGTACGGCGGCGCCGGCATGAACTATGTGAGCTACGGCCTGATCGCGCGCGAGATCGAACGCGTCGACTCGGGCTTTCGCTCCATGATGAGCGTGCAGGGATCGCTCGTGATGGTGCCGATCAACGAGTTCGGCACCGAGGCGCAGAAGAAGAAGTTCCTGCCGAAGCTCGCCACCGGTGAATACATCGGCTGCTTCGGACTCACGGAACCTGGCCACGGTTCCGACCCGGGCGGCATGCTGACGCGGGCGAAGAAGGTCGACGGTGGCTATGCGCTGACCGGCAGCAAGTCGTGGATCAGCAACAGCCCGATCGCCGACGTCTTCATCATCTGGGCCAAGGACGACCAGGACAAGATTCGCGGCTTCATCCTCGAGAAGGACATGAAGGGTCTCACCGCGCCGCCGATTCACGGCAAGTTTGGCCTGCGCGCGAGCCTGACCGGCGAGGTGGTGATGGACAACGTGTTCTGCCCCGAGGAGAACGCCTTCCCTGACATCCGCGGCCTTAAGGGACCCTTCACGTGTCTCAACAGCGCGCGCTACGGCATCTGCTGGGGCGCGCTCGGCGCCGCCGAGGATTGCTGGCATCGCGCCCGCACCTACGTGATGGATCGCAAGCAGTTCGGCCGACCGCTCGCGGCCAATCAGCTGATCCAGAAGAAGCTCGCGGACATGCAGACCGAGACCGCGCTGGGCCTGAATGCCGTGCTGCGTCTGGGCCGGATGAAGGACGAAGGCACCGCTGCGCCCGAGATCACGTCAATGCTCAAGCGCAATTCATGCGGCAAGTCGCTCGCGATTGCACGAGAAGCGCGCGACATGCTCGGCGGCAACGGCATTGTCGATGAGTTTGGCGTGATTCGCCACCTCCTGAATCTCGAGGTCGTGAATACCTATGAGGGCACGCATGATGTGCATGCCCTCATCCTGGGACGCGCGCAGACGGGGATTCCCGCCTTCGTGAACTAGCTACTTCTTCGTGTCGTAACCCGGAATCGTTACGCGAAGCTTCTTCGCGGCCTTCTCGCTGCAGTCGCAGGAGCCGGTCAGCCGCAATGTGTCGGCCAGCCCGGTTCCCGGCTTGAGTACGATCGAGAACAGCTCGGGGTTCTGCTCATCGTCCTTGGCCCCCTTTGGCGGTGGCGCCACCGAGCCCTGGATCTTCAGCTCCGTGTTGGCGGCGCCAAGCCAGTACTGCAGGCCGTTTTGTCCAGATGGCTTCACCCCGAGGATCTGCGCCGAATGCGCAACGCGCCTCAGGCTGCGACGCTGCAGCAATGCTCCGTCGAGGGAATACTTGCCTGCCACCAGTGGCCCACGAAACAGGTCACGCCAGCGAATCGGGATCACGATCGTCAGTCCGAATTCTTCCGCGCCAAATTCGTACGCGCCGGCATCCGCTGGTGAAAATTCGAGGCGCGGAAAATCGCGCTGATCGCGCGGCTCGAAGCGCCTCGGCATCGCGTCAATAGCCGGACTGCCCTCCAGCAAGGCGTGCGTCCATGTCGGCCCAAGATTGTCGGCCAGCGGACCAAGCATCGGCTCGGTCATGACACGATCACCCTCCCCGCTCATCCCGCACGTGTTGCCGTCCTCGACCGAGTAGGTGCTGAAACTGATGGTCAGCCCTGAGCAGTTCAACAGCGTCCCCAACTGGTCGCGGTTGTTCGACAGGATCGACGCCGTGGCGCTGGTGCGGGCAGACGAGGGCGGTTGTTGAAAGACCCCCGACCCCACATTGGCGGTCAAGGTGACGTGCGTCATGCCGACCTGCCCGGCGGCGAGATTGGCGATCGCCCCGCGCTGGCCGATGTTGCCGCTAATCGTCGTGTTGCGGATCGTGGCGCGGTGCTCGTTGAGGATTGCCGCTCCCCAGGGAGCCAGATTGCCCATCAGCGTGCTGTTGAGCAGGGTCAACCGCGCCGCCTCGCCGTGGGTTGAGTAGTTGGCAATCGCCCCCCCTCTTCCCTGGCCCAGTTCGTGACTGGTCTCTGCGCCGTTGCCGACAAACGTCGACTCATTGATCTCCGCGATACCGGCGTTGTGCAGCCCGCCGCCGCGTGACGAGTTGTTGTTCTGGAAGCGCACACGGCCGGCCTGCAGATAGCCCGCATTGAACACGGCGCCGCCTACGGCCAGGTACGCCGTGCAGTTGTCAAAAGTGATCTGGTAGAGCGCCAGGTTGTTGCGGAAGCTGCGATTGTTGAGACACCCACCCGCACTCTGATTGGTGAACCCGTGCGCGATCGTGAACTGCTCGAGCGTCACCTGCCTCACGCCGCTCGGCCAGAGATCAAACACCCGGTCAATGTTGACCGCGTTGACAATCGTCATGTCTTGTCCCGCGCCGGTGATCCGTACGCCACCCGATAGATCCAGGTCGCCGTACTGCGCTGAGCGATGCACATCCCACTCGCTGAGGTTGAACCGCAGTTCCTCGTCCTCGCCGGCAGGAACGGTCAGGTCGAGCCGAAACTCTCCCGCAGGGAGATGGATCCACGCCCCGCTCGTCGCGTAGCCGACCAGGTTTGCCTCCTGCACGGCCGCACGCAGGGTGCACTCGGGCGTGCCGTCGGTGTTACGGAATCCGGTGAAGCAGACGCGGTCGCCGGGCGACATGTCCACACGGTCGCGTGTGCTGTTGACGAACCAGTCGAACGCCAATGCAGGAGAGGCAGAAAGCCCGAGCAGGACCAGGAGAAAACCCGCAGTTTTCACGGAAGCTCATCCTTACCGGGGGAGGGAAAGTAATCTTACGCGAATCTGGTGATCTCGTGATCGCCCGATCGGGTCAGACCTCACCGGCTGTCGTGGGCGACGGTCTTGCAAGAGCTGTCGCATGAATCACGCATTCACTGCAGTTCTCTTCGATATCGACGGCACGCTGGTCAACAGTAACGACGCGCATGCCGAGTCATGGGTACTGGCGTTCTCCGCGCACGGCATTACCGTTGATCCCATCACGGTGCGGAGATGCATCGGTATGGGTGGCGACCAGCTGATGCCCGCAGTCAGCGAGCTCACGGAGGACTCCCCTCTTGGGAGGAAGATCGCCGCTCGCCGGGGTGAGATCTTTCGCGCGGACTTCCTGCCCCACCTTGCCCCTCTGCCGGGCGCGAGCGAACTGGTCGACGCTGTGAAGGCCCTCGGACTGCGCGCCGTCGCGGCCAGCTCGGCAAGCAGGGAGGACCTGCTGCCGCTGCTGGAGGTGGCCGGGGTGAAATCGTTGCTCGATGACTGGACCTCCAGTGACGACGCGGACGAATCGAAGCCCGCGCCGGACATCGTCGAAGCCGCTCTCGATCGGGCACACGCGGCGCCAGGGCAAGCGGTCATGATTGGTGACACGCCGTACGACATTGCTGCGGCCAGAAGCGCCGGCGTGCGGGTGATTGCGTTTCGCTCCGGCGGCTGGATCGATCCAGATCTGGTCGGCGCCATCGAGATTTACGACGGTCCCTGGGATCTCCTGAAACGCATCGAGGCCTCCCTCCTGTACGAACGACTGGCGTAGTCTGGCGGCCGCAGGGCCCTGCTGGCATCAAGGAGAATTTGTGATCCCGGTCACGTGGCATCCCGTGCTTCAATAGTCCACTCCTCGGATGCAACTTCGCGCGACCGTTACGGCCTTGCTCGTTTTCTGCCTTGTTGGCGCGTCGCCCGCCATCGCGCAGTACCGTTTCGACACATGGACGACAGAAGACGGCCTGCCGCAGAACGGCGTGCGTGAGATCACGCAAACACCCGACGGCTTCCTCTGGTTCACGACCTTCGATGGTCTCGTCCGGTTCGACGGCATCCGCTTCACCACTTTCAGCACCGGCAACACCAAGGGCATCATCAACAACCGCTTCACCGGGCTCTACGGCGACAAGGACGGCACGCTCTACGCCACGACCATGGAGGACGGCATCCTCACGGTGATGCGAAACGGCGAGTTCACCTCCTACAACTCGCAGCAGGTCCCGGGCCACTACATCTACAAGATCGCGCCGAACGACAGCGGTGAGCTTCGCTTCCTGGTCGAGGACGACGACCGCACGACCAAGAGCTGGTATTTCCTGCGTGACGGCAGGTTCGTGTTCTCCGAGCTGGACGATCCCAATCGCACCCAGACGCTCACCGGCCGGAATGGCGTGGTGTGGAAGGTGTCTCCCACCGAAGCCACAGAGGTCGGCCCAGGCGGGCAATCCACGACCTACCGCTTTCTCGACAAGCCGCTCAACTTCCGTCCCAACCCGTTCGTCGACAGCCAGGGCCGTCTCTGGATCGGCGAGTACGTGGTGCATCGCTTCGGCGGCGGAGAGAAGCACACCTTTGGTCAAGCCGACGGCTTGCCCCGCTCGCTTCACCATTCATTCTGGGAAGACGGTGACGGCAGCGTCTGGTTCTCCGGGGGCGGCGGGGCGACCGAGGGCATCGGCCTCATCCGCCACAAAGACAACAAACTGCAGGCATTCGGCATGGACGCCGGCCTGCTCACGCGATCGCTATGGAGCGTCTTTCAGGATCGCGAAGGCACGACCTGGATCGCCACCGACAAGGGCCTCGCGCGTTTGCGCCGCAAAGTGCTCAGCAGTCACAGCGTCAAAGACGGTTTGATTCATTCCGAGGTTTACCCGATCCTCCGCGACCGCAAAGGCGTGGTCTGGATCGGCACGAGCCGGGGGCTGAGCACGTACCAGAACGGCGTGTTCGCTCCGCTGAAGATCGTGTCACACGATCCCAGGGCGCCGATGCTCGAGACCTGGGCTGATGCTCGCGCCTCCGTGCAGTCGCTGTGGGAGGACCCGCAGGGCCGCATCTGGGCCGGCATAAACGGCGGCCTGTTCATCATCGAGAACAACGTGGCGCGCATGCTCAGGCCTGCGCTTGGCCACCATGTGTTTGCCATTCACGGCGATCGCGCCGGCAATGTCTGGGCCGCCACCAACAAGGGCATCCTGCAGTTCAAGGACTTCGCGCTGGTCAACAACCTGACGGTGAAGTCCGGGCTCCCGAACGAGTTCATGACGACGATTTACGAGGATCGCGCGGGCACGCTCTGGTTCGGCGGCTTCGGCGGATTGTCGAAGTTCACCGGCGGCACGTTGACCAACTACACGACGCGGGAAGGCCTCGCCGGCAGCTACGTGCGGTCGATCCATGAGGACGCCGACGGCACCTTCTGGATTGGCACCTACGACGAGGGGTTGAGCCGGTTCAAGGACGGGCGCTTCGTCACCTACAACGTCGGCAACGGCCTGTACAACAACGGCGTGTTCGCGATCCAGGAAGACACGCGCGGCAACTTCTGGATCAGCTCGAACGGCGGCATCTATCGCGTCAACAAGAAGGAGCTGAACGACTTTGCCGAGGGCCGCATCAAGGAAGTCCACAGCGTCGGCTACGGCAGCGAAGACGGCATGCTCTCCACCGAGTGCAACGGCGGCCGCCAGCCGGCGAGCTTGAAGGACGCTGACGGCCGATTCTGGTTCCCCACGCAAGACGGCGTGGTGATCGTCGATCCGCAGCAAGAGCGCTACAACGCCCAGCCGCCGTCGGTCGTGATCGAATCAGCCTCGGTGGAGCGCGAGAACGCCGACATCCGCCAGGGGCTCATCATCGAACCCGGGCTCAGGAACATCGAGATCAACTTCACCGGCGTGAGCCTGATCAAGTCGGAGCAGATCAAGTATCGCTACATGCTCGAAGGCCACGACTCCGACTGGATCGACGCCGGCACGCGGCGCACCGCCTACTACTCGTCGCTGCCGCCGGGCCACTATCGCTTCCTGGTCAAGGCCGCCAACAGCGACAACATCTGGAACGAGGAGGGCGCGGTGATCGGCGTGCAGCTTAAGCCGTTCTTCTATCAGACCCAATGGTTCTGGGCCCTGTGCGTGCTGGCCGCGGGCCTGATGATCTACGGCGCGTGGAAGACCAGCGTGCAGCGCTTTGCCTCGCGCGAGCAGCAGCTCGCCAGGCTGGTCGCCGAGAAGACCGAGGAATTGCGAAGGGCCAATGCGGAACTGCAATACCTCGCCAACTCCGATGATCTGACCGCCGTCGCCAACCGCCGGCGCTTCGATGACTTCCTGGGTGATGAATGGCGGCGCGCGATCCGCTACAAGACCGGCATCTCACTCGTGCTGCTCGACATCGATCACTTCAAGCTGTTCAACGACGCCTACGGTCACCAGGCCGGCGACGAGTGTCTGAAGAGCGTGGCGGCGGCGTTGAAGAACACCATCCATCGCCCCACCGACCTCCTCGCCCGGTTCGGCGGCGAAGAATTCGCCATCGTCCTGGGCGGCACGGACGGGGCCGGTGCCATGAAGGTTGCGGAGCTGGCCTTGAAGGTGGTGAACGACCTGAACATTCCGCATCGCGCATCACCGACCAGCAGCCGGGTGACGATCAGCGCCGGCATCGCGGCGACGATCGCGACGGCGGGCATGTCGGAGGCGGAGATCATCAAGGCCGCTGACCAGGCCCTCTATCGAGCCAAGGCCAGCGGCCGCAATCGCATTGTGGCGGCTACTTCGTAGCCATCGCCCCCTTCTTCATCACCAGCTTCTGCACGCGCCAGTTAATCAGCTCACCGACCCAGATCTCGTTCTCGGACGGGCACGCAATCGCGTGGATCCAGCCGAACTCGCCGAGGTTGCGGCCGGGCTGTCCGTAGACGCCGAGCACCTTGCCGTCGAGCGAGACCTTGTAGATGCGGCTCGGATACAGGTCGCCGACAAACAGCACCGGGTTCGGACCGGGCGTCATGCACAGCGCATCGGGCGCACCCGGCGCGAGCGAACCAGTCTTGCCGTTCGGGTTCTCGGCGCCGTAGGTGATCTTGCCGCGCTTGGTGTCGACCGGCACGTCGATCGTGAACTCACGCAGGAACTTGCCGTTGGTGTCGAGGACCTGGATGCGGCGATTGCCGCGATCGGCGACGTAGATCTCGTCCTTCGGTGACACCGCAATGCCGTGCGGCGTGTCGAACTGGCCGGGGCCGTTGCCGAGCGAGCCCCAGCTGGCGATCCACTCGCCCTTCGCGTTGACCTTCGCGACGCGCGAGTTGACGTAGCCGTCGGTGAAGTAGGAATTGCCCTGGGAGTCCCACGCCACGTCAGTTGGCTGGTTGAAGACGTTATCGCGATGCACCGGCAGCGGATTGCGCGGGTTGTTGTTCTGCGGGCGCGTGATCGCCACGCCGGCGCGCTCCAGCAAGCCGGTCATCTGCGACGCATAGTCCGGCGGCACGTCGAGGTGCGATGACTCGCCGCGGCGCCCGAACACCCACTGCGTCCTGCCCTGCGGGTTCATCTTGAGGATCACGTTCGAGCCCTTGTCGACGATCCAGATGTTGTCCTGTTTGTCGATGCGCACCGCGTGCGCATACGCCCACGCGAAGTTGTTCTTGCCGACCTCGCGCACGAACTTGCCCTTGGCGTCGAACTCGAGCAACTGGGCCGCCTGCGTCATGTAGGCCGGGCCCGAGACGTTACCGCGCGAGAAGACGAAGATGTGTCCTTTGGAATTCACCGCCACGCCGGCGATTTCGCCGAAGTGAATGTCCGGAGGCAGCGAGAGCGGATCAGGCACCGATTCGAACGGCAGTTCTGGGACCGGGGCCGGCGATTGGGTAGCGACCGGGACGAACGTCCAGGCGACGAAGGAGGCAACAACCAGAATGAAGCGTTTCATAGGCGCTCATTCTAGCCCTCCGGCTACCGCTTCTTGTGCATTCGAATACGCACCGGCCGACATAAAGCCGTCCAGCACGCCCGAAAAGCTGGCATCCCGCTTGCTCTATAGAGGGACAGCATCGCTCGCGCACCCGCTCTGGGAGCGCGACAGACCTCCCACCAACACGCCGGGGGCTCAGGCCCCCGACTCGCCTCTCCCTCTCAACCGCACCGCACAGCTACCAGGGCGTCGGCTTGTAGTCCTTCAGGAACTGGCCCCACACGTGGGTGCCGGTATTGAACCCGTCGATGATCGGCGCCACGATGCGTGCGCCGCCGTCGACGATGTCGAGTGGCGGATGAAACCGCTGCTCGGCGGTCTTCCGCATCGCGATCTCGACCGGATCCTCGTCGGTCACCCATCCGGTGTCGACGCTGTTCATGTGAATGCCGTCGTTGAAGTAATCCGTGGCCGAGGTGCGCGTCATCATGTTGAGCGCCGCCTTCGCCATGTTGGTGTGCGGATGGCGCGTGGTCTTGGCAATGCGGTAGAACTGCCCTTCCACGGCTGACACGTTGACGATGTGCTTGTCCCGCTCCGGGGTCTTGAGCATCAGCGGCTTCAGCCGCGCGTTGAACAGGAACGGCGCGATCGCGTTCACGAGCTGCACTTCGATCATCTCGACCGTCGGCACGTCGGCCAGCAGCATCCGCCAGGAATTCATGTCGCGCAGGTCCACCTGCTGCTGATCCTCATCCAGCCGCCCCTGCGGGAAGAGGCTGGCGCGCGATGAGAGCTCCTCGTCCAGCAATCGCACTTGCGACATCAGCGCCGAATGCGAGCCCGCATTACCGCGCACGGCCGGCGTGTTCTGTGGATCGCCGAGCAACCGTCGCACATGGTCCGGCAGTTGATGCGACGCCGTCATCTCCTCCGCCATCATGTGCGTATAGAACTCGGGCGGACGTCGAACTGTCTGGCACGCGTTGTTGATGATGAAGTCGAGCCGGTCGCGTGTGGCCACGAGATTGCGGCAGAACGCTTCAACGCCGGGCAGGTTCCGCAGGTCGACGCCGTGGATCTCGAGCCGATCGCTCCATGCGCCGAAGTCCGGCTCCTGTGCGTATCTCGACGCGGCATTCTGCGGAAACCTGGTGGTGACGATCAGCCGGGCCCCACACCGCAGTAACTTCAATCCGGCCTGGTAACCGATCTTCACACGTCCTCCGGTCAGCAGGGCGACGCGGCCGCGCAGATCGGCAAGCTCAGTGCGCGCGGCGAAGTTCACCTCGGCGCACTCAGGGCACAACTGGTCGTAGAAGTGGTGGGTTTGCGAATACCGCTTCTTGCAGACGTAACAGACGCGATCAACAGAAGCAGACGGATCCGCCGCAGCGGCCCGCGCATCGCCTGAAGGGGGAAAGACGTTTGGAGTGGTGACGGCGGCCCGGCGGCGCGCACGAATACCCGTCTCATGCAGGATCGCTTCTTCCCTGCTGACCTCCTGCGCTCGCTCGGCTTTGCGCCGCTTGCGATTGGCCTTGGGATCGGCGGTCGAGAGCGCGGCGATCACCCGATGCAGGCGCTGCCTCTCCTCTATCGGCAGCGCTTCAAGGCGCTGCCAGTCGGCGGCAATGCGTTCCAGCCAGTCAATCGCGCCGGCCGCATCGGCGCGCTCGTCGTTCGTAGCCACAATCCCAGAGTAGCCGAACCACTAAGATAGTGGTTGCATGATCGACGTGTTCAGGAAGGTTGCCTTTGTTGAAGGCGTGACCACCGTGCTGCTGTTCTTCGTGGCGATGCCGTTCAAGTACCTCGCCGGCCAGCCGGCGCTCGTGCCGCCAGTCGGATGGCTCCATGGCATCGCGTTCATCGCCTACATGGCGACGATGGTGATGGCGTTCCGGGATCGGCCGATCGGCGCGCTCGGCTGGATGCGCCTGTTCGGCGCGTCGCTGGTGCCGCTAGGCACTTTTGTCAACGACCCGTGGGTGAAGCGGCAGGCCCGCTCCTGACCAATCAGTCCGTCGGCCTGCCAGGCCGCAGCATCCAGACGTTGCCTCGCAGCTCTCCCCGTTCGTAGACGATCGTGTCGCCGCGCGGCGACCATTCCGGGTATCGCACGTAGACATTCGGCGCCGATGGCCCGGTGATCACGCCGGTCTGGCCGCTAGTGGCATCGATCCACCGGAGATCCCACTTGCCGTTGCGAAACAATGCCGCGGCAATCTTGCTGCTGTCCGGCGACCAGCTCCGCACCCACGTCTGCCCCCGTTCGTGCGTCAGCTTGCGCAACGCCCCGGTGTTGACGTCGAGGACACCCGCGTGCGTGGAGCTGCCTTCCTTCACTTCAACCGCGAGGCGGCGACCGTCGTTCGACCACGCGGGGTACCCCAACCACTGCGACGCATCGGAAATTGCCTTCGGATCGCGCGTGGCGATCGGGCTGACGAAGATCTGACGATTCCCGACTGGCGGCGCGATCACCGCAACCGCCACATGATCGAGCGATCGGGAAATCGCGGGCTCTGCCACCATGCCATTGACCGCGCCCAGGATCTTCGGCGCCAGGTCGTCGAGGCGCGCGATCGACTCTTCTCGTCGCGTTTCGAGATCGACCGACCAGATGCCCATACGATCATCGCGGCTCGAGAGGAATGCGATCCGGCGGCCGTCAGGAAACCAGTACGGCTTCATATCGGGACTGTCGTTGGCGGTGAGCTGCACACCGTTGGTGCCGTCGATCCCAACCATCCATACATTTGGCGGCTCACCGCCGCGGGTTGATACGTAGGCGACGCGTGTGCCGTCCGGCGACACCACCGGGTGTGAGTTACGGCGGCTCGTGTCGGTGGTGAGCGCTCGAGGCGCTCCGCGACCAGTGCCATCGGGGCCGATCGACTGCACCCATACCTGGCTCGAGATGGAGAGACCAGCGAAACTGAGGTTGCCGTCCGGTCCGACCGTGAGACCGCGCACGCCGCTGACTCCGGGAACCGGCTGCATCTCCCGCTCGCCACTCGCCGTGCCGGTCTTGGCGTCAAACGGGATGCGCGTGATGTAGGGTTCGCCACCGGCGACGTAGATCGATGAATCGTCAGGCGCGAAGGCCAGCTCATACAGGCCGCGCCAGCCTCGAAGCAACGGCGCGACCTCGCCGGTCTCGGTCGACACGACCCACACGCCGTTGTTGGCGCCGCCTTCGAACACACTGAAGGCGACAAAGCGTCCGTCTCGAGTCCATGCCGGCGATGCATGACCGCCAAGCGGCTGCCCTGCGGTCGTCAACTGCCGGAGCCCGCTGCCATCGGCGTTCACGACCTTGATCGTGGCGCCGCTCTGCGCACCGAACGCGCTGGGGGTCACGTCCGAGGGTTCGTCTGATTGAAAGGCCACGCGGCGGCCGTCGGCCGACCACGCAGGATGAGAACCTTCCGCAGCCACCTGCCGCGGCGGTCCGCCTCTCGCCGGCATGATCCATATGCCGCCGCGCACGTGCGAGTGGAACGCAATCAGGCTGCCAGCCGGCGACCATGCCGGCTGCACATTGTGACGACCGTCACTGGTCAGCGCGATCTCCGTCGCGGCTCCACCAAGCGAGCGCACGTACAGCTCGAATGTGCCCGATCGATCGGAAGCAAAGGCGACCGCGTCGCCTTGCGGCGAAAACGACGGATGAATGTCGAGGCCGGCACTGGTCGTCAGCTGCACCGGCCACAACACGCCCGGTGGCGGACCCGCGACCGGACTCTCGATGGATTCGGTGCGGCCATCCCGTTGCGTCCAGGCGACGATGCCGAGAAGCATGAGGGCTGTCGCGAGACCAATCGCCCAGGGACTGAAGCGTCTCGGATTCTCGATCGCAGGAGCTGGAGCCTGGACGGCATCAGGCACGGAACCAGCCGCCACATCAGCCACGGGCGCGACTTTGGGCAGCCATCGATACCCGCGCGTCGGCACCGTCTCGATGTAGCGCCCGTCACGCGCTTCGTCCCCAAGCACGCGGCGCAACTGTGCAATCACCCGCGTCAGGGCGTGATCGGTCACCACGGTGCCCGGCCAGAGCCGATCGAAGATCTCCTGCTTGCTGAAGACGTGCCCCGGGCGCTCGATCAACAGGAGCAGCAGGTTGAAGGCCTTCGGTTCAAGCTGCAGCGGCACCCCCGCGCGCTCGAGCCGGTACGCGTCCACGTCGATAACGAAATCGTCCCACTGATACTTCACGGCCACGCCTCACCAGAATAGACGTCAGTCCGCGCCCCGGTCGAGCGGGAAACACCCCATAAACAGGCCCATCACAAAAACATCAGGCCGCCATTCCCAATTCCGGGCACTCCCGTCAGGACTTGGCGGCCGCGCACACGCAAAGTGGGCCTCGAACGGAGGAGGCATGCGCATTTCAGTGATCGCCACCACCCTGCTGCTCTCGACCCTGTCGCCGGCCACGGCCACGGCAAACCCGGCACCAACCCCCTTTGTCCTGCTCGACGACGGCTCGATCGTGGTGCCGGTGACGATCGGTGGGACGGGCCCCTACCGGTTCGTCGTCGACACCGGTTCGTCGCGAACGGTCATCTCGACCCGGCTGTGGCAGGAACTCCGGCTGCCGGTCATGGCAAAGACGCGGATGGTGACTCCCGCCGGTCGTGATGAAGCCTATGTCGTCCGCCTGACCGGGCTCTCGATCTGTTGCCAGTCTGAGTTCACCGTCGAGGCAGCGGTCATGACCGCGGATCGGTACGCGGCCGGTCAGCGGGTCGATGGACTCATTGGGCAAGACGTACTCTCGACGGTCATCTACACCATCGACTACGCCCGCCGCGCCATTGTCTGGCACTCGGCCGCTGATCTGCCGGACGGTCTCCGGCTGCCGCTCGACGTCAGTGCCCAGCGCGTGCTCGTCAGCCTTCCGCAGTACTCCGGCGATCCAAGCCCCCTTTCGCTGATCCCTGACAGTGGCAGTGACGCACTCGTCCTGTTTGCGCACGCGCGCGACAAGCTGCAGATGACCCCTCTCGACGTCGGTGTGGTGTCCGGCGTGGCCGGGACACGCCTGGCCCACCGAGTGCAGCTCGAGGATCTGGTCGTCGGTCAGGCGCGCCTGCAAAATCCGCTCGCGGTTCTCATCGATAGCGGGGAGCCGGCAGCATTAATGGGTGATGGATTGCTGCCCCTTCACGGCTTTTCGACGGTCACGTTCAATGTGGCGGGCGGATTCATGATCGTGAAGTGAACGCGGCGGAGCTGGCTGATAATGCAGCCATGAAGAGCCAGCCCTCCCACGTGAGGATCGCAGCCGGATTCGTCGCCGCACTGATCATCGCCGCCACCGGATTGGTCTCGACCCAGGGCGGATCGGCGTTCAAGCCGCATCCGTCGACGCAGGACCCCAAGCGCCTGGTCACGCTCGACATGCTGAAGCGCTGGGAGAAGGAGCTGTCGAACTGGGGGCGCTGGGGGAAGGACGACCAGCGCGGTCTGCTCAACCTGATCACGCCCGAGAAGACCAAGGCGGCCATGGCCCTGGTCAAGGAGGCCAGGACCGTCACGCTGCAGATCAATCCGATCAAGAAGACCGGCAGCGATACCGGAACCTTCGGCGAGAACCTGCATCGCATGGCGCGCGTCCATCCCGTCACCGGCGCGATTCAGGGCGCGCTCGATGTGATTCATCTGTCGATTCACGACGGCCTCAGCTCGCACATGGATGCGCTGTGTCACTACCAGGGGCCGATCGGGCGCAAGGACGGCGAGCCGGCGGTCAGCTATAACGGATTCCCCTTCACGCTCACCGCCGCCGGCTGCATTGAATCCGCCGCGGATCGCATGGGCCCCGGATACATCACGCGCGGCGTGCTGGTGGATCTGCCGTTGATGAAAGGCCTGAAGTGGCTCGAACCCACCACGCCGGTCTATGTGGAGGATCTGGAAGCGTGGGAGAAGTTTGCGGGAATCAAGATCGGCCCTGGCGACGCGCTGATCATTCGCACGGGACGCTGGGCCAAGCGAACGGCCGAAGGCCCGTGGGCCTACGGCCAGGGCGGCGCCGGGCTGCACGCCTCCGTGCTGCCATGGCTGAAGTCACGCGACGTGTCACTGCTGGCGAGTGATGCCGTCAATGACGTGCAGCCGTCCGGCGTTGCCGGGATCGGCCGTCCCGTCCATCAGTTGACGCAGGTGAATATGGGCTTGCCGCTGGTCGACAACGCCTTCACCGAGGACGCGGCCATCGAAGCGGCGCGACTGAAGCGCTGGGAATTCATGCTGACCTGGCAGATCTACCAGATCCCGGGCGGCACCGCGTCACCATTCAACGCGCTGGCGACCTTCTAATAGAGAAGCTGCACCCTGATCCGGCTGAAGCCGCAGATCTAGTCTTTGCCCGACAGCTTCGCGAACGCCGCCGCGAACGACGTCTGAGGAGCCGCGGGACGACGAGGAGCGGCCTCGGCGGGGCGCGGACCACGCTTCACCGCAGCACCGGCTGCACTGGGTGCGGCACCCTGGCCGCGGTTCACCGGCACCTCCGCGTCAAGCTTCATCGTCAATGAAATGCGCCTGCGCTTCAGGTCACACTCCACGACCTTCACCTTCACGACATCGCCCGCCTTCACGACCTCGCGGGGATCCTTGATGAAGCGATTCGCGAGCTGCGACACGTGCACGAGGCCGTCCTGGTGCACGCCGATGTCCACAAACGCGCCGAAGTTGGCGACGTTGGTGACCACGCCTTCGAGAAGCATGCCCGGCTCCAGATCGCTGAGTTCGTTGACGCCTTCCTTGAACGTGGCGGTCTTGAACTCTGGACGCGGGTCGCGACCCGGTTTCTCGAGTTCAGCGAGGATGTCCTTGACGGTAGGCACACCGAACTGCGCATCCGCGAACGATTCGGGCGACAGCTTGCGGAGCACGGCGGTATTGCCGATCAACTGTTCCACCGGCAGGCCTGTGGTCGCGGCCATCCGTTCGACCACCGGGTACGCCTCGGGGTGAACCGCCGAGGAATCGAGCTTCTGATCGCCGTTCATGATGCGGAGAAAGCCGGCGGCCTGCTGGAAGGTGCGATCGCCGAGCCGGGGCACGTCGAGGATGCGGCGACGATTGCGGAACGGACCATTCTGGTCGCGGAACGACACGATGTTCGCCGCGGTGGTCGCGTTGAGACCGGAGATGCGCGCGAGCAGCGGAGCCGATGCGGTGTTCACGTCCGCACCAACGGCGTTCACGCAGTCCTCGACGACGGCGTCGAGCTTCTTCGCCAGCAGGAACTGGTTCACGTCGTGCTGATACTGGCCGACGCCAATCGCCTTGGCATCAATGCGCACGAGTTCCGCGAGCGGATCCTGCAACCGTCGCGCAATCGACACCGCTCCGCGCAACGACACATCGAGATTCGGGAACTCCTTCGCCGCAAGCTCAGAAGCCGAATACACAGACGCGCCCGCTTCAGAGACGACCATCTTCGCGGGTCTCGGTTCGCTCAACTTCGCGATCAGTTCTCCAGCGAGCTTGTCGGTTTCGCGAGATGCCGTGCCGTTGCCGATGGCAATCAGCTGCACACCATGCCGCAGGCACAGCTGGGCCATCATCCGCAGCGCGCCCTCCCAATCGTTGCGCGGCTCGTGCGGGTACACGGTCGCGGTGTCCAGCAGCTTGCCGGTACCATCAACAACGGCAACCTTCACACCGGTGCGGATGCCGGGATCGAGGCCCATCGTCACACGCTGCCCGGCAGGGGCCGCCAGCATCAAGTCCTTCAGGTTGCTGCCGAACACGCGGATCGCTTCGGTCTCGGCCTGCTCTCGCAGTTTCTGCTCGATATCGAACTCGAGGCTGCCGAGCATCTTGACCTTCCAGGTCCATCGCACGGCCTCGGTCAACCACGCATCAGCCGGGCGCTTCTTGTTCTCGATCCCCGCGCGTCCAGCAATGCGGCGCTCCGGTTCGCTGGGGCCGGTTGCATCGGCCTCTTCCGGCAGGACGACGGCCAGGCGGAGGAAACCTTCCTTCCGTCCGCGCAGCAGCGCCAGGATTCGATGCGACGGAACGGCCTTCACCGATTCGCTGGCGCTGAAGTAATCCGAAAACTTCGCGCCCTCTTCTTCTTTGCCGGGAACAACGGATGACGTCCACTCGCCGCGGTCCCATAGCAACTGCCGAAGGCCGCCAACGAGTTCAGCGTCCTCGGCGAACTGCTCCATCAGGATCCAGCGCGCGCCCTCGAGCGCCGCAGAAACGTCGGCGATGCCTTTCTCGGCATCCACGAACGCCGCCGCTTCGGTCTCGGGCACCAGCATTGGATCCTGCAACAAGCGGAGCGCCAGCGGTTCGAGTCCGGCCTCGCGGGCGATCTGGCCCTTCGTGCGGCGCTTCGGCTTGAACGGCAGGTACAGGTCCTCGAGTCGGGCCTTGGTATCCGCCTGCTGAATCGACTTCGCCAATTCGGGAGTGAGCTTGCCCTGCTCCTCGATGCTCTTCAGCACGACCGCGCGGCGGTCCTCGAGTTCCCGCAGGTACGTGAGCCGTTCCTCGAGCAGGCGCAGCTGCGTGTCATCGAGACCGCCGGTCGCTTCCTTGCGGTAGCGGGCGATGAACGGCACGGTCGCCTTCTCATCGAGCAATTTGATGGCGGCCTCAACCTGAGGCAGGCGCGCGTTGATCTGTTCGGCAATACGGTCGGCGATCGAAGGCAACGGAGATGTCATGAGTGCGAAACCGGAAACAAGGGGTGGGATCGAAGAAGCGCTTCTAGTCTATCAACGGCAGCGGCCGCCGCTTTCGAAAAACTAACGGATCGGCCCCCTGGAGTGTGTCGCTCGCCGATCGGGTAGCGCAGCAGCGCTCAGGCAGTAACCGAGAATAGCGCTGCTGCCGTACCCGACAAGCGGCGTCGGATAGTTGCCAAGCAACGACGCCACGATCACCGCCAGCCAGGTAGTTGCGAACACCGCCACTTCAGCGCGCTCGTCGCCAGAAGAACGCACCGCCTCCGCGCCGGGCGCCAACATCGTCAGCAGCCCGGCGACGACCGCCAGACCCGACAACAAATGAAACGCGAACGCTGATTTCACGACGTGCTCGACGAACAAGACCGGCGGCACCACGTCGGGCCGCGTGATCGTTGTCGCGAAAGCGGCAACTGCGCTCAATAGCGCCATCGACACCTGCCATTCCCGCCGCTGCAACCACAGGATCGTCAGGCCGCATGCGAGCGCTCCGGCCATCGCGCGGTCGGGCTGCATGGCAAGGCCAACACTCGCCAACACCAGCCCAAGCGACACCAGCCAGTCACGATCCCTGGCAAACCAGACCATCACCATGGGGAGGACGATCAGGCTCGGCTGCAGGGACAGTCCGGCGACGCGGAGCCATCTGGATGCCCCATCAACATGCACACCACTTACCGCGGTCGCGATCAGCAGCAGACCGGCAGCAACAGTGAAAGCACCGCGAAGACGCCAGCCGTAATTCGGCAATAGACGGACCAGCGAGGCGCCGGTCATGCCCACCACCAGCGCGCCTGCGTTGATCACGATGAACTGGCGAGGGGCCTCGGCCGCAAACATGTAGGTCGCGCCGAGCGCAACGCTCAGGGTCGCGCAGACCGTCGAGACGATCGACATCCTAAAGCACGACCATTCGGGTTCCGGCCAGACCGGCACACTGCTTGCACATGCTCTCGGCGGAGATAAGCATGTCACAGACTTCGACACTGGCCCGCGCCACTCTACTGGTTGTCCTCGGTCTCAGCACATCGGGCTGCGAGCTCGTCGGCGGGATCTTCAAGGCAGGCATGTGGGTCGGTGCTCTCGTTGTCATCTTTATCGTCGTCCTTGTGATGGTCGCCGTATCGAAGCTCAAGCGCTAAGATGTTCGATACGGTGACGCGACACGGAAGGATACGAGGCTGAAAGACACGACAGGAACTGCTAGCACTGAGGCCAACACGCGTCCGACGCAGCTGCTCGAGAGAAACATCGACCGGATTCACGGCGCCAACCTGCTGGTACTCGGCGCGCCGAAAGATCCGAAGATCACCTCTCTCTTCCGCCGGCAGCACGGAGTGCTGCAGTCGTTCGACTATGCCTCGCATCTTCTGAACACGCATCTGGCGCCCCTTGATGGCGCTGGACTCAGGCCGGTGTTCGCGGCAGCCTGCACGAAACCGGATCCTCCACACGATGTGGTCGTCGCCTACTTGCAGAAAGGCAAGGACGCGAACGACTGCATGCTCGCAATGGCCGGCAGCGTGGTCTCCCCCGGGGGGCGTGTCTTGCTCGTTGGGGAGAATTCGGCCGGCATCCGCTCGAATGCGGAGCGGCTCGAGGAGCGCGTTGGCCCGATCGAGTTCTCGGACTCGGCCCGGCACTGCGTGCTCTATGAGGCCAGGGTCGCTGAAACCCGCGCCGCAGTCGATCTCGCTTCGTGGGAGAAGCGTTTCCACGTCCCCAATCGCACGAGCGGGATCGAGGTGGTTTCACTGCCAGGCGTCTTCAGCCACGGACGACTGGATGAGGGAACGGCGTTTCTGCTGCCGCACATCCCGCCGGACATCGGCGGCGCGGTGTTGGACTTTGGATGCGGCTCCGGCGTACTGGGCGCGGCCATCAAGTCATTGAACCCTGGCTGTGACGTCTCACTCGTCGACTCCAACGCGTTCGCCCTGTTGTCGACCGAGCGCACGTTCGAAGCCAACGGGCTGGCGGCACGAGAGATCCGCGCGGTGGATGGCCTGGACGCGGTGGGCGACCAGCGATTCAACCTGATCGTCACGAACCCGCCCTTCCATCAGGGCATCGGCACCGACTACAACGTGGTCGCCCGGTTTCTGGAATCGTGCGAACAGCATCTGCACAGCGACGGCGTCGTCCTCATGGTGGCGAACCGTTTTCTGCCCTACGAGCGCATGATGCCGAAGTCATTGCCGCTGTCGTTGGTGGCGGAAGACGCGAAGTACAAGGTGCTCAAAGGCCGGCTGAAAAGGTCGACACGCTAAGGACGTCCTCGGGCCTGACGGGACGATGGGCGCCAGGCGGCAGGTCTTCAGGCAAGACCACATTCCCAAAGCTGACGCGACAGAGCGCAGCGACGTGACTGCCCAACGCCGCAAATATCCTTCTGACTTCGTGATACGCCCCGCCGGTGATCGTGATGGAGGCGAACAGTCGCGCGCCGTCTGGTCTCGCGAGGCTCGGATGCGCAACGCTGACATCAATCTCCCTTAACTCGGTGATGTGGGGCTTGTGGCCATCGGCCAGCGTGAGTCCCTCTGGCATCGCCGAGAACGGTTGGGTCAGCGCCGCGTGATACGTGCGCGGCACCTTACGCTTGGGATGACTCAGCCGCTGCAACCACTGTCCGTCCGTGGTCCACAGCAGGAGACCGCTGGTGTCGAGATCGAGGCGCCCGACAGGACGGAGTTCGTCCTTGAGGGCCGCCCCAACCAAATAGTCGAACGCGACGGGGTGCTGCGCATCCTTGAGCGCCGTGACACACCCCAGCGGCTTGTTCAGCATCACATGTGACGAATCGTGGAGCACGATCTCGCGCTTGTGCACACGCACCGTGATCGGCAGGTCCGTCGGCTCGAGCCGTTCATCAATCGTCGCGCCCGACTCGGTGGATACCGCGCCCGACCTGAGTAACTGCCGTGCCTCGGCTCTTGTGTAATGAGTATTCCTGGCGAGCAGTTGCTCTAGGCGGGGCATCCGTGATGATGAAACGCCATCCGGTCACGCACGTCAACAGGGACTTCGTTCGGGTCAGGAAGCAAGGCGGCGCGAACGATTTCGCACGGCGGCCTGCGGGATATTTCGTATCGCACCGGGAAGCACGCGCGAAAAACGCAGCAGACGGCCCAAATTCTTAGTCGCCGATCCGGCCAGGTTCGTGCATCACCGCCTGAGGACGGTTCATTCGAGACCTAAGGAGCAATCATGGAACCCGTTGAAAGCATGCTGAAGACCACGCTGGGCGAGATCGAGCGCGTCCTCAACACCAAGTCGGTCGTTGGTGAGCCGATCACGATCGAGGGCAACACGGTCATCCCGCTGGTAAGTATTGGATTCGGCTTCGGCGCCGGTGGCGGATCCGGCAAGGACCCGAAGAACCCGCAGGCCGAGGGCACAGGGGGCGGCTCGGGTGGTGGCGGCGGAGTGAAGCCGGTCGCCGTGGTGCTGGTGACCAAGGACGGCGTGCGCGTTGAGCCCGTGCGCGCCGGTGCGGCTGGCGTCGTCGAGAAGCTCGGCGAAGCGGTCGGCAAGATCGTCGACAAGCGCGCCGGACAGAACGGCTGACCGCCGCACGAGAGTGGCATGTCCTGGCTGGCAATTGCGGCGGCCGTGATCGGACTACTGATCGTGGCCGCCCTCGCTGCTCCTCTGCATCTTGATCTGCGCGTTGAACTCGCGGAGCGAGTCCGTGGCAACGCGAGACTGCGCTGGCTGTTTGGCCTGATCGACGTCGCGATCGGCGGCGCCGCGCGCCGACCCGGGTCGGCCCGACGCAACCGCGCCAGGACATCGCCGCGTCGGCGACCCACCAATTCATCCACCCCGCGCCGAGAGGTGCTGGCAGCCGTCAGAACCCCGCAGTTCCTCCACCGCGTAGCCCGGTTGGTGGAGAGCGTGCTTGATGCGGTGCGGGTCGATCACCTGGCGGTCCGCGCCCGCTTTGGATTGGGCGATCCGGCCGACACCGGGCAAGCGTGCGGCATCCTGCTGCCGCTAGCAACGATGGCGTCACTCAGGCACATCGAACTTGACCTGGTGCCGGACTTTGAGCGAGCTGTGCTTGCCGGCGCCTGTGCCGGCACGGTCTCGGTCACGCCGCTTCGGGTCATCGGCGTCGTCCTGCTCTTCATGTGCTCCCCGCCCGTCTGGCGCGCCCTTCGCGTGTGGCGAGGTGCACCGTGACGACAACCAGGCACACCGACAGACAGCGGGTCATCATCGCTGGCGTGGAGATCTTCGCGGTCGCATCAACGAGATGTGACGCTGCCGTCGTCGCCGGGACGATCCTCGGCGCCGTTCTTCGCGAACCGCTGGCCGTCATCGTTCGCGGACCGGATGGCGATCGGGCATTCGATCTGGATGGCCGTCCGGTCCCGCTGCCCTCCCAAGAGGAAACGCCCGAGCAAGGCCTGGGCGTTTCAGGTGTCTAGGACGTGTTCGGGCGGACAGCGGGAAGAGACCGCCGTTGAGCGTCGAACGGCGGCGCAATCCCGTTAGGCGGCTTCGGCCTTGGCGACCGCCTCGGGTTCCAGCGCCAGCGCCAGAACCTCGTGGACGCTGCTCACCGGATGGAAGGTCATCTGCTCGCGCACCTCCGACGGGACTTCGTCCAGATCAGGAGCATTGCGCGCCGGCAGGATCACTTCGGTCAAACCGGCAGCGTGCGCGGCAAGGACCTTCTGCTTCAATCCGCCGATCGGCAGCACAAGCCCCTGCAGCGTGACCTCTCCGGTCATGCCAACCGTGTTCTTCACGTTGCGACCGGTCAGCAGCGAGGCCAGCGCCGTCACCATCGTGACACCCGCGCTCGGGCCGTCCTTCGGCACGGCACCGGCCGGCACGTGGACGTGAAATTCCTGCCCGAAGAACTTCTCGTCCTTGATGCCCAGCCGGGCCGCGTTGCCCCTGACGAACGTCAGTGCAATGCGCGCGGATTCCTTCATCACGTCGCCGAGTTGCCCCGTGAGCACGAGCCCGGCGGTGCCGGCCATCGACGCCGCTTCAACAAACAGCACGTCGCCACCAACACCAGTGACCGCGAGTCCCGTGGCCACACCCGGGGTCGCCGTGCGCGCGGCGACTTCGTGGAACACCTTGGCTCGGCCCAATGCCTGTCGCACAAACGGCTCATCGATCACGACCGGCTTCGCCGCCTTGCCCGATGCGACCGAGGCCGCGGTCTTGCGCAGCAGCGTGCCGATCTCGCGTTCGAGATTGCGGACGCCGGCCTCGCGCGTGTAGTCGTTTACCAACACCCGCAACACGTCGTCGGTGATCGTCACATCGTCTGCAACCAGGCCGTTGCGCTCGACCTGCCGCGGCCACAGATAGCCGCGCCCGATCGCCACCTTCTCGTCGATGGTGTAGCCATCGAACGGGATGACCTCCATGCGATCCAGCAGCGGTCCCGGAATCCTGTCGGCCACGTTCGCCGTGGCAATGAACAACACGTGCGACAGGTCGAGCTCGATGTCCAGGTAGTGATCGCCAAACGCGTGGTTCTGCGCCGGGTCGAGCACTTCCAAGAGCGCCGACGAAGGATCGCCGCGCCAGTCGGACCCGAGCTTGTCCACTTCGTCGAGCATGATGACCGGGTTCATGGTGCCGGCATCACGCAGCGCGCGGACCAGGCGTCCGGGCAAGGCCCCGATGTAAGTGCGCCGATGACCGCGAATCTCAGCTTCGTCTCGCACGCCACCGAGCGACATCCGCACGAATTGACGGCCGGTGGCACGCGCGATCGACTCACCGATCGACGTCTTGCCGGTTCCCGGAGGTCCAACGAGCGTCAGGATCGCACCCGAACGCTTGTCGTCGGCGAGACCACGATCAGCGCGCAGCTTGCGCACCGCAAGGTATTCCGTAATGCGCGACTTCACGTCATCAAGACCGGCGTGATCGGCATCGAGGACCTGCCGCGCATGCACGGGATCGAGACGCTCTTCCGACCGCTTCGACCACGGCACGGCCAGCAACCAGTCGAGATACGTGCGGATCATCGACGACTCGGCGTTCGAGTCGCCCATGCGCTCAAACCGAGACAGCTCGCGTTCGGCCTGCTGCTGCACCTTCTCGGGCATGCCCGCGGCGGCGATCTTCTTGCGATACTCCTCCGCCACCGACGCTTCGTTCTGGCCGAGCTCCTTCCGGATCGCGTCCATCTGGCGATTCAGGAAGTACTCGCGCTGCTGCTTCTGCGCGCCGGAATCCACGTCTTCGCGGATGCGCTTGCGCAGCTGCAGCTCGGTAAGCCGTTCCTTCTGCAGGCGGACGGACAGCGTCAGGCGCTCGACGACGTCGAGCGTTTCGAGCAGGTCGATCTTCTGCTCGATGCTGATGTCGGGCGAGTAGCCGGCGGTATCGGCCAGTGCGCTGGCTCCGGTGATCGAGCGCAGGAACGCGCTGATCCGGCCGTCATCTCCGCGCAGCTGCAACAGCTCTTCGACGACGGCGCGGTATTCGCGCTCGAGTTCGGCCGTCAGGCTGGCGGGCGGATTGACGTCTGGCCTCTCCTCGACTTCGACGCGCAGGTGTCCATCGCGATCGGCGGATGCGGCTCCGGGCAACGCGCGGTGCAGGCCCATCAGCGACACGGCGAAACCGCGGCCGCTGAGCTTCACACGCTCGGTCACCTGGGCCACGACGCCGACCTTCGCGAAGGCGTCGCCGCGCTTCGGCACCAGGAACACGTGCGAGTCGGAACCGGGGTCGATCGAGAGGGTCACCGGCATGCCGGGGAAGATCACCGCGTCATCAAGAGGAATCAATCGATAGGAACTCATGATTCCGACACTACGCCTATTACTTGATGATGTCAACTATTGAGGGAGTGAACTATAATGGCCGTGGATGTGCGCCAAGGCCAAAGGACCGACGTGCGAGGCATGGCAGCTGCTGGTGCAGTTCTCTTTCACCCAGCGCGCCACCCTGCCCGCTCTCGCAGCCGAGCTGGAATTGTCGCCGGCGCAATGTCACCTGCTGACGCGGCTCGATCCCGATCGGCCCATGCCGATGGGAGAACTGGCGAGCGCACTTTCGTGTGATGCGTCGAACGTCACCGGGCTGGTCGATCGCCTCGAATCGCGCGGCCTGCTGCAGCGCAGCCCTTCGGAGGAGGATCGGCGCGTGAAAGTCCTCAGCCTGACGCCAACCGGCGCGAGAGTGCGAGCGGCACTTCTCGATCGCATGACATCGTCGCCTCCCACGCTGGGACGGTTGTCCCCGGCCGATCAGCGGGCGCTCGCCAGGATCCTCCGGCAACTGCTCGAGTAGTTACAGAGAGTCTGCTCAGGGCATTGGAGTGGCGCCGAACGCCCACCCAACGGCAGCCGTGGCCGCTAAGGCCAGCACGCCCCACGTAGTCACCCTTACCGCTCCCACGAGCATGGGCGCCCCACCGATCCGCGCCGAGAGCGCGCCGAGAGTCAGCAGGCACAACAGCGACACCACCACGACCGCTGGCACCAGTGCGGCCGTCGGTGCGGCAATGATCGTCACAATCGGCACTCCCGCGCCAACGGCGAACGTCGCCGCCGACGCGAGCGCCGCCTGTAAAGGGCGCGCCGCGAGCGCCTCTGTCAGGCCCAGTTCATCGCGCGCGTGAGCGGCCAACGCGCCTGCTTCCGTCAGCTGTCGCGCCACGGTTCGCGCGAGGTCGGGGTCCAGCCCGCGACCGACATAGATCCCGGTGAGCTCGTCCTCCTCGGCCTGCGGTTCTGTCGCCAGCTCGTGACGCTCGCGGGCGAGGTCCGCCTTTTCGGTGTCGGCTTGCGAACTGACCGAGACGTACTCGCCGGCCGCCATCGACAACGCACCCGCAACCAAGCCGGCCACACCCGCGACCAGCACGTCCTGGCGCGACGCCGCAGCCGCGGCGACGCCAACGACCAGGCTCGCCGTCGAGACGATCCCGTCATTCGCGCCGAGCACCGCCGCTCGAAGCCATCCGATTCGCTCGTTCCGATGTCGCTCGAGATGCTGCATCTGCTCCCCCTGCTGTGTGCCGCGGTCGGAGACCAGTTGGCCTCGTCCGTAGATACTAAAAGGAAATGCCCGAGCCAGGCTCGGGCATCTCCGCAGGTTTCGTGTTCGTCTTACTTGAGCAGGGCGAGAACCGACTGGCTGGACTGGTTGGCCTGCGACAGCGCGGCGATGCCGCTCTGCGTCAGGATGTTGTAGCGCGTCATGTTCGCCGATTCTTCTGCGACGTTGGCGTCGCGGATGCGGCTCTCAGCTGCCTTCGTGTTGACCACCTGCGACTGCGCCAGGCTCACCGCGAACATCAGCTTGTTCTGCAGGATACCGACGGTGTTCTGCACGTCGCCCAGGTCGTCGATCGCGTCCTGCACCTCGCCGAGGGCCGTGGCGGCATCCGCCGATGTCGCAAACGTCGTCGTCGTCAAGCCCAGCGCCGCGGCGGTCGCCGCACCGATGGACGAATCCGTGATCTTGCCGTCGGCGGCCGTCGCTTCGCTCGAGACGAAGACCGAGAAGCCCGTCGCGGTCGCCATGTCGGCCACCGTCGCCTCACGCGTGATTTCCGTCAGGATCTCGCTGTATTCCTCCGACAGCTTGCTGATGTCCGCGTCGCTGGCGCCGTTGGCGGCCTGCGTGGACAGGGTCGCCAGGCGATCGAGCAGCGTCGAGATGTTGTTGAGCGCGCCGTCCTTGATCTGGAGCTTGGACAGGCCGTCGTTGGCGTTGCGGATGCCCTGGTTCAGGATCGCCTGGTCGTTGCGATAGGTATTCGCGACCGCGAGACCGGCCGCGTCATCGCCGGCCTGGTTGATGCGGAAGCCGCTGGATAAGCGGTTGAGGGCCTTGTTCAGGCCAATGCTGGTGTTGGTGAGGTGCGCCTGGGCGCTTGCCGACGAGATGTTGCTGACAACCGAGAATGCCGCCATTGAGAAGTCTCCTCCGTGAGTGTTGGTCGAGTCCGGCGTCCCTGCCGGACTTTCGCGGCTGCAACCACAGCAGCCTTGTAACTAGGTAATCGGAGACCTCCGCAGAACCTTGAGGACAGGTCGCGGACCAACGAATCCGAACGTCTGTTTCTGTGTTGAATCGACAGCCTTTAGCGCCAGCTTGAAGGCCCAGAAGTCATCGCCGTAGTCGCAGGCTCGCCCCGTGTCGGGCAATAATGCCAAGGCATGACAGCCGCGCTTTCGCTCGTTGGGACAGACGCGCTGCGGTGGGCGCTCGAGCAGAGTCTGACCGCCGTCTATGCGGCGGGTGCGGATGGTCGCCTGGTTTTTGCCAACGGCGCGGCACGGTCGCGCTGGCCTGATGCCGCCGCTGCCGGCATGCCGGCCATCGACCTGTTCACTGGAGACGCACGCGGCCTTCTCGCCGACGTCGCCGCCCGGGTACTCACCACCGGAGAGAGCGGCGTGTTCGACGCGGGGGAGATGGGACCAGCCGGGGTGCGGGCGTGGGCGTCGTTTGCACTCTCGCCCCTTCGTGAAGGCCACGCGATCACCGGGTATCTCTGCATCGCGACGGATACCACGGAGCTGAAGCGCTCCGAGTTGCGGTTACGTCGCAGCGAACAGCTGATGGTCGACACCCAGGGAGTCGCGCATCTTGGGACCTGGGAATGGGATATCAGCGAGCCGACCGCCGTATGGTCAGACCAGCTGTATCAGATCTACGGGCTGACGCGCGAGCAGTACACGCCAAGCTACGAAGCGTACTTGACGATGGTCCATCCCGACGACCGCCAGCGCGTGATCGATGCGACGAACCGTGTGTTCCACGAGCACGTACCGTACTCCCACGATGAGCGCATCTTCCGGCCGGATGGAACGCTTCGCTACCTGCACACGTGGGCGTATCCGGTGTTGGACGACACCGGCACGCTCATACGTCTCGTCGGCGTATGCCAGGACATTACGGACCAGAAGCTGGCCGAAGAAGAGGTCCTGCAGTTGAACGCGGCGCTCGAGCGGCGGGTGGCCGAGCGAACGCGCACGATTGAGACGTCGTTGCGCGACGTCGAAGCCTTCAACGCGACGGTGAGCCATGACTTGCGCGCGCCGCTCTCGGTGATCCAGTTGAGTTGTGAAGTTATCACTCGAGTAAAGGATCACGACCTGCCGCCGCAGATCCTCGATAGCGTCGGCCGGATCCGGCGATCGGTCACCTACATGAACGAGCTTGTCGATGACCTGCTCGCGCTCGCGCACGTCAGCAACGCGCCGCTCGAATCATCGGACATCGACCTGTCGCAGCTGTGCAGCGAGATCGTGTCAAACCTGCGTTTTACGTCACCGGAACGAACGGTGACCGTCGACATCCAGCCAGGCCTCCGGTGCAGCGGTGATCTGAGCCTCATCCGCGCGGCGATGGAAAACCTCATTGGCAACGCGTGGAAGTACTCATCGCGGGTCGCAGAGCCGAGCATCACCATCGGCACGGCGCAGGTTGATGGCCGCACCGCGTTCTGCGTTCGAGATAACGGCGCGGGCTTTGACATGAAAGAGGCGCATCGCCTGTTCGCGCCGTTCGAGCGGCTCCACCCGTCGACCGAGTTCGAGGGCACGGGCGTCGGCCTGGCGGCGGTGCAGCGCATCCTGCATCGCCACGGCGGGCGCATCTGGGCACAGAGCGAGCCAGGCCAGGGCGCGACGTTCTTCTTCGAACTGCACTGAACCGGCCTGAGCAGAGTGCGGCCGCAATCGCGCGACTCAGCGCGCCTGCCCTGCAAAGGTGTAGATCACGATCCGGTCTTCACGCCAGGGCAAATCCCTCGATTTGAGGCTCTCGTTATCAATCAGCACGAAGTCGACCGTGCCATCCCCCGTCGCGTCAAACAGCATTGCCGTGAATGCGCAATATGCGACGCAGCCGAGGACCCGGTTAAGATCCGCGACGGTGCCTGAAGCCGCAGACGGCCGGTAGCGCATCGGCTCCATCTTGCCGGTACCGTCATTCAATCGCACGCCGAACGTCCCGGCCCACAGCATATCGGGCGTGACGCTACCGGTCGACTTCGCCGCGAAATCATTGGTGCCATCACCATTGAGATCGCGCAGCTCGAACCCGTTGAGGGGCTTCGATCCGCCGCGCACGGCAAACGCGGAGTCCCACGATCCGAACCAGTCGATCGTCACATCAGAAAACTGGAAGTTGCCGTCATTACGCAGGAATTGAATGAACGAGTTGCCGACGCTGGTTTCCCAATGCACCACCAGATCCCGGCGGCCGTCACCATTCAGGTCAGCGCAGGCGATACCGGCCGCGCCGGGCGACGGACTGCCGGGGCGAGACGCCGCGAGACTGACGATCGCAGGAGGGATTGGCGTTCTGAATTTTTCGGTGAATTCGCCTGAGGCGGATGACTGAAACACGCGCAGGTTCTTAGGGAAGTTCACGTTGGCGTACGACGCCGTCACCAGATCGGTCCGGCCATCGCCATTCAGGTCGCAGGCACCGGTCGAACCGGCCGCTTGCCGGTCCGCGGCTGCGGTCGGCGCCTGGGCGGTCGGCAGATAGGCAACCTCACGTGGCAGCCCTTTGATGGTCTCAATGAAACGCCCTCTGCCGTCGTTGAGCACCAACAGCGCGCCGCTGCCGGCCATCTTGGGGCCACCAAGGCGCTGAATGAAGACGTCGATGGCTCCGTTGCCGTCGATGTCAGCGCTGCTTCGACACATGATTGAACGCCGTCTCGTTAATCCGGAGAGAAGACGACGTGGTGTCTTTCAGGCGGCCATCCGGCTGCGACAGCAGCACCGTGTTGCGCGAGCCATCGAATCCGGGATCATTCGCCAGCTTGTCTTCCAGTCCTTGATCGACAAAGAACACATCAGCGCGGCCATCGCCATTGAAGTCCGCAATGAAGGTGGACGTGGCCACGCTCACCGTTGGCATTGCGCCATCTATGATTTCACTGGTGCTGTCTTCGAATCGCCCGCCACCGGTATTGAGCAGGAATCGCGGAGGCAGGCGCGGCTCGAAGTTCAAGTACGTCGGCTTGATCATCGATTGACCCGCGGAGAGTGATCGCCGCCTGGAACAGCTCCTTAGTGAGCGACACAATGCCGCCGTTCTGGCCGTCAGCCGCTTCTTTGGATTTGTTCGTTGTCGACTTGCGTTTAGCCATGGTTGGGTGACGTTACTTCGACTTCTGCGGAATTGGCGGTAGACCTTTTACCTTCTCTGCAACCTTCCGACAGGCGGCGACAAGATCCGAGACCAGCCTGTCGTCAACGTCGAGCACACCTTCGTACTCGGTCCGATTTCGCATGTCGTGACACTTCGACAGGATGCGCCAGACTTCCGGTCCAAGTCCAAGAGTGTCCGGCAACACCTGAAAAACGATGTAGCGCTTCGACGGACGGTACCCATGTTGGCGCAGCGCCGCCAGACAGAGTGCGTGAGCGGCGCTGTAGGCGAGATCGAATCTGCTGTCCAGCGAGTTCGTCGCGTTCTCAGCGTCCTTCAACCGCGCCAGGCCGGAACGAACCAAGCCCGCAAACTCCTTCGCATCGGGAACTTCCTTTGCGAGGACGTTCCCCGGACCTGCGAGGCGCTCAAGCGGCGACTGGGAGGTCATCTTCCGTTCCTATCACCCAGAGTTTCGGGTGTTCGAGCACCCGTGTCACGAACGCGTTTTCGGTTCGGGTGCGTTGTGTAAACTCGGCGGCCGAATAGACGGTGGGGTTGATCTTCCGACCGACAGCGCGCGTGACCCGCTCAAGCGCGCTGAAGACTTCGCCGTACGTGAGGCTGTCGCTGATGATCATCAGGTCGATGTCGCTTGCTGCTTGGTCAGTCGCTTTGGCAACAGAGCCGTACACGAAGGCTGCGCGGATTGCTGATGATAAGGGTTTCAACGCATTCCGCAGCGGCTCCGCAAGGCCGACCGTTTTCAGCACGATATTTCGGAGCTCGGAATATAGCGGTGACGCGGCGTTTGCCTGGTAGTGTTTTTGGTGGCCGATCCGGCGGGCGACGATTAGCCCGCTTTCTTCAAGCTTCGCTAGTTCGCGCTGTGCCGCTCCTGAGCCGGTGCCTGCATCGCGAATGAGCTCCGAAGCGTAGAAACTGCGTTCGGGTTGGCCAAAAAGAGCACCGAGGACGCGCTGCTGCGTCATGGTAAACAGCGCATCCGCCAGGCTTTTGGGGCCGGATTTCTTCGAAATGAGCCTCGAACCCAATATGGGCACAATCATACCCACTATGGGCATAATTTTCAAACTAGGCTTAGCTGTTGCGCGCGTCATCTACGCGGTCCTCGGGTGCTCTGCGAAACCAAAGGTCAGCCGCTGACACAGAAAGTGGTTCATGTGATGATGCGCCGCGCAGCCAGGAAAGCGAACGTGAAGCCAGGTGTCCATATCCTGCGCCACACGTTCTGTTCGCACCTGGCGATGCGTGGGGCGCCGGCGAGGGCTATCCAGGAACTCGCCGGACATGCGGACCTGGCCACGACGCGGCGCTACATGCACCTGAGTCCGGCCGCGCTTGATGCGGCGATTCGGCTCTTGGAGACGGGCGGCGAATTCCGTGGAGGAATAGTGGAGGCGGCGGGAAAAACGAGCTGATTTGCTCGTTTTCCTGAGGAAAAATGGTGGAGGCGGCGGGAGTTGAACCCGCGTCCGAGAACACGTCGTCGCAGATCACTACGTGCGTGTCTCCGTTCTCGTGTCGCGGCCGGTTAGAAACGGAGCCAAGTGCCCCAGCCGCCATCCCCGATATGTCTCATGGCCACGCCTCAGGGCGGAACGTGGCCACCAGCCTACTAAATGACGATCAATCCCGAGCCGTAGGCGCTCTCAAGTTGATCGCTCACTGGTTATTAAGCAGCGAGAGCGTAGTCTGCGTTCGCAGTTACGTTGTTTTTCCGCGGGATTAACGAGGTGCACGGGCCTCGGCACGCGTTCCGCGATCCCGCACCCCCGTCGAAGCCAGGTCGCCCCCATGAGGTGTCAGATCACGTACTGACTATCCCAGTGTATCCTCCTTCGCGCTGCGCGCTACGGCGGACAGGTGGGACTACCTTCTTTGATGTCACGTAATCCGTCAGGATTCACGCCCGCAAAGGGAAGCCCTGCCCTATCAGGTATTTAGCAAGCCTGACGCCATACACATAAAATGCTAATCTATACACATCATGCGGACCAACATCGACATAGACGATGAGTTGATGGATGAGGCACTGCGACGCTCCGGCGCGGCGACCAAGAAGGCTGCGGTCGAAGAGGGCTTACGGCTGCTGATCCAGACGCGCCGTCAGGCCGGCATCAGACGCCTGCGCGGCAAGGTCCGATGGGAAGGCGACCTCACAGCGATGCGCACCGGCCGCAACGAAAAGTAGCGCCTCCCAGGCATGGTGATCGTCGACTCGTCGGTTTGGATCGACTACCTCAACGGCGTCACCAATCCGGAAACCCAATACCTCGATCTTCGAATGGACTCCGAGCGGTTCGGTCTCACGACCACCACCCTTACCGAGGTGCTTCAGGGATTTCGTGACGAACGAGAAGCGGCGCTCGTGCAGGCGGAACTACTCCGCTTCGAGATTCTCGAATTGCACGACGTGGGACTCGCCGTGATGGCTGCCGCGTACTACCGGGACTTGCGACGCAAAGGGCTCACTGTGCGCACGACCATCGACCTTCTCATCGCGGCGTATTGCATTCGCGATGAGCACTCGCTCCTCCATCGCAACCGCGACTTCGACGTACTGGAACAGCACCTGGGTCTCCAGGTCGTCCAGGTACCCTTTACTCCACGGTGATCGGCGCGAAACAGTCGGTCTCGGAGACGCGCAACGGCATCCAGCGGCCGACCTCGCCGTCCAGATCGGCGGCAATAACCACGGGCGACAGTGCGGACGGATCGAACAACGAGGCGCTCCCGCCGGCGGATTGAATGCGCTGCGCGAGCTGCTGCCGAAACTCGGTGAACTGCGGCACATCAAACACCAGGAAGTAGACGCCACGCAGCACTCCCGGCGAGCTTTCGCGGCGACGGGCCATGCATCGCGGCTGGTGCGCCGCCGACTCGAGACCCGCGCTCTTCGCGAGGTCCAGGATCGCATCCGCGGTGATCAAGTCCTGAATGAGGTTGAACTCACCGCGCAGGACCAGCGGCATTCCGGCGGTCGGGTAATGGAGGGACTCCCCCATTCGCGAGAATAACTCGCGCGAGAGCGGCGGCAGCAACTCGGCACGCGGCGTCAACTCGACCAGTGAGCCGAGCGGATCCCCTGCCGGCGACAGCGCCAGCGTCCAACCGCTCAGGTGCGCGCGCGGAATCGCAAACGCCTCCGCACTGGTGTTCCGCACCGAACGCACGAACAGGAAACCCAGCACGCCGATCGCGACGATCGCGACCATGACCTTCACAAGAATCTTCATGGATTGATGACTTTGCTATTCGGTGACGCCACGTTGCGTCAAGTACGCCGCAATTTCCGGCTGCCCGCAGTGCTTCGCCCAGTCAAGTGGCGTACCGTCGTAAATCGTGTCACGCAGATCGAGGCGCGCGCCACTGGCCACCAGAGTCTTCACGACATCCAGATGGCCGGCCGCGATCGCCTGGTGAAGCGGGGTCGAATGGGCATGGGTGCCCCGTGGGTTGTAACGGTTGGGATCGTCCCCGGCATCAATCAGCGCACCGACGATCGATGCGTGGCCCGATATCGCCGCGAGCGCCAGGGCTCGATGCCGATCCAGCGGCGTCGCACCTGGCAACACGCGGCGCACATCGTCTTCGCGGCCAAGGCCCGCGGCGGTGGCCAGTGTGTCAACAGTGGCTCCGCGATCGACGAGCGCCTGGGCGGCATCGCGGAAACCAAACACGAGCGCGGTTTCGATCGGCGACGTCCAGTCGCCCTCCCCCGCCGGCGTGATCGACGCCCCGCCGTCAATCAATGCGTGAATGAGCGGAACCTGCACTCCGGCATTGGCGGGGGGAGTGCTTGATACCAATAACGCCATGGTCGTGCAGCGCGATCCGTATGCGTCGCACAGCGCATTGGGATCCGCGCCGGCCTCGAGCAACAGCCTGGCAAACTCCACCGCGTTGTTGGGAGATCGCTGGCGCTCCTCTTCGACGCCGTTGGCCGCAAGGTAGTGCAGCAGGGTCGCGCCGTGAACGGGAGGATTGCCGCCGGTCACGCGCGTCGAGCGCGCGTGAACCAATGACGGGTCTTCGGAGAGTAAGCGGCGAAGGAGCTCCAGGTCGCCATCCACGACGGCGTCGACTGCGCGTTCGAACCGGTCCATCGCCTGCCTGGAAGCCTCAGCGGGATGCGAACTCGGCGACGCACTCGTCGGCGAGCAGCAACTCGTCACGCAACACGCGAATCTCCAGGTTGCCGGCCGGCAGTGACTTGAGATTCAGCGCAATGCGATATAGCCCCTTCGACAACTGCTGATCAAGGCTCACCGGCCACAGACGTTGCGGGATTCCTCCCGCAGGACCAAGACCGAACGAGATCGCACCCGTCAGCTTTTCAGCCGATACGAGCGTGGAGATAGTGATCGGCTGATCCTTCGAGAACGTGCGCAGGCCGGCGCGAGGCCCGGGCTGCTCGAACACGAAGCCGCCACACTCGGGGTCTTTCGACTTGCCATCCGGCACTTTGATCGACGCGAGCGCGAGTCCATCGACATCGGGATTCAGCGCGCGTGCCGCAAAACGCACGTGATACGACTTGGATTCGACCGGCAGGCCAATGTCGCCGACCAGCCGGCCATCGCGGGACCGGCCTTTGCCGCTGGCGCGAGCCACGACCTTTCCGGACTCGTCCATCGCGATCGCCGAATACTCCACGTCGGTGCCGTCTCGCAGGTCACGGCCAATCTCGAACGGCAGGAGCAACCCGCGCTTGCTCTTGTCGAGCGGCACGGCCGCCGGCGCGAGCGCGATCGGCAGATCGCGAACCGGCAACGGCGACTCAAGCAGGCTGGTCGTCGTCGGCTGGTTGTCAGCTGAGGGCACGTAGACCTTGCGGTGAATCAATGTCACGCCCGGCGCCTTGGTCGTGACCGTGATCTTCCGCGCCCGATCCCGGTTTTCCTTGGACGATGGCTCGTAGCCGAGCAGGTAGTAGGCGCGGTTCTCCGCCGCGACCTTCATCAGCGCCTGGTCGATGTTGTTGTTCAGTACTGGCCGGCCACCGGTCGCGGTCGCGAGGTCGCGGAGGACGCCAGTCTGCATCGGCTCGATGTCACGGCCCAACTCGTCGGCCGCGTTCTGCAGTCCGCGCGGATCGACGGTGTAGATCGCCACGTTCGCAGCGCGCGCCACATCGATCAGGCGCGAGAACACCATGTCGTCGCGACCGAATGGGCGCCCGTATTCAATCGACTCCAGAATTCCAGGCGGCAACTCACCACCGCGGCTGAACCAGAGAATCGCCTTGCGCCGGGCCGGAATCTGCTTGAGCCGATCGACGACGCCGAGCAGCACACGGAAACTATTGCGGCCGTTCTCGCCGGTGCCGAACGTCTCGACCGTCGGCTCGGTTTCGAGAAGTGTGTCGGTGCCCACGGTCGGCGCCGTGATGCCCAGCAAGCGCTCGCGTCGCCCTGACGATTTCGCGATGCCGGCCAGCGCCGCCTGGCGATCGGTCGACAAGACGAAGGCGGAATCCACACCGGAACGTATGAAGGCCACATGATCGTGCGGCTGCAGCGTGTCCCTGAAGAACCGCTCGGCGGTCTGCCGGACCTTGCCAATGTCTTCCGGCTGTAATCCGATCTCATCGACAACGACCGCGAAAATGCCGCCCGGATCAACGTCATTGGTCACAACGCCGGGAGGCAGCGTCGCTTCGAGTGGCGCCACGGCCGTGTCAATGAAGCGCAGCGTGCGAATCGGCTGGGCCTTGCCGTCCTCGAGCAGCTCGAAATCCTCGACCTTGAGGTTGTGGACAGGATTGCCGCTTCGATCCGTTGCGACGACGTCGATGGTGACGAGTTCAACGCCGGAACGAAACGTGGGCTGCTGCTCCTCGGCGGCGGTCAGGGCATGCCCTTTTAGAGCAGGCGCCGCGAGACAGCCGAGGGCGAGCACGAGCGCAAGTGGCCTCATATACTTCAGATGCTATATGAAAACCGTCGACGATCTGCGGCGCTTCGCGGTCAGCCGCAGCCTGTTTCCCGCTACGACATTAGGCAATGCCATTGAGCGCATGGGATTCGTCCAGGCAGACCCCATCCGCGCTCCGGCCCGCGCCCAGGACCTCACCTTGCGGCCGCGCGTGAAAGGCTACCGGGCGGGCGATCTTGAACGCCGCTATGGCAAGCTGCCGATCGAAGAAGACTTCTTCATCAACTACGGCTTCGTGACGCGAACCCTGCAGTCGCTGATGCACCCGCGCTCGTCGGTCACCCCGACGGCCTCGAACAAACGCGCCAAGGCCATCCTCGACTTCGTCCGCGAACGCGGCTCCGTCCATCCGCGCGAGGTTGACTCGCACTTCGCACACGGCAGGGTCACCAACTTCTGGGGCGGATCGTCGAGCGCCACGACGCATTTGATGGAGCTGATGCACTACAAGGGCATGCTCCGCGTGGTGCGGCGCGAGAATGGGATTCGCATTTACGCGCCGCAGCAGCATGGCGATGGTCCTGCCGGCGCCATCGCCCGCCGCGCCCACATCGACGGACTCGTCGACACGGTCGTGTCGCTGTACGCACCCGTCCCAGCCGCCAGCCTGTCGTTCATCGTCAGCCGGCTTCGTTATGCCGCGCCGCATTGGCAGGGCGAAATGCGCAACGCGTTGGCCCGTGCGAAGGCTCGATTCGCAAGTGCTGTCGTTGACGGTCACACGTGGTACTGGCCGGCGAACGAGAAGATCGTGATGCGCGAGGACGAGGCGGTGCGGTTGCTGGCGCCGTTCGATCCCGTCGTGTGGGACCGGCGTCGATTCGAGATGTTATGGGACTGGGCGTATCGCTTCGAGGCCTACACGCCCGCGACGAAGCGGAAGCTCGGATACTACGCGCTGCCCATGCTGTGGCGGGATCGCGTGATCGGCTGGGCGAACGTGTCGCAGTCAGGCGGTGCGATAAACGTGGACACCGGCTTCACCTCCGGCAAGACGCCGCGGGATCGCGCGTTCACGCAGGCGTTCGAGGCCGAAATCGAGGCTATGCGGGCCTTCCTGCTCTAGCGATCTGCGCCGCGATCGCGGCGGCCAGGGCGGGAGCATCGTTGAAGCACGGCACGAAGCGCACGCGCATTTCGGGATGTGCCGCCGCTGCGAGGCGGCCTTCAAGCTGGCTCTCGGCGTTATCCGCCAGGAACCCATACGGGTAGTACACGACATCCTTGAACCCCGCCGCACTCACCCTCTTCAGCGTCTCTTCGATCGGCGGCTCGGTCCACTGGCCGCCGCGCGTGTGATTGAGCCAGCCATAGGCCACCATTCCGAAAGACGAGGCCAGGCGCTGCTCGATGCCCCTGCACAGCGCTTCGGTGGCGGCGCGTCCGGTCTCGATCGGTTTTGCGGGGTTCATCAGCGTGCCGTGGGCCGCCAGCACCAGCGCCGCATCCGTTGAGCGCACCGAGTCTGCGCTGATTGAGTCCATCACGTGCCTGGCGGACATCTCGGCGAGAACACGCACGTCGATCGGTGGCAGGACCACAACGGGCACTTTGCGGGCACCGTTCACGCTCGCCACCGCCTGACGGGACAGTTCATGAGTGAAGGCGGAGTCAGCGGCATACATTGGCGCCACAAACACCGGCTCGTTGTCTGGAATCTTCCCGACGACTGATGCGACCAGCGGCACGCGGAACTCGTAAGCGACGTGGACCGTCCACTGCTCATCGGACTCGGCTCCCAGCGTGGAGCGCAAGCGCGCTGCCTGTGCCTGGGTGATGGGCTCCAGCGGAGACGTATAGTTCTCACGCGTCCACAGCGCCTTTCGTCCTCGTCCGCGCGACAGTGCGATGAGTGGAATGAGGGGCGCCGGAATGTCCGCGACCGTCCGCGTCAGCCCAAGCAGGATCCGCCACGAGTAGACCAATTGGTCGATGAACGCCGGCGTGACAGGCTCACCGTACGTCACCAGGATTACATGCTTCACTACAAAACCTCTGCGACCTGCGCGGCAGTGCGGCGTGCCGACGCGATCGCGTCATTGAACGACACACCGTCGTAGGCGGTGCCGCACAGATACAGGCCGCGATGCGCCGCGGCCCTTGCTCGAATCTCCGTCGTCCGTTCGCTGTGTCCAACGGTGTACTGAGCGATCGCCGATCGCCACCGGCACACCCACTCGCGCACCGGTCGATCGTTGATGCCCAACACCTGCGACACTTCCTTGGCGGCAAGCGCGGCCACGGCCGCGTCGCTGAGCATGCTGACTTCCGGGCGGCGCGCGCCCCCCAACATCACGCGCAACAGCACCAGGCCGTCGGGTGCGCGGTTCGGGAAGATCGTGGACTCGCACAACACGCCGAGCGCCGACAGGCCCTCGTCGCGCGTGACGAGGTAGCCATAACCATCAATCGGTTTGGCGATCGACGACGCACGGTAGGCGAGCGCGACGACGGAGATATCGGCGTAAGGAATCGACCCGAGCGGCGCGGCAAGCGCCGGATCGCACCCCGCCACGATCCTCGCTGCGGCGTGTGACGGGAGCGCGCAGACGACGTGATCGGCGACAAGCGCTGGCCCCGTGGTGAGGTGCAACTGCCAGCCGGAGGCCGCGCTCTCGAGACGTTCGATCTGGACACCGGTGCGAAGCGCCCCGTTCAACCGATCGGCCAGCGCGCTGGTCAGCACCCCAAGTCCGCCATCAAGGCTCATCAAGCGCGCGCGGCCACTTTTCTTCCGCTTGAACATCGCCTTCAGCAGGCTGCCGTGGTCGCGTTCCATTTCTTTGAGTACCGGAAACTGCGAACGCACCGACAACGTGCGGCTGTCTCCAGCGGAGATGCCGGCGACAGCCGTATCCACGAACGTCTCCGCCGCCTCCCGACCCAGGCGACGCTCCGCAAACTCGAACACGGTCTCGTCTCGATCGCCTGGAGGCGCCGCGGCCCACGGCTCGCTGAACAGCCGCAACTTGGCCCGCCAGCCCAGCGCCCTGGACGCGATCAGCGCCGGAGGCGATTCCGGCACTTGCTGCAGCCTCCCACCCTGCAGGATGAATCGCCGGCGCGCCGCCGGGTTCGCTTCTACCAGGCGCGACCGCAGATTGAGTTCGTCGATCAGCGACATGGTGTCGGCGCCGCGATCGAGAAACCCGTTGGGGCCGCGCTCGACCAGGTAGCCACCGTCGCTGATCGTGCGCGCATGGCCGCCCGGCGAGTCGGCGGCCTCCAGTACCACGAGATCGACACCGCGTCCTCGGCGCGCCGCTTCGAGACGTATGGAGAACGCGGCGGCCAGGCCGGTAATCCCGGCGCCGGCCACGACCACGCGGGGCCGTGTCATACGGTGCGGCTGAAGACGGGCTTCGGCCCGCTGGTGCGCAGGGCCAGGTACTTGTCGAACACCATGCAAATGTTGCGGACGAACATCCGCCCAACCGGCTCGACCTCGATCCGGTTCGGATGCACCGTCACCAGTCCGTCCGCCGATGCGGACTGATCGCCGCTGGTGAGCGTCGCGAGCTCTGACGCGAAGTACTCGGCAAAACGGATAGCGAAGCGGCGCTCGACCTCGGCCACATCGAGCCTGAAATTGCACATCAGCTCGGTAATGACATGACGACGGATCTCGTCGTCTGCGCTGAGCTCGTAACCCTTCTCGATCGGGAATCGACCGGCGCCTACCGCGTCGTGATACTCGGGCAGCTTCTTCGTGTTCTGCACGAAGGCGCCCTGCACGTTGCCGATCGCGGACACGCCGATCGCCACCATGTCGGTCGTCGCCTTGACCGTGTAGCCCATGAAATTGCGATGCAGCGCGTGCGTATCCACCGCGCGCGCAAGCTCGTCGGTCGGCAGCGCGAAGTGATCCATGCCGATCTGGCGGTAGCCGGCGCCGACAAATGCATCGACCGTCGCCGCCAGCAGCGCCAGCTTGGTCTCGGCGGACGGCAGGGCTGCGCGGTCAATCTCCTTCATGTGCGCGCTCATCCACGGCACGAACGCGAAGGAGTAGGCCGCCACCCGATCCGGGCGAAGCGTCAGGACCTGGCTGAGGGTCGACGCAAACGTCTCGGCTGTCTGGTGCGGCAATCCGTAGATCAGGTCGACGTTGATCGATCCAAACCCCAGCGCGCGCGCGTGGTCGATCAGCGATCGCGTCAACTCGTAGCCCTGGATGCGATTGACCGCCTCTTGCACCTTCGGGTTGAAGTCCTGCACGCCCATCGACAGGCGATTGAAACCGAGCGACCGCAGCAGGTCGAGGTGCGCAGTCGTGGTCACGCGCGGATCGATCTCGACGCCGAGCTCCGCATCAGCGGTGAAGGTGAAATGCCTCGCGATCCGACCGAACAACTCACCCAGTTGATCCGGCGAGTAATAGGTCGGCGTGCCGCCGCCCCAGTGCATCTGCGCGATCGCGCGCCGATCCGGCAGGTGCGCCGCCAGCAGATCGATCTCCTGTGCGACGGCCTCCAAGTAGCGGCTGGCCACTTCGCGATGTGGCGTGATCACGACGTTGCAGCCGCAGAAGGAGCAGCGCTCCTGGCAGAACGGCAGGTGCACGTAGGCCGACAGGGGCTGATCGCCGGCGCTGTTCAAGCGTGCCAGCCGTTCGGCGTAGACCTCATTCTTCACGCCCTGGTGAAACTCCAGCGCGGTTGGATACGAGGTGTAGCGCGGCCCCGGGCGGTCGTAACGCTCGAGCAGCGTCAGCGTGTTCATGATGCGGCGCCGGCCATGGACCGATCAAAGGTGTGTACGGCTTCGATCAACGCCTCGACCGATGCGATGGGCGTCTCCGGAAGAATGCCGTGACCGAGATTCATGATGTGGCCCGGCCGCCCGTCCACCCGGCGCAGGATGTCGGTCGCGCGCGCGCGAACCACGACCGGCGATGCGAACAACACGTGCGGATCGAGGTTGCCCTGCAGCGCGATCTCTGGACCAGCGATGGCCGCCACCTGGTCGAGCGGCTGGCGCCAGCACACACCAAGGACATCTGGTTTCGCGCTGACGGCGGACGTCAGGAGGTGCGGCGCGCCGTTGACGAAATAGATCGCCGGAACGCCCTTCTCCTGGATCGCCTTTAGCAGCACGCGCACGCCAGGCAACGCGAACCGCTCGTAGTCCGCCTGGTCAAGAATGCCGCACCACGAATCGAAGATCTGAATGGCCTGGGCGCCGGCATCGACCTGCAGGCGCAGGTAATCGGCCATCGACTCGCAGAGCTTGTCGAGTAATGCGTCCAGCGTGGTCGGCTCGCGATGCATCATCCGCTTGATCGCGCCGAAGCCTTCCTTGCCCTCCCCTTGCACCAGGTAGGCGGCCACGGTGAACGGTGCGCCGCAGAATCCGATCAGAGGCGTCTTGCCATCAAGCTCACGGCGCAGCAAACGAATGGTGTCGGCGACGAACGGCACCGCCTCTTCAACCGGGCGCGCATGCAACTGGTCAACCTGTGCGCGCGTGCGGATCGGTTCGGCGACCTTCGGACCCGGCTCGAACCTCATCGCGATGCCGAAGACATCAAGCGGGATCATGATGTCCGAGAACAGGATCGACGCGTCGAACTTGAAACGCCGCAGCGGCTGCAGCGTCACTTCAGCTGCCAGTTCCGGCGTGCGGCACAAAGTGAGGAAGTCGACGCGGCTTCTCAGCTCGCGATACTCGGGCAGGTAGCGTCCGGCCTGCCGCATGATCCACAGCGGCGTGCGATCGACCGGCTCGCGACGGCAGGCGCGCAGGAATCGATCGTTCACGCGATCACCTCGCGCAGCGCGCCCTGCACCGCATCGACCGTCTCGCCGATCACCGGCTCGTCGTGCGCCATGGACACGAACGCCGCTTCGAACGGTGACGGCGGCAGCAATACGCCACGCGACAGCATCGCGCGGAAGAACCGCGCATACCGATCCCTGCTCACCGCATGCGCGTCATCCCAGGACCGCACTTCTTTCTCGGAGAAGAACAGGGTCCACATGGAGCCGACGCGCTGGAACGAGACCGGAATCCCCTGTGCCGAGGCGGCCGCAGTCACGGCGGATTGAAGGCTCGCCCCCCTCGACTCGAGGGTGGCATAAAGGTCAGGCTGCGCGTCGATCGCGTCGAGCATCGCCAACCCCGCGGTGATCGCCAGCGGATGCGCAGCAAACGTTCCGGCTTGGTAGACCGGGCCCGACGGCGCGACCAGTTCCATCAGGGAACGGTGGCCGCCAAACGCCGCCAGCGGCAAACCGCCACCCACGACTTTCCCCAGGGTGATCAGGTCGGGCATGACCGAGTAGCGCTCCGCCGCTCCGCCACGGGACACGCGGAAACCGGTCATCACTTCGTCGAAGATCAGCAAGGCGCCGTTGGCCGAACAGATATCGCGCAGGAATGGCAGGAAGCCGCGATCGGGGGGCACGCAGCCCATGTTGCCGATCACGGGTTCGACGATCAGCGCCGCAATGCGATTCGGGGCCGCGTCAAAGATGCGCTGCACGTCGTTGCGATCGTTAAAGCGCGCGATGATCGTGTCACCTGCGGTTCCAGCGGTCACGCCAGGTGAATCGGGGATGCCCAGGGTCGCGGCGCCGGATCCGGCGCTCACCAGGAACATGTCCGCGTGTCCGTGATAGGCGCCGGCAAACTTCACGATCAGCGAGCGGCTGGTGGCGGCGCGCGCGACACGCACGGCGCTCATCGTCGCTTCGGTGCCCGATACGACGAAGCGCACCATCTCGCATCCAGGCACGCGCTTGGTGACCCGTTCGGCCAGCTCGATCTCCGCTGGTGACGCGAGGCCAAACACCAGGCCGCGAGGGAGGGCGTTCGCCAATGCCTCTTCGATCGCCGGGTGCGCGTGCCCGAGCAAGGCCGGTCCCCACGCGCCGATCCAATCAATGTAGCGGCGGCCCGATTCATCGAACACGTGCGCGCCGCGGGCTTCCGTGATCGCGAGCGGCACGGCCCCCATCGCCTTGAAGGCGCGGACCGGCGAATGCACGCCACCCGGAGTGACGCGACGCGCGCGTTCAATCCACGATTCAGTCGCTGCCGTCGTCATGCCTTCGCCACTTCCTGTACAGGCTGCGCGGACAACCTCAATGCCAGTTCCCGCGCGAAATAGGTAATGAGAATGGTGGCGCCGGCGCGACGCAGCGCGATGCTCGTCTCCCACATCGCGGCCTGCAGGTCGATCCAGCCTCGGTCCGCGGATGCGTGCAGCATCGCGAACTCTCCGGAGACCTGATACGCGGCAACCGGAACCTCGACGGCATCACGCACGGCGCGGATCACGTCGAGGTATGGCATGCCGGGTTTGACCATCACCACATCAGCGCCTTCCTCGATGTCAGCCTTCGCTTCGCGAATCGCCTCGCGAACGTTTGGCGCATCCATCTGGTAGGCACGACGATCGCCGTTCCTGGGAGCGGACCCTGCCGCCTCGCGGAACGGACCGTAGAACGCCGACGCGTACTTCACCGCATACGAAACGATGGCTCGATCCGCGAACCCGGCTTCATCGAGTGCCAATCGAATGGCGGCGATGCGGCCGTCCATCATGTCCGACGGCGCGATCACGTCGGCTCCTGCTCGCGCGTAGCACACCGAGGCTCGCGCCAGCAGGGGCAACGTCGAGTCGTTGTCCACTCCAGCGGCCGTCAGGATCCCGCAGTGACCGTGATCCGTGTATTCACACAGGCAAACATCGGCCCACACAACGAGGTTTGGTGCGGCGGCCTTGATCAACTTGACCGCGCGCGGAACAGGGCCCTCGTCATCCCACGCTCCGCTGCCCTGCGCATCCTTGCTGTTCGGGATGCCGAAGAGCATTACGGCGCCAACACCCAGCGACGCGAGTGCTGCCGCTTCGCGGGCCGCCAGATCGGCTGACAACCGATAGTGGCCGGGCATCGACGAGATCGGCGTGCGGGTGTTGCTGCCTTCGACCACAAATAGCGGCGCCACCAGTTGCGCGGCAACCAGGTGCGTCTCGGCCACCATCGCGCGAATGCCCGCCGTGCGCCGCAGTCGTCGCCCGCGATGCATCACTGCCCTCCGGCCCTGCGGCCTTGCTCAGGGCAGCACCGAGTGGAGTCGAGGGGCGCAGGCTGGGGCGCCTGCTCGACGAACTTCTGGAACTCCGCGAGAATCGCCGCGGCACCACGCTGCATCAGTTCACCGGCCACGCGCTTGCCGGTCTCGCCGGGATCGCTGCCCGCCTGTCGGGCACGAACTGCAGGCAAACCCTGGAGGCTGAAGGCGCCGCCATCGAGATGGATGCCACCGGCATCGGCAAACGCCAGCGCGCCCACCGGCACCGAACATCCGCCACCCAGCTCGTGCAGCATCGATCGTTCGGCCTCAACGGCCCGTCGTGTCGGCTCGTGATTGAGTGCGGCCAGGCGATGGATCAAGTCGCGATCCGCAGCGCGGCACTGAATCGCCATGGCTCCTTGCGCCGGCGCGGGCAGCATCAGGTCAAGCGTGAAGGTTTGCGAAATCGCGGCATCGAGCCCGAGGCGCACGAGTCCGGCCCTGGCGAGCACGATCGCGTCCAGGTCGTCGTTGATGCGCGCGACTCGAGTGGGCACGTTGCCCCGCAGTGGGACCAGTTCCAGATCCTGCCGCAGCATGCGCACTTGCGCCGTGCGACGCGCGCTGCAGGTCCCGACGCGCGCACCAGGCGGCAATGTCCATAGCGCGCGGCCATCGCGCGCGCACAGCACATCCTCAACCGGGCCGCGCTCGGCCACCGCCGCGACCACCAGTCCCGGTGTCGACTCGACCGGCAGATCCTTGTAGCTATGGACCGCAATGTCGACTTCGCCGGCGGCCAACGCCTGCTCGATCGATGCGGTAAAGAAACCCGTGCCCTCAACGTGCGACAGCGGCACATCGGTCACGCGATCGCCGAGCGAGGAGATCTCGACCAGTTGCACATCGAGTCCCGGGAGGTTGAGCGACAACCGCGCGGCCACGTGCCGGCTCTGCCACATCGCCAACGCCGACCCGCGCGTGCCGATCCGGACGCGCTTCATGCTCGATTGCCCAGTGGCGGAGGCGACATCTTGCGGGCCGCCCAGACGTGCAGCCACTCCATCTCGCGGGCGATCAACGCGTCCACCCGCGGGATCTCGGTCTCACGGCGGCGGCGATGTTCGGCCGTCGCCTGCTCGATCGCTGGAAGGTCTATGCGGGTCACGCCATCGGCGACGAAGGGCTCGATGCCTGGCGGCATGGCGATATCGACAAGTACGAGCGGTGCGGCGCGCCGATCGCCGGCCATCGCGCGCGTCACCAGCCACTGGTCAGCACTGGCAGCGCACACCACTGCGTCAGCCTGGGCGACCTCTGCCGACAGCGCGTCGAGCGTCACAGCCCGGCCTCCGTGGGCGGCGGCAAGGTCGTGCGCTTTGGGCAGCGTTCGATTGGCCACTACCAACGACCCGACGCCAATGGCAGTGATGTGCCGCGTCACTTTGGCAGCGGTCTCTCCCGCGCCAACGACCACGACACGACTGGACGGCAGGCTGACGTGATTGCGTAGCTGGCGCACCGCAACCGAGGCCACCGACATCGCGCCATGAGCAATGCCGGTCTCTGCCCTGGCGCCGCGGCCGGTCCGGATCGCCGCCGTGAACACGCCCTTGAGGAACGCGCCCGCGCAGGAGGCCTGCTCCATCGCCGTGCGGGCCTGCCCCAGAATCTCCGCCTCGCCGAGGACCATGGACTCGAGACCACTGCACACGCGGAACAAATGCCGCGCCGCATCCGCGCTCGACAGGTGCACCGAACCACTACGCAGCAGTTCCTTCGCGAGGGGCAACGACTCATCAAGGATCGCTCGGACGGCCATGTCATCGGTCTCGCCACCGGAACGCCAATAAACCTCGAAGCGGTTGCAGGTGGAGAGGACGATGGATTCAATGCCGGCGGACGCGAGCGTGGCGTGCAGCCGCGCGCCGTCGCCGTGCGCAATCACGCCGCCCAGGGCGTTCAGGCCGCAGGTGCGGTGGCTCAGCGACGACACGCGCAGCGCGCCGAGTGCGCTGGCGGAAGGTATTGGGAAAGAAGATGGTTGTGACAACGCTGCCTTGTGCAGCGTACGGGTCCGCAGGGACGCCCGCAATTCGTACGAGTGCGGACGCGGGTTCCGTATTTCTACGGAGAGGGCGTGACGATGCCTTCGCGAATTGCCACTTGGGTCAGCAGCGCCACCGATTTCACGCCGAGCTTACGCATCAGGTTGGCGCGATGTGTTTCGACGGTGCGCTGGCCGATGTCCAGCGTCGTGGCGATTTCCTTTGTGGATTGGCCGCGCGCAATCAGCGTCAGGACCTCACGCTCGCGCTCGGTCAGCCCCTGTAGACCCTGCTTCTGTCCGTCACGCACCAACTCGGCCATCTGCTGCTGGATCAAGGGACTGAAGAACGTTCCACCGTTGGTCACAGCCTCGATCGCCGCGGCCAGGTCCTGCACGGCCGAGTCCTTGAGCAGGTAGCCGTCCGCTCCCTCCGCAATGGCGCGTGACACGTACTCTCGACCCGCGTGCATCGTCAGGATCACGATCTTGAGTTGCGGCACGTCGCGCTTGGCGCGGCGCAGCACCTCGATGCCTTCGAGCCCATTCATATTGAGATCGAGGACCAGGACGTCGGCATTCGATGAGGTCACCGCTGCAAGGGCCGCAGCGCCGTCATTCGCCTCGGCCACCACTTCGAACTGCGGCTGCGATTCGAGGATGCGTCGAATGCCGGCGCGAACCAGCGTGTGATCGTCGGCGAGGATGACGCGAGTGCGATCGGTCATCACACGGCCTCAACCGGAATGCGTGCAGTCAATCTGACTCCATTGTGGTCCGAGGCGCCAATCGTCAGTGTGCCACCCGCGGCGGTGACGCGTTCCTGCATGCCGAGCAGCCCGAGCTTCGGCTCAGACCCGGCCGGCAGTCCCTGCCCATCATCTTCGACCGTCAACATGACTTCGGGCCCACGCATGGCGAGTTGGGCTCGCACCCAGGTGGCCCGCGCGTGACGCACGATGTTGGTCAACGCCTCCTGGACGACGCGGTAGAGCACGACTTCCACCTCGGGGGAGAACGTGCGGCTGCCAACCTCGATATCCAGGTCGACCCTGATGCGCGATCGCTCCGAGACGTCTGCCGCCAGCGCGCGGAGCGCCGCGTTCAACCCCAGATCGTCGAGCGCCGAGGGCCGCAGCAAATTACTGAGATCGCGGACCTGCGCCAGCGCGCGACCGACCTTTTCGCCGGCGTCCTTGTGTCCGTCGAGGTCGAGCTCGATCTTCACGGCGGTCAGCGCCTGCCCGGCCTCGTCGTGGAGTTCGCGCGCGATGCGGCGGCGCTCGTCCTCCTGCGCGCGCATCAACAGCCTGGTCAGCTGCTCCAGTTCGGAGGTGCGCGCCGCCAGGCGGTTGCGCTCATCACCAATCACGACGAAGAGCATGCCGAGGCCGATCGCAAAGAGGAAGATGACGTCAACAAACACACCGTAGAGCACCGCGGCGCCGAAGGAACGCAGCAGCGGGTAATCGAGGTGATGCAGGCCCCACAGAAGGAACGACCACGCCAGCACCTTGCCGCCGCCACCGGGCACTCGATGACGCTGTCGCCACAGGATCACGCCGGTGCCGACCGTCACCGACGCCAGGATGGCGACCGACGACACCCCGGCGACCACCATGCTGTCGATCTCGAAGATCGAGATCCACGCCCAGGCAACGACCAGCGGTACGGCGATGACATGCCAGGGTTTCCACTTGAACGTCCCCGACAGTTGCAGCGCGGCAACCAGCATCAGCAATGCGCTGAGGCCCGTCATCACCTGGTGAGAGAACAGCCAGACCTCGTCGCGGCGGACGAGGAACGCGGACATGGATGCGAGCCTCGCGACGTAAACCGTCCACGCGAGGGACCACGTGAAGAAGTGGGGACCACGCTGTCGCAGCCACAGGATGTAGCAGGTCAGCGCCAGCGTGCTGGTCAGGACCGACTGGAATCCGAGCGCGCTGCACTCAACGAAGAGGCGATCGAGGGTCAACGTGCTCACGTTACCACCCGCCTTCGCTCACCGCCAATGTTCCAGGCTATTGCGCGGCCAGGTCTCGAAGCGTCTCGACGGCCGACGCAAACGTGGCGTCCCTGGGCACGCGCGACACCAGCGAAACCTCGCTGAGCGCGGCCTGGGTGGTGGGGCCGATCGCGACAACCGCCTTCAGCTCACGCAACGCATCCACGCCAACGGCGTGAATCAGCCGGCGCGCGGTGGCAGGGCTGCCGAGAATGACCGCATCGGGATCGGCGTGCAGCCAGTCGCGGCGAATCGCGTCGGCCGGCCGCGCCGTCATCGAGTAGGCCTCCACTTCGGTGACGATGGCGCCACGGGCACGCAACTCATCCACGATCTCGCGCCGCCCGCCTGCCACGCCGGGAATCAACACGCGGCGGCCTTCCCACTGATCGAGCCCGCGCAGGGCCTCCCACAATGAATTGGCGTTGAAGGACGTCCCGATGACCGGGTCGGACGCGCCGGCCTCGCGCATGGCCGCGGCCGTGACCTTACCGACGGCCGCGGTGCGAGGCTGCCTGGGCCAGGCGGCTCCGCGCGCCGCCGACACGCCACGCACGGCCCTCATGCTCGCGCAGATTATCCAGTCGAAGTCCTCGAGCCGTCTGGCGATCGCTCGCAAGCGCTCAGGATCCGGCGCGGGCCCCTCGGCAATAACGGGACATGAGACCGCCGTAAATCCTGCGTCTTCCAGGGCACGGCGCACCACCGCCTCCCCTTCGTCATCTCTTGTCACCGCCACCCGGCACGGCGCAGCCATCGCTCTAAACGAGCATATACTGCCGCTTTGTAACCGGGACTGTCCCTTTAACACGCGGTTTTGCTTCAGTTTCTGAGTACTCGGAGATGCCCATGCGTGCACGTGCAATTGCAATGACTGCCGCCGCGATCGCGGCCGGCACAATGATCAGCGCCCAGGCGCCAACCCGATTCAACCCGATGGTGGAATTGCTCGCGGCCAAGAAGCCGGTGTTCGGCCTCTATGCGCCCAGCAATCGCCGTTTCGGTGGTGGTCCTGGCGGCCCCGGTGGTGCGCCCGGCGCTCCGCGGCCCGCCTCCGCTGAAGCTACGGTGGGCAGGCCTGCGGCGCCTCCTGCCGATGCTCCGCCGCCAAAGACACAGGCCGAACTCGGCAAGGACGCGATCACGTTCGCCAACAGTGACTTCGTGTTCGACGGCAGCATGGAAGGCAACTTCGACACGGCAGCCCCGCTGTTCCAGGAACTGATGGGCGGCATGTCGGCGAATGGTTTGCTGATCAAGTCGCCGAAGCCGCGCCTCAGCAAGGCCGTGGTCGTGAAGATGAACGAGATCGCCGGCAACGCCAAGGCGGCGGAGAACATCGGCCGTCAGCTCAACATGGGCGTCACCGGCATCATGTTCGTCAGCGTTGAAAGCGCCGAAGAGGCACAGACCGGCATCAACGCCATGCGCTTCAAGTCCAAGGGCGGCACGCGCTCGGAAGACGTTGGCGGCGCGCCGGCCGTGTGGGGCATGACCGAGAAGGAATACAAGGAGAAGGCCGACCTGTGGCCGCTCAACCCGAACGGCGAGCTGGTCAACTGGACGATCGTGGAGAGCAAGGCCGGCCTCGAAAAGGTGCGCGAGATCGCCGCGGTCAAGGGCATCGGCGTGCTGTGGCCTGGCGCGGGCACGCTGCGCGGCCTGTTCACGACGACGCAGCCGGATGGCACCCGCAAGCTGGACGAAGCGGCGTGGGAAGCGTCGATTCAGAAGGTGCTGGCCGCGTGCAAGGAATTCAACGTGCCGTGCGGCTATCCCGCCTCACCCACCGACATCGAGATGCGCATGAAGCAGGGCTTCAGCGTGTTCGTGATGAACTGGGGCGATCCGGGGTTTAAGGCAATTGAGATCGGCAAGAAGGCTTCTGGAAGGTAATGGCGTCGATCTCGGATTTCGGATCGAGCGGATTTCGGATTATTTATCGATCGTCAAATAATCCGAGCTCCACCCGATCCGAGATCCGAAATCAACAACTGACACACTTGTGGTTGTTCTTCGCGCCCAATCCTTCTAACAACTTGATCGTCTCGGGATAGGGCTGCGTGCGCTGCACGGGGCCGTTGGCCAGGTCCACCGTGGTCTGGCCGCGGCGATTGACCTTCGTCACATCGGCGCCTTTCGACACCAGGTACTTGATCATTTCGTTGTCGCCGCGCGATGCGGCGTTGTGGACCGCGGTGTTGCCGTCTTCGTCCTCGGCATTGACGTCCATGCCGTGTTCTTCGACCAGGTACTTCACCGCGGCAAACAGGCCGGTTGGCGCATAGCGGTGTGCGTTGCCCGCGAAACCTTCGCTGTAACCGGTGCCAGCCACCGCCGTCAGCGCGGTCGCCCCAGGCCCACCCGTCGGCATTGGCGGGCGTCCCGACGGATCCTGGTCGGCGCCACCACGCGTGCCGCCCTGGAAATTACCGCGGGTCGCGATCTTCATCGTGCGGATGTTCGGGTCGGCGCCGTACTCGACCAGCAGCTTCATCGCGGCAATGTCCGCGCCGTATGCCGCCCGCCAGAACGCCGTCGCGCCTGAATCGTCCGTGCGCAGCAATTCGAAGTTGTATTCCGTGAACCACGGCTTGCGGTAGATGCGCGCGTTCGGATCGGCGCCCTTGTCGAGCAGCTTCTTCATCAGCGTCAGGTAGTCGGTCTTCTGCTGCAGATACGCCTTCGGCTGCGGATAGAACGAGCGCGGCTGCCACTGCGTGTTGATCACCGCGTAGAGCGGGAACATTCCGGCCTCGCTGACGATGTTCGGGTTGGCGCCCTTGTCGAGCAGCATGCTCACCAGGTCGAAGTGACCATTGACCGCCGCCACGATCATCGGCGTCGTCTTGTCACCAGCGCCCTGCTGATTGATGTCCGCACCGGCGGCGATGAGCGCTTCGGCAGTGGCCATCGAGCCCTGGCGCGCCGCGAAGTGCAACGCCGACAAGCCGCCGTGCTTGCCGATCAGTTCGTTGTAGTTGAACGGGCGCGTCACGCCGGGCACATCGCCTCGCTGCGCGGCCTGCGCCTGCACGGGCACGCCGTTGGCGTCGACCTGCGAGCTCATGGTGAGCGCCGAGAAATCCTCGACGCGTGAGGTCGCCTTGATGTCGGCGCCGCGCGACAGCAGGAGCTTGACGACATCGACCCGATCGGACGCCGCGGCAAACATCAACGCGGTCTGGCCGTTGGCGGTTTCCTTCTGGTTTGGATCGGCACCGTTCTCGAGGAGGATGCGAACCGCATCCGTGCTGCCCGAGTGCGCCGCATGCATCAACGCGGTGGCGCCCGTCGAGGTAGTCACGCCGACCTGCGCGCCCGCCGCCACGAGCGGAGCTATCACTGAGGCATTACCAACCTGCGCGGCGAGGTGCAGCGGCGTATAGCCGCCGATGCGCGTCTTCGCCACGACGTTGGCGCCGGCATACAGCAGCATCGACGCCAGCTCCGCGTCGCCGTTGAGCGCGGCCCAATGCAGCGCCGTCATGCCGTCGCCCTGCGCGCCGTTGACGTCCGCGCCGTCCTTCAACAGCTTCTTCACCGCTTCGGCGTTCTTCGCTTGTGCGGCGTTGGCGATGTCGGACGGACCGGCGGCATAGATTGACGACGTCAGAGCCGCCGCAAGAACAAACGTGAGAGCTTTCGAAAGTTTTCTCATAAGCCTTCTTCAGGCGGGTCTGAAGACCCGCCTCTACACCGCCGTCGCTTCGGGAGCCTTGTTGAGATCCATCACCGCGTTGCTGTCGCCAAACGTCTGCAGATCCAGGCCGATGCCGCGCAGCGCGCCGAGCATGGCGTTGGCCATCGGCGTGCCGTCGGCGGCCTTGATGTGGATGTTGCCCTTGAGCGCTCCACCGGCGTGACCGGCGAAGAACAGCGGGCAGCGCTTGTGGTTGTGCACGTTCGAGTTGCCCATCGGCGATCCGTAGATCAGCAGCGAGTTCTCGAGCAGGTTGCTGTCGCCGTCCGGCGTGTCCTTCAGTTTCTTCAGGAAGTACGGCACCAGGCTGACGTGGTACTTGTTGATCTTCGCCAGGTCGACGATGCGGTCTTCACGTTCGCCGTGATGCGACGCGATATGGAAGCCGGTGTTGACGCCGGTCTCCGGATAGACGCGGTTCGAGACGTCGCGGCTCAACTTGAACGCCACCACGCGGGTCACGTCCGACGCAAACGCCACGACCTGCATGTCGAACATCAGCTTGACGTGCTCGTCATAGGAATCCGGCACGCCGATCGGCGCTCCGGGAACCGCGCGCGCTTCGCCCGACGTGTTCTGCGCTTCCACCTTCTGGATGCGGCGCTCGATCTCGCGCACGTCTTCGAGGTAATCGGCCAGACGGATCTGATCGGCGGCGCCAAGCTGCGCCTTCAACTGGTTCGACGACTGCGTGACCCAGTCGAGGATGCTCTTGTCGCGACGGCGGCGGGCGGCGCGCGCCTCGGGCGTGGCGCCGATGCCGAACAACTGGTCGAACACCGCGCGCGGATCGCGGATCATCGGCAGCGGCTCTTCTTCGTTCTTCCAGCTGATCGAGTCGGTATACGCGCAGGAATAACCGTAGAAGCAGCCACCCGCCTGGTCGACGTTCTCGACGCACAACTGCATCGAGGGCATCGGCGTTTCCTGCCCGAACTTCTGCGCAAACAACTGGTCGAGCGAGGTGCCGACGTGCAGGTCGGAGCCCTGCGTCTGCTTGGGATGCGACTGCGTCAGGAACACCGACGCGGAGCGGAAGTGATCGCCGCCGATCTCCGGTGGCGAAAACGCCTCGGCCATCCGCACGTCGGTGTTGCTGACGATGGTGATGTAGTCGCGCCAGGGTTCGAGCGGCGCCATCGACGTCGGGCTGAGATCGAACGCCGAGCCCGATGCGGCCGGCGCCCAGAGGTTCTTCTGCAGGCCGAACGCGGTGCTGCCGGCCGAGCCGTGCACCATTTCCATCGCCACCAGGCGGACCTTGCGCGTCTGCGCAGCCGCACGAGCCGGCAACATGGCGTCGAGCATCGGCAGCGCAATCGTCGCGCCCAGCCCCTTGAGGACCGTGCGCCGATCGAGACTCTTGTTGGTGATGAAATTCATTTATCGCTCCGCAACCGTGGTGGCCGATTCTGAGACGCGGCCCATCGTGAACAATGGACTCGACGCCACACCTTGCACGAACGCTGAAATCTTGAGGCCCTTCTTCTCGGCGTCCTTGATGATGCGACGCACGGCCCACATGTCCTGTGGCTCGACGCGGCGGCCGAGCGCATAGGTCATCAGGTTCTCGGTAAAGCTCAACAGGACGAGATCCTTGTGCCGCAGCAACGCCTCGCGCAGGCCCGCGGCACCGTTGATCGGCGTGCCGTCATAGAGCACGCCAGCGGTATCCACGGCGTTGCCCGAATCCTTGATGCGGTACTTGCCGGTGACGTCGAAGTTTTCGAGCGCCAGGCCGAGCGGATCGATCACGCGATGGCACGACATGCAGGTCGGGTTGGCGCGGTGCGTTTCCATGCGCTCACGCACGGTCAGCATCTTGCCGCCGGCCTCACCCTTCGTCGTCTCGAACGCCGGCACGTCGGCGGGCGGCGCCGGTGGCGGCGAGCCCATCATCACTTCGAGCACCCACTTGCCGCGCATGACCGGCGAGGTGCGGTCGGCGACCGAGGTGAGCACCAGCACGCTGCCCTGCGTCAGGATGCCGCGGCGCTCGGCCGGCAGCGTCACGCGACGAAACGCGTTGCCGGTAACGTTGGGAATCCCATAGTGACGCGCGATGCGCTCGTTGACGAACGAGTAGTCCGCCGTCAACAGATCCAGCACGTTGCGGTCTTCGCGCACCAGGCTGTCGAAGAACATCTCCGACTCGGTCACGAAGGCATCGCCCAGCGTGCGGTCGAAGTACGGATACGCCACCGCGTCGGGCAACACACCTTCCACGTCGCCGAGGCGCAGCCACTGGCGGCCGAAGCGCTTCGACAACGCTTCCGAACGGGGATCGGCGAGCAGGCGGGCGACCTGCTTTTCGTACACTCCCGGCGCGCTCAATCGGCCGGATGCGGCCAGCTTGGTCAGCTCAGCGTCCGGCGCGGCGCCCCACACGAAGTACGACAGGCGCGAGGCCAGCTCGGGATCGCCAATCTTGAACGACTGCCCCGCCCGGATCGTCGTCGGCGTGCTCTCGAGGCGGAACAGGAACTGCGGGCTGGCGAGCAGCGCTTCGATCGCGCCACCAACGGCGTATTCGAAGTCGCCTTCCTTGCGGCCTTCGGTGAAGAACTTCATCAGGCCGACAAAGTCGCGTTCGCTCACGCTGCCGCGGAAGGCCTGCGAGGCCAGGCCGCGAATGATGCGTCCCGCGCAGGCGGTCTCATCCGCCGCGGTCGTCGGCCGGCAGGTGAAGATCTTGCGCCGGCTGGCGGTCTCGGAAATGCCGGTGACGTTGTAGGGCCCGACGATGCTGAAGTCCTTGACGTGCGGGAGGGTGGTGATGCCGATCGCCACGCCAATCTGCGTGTCGGCCAGCGTGTGATCGATCGGCGCGATCAGGTCGTTGACGGGACCTTCGAAGCGCTTGATGAACGCCGCGGTGACGCGATGCTCGCCGGCCTTGACCGCGATCATCGGCGTCTTCAACGACAACCCGGTCGTCGTCTCCGCCATCTTGGGATCAATGTTGATCAGCGCCTTGCGCTCGCCGTCGACCGAGATCTCGACCTGCTCGCCTTCGTTCGGTCCGCCGAACAACACGCCGCAGGCATTGCTATGAAGTTCGACCTTGAAGGTGTAATCGCCGTCGGCCGGGAACGTGTGCAGCGTGGAGATGCCGCCACGCGTCCCAAACGGCGCGCCGTCAACACGCGCCAATTGCGACGCCGTCTTGGGGACGCGATAGTTGGTTTCGGTCGCGGCCGCGTTCTTGTCGCCGATCGCGAGCGCCGTCACCTTCGCCGCCGCGCGAAGGTAGCTTTCCATCAACGTCGTCGAAAACGCCTGCGAGTCCGCGATGTTGTCGAAGCCGTTGCTGATGGTGTCGGCCGGCAGCAGCCCCGCCACATCGACATCGATACCGAGGAGGTCTTTGACCGCGCGCCCGTACTCCGCGCGGTTCATGCGCTGGAAGGGACGCGACCCCGGATTCGGGTTGGCCAGCGCGACACGATCCACGCGCGTCTCGAGCGCGGAGGCGAGCGCCAGGATCTGATCAGCGGCGGGACGGCGCGCGTTGGACGGCGGCATCATGCCGCCGCGCAGCTTGCGAATCATCTTCTCGGTCGTCTCGAGTCGATCCGCGTCCGCGGCCTTGGCGGCATCGAACGCCGCGAGGCTCAGGTTACCGGCCTTACCGCGATCGCTGTGACAGCCGGTGCAGTACTGCTTCACCATCGCGTTCTGCTCGACGGTTCCGAACGCGGGCGTTGCCGGAGACGATGGTGAGGCGGGTGCGGCCTGCGCGTGCGCGACCGCCGGCTTTGGCGCCGCGGTTGCCGGCTTCGCCGTTGCTGGCGCGGCCTGGCCCGACGCGTGGAGTTGGAAAGCCGGAATCGCGGCTAAAGCTGCCGCGAAGAGAATTCGTTTCATCAGCTTGTCGCGCTGCGCCTTGATGTGTAGGCGGACGCCTTTCCTGGCTGCAGTATAGCGAACTAAGTGCTTGAAATGCAGAGACATCCGGTGACACGCAATCGATAAACGGCGCGCATGAACGGATACGATTTGCTTATCCCGCAGCGAGCTCGACGGCAGGCGACGTCAGCTCGGCCGGCAGCAGGGCCATGGGCTCGTCGTGATCAAGAAATTCGCGGCAAATCTCGTGAAATTCGGCCGCCGTTTGCGACCGGCGGATGCGGTGCAGGAACGCGCCCGGCACCCCCTCGCCGAGGTAGTTCAGGAACTTCTTCATCCGCTCGCACTGCGTCTTTTCGGTGAAGCCCGGACGCGCCTGCGAGTCCCACAGGCGGCGGATGTATTCGGCCACATCGCGTCCGGTGGGCTGGGTGACGGGTTCCCCGCGCAGTTGCTGACGGATCTGGTTGAACAGCCACGGGCTGCGGATCACGGCGCGGCCGATCATCAGTCCGCGCGCGCCGGTCTGCGCCAGCAATTCCTGGGCTTGCGCGGCTGAGTACACATGACCGTTGGCGATCACCGGACAGGCCATGCCGTTCACGGCCTGCCGGATGCGCTCGTAGTGCACCGGCAGCCGATACATCTGCGCGACGGTGCGCGCGTGCACGGTCAACGCATCGAGCGAATGCTTCGCAAAGATCGACAGCAGGCGATCGAACTCGTCGACCGCGGCGAAGCCGAGGCGCGTCTTCACCGTGAATTTGATCTGCACCGCGTCGCGCAGCGCGCCAAGAATCGCGTCGATACGCTCGGGCTCGCGTAACAGTCCGCCGCCGGCGCACTTGCGATACACGATCGGCGCGGGGCATCCGAGGTTCAGATCGATCGCCGCGACTGGCAGCGTCTGCAGGAACTTCGCGGTGCGCACCAGCTCAGGAATATCGTTGCCGATCATCTGCGCGATCACCGGGCGGCCGGTGGTGTTGCGCATGATCGCGTCGACGATCTTCTTTTCTGGAGTGGAGGTGGAGTGGACGCGGAAATACTCGGTCCAATAGACATCCGCGCCGCCGTATTGGTGCACCAGCGTCCAGAAGCCACCATCGGTGACCTCCTGCATGGGCGCGAGCGTCAGGAATGGCGCCGGCCCCTGCAACAGGGCGCCGAGGCGCGAGACCGGATCGGACATCTCTTACGAGCTTATCGCTTCAGGAGGACGTACAGGCCGGGCAGATAAGCCATGGCCCAGGCGACGAAGTGCTTGAAGAACGAGAAGGCCTCCGGTGGCCAGCCGCGATAGAGCTGGAACAGGACGACACCGAAACCCACGGCAGCGACGATGGCGGTGACGATGCCGCGACCGATGGCCTTGGCAAAATCGAGACGCCCATCGAGATAGGTCTGCAGCGCGGCGAGGAGGACCCAGAGGATCAACCACGACGCCAGCATCATGTTGTAGCCACCGATCGGCGCCAGCGCGTAGAACGACAAGGCGGCGACCAACCCGCTCAGCAATCCACCGAGCGCGCCGATGCCGGCCTGCCCTTTTCTCCAACCAAGGTATGCGCCGAGCGCCGCAAACAGCGTTGAGCCGTGTATGGCACCCGACGTGACCTGGTGTTGCGGGATGTTGAGGAACCACACGTAGTCGGCCACCGTGCTCAACACCGCGAGCAGCAGCGAACCAACGACGGCGGGCGTCAACAGCCGCAACATTGGCTTAGCGGCCGGCCAACTGGCGCCCGATCTTGATCATTTCGTCAGCCTGCGGTCCCTGGCCGAGGATCGCAAGGAATCCTTCTTTGATCCGCTGCTCCACGTCCTTGGCATTGGCCGGCAGCATGTTGGCGATCTTGACGCGCTTGCTTTCGGCGAGAACATCCTGCGTGCCCTTCTCCGCGGCAACGCGCGCTTCCGGTCCGCCGCCGAGCGCCTGGGTCAGGCTGCCGATGCCGCACGCCAGGATGCTCAGGTTCGGCAGATCGGCAATTTCCTTGCGTTGCGCAATCGCTTCGGGATCCTCCAGCATCAGCATCGCGAGCTGGGTGCCTTTGGGATTCTTCGGCGACCAGATGTTGGCCTTGGCGGCCGCGAAGAAGCTCAACGCCAGCTTGGCTTCTTCGAGATTGCGGATGTGCGGAATGGTGACGCCGTCGGCGCCCGCATCGAGAATCTCTTTGACACGCGCTTTCGTCACGTCCGCGCCGTCCTTGGAGATCGGCGGGATGCGGACAATCAGCGTCTTCTTGCTCGCTTTCTTGAGGCCAGTGCCGTACGCCTTCACGGCGGCGGCATCGTAGGCGCCTTCAAGATTCAGGAACACGTAGTCCAGGAGCGGGTTGGCCGCGACCTTCGCCGCGCCTTCCGGCGTGTAGACCGGCGGCTTGTCGCGCTCGGCCTCGCTCGGCGCGTAGACGCCAAAGGCGATCTTGCCCTGCGGCCAGAGGTCGAGGACTTGGGCGTTCGCGGATGATGCGATGCACAGGATTCCGAGAGACAGAATGACGCGTTTCATATCGGCAGATGCTACTCGACCGCGTCGAGTCTTCAAAATGCGCCACGGAGACACGGAGGCACAGAGCTGAGCGCGCCGCATCGCCGGTCGAAGACCGGCGACAGACGAGTGAGACAGGTCAGATTCGAAAGACGCTCCGGAAAAGCCTGAAGTCTTTCGAATCTGGCCTGTCTCGCTCGTCGTGGCGGGCCTCCGGCCCGCTGCGGCGCGCTGGTGCCTGGTGTGACGCGGTCCATGCATCCGCGTAATCGGTGCAATCCGTGGATTTTCTCTGTGCCTCCGTTCCTCTGTGGCGTAAGCTGCGCGGCATGGCGAACGACCCCAAAGGCGTCTCTCGTCGGGACCTGCTCAAGCGGGCGGGTTTGGCTGGCGCGGCGTTCTCGATGACCGCGGCTGGCACTCCATCGGCGGAAGCCGAACAGGCTCGGCCTGCCGCACCAACGGCGCCCGCAGCCTCCGTGCAGCGCGAACCGCTTCAGCATCTCACCGCCGCCGAAGCGGACCTCCTCGAAGCGATCTGCGCGCGGATCATCCCGACCGACGACAACGGTCCGGGCGCGCGCGAAGCCCGGGCGGCGCACTACATCGATCGCGCGCTCGGCGGCGCGCTGAAGGATCAGCGCGAGACGTATCGTGCCGGACTCGCGGCGATCGACGCCTACTGCCGCTCGTCACGCCGTGCATCGTTCCTCGAACTCGATGCGCGCAACCAGGATTCCGTGCTGATCGACGTGGAGACCGGCGCCGCGGCCAGCGGCGGCTTCCCCGCGAGCTCCGGCGCATTCTTCAACCTGGTGCGCACGCACACGCTGCAAGGCACCTTCGGCGACCCCTTCTACGGTGGCAACGCCAATTTCGTCGGCTGGGACCTGCTCGCCTATCCCGGGATCCGCCTCAACGTGACGCAAGAGGATCAGCGCCTCGGGGCCAGGCTCACACCGACGCATCGATCCGCCTACGACTCGACGATGTTCAACAAGGCCGTCGCGTCGAACCGGGAGCCGGGAGCCGGGAACCGGGAGCCGGAGAGCGGGGGCCACAATCATGGCCACTAGGCTCAAGGAAACCGATGTCGTCGTCGTTGGCCTCGGGGCCGCGGGCGGCATCTCGGTGCTCCCGCTGGCGCAGGCCGGCATTGATGTCGTGGGGCTCGAAGCCGGCACGTGGCTGACGAAGAAAGACTTCGCGCCGGATGAAATCCGCAACAACGTCCGTGACTGGCCGATGTCGGTGCAGAAGGCGCAGCAGGAGGTGCCGACCCATCGCGTCAACGTGAAAGCGAACACCACGCGCGCCGGCAGCCATCCGATGATGAACGCCGTCGGCGGCACCACGCTTCATTACTGGGCGCAGAGCTGGCGATTGAATCCGTGGGATTTCAAGGTCGTGAGCGAAACAACCAAGCGCTACGGCGCGTCACGCCTCCCGCAAGGATCAACCGTCGAGGACTGGCCATTCGGCATCGAGGAACTCGAACCGTATTACGACAAGGTCGAATACGAAACCGGCGTGTCCGGACAGGCCGGCAACATCAAGGGCACGATCGATCCGCGCGGCAACATCTTCGAGGCGCCACGCAGTCGCGCCTACCCGATGCCGCCGCTGCGCAGCACCGGCTTCATCGACCTGATGACGTCCGCCGCGCGCGGACTCGGTTGGAATCCGTTCCCGGGGCCTGCGTCGATCAATTCGCGCCCGTACCAGAATCGCTCTGCGTGCATGTATCACGGCTTCTGCAACAAGGGCGGCTGCCACGTCGACGCGAAGAACGGTCCGCACCTGACGACGATTCCGCGCGCTCAGGAAATGGGACGACTCAAGGTCGTGCCGCGCGCGCACGTCACGTCGCTCGACGTTGATGCCAACGGCCGCATGACCGGCGTCACCTACGTGACCGACGGACAGGAGTTCTTCCAGCCGGCGAAAGTGGTGCTGCTCGCCAGCTACACCTACGAGAACTCGCGCCTGCTCCTGCTGTCGAAGTCCAAGGCGTTCCCGAACGGCCTCTCGAACAATCACGGCCAGGTCGGGCGTCATTACATGAGTCACGGCCAGAGCGCGTCCGTCACGGCGCTGTTCCCGTTCAACCTCAATGCGTGGTACGGACTGCCCGCGCAGGGCGTGGCGGTGGACAACTTCGCCGACGACAACTTCGATCACGGCCCGCTCGACTACATCGGCGGCGGCAACCTGTGGGTCATGTCGGATCGCCGTCCGATCTCAGCGGCGGGCATGGGCACATTTGGACGCACGCCGAACTGGGGCTCGGAGTGGAAGGCGTTCGTGATGAAGAACGTCGACCGCACGAACACGTCGTATCTCCAGAAGACCACGCTGCCCTACGAGGACAATTTCCTCGACCTCGATCCGACCGTGAAGGACCCGCTCGGATTCCCGGTGTGCCGCATCACCGCCGACTTCAAGGACAACGAACGCAAGGTCGCGGCCATGGCACAGGAGCGCATGACCGAGTGGTACAAGGCCGCCGGCGCGATCGCCACGCAAGCCAATCCCATCGGCAACATGAACGTCACCACGCACGCCTATGGCGGCACGCGCATGGGCCGCAACGCCGACACGGACGTCGTCAATGAATGGGGCTTCTCGCACGAAGTGCCAAATCTCGGCATCCTCGGCGCATCTGTGATGGGAACGAGCGGAGCGAGGAATCCTACGCTAACGGTTCAGGCGCTCGCCTGGCGCACCGCCGAATATCTAGCTAAGAACTGGAAAAGCGTCACGCTCTAAGTAGCAAGATGCAAGTAGCAGGAAGAACACCACTCTTGCTACTTGCTTCTTGCTACTTGCTTCTTGCTACCTGCTACCTGCTACCTGCTACTTGCTACTGCTTGGGCTTGCGCTCGTAGATGGCGACCAACGAGCCCTGGCCGATGATGTGGCCCTTCATGGCCTCCGTCAGCTGGTTGCGATTCAGTCCCTGTTCGAGCTTCAGCTCCGCATCCAGCGCGTAGACCGTCCAGGTGTAGTGATGCGGCTTTCCCGGAGGCGGCGCGGGACCGCGGTAGCCGGTGCGCTTGAATCCTGACAGGCCCTGGATCGTTCCGGCGATGTCGGCCGGCGCGGTCAACACGGCATCCATCGGCAGTTCGGCGGGCAAGCCCTTCGCAGTGGCCGGGATGTTGTAGACCACCCAGTGCACGAACGACTGCGGCGGGTTGCCGAAGGCCACGTCCGGATCGTCGTAAATCAACGCGAACTGCCTGGTGGCGGCGGGAGCACCGCTCCACATCAACGCCGGGGAAATGTTCTTGCCGTCCGCGGTGTGATCGATCGGCACCACTTCGTTGGCTTTCAACGTCGGACTGGTGACCGTGATGGCGGCCGGCGTCTGCGCCCCCGCAACCGCCGCAAACGACAGGACACACACGAGCGCGGATAAGACAGAACGGATACGCATTAGACCTCCCTGGGGTCCGCCTTCGCCAAGGCTTCGGCGAGACAGGCGGCCTTGAGTTATCGCCGCCTGAATTGTACAGTTCACCCCCATGAATCGAATTTCGAGGCGTTCCATAGTTGGTGTGGGCCTGCTGACCTTGATGGTCGGCGCGGCCACGGTGTCGACGCGGGGCCAGGCGCCCGCAGCCAAGGTTGGCGAATGGCCCACCTACGGTGGCGATCTGGCGAGCACCCGATACTCTCCGCTCGATCAGGTCAACGCCACCAACTTCAGCAAGCTGCAGCTGGCATTCCGCTTCAAGACCGAGAACTTCGGTCCGCGTCCGGAATTCCAGTATCAAGCGACACCGCTGATGGTCAACGGCCGCCTGTTCACTACCGCCGGCACGCGCCGCGCCGTCGTGGCCCTCGACGCCACCAACGGCGAACAACTGTGGATGCACAGCATCAACGAAGGTAAGCGCGGCGAAGCTGCACCGCGCCAGTTGTCGGGTCGCGGGCTCTCGTACTGGACCGACGGCAAGCAGGAACGCATCATCTACGTCACGGCCGGCTACCAGATGATCGCGCTCGACGCGAAGACCGGACAACGCATCCAGGGCTTCGGTACGGACGGCATTGTCGACTTGAAGCAGGGCCTCGATCAGGAAGGTCTCGACCTGACCACCGCGGAAATCGGCCTGCACGCCGCGCCGATCATCTCGAAGGACATCATCGTCATTGGCGCCGCGCACCGTGAAGGCGGCGCGCCGCGCAGCAAGACCAACGTCAAGGGCTACATCCGCGGCTTCGACGTGCGCACCGGCAAGCGCGTGTGGATCTTCCACACCATCCCGATGAAGGGCGAATTCGGCTACGACACGTGGGATCCGGATGCGGCGGCCTACACCGGCAACGCCGGCGTCTGGGCGCAGATGAGCGCCGATGAAGAGCTCGGCATTGTCTATATGCCGGTGGAACTGCCGACCGGCGACTATTACGGTGGGCATCGCGGAGGCAGCAAGAAGGGCTCGCCTGATACGTCGCTGTTCTCCGAGACGCTGCTGGCGCTCGACATCAAGACCGGTCAGCGCAAGTGGCACTACCAGCTGGTGCACCACGGCATCTGGGATCACGACATTCCGTGCGCGCCGATCCTGATGGACCTGGTCGTCGACGGGAAGCCGGTCAAGGCGGTGGCGCAGCCGACGAAACAGAACTGGCTCTACGTGTTCGATCGCGCGACCGGCAAGCCGGTGTGGCCGATCGAAGAGCGTCCGGTCGAAAAGGGTGACGTCCCCGGCGAGTGGTATTCGCCGACGCAGCCGTTCGTCACGAAGCCGCCGGCTTATGAGCGCCAGGGCTTTTCGATGGACGACCTGCTCGACTGGACGCCGGAGCTGCGCGCCGAAGGCGCCAAGATCGCGTCGATGTACAAGATCGGGCCGATCTTCACGCCGCCCGTCGTCAGCAAGTGGGAAGGCCCGCGCGGCACGCTGATGATTCCCGAAGTGACCGGTGGCGCCAACTGGCAGGGCGGCTCGTTCGATCCGGAGACGAAGCGCTTCTACATCTTCACGAACGTGGCGGCGACGTCGCTCAGCCTGACGCAGCCCGAGAACAACGCGTCGGACATGCTCTACGTGCGTGGCGTGGCCCGCAATCCGGATCCGACCGCGAAGCCGGCCGGCCCCGGTGGTGGCGGCGGTCTCAACGTCCGCGGCCTGCCGCTGATCAAGCCGCCCTACGCGACGATCACCGCGATCGACATGAACAAGGGCGACCAGATGTGGCGCATCCCGCACGGTGAGACGGCGGACAACATCAAGAGCAACCCCGCGCTGAAGGGCCTGACCATTCCGCGTACCGGACGTCCCGGCCGCATTGGCGTGCTGACCACGAAAACGTTGCTGATTGCGGGCGAAGGTGGCTTTGCGACGTATCCAGAGGGACGCGGCGCCTACTTGCGCGCGTATGACAAGGCCACCGGCGCCGACGCGGGCCAGGTGTTCATGCCCGCGCCGCAGACTGGATCGCCGATGACCTACATGCTCAACGGCGTGCAGTACCTCGCGGTCGCCGTGAGCGGCCCCGGCTACGCCGGCGAACTGCTGGTCTACAAGTTGGGCTCGTAGGGGCGAACTTCAGTTCGCCCGATCGGGAGGACTGAAGTCCTCCCCTACGCACTCAGGCGAAGGGCAGTGATCTTGGCCTGCTCTTCCGCCGCCTTTCGCAGCTCGGTTGCGCGATCGTTGGGTAAGCGATCGCGCAACAACTGCAACATCTCTTCCGCGCCTTTCCCCGTCGCACACATGATAAAGATGAATCCAAAGCGCGCGACGTAGTCTTCGTTGGCCTGCGCCAGCGCGGTGATGACATCCTCGCTCGCTGAGCCGACTCCCGCCTGCTCCTTCGCCGACAGATCGTGGGTGGCTGGAAACCGCGCGGCCAGCGCTGACCGGTCGCCGATCTTTGGATGGTGCGAGAACGCCTCCAGCCAGTCCTGCTCGGACAACCCAAACCACTCGTTGCGCGCCGCGAACAGCAGCCGCGCGTCGGATCGGAACGGCCGCCGCGCCATCATCCGATCCACCCATCGTGACGATCCGCACGCGCGCGACAGCATCGCTCGCGCCGCGGCGTCATCAGCAGCATCAATCTGTTGTGATGTGGCCATACACACGCAGGCGGCTCACACCGCCATCGGGGAAGATGTTCAGCCGGACGTGGGAGAACGGTCCGGTGCTCTCAAGTTGACTGCCGGAATAGAAGTGGCGCTTGTTCGCCGACAACTTCACCTCTGGAAGGATGGTGTTCCAATCCATTCCCGCAAGGTTCCCAGGCGCCACGTTCGGCGCCATCACGCCTTCGAGCGACGCGCGATCGGGATAGTTGCCCTTGTAATGGTTGGTGTCGATCTCGATCTTCGACACGACTCCGTGATGCCCCAGGCGCACGATCGCCCAGTCGCGATGGCTGAGATCGCGGCTGCGCCTGGTTTCCCATCCATCGCCCATGTTCTTGGCGCGATCGGGCATCAGCAAGGCGCCACGCGTGCCGTAATGCGTGTCGCTCGCGGCCACGAACAATCCGCCGTTCTTCACCGAGGCAAGATCAACAGCCTTGCCGTTCGGCGCCACACGATCCCAATCAACCGCCACCTCACCATAGACGCGAAGGCGCGCGACGCCGCCGTCGGGATAGATGCTGAGCCGCAGATGCGTCCACGCGCGGTGGTCGTTGACGGCGAGGAAGTTGCTGCCGTTGCCCTTCAGTTCCGTCTTCGGAAGGATCGTCGTCCACGGCGGACCATCAACGCCGTGCACGGCCTGTCGTGGCGCGGACGTCATGTCGACGGCCTCGATCGAGCAATGCGAGGGGAAATTGCCGGTGAAGAAGCTGGTGTCCACGTTCACGCCGTGGATCACACCGCGCATGCCCAGCTGGACAATGCACCAGTCGTTGCCGGGAATGCGGCGGCGGCGCGACTCCCAGCCGTCCATCCACTTCCCCTTCGTCGTGTATTTGTCGGCGATCCAGACCGCCGGCTCATGCTTGATCAGTCCGGACTTCGGCGCGAAGAAGTCGTCGTTGGTCGCAATCGCCCTGCCGCCAACTCTCTCGGACGCCAGTTCGGCGAGGTTGGTAAACTCAGGCGCGCTGGTCGTTGACGTTGTAGCCATCGGAGTCCTTATGCCCTCACATCCTCACGCGACCCTGAGCCGAACGTCATACGGTAAATCACGCATTCGCCTGGTCCGAGTCACGCGTCACGGAGATCGCCACGAGCTTCGCGACTTTACGGTCGCAGTCGCGTTCGAGGGCAGCTTCGACACATCCTACACGGACGGCAGCAATGCCGCCGTGCTGCCGACCGACACGATGAAGAATACCGTCTATGCGCTGGCGGCGCGCGACGGCGTGGGCGAGCCGGAATCCTTCGGGCTGGCGCTCGGTCAACACTTCATCGAGCGCAATCCCCGGCTCGAGCGGGTCAGCATCGACATTGCCGATCACGGCTGGCATCGCATCAAGGTTGGCGATCGCGAGCATGGCCGCGCCTTTGAGCGCCGCGGGCCGGAGACCCGCACGGCGCGAGTGGTCACTGATCGCCACGGCGCGTCGATCACCGCCGGCATCACCGACCTGGTGATCATGAAGACGTCCAACTCCGCGTTCGCCGGCTTCCCTCGCGACGAATACACCACGTTGCCCGAGACGCACGATCGACTGTTCGCGACGTCCCTGGCCACGACCTGGGACTACCGCGAGACCGATGTCGAGTTCGTGACGCTGTTTCGCAGCGTCAGGCGCACGCTGCTCGAAGCGTTCGCGGAGCACGACAGCCTGTCGGTGCAGCACACGCTCTACGCGATGGGCGAAAGCGTGCTCGAGTCCCTGGACGCGATTTCGTCCATCAGCCTCGAGATGCCGAACCGTCATCACCTGCCGATCGACCTGACGAAATTCGGGATGGAAAATCGCAACGAGGTGTTCGTGGCGACGGAAGAACCGCACGGACTGATCAAGGCGACCCTTTCCCGCTGACCTGATGGCACACGTCCGCATTCGCAGCGAACGGGTGGTATTGCCGGACGGCACGCGTCCAGCGGAGATCGTTGTGGACCACGGCCGAATCTCGAGCGTCGCACCGCACCCCGGCACCGCCGGCACGTCGGGCACTTCAGGCACCTTGATAGACGCCGGCAGCATGATCGTCATGCCGGGTCTCGTTGACTCGCACGTCCACATCAACGAACCCGGACGCACCGACTGGGAAGGCTTCGTGACGGCCACCAAAGCCGCCGCGGCTGGTGGCATCACCACGCTCGTGGACATGCCGCTCAACAGCGTTCCGTCGACGAACAACGTCGCCGCGCTGGAGATCAAGCGCCGGGCGGCGCGAGGCCAATGTCACGTTGACGTCGGCTTCTGGGGCGGAGTGGTGCCCGGCAACGAGGCCGACATCGAGCCGATGGCCGAGGCGGGCGTCCTCGGCTTCAAGTGTTTCCTCAGTCCATCCGGCGTCGACGAGTTCGACCACGTCAATGAAGCCGATCTCGAGCGCGCGATGCCGGTCGTCGCGAAGACCGGGCTGCCGCTGCTCGCGCACGCGGAGTGGCCGGCGTCACTGACGGCCGCTGCGACCGGCGCCGATCCGCATCGCTACGACACCTGGCTGCAGACCCGCCCGCCGGAAGCGGAGCACGAGGCCATTCGCCGGCTGATCGACCTGTCATCCCGCACCCGCACCCACGTGCACATCGTCCATCTCGCCTCGGCGGATGCGCTGCCGCAGTTCATGGCCGCGCGCGCGCGTGGTGTGCCGATCACCGTTGAGACGTGTCCGCATTACCTGACCTTCTTCGCGGAGGAGATCCGTGATGCGGCCACGGCGTGGAAGTGCGCGCCGCCGATTCGTGAGCGCAATCATCGCGAGCGGCTGTGGAAGGCGCTGCAGGATGGGCATGTCGATCTGGTCGCCACCGATCACTCCCCTGCTCCTCCATCGCTGAAGGGGCTGGAAGAGGGCAACTTCATGACGGCGTGGGGCGGCATCGCCTCGCTGCAGGTCTCATTGCCGGTCATGTGGACGGCCGCCCGGCTGCGCGGCATTCCGATCGAGCGACTGGTCGGCTGGATGTCGGCGGCGCCGGCGCGGCTGGCGGGTCTCAGCGCGCGCAAGGGCGCGCTCGCGGTCGGCCGCGACGCGGATCTCGTGATCATCGATCCCGATCGCGGGATGACGGTGGACGCATCGCGCCTGTATCATCGGCATGCCGTCACGCCGTATGACGGCGCGCGCCTCAAGGGGCTGATCACCATGACCATGGTGCGCGGAGAGATCGTCTACGAACACGGCGAGATCGTGGGTCCGCCGCGCGGTGAACTGCTGGCTCGATACTGACCGTCAACCCTATGAGCGCGATAACCACTCACATTCTTGATACGGCCAAAGGACGTCCCGCGGCAGGCGTGGCGGTATTGCTCGAATGCCGCGGCGACGAAGGCGACTGGCAGGCGATCAGCCGCGGGACGACCGATATTGACGGCAGGCTGAAGACGCTCTACCCGGAAGGCAAACCGCTCGAAGAGGGCGTGTATCGCCTCACCTTCGACACCGGCCGTTACTTCGAGGCGCAGGGCGTGGCGGCGTTCTATCCCGAAGTTGTCGTCGTGTTCGAGACGGCGGCGCGTGAAAAGCACTATCACGTCCCCCTCCTCGTGGCGCCGTATGGCTACAGCACGTACAGAGGGACTTAGGGGCTGAGGGACCTGGGGCTCAAGGGCGTGACGATGCTGAAGGCCGCGAATCAGAAGTTGGCGAAGCTGTATCCGGGTGATCCGACCGGACGGCAGCCTGTGCACACCTTCATCATCGGTGGCGACGCGTTCGTGCGCGATTCGGCGCAGCGCGCCGGTGCGCAGGCCCTCGAACTGCTCAATGCGAGCGCGCCAACAGCGAAGGCGTTCGCGGATATCATCGGCTTGCCGCCAACATTCCCTGGACTCGCCGAGACCGTTCGCAGCCGTGTCATCGACAAGCTGCAACGCGAACCTGTCGAAGACATCCGGCTCGACTTCGAGGACGGCTACGGCACGCGATCGGATCGAGAAGAGGATGGCCACGCGGCATCGGCGGCACTTGAAGTGGCCGCCGGGATGAAAGGCGGCACGCTGCCGCCGTTCATCGGCATCCGCATCAAGCCGCTCTCTCAGGAGATGCAGGCCCGCAGCCTGCGCACCCTTGACGTCTTCGTCAGCACGCTGGTGAAGGCGGCGAAGCGGCTCCCCGCCAATTTCGCCGTCACCGCGACGAAAGTGATGACGCCGGCGCATGTCAGCGTCCTCGCGCAGCGCTGCGCCGCGCTTGAGCGGAAGCTGACCCTGAACAAGCATGCGCTGCGGCTTGAATTGATGATCGAGACGCCGCAGGCGATCCTTGCGCCAGATGGCAGCGTGGCGCTGCCGGCACTGGTCAAGGCCGGCCGGGGTCGCGTCCGCGGCGCGCACTTCGGCGTCTATGACTACACGGCGCTGTGCGGGATCACTGCCGCGTGGCAGCATCCACGTCATCTCGCCTGCGACGTCGCTCGCGAGATGATGCGCGTCTCGCTCGCGCAAACCGGCGTGATGTTGTCGGACGGATCGAGCAACATCCTGCCGATCGCTCCGCACATCCATCGCGCTTGGAAACAGCATTTTGACGACGTGACGCATTCGCTGGTGAATGGTTACTACCAGGGATGGGACCTGCATCCCGGTCACTTGCCGACGCGCTTTGCCGCGGTCTACGCCTTCTATCTCTCGGCGCGTCCGGCAGCGACCGCGCGTCTGAGCAACTTCTTTACCAAGGCGGCGAAGGCCGGCGCGGCATTCGATGATGCCGCCACGGGCCAGGCGCTCGTGAACTTCTTCAACCGCGCGCTCAGTTCGGGTGCGATCACGATGTCAGAAGCCATGGAGACGGGACTCCAGGCGCGGGAGTTCGGCGGGCCGTCGTTCCGCCACATTCTCGCAGCACGATCACAGGGACTCACATGATCAGACACATTGCCATGCTCCTCGTCGTCCTCGCGTCTCCATCGGCTGCCATCGCGCAGCAAGCGAAGGCCGTGAAAGTCACGGTGCTCTCCACCATGCTCGTCGGGAGTCCCGCCAGCGGCGTCGGCGAATGGGGGGTTGCCGCCGTCCTTGAAGTGGACGGACGGCGATTGCTGATCGACACCGGCGCCCGGGCTGAGACCGTCTTCAGAAATGCCGAAGAGCTGCAGATCGATCTCTCCACGATCACCGAAGTGGTACTGACCCACAATCACGCCGACCATACCGGTGGTCTGCTCACGCTGCGCCGTGAACTGATGAAGAAGCAGCCCGGCGCGCTGTCACGCGTGCATGTGCCGAAGGGTGCCTTCTACCCCCGCCCGGGCGCCAACGGCCGTGAAGGCAACGGCCTGCTGCCGCTGCGGGCGGCGTACGAGGCCACCGGAGGCGTCTTCGTGGAACACGAAGGCCCCACATTGGTGATGCCGGGCGTGACGATGCTCGGACCCGTGCCGCGTGTGCATCCGGAACGCAACTTCGGGAATCCACGCGGCGGCGCGATTGGGAATGTCCAGACACCGGCAGGACTCGTCGAAGACACCGTGCCGGAGGACACGTCGTTGGTGATCGACACGGCAGAGGGCCTGGTGTTGATCAGCGGTTGCGGTCATTCCGGCATCGTCAACGCGATGGAGTTTGCCCGCAAGACGGTTCGTTCGGCGCCCATCGTCACGGCGATGGGCGGCTTCCACTTGTTCGCGGCGTCGGACGACACGCTGACCTGGACGGCGTCGAAGCTCAAGGAGTTCGGCGTTCGGCAGCTGATGGGCGCGCACTGCACCGGCGTCGAGGCCGTGTTCCGCCTGCGTCAGATGCTCGGTCTCACCCGGGAGGCGGCGATTGTCGGCGCCGTAGGTGCGAGCTATACGCACGGCAAGGGGTTCGATCCGATGCCGCTCGCGCGTTAGCAGCGACGTGGCACGCCGCTTGCCACACTACCCTTGATGCTTGGCACCGTAATCGAGGGTTTGGCGGCAGCGATGCTGATCGCACCCGCGCCTCAGTGCGCCTTGAGCGACCTGCCCGGCCTGGCACGTCAGCATAACGCCCTGATTCGGGCCGAATCCACTCGTCCATCCACGACGAGTGCCGCGGAGTTTCAGCGGCTCGCCGAGAGCGTGCTTGGTTCAGTGTCGACCGAGGATGTCGATTGGGCGACACGCGGTGACCTTCCGTGCGACACCGCGGTGCGGCGGCGTGACCACGCCGCCAATCAAATGGCGATGGTCGGCTATAGCGCCAGGGAGATTTCGGACGTCTTGCGCGGCCACCTGACGGTTGCAGATCTGAATCGCGCCCAGGCTCGCCTCATGACCGGCTATACGAGGACGCAGGTGGCGGAGTATCTCGAGTCGCGGTGGCGAGAGCCGCTCGCATCACCGGGTGAATCGGTGCCTGAAGTTGCACCGGCCATTCCGACCTCGAATCTTCCGGCCAACGTGGAATTCGAGATGGCGCAGCTGGCCGAGCGTTACCGCGTGCCCATCCAGTTGATCAAGGCGATGGTCGCGGCGGAATCGGGCGGCAATCCGCGCGCCCACTCGCGCGCCGGCGCGATTGGTCTCATGCAGCTCATGCCGGCAACCGCGGCGTCGCTGGGCGTCGACCCGTGGCATCCGCTCGAGAATCTGCGCGGCGGCATCCAGTATTTCGCGGAGCTGCTGCGCGCCTACGACCAGAATCCCCGGCTCGCGCTGATCGCGTACAACGCGGGGCCGCAGCACGCCAATCGGGTGCGCGCCGGAACAGCGGTCGCCTACCGCGAAACCCGCAAGTACCTCGACGCCATTTCCGCCAACTATCCGTTGCCCTGATCCCCTCGCCACCACCTACGACAAATGTAAACGGGTCTGGCACCTTAACATCGGATATCGTTTCAGTTCTTTCCCACCTTGATGTCGCAAGGTCCGCAAGGATTGCGACGTTCTAGCTCAGCCTGTGCATGGCCCATCGGTTGCGATCACATCGCTCCGGAGGTGCCCAATGCCACGACCTTTGCGAAATCTGCCACCCGGCTCAGTGGTGCACTGTGTGAATCGTGGGAATGACAAGCGGGTCCTATTCGAACGCGCCAGAGAATTCGAGGATTTCCTACAAATGGTTCGCTGGGCGAAGGGACAATGTCCGGTGCAAATTGTTGCGTACTGCATCATGAGCAACCATTGGCATTTCGTCTTCTGGGTCGAATGCCAGGGAGACGTCTCGCGCTTCTTGCACCGGCTGACAACGACCCACGCCACAAGCTGGCGAAGGAAGACCGGCACCGTCGGTTGCGGCCACGTCTACGGCGATCGATTCCATGGCGCGAAGGTGTTCACGGAGAGGTACTACTTCAACGTCCTTCGCTACGTAGAGCAGAATCCGCTGCGGGCCAACCTGGTCACGGCGTCTCGAGACTGGCAGTGGTCGAGCTTGGCCGAACGGCTCGGCAACCGACGCGGGCTCCTCACGCCATCTCCGGTGGGCATGCCGATGGAATGGCCGGAACTCGTCGATGAGCCCCTGGCGGAGGACGCCATCCAAGAAGTCCGCGAAGCGCTGCAGCGACACTGACACAGTGCCCTATCGCCGCAGTCCCTGGTGGCAAGAACTGCAGCAAAAGCCGATGTTAAGGTGCCAGACCCGTTTACAAATTACTTAACTGGGATCCAGAACGAGGTCTTGACCAGGAAAATATTCGCGCCAGGGGCGGTCGTCGAGCGGAATGCGTCGCCGATGTTCACTCGGGAGCCGATCGCTTCCGTGCTGGCGCGATCCTGCTGCCACACCACGTAGAGTGTCGATCCCGTGCGCCACTCCCAGCGCAACACCACATTGCTGCGGAACGACAGCGTATTGAAGTCGCGATTGCGCAACGTGAACGAGGTGCTGCCGACGTTGACGACCTGGCTGCCATCAGGATTCACGGTGAGGATCGTGCCGCTGGTGCCGTATTTCAGCCGATCGCGGCTGCCCGGCGCGAGAAGCTCGCCGTAGTCGTAGTAGCGGCCCGACGCCGCAAACGGCTCAGCGTAGACATCGAGATTCACATCGGGCTTGAGCGTCAGCGTCAGGCGGCCCTCGATCGACGCCGTGCTGCGATCGATGAAGGCAAAGACATAACGGGTGTCGTAGGTGACAGGCCGCCCTCCCGCCAGGGTGCTGACGTACTGCTGTGGCTCAGTCACCCGGTCGTAGAACGGCGACACCGAGAACTGCCACCTCGGCCCTGGACGCACCGAGACGAGCCCGGTAATGCGGTTGGTCGACGCACCGTCGTCATTGGCCTGATGGAACGCGGACGCGGTGATGCGAGTGCGCGAACTCGCCCGATTGCCGATGCTGACGTTGGTGGACCAACCGGGCCCACGCGACATCAGCGGACCGCCCCTGGTCAGCGACACGCTCGTCGTGGCGAGGTTGCGCGACACCTGGATCTGCGACGTCCAGAAGTTCCGCCACGTGGCGTTCGCCGTGCCCCGGACGTGACCGGTCTGCATGGTGCGACGCAGGGTGGTGTCCGTCTGCATGTCGAGCTGAAAGTAGTAACTGCGGAATACCTTGCCGGGCTGCGTCTCTCGCCAGCGGACGTTGGCATTCGACAGCCAGCCATCCGCACCGTTCAACTGCGCGTAATCATTCGATTCAAAATTCTCCGAGTCGATCTTGGTATTGGCGCCCCACAGCCAGTGACGACCGCTCACCTTGTCGAAGTTCATCTGCACCGACCAGCCGGCCAGCGAGGTGAGAGTCGGGTCGAGGCGTGAATACTCGCGGTCCGGACGCTGCGCATAATGCGCACTCGAGCGCTGCACGCGCTCCACTGCCCGCTCCGAGCCGTTCAGATACGAACCACCACCCGAGGCCCTGAACTCGTACTGTCCGCCCTTGAACCGCAGCAAGGTGTTGCCGGCAATGCCAAGCGCGTTGCGCGTGTAGAGATTCTCGAGCGCGCTGCCGTCCTTGAAATCACGATGCACGTAGTTGACCAGCAAGCCCGCCGTCGATGCCAACGGCCCGAACTCCTGGAGCACGCGGCCAACCATGTGATACGCGTGCGGCGCCACGTCGACATCACTCTGCGCGAGCGACGGACCAGTGGCGACGCGCGCGTCTTCGTCATCCGTCACCGCGGTGATCAGACCGATCGACGTCTTCGACGGCAACCGGCCCGTCAACTTCGCCGCCGCCATGATCGAGTTGCTGTCCGGGTAGTCAACGTACTCGCCGGTCGCCGGCCCGATGGGACGCGTACCGATGCGACGCGAGTAATAGAAATTGGGATGACCGATGTTGAACAGTTGCGCGCCTTCGGTGAAGAACGGACGCTTCTCCGGGAAGCGCGTCTCGAAGGCGGTCAGGTTCACTTCCGCAGGATCGGCTTCCACCTGGCCGAAGTCGGGATTGATCGTCGTCTCGAGCGTCAGGTTCGGACCGAGGCCCATCTTGATGTCCGCGCCAATGCGGCCGTCGAAGTTCTTGCCGTCGTCAAACGGATTCCGCGCATCGCGGTCGCCGTTCACGGTCGACGCGCCGGCGATGTAGGGCAACGCCTCGATGCGCCTGGGCGGGACAATGCCGGAGATGCCGGTGAGATCGCCGAAGCGGGACGACCACGCGCGCACGGTGCGCGGGATCACGATCCAGTAGTCGGCTTCATCCAGCGTCGGCCGGAACCGATAGAGATTCAGCCCCCACGTCTGGTCGGTGCGCGGGTTGAAACGCAGCTGCGAGAACGGAATCCACAGCTCCGCCGTCCACTGATCGCCGCTGATGATCGTCTCGGCGCGCCACACGGGATCGAAACCGGCATCGAAGGACTCTTCCTGGTCGTTCGAGTGATAGCGATCGATGCGCACGCCGCTCGCGGTGACGCCAAACACGGATGCGGTGCGGCGATCCAGAAACGTGTCGAACGACACCAGGATGTGCTCCGCCTGGTCAATGTTGTCGCGGCGGCCAAGCGGGGCCTGGATGCGCCCGTCCTTGCTGTGCATGCGCGCGCCGACGTAGAGGACGCTGTCGTCATACGCGATGCGCACGTCCATGTCGTCGGTGGGCTTGGCGCCCTGGACCGGCTCCTTCTGAACGAAATCCGTGATCGGCGTCGCGCGCTGCCACACCTCGTCATCAAGACGTCCGTCGACGCGAATCGAGCCGTTCGGCACGCGGATGGCGGTGGCCTGCTTCCGATTCGCCGAGCCGTTGACGGGTGTTTGTGCCGAGACCGCCGCCGCCGAAAGCGCGGTACATACAAAGACAAGTCCGACGAAGCGCATGAGCTCGGAAAGTGTAGTTCGAAACGCGGATTACGAGGCGTGCTTCACGCGCCCGCCGTCGATGGATAGCGCGGACTCGAGCTTGGCGGCGTCAGCCGGCTTCTCGACGCCAACCAGGATGTAGCCATCCGAGACTTCCGGGTCGTACATCTTGCCGCGCTCGGCGATGAACGCGGTGTAGATCAACGTGATGACGGTCGCGATGATCGCGCTCAGCATCGTCATCTCGAAAATGATGATCAGGTTTGTCCACAGCGGCACCACGGGCATACCCGCGGTGACCAGGGGCCAGGAGCGCTGCGAGGCGCCGAGCAGGTAGTACGTCAGCAGCAGGCCGAACGCGCCGGCGGCGGTCGCGATCCACGGCATCGAGGTCTTCACGTCGCGATGCCCGAACTCGAAATGCTCGAACGGCTCGGACGAGATGACGGTGATGTCCGCTTCAGACACTCCCGCGGCACGCAGGTTGTTCACGGCCTGCTGCGCCATCTCGGGCTCTGGATACAAACCGTAGACGGCCATTAGTGGGCCTCCGTCACTGCGTCCCGGACTCCGCCTCCGGATTGGGCGGCGGCAATCGCCTTGTCGTGCTGCCCGATCATGTGCGCCTTCTCGCTGTCGCCCGCCTTCATTTCCCAGATGGCGATGATCGGCACGAACTTGGCGAAGAGCGTATAGAGCAGGATCATCGCCGCAAAGGTGGCGGCCATGATGTAGAGCTCAACCGGCGTCGGCGTGTAGGTGCCCCACGAATACGGCAGCGCCTTGTGCGACAACGACGGCACGACGATCAGGAAGCGCTCGAGCCACATGCCGACCACGACACCAAACGAGGCGATGACGCACCCGACGATCGTGCGCGTGTAGGGATTCGAGAGGATCGCGATCGGCACCACGAAGTTGCAGATCACCATCGTCCAGTAGAACGGCGCGTACTCACCGCGCTGCGTGGCCCAGAACACCGCCATCTCGTGGTGCTCGTTGCCGTACCAGACGGTAAGGCGTTCGTTGAACACGAAGTAGCCCCACAAGATGCTCATCAACAGCAGGAGCTTCCCGAGGTTCTCAAAGTGCAGCGGCAACAAGTACTTCTCGAGGGCGAGCGCCTTGCGCAGCGCTGCCATGGCAATGATCAACGCGGCAATGCCGCTGAAGATTGCGCCGGCGACGAAGTAGGGCCCGAAGATCGTGGAGTGCCACATCGGCACGTTGGCCATCGAGAAGTCGAACGACACGATGGTGTGGACGGAGACGGCGACCGGCAAAATGGCGATCGCCATGATCTGCATCGCGGATTCGAGGCGGTTCCACTGCCTGGTGGTGCCGCGCCACCCGAACGACAGCGTGCCGTAGAACTTCTTGCGCCAGCCCGTCGCCTTGTCGCGGACCAGCGCGAAGTCCGGGATCATCGGCAACAGCAGGAACAGCAGGCTGCCGGTCAGGTAGGTGTTGATCGCAAAGAAGTCCCACGCCAGCGGCGAGCGAAAGTTCGGCCAGATCTCTCGCGCGCTCGGGTACGGGAACAGCCAGAACGCCAGCCAGGGGCGGCCAAGGTGGATGATCGGAAACATCGCGCCGATCATCAGCGCGAAGACGGTGATGACTTCGGCAACGCGCGTCACCGGGCGCCGCCATCCCGCATTCACCAATCGCAGAATCGCCGAGATCAGCGTGCCGGCGTGGCTGATGCCGATCCAGAACACGAAGTTGGTCAGATACAGCGCCCAGAAGGTTGGCCAGCGCTTGCCGCTGACGCCGATGCCGTACCACAACTGATACGCCCACGCCGCGGCGCCGCAGGCGACGACCGTGCCGGTCGCGAGCACGATGGCCCAGAACCAGACCGACGTGTTCATCACCGGACGAATCATGTCGTCCGTGAAGCTCTTAGTAAGAGTCCGCTTCATGCCAGGGCTGCTTCTGCAGGTAGGAGATCTTGGGTTCGGCGCCGAGGTCCTCGAGCAGCTTCGTGGCGCGCGGCGACTTCGCGAGCCTGGCCACGCGGCTGTTGGGATCGTTCAGGTCACCGAAGATGATCGCGGTCGTCGGACATGACTGCGCGCACGCCGGTTGCAGCGTGCCATCGACGACGGTCTTGCCTTCGGCCTTGGCGGCGGTCTTGGCGGCCTTGATGCGCTGCACGCAGAACGTGCACTTCTCCATCACGCCGACTTCGCGGATCGAGACGTCCGGGTTGAGCTGCAGGTTCAACGGCTTCGGCCACTCGGGGTTGAAGAAGTTGAAGAAGCGGACGTTGTAGGTGCAGGCGTTGGCGCAATAGCGCGTGCCGATGCAGCGGTTGTAGACCTGCGCGTTGAGGCCGTCCTCGCTGTGATGCGCCGCATACGTCGGGCACACGGCTTCGCAGGGCGCGTTGTCGCATTGCTGGCAGAGGACCGGACGGAACTTCACCTTCACGTCAGGGAAGTTGCCCTCGTAGTAGCGCTCGACGCGAATCCAGTGCATCGCGCGTCCGCGTGACGCCTGTTGCGGCGACACGGTCGGAATGTTGTTCTCGGCATGGCACGCCGTCACGCAGGCTTCGCAGCCTGTGCACTTGTCGATATCGACGGCCATTCCCCATCGATAGGCCATTAGTGCTCCTCCCCGCGCCCGTGCGCCCAGTCAGGACGCTCGCGCGTGGCACCCGCGAACAGGATCAAGCTGTCGTAGGTCTGCTTGTCGCCGACCTTGGCGATCTTGACGCGAGTCGCCGACCACGCCAGCTCGTTCGAATCGCCGACCGTGACGGGCGCCAAAATCGAGAGGGGGTTCGCGCCGCGATCCGTTGCGTAGCGCGTGAAGTTGGTGTGGCCCTGCCCCACTGGCATGGCCACCGCATCCGGCGCAATGCCGGGATTGAGGAACGCCGGCGCGCGCAGGCTGCCCTGCGTCGATGCCACTTCGATGATGTCGCCCTGCTCGATGCCGAGCGCCATCGCCTTCTGCTCGTTGATCTCCACCCAGCTGCACCACATGCCGGACGTCATGGGATCCGGCAGCTCCTGGAGCCACGGCAAGTGCGCGAGCGATCCGTCGTAGAACTGCGCCGACGCATACGGCATGAAGTGGTAGGGATACTGGATCGCGTCACCGTCGAAGACAGGCTCGCTCCACGGAACGTTCGACGTCGCGTTCGACGAGCGTTCGACGGGCGTGCGACGGTCGTTCGACGAGCGTTCGACGGGCGTTCGATCGCCGAACGTTCGTCGCACGTTTGTTGAACGATCGTCAGGACGCTCGGCGCTGAGATACGCCTCAAACGAGCTCGGCAGACCTTCGAGTGGCCGAGCGAGCTTGGAGGCGATCTCAAGAAGAACGTCCGGTGTCGAACGCGTGTCGTAGAGCGGACGCATGACCGGGCCGAACTTGCTGGCCACGGCCTTCGTCGAGCCGCTTTCCGGAGCCGCATCCACCCAAGACTCGAGAAACGAGTGATCCGGCAGGATCACGTTCGCCAGCGCGCTCGTCTCGTCGATGAACGAGCCGAAGCTGACAATGAAGTCGACCTTCTTGAGCGTGTCGGCCACCTTCATCGACGCCGGTGATCCAAAGACCGGGTTCACGCCGTCAATGAAGAGCAGCTTCGGCGGATTGTCGAGCAGTTCCTTGAACGAACGCGTGGCCACCGGCGGGCCCTGCGGCACGAACGACAGGCCGCCGGGCTGACCAACGGTCTTGGCCACCTGGTTCAAGCGATTGACGGCAGCCGCGTGGAACGCCCCGTTGGTGTGCGCGAGCGGCGCACCACCGATGATCGCGACTGACGGGCCATGCGCCGCAAATTCCTTCGCGAGGCGCTGAATGGTCGCGACCGAGACGCCCGTGCGTTCCGACGCCTTCTCGGCCGTCTCGTCGCCGGCAATCGCCAGCGCCAACAGGCCTTCGGTGCCCGGCTTGCACGCCACGAACTCGTCGGCGTTGGCCGCCGTCTGTGACAGCCGCGCATCAACATGCACGAACTTCGGACGGGCGCTGGGCGTGCCGCCCTGCTTCATGCGGCCGTACGCGCCGCTGTGCGCGAGCGCCGAATTCCAGGTGCCGAGGAAATCCGCGCCGAATGAAATGACGTAGTTGGCGTGCTCGAGGTCGTAGGTCGGCAGCTGATGCGAGCCGAAGCTGATGGCGTTGGCGCGACGCAACACCTCGTCCGAGAACACTTCGTAGACCACCGGCGGCTTCGCGCCGAGCTTCTGCATGACATCGGCGATCAACTCGAATCGGCGATTGCGGCCCGGCCTGGTCAAAAACGCGATCGATGCCTGGTCGTTGGCGGCGACACGCTCGTTCACCTTGGCGATCACGCCCTTGAGCGCGTCGGCCCACGACAGATCGGACCAGCTGCTCTCACCACGCTGTCCGGCCGCCATCCTGGGATTACCCAGGCGGTCGGGGTGATAGGTCACCTGGATCGCGGCCTGGCCGCGGGCGCACAGCTTGCCCTGGCTGATCGCGTCTTCGGGATTGCCTTCGAGCTTCTTGGCAAGGCCCATGCGAATGACGCCGGCCTGGCCGTTGCGCATCACTTCCGCGTCGCCTTCCATGACGCGCGCGATCACGCCGCAGCCGGCCGCACACAACGGGCAGATGCTCGGCTTGTAGGTCGCAATGCCGGGGACAAGGTCGTCTTCGGGAATGAAGCGAATGACCTGGTTCTCGGGATTGCCGCACGCCGTGAGGGCGGCGGTCGTCCCGGTGATCGCGGTCAGCTTGATGAAATGTCGGCGATCCATGTCAGTAGTGACAGGTCAGGCAGTCGTTCGACGCCTGCTTCTGCTTGTGGCAGTTCACGCAAAACTGCATGTCCATCTTGACGGCGCGTTTCGCCACGGTCTGTTCGATCTGGTTGCCATGACAGTTCGAGCACTCGACCTTGGCGCGGATGTGCGGCGCGTGCTCGAAGCGCACGTGGGATTCGGGGAAGTAGTCGTAGACGCGGTTCCAGTTCAGGTCCACACCCTTCGCCTGCATCTCGGTGATCTGCATGATCAACGGCTTGTCGGTCGCGATCTGCGAATGGCAGATCATGCAGGTGTTGATGCTGGGCAGGCCGGCGCGCGGGCCGGTCTCGACGCCGGTATGGCAGTCGGTGCAGCTGGCGCCCTTCGACAGGTGGAGGTTGTGCGAGAACGGGAACGGCTGCGCGACCTCGGTCGGCTTGGAGCCGGCGAACTCGCGGAGCGCCTGCCCGAATGACGAACGCGCCGGAGTAAAGACGGGATCCGTTCCCCAACGCGACTTGCCCGCCGACGCGTCATTCCACTTCGGCTGGCCAGGACTCGCGAATTCGCAGGCGGCTGTTGCTACGAACAGAACGGCCGCTGCAAGCAGCCCACCTCCGCGCCAGGCGCTGCGGCGGGCAAGCAGGGCCGCCCGTTTACTTTCCTGCACCGCCGAGGCTGCGGACGTAGTGCACCAGGTTCCAGGCGTCGGCGTCGGTGATCTTGCCCTTGAGGCCCTTCATGTCGTACTTCGGCGGCGCACCGTTCTGGATCACCCAGAAGATCTCCCCTTCGCTCGAGCCGCGCGTCCATTCGGCATCCGTCAGGTTCGACGGCTTCATCGTCTTCGGCGCCATGGCGCTGTCGCCCGCGCCGGTGTTGCCGTGGCAGAAGCGGCAGTACTTCGCATACAGCACCTTGCCCGCTTCAATCGCCGCCGGAGAGGACGCGAACGCGGCCTTCATCTTCTTGGCTTCGGCAGGAACCGCCGCAGGACCGGCCGGGGCCGGCGTCTGCGCCAGCACACTCGCAGCCATCACCACGGCCCACACCAGGGCCACGCTTGCCAGCAATCCGGACACACCACGCATACGAAACGCTCTCCTGTTTTCGCGACTTTCCATTGGGAACACGGATTTTCACACAGCATTGCAGCCGTTGCAACCAATTGTCTCTTATGGAGGTATGCGAGAAACCGTGGAGTTCGATGAGGCGGGGGGATGATTCGGGGCCAGCACGCCGACGGCTGACCCCGATTTTTTCGAACGACGTCAACGCTATTTCAATACGGTCGCTTTCACCTCGACCGTGACCTTGCGATCGCTGAGCGGGTCGGCGGCCTGCGAAATGATCAGCGGCTTGCCGCTGGTGAGCACAACGGTTTGGCTCTGGTTGATGCGTTGCTTCGGCTGCCGGCTATCCGGAGCTCCCTTGGGTGGCTCATACACCAGCGTCATCTCGAGCTGGATGGGGCCGTCGACAGAGACAAACGGACGCGCATCGACGTTCAGATCGACAACGTACGGAGGCTCTCCAACCGGCATCACGTTGCCAGCCGAACGAATCTTGCCCCAACTGCCGCTCGACACGATCATCGAGACGCTCTTCTTTTCCGGAGCAGCATTGCCAAGGTGATCCGTCAACGTCAGCTCGATCTGGACGTTGGTCAGCGTCCGCACGAATCGTGTGGACTGCGCGTCCTCAATCTTGGCAGCCACGGCGGCCGTCGCCGCGGTGCCGGCGCGCGCGTCTCTTTGCCCCGCGCCCGCGCCGCTGCCGCTGCCACTACCGCTCGCCTGCTCGATCGCTTGCGCGATGGCCAGCGCCGGCATCAACAACAGCGCCGCAAACAACACGCACACACGCTTCTTCATGACTACTCCTTCATACCATCGGGGAATTCGCCAGTGAGCGGCAGATCGGCAATCGCCAACGGCGCAAGCTCGATCGAAGCCGCGGCCGAGAGGTCTGATAGGGTGACTGACTCCATCCCCAACGCGGGCAGGCTGAACTCATGATCCGGCCGCGGTTCCAAGGGTTCCAAAGGTTCCAGGGGTTCCAAAGGCATCGTTCTCGAGAGCGGTGTCAAAGGTTCCAGCGCCGGGCGCAAGACCGCAACCACGCTTGAAGACGATGCGGGCATTAGGGCGGCTGGCGACAACGGTCTCTCGCGAGGCAGCAGCAACGCCAACGATCCGATGACGATCGCCAGCGCGGCGAGTCTCGGTACCCAGGATGCCGTGAGCCATCCGCGCCACGCCTGCCTCTCCGGCAGCGCAGACACGATCCGCACGAGCAACAGCGAGTCGTCTTCGACATGCGTCAGCCGCTTCGCAACGGAATCAACGACGCGATCGAAGTCGTCTTGAATGTGTGCCATCTGTGGCTGCTGTCTTTGAGTCTGTGTCATCTGTGCCATCTGTGGCTGCTGTCTTTGAGTCTGTGTCATCTGTGCCATCTGTGGCTGTTGTCTTTAATCTGCGGCCCGTGGCCAAGGCGATCCAGCTTTGCGCGGATCATCTTGCGCGCTTCCGAGATTCGCCACTTCACCGTGCCGGCAGGAATCGACAAAAGCGTCGCGATCTCGTCGTAGCGGTGATCGCCGCTGGCCGCGAGCAGGAACGGATCGCGCAACTTCCGTGGCAAGGAACGAACCACTTGCGCAATCGCGGTCGCCAACTCTCGCGAGATCAGTTGCTGGTCGGGAGCAGGCTCAGCGGCTGGGAACTCCATCGGCCGGTCATCCGCTGACGATGTGCCGAAGCGATCGAACCAGGTGCGAAGTGAGCGGCGGCGATCGATGGCCTTGCGCCACACGATGCGCATGTACCATCCGCGAAAAGCCGCGGGCTCCTGCAGCGCGTCGAGCCGGGTCCACGCGGCGACCGAGGCTTCCTGCACTGCTTCGTCGGCGTCAGTTGCCTGTCCGACCGCGGCGAGCGCCAACCGACGGGCAGCCGCGAGGTGCTCCTCGATCAACCGGCCGAATGCGGCGCGATCGCCGGTCTTCGCAAGTGCAACCAGCCGAACGACTTCGGGGTTGGCGGGTTGTGCTTCCGCCTCTCCCGTCATCAGCATCGGCAACGCCAGGTCGGCCGTGTTCACGCTAGATAGACTGTAGGGGACCGCTCCCGGTTGGAAAACGTGCTCATACGCCCCGCCCAGTCTTCGGATATCCCCGCCGTCCGCGACATGCTCGCCGAATACGTCGCGTGGATCGGGCTCGATCTCGCCTTCCAGGAAATCGATGCCGAACTCGAAGGGCTGCCCGGGGAGTACGTGCCGCCGCGCGGCGCGCTGCTGGTGGCGGAAGACGACGGGCAGCTGGTGGGGATGATCGGGCTCCGGCCGTTCGAGGCCGACATCTCGGAAATGAAGCGTCTGTTTGTCAGGCCGCAAGCGCGGGGCCGGGGCCTGGCCAAGCGGCTCATAGCCGAGCTCCTCAACCACGCCAGGTCGGCCGGGTATTCGGAGATCCGCCTCGACACGCTGCCGATGATGGGCGACGCACAATCTTTGTATGTCGGCCTCGGTTTTCGTGACATACCGGCCTACTACGACACGCCGATCGCCGGGACGCGATTCATGGCCCTCGACTTGCTCTCAGGCCAACCGAAGACGCTGTGAGAGTCGTATGATGGTTCCACATTGAGATTTCGCAACTGGTGCGTGACGGCATCGGCATCGCTGGTGCTGATGGCCGGGCTGTCGGTGCTGCTGACGGCACAGCCTTCGTCCATCACCGTGATCTCTCGCGAGGGCCGCAAGCCGCTGCCCGTCACCACGATCAACAACCAGGACTACGTCGCGGTGGACGACATCAACACCGCGTTTGGCACCTCGTCGCGCGAGGATCGGCTGGCCGGCGGCCTGACCGTCACGGCACGCGGGCGCTCGATCGTGCTCACCGAGAATCAGAACGTGGTGTCGGTGGCCGGGCGCCTGACGCCGCTGCCCGCCCCGCCCGTACGTCGCGACAATCGGTGGTTGGTACCCGCGGACTTCCTGCCGCGGGCGCTGGGCACCGCGCTCGAACTTCGCCTGGATCTCCGACGGTCGGCGCGGCTGTTGATCGTCGGCGATCTCCGCGTGCCTCGCGTCGTCGCCCGCGTTGACTCGGGCGCCAGCAATGTCGCCGTCACGTTCGAGATCACGCCGCAGACCGAAACACGCGTCAGCGCGCAACAGGGCCGGCTGATCGTCCAGTTCGACGCCGACGCGCTCGACCTCAGCGTGCCGCTGATTCCGTCGCAGACCTTCCTCACCGGCATCGCGCAAGGCGACACGCCATCAACCGTCGCCATCACGCTTGGCCCGCGCTATGCGAGCCATCGCGTGACCTCGACGCAGGCGGACGCCGGCTCGGGCCGTTTGACGGTCGAACTATTGCCGTCAACCACGGAGACCGCAAGCACGCCGACGCCCGCGCCGGCAGCCCCTGCCCCGGACACTCGCCTGGTGATCCCGACGCAGGGGCCCTCAACGGGATTGCGCACGGTCGTGATCGATCCGGGTCACGGCGGTGATGAACTCGGCACGCAAGGCGCGAATGGCGCGGTTGAGAAGGAAATCACGCTGTCGGTCGCGCGGCGCCTGCGCACGCTGATTGAAAGCCGTCTCGGCCTGAAGGTGTTCCTCACCCGCGAAGACGACCGGACCATGTCCCTGGATCAACGGTCGGCGTTTGCGAACAACCATCGCGCCGATGTGTTCCTGAGCATTCACGCCAACTCCGCGGTGCGTCCCGCACTGAAAGGCGCAGAGGTGTTCTACCTCACCGTGGAACGCGCGGATGCCGAAGCCCGCAAGAAGGCCGACGAGAGCGCCACCACCCTGCCGGCGCTCGGCGGCGGGACGCGCGCGATCGACCTGATCCTGTGGGAAACCGCGCAGGCGCGGTATCTCGAGCAGTCAGCTACGCTGGCCGGATTCGTGGAGGCGGCGCTGCGCCCCCGAGTCGAAATGAGCCCGCGCGCCATTCAGCAGGCGCCGTTCCGCGTGCTGGTCGGCGCCAACATGCCGGCCGCCCTCGTGGAGATCGGCTACCTCTCGAACGCCGAACAGGAAACGCAGCTCGCATCCGCGGGCTACCAGGATCAAATCGCCCAGGCGCTGCTCGACGCGCTCATCAAGTTCCGCGAATTCATTGAACACTAACGGCCAGCAGTATCGAATCAGGTTCACGTCGCTGACGCGACGGCAATGGATGGCCGGCGGCGTCATCGCCATCATCGCCGTGGTGTTTGCCGTGGCGCTGATGACCGCGCTGAACCGCATCCTCACTCAGCCTGCGCCGGGCGATCCGGCCGCGGTGGCGCCTGCGTCCACCACGGCGCCTGCCGACGCACCGGCGGTGCCGAAGATCAAGGCCACGCTGTTCTTTGCCTCCGAAGACGGACTGCACCTGGTTCCGACCGAGCGTGAAGTGCCGCTCGCCGAAGGAGCCGTGGCCCAGGCGCGCGCCGTGCTCGAGGCGCAGCTGGCCGCCGAGGCGCCGGCGCCGCTGGTGTCAACCATTCCGAAAGGCTCCACGCTGCGCGGCGTCTTCGTGTCCGATCGCAACGAAGTGTTCGTCGATCTTGATCCCGTCATCCGCACGTCACATCTTGGCGGCACGCAGCAGGAGCTCATGACGGTGTACACGATCGTCAACACGCTGCTGACAAACCTGCCAGGCCTGCAGGAAGTGCAGATCCTGATCGGCGGCCAGGAAGTCGATACGCTCGCCGGGCATGTCGACCTGCGCCGGCCACTGCGGAAGAACGACGATCTTCTGGCGAAGTGAGAGGTGAGAAGTGAGAAGTGAGAGGTGAGAGGTGAGAAGTGAGAAGAACGGAATGGGGCTTCCAGCTTCTCACTTCTCACTTCTCACTTCTCACTTCTCACTTCTCACTTCTCACTTCTCACTTCCGACTTCTCACTTCTTACTGGATACTGTGGTGATGGCTCGCCTCCTCGACCGCTCCCCTAGCGAACTGCGCCCCGTCACGATCATCCCGAACTTCACGATCCACGCGGAAGGGTCCGTGCTGATCACCGTGGGCAACACCAAGGTGATCTGCACTGCCAGCATCGAGGACAAGGTGCCGCCATTTCTGCGCAATACCGGCAAGGGGTGGGTCACGGCAGAATACGGCATGTTGCCGCGCGCCACATCCACGCGCTCCGGGCGTGAAGCGGCCTCCGGCAAGGTCGGCGGACGGACCATGGAGATTCAGCGCCTGATCGGCCGGTCCATGCGCTCGGTGATCAAGCTCGATCAGCTCGGCGAGCGCACCGTGTGGCTGGATTGCGACGTCATCCAGGCGGATGGCGGCACACGATGCGCGTCGATCACCGGCGCGTTCGTCGCCCTGGTGATGGCGCTCGGCAAACTCAAGCAGGCCGACCAGCTCAAGTCCATTCCGGTCACAGATTACGTGGCAGCGATCAGCGTTGGCGTGGTCGGTGGCATGCCGCTGCTCGACCTCGCCTACGAAGAAGATTCCAAAGCCGACGTCGACATGAACATCGTCAAGACCAGCGACGGCCGCTTCATCGAGATCCAAGGCACCGCGGAGGCCGAGCCATTCGGCACCGACACGCTGACCGGCATGCTGGCGCTGGCCGACAAGGGCATCAACGACCTCATCGCAAAGCAGCGCGAAATCGTCGGACCGATCCTTGGCCGCTAGACTACTCATCGCCACCACCAACCCGAACAAAGTCCGCGAGATCCGTCCGCTCCTTGCCGGGGCGGACATCGAACTCCTCACGCTCAGGGATGTGCCGCCGGTTGCCGAACCGGAAGAGACCGGGCTCTCGTTCTGGGAGAACGCGCGCATCAAGGCGCTCGCCTATGCGGGCGCGACCGGCATGATCGCGGTCGCCGAGGACTCAGGTCTCGAGGTCGATGCGATGCACGGCGAGCCCGGCATTTACTCCGCCCGCTTCATGAGTGCTGACACGCCCTATCCGGCGCGATTCACGGAGATCTTCCGGCGCATCGAAGGTGCGCCACGCAGCGCCCGGTTCATCACCGGCCTGGCGGTTGCGCGCGGACGCGAGATCCTGTTCGAGACCGAGACCTCGGTCGAAGGCGAGATCGCCGCGGCACCAGCCGGCGCGCACGGCTTCGGATACGACCCGATCTTTCTGTATCCGCCGCTCGGCGTCACGACCGCCGAATTGCCGGACCACGACAAGGCGATCGTCTCCCATCGTGCACGCGCCTTCCGCGATTTGCGGCGGTGGCTGCTGTCGGACGCGGGCCGAAGGATTCAGGGACAGTCGTGAGGCGGCCAAAAGCCTAAGCGCTCGCCCGCCTTCGACAATCACGTGAGTTCGGGTATTATTGTAATACCATGCCGGTGCTTACCTTCAAAGTCAGCGATCCCGAAGCGCGCATCATCCGCGCCAAAGCTCGCGCTGAACGAACCACTGTCTCCGCATTCCTGCGTCGTGCGGCGTTGGGGGGTGGCGATCGGGCGTCAAGCGTGAAGATCGTGCGGCGACGCCACCCCGTGTCGGGATTGACCTACAACGCCGGCAAGAGTCAGCGGGTCACAGAGGACGAGATCCGCGCTGCGCTGGCGGACTTTCCGTGAGCTACTTGCTCGACGTCAACGCGATGGTCGCGTGGCACCATCGAGGTTCGCCTCACCATGAACGGTTCCATGCCTGGGCGGCTTCGGTAGGCGTGCACCAACTTCGAACCTGCGCGCTGGCGGAGTTGGGCTTCCTTCGTGTCTCCATGCAAGTGTTCGGCTACACGTTGTCGCAAGCGGCCGCTGAACTGGCGCTCATCCGCAAGGAGTCTGGGGGCTATGTGGAGCGCTCACCTGCGCCGGCGCTTCCTGCGTGGGCCGCAACGCCCTCCCGAACGTCGGATGGTTATCTCGTGCAACTGGCGGCGTTTCACGGGTTGAAGCTCGCCACGCTCGATCAGGGCATCAAAGACCCTGCAGCAGTGCAGATTCCGTAGACATAGGCTGTCAGCCGGGCGGCTGCTGGCCCCTCTGTGCGATAGCGCTCGACCCAGTATTGCTGTTTGGCTCGAGCGACGCGCGGCACCGCTGCTCGAATGGGATTGTGACGTTTTTCCCAGGGCCGCAGAAGCGCAGAGGACACAGAACTTCCGGCCAAGTCGAGGGGATACTCAAATAGCCAGGCGCCGTGGCACAGGATCCGAGGACAGCCGTATGAGCATCGGGGTCGCTAACGTCGGACTCACGCAAACAATCCTCCGAGATTCCCAGGCCGATTCAAGACAGCCATTGCACACAAAATTCTCATGTGCGCAGAATTTGCGTACTGGACCAATATCTTCCGTAGCCCGACCATTTCGTAATCTCTCGATAGCTGTTCTGTAAAAAACCGCCTCAGAAGCCCGGCCTCAGCCGTTGGCACTGCTTTTTCTATGTTCCGGAATTGTCTCCCCGGACGCGGAATTCGCATTCGTTCGCCTCGGCGGACTTTGAGGTTGGTCATGAGGACTCGGAACTGGCTGCTCGCGATCGTCGCCGCGCTGGGAGTCACAGCGCTCTACTCGATGCAAGACACGGTGTCCGCACAGAGCGGCTCCGGCATTGTGATCAGCGAGTTTCGTTTTCGCGGTCCCCTGGGCGTCAACGACGAATTCATCGAACTGTTCAACGCCGGCACGGTGCCGGTGAACGTTGGCGGCTGGCTGGTGCGGGCGTCGAACAACGTGCAGCCTCCGGGCTTCTTCACGCGCGCCACCATCCCGGCGAACACCGTCATCAACCCGGGCTGCTACTACCTGGTGGCCAACGTCGCGGCAGGCGGATTCAGCGGCGGCATCACGCCGAACCTCACCTACTCCATTGGTTTTGCAGACGACGGCGGCGTGGCGTTGACGACGTCGAGTTCGAGCGTGATCGTCGATCAAGTCGGACAGGGCACCGTGCTTGCGGCCTACGGCGAGGGCCAGCGGCTGCCGATGGTGAACACCAACGTCAATCGCGGCCTCGAACGCAGGCCGGGCGGCACGCTCGGCCATCTCGACACCAACGATAACTTCACCGATTTCGGCGAGATCAATCCCGCCAATCCGCAGAACAGCAACACCTGCATCGTCACGCAGGTGTATCTGCCGCACGAGATCCAGGGCGCCGGCGCGGTGTCGCCGATCGCGACCGGCACGTCGGTCACGGTGCGCGGCGTGGTCACGGCACGCAAGTCCAACGGCTTCTTCATCCAAACCGAAGCCGGGGCAGAGGACGGCGACGAAACGACCTCCGAAGGCCTCTTTGTATCGGCCACCGGATCCGCGCTGGCGGGAGCGGTGGTCGGCCACTCCGTGCGCGTCAGCGGCGTTGTATCGGAAGTCACACCTGACACCGGCAGCGCGACCGTCACGCAAGTGACGTCCGTCGTCAGCGTCACCGACCTCGGTGTCACAGGCCTTCCAGCTCCGTTCGCCCTTTCGAGCACGGAGCTGGCCGCAGCCGGCTCGCTTGACCAGCTCGAGCGCTTTGAAGGCATGCGCGTCACCGCCGCCTCTCTGACGACCGTCAGCGGAAGCGACAGTGGCGCGTTCTACGCGGTGCTCACCGGGCAGGCGCGCACCTTCCGGGAGCCGGGTGTGAGCGCAGGTGCATCCGTACCGGTATGCGCGGTGCCTCCCTGCAGTATCCCGATCTTCGACGCCAACCCTGAGCGCCTGCGCGTGGATTCAGACGCGCTCGAGGGTGTTGCCGCGACGGCGCTCACGTCGGGAGCCATCGTCACCAACGTCACAGGGCCGCTCGATTACGCCAATCACACGTACACGCTGCTACCCGAGTTGGTATTGAGCGTGTCTGGCGGAACGTCTACTTCGGCGGCCAATGCCGCGCTCGCGAATGAGTTCACGGTGTCGTCCTTCGTGCTCGGTGCGCCCTTCGCCGCACAGACCGCGAAGGCCTCGCTGCTCGTCCGCGGCACGCTCGGGATGCCCGACATCCTCTTCGTGCAGGAAGCCTCTGATGCGGCGCTCGCGACCCTGGCTGCCGCGATTGATGCGGACGCTTCGGCGGCCGGGCAACTGCCGCCGCAATACGCAGTCGCATCCGGATTCCTGCTGAAGCAGGCCGGCGGTCGCGTCACCATGCTGTCGATCGAACCCGTCGGATCAGATCCCCAATCGCCGCTGGCGTTGCGCGCAACGGTGTCGGCTCCATCACAACTGCCGCAGACGATCACGGTGATCGGCAGTCACATTGACGCCTTCGATTCGAGTGCGGCGGCGCTGGCCACCCGGCAAGCCCAGGCCGAGTCGCTGGCGTCCTACATCCAGTTCCGCCAGAGCAACGATCCCTCAGAGTCGCTGGTGGCCCTTGGCAACTACAGCACTCACCGCTTCAACGACGGCTACGCCGACATCGTCGGCACGGTGCTCGGCACTCCGGCCACGCCTGATCAGGTCGCAATCGAAGCGCACGACCTGGTGTCGCCTGATCTGCTGAGTGCGGCCGACTCGCTGGATCCATCGCAGCGCTACACGGCCGTCGTCAACGGCCACGCGCAAGTGTTCGACCACGTGCTGATGACCGCGGCATTCTCATCGCAGTTCGCTGGACTGGCGTATCCGCGCGTCAACGCGGACTTCGCCGACGTGAGTCGCAACGATGCATCGATCCCGAATCGCGTCTCCGATCGCGATCCGGTCGTCGCGTTTTTCACCTTCCCGCCGGATGTGACGGCGCCGGTGTTTGACGTGGCGCCGAGCGATCAAATCGCGGAGGCCACCGGGCCTGATGGCGCGGTGGTGAACTTCGCGGTGCCGGCCGCAACCGACAACCTCGACGCGGTCGTCAGCGTGACCTGCGCTCCTGCGTCCGGCAGCTTGTTCGCCCTTGGCAACAGCACCGTCACCTGCTCGGCCGACGACGTCGCCGGCAACCACCTCGAGGCGTCGTTCACGGTCACCGTGGCTGACACCACGGCGCCCACCATCACGGTGCCTGGCACCATCACGGTCGAAGCAACCTCGACCGCGGGAGCCGTCGTCAACTTCACCGTGAGCGCCAGCGATCTCGTGACGGCATCGCCGGTGTTCGGCTGCTCGCGCCCGAGCGGCAGCACGTTCAAGATTGGCACGACCAGCAACACCTGTTACGCGTTTGATGAGGCCGGCAACGGCGTCACCACCAGCTTCCTGGTGATCGTCACGCAGCCAGTGGCCGGAAGGATGAATGGCTCGGGCGAAATCATGAACGGCGCGGTGCGCACGTCGTTCAGCTTCAGCGTCCGGCAGACGTCGACGTTCAGCGACCGCGGTTCGGTGTCGCTGCTGATCCGCGGCGGCGCCGGCAGACCTGATCGCACCTTCACCGCGGCGGTCACCGACGTCCGCATGGTGGCGGATTCGTCAGTGTTCAGCGGTGTCGGCGAACTGAATGGGATGCCCGGCTACCGGGTCGACATCACCGCGCAGGATCGCGGCGAGCCCGGCGTGGGATCCGATCGCTTTACGGTGAAGGTGTTCGCGCCGGATGGCGTGATGGTGGAGTCTGGAAGCGGCGCGCTGCGCTCCGGCAACATCCAGCTGCTGCGTTAATGGAAGAGGCCCCTGCCCGCGCAGGGGCCTCCTTCGAACGGTACTTACCAGCGAACGTTGGCCAGTTGCGCCAGCAACGCGTTGGCAACCGATGCGGGCAGCAGGCCCTGATTCCGCAAGCCCTCAATCTGCTGCACGGCCTGGCGGATGCTGATCTCGGCGTGATGCGCATCGATCGGCGTCTCGCTCAACTCGGCGATCGCGTCCTCCACCTTGCGGAGAGCGTTGTTCGCGCGAGCCGTGAGCGGCGCCCGCGTGCTCGCCGCGATGATCGCACGGAGTTCCGCCGCAACCTGCGCGAGTTGCTGGACAGGACTGAGAACGGTGTATCCAACCGAGGTGGTCGTGGTGTTGCCGACCGAGTCAGTCGCGGTCACCGCGAACGTCTTGGCACCCGGCGTGGCGGTATCGATCGCCGCTCCATTCGGGGTGGTGCCCGCGCACGCATTCACGCCCACACCCGCATCCGAGCACGCGTATGAGGCGTTGACGGTGCTGAGCATCGGATAGCTCGCGCCGTTAGCAGGCGAGGTGATCACGATCGACGGCGCCTTGCGATCGATCTTGTTGCCGGCGATCGGTCCCGCGGTGGCGCAGTTGCCAACCGCATCACAGACCACGCGGCTGTCGGTCGATGCGTTGGCATCCTCAACACCCGCCGCCACCGACGTCAGGAGCGAGAAAGCGGCGTTCGAGGAGCTCGCGAGTCCGCTTGCGCTATCGGTCGCGGTGCAGGCCAGCGAGACATTGCCGGCGTGCCACGCACCGTCCGGAGCCGCGCACTGAATGACCGGCGGATCGAGGTCCTCGGGCGGGTTGTTGCCGTTGATGCCGGCCTCGACGCAGTACTCGACGCCGTCCGGCAGGTTGGAGAAGAGATCGTATCCAGTTAGCGACTCGACGGCATCCACGCTCGTCAGATAGTCCTGCCAATCGTCGTTGCCGATGCTTTCGACGTTCGGCATGATGACGGCAATGGTCCGCGTGGCGCAGGTGACGCGCGACAGATCGTTCGTACCGATCGGCAGCACGAGCGCCACCTTCCAGGTGTTGGCCGGGACCGTGACGTGGCCGTTGGCGATCGTCGTGGTCACGCCACCGAAATCGCCGGTGCCGCCGACGCCCTCAGGGCCCGCCACGATATAGAGCTCGTTGCCACCGTCGGCGATCACGCGCAGCGCAGCTTCCATATCGGCCCACGGGCCCTGGTTGTTGCCCCCGGCCTGCGCGACCATGTTGGTCATCAGGAACGTCGCCTGATTGATCGGGATCGACGTTTCCTTGTCGCGATCGGCGTTCGGCACCATGTGGCCGCGATCGAAACCGCTGCCGCTGAAGTCAGAGCCCTGGACGCGATACCACTCTGCCGGCACCTGTGGATCGGCGCGGAACGAATCGACCCGCGTCAGCGTGCCGTACCACTCATTGGACAAGTGCCAGCTCACCCAGTTCGGGCGGCCCATGTCGCGGTTGTAAGACAAGGTGAACTCCGGCTTGTCCATCAGGTAGTTCTGCGGCTGACCGATGTCCGCGGTCGCGTTGGTCGGGTTCCCCAGTGTCAGGTGCACGCTCGACGGATACGGCGGCGCGGTGCCGCTGGCGACGGTGAACGACCAGGTGTAGTTCGCCAACAGCGTGTCGGTGTTCGGTGCGCTGTCGTCCGTATCCTGATCGTGGATCTGGCTCGCAAAGACGGTGGCGCTGCACTGCTCGCCCGCGACCATGTTCACATTCGGCGTGATGTTGAAGACGCGGCCACCACCCGACAACGTGTGGCTGTTGTGCGGACCCGAGATCGTGCACGTGATGTCGAACCACGCGCCCAGCGCGTCAACAGGTTCAGTGAACGTGATGGCGATCGTCGGGTCGCGGGGAACGTTCTGGCTGTTGTTCGACGGATCGGTGCTCAGCACGAAGGGCGGTAACTCGACGATCGGCGCGGTACGGCGCGGATTGGCGGCGCCGGTCGCCAGGTCCGCACTGTTGGTGTCGGTGTCGATGAGGCCTCCCCCATTGCGCAACAACCCGACGCTCACGCTCGGCGCCGGCGCGGCGCCCGCGCCCTCGAAGCAGTCGGCGGTGCCGTAACCGACAAAGTCCTTCACGTTCGGATTGGCCGTTGGGCAATTACCGCTGAGCGGGTCGAAGCTCGCGACCAGCGCGATCTTGCCGTTGGTGCCGCTCAAGTTGATGGGACCGCTGACGTTCGCGGCCGGCAATTCAAGACCGGCGGTGCCATTCGAGGCCAGCTTCACGAGGTAGTACTCACCCGGCGCGATCAGTCCGCCGAGCGGCGTCTTGTTGAAGTCCCAGCCGCTCCCCGCAGCCGACGCGTACTGCAGCGTCCAGCCAAGGGTGTCGACGGTCACGGTCCCGCGGTTGAACAGCTCCACGTAGTCGTTCTGATACACGGCGCCAGCGTTCCCGCCACCGCCATAGACCTGGCTGATGACCAGGACGCTGTCGCTCGGCGGCGGGGGCGGCGGCGGACAATTGTTCGCGCCATCCGGACTGGGCGCCCCGGCGCGGTAGGTCGTCGTGTTGCGCGCCCCGCCGGTGCCATTGTCGCAGCGGCCGATCGAATGGCCGGTGATGTTGCCACTGCCGTTCTCATTCACCTGCGGCTCACCGCCATTCAACAACGCCAGCAGTCCAACATCATCCGCATCGTCCGAGTCGTAGACCACGGCGTCCTGCAGGTTCGTCAGTGAGATCGCCGTCCCGTTTGGGAAGTTCGCACCGTTGGCCGCATACAGCGCCACCGCGTCTGCGCCGTTCTGCAGGAAGTTGTTCGCGAACCCGAGATCGACACCGGGCACGGCGGCATTGCCGAGCGTGAAGTAGCCGGCGGCGTTGGTCGTGAAACCGTCAAGATCGAAGGCCGCGTACGACAGGTCGTTGCTGCCGTTGAAGAAGACGATCGCCAGTCCGGTCAGCGACGTGTTGCCGACGCCGCCGTCATACAGCTCGACGAACTCGCCTGCGTCCGTGCCGTCCTGATCCGAGTCGATCTCGTTGATGATGACGTTGGTCGCCACCGGCACCGGCGCGCTCTCCGTCGAGAAGGTCACGGTCGCATTCGCCGCCATCGCATCTGGCGGATCGTTGCTGTCCGCGTCGAACACCGACGCACCAGTCACCGTCACCGTGCACGAGGCGTCGTACGGCAGCACCGCATCGGGATCGATCGTGAACGACGACGACCCCGTTCCGCTCACCGCAAATGTCCTCGGACCACCGCAGCTCAGCGCAAACGCCGTGGGCGATGCGTTCACGTTCTCGGTGAAATTGATGACGATGTTGGAACCGACTGGAACATTGGTCGCGCCGCTTGGCGGCGAGGTCGTGGTGATGGCCGGAGCGTCGTCCGTCGGCGAGGCAATCGCGGTGGCGGTCAGCGAGAAGTCGTCGATCGCCAGGCCGTCGTCGGCGCCTGGCACTTCAACGTCTACCCAGCGAATAAAGAACGTGGCACCGTTCGGAATGTTGAGGCCGTTGATCGTGCCGTTGATCGCGACGCGATTCGCCGGCGCATTGCCGTCAAGCGCGCCAACGGTGCCGACGCTGACAGGGCCTGTGAAGTCGAGCGAATCCGCATCCAGGTAGCCTGTCGACGTCAGCGACGTCGCCGTCACGCCGATCTGGAAATCAAGCCGATCCGGTCCTCGACCTGAGGTGCCGAGCCGCCACTGCTCTCCTGTGTAGCTGATCGCAAGCGAGGTGATCGGATTGCCGGTGTAGTTGGTAAACGCAGCGCCGAGGGTCGGGACGTTGGAGCCACTGCGCACGCCGCCAAGCGCGCGTTCGGCGGTTGCGGCGGGACCAAAGCTGTAGGTGTCGCCGGAAGTGCCAGTCCCCGTTCCTGCCGTGTAGACGGTGTTGCCACTTGATTCGACGAATCCCCACCCGATCGGCGTGGCGCTCGACGTGCCCGACAGAGCCAGGCTGTTGAAGTTCTCAGTGACCGCAACGCCAGACGCTGTCACGTTGATGGGTGTCGAAGTATCGGCCGACACCAACAGCGAACCAAAGCCGGACACCAACGAGGCCACACAGATGGCGGCCCAACCACGTAGGGAAATTCTGCGCATGGTTTGAATTTTACGGGATGAAGGATGCCAATCCCGTGATGAAGGCGTAAATTTTCGAAATCTGTGCGCAGATTGCGCGACTAGCTGCGGCCGAGCAGGCGCAGTTCGTGCTCGAGTGTCTGCGCCATCCCCTCGTCCAGAGGACGCGCGCGGAAGCCGATCTCGCGCACCGCTTTCTCGTTGGAGCCGAAGTATGTTGTTCCAGCTAAAACACGTAGGGCTTCTGGGGTAAAAGCGGGAGGCAGCGTGGCAAACCGCTCCGCCATCTGAGCCACCGCGGCCATGGCGCGCATCATCGTGGGTCCGGGGTGCACGAGCGGCGCCCTGACCTTGGCGATCGATGCCGCCAAATCGAAGGCCTGCTCAAAGGTATGAGTGGGTCCGGCAATGATGTACGTCTCGCCTGGTTTCCCCTGCTCCATGGCCTGAATGTGTCCGCGGGCCGTGTCTTCGATGTGCGCCCAGCAGAATGCCGTCCGCGCCGGTGTCATTGGCAACCGCTTTCGCAGCAGATCGACCAGCGCGGTGCGCATGCCGCTGGTATCGCCTGGGCCATACACAAGGCCGGGCATGACGATCGTCAGCGGCAGGCCCTCCTCGATCTTTGGCAACGCCACGCGATAGTGCGCGATCCACTTGGTGCGGTCGTACTGGCTGATGTGGTTGCCGTCGAATCGGTAGGTCTCATCCGGAACCGCGCCACGGGTATCTGAAAACACCGCCACAGTGCTGGTGTAGACGCCACGAGGAATCTCCAGCGTGCGCATGGTCTTCAGCACGTTGCGCGTGCCGTCAACGTTGATCTGGTCGGCGAGCGGTTCCTTGATGCCGGTCTTGTACCAGGCGGCGACGTGGAACACGCCGTCCACGCCTGTCATGGGGGTCTTCAGGGTTTCGCGATCGGTGATGTCGCCGGCATGAATCTCCACGCCGAGCGCCTTCAGCATGCCCGCCTTGTCCGGCGAGCGAACGAGCGCGACCACCTTGTGGCCTCGCCCGATCAACTGCTTGACGATCTCACCGCCGATGAAGCCGGTGGCGCCAGTGACGAAGTACTTCGCCATTCCCCGGCGCCATTTTATTACGCCGTCGTGAGCGCGCCACGCTTCTCTTGCACGATCACGAGGCCCTCGATAAGGTCCTCGATCAAATCCTCCGCATGTTCGATGCCGGGCGACAGCCTGATGAGCGTGTCCGGCAACCCCAATTCAGCGCGGCGTTCGGCAGGAATCGACGCGTGCGTCATCCGAGCGGGATGGCAAACCAGCGACTTCACTCCGCCAAGGCTCTCCCCGAGCACAAAGAAGCGCCTGTTCGACACGAACGCCGTCACATCGTCAACCGTCCCTGCTAATTCAAAGGACACCATGCCGCCGAAGCCCGGATAGTAGACGCGCGTCACCGCCGAATGGGCGCGTAACGCGTCGGCGATCGCCGCGGCATTCGCCGCATGACGCTGCATCCGCAGCTCGAGCGTCTTGATGCCCCGCAGGGTGAGCCAGCAATCCAGGGGTGCCGGTACCGCGCCAATCGCGTTCTGCAGGAACTTGATCGGTTCAAAGGTCGCGGCATCACGCGCCAAAGCCGCTCCCTGGATCAAGTCGGAGTGCCCTGCAAGGTACTTCGTCACGCTATGCACCACGATGTCGGCGCCGAGCGCGAACGGCTGCTGGAACACCGGCGTGGCAAACGTGTTGTCCACGACGACCAGGGCCCCCTGGGCGTGAGCGAGATCGGCGACCGCCTTGATGTCGGACACGATCAGCCTGGGGTTGGTCGGCGACTCGAGCCACACCAGCCGCGTGCGCGGAGTCACGGCCTTCCGCACCGCCTCAAGGTCCGTCGTATCGACCGGCGTCACCGTCAGGTTGAAGCCGGCGAAGACACGCGTCAGCAGACGATACGTGCCGCCGTAGACATCGATCGGCACCACGACTTCATCGTTCGGCCGCAGGTAGGCGTGCAACACGGCATGTTCGGCGGCGAGTCCGGAGGCAAACACGGCGCAGTGCTTGACGCCTTCCAGTTCGGCGAGCACTTCTTCGAGCCGCTGCCGCGTTGGATTGTTGGTGCGCGAGTAGTCGAAACCCAGGTTCACACCGGGGCTGTCCTGCTCATATGTCGACGTCTGGTAGATCGGCGCGATCAGTGCACCGGTCAGCGGATCGCTAGGTTGGGCGGCGTGAATGGCTCGAGTGGCGAAATGCATGATCAGATTCTCCGAAACGCGGCGGCGTCGATACGGTGAGTAGACGAGAGTCTTGCGATCGCGGCATCGATATCGCGGCGCCCCTGCGGGCCAATGAACAGCCACCGCGAATCCGTGGTGGCGTGGTCTGCCACCTTTTCCACCGGCAATCCGGCAGCGGCGACCAAAGACGAAACGGCTGAGGACGAGGGCAACACGCCCGGACAGGTCACGCGCAGGAACCACGGTGTCGCCGGCGAGGCCGGGAACACGGCACGGGGCGACGGCACGGGCCGATCGCTGAGTTGACGGTCCGCGGACGAAGCTTGCACCACGTCGTCCAGTAATGTGGCGGCGGTCACATCAGGGCCCGCGCCGGGGCCGCTGAAGAACAGGTCCTTTACGTGCCGGCCGTCGAGGCGAATGCCGTTGAGCGCGCCGCCGAGCGAGGCGAGTGGTTGCGTGGATGGAAGAAACGCCGGTCCGACAAAGGCCCTGACACCGGCGCCATCCCGCTCTGCCGAGACAACAGCCTTGATGGTGCCGCCGATCGAACGCGCCGCCGCCAGGTCGTCGGCCGTGACACGGCGGATGCCGCTCACGTCCAGCGCCTCTCGCGAGAGACGCCCCCACCCGAACAACGACGTCAGCAGCAACAGCTTGTCAGCCGCATCGAGGCCATCGAGATCGCGCGAGGGATCGGGTTCCGCAAACCCGAGCTCTTGCGCGCGCGCCAGTGCGCCCTCGAACGACGCGCCGGTATCGGCAATGGATGAGAGCAGAAAGTTTGAGGTGCCGTTGACGATCGCAAGCACGCGATCAACAGCTGCCACGAGTGGACGCGCGGCAAGGGTGCCGAGAAACGGCACCGCCGACACTGCCGTCGCCTCATATCGAAACGCGGCGCCACGCGCGGACGCAATCGCCTCGAGCTGCGGACCGTGCTCGGCCACCAAGGCCTTGTTCGCGGTCACGACCGACGTGCCGCGGCCAAGCAGCCGGGCTACCAGCGTGCGCGCAGGCTCGACGGCGTCGAGCGCGTCGATCACGACGTCGTAGTGGCCGCGGAGAAACGCGGATGGGTTGGAGGTGAGACGCCCCGGCCTGCTGCAGCGGCGCGGCTTGGTGACATCACGCACCAGCGCCTGCTCGACCTGGAAGCGCAGCCCCACATGGGCGGTCGCGGATCGATCGGCGGCGAGCCGCGCCACCGCCTGTCCAACGTTGCCCAACCCCAGGATGCCTAAGCGGATGATGCGCACCGAAGGACTGGTGGACGGCTTCTTCGCTTTCACCCTCAGCGGCCACGCCGCACTCTTGCCTGCTTCAATTGCTTCGACTGCCATGACGACGACACCTCTCCAGCGAACGGAAACGCCACGAACGATGAACTACGGAGAGTTGCTGACGGCGACGCGGCGGCGTCGCGACGTATCGCTTATCTCTCCCCTGTCGGGGCGGGAGTTAGCACCTTGGCTATTGCAGCCAGGTTGCTGTGGCATCGTCGGGCCCGTTCCCTCCGCCACTCTCGATAAAAACATCCCGCGCGTGGCCTCACGTGCAGCCCGGCGGAACAACATCAATGTATTTCGATACGATGATTCATGTCAAGCGGACCGGAAAACCTCATAATTCCGGCCGTGACTTCACGTTTGGCGCTCGCCTTCCTGCTGATTCCGGCGGTCCTGTCCGCAGATACCTACCCCCGGCAGCCCGGTATCGACGTCATCCACTACGCCTTCAGGCTGGCGCTCACTGACGCATCCAACGAGATCGCCGGCGAGGCCACGGTCACGGTGAAGTTCCTGCGCGATGGTGTTGCGGACCTGTCGCTCGATCTCACGTCCTTGAGCGCTGGCAAGGGCATGACCGTGCAGTCGGTGAGACGCGGCGGGCCGCTCGACATCCCGGGCACGCCCGCTGATGCGATCATCTTCACGCACACGAACAACCGGCTCCGACTGGTCCTGCCGCCGCAAACCCGCGCCGGCAATGAGCTGACCTTTACCGTTCGTTACCGCGGGGTGCCCGGTGCGGGGCTGCGCATTGGAGACAACATCCATGGCGAGCGCACGTTCTTCAGCGAGAACTGGCCCGACAACGCGCGCCAGTGGTTGCCGATGCTCGACCATCCCTCGGACAAGGCCACCGGCGAGTTCATCGTGACGGCGCCGAGCCACTATCAAGTGGTCGCCAATGGCCTGCTGATCGAGGAGCTCGATCTTCCCAACAACGAACGGCGCACTCACTGGAAACAGGCGGTGCCGATCTCGTCGTGGCTCTATGCCGTGGGCGTCGCCCGATTCTCGTTTCACTCAGCCGGCTTGACCAACGGCGTGCCGCTGCAGACCTGGGTGTTCCCGCAAGACCGCGAGCCCGGCCTGAGACTGTTCGAGGATCTCTCGCGCAGGGCGATGGATTTTTTCGTCAGCCACATCGGGCCGTATTCCTACGAGAAGCTCGCCAACGTCGAAGCAGCCGGATTGAACGGCGGCACCGAACACGCGAGCGCGATCTTCTATGGCGAGAAGGGCGTGACCAATGGCAACGGTCCGGTCGTCCACGAGATCGCGCACCAGTGGTTCGGCAACGCCGTCACCGAGCGCGACTGGGATGACGTGTGGCTGAGCGAGGGGTTCGCGACGTATTTCACGTTGCTCTTTACGGAGCATGATGCCGGTCGTGACGCGTTCGTCGCCGGGTTGCAACAATCACGCACATCGGTGCTGCAGCTCGAACAGAAGCTGCCGGACACCCCGGTCATCCATCGCAACCTCTCGGACATGCGCCGCGTGCTGAACGGGCTGGTCTACCAGAAGGCCGGCTGGGTCCTCCACATGCTGCGCCAGGAGGTCGGCACCGAGCAGTTCTGGAAGGCGATCCGCCAGTACTACGCCCGTTACCGCAACGCCCACGCCTCCACCGCGGAACTGCGCGCGATCTTCGAGCAGGTCTCAGGCAAGCAGTTGGAGTGGTTCTTCGCGCAGTGGCTGAATCGGCCCGGCGTGCCCAAAGTCGAGGGCTCGTGGCGATATGACGCGGTCAGGAAAGCGCTTGAGGTGACGGTCACCCAGGCCCAGGCGGCCGACCCGTTCCGCATCAAGGTGGACGTGGGCGTGGTGGCTAAGGCTGGCGACCTGCCAAGAATCGAGACCATCGAGCTGACCGGGCGCCAGGCCACCAGGACGATTCCGCTCGACGCAGCCCCCGCCTCCGTGGCGCTCGATCCCCAGACAACGCTCCTGATGGAGGCCGGCTCCTTCAGCCGGCGGTAACCGGATACAATAGAGAGCGTTCGGGGCGTGGCTCAGCCTGGTAGAGCGTCCGCTTTGGGAGCGGAATGTCGCTGGTTCGAATCCAGTCGCCC
>CAZVLS010000015.1:0-62499 GCA_964628295.1 uncultured Acidobacterium sp.
CGAACTACTGGAGAAAACCGCTCACGCTTGACACGGTCTTTCCATATCAGAAGTTCAACTTCGCCCCAATACGCGCGAGCCGCGGTGGCACGATGCTGAGCGGGCGATTGAACGCCGTGCCCGAGCTCCACTGCAGGTTCTGGGCGGGGTTCTGGTTGCTCAGGTTGTAGAGATCGAAGAACAGCGAGATGTCCCTGCCGCTGAAGCGCTGCGTCTTCTCCACGCGCAGATCGAGGATCGAGATCGCGTCCTGGCGCCGCGTCCCCAACGGCTCGGCGAGGAACCGCACGCTGCCGTAGCTCAGGCTCGATGCGAACGTGCGGCCGAACGGAATGCCCTGCTGGTAGCGCAGCATCGGCGAGAACGAGATATCCCACCACGGCGAGTTCCAGGTGCCGCTCACCTTGACCGTCTGCCGCGAATAGTCGAAGCGGCCTTCTTCGGTGTTGATCTCGTCGTTCGGGTTCACGACCAGCGCATTGCCACGGATCGCGTTGCCCTGGATGGTCGCGGCCTGATCGAAGCTCTTGGTGTATCCGTAGGACGCCAGCAGGCTCCAGCGGTTGCTCATGCGCTTGGTGCCGGTGATCTCGAACGTGTGGTAATCCGAGTTACCACGTTCAACGTTGATCGTCCGGTTGACCGGTGTCAGGCCGCGGAACTGCGGCGCCAGGTCAAACGCGGCAATCGGCGCGCCGTCGTCCGCCGTCCCGGCCCGTCCGTCCGGTCCCGGGTCGGGCACCGTTACCGGCACGGTGAAGGCTTCGTAAGGAGTGGCGATGTTGTAACGGCCGTACTGGTTACGCTGGCCGCGCCACACGTAGCCGGCCCTGACACCGAAGTTCGAGATCAGCTCGCGCTCGATGAAGGTCGCGATTTCCTGCGTGTAGCTGTTCTCCAGGTTTGGATCGAGCGATTCGGTCGCGGCGCCGCCGCGCGTCGTTGACGGCACGGCCGCTTCCTCACCAGGCTGCCAGCGATTGTCGTTGTTGAGATCGGTCCAGCGATGGCGCCGCCACCATGCCGAGGCGTTGGGGCTGATGTTGAACACCAGGTCGGCGCCGGGATTCCACCAGTAGGTCCCGTAATTGGCTTTCAAGACCGTCTTGCCGTCGCCAACAATGTCGTACGTCACGCCGAGGCGCGGCGCCGGGTTCTTCCACGAAAAATAGCTGTCGACCGCGGCGAATGTCTGCGCCGTCGGATTAAAGCGGCTGGCAGGATGTTCCTGCTCCGGCGAGTAGGCGCGATACGCGTCGATGCGGGCACCGAGGTTCAGCGTCAGCCGGTCGCCGACGCGCCAGGTGTCGTGGATGAACGCACCATAGGTCCGCAGCTTGCCAATCGATTCACCGGGCTGGAACAGGATGACATCCAGCTTCGCGCCGTTCTGCATCACGTGCAGGATGTCTTCCTCGAAGCCGTCGATGAACACGTCCTTGACGCTTTCATCGAAGATCTCGCCGCCGATCTTGAAGTTGTGATCGCCGGCCAGGTTCTTGAAGTAGCTGAGGGTGCCGAGCACCTGGTTGCGGCGCCGCTCGCGCGCCCAGTTGCGGTTGCGGCCGGTGATCAGGTTGTTGCCGATGTCTTCATACCGCAGGCCCGTCCCATTGACCCCGTTGGTCCAGTCGTAGCCGTACTGGCCGCCACGCAACTCGGCAAACGCGTTCTCGCTGAGCACGCCGTTCCACTCCGCCTTGTGCACCCACGCCCAGAAGTTCTGGCTCCACGTGGTCGCTTCGGTCGAGTTGATGCCGGTATCCACGCCCAGCAGCCACGAGTCGAAGCGCTGTGGCTGTTTTTTCTGCGACGGTTGCGTGTAGGCAATCAGCTTGTTGTTGGTAGAGAGGTTGTAGGTGACCTTGCCGCTGTAATTGTTGAGGATCGTCGTCTGCGGCTTGACGGGGAAGTTCACGTAGCTCGCCTTGATGTCCTGGTTGCGGTACGAGCCGTACCACCACAGGCGATCCTTGATGACGTACCCGCCGATGCCGACGTTCATGTCGCGATAGCTATTGAGGCGATTGACGTCCTGCGGTTTGAGGCCGCCGCCGCCGGCCACGCCCCGCGCGATCTGCTCGTCGCTGATGTTGAACGCCTGCCAGCTTTCCGGCGAGTAGCCGCCGAAGAACGTGCCGCGGAACTGGTTGCCGCCGGACTTGCTGATGAACTGCGACTGCACGCCGGGCGTGGAGGCCTCGGCGGAGTGAGCGGCGGTATTGATCTGCACTTCCTCCATGCCGCCGATATCCGGATAGTTGCCGAACGCGCCGGTGGCTTCGGTGGCGTTCAGGCCCTCGAAGATCACGCGCACCTGACCCGTGGTGCCATAAACGACGAAGCCCTGCTGGGTGCCGTTGGTGCTGCCGCCGACGTCGATGCGTGCCATCTGCACGGCGGGTGAGCCCGCGAGCAGTGAAAAGTAGTCGCGCGACGTCGGCAGTGCCGACAGCGCCTTAGCGTCGAACGAGTTGCCAATCTGCGTCGCGGAGGTGTCAACCACCGGTGACTGCCCGGTCACGGTGACCGATTCCTGCAGCGACGCCACCGTGAGTTCCGAGTTCACCGTGGCCGTGAATCCAAGGCTGACGCGAATGTCTTCGTTCCGTACCGTCGAAAAGCCGGCGAGCTCGAACAAGACGACGTAATTACCAGGCGTGACCGCTGTGAACCGATACGTGCCGTCGGAGTCGGTCACCGCCGTGCGCGTGCCCATTTGTGACGGGCTGGTCAGGGTGACGGTGACACCGGGCATCACGGCGCCCGATGCATCGGTGACCTTTCCATTGATGGCACCGGTGCCTGATGTGACGGCTTGCGCGAAGGCGAGGGATGAACTGCACACGACGAAGAGTAAGACCAGGGAGATTCGACGCATTGGGAGACCTCCAAAACGCGTTTCCGGCCGACGACGTCACGCGCAATGTGCGCCTATTTGTCTCAAAATGCAACCACGACCGCGCCTGATCGGCTACGATTCGGCCCATGAATTTTCCCCGCCTCGCTTTTGCCGTCGTCGCTGCCGTGATCACCGACTTCGCCTACGGTTTCGCGGTATTCGGGAATCTTCTGAGCAATTCGTTCCTGGCTCAGGGTGCGATCTATCGCAGCGCCGAAGCGCAGATGGAATACATGCCGATTGGCGCCGCGGGCATCGTGCTCGCGATGATCGCGGCAACGATGATCTTCGCCGTCAGCACCTTCCGGGGTCTTGTCGGTGGGTTGCAGTACGGAATGCTCCTCGCGGTGTTCGCGATCGGCACCAGCGTGGTCGTCAATTACGCGACGATCAACATGACCGAAGATCATGCGGCGCGCATGCTGCTGGCGTATCTTGGCGAGTGGATACTGGTCGGCGCGGTAATCGGCTCCGTGTACCGTCCGAAGCCCTGACCTATCGCGCGACGGGCTGCATTCGCAGGCCGAGCGGCCGCAGCGTGATGCGCGGTTCGGGCGTTGGTGTTGATTGCGCCACGAATCGCCATCGTTGCGCGATCGTCGCCAGGAGGAGGATCGCCTCCGTCCACGCGAACGATTCGCCTATGCAGATTCTCGACCCGCCCCCAAACGGAAAGTAGGAATACCTGGGCCGGGAGGGCTCGGCCGATCCCAGGGCCGCAGACTTGTCCACCGTAGCGCCGGGCGCGAAGGTGGAAGGCACAGAAGACTCAGATTTTGCCCAACGGTTGGGATCGAACGTTTTGGGATTGCTCCACCACCGCGGGTCGCGGTGGACGACCCACTGGCTCATGATTACCAGCGATCCCGGCGCGATCGCGTGACCACCGATCGTGTGCGGTTCAATCGCGCGCCGTCCCATCGTCCATGCCGGCGGATACATGCGCATCGACTCGGCGACCACCGCGCGGGTGTATTCCAGCTTCGTGACATCTTCAACGGTGGGCGTGCGGCCGTTCAGCACGCGCGCCAGTTCATCGTGCATCGACGCTTCCACTGCTGGATTCGCTGCGAGGAGATGCCACGTCCACGCCATGGCGTTCGCGGTCGTTTCGTGTCCGGCAAGAAAAATCGTCATCGCCTCGTCGCGGATCTGTTGATCGCTCATCCCCGGCTCGGATGGATTTTCAGGGTCGCGCGCGGCGAGGAGCATCGTGACCAAATCCTGTAGAGGCGAACCCTCAGGTTCGCCTGACGAGCGGCGATCGGCGATCACGCGGTGAATCACCCGGTCGAGACGCTCGCGCGCCTGCCGGACACGGACGAACATCGGCAGCGGCAGGCTCTCGAAATACTCAATGCCCGGAAGAAACGCGATGCCAAAGCTTTGCACCGCCGCGGTCAGGGCCTCGCGCACTTCGTCCGTGTCCGCCTGCACGTTGCTCGAAAACAGCGTCTCGCCGACGATGGCGAGCGTGAGGGCTGCCATTTCCGAGGTCATGTCAACCGTCTGGCCGGCGGTGATCGATTCGCGCCACCGGGCGGCATGCGTGACCATGGCATCCGCGAATCGCTGCACCTGCTGCCGATGGAACAGCGGCTGGATCGTTCGACGCTGCTTGAGGTGTTGCTTACCCTCGGAGGTCAGCAACCCTTCGCCGAGCAGCCGCTTGGCGCGCTGCAACGCGATGCCTTTTTCAAATTTGCGTGCCGACGTGACCAGCACGTCTTCGATCCACTCGGGCTGACTGACCAGGAAGATCTGCTGCGGCCCGAAGGTGAAACGCGCGATGTCGCCGTAGGTGCGCTGGGTCTCCGTGAAAAACGTCAGCGGATCGCGGCGGAACTTGAGGAAGCTCGCGCCGGGAAGCCAGGGCCTCGGTCCGGGAACGCGGGTGGAGTCGAGGGCGAAGGTGGCCGCCATGGCTGTGCTGTGAGTATGATGCAACGAAGAGGGAGACTTCATGAGAATTCGTCAGTGTGTGCTCGCGGCGTTGATCGTCGCGCTTCCGTCGGTGTCGTTTGCCCAGGCGACTAACGCCAATCCGCTCACCGCGAACGCGAAGGTGCAGCTCGGTGCGATCACCGGGTTTGTGATCCGCTCCGCCGAGAAGGTGCCGGAGGATTTGTATGCCTTCAAGGCGACGCCGGACGTCCGTTCGATGGGGCAGCTGTTCGGGCACGTCGCCGATGCCTTGTTCGGCATGTGCTCGATGGCGAGCAGCGCGAAACCGCCCCGCACGGACATCGAGAAGTCGGTGACCGCGAAGGCGCAGCTCGTGGCAGCACTCAAGGAAGGCGTCGCGTACTGCAACACCGTCCTCGACGGCATGACGGACGCCAGGGGCGGCGAAGCGGTGCCCTTCTACTTCGGTCCCACGCCGCGCCTCTCGGCGCTCTACTTCGCGACGACGCATACCTATGAGCACTACGGCAATCTCGTCACCTACATGCGGTTGAAGAACATCGTGCCGCCGTCGAGCGAGCCCGCCAAGTAGGAGCCGATGATGAAGCGATCACAGGTTGCCGCGTTGGTGCTTGTCGCCGCGATCGTCTCCGGCGCCGTGACGATGTGGGCGCAGACGGCCTGCGCCGAAGAAGGCGTATCTGGTCGGGCAGATCGATGTCACCAACCCGACGCAGTATGCGGAGTACGCCAAGCTGACGCCGGCGATCATCGAGAAGTTCGGCGGCCGCTTCCTCGCCAGGGGAGGCAGGAACGTGACGCTCGAGGGCCGGCCCGCGCCGGCCCGCGTCGTCGTGCTCGAGTTCCCGAGCCTGGAGAAGGCGCAGGAGTTCTACAACTCCGCGGAGTATCAGAAGGCGCGCAAGGTGCGTGAAGGCGCCGCGAACGCCCAGTTCGTCATCGTCGAGGGTTTGTAACGCGTGCTCAAATCGCTGCAAGGCTGGCTCGGGATTGCCGAGCCGGCGACGACAACCGAGTCAGCGCCACTTCGCGACCTGGTGAATGCGCTCGATCGTCTCGAGCCGTCGCGGGCGCAATATCTCGCGCGCTTTGCATACCTGCTCGGCCGCGTCGCGCGCGCGGATGAGCACGTCAGCGATGACGAGACGAAGGCGATGGAGCGGTTGCTGGCCGAGCACGGCGGACTGTCGCCCGAGCAGGCGATGCTGGTGGTGAGCATTGCCAAGGCCACGCATGCGATGCTCGGTGTCACCGCGGATTTTGCGATCACGCAGGAGTTCACGGACGCGACGGCCTATGAGGAGCGTCTCGCGCTGGCGCGATGCCTGTTCGCGGTCGCGGCAAGCGATGCACGCATCTCAACCGCCGAGGAGGCGGAGGTGCATCGCATCACCAATCAGTTGCGCATTGAACGGCCGGACCTGACACAGATCCGCCTGCAGTACAAGAAGGCCCTGCCGGGAATTTCTTGACGTTCGAAGTGGAGGCAACCCCTTCTTTGGGGTTGCCTGCCTATACGGTCGCGAACTTCATCAACACCAATCCCGACACGATCAGCACGGCCGCGGCAACGCGGCCGGCGTTGGCCGGTTCGCCGAGCACCAGCACGCCGACGGCGAATGCTCCAACCGCGCCGATCCCGGTCCACATCGTGTAGGCGGTGCCGAGTGGCAGCGACTTCATCGCCACCGACAGCAGGGCGAAGCTCGCGATCATCGCGACCAGCGTGATCGCCGAAGCGCCCGGTCGCGTGAACCCCTGCGACAGCTTCATGGTGTACGCCCAGACAACTTCGAGCAGACCGGCAACGAGCAGCAGAATCCAAGCCATGGCGACATCTAGTGTCGCAAAGTTTGTCGTCTACTGGCGACCGACAGTGATGACGACCTGTGTGCGCGAGCCTGGGGTGACGCGGACCACGTCATCGGTCACGTCCTTTCCGTTCGCGCGCACGCTGGCGACGCTCCATCCGTTCGCCAGGCGGACCCTGAACACACGGTCGCCGAAGATGCCGTTAAAGACGAAGGACCCGTCCGCGGAAACGTCGACGAGTTCCGCCCCGACCACGTCTTCGTCCAGCACCCACCAGGCGGAGATAGATTGGCCGTCCAGCGGCGGAGCGCCACCCTGCGCCGAGACGATGCGTCCAGTGATGACCCCCGCCTCTTCCAGCGAGACCGTTGCGTCGATGTTGCCGTCGGACACATCGACGCTCTTGAATCCTGCGTAGCGTTTGTTGTTCGCGGCAGCCAGCGCGTGCAGGAGATAGCGCCCCTCGCGAAGGTGATCGATTCGGGCAACCGGGCCATCGAGCGCCTGCATAGTCCTGTCTGATTGCGATAATTGAAACCGCTCGAGTCGATATCCTGCCGGACCGACAACTCGCGCCGTAATCGATCCCATCACCGCTTTGGGGAGCCGAAATTCAATGTTGGCCGGTTGCCCAGTAGTTGCCGCGACCGGCAGCGCTTCGTCGATTTCCCAAACGCCTGGGTAGAACGCCGCGACCTCACTCCCGTCACCAGCGGCGAATTCGGCTGACAAAGTGGCATCACCTGGCGGTATGCCGCCAATCTCGAACCGCCCGTTCGCGTCAGTCATCGCGCGTTCGAGGCATCGCTCGGCGCCCACGCACATCGCGCTGACTTCGGCGCCGCGCACCGGACGGTTGAGGTGATCGCCGAGTCGGCCCCTGATGATTGCGGCCGGCCGGGTCACGATGACGACGTCACTGCGCACCTGGCCGTCCTTGATGGTGATGCGTTGACAGGGTTCCTCTCCCTCGCGCGCACTGCCGACGCACGCAGGTAAGTGTGTTTTCCCAGTGACACGAATCCGATAGTCGCCCGCGCCGATCCTGCTGAACGAGAATCGCCCCGCCGCATCGGTCCTCACCACGCCGCTCCGTGGGAGAGTGCCCGGCCGCCCTCGGTTGTCGGTGTCGAAGAGGAGGACTTCGAGATTGGCCACCGGACCGTTGGACGCGGCGTCGAGCACGCGACCATGTATCGCCGCTGTGCCCGCCTCGAGTGGCACCGAGGGACCCAGGTACGTAGAGTGCTGGGCTGTGAGAGCAAGCGCGACGAATGGGGTAATGACACCGATCATTGGGATTCGACCCGCCCCAATGGTAACCCCGGCACCGAGGATTAGTGGCGGCGAGACGAAGGTGTCACCGCGCAGCAAAAATGTGCCGTTGTCCTCGCATCACGATAATGCCGTCTGATGCGGCCGGCGTCGCCATCAACGGTTCGCCCATGCGATTGACCGCGAGCAGCTCGTATTTCGGACCGGCCTTGACGACGTAGACCTCGCCATCCTCGCTGGAGAGATACAAGCGCCCGTTCGAGGCGATCGGTGAGGCACTGAACGTGCTGTTCGTGGTGCCGATGCGGTTCTGGTACACCTGCTCACCGCTGCGCGCGTTGTAGACCGTCAGCACGCCGTTGTCGTTGCAGACATACAGGTAGTCACCATAGACGAGCGGTGTCGGCGTATACGGGCTGCCGCGTGTCTTGCGCCACGCGATCTGCGCGCTCGAGGTCGCGTCGGCCGGAACGGAGATGTCGCCGTTGACCGGCGCTTTCACCGCGTAGAAGTCGCGGCCGCGGGGGTTTCCACCCGACAGAAAGAACATATCGTGCGCAATGACGGGGGATGGGACTTTGACCTGAGTGTCGTCTTTCAGGCGCCACAGCTCCTTGCCGGTCAGCGGATCGTATCCGCGGTAGTACTTCGATCCGCTCGTCACCAGCTCGGTACGCTGTGCGCCCTGGTAGATCACCGGCGTGCTCCACGACGGGATCTCATCGCGTTCGATGCGCCACACCTGCCTCCCGGTGGTGACGTTGAACGCCACCATGAAGGAGTCCTTCTGGATGTCGCACTGCAGGATGACGAGGTCCTGGTAAATGACCGGCGAGCTCGCGAATCCCCATTACAACTCGGGCTGGCCGGCGTAGCCCGGATCGAGAAATCCGACGTCCTGCTTCCACAGTAGATTGCCGTTCATGTCGAAGGCATAAAGGCCTTCGGACCCGAACGAGACTACAACCACGCGGCCGTTGGTGACGGGCGAAGCGTTGGCCTGGCTTGCCTTCACGTGACGCTTCACTTTCGGCACGCCTCGATGCGCCGTTTGCGACCACACGATCTTGCCGCTCAACTTGTCGAGCGCGTAGACGCGCCACTGGTGCACCGACGTATCGTTCGCCGGCTCGATGTCGTCGTCCTTGGCGTTGTAGGTCAGGCTGGCCGCGGAGCTTTCAGCCGCGGTGACGAAGATGCGGTCGCCCCAGATCACCGGGCTCGAATGCCCGAGGCCTGGGACGGCGGTCTTCCAGAGGATGTTGGTGGATTTCTCGGCGTCCCATGTGACGGGAAGGGGACGGGCGTCGGCGATGCCCGAGCCGTTGGGGCCGCGAAACGTGGGCCAGTTCTGTGCCGCGGACGGCACGGAGACAAGCAGTGATATTCCGAGCGCGGCGAAGCGGAGCGGGTGAGTCATGGCGTGCATACGGCTTATCTGACGTGAGGCACGCGCCCCGAGTCCTGACCGCCCGCCGATGTTTCACCGAGGGTTAGGAGGAATCGCCGGACGAATAACTAGCGGAATGGATATTTTCGGTGGGGAGCGAAGAGATTGTTGCCCTCGGACGAGGTTCTGTCGTACGATTGGGGTTCTTCTCGCCGCGAGAAGTCCTGCCTGTTCCTCGGTAGCTCAATGGCAGAGCATTCGGCTGTTAACCGAAGGGTTGCTGGTTCGAGTCCAGCCCGAGGAGCCAATCTCCACTTTTGCTCCCGTTCGCGAACACGTCGAACGGCTTAATGTAAGTAGAAGAAAGACTTCCGCGATCGAACGTGGAGTTCGATACGACTGTTTTCACGAGGCGCGCCTGTTCGCGCGGATTTTTCGTAACATACGACGAATAGGCACTTTGCGCGAGTTCTAGAATCTGGAGCCCCGCCGTCTCATAGACCTGACTCGCGCCCTCGTGGCGCTCCATCTGGGTTCGCACTCTCCGAAGTTCCTCTTGCAGTTCCGCCGACTTCGACGTCCACAGGTCGTCCGGAATCGCCCCACTCAGTCGGTCCTCGTAGACCCTGTCGAGTTTGGACCGCAGCAGCATCTGTTGCTGCTGTAGCCGCAGCATCGACGTGCGGACGAACTTCTCCTTGTCGGCTTGGCTTTCCCGAAGGACCGTCGCGAGCTTTCCGGCCAATTCGTTTGGGATGCTGATCTGCTTTAGGATCTCTCCGAACTGCCGCGCCAGTTCCTCTTCGCGAACGTAGCTATTGCCGCATGGACCACGATGGCCCGTGCAGTGGTAGTAAACGTACTGTCCCTTCTTGATCTCCGCCGTGAACGCGCAGCCACACCGGGCGCACGTCACCAGCCCCGCGAACGCGTGTTGGTGCTTTGTCTGACGTGGACGATTGGCGGCAGCGAACACGTCTTGAACTCGCGTGAACAGATCCCGCGAGATGATCGGTTTGTGAAGTCCCTGATGCAGCTGTTCGAGCCAGTAGAACTCCCCATAGTAGATGGGGTTCTGCAACAACTGGTGAATCTTCGCCTTGACCAATGGGGTGCCACTGGTTCTGTTCGTGAGGCCAACAGCCGCTGCTTTCTTGGTCAGCGCCTTGAGGGAATATTCACCCGAGCCGTACCACTCAAACAGCTGAAGAATGAGCGGAGCGCGCTCGGGATCAGGTTCAATTCGATGCGTCGCAAGATTGTTCTGGTAGCCCACCGGCGCAACGGTCGGCCAATGGCCTTGCCTGGCTTTCTCGATCATCCCCTTGCGAACTTCCTCGCCGAGGTTGTCGATGTAGTTCTTCGCCATCAGGACTTTGATACCGTGCATGAATTTCTCGGACGACCGAGAGTCTTCCGAGAGGATCACGGCTTCCTTGACGAAATGAACTTCGACGCCGAGTTCGTCGATCGTCACCCAATCTTTGATGTTGCGATAGAGACGATCGGTCTTCTCAACTAACAAGGTTCGACAAGAGGATTGGTTGTCGCGAAGGAAAGCGACCATTTCACCGAACGATGTTCGGCCAGCTCGTTTGGCGGTCTCGACGTCCTCAAACTCTTGAACGACGTGAATGCCTTCACGCTGCGCGTACTCAGTCAGCAGTTGGCGCTGTGCGGGGATTGAGAAGCCCTGCTCTTGCTCTTTGGATGAGACACGAACGTACATGACAGCCGTGCGATCGGGCTGTGACTTCGCGGCAGATTGCTGACGGGCACGACTCTTCATGGCTATTCAGAATGCGGAACGTTGCCAGTGCCGTCAGAAAGACGTTCCAAGGACCATTCTTGCAGGATCGCGAGGTAGCGCGCAACGGGCTTGAGGAACTCTCGCTCAATGTCATCGATCAGTTCCGTGTCGCCCGTCCGATCAGAGCCGAATCGCTTTTTCGCCGTCGGGCGTCGCCCTTGCTCCGGTATGCGATGTGCGGCGCTTCTTGACATGACTGTCCCCGCCTGAGGCGCCCCCCTTTGCGAGCGAAGAGCTCTGTCAGGGATCAGGCGAGGTTTGAAGGGTGGACCGGCCTGATGGCGCATGCCATCGCAAGTTCAGCCAAGATGCAGAATTGGAAGTGTTCGAGCCGGACCGTTGAGGTCGAACCGAACCTTTGGACGCGCACGGAAATACGGCGACAGTGGTGTCGCGTAGCAACCGTGAGCGGAGGCCGCTGCCTATACGTTGAACGCGTGTTTTGATCGAGAACTTACGAACTAAGGAAAATGATGGGAATTTGGGTTCTTGCCCGATGTCTGGGCCGCTGTGCTTTGAGCACATCTATTCTCGGGCCCTGTTGTGAGCAACTGCTCAGGCGAATCCAGCTTGGTCATGTCACCGACTTTTGTCCTTCCGCCGGAACGTTCGAGACGGCCTTGTTGACCAGAGCGATCAGTCGTTAGTCGTGTCGCAACTCCGAAAGGGGCTCGATCCGGGACGCTCTAAGTGACGGTGCCGAGGCGGCCAAGGCGCCACAGAGCAGCAGAACGATCGACGCGCCACCGATCGCGGTTGGATCGTAGGGGCTGGTCTGCACCAGCACGCTACGTAACGCCGGCGTCGTCAGAACCGTCAGTGCCAATCCAGTGGCGATGCCGGCCGTCATCGTCACGGCGATGCTACTGGCCAGTTGTGTCGCGATCCGAGCCGGCTCGGCGCCGAGAGCAAGACGAATCCCGAATTCCTTGCGGCGCAGCGACAGCGCGTACGACAGCAGTCCATACACGCCGACCGACACCAGCAGCAGCGCGAGTGCACCGAAGAACGCGCCCAAGCCGGCCAGCACGCGCTCCTGGAGAATCGTTCGACCGCGCGAGTACTCCACCGTCTGAAAGCGCGCAATGTACTCGACGCCAAGGTCGTCGATCGCTCGCTGGAGCGAGGGCACAGCCGTCTCCGGCGCACGGGCGATCAAGAACTTGTAGTTGGCGAGGCTGCCGCCCTGCACCGCCGGCGTGTAGACGATCAGTTGATTGCCGCCGCGCACGTCGAACAGGCTCGCGTCTCGAGCGATGCCGACAACCAGCACATCCTGCCACTCAGGCTTCCGCGAAATGCGAACACGGGCGCCCAGCCCTTGTCCCTCGCCGAACAGACGCCGCTCGAGGGCCTCACTCAGGATCGCGACCTTCGCGGTTGCGTCGGTGTCACCGATGCTGAAATCACGGCCGCGCACGATCGGCAGGCCGAGCGTCTCAAAGAATCCGGTCGAGACCTGCGGCGTTTCAACCGCGACATCGCCGTCGCCAATGGGCGTGGATGCGCGCCCAGCCGGTTCGAGAGGCAGCGCGCCACCCTGCACCCGGGTCGTGATGAACGCGGCGGCGGCCACACCCGGCAACGCTCTGACGCGATCGAGGGCTTGTGGGTAATAGGTGGCGAGATTGAGCGTTCGATATTTCCCGACGCGTTCGATCGGGTATCCGGCGAGCAGGCTCTCGCGATTGAAGCCGGCGCCACCAGTGGCCATGCTGGCCACACTGCGCACGAGCAGCGACGCGTGGGAGAGCAGCACGATCGACAGCGCCACCTGTGCGCCGACCAGGACCCGGCCGATCGAAGACGATCGCGCGACCGTGCGCGAGCCGCCACCCAATGCGGCCTGCCGCCGCGTGGCTAGCCAGGCCGCCGCCGCCGTCACGGTCATGGCCACGGTCACCCCACCCGCCAGAGTTGCGGCCGTGACCAGCCGGTCCGGCGATGCGTCGAATGCCGTCCTGACGCCGTAGTCCCTGAGCAGAAATGCCGTCAACCAATCCGTCGCCAGTGTGGCCAATCCCAGACCGGCCGCGGTTCCCGCCAGGCCGAGCAACACGCCCTCGATGGTCAACTCGCGAATCAACCGGCCGCGGCTGGAACCGAGCGCCAACCGCACCGACAGCTCATGACGCCTGGCGTCGGCGCGAGTGAAGACCAGCGAACACAGGTTCGCGCCGGCAATCAGCAGCACGATCGCCGCAATGCCGAGCAGCACGTAGAGCGCGTTCGTGTAGCGCAGGCGCAATCCCCGCTCCCAGCCGGTCGCGCCCGAGTCGACCGAGAGCGTCCGCTTGAGGTACTCGTCGCGTTGCGTGGTGACGAAGGTCTGAGGTGCGGCGTCAGCGAGCACGCCGGGCCAGAGGGCCTGCAGATGGGCACGCGCCTGTGCCACCGTCACGCCGCCGCGCAGCCGCCCCGTCACCGCGACCCAGCTCGAGGTGCCGCTAAACATCGTGTCTTCTTGGGCGACCTTCGGGATGAGGGTGATCGGCACCGTGATGTCGTGCTCGATGGCGATGCTCAGGCCGAGGAAGCGCCGTCGCGCGACGCCGATCACGGTCAGCGGCACGCGCTCGACGCTGATCGATCGGCCGAGTACCGTCGGATCGCCGCCAAACTGGCGCTGCCAGAAGTCCCACCCGAGCACCACGACGGGTTCACCGGTGCCCGTCGATTCGTTCAGATCGGCGGGCTCGATGAGCCTGCCGAGTGCGGGGCGCGCGGCAAATTCCGCAAAGTAGCTACCCGTGACGCCGCTAATCGCGGCGCGCACGGTCGCGTGTCCTGTCTCGACGGTGAACACCCCCTGCTGGATCGACGCGAAGACGCTTGTGAACGCCTGTTGCCGATCGCTCACCGCGCGATACTGGCGCCAGGTCAGGTCGGTATTCTGCCCGCGATGGTTATACGTGGTCAGCTGCACGAGCTCGTGCGGCCGGGGGGCATCAACCGGTCTCAGCACCAGCGCGTAGAGCATGCTGAAGACGGCCGCGATCGCGCCGACCGACACCGTGAGGATCAGGATCGCAGTGAGAGCGAAACCGGGCGTGCGCGTCAGGCTTCGCCATGCATAGCGCAGTTCGCGCATGGACTAGACCCCTTCCTTTAGGTATCCCCATACGTAATGAGGAACGTCACCACGACTGGTTTCAGCGACGGGTACGAGGATGTCCATCGCTCACCTCCACCAGCTTCGACAGACCCATGAGAATCTGATTCTTCCAGCTCGCATGATCGCATCCAATCTGACCTCTTAGGGGCCTGAGTTGGCGCATGACGCCTTGGACGGATCTCTCATAGATGTCTCAGACTTTAGATCCATTCGCTGCGTCGGCGTTGGAATTGTTCGACGTTGGGCTTGGGAACCTGCTTGACCTCATATCGAGGGGCGACGAGATTAAGCGAAAGTACTTCAGCGCAAGCAAAGACACCTGTAGACATACCACATGTCTTGAGATAATACTGTGGCCGTACCACAGGAGCTGCCGTGCTTAATTCAAGACCGGATCCGTCGTCCGCTAGTTCGCCCTACAGCGTGAAACAAGGCACCCTTGATGTATTGGTGCTTCATGCTCTGGCTGCGGCGGGCACGCAGCACGGATATGCCATCGCCCGCCGCATAGAACTGACCGGCGGAGCAGCCTTCGGATTTCAAGGAGTTATCTATGCGTCACTCGTGCGCCTCGAGCAACAAGGTTGGGTGGTTGCTGAGTGGCGTGCGTGCGGGACCACATTGCGTGCCAGGTTTTACAGCCTCACGCAAGGTTCTTTAGAGCGCCTCGGGCACGATCGCACTGACCGCAAAGTGGGACTAGCCGGTCAAGCGGTGGCTAGTCGCGAAACAAGACTGGCGCTAATCATCTGGTGTGCGCTGCACGTTTCGGCTGGGGGCGTCAATGCTGCCGAGAGCAAATCAACTCACCTTAGGCCAATCGACGCAGAAATCGAGGCTGCTATTGCTGAGGGCGTGGCGCACTCACGGACCTTCCGCGAGCTCGTCTTGGCAGTTGAGCGGGCAAATGTAATCACATACTTGTTTCGTGGAAGATGTGCATATCCGGCCTTGGCCTGCACGAGTCTCTTAAGCGGTCGCTCCTCAACCAGGTACGTTCGAATTAACATCCAATTGCCTGGGGCGGGTGGCACTGCGACCGCGTGGGGCCGACGCGCCATCATTGCGCTCGTTGGCCATGAGCTTCAGCACGTCCTCGAGATCGCGGCGGATCTCACCTTAACTGACGAGGGTTCGATGCGCCAGAGGTACGAGAGGTATGGCCTTCGTCGAGCTGAGGGACGTTACGATTCTCTAGCAGCGGTCGATGTTGGGGATCGCATCAGGGCTGAACTGGTCGGCGGGCGTCAGTAGCGGCCGAGGAACCGCGCGCAGAGCCCCGGCGGAGCGGAGCAGAAATAGCGCGAGATCGGGTGCGGCATCTGCGCAGCAGTCAACCTTCGTATATGTGGACATGCCACACGGCATAGTGAGAACATCAGACATGACTTCCGGTTCTGGCAAATCCAAATTGGACCTCCTGCAGGGCACCCTCGATCTAATGGTGTTGCAGACGCTGGCGGCTATGGGGTCGTTGCATGGCTATGGTGTCGCGCGCCGCATTGAGCAGCTAAGTGGCGACGAAGTGTTGCTGAATCAAGGAACGATCTATGCAGCGCTTGTTCGACTGCAGCAGCGAGGCTGGATCGACGCTGATTGGGGCGTGTCAGACAGTAATCGGCGCGCGAAGTTCTACTCAATCACAAAGACGGGAAGGAAACAGCTTAAGGACGACCGAAGCGAATGGCTCCGGCTGTCGGCCGTCATGAGTCGCGTGCTTGCTGTCAATGACGATCGCGGTTAGTAGCCAGCCTATTCGATTTGCAAAGTCGGAAAATACCAGATGAAAACAGAACGATGGAGGTGGGAGCACCACCCGAGTGCACAAGACGGAGTTCTCGCTGTCTCCAAGAGGAACCTCTGGTCCATATGATTACTATTCGCCAAGCCCTTGCCCGCCTGGTGTCGTTTTTCCGCAAGGATCACCTCGATCGGGACTTAGACCAGGAACTCGCCGCGCACATCGAGATGGCGGCGGCGGATCGCATTCGCGAAGGCGTCGCACCGATCGAGGCGCGCCGCCAGGCCCTGGCGCGTCTAGGCGGTATCGAACCTGCCAAGCAGTTGCACCGTGAAACGCGAGGAGTGCCACTGCTTGATGGACTCATTCAGGATGTTCGGTATTCCGTTCGGACATTCGCGCGCAGTCCGGTGTTCACAATCGCGTCGGTTGGAACACTGGCCATTGGAATCGGCGCCACAACGGCGATTTTCAGCACGGTCAACGCGACGCTCCTCAGACCGTTACCGTATCCGTTTTCCGAACAGCTTGTCGACGTGCGCACTCGATATGTCGATGGCCGAGTCACGACGGGCCTTGTCGCCACATCCGAGATCGTAACGCTGAGGACACTGCCGGGCGTCGCGGGTGCAGCCGGTGTCAGCTATTCGGTGGTCGATGGGACGTGGATCAACGATGAGGGCACAGTCACAGCGGTTGCTATACGCCCGGTTACGTCAGGATTCTTCGAAGTAGTCGGTCTGCCCATGGCCTTGGGTCGGACGTTCACCGAGGATGAGCATAGCGGGGGGCCCGGCGTCAGAACATCCGCGATGGTCGTATCGCATCGCGCGTGGGTCCAGCGTTTCGGCAGGGATCCCAACATCGTCGGTAAGTCCGTTCGCATCGGCGAGTATCCAGCGCCCCTCCTGGTGATCGGCGTTGGCGCACCTGATCTGGATTTTCCGTCCGGCACTGATTTCTGGGTTAATGCGCGATATAGCGACATTGATGGCTCGCACACGTTCAATGGGATCGTCAGACTGCGTCCAGGCACGACGATGGCGCAGTTACTAAGTTCCGGCAACCTCGCGATGGCGGAACTCGGCAAGACCGTCCCGCAGGCCGTCGGCCGCGAATTCCTGTTCCAGTCGTTGCTCTCGTCGCTAGTCGGTGATCTGCGACCGATTCTGCTCATCGTGCTGGGTGCAACGGCCTTGCTGTTGCTCCTCGCCTGCGTCAACGTCACTAATCTTTCTCTCGCCAAGGGGGCGACCCAAAGGCACGAAATCGCGATGCGGACCGCACTTGGCGCTGGTCGCGGACGCGTGATCCGCCAACTCGTAACACAGTCGATGGTGTTGTCGACGGCAGGCACGGTGATTGGTCTGGCATTCGGATACGGGGCCGTGCGCCTGTTGTTGATGCTTGGCGCGTCGGGCTTGCCGAGGCTTGATACGGTGCCTTTCGATTGGCGCGTCTTGCTATTCAGCCTAATCGTGCTGATCGTTAGCGGTATTGGCATCGGCTTGGTACCAGCGCTTCGTCTGTCGGATACGGATCTAAAGACCGTGCTCAACGAACACGGCCGCCGCACCACGTCAAGCCAAGCGACTTCTCGCGCCATGTCTGGGATGATCGTTGCAGAAGTGGCGGTCGCGATTGCGCTCGTCGCCGGCGCCGGGTGGCTGATTCAGAGCTTCGCTCGGTTACGCACCATCGACCCCGGATTTGCGACCAACGGCCGACTCGTTATTGACGTGAGGCCAACCCGCGTATTCTCGTCCCCAGTTGATGCGACAGTGTGGTCAGCCGAGATGCTGAACCGGGTCAGAGGTGTCGCAGGCGATGCGGCAACCGGCGCAGCAGCCACTTATCCGATGCAAGCCGATCGCGACAACACGATCAATCTCGACTTCTTCACCGGTACCGCTGATCCGAACCGCGCACCGTCAAGCCGCTTCCGCGTCGTCACAGCCGGATTCTTCGAAGCGATGGGCACCGCCGTGCTCGACGGTCGCAGCTTCACAGAGGACGACCGCACGACGTCACAGCCGGTAGTGGTTGTCAACCGCGCCTTCGCGCAGAAGTTTCTCCAACAAGCGAAACCCGTCGGTTCGGCATTTGGAGTTCCCGGTCCCGATGGCGTACGCCGCGTTCAAATCGTCGGCGTGGTCGACGACATTCGGTACAAGGCCGTCTCCGAAGAAGCAGAGCCGACTTTCTATTTGCCGCACACGCAGACAATATTCCCGTTACGACGCCAGTGGGTGGTCGTCTCAAGCCCAGGCAGACCGATCGAGACGCTGATTCCACAAATACGGGGGGCGCTGAACGAATTCGATCCGACCTTGGCCGCCAACTTCACCACGTCGGAGGCGATCATCGACAACACCTTCAAGCGCCAGGAACTCGGTATGACCTTAATGCTGGTCTTCGGCGCCACAGCAATGGGTCTAGCGGCGATCGGTCTCTATGGTGTCATTGCCTATGCGGCGACGCAGCGGCGGGGTGAACTGGCGACAAGGATCGCTCTCGGCGCCAGCGGGAAGCAGATGTTCTGGATGATGATGAGCGGAGGACAACGGCTCACGGCCATTGGCGTCGTGCTGGGCCTGGTCCTTGCCTACGCCGCGGGACGGATCGTGTCCGGGAGTGTGTTTGGCATGCGTGCTGGTGATCCCCTCGTGTTGGTGACCGCCGCACTGCTGGTGGCCGCGGTCGCGTGGGTCGCGACAATGATCCCGGCCATCAGGGCCAGCCGTCAGGATCCGGTAAAGGCGCTGCGCGGCTAGTTTCACCACGGTCCGACCCGAGAGTTTGACTCGATGTTGAAAGTCACGCATGGGTGGCGCTACCCACCGAGGACACGCCTAGATGCCCGACGACTCGAACAAGCTACGGCAAGCGCTTGATGAACTGTCTCACCACGAACGCTTGGTGTGCATTTGGAAAATAGCAGGCTTCTCCACGCGAGACATTGCGCGCCCGGCCGAACCGTGATGCCGCGTTCGTGCTGTGGGGCCATTATCATGCGGATTCCGTCCCTTCGAGGAGATGGCCGGATGCGTCTCTGATGATATGTATGATGAATTCAAACGGGTGCGGTCGCAATTGGCGGACGCGGGCTTCGAGCAACTGATCTCTGTTGATTTGACCCGCGAAGAGCTCTTGCCTGCCAGGGTGGTGCCGGTTGTCGTCCCGGGCCTTGAAACCACGAACCCGTTCAACTGCGGCCCGCGAGCCAGGCGGACTCTCGCGGCCGAAGTATTGGACCGCTGAGGAGTTGACCTCATGGACGTCGTTCGTGATGGGTACTATGCCATTCGCCGTCTACGAGCCAAGAAGCTGCTCACCCTGACCGCGATTCTGTCGCTGGCGCTCGGCATCGGTGCGAACGCTGCCATCTTCTCCACGATCGATGCGTTGGTCCTTCGCGAGCTGCCCGTTCACGAGCCGGAGCGTCTCGTGTTTCTGGCCATCGGTGACGACGCGACGCCACCCAACGCATTTACCTACCCGGTGTGGGAACGAATCCGTTCCCGGCAGCCTCGCCTGTTTGATGGCGCGTTCGCCTGGGCGCCGGTACGCTTGGTGCCGGCACGCGGAGGTGAGGCAATTCCCATTGACGGCCTCTTTGCGAGCAGCGAGATCTTCAGCGTCCTTGGCGTAGCGCCGCTCGTGGGACGCGCTTTCACTGAAGAAGACGACCGTCGCGGAGGTGGACGAGCGGGACCCGTGGCGGTTATCAGCTTCGGATTCTGGCAACGCCGCTTTGGCGGCGCCAAGGACGCGGTTGGACAGTCAATCGATGTGGGCGGAAATACGCCATTCACCATCGTGGGCGTCATGCCCCCAGGTTTCTTCGGGCCCCAGGTCGGCCGCTCCTTCGATGTCATCGTGCCGCTCGCAACCGAGCCGGTGATCAACGCCCCGAACACGATGTTGGGACAGTACTCGGGTCGCTGGTTGTCGATCATGGCGCGGCTTCACCCGGCACAGACACTCAAGGCCGCGGGCGACGCGGTGCGTCGCGCCCAACAGGATGTGCGTGCCGAGACACTGGCCGGCGTCAGGGCGGAGGACGCGAGTTCGTACCTCACCGAATCGTTCACCGTCCGACCCGGCGCGCGAGGCTATTCGGCGCTGCGGCGACAGTATGACCGGCCGCTGACCATCCTGTTCCTCGTCGCAATCTTCGTGCTGCTGATTGCTTGCGGCAACGTCGCGAACTTGCTCCTGATTGACGCTGCGAAGCGCTCCTCTGACATTGCTATCAGAGCCGCGCTGGGTGCGTCGCGATGGCGCATCACCCGGGAACTGTTGTTCGAAGGGGCACTGATCTCGCTCGCCGGCGCCACCATGGGTTTGATGTTCGCGTTGTGGATCAGCCAGCTCCTGGTGCGGCAGATGTCCACGCCAGCGAATGCCGTGTGGCTGGACGTCGGACTCGACGTTCGCATCGCGGCGTTCGCCGCCGTCCTCGCCATCGCCACGACGATGATTTGTGTCATCGCCCCGGCGCGACGGGCGTCGCGCCTTGACTCCACCGAAATGTTGAAGGGGCGCACGCCTGGCAGCACGTCACGGACCGGCGGTGCCCTGATCGCTTCGCTGGTTGTGGTGCAAGCGGCATTGGCCTTTGTCTTGGTGACCACGGCGGGCCTGTTGCTCCGAACGTATGTGTCGCTGGCCACACTGGCTCCCGGCTTCGACGCGGCCAACGTCCTGGTCGCGACCATCGTCGCGCCTCCGGACCGCATGATGAACCGTGACAAGCTGCTCCTCATTGAGCAGCTCAGGAACACCGTTGCCGCAGTTCCGGGCGTTTCGTCAGTTGCGGTCTCTGTAATCGCGCCGGTATCGGGCGTGTCGTCGCAGGCGTCGGTCGAACTGTCGAACCTTCAGCTGTCAGAGAATCAGCGCCTGGTCCACATCAACGCGGTAACGCCGTTGTGGTTTGCCACGTATGGCACCCCGTTGCTTGCGGGACGCGACTTCTCAGCCTTCGATCGCATCGACACCCCGCGCGTCGCTATTGTCAACCAGGCGTTCGTCAGAAAATTCATGAGCGGCGTCGAGCCGACCGGGGCGACGATGGCGAGCCTGAGCGGCCCGGGCCGTAGTCGTGAGTCGTTTGAGATCATCGGCATCGCCGCGGATGCGGTCTATACGTCGCTGCGCGATCCGGTCCCTCCAACGATCTATTTTGCGCTCACCCAGCGCCGGACGGCGCCCAATCTCGTCACCGCGTCGATGGGTATTCGCACGATCGGGCCGCCGTCGGCGGTGGCCGCGTCCGTCGGCGCGGTCATCGCTGGCATTGACGGCAATCTTCAATTCAGGTTCCGGCCTCTCTCAGATCAGCTGAGCGCGCTGTATGCTCAAGAACGCGTGGTGGCGATGGTCGCGGTGTTTTTTGGTGGTCTGGCGCTGCTGCTCGCTGCGCTTGGCATCTACGGCGTGACGGCGCAGACCGTCGCGGATCTCAGAACGGATATTGGAATTCGACTCGCACTGGGAGCGACGGCGTCGCGTGTCATTCGGTCCGTCGTCCTACGCTTTACGAGGTTGGTGTTCGCTGGAACGGTCATCGGTGTGATCTTCAGCGCGTGGTCGGCGAAATTCGCTTCGGCATTGTTGTTCGGAGTGCAAGCCTGGGACACGCCGACCTTCACAGCCGCCATGGTGATCTTGCTTGGCGTTGGACTGCTCGGTGCCTGGATACCTGCCCGTCACATCGTCGGCATGGCGCCAGGCGCAGTGTTGCGAAGTGAATAAGGAGCTCACGATGAAGATGGTTGCATTGACAGGAATAATAGTAGCCGGGTCGCTCCTGTCCGGCTTTACGCCTCAATTGTCACTGCCGCCGCAGCGCCCGCGGCTGACGTTCGCGCCAATGACGGTGATCACCGCGGACGAACTTCCGGCCTCGTCAGGCGTGATTCACGCACGGGGTAGAGTCAGAATTGAATCGTCTTCGACCGTCATCACTGCCGACGAAGCTGATATTCGCCGTCTCAATACATCGCTGGAAGCCGTGGAGTTGAGCATCGACGTCAGGGGCAATGTCAACGTCTCGATTTCGCCGACTGCGAAGCCCTAGACGCCCCGGATAGGAGAGACGAAAATAATCAGCCAGGCAAGCGTGCTGCTTCTTCTCGTGACACTTCAGGTGACCAGTGGCACTCGGCAGTCACCATCTCCAAACGAAAAGATCGTGACGGATGCGGCGCGGTCATTCGTACAGCAATTTGCAAATTGCGCGTTGATATAGCCAAAGAAGCGTTTGGCCCTCCTCTGATGTTTACGATGGGAGCTGGCAAGCTCAAGGCGCAATGGGTGGGCGCGTGGCCTGTTGATCGCGCAGGTCGCAAGTAGCGGTGGTGATTGTGATCGGCGCCGGCTTGCTTGTGAAGTCCCTGTATTTACTTCAGCGCGTAGACACCGGAGTCAGGACCGCGAATATCATCGACGTCGATCTGTGCCCACTGCCTCGTGGCCGCTCGGAGACGCCGGCGTCCGCGACGGGTACCATCTCCGACTCCCATTACCCGGCAATGCTCGAGCGGATTGCAGCGTTGCCGGCGTGCAATCCGTCGGCATGTCGCAAGCATTTCCGCGACAGACGTCCCCCCGCGACCCCGGTCTCGTTCGTCGGCGAGCCCGAGTCGACATCCTATCGCTAGCCGACACCGCGTCACCGGGGTTCTTCGAGACCGTCGGCACGCCGCTGATCGCCGGACGCTTCTTCACGTGGTCGGACAGCGCGGCCGCCGCCCGGGTTTGCATCGTTACGGAAAGCCTCGCCCGAAAGTTGCGGCCGAATGCCGATGTGCTGCAGCGCCGCATTCGGTTCGGCACGCTGCGCGATCGCCAGGACATGACCATTGTTGGCGTGGTCGGCAACCTCAATCTCGGCAACCTCCGGCCGCCGATTGCGTTCGTTCCACCCGCGCTATCTGGCGCGAACTTCAGCGCCGAACATCCTGATTGCAACGACCAATAGTCTGGAATCGACTGCACCCGCCGTTCGCGCCGTCTTGGCGGAAACCGGAAGGGAGTATGCCCGGGAGATCGTGACCGTCGAAGAGCTGTTCGCGGGCGTCCCAGCGAGTGAGCGGATGATGGCGACACTGGCCGGCGTGATGGGCGGATTGGCGGTCTTGCTCGCCGCGATAGGCATTCAATGGCGTGCTGGCCTATTCCGTGAGCCGTCGCACGCGTGAGATTGGCGTGCGCGTCGCGGTGGGAGCGGATCCGAAGATGGTGGCACGGTCGGTGATCAGGGACGCAAGCGTCCTCACGATGATCGGATTGGCTGTCGGCGTTCCAGCGGCTCTTCTGGCCGCCCGATTGTTGAGGGCGATGTTGTTCGGAATCTCCGAAACCGATCCGCTCACCTTCGTTGCTACCGGAACGCTCTTCCTGGTGATTGGCTTGCTGACCGGGATTCTTCTTGCTCGGAAGGCGGCGAACGTGGACCCGATTGTGGCGCTTCGCTCTGATTGACTCCGTCCCGGCCGCCATGAAATGACCCAAATTCCTGTTGGAATCCGGATCGAACCTGGCGCGTCGGCGGAGGTCTTGATTCGCGAGAGGTTGTTGCGCCCAGCATGATTCGAACTGGGACCTCCTGGATCGTAGGTTGATGCAGGTGCTATTTCTCGAAGGTTCGTCGTTGGCTTAGCCCCCACTGAGGGCCGCCTGTTACCTAGCGTTCGGGAGCAGATTGTCACGAATCGTTCACAGTGACGCCACCCTTTGGCTCAGTTGGTCACCGGCCGCCGCCGCAGGCTGTAACCCATCACAACCTGACATGGCTGAAGCGCGTCGCCCGCACGCCTGAAAGCGTACATCAGCGCTTACGAGCGCAGGGACTCGACGGGCGTGACCTTCAGGGCGCGCCGGGCCGGCAGGTAGCTTGCGACGACCACGGTGGTGATCGTCAACGCGATCACCACGGCGAAAGCAAGTGGATCGCGCGCCGTCACGCCGTACAGCATCCCTTCCACCACGCGCGACAGCGCCATAGCGGCGACGGCACCGCTTACGACACCGATCAGGGCAAGGTTCGCGGCCTTGCCGATAATCAGACGCAACAAGTCAGGGCTGCTCGCACCAAGCGCCATGCGAATGCCGATCTCGCGCGTGCGCTGCGTGACGAGATAGGCGATCAGACCGTAGAGACCAAGGGCCGCGAGCGTCAGCGCCGCGATGCCGAACGCCACGATCAATCCCATGCTGAAGCGCCGGCTGGCCAGCGTGCGATCAAGCGCGTCCTCCACCGTGCGTGTCTGGACTGGAATGTCAGGATCGAGCTGGCGAATGATCTGCCTCGCAGTGGGCGCCACCGCATCGATCGAGTCCGCCCGCATCACGATGCTGAACCGAGCGGTGCCGCGCTGACGGTAGTGTCCGTAGAAGAGCGAGCCGGGTCGCGCTTCCGTTGACAACTCACGCACATCGCCGACGATCCCGACGATGCGGAAGCCGGTGCGGTCGCCGTCCATGTTGCCGAACTGAATGAACCGGCCGATCGGATCCTGATCCGGCCAGCGAGTCTTGGCCAGCGATTCGCTGATCACCGCGACATGTGGCGCTTCGGGGCCGTCGGCGGCGTTGAAGACGCGGCCGCGAATCAGCGGGATGCCCATCGCCTTGAAATAGCCCTCGCTGGCAATGCGATACCCCGAGAGGCCAGCGCGCGCCTTGATCTGGTCGCCGAGCTTCTTGACGTCCTCGTTGGTGGCGAGCTCGTCGACACGGGTCATCTCGATGAACTGTCCGTCGGCGTAGCCCCCGCCGCCGAGAGGAAAATCGTTGATCAGCGCCACGTCGCTAGCGCCGGGGATTGCAGACAAACGCGATAGCAGCTCGTCCTGCTTGGCGATCTGCCGACGTCGGCTGTCCAGGTCGCGAAAGTACGGCGCCGCCAGGTCAAGCACGATGGTGCCGCTCGTCCGGAAGCCGGGATCGATGCGCAACACCTCCATGAAGCTGCGCGTCAGCAGGCCGGCGCCAATCAAGAGCACGATCGTCAAGGCCACCTGCGTGGCGCTCAACACTTCGCGCATACGCTGGCTGTTGCGTCCGCCGGCGGATGTGCGCTGCGATTCGGCAAGCTCATGGCTCAACTGCCGATCGCCAGTCTTCAGCGTCGCGGCGATCGTCAGCGCGATGGCTGCGAGGAGCGACACCGCCACAGCAAAGCCGAGCACCGGCCAGCTCACCTGCACGTTGTCGATGCGCGGCAGGTTGCCCGGCTGCGTCGCCACCAGCGCGCGGACGCCCACCATCGCCATCAGAACTCCGGCGACTCCACTGGCCGTGCACAAGACCAAAGCTTCGGCGAGCAACTGGCGAGCAATGCGCCACCGCCCTGCGCCGATCGCCAGCCGCAGCGCCACCTCGCGACGCCGCGTCGCCACTCGTGCCAGTAGCAGGTTCGAGACATTGAGACAGGCGATCACGAACAGCATGACCGCCGCGCCGAACAACAACAGCACGGTCGAACGCGACGTGGCCGTGAGCTGATCGCGCAACGGAATCGCGGCCGCATCGGACATCCAGGTGCCGTCGCCATATCGCGCCTTCAATGCCCGCGACAGCGTGCTGATCTCGGCCTGCGCCGTAGCAACCGGCACATCGTCGGCGAGCCGGGCGATCGCCTGCCGGTTGTGCGATGTCCGCGATGTGGTTGGCGCTGTGAGCTCGCGCGGGATCCAGTACTCGCTGGCGGCCGGATAGTCGAAGCCGCGAGGCATCACCCCAACTATGCGATGCATCTCGCCCCCGACGCGAATGGTGTCGTCGCCGAGCGGCCGGCGTTGGAGCCGCTCGCGCCAGAATCGATCGCTGACGATCGCGACCGGCGCCGCGCCGGGGTATTGATCGCCGGGCTCGAACGCGCGCCCCATCACGGGATGCACGCCGATCACGTCGAAGAACTCGCGTGACACTACGGCACCGATGATCATGTCGGGCTGGCCGTTCACCACGGCCGGCTGTGGGCCGGCCGCGATCTGCGCCATCGCCTTGAAGCTGCGCGTCGAGTCCTTCCAGTCCTGAAAGTTCGGATCGGAGATGTTGCCGCCGCGGCGACCGTTGGCGTCGACCTGATACAGCCGGACGATGCGATCGGAATCGGGGTACGGCAGCGGTTCGAGCAGCACGCCATTGACGACGCTGAACACCGAGGTGGCCGCGCCGACGCCAAGACCCAGCGTCAGGATCGCGACGGCGGAGAATCCGCGGGCGCGCGCCAGTCCGCGCACGGCCAGGCGGAGATCACCGCTGAAATCCTCGAGCGCACCGGCGCGAAACTCATCACGCGTCTCTGCGCGGACGCGCTCGACGCCGCCGAAACGCAGCAGCGCCGCGCGCCGCGCAGCCTCCGGCGTCATTCCGGTGCGAATGTTCTTCTCGGTCTGCTGGTCGATGTGAAAGCGAATCTCGTCATTCAAACCGCCCTCGATTTGCGATCGGCGGAACAACGAGGTGAGGCGGCGAACGAACTCCATCATCGCGGGTTCCTCAGGCGACGGTCACATCGAGGATCAGGTTCACGGCGCGCGACATCCGCCGCCAGTTGGCGCGTTCGACGTCGTAGTGACGCCGGCCCGCGGCCGTCAGCGCGTAATAGCGCGCGCGGCGGTTGTTTTCGGTGAGCTTCCAGGACGACTTAATAAAGCCTTGTCGCTCGAGCCGGTAAAGCGCGGGATAAAGCGTCCCCTGACCGAGTTGCAGAATTTGCTCCGACCACTGCTCGAGGCGCTCGGTGATGCCCCAGCCGTGCATCGCGTCATTTTCCAGCGCCTTGAGCACGAGCATGTCGAGCGTGCCCTGTAATACGTCGGACCTGTCCTGCTGCATCGCTCCTTTGGACATACGAAAGGAGCTTACGATAGGTCTTTACGATTGTCAAAAGGAGGTGATGGTATGAGCTCTGACTTGGCGGTCTAATTGGCGAAGGCCATGCCAGGCCGTTTGGTAGCCGGTGAGACTTTTAGAATCGGTTCACTAGCTCCGCTCAATTACACTTCAGCACTCAGCGGCTGTTCAATCCATCCGAGATCTGTAAGCTGCTTCGCACGCATCGCTAGCGCGCCGGCGCGTACTCTGGCAGCCGCCGTCCGCGGAACATCTGGCTCTCCTGAAGAGAGTGCTGTCGATCAGAATCACGAACTCGACTGCCTTGAGTGACATCACCGTCCGTTCGTGGATCGCCACTATGCGGCCTGCCTTCGCGAAGCGCCGGACTAGGGCGCTGCTAAGACCGCGTTGCGGCCCTGGAACGGCGTAGTGTCGGACATAACCACTATTTTGTAGCCCGGCGTGAAAGCGCAGGTCACGGGTAGCAGCTACCCATCCCACTACCCATCTGAGTAGTCGCTACTCACGCCCGCTGTGCGCACTCCTAAATATTCCAGCGAATCGGCAATCGTCGCCGTGGCTCCCGCCTTGCACAATGGGATTGCAATGACTGACGATCGGATTGTGATGCGGCTGGCGCTCGAGAAGCTATCTCACACGGAGCGTTTGGTGTGCATTTGGAAGTTGGCAGGCTTTTCGACGCAGGACATCGCACGACATCTAAACCGTTCCCCCTCGGCGATCGATTCTCTGTTTGCCCGTGCGAAACGCAAACTGTGCCGCTCGCTTCATGACCAATGATGGCCGTCTCACGATTCGTTCGGCCCTCTCTCCTGGAGCGCTCGGAACTCTTGATAGCACTCCGAGCACTCGAGGAGATGTTCGTAGCCAGGCGCGTTCAAAGGCTGGTGTCGTTCGGCTAAGCTCTTGAGCACCTCGCGAGACATGCATCCGATTCTTTGAGGATTCGGATTGGCGTGCGCGAGGACGCGGTCGATTTCATCGTCATCGCCGTTGCGCTTCTGTTTCGCCATCGTTCTTCAACAGGAACGCCGGGCCGGCGCGTCAGGGACGTCGTCAATGCCTAGTGCTTTTCTGATCTTCTGTTTCGCTCGCGAGAAAATCGTATCGACCGCGACGACAGTTCGCCTTTGATGGAGCGCGATCTCCTGGCTTGAGAAGCCGGCCTTCTTCCAGAGACAAATCATCCGCTCCTCCCGCGAGAGTGTCTGCAGCAATTCGCGAAGCAGAACAGCTTGTTCAACTTCGGCAGCAGTTCCTCGTGACGTGGGGGTAGCCAACAATCGGGCGTTACCGGCATCGGAGTCAAGCGTTTTCTGATGCAGCTTGTATGAACCGAGACGCATGCGCGATGTCGCGATGTTCCGAACCGTGACCCAGGCATAGCCATGCAGCCGATCGATTGGCCCACGTGACTCACGATGCCGGATCCTGCGGCCGGCCTCCTCCATGATCTCCGCGAGGCCCACTTCGTCCTGCAACAGAGGGAACTCACGTCGCAAGCGCGGAAGCAGTTGAATGAGAACGCGCTCTATGCGCGGGTGAAATGGCTGGCCGTCGCTATCGAGCAGCCCAATCGTTCGCAGGTGCTCCATGATCCATCCCGTGATCGCCGTGGGGGAGGCGGCGGGATAAAAGCGATTCGTTACGGTGACGACGCTGGTGTTTACGACGCTCGGAGACGTGTAAGGTTTCGATGACTCGCGGCGTTCATCGGTTTACTGGACGATCTTGCGGAAAGGTCGTTATTCCAAACCGAGGTGAACGACATGTGCCAAAGGCTTCATCGTCTCGCTCAATTGAGCGCAGACTCTAACGTCGTCGTTCAGACGATTGCAAGCAGAAACTTACCTGAATATTTACTGCAGCGCGCTGTGCGGCGCTCGATGTTGCTTCCACTCGTGACGCTCTGCGCGACGGCCGTGCTGCTGGTGCCGTCAATCGCATTCGCTCAAGGATCTCCGTGGGAACGGGCTGCCAGCAATTTGGAGTTCACCTTTACAGGGCCGCTCGCGCGATCGCTGGCGCTGGTCTCGATCGTCATTGGCGGACTGATGTTCATGTTCGGCGAGGGCGGAGCGAAGCGACAGATCTCCGGCATTGTGTTCGGTGGTGGTCTGGCGCTCTTTGCGACGCAGTTCATGACTTGGTTGTTCTGAAGGGTCGTCGATGAGCGGCTTAAAGACACCAAAAGCACCGACGCTGCGGGTGACACACAAAGCGCTTCACCGGACGCTCACGATATTTGGCGTCGATCGCCGGCTGTTCTTTCTGGCGATGCTGCTCGGAGCAGCGACGTTCAACCTGTTCTACTCCTTCCTGTCGGGACTGCTGATGTTTGTCTCCTTCTACGGTTTTGCATGGTGGGCAACGCAGCGCGATCCTGAAATGTTGAAGATCCTGCTGTCGTCCTCCCGCGCGCGGCGCCGTTTCGATCCCGCAATGCATAACGTGTTCACCGTGAGGATTGCCAAGTGATACGCGTCGACCGCATCTTCCGCGACTACCGGGAATCGGGCGCGCTCAATGAACAAATCGCGATCTGGGGGTTTGTGGATGACGCGACGTTCCTGACGAAAGCCGGCGACGTGGGCCTTGTGTTCGAGATGAAAGGTCCGGACCCGACGGCGATGACTCACGAGGAGCGTCAGCGCACGACCCATCAGTTTGAGTCTGCGCTGAGACTGTTGAACGAACGGGTGCGTGTTTACCAGTACTTCATCAAGCAACAAGTGAGGCCATTCACCGCCGCTGAGGCGTCGAGAGCGGTTGCGACCGAGTCATTCCAGCGCCGTACGGCTTACCTGAACGACCGACGCTCGCGCTTGTTCACCATCGACCAGTACATGGTTCTCGTGCTGGAGCACGACCGGCTGCGTGGCGTTCATCGTTCATTCAGGGACCTGCTCAAGCAGCCGATGGACGCGCTGCGCGAGAGATTGTCCCTGCGCGGCACGATGACGCTCCTGGAAACGCACCTTGACCAGTCAATTCGATCCCTGGAGCAGCTGGCGTCATCGATCTGCGTTCAGCTCGTAGATTGTCGGCTTCGGAAGCTGCACAAACACGAGGGATTCAAGTTCCTCCGGCGCCTGGTCAACTTCGACCCGCACGTCATTGAAGGCGCGAGCTTGCGATACGACACGCACGTCGACTATTTCCTGGCCGATTCACCGGTTGAGTGCCACAGGGACCACCTAAGGGTTGGCTCTCGGATTTTAACCGCGCTATCCATGAAAGAGCCTCCGTCCCGAACCTACGCTCACATGCTCTCGGATCTGGTTCGAATCCCCTGCGAATTCATTGCGTGTCTCGAGTGGCAACGCCTGGCCAACGACAAGGTGCGCCGCGATATCCATGCGCGCCGCCGCCACTTCTTTAATAAGCGCGTATCACTGCTGAACTACGTCTCGCCGGAGACGCAGGCCGACGAAATGCTCGTGGACGACTCGGCCGGCGCCATGGTCAGCCAGTTAGGTGACGCGCTAATCGAGATTGAGGCGAACGGTCGTTTCTTCGGTTCCGCATCACTGACGGTATTGCTGCACGGGCGTGACCGCGATGGGTTGCGGGCAGCGGCGGCGGATGCAATCAAGACGCTGGCCGCTCACGACGGCATCTTCATCGAAGAGACCTACAACCTTTTGAACGCCTGGCTGTCGATCGTTCCCGGAAATAAGTCACACAATCTGCGCCGACTAGCGTTACTGGAAACGAACGCTGCCGATTTGAGTTTTGTCTTCGCGCAAGACTGCGGTGAAGAGGTGTGCCCGCACCTTGGCACCCAGGCACTGGCTGTATTCGAAACACCTGAACAAACGCCCTACTTCTTCAACCTTCACGTCGAGGATGTTGGTCACGCTGTGGTGTTGGGATCGACGGGCAGCGGCAAAAGCTTTCTGCTCAATTTCCTGATCACACAACTGCAGCAGCACGACCCACGAGTCATCGTCCTGGATCTCGGCCACAGCTACCGGAAGCTGGCCACACTCCTGGAAGGCGCGTACGTGGAGCTGGGAGTTCGGCGTCAAGGGGTCACGATCAATCCCTTCGATATCGGCACGCCGACTTCTGACCAGCTTCACTTCCTCCATTCGTTCGCACGGGTTCTGATCGAGGGCGAAGACGGGTATCGGCTCAGCAACCACGAAGATCGAGAGGTATATGAGGCCGTCGAGAACCTGTTCGTCCTGGAACGGCCGCAGCGCCGACTGTTCACGCTCGCGAGTCTGATGCCCAGAGCACTCGCCGCACGCCTCCACAAATGGATCGAGGGTGGCCGCTATGCCGGCGTGTTCGACAACCCAACAGACACTCTGTCGCTCGAGCGATTACAGGTCTTCGACTTCGAAGCGATGCGCGCCTATCCGGCGGTCCTCGAGCCGCTGCTGTTCTATGTCTTGCATCGTGTCAGCACTACCGTTCAGTCATCGGCGGAGACTGGGCTGAAGGTATGCGTCCTCGATGAAGCCTGGCGACTCATCCAGCATCCGGTGATTCGCAACTACGTGCAGGAGGCCCTCAAGACGTGGCGCAAGAAGAACGGCGCCATGTTATTGGCGACACAAAGCCTGGATGACTTCGCCTCGACCGACCTTCTCAGAACGGTGATTGAGAATTGTCCCACGCGGCTGCTGTTGGCTAATCCGTCGATGAACATCGAGCAGTATCGCGACCTGCTCCAACTCAACGAGATGGAAGTCAGCCTCCTGGCGAATCTCGTGCCGAAGCGTCAGGTGCTTCTGAAGCGCGGCACTCTCTCAAAGATATTGGAGCTCAACGTCGATCCCCGGAGCTATTGGATCTACACAAACACTCCCATCGACAACGAGCGCGTCGCTTCTGTGTTTCGCGAGTTTGGTTTCGCGGCCGGCCTCGATCGCCTGGCCGCCACTGCCTGAAAGGAACGCTCCCATGCGCATTGGTCGTATTGTTTTCCTCGTTGCTTCACTGGTGTCGCTGTTCGTTCCGTCAACTGTCTCCGCCCAGACTACTGGCATTCGCGAAGTCACCGCTACGGATCGGAACGTCATCCCGCTGAATACGCGGCTTCGCTATACGACGATGATCGTGCTGCCAGAGGGCGATGAGATCCTTGACGTGATATGTGGTGACCGCGATTTCTGGGTAGTGAGCGCCGTGCAGAACGTCGCGCACGTGAAGCCTGCGAAAGCCGACGCCGAGACAAACCTGAATCTCGTGACAGCTGGCGGCACGATCTACTCCTTCCTGTTGAAGGAGAAGAGCGGTTCTGGCCAGCCAGATCTGAAGATCTACGTGAACGCCAGCGAGAGTACGCCGAACGGACGTCCGAAGTATTACAGCGCCGCTGACGTAGAACGGCTCAATACCGAGCTCACCGAGGCTCGGAATGCAATCGTGAAGACGGAGCAACGAGCCAGGGATGCCGTCAGCGCAGCGACGCAGGATTATCCGGCGAAGCTGCGCTTCGTCTACGGCACGCCCAAGTACGAGCGTCCCTTCTTTGTGCGTGCCATCTGGAATGACGGTGAGTTCACCTATCTGAAGACGGATGCTCGTGAGCTGCCTGCGCTCTACGAACTCAAAGATGGCAAACCCTCTGTCGTCAATTTCCAGGTTCGCGGTGGCACCTATGTCATTCCGAAGCTGCTCGACCGAGGCTACCTCGCACTCGGTGAGTCAAAGTTCACGTTCGAGCAGCGGGAGCAATAGCGATGTCGACTCCCGAACAGGGCACTACCACCGTCGTAGATCGGCGTCCTGTGCCTCGCGGCGTGCTGCCGAAAGGCATTCAGACCTGGCTGATGGTAGGGATCGCCGGCGTCATCGTCGTCATCATCCTTTTCGCTGGACAGCCGCATGCTCCGCAGCGGACGGCCCAGGCAGCGACCGTCGCTGCAGGCCCCACCAGCCCTGAACGTGTGCGCGACTATCAGGAGCGATTGAATGCGATTAACGCGCAGTTAGCCATGAAACCGATGCCCGAGCGCGCGCCAGTGAGCGAACCGGCAATGACAGCAGCGTATGGGGCAGTCGAGCGGGAGCGAACGCAGCAAAGGACTGATCCGTTGGCAGTCGAAAGACAGCGCCGTGACTACGAGAGCCTGTTCGCAAGCAATGTCGTGGTCAGCCGGCGGGCACCTCTCCAACGAACAGAGCCTCGCCAGGTGGCCTCCATGCCTGGCGAGCAGTTCGATCCTGCTGTTGCAAGTGAGCCTTCCCTAGATGCGATTGCCGACGCGGTGGTGAGGGCAACGGATCGCGCGGGACGGCCGCTTGAACCGAAGTCAATGCCTGCGGCCAACCCGAATCGAACCATTGGCACTCCACCGGAACCCGCGGTGGTGGGACCACGCTATCGAGTTGCGGAAGGCACGATCATCGACGCCGTCCTCACCAATCGCCTCGACGGCGGCTCGTCGTCGCCGGTGAACTGCATGGTTACCAACGCGCTCTATTCACAGGACGGCCGTCGAGTTCTTGTCCCGGCGGGCGCAAGGATCCTCGGCGAAACGAGAGCGGTCGAAGGCTGGGGTGAAACACGCCTGGCCGTGAGCTTCCACCGCATCGTGATGCCGGACGGATCGTCCGTGTCGCTCGATCATTTCCGGGGGCTGAACCAATTAGGCGACGCGGGGCTGCGCGATCGCGTGGATCGTCACTACTGGTCCACGTTTGGCGGCGCGGCGGCAGTTGGTCTTGTGGGTGGACTTTCCCAGTTGCTCGGAAACGTCGCCCTTGGAGGTGGAGACGGCGACCGAACGGTAATCGTTGCGGGTGGCTCTGCTGATGCAGCCTCGCAGGCCGCGGCTCAGACATTGAGCCAGTTCTTGAATCGGATGCCGACGATCACAATTCGCGAGGGCCACCGCGTAAAGGTCTACGTAACCCGTGACGTCGATCTACCGGAGTGGACTGGCAATACCGCCACCGGCATGGAGGAATAGCGATGGTTCGAGTAATCGCGGCGGCGGTTCTCGGTGTGTTGGCGTCAGCGGATGGCGTCTCGGCTCAACTGGCGGTCATCGATCCCTCGAATCTGCAGCAGACGGTTCTAATCGCGCAGCGGACCCAGCGGCACTTGGAAGAACTTCGGGACCAATATCTAGTCATTATGCGGATGTCGCGAGGTTTAGGCGATCTCGGACGCTATCGGACACCGCCGATTGCGGGTGCCTCGCATAACCCAGCACGATGGCCGTACGCCGCAGCCTGGCTGCAGGGGTTGAATACAGGCGACCCATCGGGCAGCGCATACGGCGCGACCATCGTTCCGCTGCGGCCAGTAGAGTCCCTGCCGCGGAACATGTCCGCTGCTGCGCAGCGGACGCTCTCAAACCACATTGCGAGCATGGAGTTGTCGGATTCCGTGGCGATGATGGCGGGCCACCAGATCGGCGCCATCCGTCAGTACAACGGCGTTCTCCAAAAGGGAGTCGAGAGCCTCGAAGAGGACGTGGTGAACGGCCTTGCTCGGTATCACGAGCTCACGGCCATCCTGGACAAGGTAGCGGCCGGCGAACTGCTTGGAAGAAGGCAGGACATGGCGGCCAACCAGCTCCTCTCACACGCGATCGAGCAGCTGCTGGCGCGTGGTAAGCGCCTCCGCGACGCCGAGGCCTTGACGATGAACATGCAGCTGACGACGTGGCGGGATGCCAGCCGTGCGAATAACGCCATGGTGTCCGGCACCGCAGATGCACTTCGAACCTGGAGACAGCCATGAACGTGAAGTGCACGATGCGTCGCACTCTCTCGATCCTTGTCGCCGTCGTGCTACTTAGCGGCACGAGCCACGCACAGATCGCCGTACATGACTCGTCCGTCACGATTCGCAACGCGATTATAGCGGCGCTGAAACAGTACCTCTTGGAGCTGCAGATGGCGCAGCACAGCCAGATTCGGCGAATGGCCCAACGTCTCAGCTTCTTCACCGACTTGGGTAAGTACAGCGCGCCGGAAGCACCTCGATGGCGGCGGCACCCTGGCGAGGACGGGGAAGGAGAAATGCTGTCGGCATTGCTGCAGTCGGCGCTTGATTTCGGTGATGCGGAGGGCGCCACTTATGCGGCCCTGGTCCACCGCGTGATGGCCGATCCAGCATTGGCGGCGCTGCCTGCCGAGGCCCGCGGGATCGTTCAGCGGCAGCTTGCGACTATTGATCTCGCCGACGCCGTGAGTGTCGCCACGATTCACAACACTGGTCGCTTGCGCTTCGCGGGTCGAGCCGAACTCAATGCCATCGAGGCTCTCGATGCGGACGTGACAAACGGATCGCTCGAGCAGAGTGCCACCGCAGTATTGGACAAGATCAGCGCCGCAACTGTGATCGCCGCACGACAGCGCCAGGCCAGAAGCGCACTACTCATGGGGCTCGTCGAACAGCTCGCGGTCGATACCAAGCGCGAGCGCGATACGCACGCCGCTGCACTGAATATGCAGCTCTCGCAATGGGCGAACGCGTCGGCGCCCGGAGCTGCATTCTCCGGAACCGGCGATGCCTTAAGAACTTGGCGGCAGCCTTAATCTGGAGAGCTCATGGCATCCGAAGTGTCGCTCGATCTCGTTCCAACCATCCAGCAGGCGATCACTAATCTGCTGCTCACGTACGAGCCGGAATTCTTGCGGTTTGGTTACCGGCTCTTCGTGTCGTTTGCGGTCATATCGATCGCCTGGCATGGCATCAAGATGATGTTCGGTGGAGAGCGACTCGGGGAGCAGATGTTTGAATTCGCGAAGCTGCTGCTGTTCGTGTCGTTCGGCTATGCGTTCATCGCGTTCTATGAGAGTCCCTTGCCCGGCATCGGCGTCTCTTTCAGTAACCTGATCACCGACCAAGCCGGCTATTTCCAATCGGTTCTGCAGGCCCGCGCCTTTGACAACGTCTATCGCCATTTAGACGAATTGTCGGCGCACTTTATGCAGCCCGATCCGTGGTCGCTCCTCGCGAATCTCATTTATTGGACGGTGCTGTTCTTGGTCGCCTTCGCAAAAGCGGTTTCGCTAGCGGTAATTGCCTTTGGGCTCATCGCAAGCGCCGTGTGCGCCTTGCTGGGTCCGATCTTCGTACCGTTCTTCATCGTCCCGAAGCTCGACTGGCTGTTCTGGGGGTGGCTGCGGTCGTTCATCCAGTATTCGTTTGTCCCCGTGGTCGCGATCGCATTCCTGATGATCTTCGAGCAATTTGTTTTCCGATACGTGACCACGCTGCCGCCAATGATTACGCAGGCAGAGTACGGAATTTATGCAGTTCAGGCCTTTGCCGTCGTCGCCACCTTCTGTATGGGAATCCTGCAGGTGCCGGCACTCACACAGGCGATTTTCTCTGGCTCAAGCGGTCAAAGCGCGCTTGCTAACCGAATTAACGTAAGCGGCATTTTGACGCGCCGTTGATGGAGACCTCGATGTCCAAGCGTTGGCCGATACAACCCCGAGAGGAAGAGGAACAACCCGCCTCGGCGACCACATCTCGATTGCTCGTTATGGGGTTCCTCATCGCTGCCGGCACTGGAGTTGTCGCCGGCATGCTGTGGATAGCCTGGAACTTACTTCGCTAGGGTGACCGGTATGAATCCGACCGTCGCAGATGTCAATCCGAAGAGTATCGAGAGCGCAAAACACCAGTTCGTCGAAGTGTACGGCTCGGCGCTCGTCCTGAACACCTACCTCAAGATCGCAGTCGTGCTACTGGCGTTAGTCGCGATGGGCTTGGTGGCGTTGAACCTGAAGACGTCCGCACAATACGCGAACGTCAAGCCCTTGGTTATTCGAATCGATGACGTGGGCCGGGCCGAGGCCGTCTCGTACGACGCCACCCGGTACCAGCCACAGCCGCCAGAGCTGCGCTATTTCCTGACACAGTTCGTAATCAAGCACTTCAGCAGGATCCGGCCGACCGTCCAGCGCGAGTTTCCCGACTCGTTGCTGTTCCTCGAGTCGTCTCTTGCTGAGGCAACTATCGCGCAGAACGACAAGGATCGTTCGATCGAGGCGTTCGTCACGAATCCGTCGGCCGACGAGATTGACGTATCCGTGCAGAATGTCAGTTTCAGCGAGCTGTCGACGCAGCCATTCAAGGCATCAATCAACTTCCAAACGGTGAACTATTCGCCGGGGACCAGGCAAGAACGGGAACGACGGACCTACGTCGCTCAGGTGAACTTCACGCTGCGCGAGAGCGTCCCCAACGCCTTCGTACGTGTCAATCCGCTTGGTCTTCAGATTGTCTACTTCCGTATCGACGAGGCGTTCCAGGCGGCCCGCCAATGATCGCGAACACCGCTTTCCTTGCGCTGCTTACAGTGTTCCTGGTCGCCGGTTGGCTGGCCGGCGAACTGTCCTTCCTGGCTCCTTATAAGGGGCCACTGTTTACGCGCCACGGGTGGCTGATCGCCGCAACTGTGCTCGTGCTGTTCTTCAATCTGACCGCGTTCTATTACCACGCCGCCCGGTGGTTATTCCTCCGGGATACAGGCAGCAAGCTGCTGCACATAGACAAGCAGCTTGGCACTGCCGACGCAGCAATCAAAGACATCGGTATTCATTCGAACTAGCGAGATTCTGATGTTCCGAGAAGACGATCCTCGTGACCACTCTGGCCGGGACGCGCGCGCCCGTTCTGCGCACGCCGATGATCCATTCACTCGTCAGCTCGCGCTGCCTGAGGGGCGACGCCCCGAGCAGATCGGTGATTACCGTTTACGAGGGTCCGAGGTCCGAACGCTCGCGACCGTCGGCTCCTTTCGTGTGATTCCTCGGCACGACCTCGAGCGTCTTTCAACCGCCAATTCCCGGGAGCTCGAACGCCTCCGCGAGAAGGGCTTGTTGGCGACTACGCCGTACATGGTCGGCAGCCGGCGAACGACGGTGGTGACCTTAACGCGCGAGGGTCTCGCGTTGCTCGAAGAGCATCGTCGAGAGTGCCATCAAGGCGATCGCCAGTCGTTTTATGCAGGAGTCGCGAGGCACAGGGAGCTGGCGCATGATAGCCGGTTGTTCTCTGCCTACGTCGAGACTCGAGAGCGCCTGGCTAACGACGGGAGCAGGGTGAAACGGGTGGTCCTGGAGCAGCAATTGAAAAGCGAGTATCAGCGCTTTCTTCAAGAGCCCAATCGAGGCCAACGCCATTCGGCGGGTTTACTCCGACGAGATCGCGAAGCGGTTTCAAAGTGGGCGAAGGAACACGATTTGCCAGTGATTCGTGGCTCCGTGAGGTTCCCCGACATGCGCATCGAGTACGAATGTCTCGACGGAACTCGCGGTCATGAGGACGTCGAGATCGTCACTGGGAACTATCGCGGCGCCCACGCGTCGGCGACCAAGGCGGCTGGGTTCAAGTGTCGCGGTTATTCGTCCGCGAGAGTCGGCGGACGTAGCAGCTCGAACCGCGGTGGACGCTACCGCGATTCGCGATTGGCCGAGGAGATGTGGCGATGACCTATGAAGACCGGCTGAACGCCATCGTCTGCCGCGGTTATACCGAGCGCCAGGCCCGGTTCATCCTTCTCGTGATGCTGCATTCCGGCGTCTGCACCGTGAGGCAATACTGCGATTTCAGCGGCATTTCGCGAGGACAGAAATCCCAGGACTTCTTTGCCACTTTGCTGGGTCGCAAGCACGCGTCGGTCACCACGGATGCTGTTGGGAAATTCCGCGTGTTCCACGTCTACGCCAGCGCGCTTTACGACGCGATTGGTGAGCCGGAGAACCGCAATCGCAGGCCGGTAACAATGGGAGCGGCCATTGAGCGCGTGATGCTCCTCGACGCCGTTCTGGCATGTCAGGACCTGAACTGGCTGGCGACCGAGCGTGACAAGGTGGCGCACTTCACCACCACGCTCGGCACTCGCTTTCAACGATCCGATCTCCCACAACTCCGTTTCGGTGTCGCTCCGAACACGACGACACGATACTTCCCCGACAAGTTGCCAATCGGCTTAGCCGATCGCGATCAAACCATTTTCACTTACCTCGTCCGGAGGCCTGAGCCTGCCGATTTCAGACCCTTCCTGCAGCGACACGCCGAGTTGCTGCGCGCGTTACCTAAGTGGAAAGTGCGGTTGGTGTTTCCAGGTCACCTGACCCGTTGCGAGAGCCTTTACCGCAGTGTGCTGCGTGAAGAATTGTTGATGCCCATCCGGTTGGGGATCGTTGATGAACTTCGGTGGTACTTCGAGCAGAAATCCGCGGCCGCAATGGATAACCGAGTGCCCGACTCGGAGCGCTTCCGCGCTGCCATGCGCGCCTTTGACCAGCCGCGCTTCAATGCGTTGTACCGGCGATGGGTGGAGTGCGGACCCGCGGCGCTCGTGTCGTTGTCATCGCCTGTGCTGGCTGAAGCCGTTGCCAGGGGCACAGGGGAGGTGGAGACGCATGTTCTTACTCACTCCTATTTCCAGCTGCGGTCAATCGTCGGAACGGCTTAGCTCCCGTTTCAGGGGGGAACACGTGGGGGAACACGCACCGGGACCATGCGTTCAGGCCGCCTCCGCTACGTCCAGCCGTGCGAAGTTGAATCTGAAGACGATAACGAGCGCGCAGAAGTCTGTACCTACTCGCAACTTACGCGAACCGTCCGCGTTTCTGAAGGGCGGCGTTTTCTGCCGCCTGCGATGTCGCCGACGCACGCCAAACTCTGAATCTGGGCGTGAGCGACCCCGGGTCATAGGTCCGTCGGCCACCCGACTGCTGTTGGAACGGGGTCGCTCACGCCCAGATCTGGCACTGACTCTTCCGCACGATGTCGGCCAATTGCTACTGCAGGTTGTTCCGCAGTCGCGTGCGCCGCTTACCGACACGGTCGCGCGCCTTGGGCCGCGGCCTGCCTGGTCATTCGTAATACCTGGAGGACCTGCAGCATGGCACTGATCAAGCCCCGCACGCGCGGCAAGCAACTCGTACGCCACCGGACGCGTCTCGATCACGAGACCAACGAGACGCTCTACGCGTACGCGAACTTCATCGGCGAGTCGACGGAATACGTTCTCAACCAGGTGATCGATAACTTCCTGGGAAAGGACAAGGAATACCTGCAGTGGCGGGCGACGCACGCAGAATCGTTCGTTCCGCGAAGCCAGGCGTCGGCGGACAGTAGTGCCGGGATCCCCGGCCGGCGCCGCCCGGTGCACGCTGCCGTCGAATCCTGAACCCCGGAGTCACGATGTTGGTTCCGCCACAATCGCTTCTTCGTCTCCTCGTCGATTCGCGCCTGTTGCTCTCGCTTGTGGCAGCGGCGGCTACGGGAGCAATTGGGCTGCACGTCTATCCGGTGTCCGTAACCGATCCGTTCATCGCATTGATCGGACTCCATCGTCCAGAGCTGCTCCGGGCGCTGTCTTACGGCTACGCAGTCCTATGGTTCTCGACTCCGTTCTTCGTCACCTCCTTGTTCGTGTCGTTCGGAGCGGTCCTGATTTACCGCATAGAGCCGAGCGTACGATTCCGGCCGTTGCCACGTTATCCGCCGCCTGAGGAAAGGTCCTTGCCGTTCCTCGTGCTCGGTGAATCGCACGTTCCGACCGCTCCCGACCGCGCTGCCGAACCTAAGTGGCTCACGATTCCGCAGCGTGGCCTGTACACAGGACTGATGGTCGTGGGCGCTGTCGGAACGGGCAAGACGTCGGCATGCATGTATCCGTACGTCGACCAGCTGCTGCGCTGGCAGAGTTCTGACGAACAGCGAAAGATCGGCGGCCTTGTGATGGAGGTCAAGGGTGATTTCTGCCGCCAGGTCCAGACCATCCTCTCCCGAGCCGGCAGGTCGGATGACTTTGTTGAAATCGGTCTTGATACCGGCACCTGCTACAACCCGCTGCATAACGATCTCGATCCGTATGCCGTCGCGTACGCAATCGCCTCGCTCCTGAACAATCTGTTCGGAAAGTCCAAGGAGCCGTTCTGGCAACAGGCGTACACCGATCTGCTGAAGTTCGTGATCCTCCTTCGCCGGCTGGCTGACGGCTACACGACGTTATCGGATGTCTACCGGTACATTCTGGACGACTCGCAGATTGACCGGGACATCCGGCGACTGAAGGCGGCGCTCGCGGAGCCGCCGGAGGTGATCGCGGTGTCATCGGTCGAGTTTCATCTGCTCGGCCTTCAACGCTCCTGGACGCATTGGTTTCAGGACGACGAGGGCCACATGGCGCACCCGTACGATTCGGAGCTCGACACCTTCTTGCACGGAAAGGGCGTGAGCTATCAGGTTCGGAAGGCGCAGGGCGGCGGGTGGGCGGACCGAAAGCATCAGCTCGAGGCAGTGGAGCGTTGGTACGTCGGCGGATGGACACGGCTCGATACGCGACTCCGCTCGTCCATCACTGAGGGTATCGTCGTGTTCCTGTCGCTGTTCGACGACAACCCGTCGGTGCATCGTGCCTTCTGTCCGCCGCGTAGTGCCTACATGGGGACGGTTAATCCGGGAGACCCAACGCCGCTGCCACCAATCGACACCGTGCTCGATGCCGGCAAAGTGCTCGCGCTGAACTTTCCGGTGGCGGCGAATCCCGGCCTCGCCCGGATTATGGGTGTCATGTTGAAGCTCGATTTCCAGCGCGCTGTTCTGCAACGGATCCCCCGAATGAGTGCGGATCCGAAGCGGGGCTGGCGCGACCTGGTGTTCGTCTGTGACGAGTACCACGCTTTCGCGACTGTTGGTGAAACCGACCCTACTGGCGACGAACGAACATTTGCCTTGTCGCGCCAGGCCCGCTTGATTCCGATCGTGGCAACGCAGAGTATCAGTTCGCTGAGGTCGGTTCTACCCGGCGACGAAAGCTGGCGAACGCTGCTGCAGTGCTTCCGCAACAAAGTGTTCCTCGCCACGAGCGACGAATTCACCGCCAGAAATGCAGCCGACCTCTGTGGAAAGCGCGACAAGCTGAAGGCGCACTACAGCCTCTCCGAATCAGGTCGTGAGGCACACATCTCGTTGCTGACCGGCCGCGCGGCCGCAAACAAGCATTCAATCACCGCCACCAAGAGCTATGCGCCGACGCATGAGCATGTCTTTCCGCCACGGGTGTTCACGCAGCTGCAGAACGGCCAAGCCATCGTTCTTCCTTACGACGGTGTCAACCCGCTGCCGGCTCAGTATTGCTACTTGAAGCCGAACTACCTGGACGTGCAGACCAGTTACTTCGATCATGTCGAGCGAGGCGCGTTATGAGCAGTCTGGAACGCATCATGCCGTTCTTGCGGCCGATCCAGGATCTCCTGCAGGACCCGAGCATCACCGAAGTGATGGTCAACCGAGGTGGACAACAGGTGTTCATCGAACGGAACGGGGAGCTCCGGGCCGTGCCCGACAGAACGCTGGAACTGCGGAGCCTTACCGTTGCGATCAAGAACATTGCCCGCGCGTGCGGCGACGAGATTTCTGAGGCCCAACCGGCACTCGATGCTCGGCTCGAGGACGGCTCCCGCATTGCGGCGATGTTCCCGCCGTGTTCGATTGACGGCCCGACGCTTACCGTCAGGAAATTTGGCCGACACTACACCATCGATGAACTGATTCAGGCTGGGACGCTGCCCAGGCCATTGGCCGGTCAGCTTGTCACCGCAGTTGGAGCACGTCGCAACATTCTCATTTCCGGCGGCACCGGAACCGGAAAGACGACGCTACTGAACGCGCTTGCGGAGACCATCGCCCCGTCGGATCGAATCGTCCTTATCGAAGAGACGTCCGAGATTCGAATTGATAAGCCGAATCTGGTTCGATTTGAAGCGCGCCGCTTGCAGCAACCGCTCGGCCAAGAGACCCCGATGCCCGCCGTCACGATCGCGGACTTGTTGCGTGCGACGCTCCGTCACCGTCCGGATCGGATTCTGGTTGGCGAGGTTCGCGGTGCTGAAGCCTTCGACTTGCTGCAAGCGTTGAACACCGGTCACCAAGGCGCGATCAGCACGATCCACGCAAATTCCGCGAGCCAGGCACTCGCGCGATTCGCCCACTGCGTCATTGCGGCGAACGTGGGGCTCCCGCATAAGAGCACCCGCGAAGCGATCGCGCTCGCGATCGACCTGGTTGTGCACATCGACCGGAGGGCCGGAGCCCGAGTGGTTACAGAGGCATTACGCGTCGTCGGTCATAACGCCGCCACGGATCAGTTTGAATTGGATCGCTTTTGGGTGTCTGATGGGAGTCCCCCGACGGAAAGCGAGGTCTCATGAATTCGCGAGCCTGGCTGGTATCGGTTGCGCTTTGTTTCTTCGCCGGATGCGGTGGTGGCTCTTCGAGCCCGACCGCACCATCGGGAACCTCATCGTTCCTGACGGGAACTTGGCGCGGAACGCTCGTATTGCAGGTAAGTCCGCGGGACCCGAATCCTCCAGCACCAAGTTCCGGCACGATGGAATGGACCTTCGAGCCGGTTCCGCAGACTAATCTGCAAACCTTTCGAGTGTCGATTCGCTCAGATCATCCGTGGCTGGCAATGACCACCAGTGGGTCCGCCGCGCTCACGCCGTCCAATACACCCCCGACCGGAATTAGCACTCAGGGTGAGTTCACTTCGCCGCGAGGATGCCGTGGCACTTTCGGTAGTGTTGGGGATGCGCAGCCCACGAGAATCGAAGCTGATTTTACCGGCACGGACTGCCCGTTAACGTTTGCCGGGCGTGTCACGCTGACGAAGAACTAGACTGCAGCGGTGAGGCGGAAACCCACCGAGCGCAATACCCTCCCGAATTTCGTCGAGCCGATGCAAGCGCAACTCGTTACGAAGCTTCCGGAAGGCGATCGCTGGCTGTATGAAGTCAAGCTTGATGGCTACCGTGCCATCGCGATCAAGAACGGCAGCAACGTCGAGATCAGGTCTCGTAACAACAAGGACCTCACCAAGGCTTACCCGGCCGTTTGCAGCGCTGTCAGAACCGTCAAGACTCAAAACGTGGTCTTGGACGGAGAGATCGTTGCGGTCGATTCGACCGGCCGGCCGTCGTTTCAAGCACTGCAACACCGATCCGCACGAACCGACCATCAAATCGCCTATTACGTGTTCGACCTGCTTCACGTCGACGGAATGGACACGACTCAGTTACCGCTGCACGAACGACGGGCCTTGCTGACAACAGTCGTCAAAAGCAGCCAGGTTCTGGTGTCCGCAGAACTGGAAGGATCGGCGACTCAGGTTACCAAGGCCGTCGGTAACTTGGGCCTTGAGGGCGTGATTGCTAAGCGGAGGGACTCGAAGTACGAAGCCGCCGAACGCAGTGGCGCGTGGCAGAAGTTAAAGCTCGATCGACAGCAGGAATTCGTCGTCGGCGGGTTCAGGCCGAGCGTCCGAGCAATCGATGCTTTGCTCGTCGGTTATTACGAGGGGCGGTCCTTGAACTTCGCCGGCAAAGTTCGGGCGGGTATGACGCCGCGAATTCGGGCGCAGCTCTACGATCTGTTGAAGCCTCTCAAAGTCGAGAGCTGCCCCTTCATCGATCTGCCGAACAGCAAGAGCTCGCACTGGGGGACCGGCGTCACCGCCGAAGAGATGAACGATATGACCTGGGTGCGCCCGAAGGTAGTGGCGCAGATCCGCTTCGTCGAGTGGACCGCTGAGGGCAACCTGCGACATTCAGCTTTCGTCGGGCTCAGGGAGGACAAGGCTCCGTCGAAAGTCCGACGAGAGGGATAACTGAACCGTCTCGTCTTTTTAGATCGCGCGTCTTCCAAGTAATACATAGCGGCATGTAAGGTTTCGATAGAAACAAGCGTTCTACGGTCTTAAGGACGCTCGATCTCGAGCTCCGCAGTATTCGTTCACGCTCGCGCCTCATTGGCCCGCGCGTCCCACCTTGTTCCGTGCGTCATACCGACTCACGCGAACCTAGCCAACACTGCCGACCCAGGTCCGCAGTGTTAACGGAGGTCCATCATGTCCAATGGCAACGGTGAAGTGATGACAGTGAAGATCCTGCGCAATGACAAGGGCTCGCCTAACGGCAAGCTCGCTGATGCGGAGGTGATCTTCGAAGCCGGAAGCGGACCGTTCAGCGGTCTGAAGTTGCTCGGCTTCGCGGTATGGGAACGAACCACGGGCGGAAGGAACGTGACGTTCCCGGCTCGGACGTACTCCGTCAATGGAGAACGCCGCAGCTTTTCACTCCTGCGACCCGCAAATGGCGACGCAGGCGTGCAGAACGCAATTCGGCAGTGCATTCTCGACGCGTACAGCCGCGTCGACGAAGCCTCCTGAGCGCGTTCGCGAACGACTGGCGGCCGGGCTTCATTGCCCGGCCGTTAGACAGCAGTTACTAGCGCCACCAGGCGCACGTGGAGCACCGGGGTCGATATATGGATACCGCAACTCACAACACCGCAAGCCGGCCGCATCCGATTCATGTCGTTGATGCCGCGAAGACTTTGAACGTTACGGTTACCTACGGCCTGTCTGAGGCCGGGCGCAAGGCGTCGCTGCTGAGCGGGGGTGATGGTCGCGCCCGCCAGCAGCTGTCGATTCAGGTGCCAGCGGCTCGATTGCACCTCGTGGCGGTTGATCCTGCCGGTGTCGCGCGATTGAAGCTTCAGCCACGATACGAAGTGAGCGACTCGGATCGCATCGTGCGGCATGATGCGCCACCGGTTTATGACGTGCCTCCAAGCATCGACGACCTGTACCGCGACGCGGCTCGCAATCATGAACTGGAGCGACTCTTCCTGGCACAGCGCAACTCGTGGCGCGGCCAACGACGCGAAGCCGACCGTGAGCGCCGGGCTGAGGCCGCAAGAGAATTCCTTTCGAATCCGAGTCATCGAGCGATCGTTCATCCCGCACCAACACCCAAGCGTTGTTTCCTCCAGACGGCCACCGGCCGCCTGATGTTCGACGTCTCTTCAGACACCGGCATCGCGAAGGACGTCCCAAGCGAGGCTCATCGTCGTTTCCGGATGGACCTGCAAGTAAGGAAGCAGCGAAATCTGAATCAACGGGCGGAGCAACTCGAGCTGCATGAACAAAAGAAGGCTGCCGCTACAGCCTGGATAGATCGCTACGGGACGACCGACCAGAAAGCGCGGTCCGCTGCTGGTGTTCTTGCGCTCGACGAAGTGGTCGCCGCGATGACAGAACATTCCTTTTCCAGCGTCGCCGACGTTCCCCGATACGAACTTGATGGCGCGACAAGGCTGACGCATCACTTGCGGGAGACGCTCGGCGATTCTTCGATCGTAGTCGCTCCGTCTGATCTCCACGTTGTATCTCTGGACGCGACATCGGCGAGTAAGGACCAGTGGTCCGTAGTCTCCGCCCTTCAATCGAAGTTTCCGGATGCCACCATCAAGCTTCGAGAGCATCGGTTGACATCTCGACGTCATCCAGCGGCACCTGCATTGACCGTTTTCGGTGTGCTCGTCTCGCGACGTGATGGTCCGTTCACTTTTCGCAGGGAGTTTGCTGCACCCGGGAGGTAACTAGGTTCAAAGAACTAGGAGCCAAGTCTCACTTCTTTCTGTGGCTATTCCGGCCACTCCTCGGCATCGCCCGATGTCGAGCTTTCACCGCTGTTGCCATAACGGCCACATCAAGGAGGAGACCATGCACGCTATCGGTGTATCGACGGTTAACGCGCTCACCGCTCACAAGGAGTGGGCGAGCAGACCACCTGACGAACGGTATGAATCCGTTCGCGCTCTTCACAAAGCCGCGCTCACGCGCCGCCTTGGGACTGAAGAGCATCGCGTTGGCACAAATGACCTGGTTCTCGAGGCCGTCTCGGATGATCGACTTGCGCTCAAGCACAAGGACGGATCGGCGGCACTGACGCACTGGAGTTTCGAGCAGCTCGCCACCATCGCCGGCGCGCCGCCGAAGTATCTCCGCTCCTTACCCGCGCCGATCGCCTCCGCGGCCATCAATCACGGGCTCCAGCGACAACCTCGCCTCCAGCATCAGCTGTACGGCGACAACGTCGCGCCGTGGACTCTGCGCGCGGTCACGTCGCCGCGCTATGCACGGGTCCACCACGACGAGCTGGCTTCCAGAGTGCTCGACCTGATGGCGTCGCACCCTGCGTGGCATTTACCGCTCGGATACAAGGACGGCACGTTCGGTGCCGAACGGGTGCCTTCGGGCGCGTATCTCGGGGATCGAGACATGTTTCTGTTGCTGGTTGACGGCAATCGCGATTTGCATGACCCGACGGACTCGTCACAGTCGGGACTGTTCCGAGGCTTCATCCTTCGGAACAGCGATGTCGGCGCCGCGGCGTTGTCCATTGATGTATTTCTCTTCCGGGTCGTCTGCGGGAATCACATCATCTGGGGTTTTCAACACGTCGCAAGCTTCCGGCGTCGGCATATCGGTGCCTCAATCCAAGACGCATGGTCGGACTCGCTGATCCGCGCGCGAGCGGCGCTCGATGCTGACACCACAGCCGATCGAACCATGGTGGCGCGTGCCACGACCACGGAGCTCGGGAGCTCCCGCGAAGAAGTGGTTCAGGCCGCTGTGCGCAAACTGGAGTTGCCAATGAAATCCGCCACGCATGCGTACGACCTCGCGGAGCAGAACGAACGTAATCCTCGATCGGTGTGGGGCTTCGTTCAGGGGCTCACCAGGCTCAGTCAGCAAACGCCTTGGCAGGATGGTCGATTCGCACTCGATCGGGCTGCCGGCGCTCTTCTCGCCACGGTCAATTGATCATGGCTGTCCGTGCGGGCCAAGTGCCCGCACGGATTGTTTGTCAGACGACGACAGCGCGGGCCATCGCTCGGTGAATTGTCCGGCTCTCCTCATCGTCGTCAAGGCTCTTCGCTTCGCTTCGACCTGACTTCGTCAGGCTTCGGCCGTTGACGACGACTCGTCGAGCCAGATTCGGGCATTTACGCGATGTCCCGGCAGATCCGCCCGGCATCGGACCCGTTTAAGTTTGTGGGGTTCGTATGTCGGATACCGCCAATGTTCCCAGCATTCAAGTAACCATCGGCCGCCAGACCCGCCTCTATCACGCGTTCGTTACTACTGCGCCTCCAGCGTTCGATGCCCCTTCGACATTAACGCTTTACGAAGGGACGCTTATCAACGTGCTGGCATTCGCATCAGATACTGCACCTTTGCATGCGAGCCGTGCCAAGGCACCGGCGCGACTGATCTTGATCGACACCGCCGAACTTGCGTGGCAGCGAGCAAGTTGCCGAGCGCAATCGCATCGACTCACTCCCGCGGATCCCGTCCTCATTGGATTCAACACGCTGCAGGAGTGGCTGTGGCGCAGGCTCCAACAGCCCGCCAAGCGGCGCGCGGCCGTAGTCGCCCACTCCTAGGTGCGCCGATGGCTACCGAACAACAGGACGTTACCGAGCCCTTTGCCGAGCGGCACTACACAGTCAATGAACTGGCGTCGATGTGGAGGCTCTCCGGCGAGTTTGTAAGACAGTTAGTCCAGCACGAGCCAGGGGGCACAGAATGGGTCCGACAGCAGCCAGGCCGCCGACGGTACCGCGTCCTTCGGATTCCTCACTCTGTTGCGGAGCGAATCTATCGACGCGCAGTCGGCAAGGCCCAGTCCGAGGCCTCAGAGGGAGTTGGCTTCCTTGCGCAATCGAAGAGGGGTCGGAGCTGATATCGATGGCGCCCTAAGCTCTTGGAAGCCGAACAGCGTTCGAACAGTCCGTTCACTTACAGGGCGGCACTTGAATCGCCGGACTCCCACTCCACCTTGCCGAAAGTTAGCTCGAACGCCTCTGCGAGCCTCACGATATCCATATGGACCATCAGCAGGCTGGAGTCACGCACCTCGTCTCCTTGGGCAACATACAGTCTCGGCGCCGACTGATTCACTGGGCTAAAGATCGTTACGTCTCGACCCTTCCATCTTCCTCTCTGATGAGGCTTGAAGATCTGGGCGTCAGGTGCGTGCTCGTTGTACTTGATCTGGACGACCTTATTTGCGGTTCGGAAGGAGGGCTCTGACCAACCAAAAAAATGCTCAAGCGTTAACTTCTGGCTATCATCGGCCGCGGCCAAGAGTTCCTTTGGCGTTGTGCTTGGCACGTAAACCAATTTAGTGCGAATACCAAGCCGCACCAAGCACTCAAGCAGAGGTTCGAAGTCCAGATCGCCGGTCAACACCGAGGCAACTGTGACGTTACCTCTAGCCGCATGTTCTAAGGCATCGACGGCGAGTTGAACATCTACTCCCTTCTGCTCGCGCTTCTTTCTCACAGGGGAGCGCCTAACGCGACCGTCGCGGACATGCACTCCTGGAATGCTATTGATGTAGTCGTGAAGGTCAACGAGGTCGTTTACCCGTTGGGTGAATGCCGCTTCAGATTCATTCGTGGCTTGCACGTAGTCAATAGCGTCGTAGTAGTAAATGCGGGACGCCTCTAAGTCGGCGCACAACTGCTTAAAGTTCAGGCGCGGGACTTGACCGTAGAAAGTTCGCATCTGATGTTCGAAGTTGGACCGCAGGTACGCCCCGTCGATGAAAAGGTACTGGGACACGATTCAATCTCGATTCAGATCGCCTTGGACGGTGCCGTCGACCGCCGCAAACAACTGAATTGGTGATACGGCGGTTGGGCAAACAAAGGCGCATATCGCCCTGTCCTCGTTCGGTCCTGGGGCGCCAGCAATTACTAGCAGGGGTTCGCGACACCTATACTGTGCAGATCGTGAGATGCCCTTCATCTGCGAAAAGTCGTCAGTGCTTGGCACAACGGTCGGAACTGGGTGAAAGTGCCACTCGCCAATATAGTGTTGGCGATCCTTCGCTCGCCATTTGCCAGCAAGCATTTCACGCAGGCCACTCGTGCCACGATGAAACCAGGTGCGCCCAGCTCGTGAGTCGGGTGGAGGGGGCGTCGCCTCCGTAACGATCGCGATACGAAGGTCCGCGGAATAATGACCGATTAAGATCCCGCCCGTCTCGACTGTAGCGGCTGCTAAGCAAATCCGATTGATTTCTTGCAGTACAGCTCCGGGAATCCTGACTCCGTAACTTCCGTCAGATGTCCACCCCTCCCAAGCGCGCATTACAAAGGTGCTTTCGTTGCTAGAGGTTGAATCCGTAACGAGAAGCCGGCAAAACCATCGGGCGTCGCGAGCTGTTCAAATACCCGGAATCGCGGTTCATCTGGTCGGCTGCCTGCGATCGTTTCAAGCTCCTTCGCACAGGTAGCCGCGGCGAGCACTACGTCATCCAGCCGGGCAGGAAATAAGGGCGACCAGCAGCCGGCGCCTTCGAGCAGTTCACCCGCGTCCGACCATGTAGCAGACTCGTGGTCAAGCCAAGGTCTAACTTCTGATTGAAACCGTTCCTCTGGAAATTGATGGCCAGCGAATCCATAGGAAAAAAGTCTGCTCCCTCCAAACCCCAACGAGAACGACGCGAAGACACGAGGAATCGACCACCATCCAAGCGACAACGCTCGGAGGACATCGTCTGAAGCCGTGCAGTCAATTAGGATGTCGTACGGTTCGAGTTTGTCCACAATTGAATGTTCGTCCAAGGGGAAGCTCCCCTCCAACTCCGTCACGCGGACACTGGCCGACAATTGACGAAGCCGGTCCGCAACAGCGCGAACCTTGCTAGCGCCGACATCGTTAAGCGTCGCCGTGTGCCGGCATATGTTTCCTGCTGTGATGAAGTCACCATCGAGCAAGGCAATCTCATTGACTCCGGACCGCACTAGGAACTCAGACAAACAGGCCCCTAGAGCACCAACGCCTATGACGAGTATTCGCGCCTGTCGGACAGTGGCCTGAAGCCGACCACGAGACTGAAGTCGTTCCGGGCTCCAGTTCTCTGTGTGCAGACATCGCAAAGGCTTCTCAGCTGCCAGCGCGCCCTGCCGGTCTCGCTGCCACCAGCCGCTCGAATTTGAACGAAATCCCTTAGGGGGCTTTCCGCCGATGGCTGGAAGCTCGGGAAGCAGTATGGCGTCCCAGTGAACTTCTGTGGGCGAGTCGCCCACGTGGGACGGAATAGGGTAGCCGAGAACGAGGACAGTTGGGTCTTGGGCCCCTTGAAGACGTGGTGCCAGCGCCTTCACAAAAGCGTCGACGTCGACGTCAAGTGCCTTGCCTGCTCGTCTGAGGTCACCCCAAGTGCGAGGCGAGAGCCACGGCCTTATGACCGCAGGCCTGGGCCATAGCCACCAGACTGCCGACATTGCCTCAGTGAGTGGTTCGAGTGGCCTCCCTTGCCAGGATCGAACCGCTACGCCACTCGGGCTGTCGAACCGTTCTACTACTAGCGCATTCTTGATCCCAGGCAAGAAGCTAAGGTGAGCGACACCTGCCTTTCCAACTAGTTGTGTCCAATTGAAAAAGGTTGCTGCCGTCTCATCATGCACAACTCGCCGGTGCAGCCAGCCTTTCGGCACGCTGTTTGGTCGTCGTGGCAGTTCAAATGGATCTCCAGGTGAAACCAGGCTTCCCGACGCAGCGGCATCGAGCCAATCTAGAGCTCGCTCAACGTGCCACTGCAATCGCGTGTCGACGTTGCCGACAGGGTCACGGCTCGATATGAAGTGCCGTGCCCCTTGGTATGGTGACTCGAGACATAGCTTGCCGCCGCGCCATCCGTACTGATCGTGATCGCGGTCGTTCCGCTCCTGATGAGGAAACGTAGCGGTTAGGCCGCCCACAATTGCTGGATAGACGCCTATCGGGCCTAAGGGATAGGCCTCAGAAACTAGAACGCTCCAGTTGGTGTTTTTGCCGACAAATTCCCCTGGTGTGTCGATCCGCAATGACATTGCAATCGACCACTGAGAGAGTGAACTGTGGAATGTAGGCTCACCATTGACTTGGCATGATGAGATAGACCGAACGGACACTAAGCCGCGTTCGATCGCGCCGGGAACGGCCGCCGGCGACGTCATGCAAATCGCCCGCTCCCAGGAATGGCGGCTGCCGTCGGGGGTGTGTACCCACTCTTCTTCGTTCCGGAGTCCTTAGGCGGTTCCGGAAACCTATTTCCCAGAAGTTCTCGCCAGAGGTTTCCGCTATCCGTCCTGTCAGTAGAGTCCAGGGCGCGCCGTGCCAGTGAAGCACCTTCCTTTGCCTGCTCATAAAACGCCTTGAAATCATCAGCAGAGATGCGCTTGAAGACATCGTGGCTTGGCACGCCGTAGTCAGGAAGGTAAGGCTTGTCGCCGACCTGCACCAACGTCGCGTACTTCGACACGATCGTCTCGAGTGTACGGGCCAGTCCCTCGGCAACGCTTCCGATACCGTCCGGGCAGCACTCTCCGACGAGTCGCTCAAGAGGGAATCCTTTGGGATGCTTGGGTTCGTCGTAGTTCTCAAGCCGCCACCACTTGATTGCCTTGACCACGTTTACGAAATAACGGCTCGTATTCGCGTTCTTATCGCGGGTCCAACGAATTTGCTCGAGTGGGTGCGTCCACTGCCAGGCATTGGCGTCTCGATCAGGAATCCGCAGCGCCTCGGCTTTCCATTCATCCCCGCTCTTCGCCTCAGCGAGGCGCAGAGCTGCGTCTGACCGCCCGCGCGACGCGAGATCTATCCACGACTCGTGTAGACGCCAGTCGCGAGCTTCGACGATATCATCGTCAGTTTTGACTGCCGCAGAGCGCAGGATCCCAACCTCGGATTCGGAGGGAGCCGAAGTAATCACCAGATCGAGTTCTACGTACGACAACTGAATCCCAAAAGAACGGCCTTGCTGGCGCCACTTTCCTTTGTAGTGCTCATCCAAGAAGGGCTTGAACTTATCCATCGCTGCTTCCGGTGTGTGATCAAGCTCGGAGAGCTTCGTGACCACGATGACGTCGACATCAGAACAGCGATCATCTTTGGGGCGGACGGCGGTTGCGCGCCGGTAGCTGCCTTGAAGGAAATCGGAAATCACCACACTCTTCAATCCTTCGTCGGCGTTGAGGCGCTCCCGAAGCGTTGTGTGGCCAGTCTTCATGTCGTTTCGTTGAGACTCGGTAGGCCTGATTCCTCCAAGAAAAGTCTCGAAATCTGTCTTAAGCTCCATGATTCCTCACAATGCCGGTAGGAAGATGCTAGGCACGTACGACCCGTCACGTTCCCATTCGAAGTCAAACTCGTACAGCTGAATCTTGCCGAGAGCTGCACGATGCTGTCCGAGGTAAAACGCCAAAACATTCGGAACCGACAGAAACAGGTGCGTCACTCCTCCTCCTCCCGATCGAGTCGATCGAATGAGCTCTGCGAGCTTATCTGCCAGAGCAATTGCGTGGTTTGCATCGATGACTGCGCGTGCACCAAACCCGGTAGATGGCTGCGCATGCACCAGTTGCTTGATGCTCGCGGTCCTCGCCAGGAAAGCACTCACGTCAGGGGAGAGATTCCGAGAAACCGATACAGCGAATGCTACATCCGCACCATTCTTCGAAACCTCGGTTGTTTCGACCGTCCACTCGCCACTCGTGGTCGTAAGTGCCGTGTCGGTGCTCGGTCGCCAGACAGTAGTCAGCGCACCTTTTTGAACGGGGAAAACCTGTGCCCCAGACTTGCGATCCAGTTCATATCCAGCGAGGAAGGCCAACGTCGAGTGGCACTCCAGCAACAAATGGTGCTCTTGGGCTCGGAATGACGCGTCGTTTAGAAAGGAGCGCGTGTCTTTCAACACTTCCGTTTGCCAAGTCTCAGGATGGCGGATGTGACGGCCGTCGAAGTGTTTTGCGACGCAGACGAACGATGCGCATTCATCCTCCATGCGCTCCGCGAATCGCATGAAGCTTCGTATTCCGAGTACGGGCGGCCCAGGTTCCGGACGTGACGTCAGAAGGTCCTCTCGCGCGCACACTTCACGAAAAGTGTGCGCGTCAAACTCATTGATCCCGTTCATGATGAATTGCTGGGTCAGTGAGTCATACACATTTTGTGAGCGATCGGGCGGGATTTGCCGAAGACCCACAGCAGCAAACCGGTCGTTCAGCCAGTCTCTTAAATCTGCTCGACCCAGGAAATCGACACGCAGTCTGAGGCGTCTGGCGAAGTCCTCAAAGTCGTCATCAGTTAGCTGCAAGTGATCTCGCCATTCGATCCGCACCTTGCCCAACTTTGAACGAGGGCCGGCAGAAAAGAAGGCGTCAGGAAGCGCCCCCTCCGCCTCGCGAACCAATGGACCTAAGGCATCTGCGGAGGCCCATCTCCAGTTGCTGACTAGGCTAAGTCGATGCCAGCCGTCACCGTCGCCAATCCGAACCTGTGCTTCTTGAAAGCGTTGGAGGAGCGACTTCGTTGCACCAAGGAATGTGGGATCACAAAGGCTTGCCGCTGCGTATTCGTTAGTGCGATCAACGTGGTACTTGACTTGAAAATAGTCTGCGGCGCACGACCGACCGGCAGCGTTGATGCCGGGATGCTCATAATGAACGGAAACATCGTCCACTCCTGCAGCTTGGTCGTGTTCAAGAATTACGCGCTTTACGGGTGACTTGGGGGAAAGTAGTCTGGCTGCCTGTAGCCAGAAGAACATTCCCTGGAACACGTCACCCTCGATTCGAGCCGCGACTGTCTTCAGAGCCAAGAAGCACCTATGTAAGAGCGTTGACGGCGAGCCTGCCCAGGGCCAGGCTGCTTCAGCACGTTAACCCTTTTGACCTTTAACTGGGCGATCTCGCGATGCCCCACGTCTTGTCTCATTCGGAATCCCTGATGCAGTGCGCTCTGGGGCACATGCTCGGACTGGCCCCCAATTACTAATGCGAACGGGCCGCTCCGATTTTGGAGCGTCTCCGCGTTGACTCTCTCGACAGATGGCTTTGCAGCGTTTTCTCCAGGCATGCCTAGCAGATCGGAATAAGATGCGTGCTCGAGGAAGCCCGCCAATTTGCGGTTCGCGAGGAAATTTCGCGGGCGACTCCAAAATCTGCCCTTCTGATTCGCATGGACTGTACCGGATGGCATCAGTTGACCCGTTCGAGAACGTCGACTGGGAGGACCTCCATAGGAGGTTGCTGGCGGTGGCCGTCCGTCTTTCTATTCTCATCTCCCACGACAGGCTTCTGGTGGGCACCGGGTTCTCTGCCGAGGATCTGGTCAGCGACACGATCCTGAAAGCACTCGGGCGCGACGAGATCCGATATCGCGCCGAGCGCGGCGAGCTCTTCGCGCTTCTAAAGACCGCGATGGTCAGGGATTTTCTGGATCTTCGCAAGAAGCGAAGTCACCAGCGACATGTCCAATCTGACTTGGAGTCAGCCGAAGCAGCCAAGGATGCGCGCCTTCGTGATCACGCCCAGGACGAACGGCAGGCTGCGGCAACGCTTATGCAAGATATTCGGCAATTGGTGCAGCACGATCCGAAGATGACGGAATACGTCGATGCGGTTGAGCTCGGTTGCAGCAAACCCGCTGAAATAGCTGAGATTTGCGGCGTTGACGTCGCTGATATTTACGAAAGACGTCGGAAGCTTAAGGCGAGCATCTTGCCCCAACTAATAGGAAGGATGACGCGATGAAGAAGAAGGCATCTGACCCTTCCGAGCCATTACTAGAAGTATTGGACCATCTGCTAGGGCCAATCGAAGGGCAATCGCCGGACGAGTTGGCCGACGAGCTCATGAGCGCCGGAATTGACGTCGTTGCCGCAAGAGATTCCCTCTACGCGCGGGTTAGCGAAATACGTTCAAAGCTGTGGGAAGCGCAACGGGATGTGACATCCGATATGAGCAGCCTGCTTTTGCAACTTAGGCCTCATCACCTGCAATCAAATGATCCAAAGGTGGCTGAGAAGTTGGCGGCACGGTGGGTAAGAGATCTAGTCGATTGCGTGAAGCCGATCGGAATGGAGATCGAGTTCGCAACTGCGGCTCGAAGCCTCGATGGCCCGATGTCAGCTTCGGATGAGGATGTGATGCGAGAGCTGCAGGACAGCATTCGCTCAAGGCAGCGACAAGGATCGGACTAGCGCGATGAAACCGGAGTTGTACGCTCGCGCGCTTCTCGAACAGCTCAAGATCACGGGCATTCCTGACGTCCTCCAAATTGCCGCTGCTCTAGAAGTGCCAGTGTTTGAACGAGCCCTCGAACGATGTGAAGGAATGCTAGTCAGGGTAAAAGGAACGGCCAAAGGTGCAATAGCCGTCAAGAGTTCTATTCGTGAAGACACGAGGAAGCTTTTCACGGTCGCCCACGAATTGGGACATCTCTTGTTGCCGGCACACGAAGACTGCGGTGTCTGCGCGACCGGGGCCATTGAGAACTGGTCGACTGAACTGCAGGACAAAGAGCGGGAAGCAAACGCGTTTGCGGCTGAACTCCTGATGCCGTTGCGGGCTGTCGCGGAGACTGTCGGAGTGGCTAGTCCGGGTTTGGGTTTGATCGAGAGAATTGCGGCGACCTTTAAGACATCCCTAGCTGCCAGTGGTTACCGATTTACTGACTTGACGTCAGATTCGGTGGCCCTGGCATGGAGCCAGGATGGTTCGGTTCGTTGGGCCAAACGTTCAGAGGAGTTCCGCAGCTGGCTCAGGTTGCGCGAGGCGCTTGATTCGAGAACTGTGGCCGCAGATTTGTTCCGCGGCGCGGCACCGGTCTTCGGAATGCATGAAGTGCCTGCGGATGCGTGGATCGAGCGCGCCTCTGCAGACGCGATGATCATGGAGGAGTCTCGATTCCTACCCAACTACAATGCTGTCCTCACATTGCTATGGCTGAAGGAAGTTGAGTCCGACCTTGAGGATGAGGAACGGTTACGTTCTTTGGATCCTTCAGAGTTTACGATTCGCCGAAGCAGGTGGCCAGGAAAGCACGACTAACGCCAATCGCATCTCATTGGTGGGCGAGCCACGAGCGGGCTCTTTCGAACTGGACGAAGTGCGGCATTGAACCATCCAATACGGCCGATCTAAGAGACATCGCGACCTAACTTAGAGTGGAGAGAACTCAAGGCTTCGGTTTCAATCTCATTGAGTTGTTTCAGGAATCGTTTGGACGTGTCGCTGTGCAAGGCTAAATCACTTTGCTCAACGTACTGTTGCAGTGATGGATCGGCGATCAAACGTGCAATAAATGAATTGACGTAAGCCTCAACATCTCGGGCCAAGTGAAGGGCGCTGATCTTGACCATGACATCCATCCCGACAACGATGGGTTTGAAGTGCTCACTTTCTGCTGGCGGGCCAATCTCATCGATGCAGACGCTGCGGTGCGATGTGGCGTCAATCCAATAGTGCAAGGTCGCCGTTGTCTTCTGGCCGCCAGGCAAAGTCACTTCCAATGGCCAAAAACCGTGGGCTACGCCATTCCGCACCAGCTTAAAGACGGCGAATCCGAACGTTTCATAAGACGCGCAGCCAGACTGAGTCGCGATCTCCTTGAACACAGCTCGTATTCGATCGTCCTTCGTTCCTGTGAACGCCCGTTGGGCGACCATCTCAATACCGATGCAAGCCAGTAGACCCACCGCCGTTGTTGCGACCGTGCCTCCATCGACGCCGTGTCTGTGACAGCGCGCTTCTGCGGTTGTGCGCAGGTCGTTGATCAGCTGACGAAGAGTGTTCTCGACGCCTCGGAGAGTCAGCGAAGGTAGAGTGGAATAGGTCATGTCCGTGAGCCAGGGACTAGGCTAAGCGACTCACATTAGCGCCTTCGTCGCCGCCGCAGATCGCGTAGTCCAGGTTGATCTTCACGACATCACCTCATGGGCCAAGCGCGAGGGGATCTGGACCAAAACTGGAAAACTGTTTCGCTGTGCGCGAGCTAAATAGATGATTCTATTGTAGTTGAGTTTGGCGGACAGGGTGGGATTCACCTAAACATCAGGCTGCCTCACAGATATCCTCGCTCGCGCGCCTCGTAGAGTTTCGAGCGCGTTGGCACGACGTTTCGGCGACGGGCTCGTCGCCGCGAAGACTGGAAATTCAACCGCTCGTCTCGCCGCCGAGTTGTCCTCGCCGTTTACGCGCAATACCTCTTTATCGCGTGCTAGTAGCTGGCAGTCCGGGGGCGTGCGATAGTGCTACGGTTCAGTCAGCTAGTGGAGGCACCTTCGTGCAAAGACCAGTCATTTCGACGATTACCGAAGTACAGCTCCCGACGAGGTTCGAGTTTGCCTTCAACACGCCGGGACTCGTGGTGCGGCGCATCTCCGAGCGTCCTCGAACTGCTCACGGACAATTCTCACCCTTCAAGACCAGAGGCGATGAGTGTCGCCGCATTCTCTTCACGGCTGCCGACCAGTCGCAAACAGTCATCGAACTCGCTGCGTTCAGCGATGTTTACGATCCGCCAGTGGCGGCGGCGATCCGCGCGAAGGTTGCGACGGTCGAGGGCACTACGCTCAGGCTGCCGGGTGCCGAATATCGACTCGTCCCGGCTGATCTCGCTCCGTTCGCAAACGCTCGCGATGCAGTCCACCAGGCCTGGGGTGAAGGCATCCGTTATCGACGCGAGTTGAGAAATCTGGATGGGACCATTGCGCGCACCGGTCTTCGCATGCCGCAATTGGGCGCTATGCACGCGATCGCGGCACACTGGACCGTCAGCCCTGAGCCGGCAATCGTCGTGATGCCAACCGGTACAGGCAAGACAGAAGTCATGATGGCGACTGCGGTCGCTGGTAACGCGTCTCGGCTGCTCGTCATCGTTCCTACCGATGCGCTCCGACAGCAAACGACCGACAAATTCGCTACGTATGGCCTGCTGGAGTCCATCGGGATCATCGACAGCATTCCCCTGCCCGTCGTGGGCACCTTGTCATCAAAGCCTTCGGCTGACCATTTTGATGGTGTCCGTGCTTGCAACGTCGTCGTCACGACCATGAGTTCGATCGGTCTCGCCGACGGTGCAGTTCAGCAGGAGTTCGCGAACCTGTTTACGCACGTGTTCTTCGACGAAGCGCACCATAGCGTCGCGACGACATGGAAGAAGTTTCGCAAATGCTGCGAACAGTCGCGTGTCGTTCTCTTCACTGCGACGCCCTATCGGGAAGACGGGAAAGCCCTCGAGGGAAAGATTATCTATGAGTTCCCGCTGGGGACCGCGCAAGAGCAGGGCTACTTCCGCCCCATACGCTTCGTCGAAGTATTCGAACCGGACGACGCACTCGCCGATCGCAGGATTGCAGAAGCGGCCGTCGCGAAGCTCCGGCAGGACCTGGCCGATGGCCACTCTCATATGCTCATGGCGAGGACTGACAGTATTCAAAGGGCCGAGGGCCTCTTCAGCAATATCTACGCACCACTGTTCGCAGACCTCAATCCGGTCTTGATCCACAGCCGCACTCCAGGCAAAAAGGCCCTGCTTAGGGACGTCAAAGACGGTCGACACAAGATCGTGGTGTGCGTTGACATGTTCGGCGAAGGGTTCGACCTGCCCAGCCTGAAAGTGGCGGCGCTGCATTCGGTCCACAAAAGCATCGGCGTGACGCTTCAGTTCATCGGACGGTTCTCGCGGACGCAGGCTGATGTGGGTGACGCAACGTTCGTCGCCAATACTGCCGAGGACGGCGTGCCCGAGGCCCTCGAAACGCTCTATCAAGAAGATGCTGACTGGAACAGTCTTCTTGCAGATCTTAGCTACGACGCGATAAATCCGCAGGCGAAACTCTCATCGCTTGTCGAGCATCTTCAGCCGGTCGGGCAAGAAACAAGCACCGTCGACATTTCGACACTCGCACTCCGTCCGAAAATTAGCGCGCAGGTGTACCGGACAGGCGCGTTTCGCCCTCTGCGGTTTGCCCAGGCCTTCGGCAAATCTCAAAAGGTCCACCATCCGCAGATTAGCCACCAGGACAAGATGCTCGTGCTGGTTGTGAATCAGAAGGAAAAGCTCGACTGGACAGACTCGAGAGACATCGGGCTCGATGGATGGGATCTCTACATCGCCTACTACGATGAACCCCGGCAGTTGTTGTTCATACATTGCTCGCGCAAAGGCAACGCCACGGCTGCCCTCGCCAAGGCCATCAGTGACGATCCGCAGCAGGTTGCTGGCGAAGACATCTTCAAGACATTTGCCGGTCTGCAACGGCTGTCGCTTCACAGCGTCGGGTTGACGAGCCGCAGCAAGAACGTTCGTTATCAGATGTTCGCCGGCCTCGACGTGCGCAACGCCATTGACCCTGTCTTGCAGCAGGACAAGATGAAATCCAACGTGACGGGTGTTGGTTATGAAGCCGGGAAGCGGCACACCGTTGGCGGATCGAGGAAAGGCAAGATGTGGGCGATGAGTTCGGGTTCAATCGCCCAATGGCGGGATTGGTGCGACAGAATCGGAGCGAAGCTCACCGACCCCAACGCCCAACCGAACGATTTCCTTCGCTTTACCCTGCTCCCCTCAATCGTGGATCAGACACCGGCGGCGGAAGGTCTTTTGGCTGATTGGCCCGACCAGCTATTCGAGGCGTGGAATTTTCGCTTTGAGGTGTGGGCGGGAGGTACAGCCTACGACTTTCACGATTGTCAGATCGATCTTGTGAGTTGGCAATCGGGCGGCGTCAGCTTCCAGTTTGCCTTGAAGGCTGGTCTTGAGGTCGAAACAATCCTTGAGCTTCGAGTTCAAGTAGCGGTGCCGCCTGCAACCGAGAGCACGTTTACCGTTCAGCGCGTCGGCGGCATCGCCAGTGAAATCAAGATGGGTGGCGAGAGGGTAAACGCCGAGGAATTCTTTGCGCAGAACCCACCCCTTGTCCGTTTAGCGGATGGCTCCCAGTTGTCCGGCAATATTCTTCTCAAGCCGCGCGAGGCGCTGGCGGACACGTACGACCGCAATCAAATAATGACACTTGGGTGGCAGGGTGTCGACCTTCAGAAGGAAAGCCGTTGGAAGGACGGCGCATTGCGAGCCGACTCAATTCAGCAACACTTCATCTCGCATCTTGAGGCCGGGCCTGCAACGTTCATTATCGACGATGACGACAACGGTGAGAGTGCTGACGTCGTGGCAATTGAGGAAGCGAACGACACGCTCACTGTCTACCTATGGCATTGCAAGTACGCGCACGGAGCCACGCCCGGTGAGCGAGCGGCAGATCTGTACGAGTTGTGCGGTCAGGCAGAGAAGAGCAGTAAATGGACATGGAGCCTTGAGAATCTGGTCAAGCATCTCGTCGTCCGCGAGAGCAAGCATAGGCGGGGTCGGCCAAGCCGGTTCATTCGAGGCTCGTCGAATGCACTGGTCACCTTGCGAAAGAGCGCCCGCAAGAAGTTCGTCGTATTTCGCGTCGGAATCGTCCAGCCAGGGTTTTCGAAAGTGAACGCACCGGCTGAGCACCTCGCGATCATAGGCGCCGCCAATACTTTCATTCAGACCGTAACGGATCAGCCGCTATTGGTTTATGGTAGTGCATAGAGCGTAACGATCGTGGGGCAGCATCTGGCGAGACGCCGATTTCTTTTCTGAGCGATGGCCGTCGACCACTACGTCCCTTAATTCCTGCTCAAAAACTTCAGCGTCGATCCGAATAAGCCACAAGTCTGGGCGTACGACAAGTCCACCAGCAGATCGTTCAGGACCAACGTTCGTAACATCGCAGCCGAGAAGGGCTTTTACAGACTGGAAGTTGGTGGCAGAACGCTGTCGCTGGAGGAAGGTCTCAGCCCCCTCGAAGATAAAACGGCGGCGATCGTCCAACGCATTATCGCCGCGCGCTCCATCGGCGGCCTGTCGGACGACGACCGTATCGTGGTTGCCGTGTTCGTGGCCGTTCAGATGCGGCGCGGCCCGAACAGCCGTGCGCATATCCAAGCGCTGGGCGAGGCGGTGCGAGCCACTTGGGGCGAACGCGGTTTTGATGTCGGTTCAATCAACAAGGTGGCGCCGGAAATGTTGCCGGGCGATGCGAAAGCGATATCGATCTTGTCGCTGACCGATTCCCAGGAGTTTGTGCCCTATATTCTCGACAAGGCATGGGTCTTGTTCGAGACGTCGCCGACCGCGCCGCTTTACATTTCCGACAACCCGATCGGCCTTCAGAACTTGGTCCAGAAGGCCACGCCGGTCTACGGCAACCTCGGGCTGGGGGTTACAGGCATCGAGGTCTACCTCCCGATCTCCAGCGCGCTGTCCCTCGCGTTCTATTGCCGCTCGCATGAGCAGGTCATCCGTGAAGCCGTTGATCGCATGCGCTCGGCTATCATACGCAGCCCGCAGCACGAGTCCTTGCGCCTGCGTGAGTTGGTCGACTGGATGCGCGCGTTCCGCAAGGGCACACCGATGACGCTGGAGCCGCCGCACGTCCTGAACCAGAACTCCCTGCAGGTGCGCCAAGCCGAGCGCTACGTGTATTCCAGCCAGCCTGATTTCACCTTGGTCGAGGACATGATTTCCAATCAACCCGGCTACCGGACGGGTCCAAGGCCCCGCGTCTTATAGCACGCAAGGAGCAAGGCGGCGATGCGGGTGCGGGTAATCTAGGGCGAGAGTCGTTGGTGCCCGCTTCAGACCTGCAGAGGTCCGCTTCCGCGCTCGGTCCCTCACGCACCCTCTCTCTGAACGTGTTGACGGGTGGCTGGCCCTCGATCCGCGAAACCTTAGCGACCCGTCGATAACAGGCCATTTACGCCGCTTCTTGAATCAGCCAGTTGCGGAAATCGTCCAGTGCGGCGAGCCACTCACTTCGACTTCGTCTCCGTTCGTGGTCCTCGGGCTGTCCTCAGTCACGCCGTGCTCGGCTGCGCCTTCGCACGAGCGGGATCGAGTCCAGCCACTCACGCCGTGCTCGGCTGCGCCGTCGCAGAGCGGGATCGAGTCTAGCCACTCACGCCGTGCTCGGCTGCGCCGTCGCA
>CAZVLS010000015.1:62599-112938 GCA_964628295.1 uncultured Acidobacterium sp.
CACTCACGCCGTGCTCGGCTGCGCCGTCGCAGAGCGGGATCGAGTCCAGCCACTCGCGCCATGCTCGGGTGCGCCTTCGCACGAGCGGGATCGAGTCCAGCCGCGCTCGGCTGCGCCTTCGCGCGAGCAGGTTCGAGTCCAGCGGCCATCGCTTCGCTCGGCCTGGCGCGGTATCAGCGTAAACGGCCGGCACCTGTCCAGAAGCCGGCTTCCTCACCCGTGAAGTGACGATAGGTGAGACGCGGCGTGGAGCCGCAATGGCCTTCGAGGATATCGATCAAGTACATCGGGTGAGTTCTGATCCGGTCCGGCGCCGTAGTGATAGGCGACTTCGTCGCCGGCCGCAATCACCGGCTGGCCGCCATTGTCTGCGGCAGTGCGGTTCGGCTTTCCGTTGTAGCCCCAGCGCGTGTCGAGCGTGCGCAACTGATCGACCATGTAGTCGAGCCAGGGATTGGTCTGATACTTAAGCCCCGTCGGACACGACTGCGCCAGAAGATCCGGACGCGCCGCAGCCGCCTGCTGCAAGAAGGCACGCACGTCAGGCAGCGGCAAACGCTGGCCCGCCGGAGGATCAGCGGTGCGATTCGGGATCCGCACCGAGATGCCGAGCGAACCGCGTACCTCCGCGACCGTCGCGGAGATCAACGCATCTCCAGAAGCGAGCACCGTCAATAGGCCTTGCGGCGACACTGTCGCGACCGCCGTATTCGACGACTGCCAGGCTGCCACGCCTGTGCGGTCCTCGGTCACACCATTTGATAGCGTCACCATTGCGGACAGTTGCGACTGCCCGGTCGACGCAAAGGTCGATGTTCCCGATACGCTGACACTTGCGACCGTTGGCGCCGACGGAGCGGGCGGTGTCGTAGTGGTTGGCGGATTGGGGGTCGTCTCGGTCGGAGCCGTTGGACTGGTGCTCTTAGCTGAACAGCTGATGCCCAGAAGCAGCGCGCAGGTGCTTGCAAGTACAGATCGGGTCATGACTCTGTAGCTGCAAACAACGTTCCATTGCGTGCGGAGCCGCTTCGGCGGCTACTACGAGCGTGCCCGCCATCTCACCCGGTTGTTGCGTGGCGCATGCTCCAATTCAACGCGGCCCATCAGCTCCAGCACCGGTGTCACGTAGTTGGCAAAGCGCCCGCGATATCCCTTCCGCAAGCCGTAATAGCCGCCAACAGGATTCTTCGGGTCGCGCGCCCACGCTTCCACCGTTCCGGGCTGGACAGGCTTTCCCTCGTCGGCATTGCCAAGTGGCATCCAGTCGCCATGCTTCTTCAGCATGGCGGTCAGATCGTCGAGAGCGCGGAGCTGGTACGACAGCTCGGTCGTGCCGACCTGGACGACCAGTGCGGGTGGCGCTTTGGCTTCGTCACGCCACGCCTTGTAGTCGGACGAGAGTGACGGCGTCTTGAGAATCCACGGATCGTCGGCAGTACCGGTCCCGTAAGTGACGGTTCCTTTACTCATCGTGCGTGTCCTTCCGCCATGGCGCACAAACCGTCGGCAAAGACTTCGAACGACGGTTGTAGATCGGGGATCGATCGCCCGATCAGTGGAGCTAGCGGCCCCGAGAATTCCTCGCGCATGTGAAATTCTGTGTTCGCCCCAAGAGGCGTGAGCCTAAATCGCCGAATGCCTCGAAACAAACCCAGCGGCATGCCACCCTCCCAGACCATGCGCGAGTGAGGCACGAACTCCGTCACCCGGAGCGCGAATGCGCGATCAGGACTTGCGGCCGACCAGACCTGCAGGCGAGCACCCGGAGCAATGGTGCCCTCGATGCGCTTCAGGCCGAAGTTTCCCCTTGCCAGAATCTGCGCGTTTGTCAGAAGCGCCCAGACTCGCTCGGGCGATGCCGCGATCGTGCGTCGAACCTCGAACTGTTTCACAATTGCCCCCGACCGGTTATCTCCCAACAAAGTAGACATCTTGTGTCATATTCCTCGGCGTGCGTGCGTCGAGGTTGCTGCAGATCCTGCTCCTGCTTCAGAACCGGGGAAGGATGACGAGCGGAGTCCTGGCCGCCGAACTGGAAGTGGCGCGCCGGACGATTCTTCGCGACATCGATGCCCTGACCGAAGCCGGGCTGCCGATGATCGTTCACGCCGGCTACGGCGGCGGCATCGAACTGGGATTCCAGTATCGAACGCGGCTGACCGGACTCTCCTCCGACGAAGCCGAGGCCATCGGCGTCATGCTCGCGCGTCCCACGGACGAACTCGCTCCGCTCGGCATCGCTGACGCGGCCAACCGGGCTCGCCGAAAGCTGTTTGAATCCCTGCCTGACAACGTCCGCGCCCGGGCCGCAGAGGGCTCCCGGCGCTTTCGGATTCTGCCGCGGCGGTCAGCCAAAGACGACGATCCGCGCCTTCGAGCGATCGCGGATGCAATCAGGCGTCACCGTGTGGTTCGCATCCATGCGTTCGGTCCGAAGGAGCGTGTCGTTCATCCGATCGGACTTGTGCGTGGGATGTCAGGCTGGATGGTGGAAGACGACATAACGGGAAGCGCTATCCATCTCCGCGTGTGCGGCGACATTAATGTGTCGTCGAAGAGCTTCGTCCCCCGAGAGCCGAGCAGCGCTTGACCTGACTATTACGCGCTAGACGTAGCCGGGAATCATCTTGCGCGGTTAGTTCTTCCGGCGTCCGCCGAGCCACACGAGCACGGCGCCGACCACCAGGAGCGCCGCCCCTCGGTACGCCCACGGCATCTGGCTGATCATGAAACTCCGCTCGGGGTACGGGAAGTATCCCGTGCCCTGGCCGATCCAGATCAGACCGATCACGCACGCGAAGAAGCCGACGATCCTGAGTGCCTTCATTCGCCAATTGTTGCGCTTACTGGTGGCTGCACGCCAGGCAATAACTGCGCACTCGGCATGGCCGTCAGACCAAATTAGGCGACAAAACCAGTGGCCTGGATCCTGCTCCGAAATCGACTCCGGTGAACTCACGCCAGGGCAATCAAATTAGCGCGGAACGTATTGACATCATCAGTCATATGTCAATACAGTCGGTTGATGGCCACGACTCCACGAGCGTCGGGACGCAAGGCGCTGCCGCAGCGCGAACAGCGAGTGTCTCGCACCTATCGCCTTCGGCTCTCGAAGCTCGAGGCTGCCAAGCGCGCCTTGGGGGCAGCAACGGCAACAGAGGCCATTGAAATGGCGCTCGATCTCGCGGTGTTTCAGCGAGAGCTGGTCGCCGGCAACCGCGCCATGTTCGGAATCCGGATCACCTCGCCAGATCCCGAGTAGTGGGCGTGCGCCGGCCACGCAAGTACGTTGTCGACACTCAGTTGTTTATCAACGCGTTCCGTCAACGGGATGCGGCCGATGCGCTCGAGCAATTTCACAGTAGCTTCGCGCCATTTGAGTATCTCAGCGTGGTTGTTGCGCAGGAACTGCGGGCAGGGGTGAGGCGGGAGGCCGATCTCAAGGCGCTCGAAAACAACGTCCTCGCGATCTTCGGACGGGCTGGGCGGGTCATCACACCGTCTGCCGAAGCATGGCACCGATCCGGCGACGTGCTCGCAGCGATGGCGAAGCGCGAGGGGATGGAGCTGGCTCAAATGACGAAATCGTTTGGCAACGATGTCCTGCTGGCGCTGTCGTGCCGCGAATCCGGCTGCGTGCTGATCACCGAGAACGAACGTGACTTTGCGCGCATTCGCCGGTTCACTGCATTCGAGTACGTCGCGCCGTGGCCTTCCGCGTGACGGGCCCGGTCTCAGGCTGATGCGTCGAGGAAGTCCGCAAGAAACGGCGCGGTCTTGCTGCTTTTGGCGCGCGCGACCGCTCGCGGCGGTCCGGCGGCCATGAGGCGGCCGCCGTCTTCGCCGGCACCGGGGCCGATGTCGATCACGTAGTCGCTCGACGCGACTACCCGCAGGTCGTGTTCAACGACAATAACGGTGTTGCCGGCCTCGACGAGCTCGTTGAGCTGCTTCATCAGGCGGCTGACGTCCTCAGGATGTAGTCCGGTCGTCGGTTCATCCAGCACATACAGCGTCGTCCCTCGTTGTGTGCGTTGCAGCTCGGTGGCGAGCTTGATGCGTTGGGCTTCGCCGCCGGAGAGTTGCGTGGCCGATTGCCCGAGCCGCAGGTAGCCAAGGCCGACGTCGCGCACCGCGCTCAGCGCGCGAGCCAAATTCGGCTGGTCCTCGAAGAACTCGAACGCATCGTCGACGGTCATCTCCAGTACTTGCGCGATGTGCTTGCCGCGGTACGTCACTTCCAGCGTCCTGGCGTTGTAACGCGCGCCGCCGCACGTGGGGCATGGCGCGTAGACGCTCGGCAGGAACAACAATTCCACCATCACGAAGCCTTCGCCGGAGCATGTTTCGCAACGGCCTTTCGCGACGTTGAACGAGAACCGTCCGGCGTCGTACTTGCGCGCGCGTGCGGCCTTGGTTGCGGCAAACAGGTGGCGCACATGATCGAACAGCCCGGTGTAGGTCGCGAGATTCGAGCGAGGGGTGCGCCCAATGGGTTTTTGATCGACCACGACGAGGCGTGTGATCCCGTCGATCCCGCCGGCAATGCGGCCGCGCGCCGTTTCCACCGGGGACAGGTCGAGATCGTCGGCGTGATCGTCATCGCTGGTGACGGCGTGTCCGAGATGCGCCGACACGAGGTCCACGAGCGCACCGCTGACCAGGCTGGATTTTCCCGATCCGGAGATACCGGTCACCGAGGTAAACACGCCAAGCGGGAATGCCGCGTCAAGGCCGTGCAGGTTGTTCAGGGTGACATCCGCCAGCGTCAGCCAGCCACGCGGCTCCCTGGGCGATCGAGAGGGAAGAGGCGCGCTGTTGAACAGGTACTGGCGCGTTTTCGAGGCGGCGACGTGTTCGAGTCCCGCGGGTGCGCCGCTATAGAGAATCTGTCCGCCGTGTTGCCCGGCTCCCGGACCAACGTCGACAATCCAGTCGGCGTGTCGCACGACATCGAGGTCGTGTTCAACGACGAACAGCGAATTGCCGGAGGCCTTGAGGCGATCGAGCGCCTTCAACAGCGCTTGCGTGTCAACCGGATGCAAGCCGGCGGAAGGTTCGTCGAGCACGTAGACGACACCGAACAGGTTCGACCGGACCTGCGTCGCAAGCCGCAGGCGCTGCAACTCACCGGGCGACAATGTCGGAGTGCTGCGCTCGAGCGACAAGTAGCCGAGACCCAGGTCCAGCAGCGTCTCGAGCCGGCCGATGATGTCTTCGGTGATTCGCATGGCGACCATCGCCTGCTCAGGATGGGCCTTCGCTCGCGCGGCCAGCGATGGGTTGGTGCCCGCCGCAAACGGACGCAGCTTGTCGGCCAGCCCCTTCAGCGGCAGGCGCGAGATCTCGGTGATGTCGAGCTCAGCAAACGTGACCCGCAATGATTCCGGACGCAAGCGCTTGCCATGGCACTCAGGGCACCCGGCGCTCACCATGTACCGTGCGACGCGCTTCTTCATCATCGCGCTCTGCGTGGTCGCAAACGTGTGCAGCACGTAGCGGCGTGCCCCGGTGAAGGTGCCCATGTAGCTGGGTTCCTCCTTCCGTTTGCGTGCGCGCTTCACGTCCTCCGCGTCGAAGCCGGCCCACACGGGCACGACGGGCTGCTCGTCCGTGAAGAGAATCCAGTCGCGCTGCTTCTTCGGCAGCTGACGCCATGGCGTGTCGATGTCGTAGCCGAGCGACACGAGAATGTCGCGCTGGTTCTGTCCCTGCCACGCGACGGGCCAGGCGGTGACGGCGCGGTCGCGAATCGACAGCGATGGATCGAGCACCATCGATTGCTCGGTGGCGTCGTAGATGCGGCCCAGGCCGTGACACCGCGGGCAGGCGCCTTCGGGCGTATTCGGCGAGAACGACTCGGCGTAGAGAATGTCTTGTCCAGGCGGGTAGTGGCCCGCGCGCGAGTACAACATGCGCAGCAGGTTGGACAGCGTGGTCACGCTGCCGACCGACGAGCGGGTGCTCGGCGATCCGCGCTGCTGCTGCAGCGCGACGGCCGGCGGCAGGCCCTCGATCTCATCAACCTCAGGGACCGACATCTGGTGGAACAGACGCCGCGCATAGGGCGAGACCGATTCGAGATAGCGGCGTTGCGCCTCGGCGTAGAGGGTGCCAAAGGCGAGCGAGGACTTACCTGAGCCGGATACCCCGGTGAACACCACCAGTGCGTCCCGGGGAATATCGAGGTCGATGTTCTTCAGGTTGTGTTCGCGCGCGCCACGCACGCGGACGAAGCCGTCGTTCTTCATTCTCCGAGGTTATGCAATCCTGCGGCCTTTAAGCAGCCGTCGCTGGTGTTCGTGGCTGCCCGCCGAATTGACCAATGTTGCCTATCGGATCGAAAAGCTCAGCAGCCATTCGGTTTCAATGTGACTTCCATGCGGACGGCACGATCTATCGCGCGCGGCGGAAGTAAGCCATAATCGCGCGCACCATGCGTATCTCCATGCGTGCCGCGATCGTCTGGGCCTTTCTTGGTCTGTGCCCGTCGTTGACCGTCATCGCCAGCGCCCAGTCGCAGACAGCACCGGCGGTCTATCAGACCCCGCCAGGTCTCGGGCAGTTCCCATACACCGACGCTGACGTTGAATTCATGTCAGGCATGATTCCGCACCATGCTCAGGCGGTGATCATGGCAGGCTGGGCGCCCACCCGTGGCGCCCGAAAAGACGTCGCCGTCCTGTGCGAACGCATCGTCGTCGGCCAGCGCGACGAGATCGCCACCATGCAGCAATGGCTGCGCGATCGCGGCCGTCCAGTGCCCGATGCCTCGTCGACACGCCACAAGATGAAGATGAACGGCGGCATGGAGCACGAGATGCTGATGCCCGGCATGATGACGGACGAGCAGATGGCGGCGCTCGAGAAGGCGCGAGGGCCCGAGTTCGACCGGCTCTTTCTCGAAGGCATGATCCGGCACCATCAGGGCGCCATCGACATGGTGACTGAGCTCTTCAAGTCGCACGGTGCGGCACAGGATGAAGTGATCTACCGGTTTGCGTCGGACGTGCAAGCCGATCAAGAGATTGAAATTGCCCGCATGCAGAAGATGTTGGAGGGGAAATAGGATGACTGGCAGAATCGCGTCACGACTCAGGGGCGTTCTCGGCGCCGGACTTATCGTCGCCATCGGAATCGGTGGGGCAGCGATGGTGAACGCGCAGCAGGCGCCAGGCGCGCCGGCGGCGCAAGCTCCCGCGCCCGAGCCGCCACCGCTCCCTCCGGCGGTGATGCCGGCGGCGGTAAAGCCGATCGTTTCGGCGACCGCGCCGACGCCCGATCCGCGGCCGAATCTCAAGGCCGGGCGCTGGGATGCGGAACAGGCGGCGTGGAATATGAGCCTGCTGTCGACATCGCCGCCGCAGGGCAAGTCGCTTGGCGCAACGCACTCCGATCTCGCCTTCTCGGGCAACCTGGTCATTCAAGGCAACTACAACGGCTTCGACATCTACGACATCAGCAACCCGTCGAAGCCGGCGCTGGTGCAGAAGTATCTGTGCCCCGCATCACAGAACGACGTGTCGGTCTATCGCAATCTCGTCTTCATGTCGTCCGAGGCCACGAACAGCCGCGCCGATTGTGGCTTCGAAGGCGTACCTGAACCGGTCAGCAAGTTGCGCGTGCGCGGCATCCGCGTCTTCGACATCTCCGACATCAAGAATCCGAAGTTGGTGACGACCGTACAGACCTGCCGCGGTTCGCACACGCACACCGTCGTTCGTAAGGCGGGAGACGATGGCAACGTCTATATCTACGTGTCGGGATCGGCGGGTGTGCGATCTGCTGAGGAAGTGCCGGGGTGCGAGGATGGTGACATCGACAACCCGAACACCGCTCGCTTCCGCATTGAAGTGATCAAGGTGCCGCTTGGCATGCCCGGAGAAGCGGCGATTGTCAGTTCGCCGCGCATCTTCGAGAACCTGCCGGTGGCGCCGAGGAATGAAGAGCGCAACGCATCGGACACCCGTGATCGCGAGGCGGCTGCCGCCGCGGCCGCCGCAGCCGGACGAGGCGGGCAGGGCGGACGTGGCGGCCCTGGTGGCCGGGGCGGTCCGCAGGGCCCACCGCGCGGTCCGAATCAGTGTCACGACATCACGGTGTACGGCGACATCGGCCTGGCGGGTGGCGCGTGCGGCGGTCTCGGATTGCTGCTCGACATCAGCGATCCCGTGAATCCGAAGCGCATCGACGAAGTGGCAGACGCAAACATGTCGTTCTGGCACTCCGCGACCTTCAACAACGACGGCACCAAGGTGCTGTTCAGCGACGAGTGGGGTGGCGGCAGCCAACCGCGGTGCCGCGCGACCGACAAATATGAGTGGGGATCGGATGCGCTGTTCACGATCGACGCGAACAAGAAGATGAAGTTCGCCTCCTACTACAAGCTCCCGGCCGCGCAGTCGTCGCTGGAGAACTGCGTCGCGCACAACGGCTCGGTGATCCCGATCCCCGGCCGCGACGTGATGGTGCAATCGTGGTATCAGGGCGGGTTGTCAGTCTTTGACTGGACCGACATCGCGCATCCAAAGGAGATCGCGTATTTCGACCGCGGCCCCGTCGACGCCAATCGCATGGTGATGGGCGGGTCGTGGTCCGCGTACTGGTACAACGGCGTGATTGTCAGCTCGGAGATCGCGCGTGGCCTCGACGTGTACGAACTCGCCGTGAGCCCGCTGATCAGCGACAACGAGCTGGCCGCGGCCAAGACGGTGAAGGTGCCGTACTGGAACACGCAGGACCAGCAGAAGTTCGTATGGCCGCAGACCTTCGTGCTGGCGCGCGCCTACCTCGATCAACTGGAACGGAGCAAAGGCCTGCCTGCGGATCGCATCAGGGGTGCCCGCTCGACACTGGCCTCGGCAGAGAAGGCGTCTGCGAACAATCGCCGGGCGCCATTGACGCAGTTGGCATCGCAGCTGACCGCCGCGGCCGGCACGTCCAGCGACGCGGCGAAGGTGCGGATGCTCGCTGCGACGGTGAACAGCCTGGCGGGCACGCAGTAGCAACCACGGTTCGGCGCTGAAGGGCCGGGCTTGATCAGCCCGGCTCTTGCGACATCAGGGATTTGCGGGAGCCCCTGCTCCTGGGCACGGCGTTCTTCTTGTTGAAGGCAATCGCCGCCTTGAGGATCGCCTTCAACGCCGGCGTGTTGATCTTGTCGCCCTCGAAGAAGTCGATCGCGCGCCACTTGCCGCCGCCGAGACCCGCGTTGAAGAGCTTCTTCGGATCCGGCAGCTGCGCGCCGTGGAAGAACTGCAGCTTCACCTTGCCCTTGTGAGGATTGGCGAGCACATACATGCCGTTGTTCGACCACACCGGCGTGCCCATCCACTTCCACTCCTCGACCACGTCCGGGTCGACTTCGTGGATCAGCGCGCGGAGCTCCGCGAGCCGCTCACCGCGCCAATCCTGGGTGTTCGCGATCATCTGGTCGATCTTCTTCGCGACAGCACTCGCCGGGCTCATCGCTTCCTCCGCTCTTCGATCATCTTCCAGCCGTTGCCAGACGGATCGCGGAAGCCCGCGTCCACCGTGCCATAGCGGTCGATCGGGTCCTGCGTGAACTCGACGTTCCTGGCCTTCAAGCGATCGCAGGCCGCTCGGCAGTCCTCGACGATCAGCACCAGCGGCGGCATGGCGCCCTTGGCGACGATCTCGCTGACGCTCTGCGCGGTCGCCGCGTCAATGACCGGCGGTCCCGGCTTGAACAGGCCGAGCTGGAACGACGGCTGGTCCGGGTGCTGCACGGTAAGCCAGCGATAATCGCCGTTCTTCACATCGGTATGGACCTGGAAGCCCAGTTTCTCCACGTAAAACTGCAGTGCCTCTTCCTGATCGCGAACGTATAACCCAACCACTCCAACACCTTGACTCACGGTGACCTCCTTCACTCTGAAGGCACTTTACTGTCCGCTTCCTGACGCCGCTTCTCCGAAACTGCGATTGTGAGGTCCGGCCGGTAGGCGGCAGCCAGGTGGCAGTGCGGAACCTGCTCGGGCTTGTGGTCGGCGGCTTGCTCGCGGGCGCGAAGTTCGGTGGGGCTTTGCCCGGTCACGTCCTTGAACGTCCGGCCGAACGTCCCCAGGCTCTTCCAGCCGGTCTCAAACGCGATGTCGATGATCGGCCGGTCGGTATCGCGTAACAACGCGGTGGCGCGTTCGATGCGGCGGGTCAGCAGATAGCGGTGCGGGGGAACGCCAAACGCGTCCTTGAACGACCGCGCGAAGTGCGCCTGCGAGACGCTGCTGACGCTTGCCAGGCGCGTGACGGGCCAATCTTCGTTCGAGGCCGCGTCCATTTGGTCCTTGGCCCTCAGCAGGCGCCGCAGCAGTTCGGGGTCGTGTTGAACGAGAGGAGGCATTGGCGTCTAAATTGACTATAAACAGTTTTGTGTATAGTCTGGGCCGCCATGACCGACAAGCCGCGGAGCGTTGACCGGTTGCTGCCGCTCAAGCCCAAGGTGCTGCACGTCCTGCTGGCGGTCGCCGATGGCCCCCGGCATGGCTACAGCATTATGCAGGAAGTGTCCGCCCGCACCGATGGCCAGGTACGGCTGTGGCCCGCTGCGCTCTACGCGCTGCTGCGCGAACTACAGAAGAGCGACTTCATCCAGGAGTCAGACGAGCGCCCGTCCGCGGAAGATGACGACGAGCGTCGGCGCTATTACGCCCTGACGCCGTTCGGCAAACGCGTGCTCGACGCCGAAGTGCGGCGTCTTGAAGCGATCGTGAACCAGGCGCGCGCCAGCCGCGCGCTGCGCAAGGTGCGGGCATGAACGACGACCGTCGCGCCATCCGCAGAGACGGCGAACGGCTGCTGGCAGAGGCGAAGACGCGTGGCCGCGCCAGTTTCATCGTCACCAGGCTTGCATTGCTGACGGATCTCGTGTTCGTCGGATTCCGGCACGACCTCTCGCAGGCCGTCCGCACGCTGGTCCGGACGCCGTCCGTCACCATCGGCATCTCACTCCTGCTCGGACTTGGTGTGGCGGCTACCACGACGTTGTTCGCGTTCGTGGACGCCGTGCTGCTGCGTCCGCTGCCGTACGAACAGCCCGACCGGCTGGTGATGATGTTCGAGTCGAACCCCACACAAGGCCGTCTGCGTGAAGGTCCGTCGCCGGGCAACGTGGTGGATTGGGTCGATCGCACTGTGGATCAGGGCAGCGCGTTCGACGCGATCACCGCCATGATGCGCATCTCGGTGACGCTGCGTGGCAACGACGGCGGCACGCCGATCACTGGCCAGCACGTCACGCGCGGGTTCTTTGACGTGTTCCGCAGGCAGCCGCGGCTCGGCCGCACGTTCGATGCGAAGGAATACGAAGGCGCAACCTCCGTCACGTCGCGCCAGCCCATGGCCACCGAGCCGGTGGTGGTGGTGAGCGATCGGTTGTGGCGATCACTGGGCGCGGATCCACAAATTGTCGGCAAGACCGTGTCTATCGAGGGACGCCAGTGGCGAGTCGTCGGCGTCATGCCCGAGGACTTCGCCGTGCCCGACACCGCCACGGCCTTCTGGGCGCCGTGGGACATGCGGGTGTCCTATCGTCCGCGATTCCCTGAAGGGCCGCCGCGCGATGCGCGATTCCTGCGTGTGATCGGCCGAATGAAGCCGGGGCTGACCATCGAAGCGGCCACATCCCAGATGGACGCGGTCGCTCGAGGCCTGGCGTCAGAGCATCCGGCCAACAACGCGGGATGGACCGTGCAACTGTCGTCACTTGCGGATGAGATCGCGAGCACCAGCAGGCTCGAGCTGATGCTGGTGTTTGGCGCCATGTCCTGCCTGCTGCTGCTGGTGTGCGCCAATGTGGCCAGCCTGGCGATCGCGCGCGGCGTGGGTCGCGCCCGGGAAATGGCGATTCGTCTCGCCCTCGGCGCCCGTGGCAGTCGCCTGACCCGGCAGCTGATCGCTGAAAGCGGCTTGACGGCGCTCGTGACCCTCGCGCTCGCATTGGTCCTGGCCGCCTGGTGGGTGAGCGCGGCCCTGTCCATTGCGCCCTCGGGAATTCCGCGCCTGCACGAGGTCTCGCTGAACGCGCGAGTCGCGTCGTTTGCGGCGGTGCTCGCGCTGGTCGTGACCGCGATCGGCAATGCGATCCCGATGTTCCGCGCCAGCCGCACTCCGATTGCGGGCACGCTCAAGGATGGCACCGCGGTATCAGGCAGCGGCGCAGGCCGGTTGCGCGCCACGCTGGTCGTCGCCGAGATCGCCGCCGCGGTGGTGTTGCTGGTCGGCGCCGGCCTGCTGGCGCGGACGTTTGCGGAGTTGCGTCGTATTGATGTGGGTTTCAACACCAGTAACCTGCTCGTCATGCGCATCACGCCCGATGCGGCCCGGTATCGCAGCGGCGGGCAGACGACCGAGTATTACCGGCGGGTGCTCGACTCGCTTCGCGAAGTGCCCGCCGTGATCTCGGTGGCGGCGGTGACCGCGCTGCCGATGAGCACCATCGGCTCTGACTTCACACGGCCGTACTGGCGCGAAGGCGCATCACCTGAGGGCAACAAGGCCGCGCAGGCCAATGTGCGGATGGCCACGCCGGGATATTTCGCAACGCTGGGCTTGCCCCTGATCGCCGGCCGCGAGTTCACAGACGGCGACGCGGCGGATGCACCGAGCGTGGTCGTGATCAATCAGAAGCTCGCGCAGCAGGCCTGGGGCGACGAGAATCCCATCGGCCGCAACCTGGTGCTCGACTACCAGCGCGGCCCGTATCCCTATGAAGTCGTCGGTGTGGTTCGCGACGACCGGCACGCCGGGCCACGCAGCGAGCCGGTGCCGGAGATCTTCATTCCACACGCCCAGAATCCCTACCTCGTCATGAACGTGATCGCGCGGACCTCGGTCGATCCGCTTACGGTGGCGCAGACCGCTCGTGCCAACGCGCTTCGCATCGATCGCGACCAGCCGGTGCATTCGGTGACGACGATGGAGCAGTTGCTTGGGGATGCGGTGCAACTGGATCGATTCGCGATGCTGCTGATCGCGTTGTTTGCGATTGGCGGCCTGGTGACGGCTGCCGGCGGCGTGTATGCGCTGCTCGCCTACACGGTCGTGCAGCGGCGCCGCGACATCGCGCTCCGTATGGCGCTCGGCGCATCACCGCAACGCGTGGCCCGATCAATCGTGTCTGAGTCGCTGATGCTGGCGGCCGCTGGCGGAACCATTGGCCTGGCCGGTGCCGCCATCGGCAGCCGTTTCGTGCGCACGTTGCTGTTCGGGGTGGCACCGCAGGACCCGATCACCCTGGTCGTGTCCGTGGTTGTGCTGCTGGTCGTGGTGATTGCCGCGAGCTGGCTGCCGGCCCGCCGGGCGTCGTTGATCGACCCCAGTCGCGCCATGCGCATTTGATGCGGCTCAGCGTGGCAGCTTGATGCGCAACCGAACCCCGGAGCGAGGATGACTCGGGCGGGTGTCGGTCAGCCATTGCCGCAGCAATACCCACAGCGAGGGTTTGACGGGGGCGGCAACCGCCTCATCTATGGAAGGCGCAGGCGGTTGCGATTCAGGAAACAAACGCACGAACGCAGCGCAGGCTTCTGATACCGGAAGGCCGATCGCCGCGGCGTAGTCACGGAAGAACGAGCGGCGGAATATCCCGTTCGGCCACCGCCGCAGGTCATTTCGTTCCAGGCCGGCGAACAAGTACGCGGGAATCTTGGTGATCTCGGCGATGCGATCGAGCGTAATGCCCTGACGCTCGCGCGCGGCCTTCATCGCGAGACAAAACTCTTCCGCCGAATACGCATGCAGATCTTCAGTGTGTGAGGGCATCCAATCGGGCGTCCAAGGGTGAACGCCGCCTCCATGAGCAATTGAGCTGCCAACAGTGGCGCACAGTGAAGAGGACGATGCGAAGCGCGTACCGCGCAAGATCGACGCAGGAAAATCTACATGCCGTGTGTATTTTCCATACGAGCACACGCGTGACAGAACCGTGATCGCACTCGACACAATTCGCTCGGACACGCGAGCGGCTGAGCCTTCGGTGGCGGCCTCATTGCATGCCGCAAGATTCTGGAGGGTCAGATGGCCAAGTACGGAAAGGCAGCGGAGAAGCGTGTGAAGTCAGCGATGCATCGACGCAAGAAGGGCACGCTGCGAAGCAGCTCAGGGCAGAAGGTCACGAGCCGGAAGCAGGCGATCGCGATCGGGCTCAGCGAAGCGCGCGAGAAGGGTGGCAAGGTGCCAGCCCGGAAGACCGCCCGCAAGTCCGCGAAGAAGCGCGCGGCCAAGAAGCGATGAAACTGCTGAAAGGAATGCATCGATCGCATTCGGAGCGCTTATGGCGGGCTGCGTTCTTGTTATCAGGGCGGCCAGTCGCCGGCTCGTGATACCGTAGGCGCTTCCAACATGAACGCCGTGATCACCATCGTTCGCACGACGACCACTTCGACGACCACCATTACCACCGGTGGCACGCGGTGCTGCGGATGAGTGAGTGACCAGCTCACGGGGCAGATTCAAAGGCCATCATCCGCGAGGGTGATGGCCTTTTTCCTTTTCAGCAGGAGCAGGCAGTGAAAGCGGGACTCGAGATCTGGAAGTTTGGCGGAGCGTCACTGGCGGATGAGCACGGCATTCAGCGCGCGGCGGCACAGGTGCAGGCGCATCGCGGCCCGATGGTGGTGGTGGCATCGGCTTTGGCGGGCGTGACCGACCTGTTGCTCGGTGGTGCGCAACACGCCGCGCAGGGCGACACCGCGCCGTCGGCGCGTGCGGCCGACACATTTCGCGCGAAGCACATCACTGCCGCAAGGGCGATCGCGAGCGGGAGAGCGCGCGACGCCTTGATTTCGGCCGTCGAGGCGGCGGCGCGCGAGTACGCGGATCTCTGCAGCGCACTCGGGCTGCTGGGCCATCTCGAACCCCGGGCGCAGGACCTGCTCGTGTCGCGTGGTGAGCGAATGTCGACCACGTTGCTGGCTGTCGCAATCGCCGCACACCGACGAGCCGACTACGTGGACGCCCTTGAGGTAATTGCGTCCGATGCCGCCTACGGCAATGCCGCACCCGAACTGGCAGCGACAGCCACAGCCGCCCGCGCGCGACTGCTCCCGCTGTTGAAGAGAGGCTCCATCCCCGTCGTGCCTGGCTTCATCGGCCGCGCACCCGATGGCAGTTTGACCACGCTCGGCCGGGGTGGGACGGATCTGACCGCGACATTGCTGGCCCGGTCGCTGGCTGCCAGGGCGGTCGTGTTCTGGAAGGACGTGCCCGGCATCATGACGGCGGATCCGCGAACGGTGCCCGACGCGCGCGTGATCCCGCAGCTGCATCACCGTGAGGCAGCAGAGGTCGCGCATTACGGCGCGAAGGTGTTGCATCCGCGTGCGTTGATCCCGGTCTCCGGAACACGGATCACTCTGCGGATTCGGTCGTTTGTCGACCCGTCGTTGCCGGGAACCGAGGTCTCCGCGCGCCAGTCGCTCAAGGGCTATCCAGTCAAGGCGCTGGCGATTCTTCCGGCCCAGGCCGTCGTCACCGTCGCCGGCAAGGGCATGGTGGGTGTGCACGGCATTGCGGCCCGCACCTTTGCGGCGGTGGATGCTGCCGGCGTGTCGGTGTCGACCATTTTCCAGGCGTCATCCGAGAGTTCGATCGGCTTCACCGTGCCTCAGGCGCAGGCCTCGGTCGCGGTCGATTCATTGAAGCGGGCATTCCGGCATGAACTGGAGCACGCATTGATCGATGGCGTCACGTCACGAGCGCCACTTGCTGTCATTGCGGTGGTCGGCGACGGCATGGTCGGCACACCAGGCATATCAGCACGCGTGTTCGCTGCGCTGCTCGCCGGCGGCATCAACGTCGTGGCGATCGCGCAAGGCTCATCGGAGCGGAATATCTCATTCGTGGTCTCCGCGGACCAGGCCGCCGACGCGGCGCGCCGGGTGCATGCCGCTTTTCAGTTGTCGAAGATCGGCGGCGGCCGCCCGATCGCGAAGCCGCGGACCGATGTCGTCCTGCTTGGCTACGGCCGTGTCGGACGCGCGCTCTCGGATCAGATCGCCGCAGCAGACCGCGACAGCGTCAGGATCGTCGGCCTTCTTGATCGATCGGGCTACCTGTTCGACGCGAAGGGATTGTCGCGATCGCGCCTGCGCCAGCTCGCCAGGGAAAAAGATGCCGGCGCTTTGCTTGCGGCGCTCGGCGGACAGCGGGCATCGGCCATCGAGGCGCTGGCGACGATGGCCGATCATGCGGTCTCGCGTCCCGTGGTCGTCGATGTGACCAGCGACGAAACAGGGTCGTTATTGCACAACGCCCTGGCGAAGGGCTTTGACGTCGTCCTCGCGAACAAGAAGCCGTTGGCCGGGACATTCGAGAGCTACGCGCGGATGTTCAACGATGCGTCAACGCATGGACGCCGAGTGAGATACGAAGCGACGGTCGGCGCGGGTTTGCCGATCATCGACACCTTCCGGAAGCTCGATGAGACGGGAGACCGCGTCGTGCGCATTGACGGTTGCGTGAGCGGCACGCTGATGTTCGTCCTGTCCGAGATCTCCGCCGGCCGCCCGTTTTCGGCGGCTGTTCGCGAGGCCGTCGCGCGTGGTTATGCCGAACCCGATCCCCGGGATGACTTGTCTGGTCGTGATGCGGCTCGCAAGGGCTTGATCCTCGCCCGGATGATTGGTTACCGCGGCGCCGGTCCCACGGCCGATGACCTTGTCCCGGCTGCGTACCGGCATCTGGCGCTGCCGGAATTCCTCGACCGGCTCGGCGAACTCGATGCGACGTGGGAGAAGCGGGTGTCCGCTGAGAAGGTGAAGGGTCGGCTCCTTCGCTACGTGGTTTCCGCGACCCCGCGCCGCGTGACGGCCGGCCTGGTTGCGGTCGATGCGTCCAGCCCCATGGGCGCGGCGTCAGGCACGCGCAACATCGTGACCTTCCATTCCACGCGCTACAAACGCGAGCCGCTGGTGATCAGTGGCCCAGGCGCAGGTGCGGACGTGACCGCCGCCGGCCTGCTCAATGACATCTGTTCCCTGGGGGGCGCATGACGAGCGCCGAGTGCTCCGGCTTCGAAGTGTTCGAGGCCCGCGCGCAGCCGTTCGCGCACCCTACAGCATCGTCCTGAGCGCGGCGCTGAGCATGACGACGCCGGCGAGCACGAGCAACCAGAGCACGGTCTGGCGGAACGTGTTCGCGCTCATGCCGACATAGATCTTCGAGCCCCAGATCGCCGGCAGGATCATCACGCCGGCGACCACCGCCATTTGCGGCCACATCGCGGGCCGGAGCTTGCCCGTATACGCGTTGGTGGCGACCGTCGCAGACAGGACGATGAGGTTGAAGTTCTGGAGCACGGCGCGGTGTTCGTCCTTGTTGTAGCCGCGAAGCGTGGCCCACAGGGCCGGGGCAAGACCGCTGAATCCGCTGAGCGGCGCCATCACGCCGCCGAGAAGGCCGACACCCGCATCAGCCACTTTGCCGCCGCTGGTGATCTTTGGCAGCCTCGCGGTGGCCAGCATGGCGGAACAGCAGATCACCAGCAGTGATCCGAGCACCAGCTTGAAGCGATTGGCGTCGAGCATGCCGAGCAACTGCGTGCCGAGCGGGATGCCGATCGCGGCGCCGGCGACGAACGGCCAGAGGATATTGAGATGCCAGCCGCGACGCACCCGCATCGCCGAAATGCACTGCCCGAACCAGCCGCCAAACACCGCCATTGGCGCGGCGACGAGCGGGTCAACGCCCCAGACCCAGATCGACATCGCGACCATGGCAAACGCAAAACCTGAGATTCCCTGCACCAGGCCGGCAACGGCGGCGCCAAACGCTAACAGCCACAAATCATTCATGTTGAGGGATGAATTGTACCTATATACTGCGCGCCAGCGAAATGGCCTCGCACTATCAGCGGCGGCGCTTCCTCCTATTCACGTTCGTTATTGTATGGGCGGTACCGCTATCGCTCATGGCGCAGCGCGTGCCCAAGCGCGTGTTTGTCAGCGCGATGGATGAGAGCGGCAAGCCGGTGCTCGATCTCACCGCGGCGGAGTTCCGCATCACCGAGAACGGCACGCGGCGCGACGTGACCCGCGCCACGCTCGGCACCGCGCCGATGCGTATCGTCTTGCTATGCGACTCGGGGACCTCGATGACGCCGGTGCTCAATTCGTACCGTGTCGCCCTCAACGCGTTTGTCGACCTGCTGCCGCCATCCTTCGAGGTGGCGTTCGTGTCAAGCGGCGGGCAGATTCGCGTGCGCACGGCGCCATCCACCGATCGTGACAAGCTGCGTGCCGAAATCGCCCGCTTCGTGCCTGAAGGCGGCGCCAACGCCTTCTTCGAAACGCTGCTCGAATCGGACCAGCGCTTCCTGCAGAAGTCGGCAGAGAAGTGGCCCGTGTTTGTGATCGTCGCCGCGGACACCGATACGCGCGCCGAGCCCGATGTGGTTCGCTACAACACCTTCATGAACGATTTCCTGTCGCGCGGCGGCAGCGCGCACGTGGTCCTGTTCACCAATGCGAGCAAGCGCGTCGGCGCGATCAGCGATCTCGCCAACAACCTGGTGCAGAACACCAACGGTTTATATCTGCCGATCCTGGTCGACAACTCGCTGCCCGACAAACTCAAGGCCATCGCCGAGCGGATCGTCGACGATCACAAGCGTATGGCGGATCGGTATGAGGTCGAATTCACCGGCAACGCGCAGTGGCCCAGGGCCGTGGTCAACATCGAATCGACCCGCAGGAATGTGCAGCTCGAAATGTCGCCGCGCCGGCCGTAATCGGCAGACGTTTTGCACTAAGCACTGATCAAGCCCACGGGGCGCCACATTATGACGGCCGCCGACATCATTTATGGACCGCTGACTCCCATCTATGACGTGGTGTGTGGAGCGATGCTACAGCCGGGCCGGCGCCGCGCCATTGCGCACCTCAACCCCGCACCGTCCGACACCATTCTCGAAGTGGGCGTTGGTACGGGCCTGGACCTTGGCGCCTACCGCTCCCACTGCCGGATCGTCGGCATTGATCTGTCCCGCGCGATGATGGTCAAGGCGCGGAAACGCAGTGCCGGCGTCAGGCCGCACGTGGATCTGCTGCAGATGGACGCGGCGTGCCTGGCCTTTCCCGATGCGTCATTCGACGCGGTGTATGTGCCCTACACGATCAACGTCGTGCCGGATCCCATGGCCGTCGGGCGAGAACTGGTGCGCGTCTGCCGTGACGGCGGCCGCATCGTGATGCTCAATCACTTTGACGGCGTGCGCGAGACTTCCAACATCACCAATGCCCTCGCCGGCAGGGTGGCGAAGAAGTTCGACGTCAACTGGAATCTTCACGCCGAGCAGTTCGTCCGCGACCTCGGTCTCTCGTTGCTCGCGGTCGAGTCCGTCAACGTGCCCAGGCTGTCGTCGGTGGTCGTCTGCCGCAAGGACGCACACTGACGGCCCGGGAATAGGACCGCCCCTTCCGGGCATCTAATACAGCGACAGATGCCGCGCCGCCTCCGCGACGAATTCAACGCCGCCGCCTTGCCGCATGCCGCGGCCCTGCTCCGCACGGCCACGCGCCTGTGCGGTCGACGCGACGCCGGTGAAGACCTGGTCCAGGAAACCTTCCTCCAGGCGTGGCGATCGTTCGCGAGGTTCGAGCCCGGCACCAACTGCCGGGCATGGCTGTACAAGATCCTGATCTACAGCCACTCCAGGCTGCGGCGAGATCAGTCGCGGCGCCCGGTTGTCACCAGCCTCGAGACCGCGTCCGAGGCCGCGCTGCTGTTCGATCCGCCCACTCCAGACACGCTGACCGCCACCTCGGTCAAGACGGCTTTCGACAGCCTGCCGGACCAGTTCCGGCTGGTCGTACTGCTCGTCGACGTGGAGCAGTTGAGTTATCGCGAAGCGGCGGACGCGCTCGATGTGCCGATTGGCACGGTCATGTCCCGGCTGAATCGCGGACGACGGCTGATGCGGCAGGCACTGGTGGAGCAGGCGGCCTCCTACGGGATTGCCGGTGAAGCGGAGCGGAAGCGCGGGTGATGATGATGAACGCTGATTGCCGTCGGGTTCGTGAGCTGATGGATTCCTACATCAGCGGCGAACTGACCGTTGAGAGTAACCACGACCTCCTCCGGCACGTTGAGCGCTGCGATGGTTGCCGCAGTGAGCTCGAACGCCGTGAGCGCACCCGCGCGCTGCTGATTGAAGGCTTTGGTGTGGCGCCGGAGAGCGACGGGCTGGAGGCGCGCATTACGCGCGCGATCGATCACCACGATCGGACGTGGTGGCGGATTGCGCAGTACGGCGGCGTGGCCGCGGCCCTGGCGCTTGCGATCGGCGCGGCTGTCTGGTTGTCGCGGCCGGTGGATGCGGCGGCGTTTGATGATTCAGTGGATGACCACATCGCCTGCGCGCTCACGTATCCCACGGAGTTCAGCTATGACCCATCGCGTGTCGAGCAGAATCTCGAGCCGTCGTATCGCGCGATCGTGCACGCCGTGTCGCACACCGCCGGCGCCTATCAACTGATCGACGCCCACATGTGCCCGTACCAGGGACGCAACTACGCGCACCTGGTGTATCGCGCCAACGGACGTCCGTTATCGGTGTTCGCCGAGACCGCGGATCGTGGACGCCTGCCGCTCACGCACGAGACGCCGCGCAAGGGATTTGTGACGGTCGGCGAGTCGACCGGAGGTCACCAGGTGTTCGTCGTCGGTGATCACGGCGAGCCGCCGCCGCGATCGGTGGTCGACGAGCTGATGCGGTCCGCGCTGGCTTACGTGCGGACCCTCGAGCGGTAGGCGCGCCACTCGTCGCGCGACTGTCCCCAGATATCGATCACCGAGTCCTGGAACGGCGCCGGCAAGGTGCCGCGTCCCAGGTTGCGGGAGCCCAGCTTCTTTGCCACGGCCTGCGAGGCGATGTTGTCGGGCGCGATGCTGTGAATCACGTTCGTCCAACCGAGGTTGTCGAACGCCCAGTCCGTGGCGACGGCCGCACCTTCGGTCGCGTAGCCGCGGCCCCAGCAGTCGCGGGCGATCGCCCAGCCCACCTCAGGGCCCGGCCACCCTTCAGGCATCCACGGCCCCAGCCTGCCGACCCAGCGACCGCTCGACTTCTCGATCACGGAAAACATCGCGAAGCCCATCGAGTGCCACGAGCCGATCATCGTCATCAACGCGCGCCATGTCACTGATCGCGGCATCACACCGCCGATGAACTTCGCGGCGATCTCGTCGGTCATCATCTCGGCCCACGCATCAAGATCTTCGGCGCGGGGAGGGCGGAGGATGAGGCGCGGCGTTTCGATCTGAAGGTCCATTGCGCCGATGATACTCGCCGCCGAGCCGGTGAGTGAAATAGCCGGCGATCTGTCGTACAGTCGGAGCATGAGCTCCGGCGCGGATGCGATTGTCTTCGAGCACGTCTCCCTGGCGTTTGACGACCACGTCGTCTTGCGCGATCTCAGCTTCACAGTGCCGAAGGGCTCGATGCGCATCCTGTTCGGCGTCAGCGGCGCCGGCAAGTCGGTGATCCTCAAGCTCACGCTGGGCCTGTTGCGGCCTGACAGCGGCCAGATCACCGTCAACGGCATGCGCGTCGACCAGATGCACGAGCGTGAACTGCTCAAGATGCGCGCCGACATCGGCATGGTCTTCCAGGAAAACGCGCTGTTCGACTCGCTGACCGTCGCGCAAAACGTGGCGTTTCGCCTGACCGAGGATCACGACCTCAGCGAAGCGCAGATCGACGAGCGCGTTGACGAGGTGCTGGGGTTTGTCGGGTTGACGGATTTCGCCGACCGCATGCCGTCGGCGCTGTCAGGGGGGCAGCGGCGGCGTGTCGGCATCGCGCGCGCGATGGCCGCCAAGCCGCAACTGCTGCTGTTTGATGATCCGATCACCGGGCTCGATCCGCTCATTGCCACGACCATCGATGACGAGATCGTCAAGCTGCGCGACCTTGAAGACGTCACCGCCATGGTGGTGACCCACCAGATTCGCGATGCGTTCTACATCGCCGAGCATCGCGCTGCTCGTGTCAACGGCGAGGTGGTCGTGACGAAAGTGGATGCGTCGCAGGTCGAGGGCGTCGAGTTCCTGATGCTGCTTGACGGCGGGATCAAGTTCCAGGGCAACGCGAAGGAGTTGCTGGCGTCGCGCGATACCTACCTGCAGGAGTATCTCTACAAGACCCTGCCACCCTGGTAGGGATCGCGCGCCGCCTGGCGGAACTACCGGCGCACTTCGGCGCGGACCAGCGCCGCCAGCGCGCGATTCTCGTCGAACGAGCTCAATCCGCGCGTCGCGTTCACGTACATCTCACGCGCGGGACCCTCGAGCCTGGTGCGAGCGGCGACCGCTTCGAGCAGGTTGGCACGATCGTGCCCGCTGCCGATGCGCAGCGACGTCCGCAGCACTCCTTCGAGCACCTTCGGCGTCATGGCCTGCTGCTCGGCAACACGCTTCAGCACGCGCGACAGGTCGTAGGACGAGGAGATGTCGGCGGCCGACTGGAAAAACGTGTCGGCGGAGCTGTCGCTCAAGCCGCCACGATCCATCAGCTTGATCAGGGTTTCGGTCTTGTCGTATGAGCTGGAGATCGCGCTCGTCGACTTGAGCGCATCGATGGCCACCGGCCCTGGCACGTTGCCCTGGGCTGTCACCGCCGACAGGACGCGCCGCTGATCGTGTGACGAACTCATCGTGCGCACCAGGCCCATGAACGCACCGCTGGTCGCAGGCGTCAGCCCGCCGCGATCAACGACCTCGAGCAGGACTTCAGCACGGTCATGGTTGGATTCGATGGTGGACGTGGCGTCGATCACGGCCGCGGCGACCGCCTCGGAGACAGGACGCTGATCCATGGCGGCCGACAAGGCGCGCCGCTGGTCGTAATTGCTGCCGATCGAGCGGGACGCGCGCGCGATCGCGACCCGGTGCGGATCCGTTGCCGTCGGCAGCTTGGCGATCAACGCCAACAGCGTCGAGAGATCGTAGTTGGACGTGATCTCGTTCGGCACGCGCTGCAGGATGCGCGTCAGCAAGGGCTCGGAGAGCTCCGCCTGCCTGACGAGTTCGGTGTAATACACCCGGCGAACGTAGCTCGAGTCGCTGAGACGGTCGATTTCCTTGAGGACGGCGTCGGGTCCGCCCTGCTTCAGGAAACGAGTGACGCGGTCCTTCGCGAAGAAGCCGCTCCTCCGGATCATCTTCTCGAGCGCGCCGGCGAGAAACAGGCGGCCTTCGGGTTCCCAGTCGCGGCGGAGGCCATTGCGGCGGAAGGTCCGCTCCACACGGCCATCGACGTTGCGCAGTTCGACCCTGGACGCCAGCAACACGCCGTCGGTAATCGTCAGATACGCGCCATCAGACATCGAGACCACGTCGCGCTCGTCATCCGACAGCCGAAACGTGCCGTCCCACTTGATGCTGATGCGTTCGGAGCCATTGCTCCACGACATGTTCCCCGATCCGTTCGAACCCAGGTCCTGCGGTGGAGCAGGAGGTGCGGGAGGTGCTGGCGGCGCGGGCGGTGCTTCGAAGTATCCGCGACGCTGTTGCTCTTCCGCTTCAGTCTCGACGTCGGCGGATGTCGTCCGTGGCGTGGTGTCGACGTGCGATGGAGGGGCCTGCGCCGCGGGGGCCTGCGCGCCCACGACCGGTGTCACCGCTGATTCCGCCGGTGAGGCGCGGAAAGTGCCGATGCTGCCAACGATCAGCACGAACAACGCGAGCACGGCCCATGCCGGCGCCGGCTCATGCGACGCGCGCGGCCGGCCGAGTAGACGCTGCACGCGTCCGACCAGCGAGCCGTCGGTCGCCGCGAGAGCAAACCCGCGATGTCCGGCAATGCTCGTGAGCTCAGCGAGTGCGGACACGTAGACGAGGCGGTCGCCGCAGACTTCGACCGCGAGGTCGTCGCAGCAATGTTCGCGTTCAGTGCGCACATGCGCCGACACCCACCACATCGCCGGGTGGTAGAACAGCAGTGTCTCGACGACCGACTGCAGCAGATTGACGAGGAAGTCGTGCCGGCGAACGTGCGCGAGTTCGTGCCCGAGGATGGCGTGGAGTTGTTCGGGCGTGAGGCCTGAGAGCGCAACAGCGGGCAACAGGACGACCGGTTTGACATAGCCGACGAGCGTCGGCACGATCACGGCGCCGGATTCGACGATCGCGACAGCGCGACGCAATTGCAGTCGATCGGCAATGGTTCTTGCTGCCGCATCCACTTCGTGCGAGACGGCGGCAACGGCGCAATGTGCCAGGCGCCGCGTCAGCAGCCAGCCCCCGAGTAATCGCAGCGACAACGCGAGCACACCAAGCGCCCAGATCGTCACGACGATCGACGAGGCCAGCGGGCCCATCGACGCCGGACGCCATGCGGCCGCTGGCACGGCCTGTCGTTCACTGGCTGGAAGCGGTTCGACGTTCGGGCCTGCTGCTGCCGCGTCCGTCATTGTCGCCACCGCACCCGGGCGCACCGATTCGACCGATGCGGTGTTGATCGCCGGGGTGGACTGCCGCGTCAGCAATGCAAACGTCGCGATGGTCGATCCGAGCATCACGGCGAGCGTCGCGACGCCGATGATGTAGCGCGTCGACGCGCGCTCCGGACGGACGATGCGGAGCGCGGTGAACGCCGCCGCGCCGATCAGGGAGCCTTGCCAGACGAAGTGAATCAGCGTCCAGGCGAGCGCGTCCATCGTGGTGGCCGATACAAGGAGGTCGATCATCACCGTTTCTCCCGATAGTCGTCGATCAACTTGCGAATTTCACGGAGCTCGTCGTCGGACGTGCCTTCGCTCAGGGCGCGCAACACGAGTGCGGCCGCCGACCCGCCGAAGGCTCGGTCCACCAGGTCCTTCACCAGCACGCGCTGGGTCTGTTCCTCTCCGGCGACGGCGGAATAGACGTGCGTGCGTGCGGTTTCGTTGCGTTTGACCAAGCCCTTGTCGGCCATGATCTGCATCAATTTGAGGGTGGTGGTGTAGCCGGTGTCGCGAGTATCCGCGAGGGCTTCATGAACCTGTCGGACCGTTGACGGCCCGCGTTCCCACAACACGGTGAGAATGGCGAGCTCGGCTTCGGTCGGCCGTGGCTGGAGGCGTCCCATGCCAGGAGCCTATACGAATGAATTCGTAGATGTCAACGAAACTTTTCGTAGACCAGCACGCCCCGCTCCTAGAAGCGGTCCGCCGCGCGCGCGCCGATGGCGCGGCCTTCTTCGATCTTGGCGCGCAGCTTCGTGATGAAGCGATTGGCCACCTCGGGCTTGAAACCGCCGGCACGGAAGGCGTCCTGCAGCTGCTTGTCGGACAGCTTGCCGATCAGCTCACTGGCCCACGCGACGTCTTCGGGCGTGATGCGATCCCGCACGAGGTTCTTGTACCAGCTCGAATAGTGAAACTGCACGTGCCCGTTCTCGACACCGAGCAGGAAGGGCACCTTCTCGAATGACTCCGGATGGTTCTTGCGCGGTGAGATGGGGTTCAGGTCGCCAAGCGCTGAGCCGATGTCGCGGGCGACGTACCACTGTTCCACCAGGTCGCCGTTGCGGAATTCATACAGAGAGTTGTTGGTGTTCTTCAGGTCGGTGCTGTTGAACATCATCAGCAGCACGATCAGTCCCTGATACGGCTTGGTGCCGACGAACGGGCTGTCTTCCCAGTTCCAGTAGCCGGTCTCTTTCAGCGACTTGTCTTTCAACCGGAAGCGGCCGCCGACCTCGACGTGTTTGCCGAAGTCGTCCCGCACCGTCAACGCGGGAAGGAAATAGATCGCCGGCTGGTGATAGCCGATCGCGGAGAGGATGCGCGACAACGCCACTTCCACGGGCGCCTCCGAATCAAGACCGCCTGGGAACGGCTGCTTCACGCTCCACTCGCGACCGTCTTCGTCCTTCACCGTGAGGCCCAGGTTGACGCCGGCGTGCTTGCGCTCGATGAGCGTGTAGACGCCTTTCGGGTTCGGAGCGTGGTCGGCGCCCCATGGACCGTTGAACAGGTCCCGGCTCGCGAGATCTTCCGGCGCCTTCCACATCGACGCGGCCGGCGGTTTGGGCGCCGGCGAGGCCTGGGGCACCTTCACGCCGGCACACGCGCCGGTGAGCGAAGCCGTCAACAGGAGGAGGGCGGTGAATGGCACGCGCGTCATGGTCATGGTGTGTGCGCTTTCTATGCGATGTCGTTCGTTACGGAACGAAGGGCACGAAGGTGCTCTTCTTCGTCAGCCGTGACAAATGCAGCGGATCCTTCAAACGGAACAGGAACCTCCAGCCCTCGGCGCCCTTCGCCACGTCCACCATGGCGAACGTGTCTCGGCGGGTGTGGAGGCGAAGCCCGGTGCCATACGACCGCTTGTCGAGATCCAGGTCGCCGGCGCTGCGGGCGACGTCGGTGGCGTCCGCAAAGACCGCGAGATCCAGGTGCGTCATCAACGCGAGACGCACTTCGGCGGTGGCCAGCAACAGGTTGTCGTCGCGGAAGCGGAAGTCGCCGAACGAACGCAGCGTGTTGGCCCCGCCCAGCGTCGGTTGCAGGTAGAACGGCACCGAGCGCCCTGCGTCGGCGCTCGTCTGCACCATCAAGCCATGCACGGCCAGCACAATGCGTGAGCCGGCTAGTGGGAGGAAGCCCGCGGCTTCGGCGTCGTAACGGTTGAAGGTGTGAGCACCGTCGGTGCGGTCGTTGTAGTGGGTGGCGGCACCACGCAGGATCACACCTCGCGTCGGGTGGCCAGGGAAGTCACGCGTGTCGACAGTGAGTGACACTTCGGTTGGCACCAACGTGCGCTTGTCGACCAGGCCCCCGAGCAGCGGCCCCTCGGTGTATTCGGCTTCGGGATTCATCCATCCGACTTCACCGGCAATGTCCATCCAACGGAAGGGGCGCAGCGTGACATAGGCGCCGAACTGGTTCGACTCGACCGCGTACGCCGAGCGCGCGTCCTGCCGCGTGTCGCTCCCGACGCCGTAGTAGGCGACGTCGCGGTAGTCCTGCCATCGGGCGTGCGCGCCAACAGCAAGGCGACTCCTCAGCAGTTTGGGCATTTCTACACGGGCCTGCGCCATGCGATAGCTGTTCACTGAAATGCCCGCCGACGCATCCACGAACAGACTGTCCTTGCCGTACCACTTCTTATAGCCAGGGCCGGCAGACAACCATCCCGATCCGGGAATCATGTTGCCGCGGTCGATGTAAATGCCGTTTGTGAGGTCGCCTTTACCGAGATGGCGGTCAGCGAACAACACCACGCGTGTCAGCGCAGGTGGTTCGGCGACGAGGCCTTCAGGTTCGGTGGCGCTCGAGGGAACCGGCGGCAGTTCCTGCGCCCATGTGGCGGAGGGGCAGAGGCAGGTCAGCGCGATTGCGCAGCGAAGTAGTCGTCTCACGCCCTTCCGCTATTGCAGATTGCGGGCCAACAGCGCGAAAAGGCAGAGCTAAGCGGCGTGCGGCGACTGGACCAAGGCCGGCAGATTCAATCCAACGACTCAGCCAGATGCTTCAGTTTTTGGATGGGCTTGGTCAGCGACCGGCGCCTGCGAAGCAGGTCGGCCCACACGTCGCCGACCTTCTTGATTCGCGCCGGCATGTTGCGGAGGTTGAACGACGCCGGCGAGACCTTGCCCTTTTCGATTTCTTCCCACGTGCAGGGCGCGGAGACCGGGGCACCTGCCTTGGCGCGGACCGAGTACGCCGCGGCGAACGTCGCGCTATAGCCGTTGCGTCCGGTATCGACGTAGATCCGGCCTTTGCGATCAACCTTGGCGAACTCCTGGGTGAGGTGATCCGGCGCGTGCGAGACGAAGACCTGGCCGACCGTGTGGGCGAATCGTTCGACCTCCTGCACGTCGGACTTGCCGTCGAGTGGCACGATGATGTGAAAGCCCTTGCTGCCGGTTGTCTTCACCCATGAAGGCAGGCCGAGCTCTTCGAGCAGGTTGCGCAGTCCCAGCGCTGCCGCGCGAACCGCATCCGGATCGTCGGTCGATGGGTCGAGATCAAACACGCAGATGTCAGGATGGAAGAGATCGGGGACGCGCGAGCCCCACACATGCAGCGTGATCGTGTTCTGGTTCGCGACCCACAGCAACGAACGCTCGTCGGTGACGATTGGGTGATGCACGACCCCGTCCTTCTTGGGGACCTCCTGCCGCTGCAGCCACTCCGGAAAACCCTTCGATACGTCCTTCTGCCAGAAGCCCTTCTTGCCAATTCCCGATGGATACCGCTCCATCGTCAGCGGGCGGCCCTTGATGTGCGGCAGCATGACGCCGGACACGGCGGCGTAGTACTCGGCCAGTTCGCCCTTGTTGATGCCGTCGTCTGGGAACAGCACTTTCTCGGGATGTGAGATCACGATTCCCTCACCACGTCGCGCGCCCGTTTGTCGAAGCGCACGCCGACCAGGCGCGGGTGACGCAGCTTGTTGTTCGGTGTCCACTCGATGAACGACACCTGCACGACGATCGTCGGCGTGACCCAGTGCGCGCGTAGTTTCGGCAGGCCGGTGGCGACGGTGAACGGCGTGTTCGCAATTTCCGTGGCATCGAGGCGCTTGCGGAGGTCGACCAGCATCTTGGTGTCGAGGCCGGTGCCCACTTTGCCGGCAAACACCAGGTCGGCACCGTCGCCCCTCGACTGCGCTCGGGACGAGCCTGAGCGAGTCGAAGGCTCGTAGTAACCAACCAGCAGCGCGCCGAGACCCACGCGAGCGCCTTGCGGATCGGTGAAGCCGCCGACCACCAGCTCCTGCGACGCTTCGATCTTCATTTTCAGCCAGTGCTTCGATCGCTTGTGCTCGTAGGGTGAACCGCGGCGCTTGGCGATCACACCCTCCCAGCCTTCGCGCCGGGCGCGCTCCCAGGGCTCGTCGTCGTCGACCAGGTCAACGTGCTGCAGTGGCGCCGTGAACTTCAGCGACGACAGGAGGGCACGCCGCTCCTCGATCGGCAAGGCCGTCGTGCTCACGCCGTTCATCCAGAGAATGTCGAAGACCGAGTACTCGCTGTCGCGGTCCCAGGTGACCTCGCCATCCAAGATCAGCTCATCTGCCTTGAGATTGCGGATCGCGGCTTCGATGCCGGGCGAGCGTTGCGGGAGTCGATTGCGAGAGAAGAGCTGGACGTCGGAGCCACGTTTGTAGGCGAGGAGCCGGATGCCGTCGAACTTGCGCTCGAAAATCCAGTCCGCGCCGGTGAACCGGTCCTGGGTCAGAGTGGCGGCCATGGGTTCCAGCCACTCCGGCATGCGCGACCTCGCCATTCCTGCCAGTGTATCGGCAGGAATGGCCCGAGGTCCTAGGTCTGCTTGAAGGCGGTCATCGGATCGAGTCGAGCCGCGCGGCTGGCGGGCAGCAGGCTGGCCAGCCCGGCGCTGGCCAGCAGGACGGCGATCACCGCGACGAGCGTCATGGGATCGAAACGCGTGACACCGTAGAGCTGATTGGCGAGGAAGCCGCCGAGCATCAGCGCCGCGGCCACGCCGACGATCACGCCGGCGCCGGCGAGCGCGAGCGCGCGGCCGACGACCGAGCGCAGCACATCGCCGGCCTTGGCGCCCAGCGCCATCCTGATGCCGATCTCCTTCGACTGCTGCGCGACCGAGTAGCTCATCACACCGAAGATGCCCGTCGCCGACAGGATCAGCGCGACGGCGGCAAACAACGTCAGCAGCGATGTATAGAAGCGAGGTTGCGCCACCGACCTCGACACCACATCCGCCAGCGGCGTTGCCTGCGGCAGCGGAATGTTCGGATCGAGCGCGCGCACCTGCTCGCGCACGGCGCCTGCCAGCGTCAACGGATCGCCATCGGTCCGCACGATCAGGCGGATCGTGCGACCGGTTCGCTGTGAGTACGGAGTGAACAGCTGAGCCACAGCCGGTTGGCCGGGGCTGCGCTGCAACACGTCACCCACGATGCCCACGACTTCTCGTGGACCGCCACTAAGCACACGACGGCCGATCGGATCCTGGTTGGGAAACCATTTCTTCGCGGCAGCTTCGTTGAGGAGCACCACCGGCGGCGACTTGGGTTGATCGAGATCGTTGAACAGCCGGCCGCGGATCAGTGGCGTGCCGATCGCCTTGAAATAGTCGGGCGTTGCACTCGCGACCGCGATCTCCTGGTTCACTTCAGGAGGCGGTGGCGGTGCGCCTTCGACGGCGAAGTCGTTCAGCGCGCCCAACCCGCCCAGGGGCAGGATCGATCCGGCGGCGACAGCCGTGACCTGCGGCAATTCGCGGACCCGTGTCAGCAATTGTTCGACGCGATTGCGCACCTGTTCGCCGCCCTGGTAATCGGCTCCTTGAAAGGTGAGGCGAAGCGTGATGGCCCCATCAGGCTTGAAGCCAGGGTTGACCTGGGTCAGTGCGATGAAGCTGCGAATCAACAGGCCCGCGCCGGTGAGCAGGATCACCGCGAGCGCCATCTCCGCGATGACCAGCGTCGACCGCAGCCGCTGCGTCCGCCGTCCGCCGCCGCTGCTGCGGCCGCTTTCCTGCAGCCCGCGCAACAGGTGTTCGTTGGTGGCTTGCATCGCCGGGATAAGGCCGAAGATCAAGCTGGTGAACAGTGCCGCACCAAGCGTGAACAAGACCACGGTGCCGTTCAACTGAATCTCGTCGATGCGGGGAAGGTCGGCGGGCCTCGCCGCGATCAACGCCTGGGTGCCCAGATACGCCAATCCCAGTCCGAGCGCGCCGCCGATCATGCCAAGCAGGACCGATTCGGTGACGAGCTGTCGGATCAGCCGCGAGCGGCCCGCCCCAACCGCCGCGCGAAGCGACAATTCGCCATGCCGCGCCGAGCCGCGCGCCAGCAACAGATTGGCCACGTTCGCGCAGGCGACGAGCAGCACGAATCCGACCGCGCCAAGCATCACGAACAGCGGACGCCGCACATCGCCGACGATCACTTCGCGCAGTGACGTGCTCGCGAACGTCAATCCGTCGTTGGTCTGCTTGAACTCCGTTTGCAGCTGCTTGCCGACGCGTTTCAAATCGGCATCGATCGCCGCGGCATCCACTTCCGGCCTGGCACGCGCGATGACCGCCAGGTACTCACCGCGACGTCCCCGGGCGGTCGTGGCATCGAAGGTCTCGTCGTATTCAATCGGGAAGAACAACTCCGCAGGCATTGGCAGCCTGGCATCCGCCGCCGCGACGCCGACGATGGTGTAGGCCCTGCCGGAGCTGGTGATCGTTCGTCCAAGCACGCCCGCATCTGCGCCGAACAACCGCTGCCACGCACCGTGGCTGAGCACCGTGACGGCTCCCTGGCCGGGCCGGTTCTCGTCCTGGCGAAACGCGCGTCCGAGCGACACCTTGAAGCCGAGCAGGTCGAACAACGGCGCCGTGACGAAGGCCGCTTCGATTTCCTGCGGTTCACCGGCGCCGAGGACCGTGACGTTGCGTGACGAGATGGCTTCGAGCTGCTCGAAGACGCGCGTGTCCCGCTGCACGCTCATGAAGTCCGGCGCGGACAGCGCGTCGTATTGAGTGCCGTCGGGATAGAGCATCTGCAACCAATGCAGTCGTCCCGCCTCCCGGAACGGCAGCGATTCGAGCAGCACGCCGTTGACGACGCTGAAGATGGCGCTGTTGGCGCCGATGCCGAGCGCCAGGGTAATCAGCGCTGCGGCGGTAAAGCCTGGCGTGCGCCGCATCATGCGAAAGGCGTAACCAACGTCCTGCCGCAATTCGCCGAACAATTCCGCGCGCTCCATACGCACTCTCCGTCGTTGATTGATTTCCACGCACGCCTGCCGCGTGCGGTCGTAGTCGCCGAATCGTGCCAATGCCAGCTGTCGCGCGCGTTCAGGTGACTCGCCCTGCTCGATGAGCTCGCGAATCCTCATCTCGACGTGGAACGCGAGTTCGGCGTCGACGTCGCCTTTCGGCTCCAGGCCGAACAGCTTGCGGAACCTCGTGAAACGAGCCATGTCTATTCGTGGGCGGGGGCGTCCAGTGCCGCGAACACCGCGGCCGCATAGCGACGCCAGTTGTCGGTTTCCGCGCGCAGTTGCATGCGGCCCTTCCGGGTCAGCGCGTAGAACTTGGCCTGCCGGTTGTTTTCAGACGCGCCCCACGTGGCAGCGACCCAGCCGCGCTCCTCGAGGCGATGCAGCGCGGGGTACAGCGTGCCTTCGCCCACGGCAAGCGCGTCGTTGGTGGCCTGCTCGATCCATCTCGCGACGGCGTAACCGTGCGCCGGCCCCCAGCTGAGGGCTTTCAGGATCAGCAGGTCGAGTGTGCCCCTGAGTATGTCTGGACTGGCGGCCTGGCTCATTGCTCCCCTCGGGTTCCAAGGGGAGCATACCGGGATACCCCTCGGCTTTCAAGGGGAGAGGGTCCGCTTCACACGCCGCACTGGTAGGACGCCGGGACGGGCAGCGCGGCGCGATACGCGGGGAACTGGTCGTAGAACGCCGTCTGGCTCTGTCCGAACGCCGACTGGAAGGCGCCCGCTGGACCGCTGGGCGCAATCGCGTCCATGTAGGACGTCAACGCGCCGAGCCCCCGGGCCGTCACGAGTTGATCGACGCCGGTCATTGCCAGCGCATACAGCGGACCCTGCGTCTGAGCCCAGTTCTGTTGTGAATCGAGCGCGCTAAGATTCGGCAGGCCCGGCGGCTGGCGCTGACCAAAGTCCGTGTATTCCTTGATCTGGCAGCCCTGTGCGGTCGAATACGGCAACAGGCCTCGGCTCTCGATCGCCTTGTAGGCCGCCAGTTCCGCCGCGCCTTCCACCAGCCACATCGGACCCGAAGCGGCCGTGGTCTGCAGGCCAAGCCAGCGGCGTTCGAACTGCAGCAGGTGATAGACCTCGTGGATGACGATCTTCCGCTTGGTGATGGGACCGTGTGTGGTCCATCCCAGGTTGCCCATGCAGATCGTGACCGTGCCCGAGCCCGTGAAGGCCGATGCGCCTCCGCCACCCTGGCCGCATCCCGGCGCCGACAGCGCACCGCGGATCTGCGAGGCGCGCGTCAGCGTTCGGCCGAACGCCGCGGTGAAATAGTCGGTGGCGATCTGCACGCCTTCGCCGATGAGTGCCTGGTCGGCGACGCTCGTGCCATCATCAAAGGTGAACGTGAACACCCCGAAGTTCGACGGAGCTACGGCCGTCGGCGTAGTCACCGGCGGAGTGGGGGTCGTCGGCGTGGTCGCCGCCGGAGCGGCCGGGCTGCTCGGACTTGTCGGACTGGACGAGCCACCGCCGCTGCACGCGGCCAGGAGGGGTAGGACAGCAATCAACAGGGTGCGGAATGACGACATCGCCGAACTAGTCTGCACGAACTGCCCGTCGAATTCCTTCACGAATCTCTCTTTTAACCGTCACGAACCAGCTCCGTGCTCATAATGCAGTGATGGCCCGCCGTGAGCGAACCGTTCCATTGTCGGTCCTCGACCTGGCACCGATTGTTGAAGGCGGCACTGCCGCCGACGCGTTCCGGAATTCCATTGACCTGGCACAACACGCTGAGCGGTGGGGCTATCACCGCTATTGGCTTGCCGAGCATCACAACATGCCTGGCATTGCCAGCGCCGCGACGGCGGTTTTGATCGGCCAGGTCGGCGTAGCGACCAGGACGATCCGGATCGGCGCCGGCGGCATCATGCTGCCCAATCACGCGCCCCTTCAGGTCGCGGAGCAATTCGGCACGCTGGAGTCGCTGTTCCCCGGTCGCGTGGATCTTGGCCTTGGGCGCGCTCCCGGTACCGATCATGCCGCTGCCTTTGCGCTGCGCCGCACGCTGCAAACCAATCCGGACGAGTTTCCGAAAGACGTCATGGAGCTGATGGACTTCTTTCGTGAAGACCAACCGGGCCAGCAGGTGCGAGCCGTGCCGGGCGCCGGCCTGCGCGTGCCGATCTGGATCCTCGGATCCAGTCTGTTTGGAGCCCAGGTCGCCGCGGCCCTTGGCCTGCCGTTTTCGTTTGCCTCGCACTTCGCGCCGCAGATGCTGCACGACGCCGTTCGGATCTACCGCGAGCGCTTCAAGCCGTCGGAACAACTGCCGGCGCCGTACGTGATGTTGGGCGTCAACATCGTGGCCGCGGACAGCGATGCCGACGCCAGGTTCCTCGCCTCATCCGGGCGCCAATCGTTTGCGAGCCTCAGGTCCGGCAGGCCGATCAAGTTGCCGCCTCCGTCAACGGAATGGGAGCGCGATCCGTCGGACCGCACCGATCCGACCAACCAGACCCGCGTGTCATTCATCGGCGCGCCGGATACCATTCGCGACCAGGTGCACGAGTTTGTGACCGCCACCGGCGCCGATGAGCTGATCGTCGTGGCGCATATCTACGATCACGCTGCCCGGCTGCGATCCTACGAGCTGGCCTCCACCTTATGAACTGTCCGCGCTGCAGCAAGGCAATGACGACGCACACGCTGGGCGGGCATCTGGCGCGCACCGTCGATGTCGATGTGTGCGTGCCGTGCCAGTCGATCTGGTTCGACGACAAGGAGAATCTTCAGCTGACGCCGGGAGCCACGCTGGCCCTGTTTCGCGTCATTGGCGAGAACGTGTCCCGGCCTGCGCCTCAGGATGGCGATGTCGCAAGGTGTCCGCGTTGCAATGGTCAGTTGCGGCGCACCAGGGACATGCAGCGCCACACGCGATTCGAGTATTTTCGGTGCCCGAATCAGCACGGGCGGCTCTCGACGTTTTTTGAATTCCTGAAGGAGAAGGATTTTGTCCGGCCGCTGAGCCCACAGCAGATTGCGGACCTGCGCAAGAACCTGGACGCCATCAACTGTTCGAACTGTGGCGCGTCCGTTGACCTCGCGACCCGGACCGACTGCGCGCATTGCGGCTCCGCCTTGTCGATGCTTGATCTGAACCAGGCGGAGAAGCTGGTGGAGCGGTTGCGCGCCGCCGACACGCACGACGGCAAGCCTGTGGATCCAGCGCTGCCGCTGGCTCTGGCTCGCGCCAGACGCGAAACCGAAGAGGCCTTTCGCGGACTGCCGCACGGGGAATCCTGGGATCGCAACCTGACGTCGCTCGGCGCCGTGGGGGCCGGCTTGAGCGAGCTAATCCGCCTTCTGAAACAGTAGAATCACCGTCCATGGGCATTACAGACTTTCTCCGCAGCGAAGCCATTGATGTCATCGAGTGGACCGACGACTCCCGGGACACGCTGTCCTACCGGTTTCCTGACGACGACAAGGCGATCAAGAACGGCGCGCAGCTGATCGTTCGCGAATCGCAGGCGGTGCAGTTCGTCTACCTCGGCGCGTTCGGCGATCTGTTCGGTCCCGGCAAGCACACGCTGACGACCGACAACATTCCGATCCTGACCAAGCTGGCGTCGTGGAAGTACGCGTTCAACTCGCCGTTCAAGGCGGACGTGTACTACGTGGTGACCCGGTTGTTCACCGGCAACAAGTGGGGCACCTCCAATCCCGTGATGCTGCGGGATACCGACTTCGGCGTGGTGCGCGTCCGCGCCTTCGGTACCTACGATTTCAGGATCGTCAATCCGGCGACCTTCCTTCGCGAAGTCGCGGGCTCGGACCACAACTTCCGTCTCGATGAATTCGCCGACACCATGCGCTCCCGCATCGTCAGCCTGTTCACCGACGCGATTGCGTCGGCCAAGGTCCCGGTGCTCGATGTGGCCTCGCGATACAGCGAGCTCGGTGACGCGTTGCTGCCGCTGATCAATCCCGCCGTGACGGCGAAGTACGGGCTCGAGATCACCAGCTTCATTGTTGAGAACGTGTCGGTGCCGCCCGAAGTCGAGGCCGCCATTGACAAGCGTTCGAGCATGACCGCGATCGGCAACTTGAACGACTACGTGAAGTACCAGATGGCGCAGGGCATGGAGAAGGGCGGCGGTGGCGGCGCTGCCGGAACTGCGGCGGAACTGGCCGTCGGCTTCGGACTCGCGCAGCAGATGATGAACCAGGGCTTCACCGGCGGCGCGGCCGCGCCGAGCGTCGCGCCAGAGTTGCTCGGTCCTGCGGATGCGGCCCGGGTTCTCGGCGTCACGGAAGCCGACGTGATGGCGGTGCTCGAGTCCGGCGAGTTGAAGGGGAAGAAGATCGGCGCAACGTGGCGGATCACGCGCGCCGCCTTGAACGCTTACCTTTCGGAGTGATTGTCCTTGTCCCGCCTCAGGCGGGACGGCCTTCGGCATGACCGACGAAGTATCCGCACTCGAGAAACACGCCTGTCCGGCGTGCGGTGCGCAGGCGGAATGGAACCCCACCAAGCAGAAACTCGTGTGCCCGTTCTGCGGCACCGAGTCTCCGTACGCCATCGACCGTGACATCGGCAAGGTCGCTGAGCGCGACCTGTCAACCGGGCTGCGCGATTCTGAGGCGGCAGACGCGGCCTGGCAGCAGCAACGGCGCAGCGTGCAATGTCAGAGCTGCCGCGCGATCATGGTGTACGACGCCACACGCGTCGGCCAGAACTGCGAATTTTGCGGATCACCTGCCATCGTTGCGTACGAGCAGATCAAGTCGCCGATTCGGCCGGAGGGCGTGCTGCCATTCAGGATCGACCGCAGCCGCGTGCGTGACGACATTCGCCGCTGGTGGCGGAGCAAGTGGCTCGCGCCAGGCCGGCTCGCGACGGCGGCGCTGGTCGATACCGTGAAGAGCCTCTACATTCCGTACTGGACCTTCGATGCGCGCGCGCACTGCCCGTGGGAAGCCGAGGCGGGCCACTATTACTACGTCAACGTCGAGGGCCGCGACAGCAAAGGCAATCGCGTCGTAAGGCGTGAGCAACGCGTGCGATGGGAGCACGCCGCCGGCGTCGTCGACCGCACGTTTGACGATGATCTGGTTCCGGGGACGACGGGGGTGGACCTCAAGCTGCTGAAGCAGGTTGAGCCGTTCCCCACGAATGATGTCGTGCCATACGACACTGCGTTCCTGTCGGGTCACGTCGTTGAGCACTACCAGGTCGCGCTGAGCGAGGCCGTCGGGGATTCAGAAGCGCAGATGCGCGCCACGCTGGAGCAGTTGTGCATCCGGCAGATTCCCGGTGACACCCATCGCAATCTCGTCATGCATCCGACGTTCTCGGCGCGGACGTTCAAACACCTGCTGGTGCCGATCTGGCTGCTGGTCTATATGTATGGCCGCAAGCCGTATCAAGTGGTGGTCAACGGGTATACCGGCGAGATTTCCGGCAAGTATCCCTACAGTCCGTGGAAGATCGCCTTCCTGGTCCTGCTTGCACTGATTGCGTTCGTCTTCTTTGTAATCGCCAACGAAAACTGACGCTTATCGCGGCGCGCGCGGCGGTGTTGCGGTGCCGCCATCCGGGACATCGGTGCGATCGTGGAATTCAGGGCTGTCGGCTCGCGTCTTGGCGTCGTCTTCACCGCGAGGCATCGATGAGGTATCGCGGGGGGTGATGCCCTCGCTGTCGGCGTCCGAGCCCCGCTGCTTGTGCGCCCCTTTGGCCTCGGGCATGTACTCGTCTCGCTGCGTGTCCGGCTGAGATGGATTCTTCATGGCACCCTCCAGGCCGTTCACTGCAAGATGCTTACCGTGGTCGTGTGAGGTCGGCGCAAAGCTTCCGCAACGAGCCGGCCGGATCGGATGAGTCCGTTCTGGCACTGGTGATGGCGAGCCTGGCAAGCCGCATTTTCATGTAGTCGGCGTCTCGACACAGGCTTGGCGGAATCAGCGTCATCGTCGGGGGCGCCGGGCCGAGGTAGAGGACTCCGTCGAACTGTTCTTCCATCAGCACGGTGTTCCATCCCGGCGCCGGCGGCAAAGGGTAATACTGAGCGTAGAACTTCTTCCCGAGTACAGTCCCGCGGAGCATCGCGAAAGCTGGCGACTTCCATGAGGCGACCGTTGGTTGCAGCTTGAGCAGATCGCCGTAGCGGGTGCTGATGGTGAACAGCTTCACTCCCTCGCGCTCCACGAGGTTGGTCAGGCTGGCCGGCTTGAATCCTCTCCCCTGGAAGTGACCGTCACCGTAGATCGCCAGGACCTTGCGGCCTCTGGCGAAGGACTCTCGTCGCAATACCACTCCGGCGTGCGCATCCCGTTGCATGTTCCACCGCCGGAGGTCGGCACGGGTGCCGATCGACTCCCAGGCAATAGGTGGATCCCCGAGCAGCACGCGGAGCTTACGCTCAGCCGGAAGCGCGGCATTGACGTTCCGCACCGCCGTGAAGAACTCCTCGTACATCGGCTTATCCCAGTTGGTGCCGGGATTGGTCGTGTCTTCCCACGCGCGACGCAGTTGCTGGCGGGGCACCGACTCGCCGGCGATGTATCGATCCATCTCCGCCTGGTATCGTGCGCTGCCAGACTCGACGAGGATGTCGTTGACCATTGAGGGGAACCGCGGATCGCGCACGAGTGCCAGGCGGAAGAGGTGGGCCTCACGGTTGCCGTGTGGCCCCTCGCCAAGGCCGACCACCTGGTAGTGCTTGAAAAGATCGAGGATCGCAGGGATGGCCGGTAACGGCACGGCATCGCGGACGGTCGCCTGCGCGTGAGCTGTGGATGCCATGCTCAGGCACAGCAATAGCGTGGTCGGCAAGCGCATCGACAGCATTAGACACTGAACTGGCAGAGTGGTTGCACTGACTGCCCGCATGGCAGCAGCCGCCGGCAACCTGAGCAACGATCGGGACAAAGTGGCCATCGCCATGTCCAGCGCCAAGGCGGCTGGGCTGCGATACGCGGATTGCTCAAAGGCCGGGATCACGCGAAAGCGACGGGGCAAGAGCTTCGTCTTTACCGGTCCGAACGGGCGGCTCATTCGCGATGAGAAGACCCTCGCCCGCATTCGCGCCCTCGTGTTGCCGCCGGCGTGGGAGGACGTGTGGATCTCAACCGATCCTCGCGCGCACCTGCAGGCGACCGGCCGCGACGCCGCGGGAAGAAAGCAGTACCGCTATCACGCCAACTGGCGCACAGAACGGGACTCGACCAAGTACCACCGCATGCTCGCGTTTGCAGGCGTGCTGCCGGCGATTCGGCGCCGTGCTCGCCGCGACATGATGGGGCCGGCATGCTGCCGGCCGCGCGTGCTGGCCACGGTCGTGGAGCTGCTGGCGCGCACCTACATCCGCATCGGCAACAAGGAATACGCCCGCAAGCACAAGTCGCATGGTTTGACGACGCTGCAGGATCGGCATGTGAAGGTGCAGGGCCGCCACGTGCGCTTCGCGTTTCGCGGCAAGAGCGGCGTCTTTCAATCGATCGAGATCGAAGAGCCGCGCCTCGCCAAGTCGGTGCGCGAGTGCCAGGACCTGCCGCGGCAGACGCTCTTTCAATACCGTGACGATCGCAAACGTGTCCGCAGCATCTCGTCGACCGACATCAATCGCTACCTGGGCGAGATCAGTGGCGGTGACTTCACCGCCAAGGACTTCCGGACCTGGGCGGGCTCGCTCGCCGCGGCGCAGGCGCTCGACGTCATGGAGCTGCCGTCGTCGAAAACCGCCGCCAATCGAGCGATCGTCGCGGCGATCGACCTGGTGGCCGAGACGCTTGGCAACACGCGGGCGGTCAGCCGCAGCTCGTACATTCACCCCGCCGTGCTCGACGCATTTCGCGATGGCGTGACGCTGAGCAAGGTGCCGGTGTCAAAACCCCCTGCGGGACTCGAGCTTGCGGAAGCGCGATTGGTGGCGTTGTTGCGCCGTGTCAGCCGCGTGAAGAAGGCCGCCTGAGCGCTCGTTCCACGCTACCATCGGCGGTATGACCTTGACGACGACCGAACGGTTTGCGTCCGCGATGGTCTACGCCGATCAAGTGCATCGCGGTCAGTACCGGAAGGGCACCGGCATCCCGTACATCGCGCACATCCTTGGCGTCGCGTCCCTCGCGATTGAATACGGCGCGAATGAAGACGAGGCAATCGGCGCGCTGCTGCACGATGCGGCCGAGGATGGCGGAGGCGAGGCCACGCTCGCGGAAATTCGCGCCACCTATGGCGATGCGGTTGCCGACATCGTGCTGGGATGCAGCGACAGCCTGGTCGAGGATCCCGAAGACAAGCTGCCGTGGATCGAGCGCAAGGAGAACTACCTGGCGCATCTCGAAAACGCGAGCGCGTCGGTCTGTCTCGTGTCGGCGGCGGACAAGCTGCACAACGTGCGGTCGATCATTCGCGACTATCGTGAGCACGGTGACGACGTGTGGCAGCGCTTCCAGGGAAAACGAGACGGCACGTTGTGGTACTACCAGACCGTCGCCCACACGCTCGTGCGTCGCCATCACTCCCAGCTCAGCCGCGATCTGCAGGAGGCCGTCGATCAGCTCCTGGCCATGGCCGGTACGGGGCGATGACGGATGCCAGACAGCCATCCCTGACCCCTGATCCTAGGGCGTCGCAGCTGGTGGCACTCGCTTCTTCGTCGCCTGCTCGAACGCGTAGGCAATCTCGATCAACTTCGGCTCGCTGCACTGCGCGCCCACAAAGCCCACGCCGAACGGCGCCGGCCGGGCATTGAATCCAGCCGGGAACGGCGTCTGGGGCGCGTTGGCCACCATGCCAAACGGCACCGCGATGATCGGGTAGCCGGCCGTCGCCGCAATGCGTGCACCAGAACCACCGGGCGTGATGAACGCGTCGAGCCTGTAGGCCTTCAGTACGCCGTCGATCCCTTGATCGCGGCTCAGTCTCTTGTCCTTTGCATCGTCCGCGTCGACGCGCGCCTTGTCCGCCACCAGGTCGATCTCATCCGAGATGTCGAAGCGTGACTGCTGGTACTTGATCGCGCCGGCCTTCTCGTGCGCCTTGTTCCACGCGATGTGGTCGCGCAGGGTCTTGACCGGCGCCGAAGGACCGAGCGAGGCGAGCCACGCGTTGTAGTCCCGCTTCATGCCGTACTTGAAGTTGATGGAGCAGTTCTGGTCCTTGCCCTTGGCGTGTTCGGCGCCGGAACAGAACTCGAATAACGGGAAGCTGTCGTTGGCATCCTTGGCAATCACGCTGGGAATGTCAGCGGGGTCCACAATGACGGCGCCTTGCTGCTTCAGCACCGCGATGGCGTCGGCCATGACTTTTGCCTGCTCCGCGTTGATGCCACCGCGCGGCGACTTCTCGCCCGGTAGCGTCATGGGATCGATGTAGAAGGCGCGCGGCACGCCGATGCGCGCGCCTTTCAATCCGCCTGCGTTCAGGAACTTCGTGTAGTCGCGGTTGGGCGGCGGCGTGCACGTGCGTGTCGCCGGATCATTGGGGTCCGGTGAGGCGCCTTCCATCGCGCCAAGCATGATCGCCGAGTCCGCGACCGTGCGGGTCATGGGGCCGGCCGTGTCGTGATCCGCGGTGATCGGAATCACGCCATAGCGGCTGATGCGGCCGATCGTCGGGCGAATGCCGACGAGCATGTTCGCGTTTGACGGGCTGATGATCGAGCCGCCCGTGTCAGAACCGACGTTACCCGCCCAGAAGTTTGCCGCGGTGCCGACGCCGGAACTCGAGCCGCCGGTCTGCAGCACGGGGCGGCCGTCGCCGGGATCCGGGCGCGGATCGGGACGCGGATCATACGGGTTGAACGCGAATCCGCCCACCGCGTTGTAGTTGCCGGGCATCGCGTTCGGATTGCCCGCCACCCAGTTTGCCAATTCGGTCAGGCCGGTCTTCGCGATGATGATCGCGCCGGAAGCCTTCAGGTTGCGTGTCAGCGTGGCCTCGTACGGCGGAACATAGCCGGCGAACAACAGCGCGCCGCCGGTGGTTGGCATGTCGGTGGTGTGGATGTTGTCTTTGAGCGCGACCGGAATGCCGTGGAGCGGCCCTCGCAGCCTGCCCTGGGCGCGCTCGCGATCGAGTTGCTCGGCCTCGGCAAGCGCGTTCGGATTCACCGCCAGCGTGGCGTTGATCCGGTCTTCATACATGCCGATCCGCATCAGGTATTGCTCGGCGAGCTGCCGCGACGTCACCTGGCCCCTGGCCATCGCCGCCTGCATCTGCGGGATGGTCGCCTCGACAACGTTGAAGCGCGCCGGACTCTGGGCGCCGAGCGAGATCACGGACAGCAGCGCCACAGTGGCGACAAGGACTCGTTTCATGCGGGGTATTCTAGTAGCAGTTCATGGACATCTCGTTTAGTCACGCATGCGATCTCGTGGAGGCCGCCGTGCAGGGCACCACCCGGCAGGAGATCGTCGCCGGGCTTGGCGGCAAGACGCTCGGCGAAACCCTGCACGCGCTGCGGGAGGCGATGCGTGCGAATCGCTTCAAGGCCGGCGGGCGCACGATCTTCCTCGATCGGGTGGTGAAGGCGTTTGACGGCCGGACCCGCGCCGAGGGATTTCACATCCTCCACGACTGGGACGGCGTCGCCCAGCAGACCAATCCCGACATCATTCCCGTCGACGTGCTGCATTTCGTGGCCGAGCAGCGCGGGACCGAGCCGGCCAGCGCCATCGAGCCGGCCATCCTGCTCGACTACTACTTCATGCATGTCATCGCGCTGCTGACCATGCGCGTGTGGGACGACGGCGACCCGAACGCCAACTACGACCGCCTGAACGCGATGCTGGCGGAACTCCAGGGTCCCAATGGCAGCGGGCAGCAGTTTGCCGCGGACGCCGAAACGCTGATGCTGATCGGCACGTCGCACTACGAGCTTGAAGAGTGGGGCTACCGCGATCTGCTGGCGAAGGTGCGCACGCTCGACGCTGCGCACCAGTTCAGGATCGGCCTCGGTCACGCCTCGAGCATGGGCTGCCACCTGCGATTTGGCTTCGAGGCGCAGTGCGGACGCGACACCGTGCTGCTGCGCGACGACAACATCGCCGACTACCCATGGCTGTGTTTTGCGCTGGCGGCTGTCATGCGCGAATACGTGCGTCTGGTGGACGCCGGCATCGAAAATCGCGATCGCTCAGTGATCGAAGAGGCGCTGCTGAATGGTCTGACGGCCGACGCGCGCGCCTTCATTGGCGTGCCGCCACCGTCGCTGTCGGACTCGGAAGCTGATCGCCTGCAGTTTGTAGACGGCTTCATGCGTCACAAGGACGCGCTGCTGGCATCGTTCCTGCGCTATCGTCCGGCAGACACGGCGTATTCCCCGCTGTCGTTCTTCTTCAACTTTTCGCACAACGTGGTGAAGGGCACGGTGGTTGACGCGCTGCTGTGGGGAGAGGCGTGGGATGTGTCGCTGACTGACCTGCTGACCGGCGTGCCACGCGCAGGCCTGGAGGAAGGGTCGCAGCAACTGCTCGCCACGACCCTGATGGGTTACGCGCGCTCGAACCCCGATCGCATCCGCGGCAAGCTGATGCCGGTCATCGTCTACGATCCGCAGTCCGGACGCCGCGCGTACTCGGTGGCGATGGAGAAGCTGACGAGCTGAGAGTGAAAGTGAGAAGTGAGAAGTAAGAAGTGAGAGGCACTTCTCCCTTCTCCCTTCTCCCTTCTCACTTCTCACTTCTCACTTCTCACTTCCGCGAAGCGGTCCAGGGCTGCTCGCCCTTCGACGTCGTCATCGTTCCCGTGATGGTGTTGCCGACCGCGCGGCCTTTATAGGCGACATCGCCCGCGGTGAAGGAGATCTCCTCCCCGCGGAGGCGACCCATCTTCACCGTTTCCGTCGCGCCGCCCGCGGCGATGGAGCCCTGCACCATCTGCCACTCCTGCGTCAGCGTCATCGTGCCGTTTGGCATCGTCCACGTCCCTGCGACCTTGGCGGGCACGATCCACAACAGCGCCTCGCACCAGCTTTCGCATTCCGACGTCTGGGGCAGCGTCACGCGTTCATCGGGCTCCCAGCCATCGATGCCGAAGGTGTTGGCGACGATGCGTGAGCCCGGGGCCAGGTTGAAGAACTTCGGTGCGAGCTTGTTCATGTTCACCGGGAGCAGGAACAGCGCCATCACGGTGGCCTTTGAAATGTCGTACTCGTACATGTCGTGCTGCACGAACTTCGCCTTGTCGGCGACGCCGGCCTCTTGTGCCAGCTTGCTCGAGAGCGCGACCATGTCGGGATTGAATTCAACGCCCAGCGCGTTGGCGCCACGCTTCGCCGCGGCAATGACGTTGCGGCCGTCGCCCGAGCCCAGGTCGATCACGAAGTCCTTTGCGGTGACGTTGCCAAGGTCCATCATCTTGTTGACCATGTCGGGTGGTGACGGCACCCACACGACGTCCTTGCCGGCCTGGCCGGAGACCGGCTCGAAGGGTTTCTGGTTGGCCGTCTGGCCATAGGCCGACGCGGTCGACAGGACGAAGAGGGTCGTGACGAGTAGACGCATTTACTTTGCTCCCGCAGCCTTGACAAGTTCAGCGAACGGCGCGACGGCGCCGTGCAGCGGCACGATTTTATCAACGCGCAGGTTCCGCTTCTGGATGTTTTCGAGCAGGTTCGGCGCATAAGGCTGCACCGCTGATCCCGGGCTGAAGGCGTCGACTTCGATCAGCAGTCGATCGCGCGGGATGTAGGCCATCAGCATCGTGTCGGAGTGAGGGTTGCCGGCCACGTGATAGAGCACCACCGTCTGTGGGCCGGCGGTGATCGTCTTCTCGTTATCCACGGTTTCCACCACCAGCCTCGTAGCGTTCTTCGTGAGCGAATCCGGTGACAGCGTGTGCGGACGGCGGGCCATGTTCTCGACCCACTCCTTGTTGCCCGTCTGCGTGATCACGGTCGTGCCTTCGGCGATGGCGGCGCGCATGCCGGCGGTGTGATCGAAGTGATGATGCGTCGTCACCAATTGCGTGATCGGCTTGTTGGGCACCGTTTCCTTGGCCGTGGCGATCACGGCCAGCGTCCGCGCCTCGCTCTGCGGCGCCTCGATCAGCATCAGGTGATCCGCGAATTCCACCAGCACGCTGTGATGCGATTGTCCGGCGAGCAACCACACGCCGTTGCCGAGCTTCTCGACGGTCACCTGCGGTGTGGCGGCCGCGTTCGGCTTGAGGTTCGCGCCTTTGAGAACCTCGGCCCCGTTGAACGGCGTGTTGACCGCCTGCTTCGTGACCCGAATCTCCGCCGTCGTGAAATCATCCACCTTCGTGGCGAGGCGCGCCGGCAGCTTGATGCCGTTTGTCTCCTGGTAGTCAGCGAAGGTGGTCGTAATGACGACGTCGCCGAGGTTGGCGTGGTAGGCCTTGTTGGAAATCGACAGCGGCAGGCCGGCGGCGTCGATCGATATGGTCCACGTGCGGTCGTTGGACGTGAAGTCGGCCTGCCGCATGGCACCAGTCGCGCGGACATTTGCGATCGAAACTTGCGGCGACGTCGCCATCTTCACGGCGATCGCGGGGTGGTGCACGAACTCCATCCGCCGATCGCGCTCCGCGCGATCGGCAAGGCGTGCCGCCTGCCCGTTCTCGCCGACGTTGAACGCGACGTCGCGGTCGAGCACCTGGATCTGCTGCTGCGGCTGCGGCCCCTGGAAGTACGCAAAGTCCGGCGTGCGCACCTGCTGAACGACCTGCCGCCCCGCTTCGGCATCGATCTGGCGCGAGTACTCGCTGATCTCAAAGGTTTGCGTCGCGGCCTCGGGCTTCATGTCCTGCCCGAGGTTGTAGTTCACGCCGGCGCCTTCGATCGAGATGGTCTTGAGCGCGTTGATCGCCTCGCGCCCGCCCATTGCCGTAATCGCATCCTCGAGGAACTGTTGCTCAGGTGTCTTGGGCGTGGCACAGCCGGCGAGGACGCCGACGGCGATAGTGAAGGCAACTGTGCTGGCGAGTATCCGTTTCATGGTGAACATCCAGGTATCTGAAAGGCGCCGATCCGGGTGGAGTAGCTGGTGGCGCCCCTCTTCAAGTAATCGCCAACATACCAGATGGTGCAGTCATCAGACGGGTCCATGGCCGTCTGCGTGTAGTCCTCCCACCTCAGCGTTGTCGTCTGCGCCGCTTCGCCGTGCACGAGGATCGATTCGCGCAGTGTGAGTTGACCCAAGGGATCGCCGGCGCGGCGCGCCGCGAACCGTTGACCAACGAATGTCGAGGCGTCGCCGAACGAGTAGCCGATGCCGATATTGCCGGCCTTGTCGATCGCGGGCGAGGCCAGCCACCGAAAACTGGGTACCTGAGGTGCCTGAGGAGCCTGCGGTGCGTAGGTGCCTTGTTGGTGCAGCGCCACCTTCCCAGCCCGATCGATTCGGAATTCATACCAGCGCACACCGCCACCGCCGCTCGCGGTATTGACCGAGTGCACCCCGACGATGGACTGCTGATTGCCGATGCGGCGATACACGAGGCGCGACATGATCTTGTCGCCCTGCGCGTCGAGCCGCCGCTCGACGCCGGGTTGCGGCACGCAGTTGGTGAGCTGCCCGTCGCAGAGGTAGTGATACGGCGCGACGCTGATGCGTTCGGGGCCTTCGAGCCGCGACTTCGACGCATCGGACCAGTTCGTGAACATCTTCCAGGTGAGGATCGCGTTGTCCTCGAACTGCTTCTTCAGCTGCGTGCCGCCGGCCGCCATCATCACGTTGGGCGCGCCGCGCGGCGGCAACTGCGTCCCGTCGATGTCGGCGTTGTTCAGGAAGTTGACATCGTTGATGACGAAACACTGTTCGCGCGCCGGACGCCCGGCGAGCATCGCCTCGCGTTCAACCACGCAGGCGTGCTTCTCGATGACTTCGTCACCCGTGCTGCTCGGCACGTAGTAGCCGTCATTCCAGATCGCGGGACGCGGGTAGTCGGGGAAGAGGGGGCGCAGGAACTCGTATCGATAGTACGAGCCGAGGGGATCGTCGGTCGCGCTGACCGCGTAGCAGATCGCATACGTTCCCTTGGCTGGTGGGGGAGGTTGGGCAGGTGGGGCTGGTGGGGGCGGTGCCGCCGCTGGATCGGCCGCCGGTGGTTGATACAGGGATTCGGGCTGGCCTGGCTGGTTCGGCCTTCCGACTGGACTCTCGTAAACCGCCGCGCGTGCGGTCCAGACCGGAGGTTGATCGGGACGCTCTTCGGCGCGGTTGAAGATCGGCTCACGATCAACCAGCGATGCGCGAGCTGGTCGTAGCGGACCACGGCGTCGCCGTTGTTGCGTGCTTCGCACGTGCCGCCGAAGTTGCGGAAGACGTTGCTGGTGTTGACCGGGCCGTACAACGCGCGCCCGGTTTCTTTGAAACGCGCCCCGCGTTTCGTAAAGATCGCCATCCGCGAGTTGACGGTCTGGACGATGTGGTCACGCCCGACGGCGAGCGAGTTGTCGGAGGGGTTGCGGAGGCTGGCGGTGCCTTGCGGCCCCTCAAAGCCGACGCCAAGGCCATCGAACTGCGCGGCGATCCTGGCGGGCGGCCGCGAGCCCTCCGCGGTCTGTTCTGGCGCGGATTGCTGAATCGCCTGCGCGCTCAGCAAGCCGCTGACAGCGACCACACCAAGCGATTGGATCATTTGCCGCATCGGGCGAAAAGTATAAACCTGCATTTCGTCCCGAGATTCTTGTGTACGCTGTGACAACTCAACGGAACAATGCGCCACAATGACGCGTCGAGATATTCGGCGATACCCTGCGGTTTATCCGTTGATAAGCAGAATCTATTGGACGGTACGTAGGCCGTTTCCTATTGTTCACACCGGAGGAAGAGGTAATGACACTTGTTCGGCGGATCCTTGTACTTTCCAGTCTGGCCATTTTTCTGGCCGCCCCCCTCGCGCATGCGCAGGTGACGACCGGCTCGATCGCGGGCGTTGTCACTGACGAAAGCGGCGCGGTCCTACCCGGCGCCACTGTCACCGTAACGAGCGACCGCCTTGCCACGCCGCAGACCGCGGTGAGCGACACCGGCGGCGCGTATCGTTTCGACCGCCTCGCTCCCGGCGTCTACGCCGTGAAGGTTGAGTTGCAGGGCTTCCGCACGGTGGAACGTCCCGACGTGCGCATCAGCGCCGCGTTCGTGGCGACGATCAACGCCAAGATGGAGGTCGGCTCGCTGAGCGAGACGATCACCGTGACCGGCGAATCGCCGACCGTTGACGTGCGCTCGAACGTGCAGCAGACGGTCATGAACCAGGAAATCCTGGAGGGCATACCGACCGGCCGCGATCCGTGGTCGCTCGCCAAGCTGATCCCCGGCGTGCAGGTCGCGACCTACGACGTCGGCGGCACGCAGTCGATGCAGCAGAGCAGCATGTCGGCGCACGGCTCCAGCACCAACGACGTCAGCTACAACATCGACGGCGCCACGGTGAACTGGCCGGGCGGCGGCGGCGGCGCCACGATGATCTATTACGACCAGGGCATGTTCGAAGAAGTGAACTACATGACCTCGGCGATCCCGGCGGAAATGCTCGCCGGCGGCATCAACATCAACATGGTGACGAAGGACGGCGGCAACCAGTGGAAGGGCACGGCCCGCTACAACTTCGCCAACGGCTCGATGCAGTCGGAGAACTTCGCTGACACCAGGAAGCTGGTTCCGAGCTTCCGCGGCACGCCGACCAAGACCACCTACGACCTCAACATCAACGGCGGCGGCGCCATCGTGGCGAACAAGCTGTGGTTCAACGGCACGGTCCGCAAGTGGATCGTCGACAAGTACGTCAACGCGACCAACGCGGACGGCTCGCAGGCGCTTGACGACAACGACCTGAAGAACTACTCGGGCAAGCTGGTCTACGCGCTGACCTCGAACAACAAGTTCATCGGCAGCTACTTCTGGAACGACAAGATCCGCGGTCACCGCCGCGACAGCAACGACATCATTCCCGACATCGCGTCGGTCGTGCAGACCAACCCGGTGCAGACCACGCAGGTGAAGTACACCGGCATCAAGGGCAGCCTGGTGTTCGAGTCGAACTTCAGCGTCATGGACGGCCAGACCAACTACACCTACCAGCCAGGCACCGACCAGTCGCTGGTCCGCATCATCGACACCGGCACGACCGAAGTGTTCAACGCCTCGACGCGCGAAGAACACCAGCCGAACTCGCGTCACCAGTTCGACAACGTGTTCACGTTCGGCAAGTCGGGCATGGGCGGCGAACACCTGATCAAGGCCGGCGTGCAGTTTGGTCGCCTGTTCTATGGCTCCGACTATTCGGTGCTCAACGACCACTGGCTGGTTTACAACAACCGCCAGCCCGTGTCGGTCCGCCAGTACAACTCACCGGCGTTCTCGAAGAACGAGGCCAAGGTGCTCGGCATCTTCATCCAGGACTCGTGGTCGATGAACCGCCTGACGTTGAACATCGGCGGCCGCTTCGACAAGTACATCGGCACCGTGCCGGATCAGAGCGCACCCGGCGGCCGATTCTCGACGCCGCGCACGGTGGCTGAATTCGAGGCGATCAACCAGACGATCGCGGTGTGGCGCGCCGGCGCGTCGTATGACCTGACCGGCAACGGCCGAACCGCCCTCAAGGCGAGCGTCAGCCGCTACGGCCTGCAGGTGGGTATCGACCGCGTCACCAACGTCAACCCGCTCACCATTAGCTCGCGCGACTGCCCGTGGGGCGATGCCAACGGCAACCGCCGCTTTGACGAAGGCGAACTCACCGGTGCCTGCCCGGCCTTTGGCGGCGCGGTGACCGGCTACTCACCCGATGGTGTGGACTGGCCGTACTCGGATGAAATCACCGCCGGCATCGAAACGCAGCTGCCCGGTGCGATCCGCATGGGTGCGATGTTCTACTACCGCACCAACCGCAAGCAGATCGGCCAGATCAACACGCTGCAGCCCGCTTCGGCGTACACGGCGCACACCGTGACGATCCCGAACGGTCCCGGCGGCACCGTCGCCAATCCCAAGCCGACCACGGCCACGGTGTACAACATCAGTGCCGCAGCCAACGTCCTGGCGAACAACGTTCGCGACAATGTTGATTACCTCGATACCACCTACAAGGGTGTGGAGTTCACGGCGACCAAGCGCTTCTCCTCGAAGTGGCAGATGCAGATGGGATTCACGCTTGGCAAGAACGAGGGTGGCGTCAACGGCGGCACGGACCTCAACGATCCAAACAACACGCGGTTCCCGACGGGCATCATCGGCAACGACTCCGAGCAGGCGCTGCGTGTCTCAGGCAGCTACACGCTGCCTTGGGACATCAGCTTCTCGGGTTCGCTGGTTGCGAACAACGGTTACCCGTATGTCTCGACTTTCTCGCTGACCCGCGCGGCGGCGGCGCTTCAGGGCATTACCCTGACCCGTGCCAGCCAGACGATCCAGCTCAGCAAGCGTGGCGACGAGCGCTATGAAAACGTCATCATGGGCGACGTGCGCCTTGCGAAGACCTTCCGCTTCGGCAGCCGCAACTTCACGCCGCAGTTGGACATCTTCAACATCACCAACATCGACACCACCGTGAACCACAACGTGGCCGTTGGCAGCGCCTACCTGCTGCCCGCGGGCAACGACCCGATCATCTCGCCGCGCACCATCCGCGTCGGGTTCAGCTTCAACTTCTGATATGGAAAGACCGTGTCAAGCGTGAGCGGTTTTCTCCAGTAGTT
>CAZVLS010000016.1:0-99637 GCA_964628295.1 uncultured Acidobacterium sp.
AACATCTCACGACACGAGCTGACGACAGCCATGCAGCACCTGTGTTGACTCCGGCCGAACCGAAGGTCCCGTCTCTGGGACCGGCGAGTCACATGTCAAGGGCTGGTAAGGTTCTTCGCGTTGCGTCGAATTGAACCACATGCTCCACCGCTTGTGCGGGCCCCCGTCAATTCCTTTGAGTTTCAGCCTTGCGACCGTACTCCCCAGGCGGAATGCTTAATGCGTTAGCTTCGGCACGGCAGGGATCGATACCCGCCACACCAAGCATTCATCGTTTAGGGCTAGGACTACCGGGGTATCTAATCCCGTTTGCTCCCCTAGCTTTCGCGCCTCAGCGTCAGTAATGGTCCAGGATGCCGCCTTCGCCACCGGTATTCCTCCAGATATCTACGCATTTCACCGCTACACCTGGAATTCTACATCCCTCTCCCATACTCTAGCCTTCCAGTATCAGACGCAGTTCCCAGGTTAAGCCGGGGGATTTCACGTCTGACTTAGAAGGCCGCCTACGCGCCCTTTACGCCCAGTAATTCCGAACAACGCTTGCCACCTCTGTATTACCGCGGCTGCTGGCACAGAGTTAGCCGTGGCTTCCTTTAACGGTACCGTCACTCTCCGGATGATTAGCTCCAGAGTCTTTCTTCCCGTTCGACAGGGGTTTACGACCCGAAGGCCTTCATCCCCCACGCGGCGTTGCGTCATCAGGCTTGCGCCCATTGTGAACAATTCCCCACTGCTGCCTCCCGTAGGAGTCTGGACCGTGTCTCAGTTCCAGTGTGGCCGTCCGCCCTCTCAGGCCGGCTACCGATCGTCGCCTTGGTGGGCCGTTACCCCGCCAACTAGCTAATCGGACGCGGGCTCCTCTTCCAGCGCCAGGCCTTGCGGTCCCCGGCTTTGGTTTCCAGGTCTTTAAACCCAGAACATCATGCGGTATTAGCGTTCCTTTCGGAACGTTATCCCCCACTTGAAGGTAGATCACCCACGTGTTACTCACCCGTTCGCCACTCTACTCAGGACCGAAGCCCCTTTCGCGTTCGACTTGCATGTGTTAGGCACGCCGCCAGCGTTGATTCTGAGCCAGGATCAAACTCTCAAGTTGAATTCTTGAGAGAGCCTTTGATTGTCTAGCTCTCATTACTTATTACTTCTGTCTTGTGTCGCCCTGCATTACTACAGAGCAGCTGACACTCGACGGGCTGGTTTGCTCTCTTTCGCCGACCCAAAGGGCCGACTAAGAAATGCTTGCACGCTCTATCTAGTTTTCAAAGAACCAAGGACTTAGGCCTTTTCGGCCTATTTTCCCCCGTAGACGCGTCATCCGTTTTTCTGGATGTCTTGTCCGGCCCTTTTTGGGGGAACCTTCCAAACTTATAACGACTAACCTTACCCAGTCAACAACTTTTTTCGCTCTCGCGAAAAAATTCCTTAGGGGCTGCTTTCCGACTTCCCTACCAGAGGCGGGTGAAGCTCTTTGCAGCGCGACGCTCTAGACCAAGAACATCGCGTAAATCGTGTCTTCTGAATGTAGGGGATCAACATCCCCATGTCAACCACCTGTTTAAAGAATTTCTACAATCGCCACCGATCTGCGGCCCTTTGCGACTTTGAATCTGCCTCCAAGTGATTGAGCAGACGTGACTTGTGCCCGCGGATCAGAAATTGAAATATCGTTCAGCGTTACGCCGCCCTGCTCAATCAACCGGAAGGCTTCGCTCTTCGACTTCGCCAAACCCGCAATGACGATTAGCTCGGTCGCTGCCACTCCCGCAGTGATTTTGTCGCTCGCAATTGACGCAGTGGGCGTCACTTGCTGCAACGCCTCGGCAGTCACCGCACCACCAAATCGCAATGCCGCATCCGCCTGCACTCGAGCCAACGACGCGTCACCATGCACCGTGCGCGTCACCGCCTCTGCAAGCGTGCGCTGCGCTGTGCGCGCTGAAGGATCGGCGACCAGCGATTGCTCGAGGCGCTCGATCTCCGCGCGCTCAATCCAGGTGAAGAACTTCAAGTACTTGATCACGTCGCGATCGTCGGTGTTCAACCAGAACTGATAGAAGTCCCGTTCGCTCGTGCGCTGCGGATCAAGCCACACGGTGCCGGCTTCCGTCTTCCCGAACTTGGTCCCAGACGACGTGGTGACGAGCGGCATGACCAGGCCGTGCGCCTTTCCACCCTCGACGCGGCGAATGAGATCCGTGCCCGCCACGATGTTGCCCCACTGATCGCTGCCGCCCATCTGGAGCGTGCAGTTCAGCGTGCGAAACAAGTGCAAGTAGTCGTGCGCCTGCAGCAACTGGTAACTGAATTCCGTAAACGAAATCCCATCGTCGAGCCGGCGCTTCACCGATTCCTTCGACATCATCAGGTTCACGGAGAAATGCTTGCCGGTGTCGCGCAGGAATTCGAGCAGGCCAATCGTACGCAGCCAGTCAGCGTTGTTCACCATTCGGGCGGCGTTCGGCGTGGCGTTGAAGTCGAGGAAGCGCTCGAGTTGCGCGCGCATGCCGCGCGCGTTCGCGTCGATCTCGTCGATCGACAGCAGCGTGCGCTCCTGGCTCTTGCCGCTCGGATCGCCAATCATGCCCGTGCCGCCGCCAACCAATGCAATTGGCGAATGACCGAAGCGCTGCAGCCGGGCCAGGGCCATGATCGGCAGCAGCGAACCCACGTGCAAGCTCGACGCGGTGGGATCAAACCCGATGTAGCACGTCACCTGCTCCTTCGCCAGCAGCTCCTGCGTGCCTTCGGTCGCGTCGTACACCATCCCGCGCCACTGGAATTCGTCGAACAGACTCATACGGAAACCCTTGAACGCCTGAACCTTTGAACCTTTGAACCTTTGAACCTTCCACTATATTCTGCCCCTGTGGCCGTGACGCGCCGGGACTTTCTTCGGTCAGCGACCGCGATCTCCGTCGGTGCACTCGCGGGGGTTGGCGCGTATGGTGTTGCCTACGAGCGGCACCAAGTCGCCCTGCTGGTGCGCGACATGCCGGTTCGCGGCTTGCCGCCCGCATTGGACGGTCTCCGCATCGGCATGGTCACCGACGTGCATCACAGCGCGGTGGTCCCCCCTGAAGACATCTCCCACGCGGTTCGTCTGCTCACGGACGCTGCACCGGACATGATCGTGCTCGGCGGCGACTACATTTCGTTTTTCGATCGCGGTTACATCAGTCCGGTGGCCGAGTTGCTCTCGCCGCTCGCCAACGCCCCGCACGGATCCTTTGCGGTCCTCGGGAACCATGACGATGAGCGCGAAGTGCCGGCGGCGCTGACGTCGCGTGGATTCACGGTGCTGAAGGATCAGCGGACGTCGGTGACGATCAAAGGGGAACGGCTCGACATCGCCGGCATTCGATTCTGGACGCGAACTCCAGGAGAGATCGCCGCGGTCCTCAAGGGCACCGGTGGCACGACGCTGCTGCTGGCGCACGATCCACGACGCCTCGTCGAAGCGGCCGCACTCGACGTACAACTCGTCCTGTCTGGCCACACGCACGGTGGACAAGTCCTGCTGCCGGGCGTGGGTGCGGTTGCCGGCCGGAAGTTTCCCGTCCTCGCAGGCGCGGCGACCAGAGAGAACACGTCGATCTTTGTGAGCCGCGGAGTCGGGACGGTCTACCTTCCGATTCGCTTGAACTGCCCGCCTGACGTCGCAGTGCTGACGTTGAGAGCCGCCTAGAACGTCCCCAATCGTCAGCGTTGCGCGTCGGGATTCCAGTTCAAGACAACGGTGACGGGAACGAGCGGTCGACGGTCAGTCGATACCACGAAATTTCCATCGCCGTTCACGGCGTACAAGAACCCCACGCCGCTTCCCGACAAGACGTCGCGGCTGATCGGGGCGCGAAACAACTCCTCGGTCTTACCAAACACAACCCGGTTGCCGTCGAACTCTACCGGAACCGCAGACAGCATCGCCGTGGCGGACATGTAGAACAGCTCACGGCCATCGCGACGCCATCGAGGCATCATGCCCCCGGACTGCGTCACGCGAATGGCCTGTTCCGCCGCACCGAGCCTCTTCACCCAGACTTCAGGCTGACCCGTTTCGTTGGAGGTGTACGCAACCCACTTGAGATCGGGCGACAGCTGCCCCTGATATTCCCTGGCCGATGAGCGTGCGATCGCAATCGGCGCACCACCGCGAAGATCGACGAGTGATACGTCGTGGCCTCCTTCGTCGGTGACGGCGACGTACAACATGGCGTGACCGTCCGGCGAAAAATCCGTCGGCCACGCATTTGGCTCTTTGACGACAATCGTCTCTCGCTCACCGGTATCGACTGCCTTGCGAGCAATCCCCTGCGCGGCTTGATAGATCACCTGTTTACCGCCGGGCGCCCACAGCGGGCGACCGCCGGGCCCTTGCGCTGACTCGCGGCCGGTGGCCAGATCCACGGTCCGAATGCCCTGCGCCGTGTCGTAGATCAGCACCCGTCGGCCGTCCGGTGAGATCGGCGCGGTCTGCGACAGAAGCCGCGGGGAAATATCGCGGATCAGCGTGCCGTCGCGCCGGAAGGCCTGCAGCACAATTTCCTGTGGCACAGCAGTGCGATAGGCAACCGTACGGCCGCCGATCGCAAAGCCACCATTGCCGAGAATGCCGCCAACCAGATTGCGCGCAATCACCGACGTCGCACCTGTCAGTTGCGCGCTCGATGCGTCGAAAGTCTGCAGCAACAAGTCATTGGACAGGAACACCGCACGGTCGGTACCGACGGGAACCGTTCTCGCGTAGAGCTCGCCGATCCGCTTCGCCGGCTGGCCATTCAAGTCGGCCAGATACTGCCCGGCCGCGGGGCCGACGTTCACTGGCGATTGCGCCACGAACGTGAATCGGGCCGTGTCTCCGAGAAACACCGGATGCCGATGCTCGACCTGGCCAGGTTGAAGCGTGGTGACGCGACGAGGTTGGCCGCCGCGCGCCGGGATGCGCCAGATCGCCTCGGACAACCCCCGCGCATAGACGATGGTGCCGCCTTCGTACGAGTTCCAGGTGCCGCCGCGCGGGTTCAACGCTTCTGCCAGGTTCTGAATTGCGCCGCTTGCAAGTTCAACCGCCTTCAGTCGTCCCTCGGCAAAGAATCCGATCGACCCTCCGTCAGGCGACCAGAATGGAAGGCTTGCGCCCGTCGTGCCTGCAATCACGTTTCCGGCGGCGGACGTACTGCGCAAGTCACGCAGCCACAACTGGTCCTGCTCGCCAACGGTGGCAACCGCCACAAGGCGCATCCCGTCAGGGGAGAGGGCAAATGCCGAACGATCGGGCGTCGGCGGAGTCACGATGTCGAGCCGCAGTTCAGGCAATGCCGAAGGCGACGGTCGCATGAGCGTCACGCCCAACGCCGCAATGGCCGTCACGGCGGCAAGGATCCAGGGCAACCACGCTCCGCGGGTGGTGACGGTGGAGACCGCCACCGCGCCCGGAACGATTGCGCCGCTTAATTGATGATCGATCTCGAGCGCGGCATCGTGAAGGTCGGCGAGTCGCCGTGCTCGATCTCGCTCGAGACATCGCTTGAGTAGAAGACGGATCGACGCCGGCGTGGATGGAGGCAGACGGGACCAGTCGGGATCCTTCGTCAGAATCGCGACAATTGTGTCTTGCACGCCTGGCTCGTCGAACGCGCGGACGCCGGTCAGCATCTCGTGCAACACGCAGCCGAATGCCCACACGTCGGTCCGCTTGTCGATGGCCCTGCCGCGCGCCTGCTCCGGGCTCATGTATGCGGCGGTGCCGAGAATGACTCCGCTGGTGGTCATCGCCGGGGACAGCACTGTCGACGCGTTCAGCTCTGGTTCGTCGGCGAGCGTCTTGGCAAGGCCGAAGTCGAGCAGCTTCACAACGCCGTCGTCCGTCGCCTTGACGTTGGCGGGTTTCAGGTCGCGGTGCACGACACCCTGGTCATGAGCCGACGCGAGCGCGCCGGCAATGACGCGAGCGACGCGCAAGGCATCTTCCAGTCGCATCGCGCCTTCGCCCAGCCGCTCGGCGAGCGTCGCGCCAGGGACCAGCTCCATGATGATGGCCAGGGAGGTTCCGCATGGCTCAACACCGTAGATGTGCGCGATGTCCGGATGGCTGATCGACGCCAGGACGCGCGCTTCGCGCTCAAACCGTGCCAGGCGGTCGGGATCCCCGGCCATCGATTCGGGAAGCACCTTCACGGCCACATCGCGGTGCAGGTTCGTATCGCGCGCGCGATAGACGTCACCCATACCGCCCGCGCCAATGGCATCGACGATTTCGTACGCGCCGATGCGCGTGCCTGCCGGGATCGCCAAGGCGGACATGATAGCCCAGCCGTAGCGTCCAGGTCCGTGAAGCCTCAGTGCCTATTTCGGTCGAGGTCCGTGGTGGCCTGCTTTCGTTCTGGGCTTTGCTTTTGCCTTTCGGTGCGGGCGGTGCTTGCCTCTCGGCACGACAATCTCGGTCGAGCCGACTGCGCTATTCCCGGCGTCATCAACACATCGCACCGCGATCCGGTAGGTTCGGCCGTTGCCGTGACCTGAGCGTTCGGCTCGGAGCCGGAGCGCGAGCGGTCCGGTGATCTCCCAGTCGCCCGCGATTCGCTCGTTGCTGGTTACTCCGGTGATCGAGCAAACCGGAATTGACGCATTGTCGGTTGCCGCAACCGCGACCGTGACCGGAATCATCTGCTGGTTGGGCGGTGCGAGCGCGGTTCGGCTCGGCGTGACGCTCGCGATCACCGGCGGCAGGGTGTCGTCTTCCTCGACCGTCGGTGGCGCACACGCTCGATGAAAGGCAATCGGGTATCGCGCGTTGATCGCTGCTGGGTACTCGTCCGACGAATAGGCGAAGGGAGCGAAGACCGCGAACTCGCCTTCGGGACCTGATGGCAACAACCGCAGGTTCAGCGTCGCCGCGAATGCGCCAAGTGATGGCAGCGTCCAGGTGATCTGGCTGCCGTTGAGCGAGACGGTACCAGCTGTCGCCGTGACCCCACCACTCCGCACGAACTCGGGCGCGACATTCAGCACCATCGCCAGGTTGGTCAGACCTGGTCGCGACTGGCCGGTGACGCCGCCGGTGGCGTCGAATCCTGTGATGGAGACGCGCGCGCTGAACGGCACTCCGCATTCGAACTCAAACGGATACGTCTCGATGTTGTGCGTGATCGCGAGCGCGCCTGGGTCGCTGAGAAGGATCGTGGTGTTGCCCGTCGCGACGGCGTATCGCGCGGTGCGCGGTACGTCCTTCGCCATGACGGGTGTTGGGACGTCACTCACGGCGGTTGGCACCAAGAGCTGGCGTTGTGAGTTTGATCCCCATGCGTAGACCAGGCCCTCGGCTGTCACTGCCACGGAGTGCGAAGCACCCGCGGCAACATCGACAACATTCGATAACGCGGGCACGGTGACCAGCGCGGTGGAATCGAATGTGCTGCCGTTGCCAAGCTGACCATGGTCGTTGGCGCCTCGCGTCTGGACGGTTCCGTCGTTCTTCACGAGCACGATGTGCGCACCACCCGCATCGACCGCGGCCACGTCGGTGGCAATTCGTTCGACGGAAGCAGGATTCGCCACGTTCCACGCAATGACTTCACCGTTGAAGGAGCGCGCCACGGCGATCGTCTCTCCAACCGCGACATCAAAGGCGCCAAAGTCGGCGGGGGCGGCCACCCTCACTGGCGCGCCACCAGTGGCGTGATTCCATGTCCAGAGCGCGCCGTCCCATTGCGAAGCGACTGCAACGGTCTCGTTCGCATCAACCGCGAAGACGTCACCGAGATCTGCCACCACCAGCGCCGGCGCGCTTTCGCTCCACTGCCAGAGCACGCCGCCCGTGTCGATCGCGAAGCTCGTCGTGCCGCCAGTCGCGACGCGATAGACGTCAACCAGCGATGCCACCTGGTGCGGCGACGCCCCGCCGATTGACCAGACACTGCCCTGGCGTCGAGCGATCAGGGTACGTGCACCGGTCGTCGAAATGTCGCTGATGTCTTCAAAGATTTCGCCAACTCCGAGAGCCAGCGGCGGCGACACCGCATCGCTGATCGGGCCGAGCGCACCCGTAGGGGAGGCTCCGCCGCCATAGGCCGTCAACCAGCCAAGGCCTTGAAACTGACCAGGGTGCTGGGCTGAAAGCTTCAGCTGATGGCCGGCCAGCATGACCGCCAGGACCGCGACGAGTGCGACGCGCAGGATTCCAATTCTCACAGCTTCACCTCGGACCGGTTGATGGGAGGGGTTCCGGTCTAAGAGTGAAAGCGTCAAATCGGGGCGGACACCCCAACTATGGCTGGGCCAGCAGTTTGGTAATCGCGTCTGGATAGAGCTGATGTTCGACTTCGAGGATTCGGGCGGCAAGCGTGTCCGCTGTATCACCTTGAATCACTGGCACTTGCCGCTGCAAGACGATCGGGCCCGCGTCGAGGTCCGCGTTCACGATGTGCACCGTCGCTCCGCTGACGGTTGCGCCGTCGTCCAGGGCCTGCTGTTGAGGATGCAGACCCGGATACTTCGGCAGTAGCGATGGGTGAATGTTCAGGATGCGATTCGGAAACGCATCAACGAACAAAGGGCTGAGCAGGCGCATGAAGCCAGCGAGGCAGACCACGCCGACGTTACGCTGTCTGAGCTCGCCGACCAGCGCGCGATCGTACTCTTCGCGCGTCGGGTAGTTCTTGTGGCTCAGCACAATCGTCTCGATCCCGGCCTTGACCGCGTGATCGAGACCTGGCGCGTCGGCGCGGTTCGAAATGACGACCGCGATCGATGCGTCGAGCTGACCGCGATCAATGGCGTCGATGATGGCCTTGAGATTGGATCCCCGTCCGGATATCAAGACACCGAGCGTCCGGTTCATAGTGACTGGGCGATGCGGTCGGCCGAACGAAGGGAAACGGCCACGAACGTGAGGGTGCCATTGGTGCACCCACCGGTCGGCAAGGTCGGGGCGCCGATCACGAACAAGTTCTCGTGATCGTGCGTGCGGCCATAGGTGTCGCAAACGCTGGCTGCGGGGTCCGTGCCCATGCGGCATCCGCCGGCGGGATGATCCCAGTAATCCGAAACAGTTGGAGCGCCGGTCAGCCGGCCGTTGCTCGCCTTTGCCATTCGCTCGAACACCGAGGTGCAGTGCGCAAGTGTGGCGCCTTCTCGCGCGGTCGCCGCCGCATCGAGCTGACGATCGATCTTCGGCATCGGGTCGCCGTAGCGATTCTTTGTCGCCGGATCGAGCGTCAACCTGCTGTCCGCTGAAGGATGCGAATCGTAATACGCGCGCAGCCGCACCGAACTGCCCTTGGTCGCTCGCGCTCGCCATTCGTTGAGCAGCTCATCGCCGAGCAAAAGCCGGCCATCGGCGGATCGCAAACGCGGTTCCCTGCCGGCGGAGCTTTCCCAGACGCGCGTGTCATGGCGAACGAACGGCGCACCAGGAGCGCAGCGGAAATGCTCGCGCGAGATCAGGCTGTGCGTCATGTTCTGGCCAGGGAACGTCTGCTCGTCAATCACCGCCTGCGCCGAAATGAACTTGTGGCCGTTCATGTAGCGGCCCACGGTGCCGGAGCGGTTCGCGAGTCCGTTTGGGAAACGGGAGTTGGCCGAGAGCAACAACAGGTGCGGACTCCAGCACTGCCCCGAGGCCAGGACGAACAGCTTCGCGCGGTAGTCAGTGACTTCGTTGGGGCGATCCTGGTGATAACCCTGAGCAGCGACGATCGTGTCGCTGTCGTCGGCGAGCACCAGCTTGCGCACCAGCATCCGGTCGTGCAGCGTGACCTTGTTTGCCGCGATCAACTGCTGATAGGTGTAGTCCGGCGAGTAGCGCGCGCCCGTGGGGCACACATCGCCGCACGTATCGTAGAGGCCGCACTGCCCTCTGCCATCAGCGGGGGCTGTCACGTTGCGGGACATCGGCAGCGGTGAAAACTTCAAGCCGCTCTGCTCTGCCCACCTCTTGAGGACCTGCAGGTTGTACGAGAGCGGCATCGCCGGCTGGCTGTACGGCGCCGAGCGGCGGTCTTCCGGGTACGGGCTCGGGTCGCCGGCAACGTTCAGGCGATGCTCGGCCTGGACGTAGTACTTTTCGAGCTCCGGCCACGAGATCGGCCAGTCCTCAGCCAGTCCGTACATCGATTTGAGGCGCAGATCCTCTTCCGAAAACCGGTTGCACGCGCCGCCCCAATGCAGCGCCTGCCCGCCAACCGCCATCGTCATCGAGATCCAGCCCTTTGCGGTTTGATCTTCGATGTAGTCGCCGTGCCAGGGATGCTCGCCGTACTCGATCGCGCGGCGGTGGTACGTCGGCCGATTCTCGCGATCGAAGATCGATCGCCCCGCTTCGACGACGGTGATGCGAATCCCTGGTTTGAGCTGGGCGAGTCGCTCGATCAGCATCACGGCCGTGATGCCGCCGCCGATCACGCAGATGTCGGATTCGTGAACGGGCATGACTAGTGGAGCGTATCCAGTGAATAGGTCCTACTACCAGCAAGCTCTTCGCAGCAAGTGGGGCCGTTCCTACGGAACGGCCCGGTAGTACTTCGGCGAGTACGTTCCACTAGAGGGCCCGCGGGCGCACCGTGGTGACACGGATCGCGCGATAGGTGTTCCGCCCGATGTGCGCGTTGTAGCAGAGATCGTTGGCGGCACTGCTCCGAAAATAATGCGCCATCAAATCAGCGACAACGTGCTTTCCATCAGGACGGCCCGGAAGATTGCGAACGTCCGCAGCCTTGAACGCCTCGTCCAGCAACTGACGACGAGTGTCCAGAGGAAGTGCGCCGAACCGGCCGCCGCGAGCCTGGGCGGCCTGCTGCAGCGATGTGAGTTGCTTCGAATAGCCAAGGGCGGGTGATGGGCCGGACTTCACCAGCCGAGGCTCGCCGTAGCCATGTGAGAGGGCGACACCTTCTTTGTAGTCGCCGACCCACTTGAGGAAATCGTCGACCGCATCGCTCTGCCCCTTGTTTCCGATGGCCGAGGGCAAAACGGTAGCCGCGACATCGCGGAGCACGAAGATCTGATCGGCTGATAGCTCTTGTGCCTCGAGCGGCACACGCATCAAGGGCAGCCCCGCGGCGGCGGTGGCCAGGGTTTGAAGCGCTTGTCGTCGTTTCATCCCGAGATCCCTGATCCCTAATCCCTAAACGTACTGAACTTCCGGCTCGCCTTTAATGATGTCGCCGATCACGACGCTGTTGGCTTCACCAGCATCCAGCAGGGCCTTGCGGACGGCGTCGACATCACCCGCAGCGGTCACGAGGATCATGCCGATGCCCATGTTCAGCGAGCGGCGCAGATCGTATTCGGGGACGCGGCCGGATTCTCCGAGCCAACGGAACAGCGTCGGGACGCGCCACGACGTGCGGTTGACGCGAGCGGCGGTGCCGGCCGGCAACACGCGTGGCAGGTTATCGGTGATGCCGCCGCCGGTGATGTGAGCCATGCCCTTGATCTTGCCGCCCGGCAACAGCGGCTTGATCACCGGCAGGTAAGAACGGTGAGTGCGCAGGAACGCTTCGCCAACAGTCTCGCCAAGGTCGGGCACGTGACTGTCGACAGTCAGCTTGAGTTCTTCGAACGCGATCTTGCGGGCCAGCGAATAGCCGTTGGTGTGGAGTCCGCTCGAAGGCAGGCCGATCAACACGTCGCCGGGGGCGATCGCACGTCCGTCGATGATCTTCGCGCGGTCGACGGCGCCGACAATGAAGCCAGCCACGTCGTATTCACCGTCTGCATAAAAACCCGGCATCTCGGCGGTCTCGCCACCGAGCAGCGCGCAGCCATTGTCCGAGCACGCGCGCGCGAGACCTTCGACGATCTGCTCGGCGATATCGGGTGACAGGCGGCCGGTCGCGAGGTAGTCAAAGAAGAACAACGGCGTGGCGCCCTGGACCAGGATGTCGTTGACGCAGTGGTTCACGAGATCGGCGCCGATGGTGCGGTGCCGGTTGGTCATGAAGGCGATCTTCAGCTTGGTGCCGACGCCGTCGGCGCTCGAGACGAGGACGGGTTCCTGGTAAGCGGCGGTGTCGAGCTTGAACAAGCCGCCGAACGACCCGATGTCCGACAGTACGCCAGGAGTGAACGTGCCCTTCGCCAGCTTCTTGATGCGGCGAACGGTTTCATTGCCGGCATCGATGTCGACGCCCGAGGACTTGTAATCCATGAGATCTACCGGAACCGCCGTAGGGCCGTCGTGTCGGGCCGTTCCGATGGAACGGCCCCACTTGCTGCGCAGAGGTTGCTGGTCGTGTTACGCATTCGGCCGATTCGCTTGGTTAGAAGTCTAGCTTGTTGATCAAGAGCTCGCAGAGTTTTCTGATCGGCGATCCGTCTGGCGCGGCCCAGTACTCCTTGCGAATCGCGACGAAGAATCGCTCCTCTTCAAGATCTTCCTCGAGCATGTCGAACGCTTCGGCCACCAGCCCCACGGCCGCGTCCAGGTCGCTCCGGGTCTGCAATGATTTGAGGAGCAGCGGCGTGTTGCGAAGCGCGACCAGGCCGACCGCAAGGGTGACCGGGGCTCGCAATGGATCGCGCGACGGGAGGCCGACGTCGAAGAGGATCCGTAGCGCCTCGTCATTGCCCTTCTGGGCGATCTGGCCCAGGCCGGCCGACGCGCTGCGCACCAGGTCCTGGTAGCCGGGATTGGTGTCGGCGAAGGTGAGGGTTTTTTCCAGATACCCGATATGCGCCGAGCAGTTGGTGCCAAGCAGACAAATGGCCGCGGCGATCGACGGCTGGTTCTCCTTCGGCGCGGTCTGCTGCAAACCGGCAAGCGTATTCAACGACGCCTTGTCGCCGATCTTGCCAAGCGCAATCGCGGCATCGTCTTGAAGCGGTCCGTCGATCTTCGAGATTTCTGTGAGCTTGGCCACCGACGACGCGAGCCTGTAGTCGCCGAGCGCCTCGATCACCGTGCTGCGGAAGAAATCCATGCCGCGGCCGGCGTCACGGGTCAGCGCCTCCGAGATCTTAGGAGCCTCGGGTGACTTGACGCCGCTCGCGTACGCCGCGAGCGCGCGCACGAGCGCCGGCCGCACGAACTCGCCCTCTTCCTTATCGAGTGACCTGAAGATCTTCGCCTGAAGCCGCGGCACGGGGTGGTGCTCGAAATACGCGTAGGCGACTTCGCGCAGCCGGTCGTTGGGCGAATCGAGCGTGCTTTCCATCACGTCCTCGATGCGCGGATCGGAGTATCCCGTCAGCAGGATCAGGGCGCGAAACCGGACAAAGCCATCCGCGTGTTCATTTACGGCCTGCAACAGGGCGGGAACGGTCTGCGCCGCTGGCGCGCGCCGTATGGTTCGGCCCGCGGCCATGCGGGTCTGGTAGTCGAGATCAGCGAGCTTGTCGATCGCTGCTCTGATCTGTTCAGGAGATGCAGTCGTGGGGCCGCGCTCTTGAGCCACGGAAAGCACAGACAGGTCAGCCGCCGACGGCACAGAAACCTCAGAGGTAAATGCAATTGCCGCGAACAGCGCGCCAAAGAACAGCTTCTGATTCATCTGTGTCATCTGCCTTCTGCGGCTACTGAATCTGTGCCACCTGGGGCCTAGCCGACGGTTTCAGGCTCTTCCTCCGGGAGTGGTTCTCGCTTGCCGTCCATCTTCAACGACAGCTGCAAGTAGCCACTTTCATCGCGAGGAAACGCCACCGGGTAATTGCCGGTGTAGCACGAGGTGCAATACGAAGCGCTCTTGCTCTTCACGGACGACAGCAGGCCGCCAAGGCTCAAGTAGCCCAGCGTATCGGCACCGACGTACTTGCGGATCTCTTCCTGCGTGTGCGTCGCGGCGATCAATTCGCGCCGGCGGGGAGTGTCCACGCCGTAGAAGCAGGGCGACACGGTCGGCGGGCAGCTGATGCGCAAGTGCACCTCGGCGGCGCCGGCCGCCCGCACCATCTTCACGATCTTGCGGCTTGTCGTTCCGCGCACCAGCGAATCGTCGATCAGGACCACGCGGCGGCCTTCGATGATGCTGCGCACCGTATTGAGCTTGACCTTCACGCCAAAGTGACGAATCGACTGCGCCGGCTCGATGAACGTGCGGCCCACGTAGTGATTGCGTATCAGCCCCATGCGCAGCGGAATCTTTGATTCCTCCGAGTAACCAATCGCAGCGCAGACGCCGGAGTCGGGAATGGGTACCACGACATCGGCCGGCACGCCGGTTTCACGGGCGAGCTCGCGGCCGAGATTGGTGCGGACTTCGTTGACGCTCTGGCCGAATACGTCGCTGTCGGGCCGCGCAAAGTAGACGTGCTCGAACACACAGTGCGAGAGCGGCGCCGGAGGGAACGGCTTGATCGACCGCAAGCCGTGCGGGCCGATGATCAGCACTTCGCCTGGCTCCACATCACGCACATAGGAGAAGCCGATCAAATCGAGCGCGCAGGTCTCCGACGTCACGGCCCAGGAGTCGCCGAGGCGGCCAAGCGCCAGCGGCCGGAAGCCGTGCGGGTCTCGCGCGGCGATCAACGAATTCCTGGTGATGAGCGCGAACGAGAACGCACCGGTCAGCTGGGTGATCGACTCGACCAGCGCGTCTTCAATGGATCCCGCCTGTGATCGCGCATACAGGTGCAGCACGACCTCGGTGTCGCTGTTGGTCTGGAAGATCGATCCGGCGCGGACCAGGCGATCGCGCACTTCGTTGGCGTTGACGATGTTGCCGTTGTGGCAGATGCCGACCTGGCCGTGGACGCAGTCGATCAGAATCGGCTGCGCGTTCGAGAGCTTGCTGTCACCGGCGGTCGAGTAGCGTGTGTGTCCTATTGCCAGGGTGCCCGTCAGGGTTGCCAGCGTGGCTTCGTCGAAGATCTCGTTGACGTAGCCCATCTGCTTGACGAGGCGAATCCGCTCACCGTCCGCCGACGCGATGCCTGCGCTTTCCTGCCCGCGGTGCTGCAGCGCATAGAGCCCGAGGTAGGTCAGCTTCGAAGCTTCGGGGTGCCCGTAGACACCGAAGACACCGCATTCGTCCTTGAATTTGTCGAGCATTCGCAGGTTCCTGGTTACGAGTTACTGGTTCCCGGTTGCCGTCGCATTTTCTTCTCAATGGCCGTCGCCCACGCAGCTTCCGCATCGGCCACTGCGCTGTCGACTACGAGCTGTCCATTCACGCTCAGGCGGATGCGATCGCCGCCGACGCGTCCAATCTCGCTGACCGTGATCTCGGCGGCCTTCGCGGCCGCGATGACGGTATCAAGATGCCGGCTCGGCACCGACACCACGATGCGGGAGGCCGACTCGCCGAACAGCGTCGCGTTGATCTCGAGCGCGCTTGGCGGGTTGGCCGACGGCTGGTCCGTGACCGCGGTGACGTTGGCGGTCACGCCGAGGCCGCCGCTATCGAACGTGCATTCCGCGATCGCGATCGCGAGGCCGCCCTCGGAACAATCGTGCGCCGATTCCACGCAGCCGTCGCGAATCAGCTTGATGATCAGCGACTGGAGGGCCTTCTCGCGCTTGAGGTCGAGGACCGGCGCGCGGCCCGCGACCAGGTTGTGCATGGTGGCGAGGTATTCGCTGCCACCGATCTCGCCGAGATTATCGCCGAGCAACACCACCGCGGACCCGTCGGTCTTGAACACACGCGTCGTTGTCTTCGAGGCATCGTCCAGCAGACCGACCACGCCGAGAACCGGTGTCGGGAAGATCGCGCGACCTTCGGTTTCGTTGTAGAGGCTGACGTTGCCGCCCGTAATCGGCGCGTCCAGTGCACGGCAAGCATCGCCGATGCCGCGGACGGCCTCGCCGATCTGCCACATGATCTCGGGCCGTTCCGGATTGCCGAAGTTGAGGTTGTTGGTGGCGCCGATCGGTTCGCCGCCGGCGCACGCAACGTTGCGTGACGCTTCGGCGACCGCCAGCTTCGCGCCCTGATAAGGATCGAGATAACAGAAGCGACCGTTGCCGTCGACTGACACGGCGAGACCCCTCGTCGAGTCCTTCACGCGAACCACCGCTGCCGACATGCCGGGCTGCGCGATGGTGTTGGTGCCAACGCTGTGGTCGTACTGGCGGTAGGCCCATCGCTTGCTGGCGATGGTGGGCACCGCGATCAGCGTATCGAACGCCCGCTGGGCCGTTGGCGCGGTGCCAAGATCCGCCAGCGGCAGCTGCTGGACACGCTCCTGCCATTCCGGCACTTTCATCGGCCGGTTGTAGACCGGCGCTTCATCCGTGAGCGCGCGATTCGGCACATCGGCGACCTGCGTCCCGCGCTCCATGATCTTCAGGCGCGATCCTTCGGTGACCTCGCCGACCTTGACCGCGTGGAGATCCCACTTGTCGAATACTGCTTCGACTTCGTGCTCGCGCCCGCGCTCGACAACCAGCAGCATGCGCTCCTGCGACTCGGACAGCATGATCTCGTAGGGGATCATGCCGGTCTCGCGCTGCGGAACGTGCATCACGTCCACCGTCATGCCGACGCCGCCGCGCGATCCCATTTCCGATGTCGCACACGTGAAGCCCGCGGCCCCCATGTCCTGGATGCCGACGACGGCGCCCGTCTTCATGACTTCGAGACAGGCTTCCATCAACAGCTTTTCCATGAACGGATCGCCGACCTGCACCGCAGGGCGCTTCTCCGCCGACTTCTCGTCGAACTCCGCCGACGCCATGGTCGCGCCGTGGATGCCGTCACGGCCGGTCTTGGCACCGACGTAGAACACCGGATTGCCAACGCCCTTTGCGGCGCCCTTGACGATGTCGTCCTTGCGGGCGATGCCGAGGCACAGGACGTTGACGAGCGGGTTGCCCGAATACATCTCGTCGAACACGATCTCGCCGCCGACAGTCGGGATACCGATGCTGTTGCCGTAACCGCCAACGCCGGCGACCACGCCTTCAAAGATGCGACGGGCCAGCGGCGTCTCGAGCGAACCGAAGCGAAGCGCGTTCAGCAGCGCGATCGGCCGGGCGCCCATCGTGAAGATGTCGCGGATGATGCCGCCCACGCCGGTCGCTGCGCCCTGGTAGGGCTCGATGAACGACGGGTGATTGTGCGACTCGATCTTGAAGACGGCACACAAGCCATCGCCGATGTCGACGGCGCCGGCGTTTTCGCCAGGACCCTGCACGACGCGCGGACCGGTGGTCGGCAGCGTCTTGAGGTGCACACGAGAGCTCTTGTAGCTGCAGTGCTCCGACCACATCACGGAGAACAAGCCGAGTTCGAGCAGGTTGGGCTCGCGGCCCATCAACTGCAGGATGCGTTCGTACTCATCCGGCTTGATGCCGTGGCGTTCAAGGACAGCGGAATCGATCATGTCAGGTTCGGAACTGCGGATTTACTGCTTGAAGAAACGCTGGCCAGCGATTTCACCACAGAGGCCAGCACCACCCGGCCGTCAGCGCTACCGAGCTGCAGCTCCGCCGCGCGCTCGGGATGCGGCATCAGGCCGACGACATTGCGATTGCGATTGCAGATACCGGCGATGCTGTTCAGCGAGCCGTTGGGATTCCACTCGGCGCCGACGTCTCCCGCGGCGCTGGCATAGCGGAACACCACCTGCCGGTTCGCCTCGATGTCCGCAAGCACGTCGGGCGGCGCGTAGTAGTTGCCTTCGCCGTGCGCGATGGGCAGGCTCAACACCTGCCTGGATGCGCACGCCGCGGTAAACGGCGTGTCGGTCTGCTCGACGCGGACCGGGACCAGCTTAGAGACGAACTTGATGCGATCGTTCCTGACCATCGCCCCGGGCAACATCCCGGCCTCGAGCAGGATCTGGAAACCGTTACAGATACCCAGCACCGGACCACCGCGCTCGGCGAACGATTTCACCGCCGCCATGATCGGCGAGAAGCGCGCAATCGCACCCGTGCGCATGTAGTCGCCGTGCGCGAAGCCGCCGGGCAGAATCACGGCGTCGGCGCTCTTCAGGTCCGTGTCCTTGTGCCAGATCAGCTCGGCCTGTTCACCGACGACGCGCGAGGCGGCGTAGAAGGCGTCGTAATCCGAGTTCGACCCTGGAAAAACGACAACAGCAAATTTCATTGTTCCCGGCTCCCGGCTCCCGGCCTCCGACCCATTACTGCAAGACCTCGACGCGGTAACTCTCGATCACCGGGTTGGCGAGCAGCTTGTCCGCCATTTCGGTCACGCGCGCCTTGGCGGTCGCGGCGTCGGTGTCGGCGAGCTCGACCTCGAAGAACTTGCCCTGGCGAACATCCTTCACGTCGTTGTAGCCGAGCGTCACCAGCGCTTCAGCGACGACATGGCCTTGTGGATCGAATACAGACGGCTTCAGGGTTACGTAAACTCGCGCCTTCATCGCTTCCTGTTCCGGGAGGACTGAAGTCCTCCCCTACGAAAACACCCTCTTGAACACCGCATCGACGTTGCGGAGCTGTTCCTTCAAATCAAACGCCTTCTCGATCTCCACGACCGGCAGCACCCTGGTGATGTCGGCGTCGTTGAGCAGCAGGCCCTTGAAGTCCTGCTTCTCATGGAACGACTTCATCGCGTTGCGCTGCACCCACTCGTAGGCTTGCTCGCGCGAGACTCCGCGCCGGGCGAGCTCGAGCAGCACCTGTCCCGAGAACACCACGCCGCGCGAGCGATTGAGGTTCTCGAGCATGCGGTCGGGGTAGACCACCATCCCCGACACGATGCGGGTGAAGCGCCGCAGCATGTGATCGACGGCAATGAAGCTGTCAGGCAGAATGACCCGCTCAACCGAGGAGTGCGAGATGTCGCGCTCGTGCCACAGCGCGATGTTCTCGAGCGCGGCCATCGCATTGCTGCGAATCAGGCGCGCCAGACCGACGATCTGCTCGCAGCCGATCGGGTTGCGCTTGTGCGGCATCGCCGACGAACCCTTCTGGCCTTTGCCGAACGGCTCTTCGACTTCGCCGATCTCGGTCTTCTGCAGGCCGCGAATTTCGAGGGCGAACTTTTCGAGAGAAGCGGCGGTGATCGCCAGCGCCGTCATCAACTCGGCGTGACGATCGCGCTGGATCACCTGCGACGAGATCGGCGCCGGCAGCAAGCCAAGACGCTTGCAAACGTCGGCTTCGATGACGGGGTCGAGATGCGCAAACGTGCCGACCGCGCCGGAAATCTTGCCGACACGAACGGCTTCACGCGCGCGGCGGACGCGCTCGATGTCGCGCTGCCACTCCGCGTACCACAGCGCCAGCTTCAGGCCGAACGTCATGACCTCGGCATGTACGCCGTGCGTGCGGCCGATCATCGGCGTCAGCTTGTGCTCTTCGGCGCGCGTCTTGATCGCCACGCCGAGCGCTGCCATGTTCTTGAGAATCAGGTCGCAGGCTTCGACCATCTGGATCGCCTGCGCCGTATCGACAACGTCGGAGGAGGTGAGACCGAAGTGCAGCCAGCGCGCGGACGGACCGACGATCTCCGCCACCGAGGTCGTGAACGCGATGACGTCGTGTTGCGTGGTCTTCTCGATCTCGTCGATGCGCGCGATGTTGAACGCGCCCTTTTCTCGCAAGTCGCGGGCGGCTTCGGCCGGCACGATTCCGGCGGCGGCCATGGAATCGGTCGCAGCCAGTTCCACCTGGAGCCACGTTTCGTAGCGACGCTGCTCGCTCCAGATGCGACCCATTTCGGGGTTGGTGTACCGCGGAATCAAAGCGCTAGTTGCTCCTTCGTGACTTGCAATCCATTGACGTTGCCAAGCACCGTCACCGCGAGCGACCCGTTGGTGAAGAAGCGATCGGCCAGCTTGAGGACATCATCGGCGCTGACCCGTTCGATCGCCGCCAGCATGTCGTCAAGGCTGAAAGTGTGCTCGCGGTACATCTCCTGCCGCGCCAGGTGAGACATGCGGCTCGAGGTGCTCTCGAGGCCAAGCATCAAGGAACCTTTCAGATGGTCCTTCGCGCGACGCAGCTCCACAGGATCGAGTCCGCCCGCCTTCATCTGGCGAATCTCGGCGACCACGACATCGATCAGCTCGGCAACCGCGTCGTTGGCGCAGCCGGCGTAAATGCTGAGCGCGCCGGCGTCCTGGTAGGCGGACAGACCTGAGAACACCGAATACGCAAGGCCGCGCTTTTCGCGCACGTTCTGAAACAGGCGCGAGCTCATTGAACCGCCGAGCGTGGTGTTGAGCGCATATCCCGCGTAGCGATCCGGATCATGCTGCGGCAACGCTTCCGTGCCGAACACGATGTGGCTCTGCTCCAGATCCTTCTTGCGGACCTGGATGACCGGAGCCACAACCGGCGCCGACGAATTCGCCTCGGGACCGGTGTGCGGCGCGTTCTCGAGCGCCTTTTCGAGCAGTTCCTGCACGCGTCCGTGCTCGAGGTTGCCGACCGCGACCACCACGAAGTTCGAGGCGCAGTAGGTCTGGCCGAAATATTCCGTGAGGATCTTCCGGTTCAGGCCGGTGACGCTGGACGGCGTGCCGAGAATCGGACGGCCGAGCGGGTGATTCAGCCAGAACCCTTCCGCGAACAGTTCGTGGACCAGATCGTCGGGTGTGTCCTCGACCATCTTGATCTCTTCGAGAATGACCTTCTTTTCCCGCTCGATGTCGTCTTCGGCGAACAGCGGGTTGCAGATCAGGTCCGCGAGGATGTCGACGGCGAGCGGCAGGTGCTCGTCGAGCACCTTCAAGTAATAGCCGGCGTATTCCTTGGATGTGAACGCGTCGATCTGGCCGCCGATGGAATCGACCTGCTGGGCGATTTCTTCCGCGTTCCGCGTCGGCGTGCCCTTGAACAGCATGTGCTCAACGAAGTGCGCGATGCCCGGATGCTCGTCGGGTTCGTGTCGCGATCCGCGCGTGAGCCAGATGCCGACGGCGACCGAGCGCACGTGTGGCATCCGCTCGGTGGCGAGGCGGACACCGTTGGCTAGCACGGTTCGGCGGATATTCGGTTCGGTCACGTGGGCCGCTGATCTGAGGGCGATCAGCCTTCAAATCATATCAAACGCCAGGGCCGCAGATGACGCAGATTCGCTAAACTCAGGCGCGGTGACGCCCTTCCATTCCAAGTTCTGGGCATACGAGCTGACCCGGCGCGCCCCGGCTGACTCCATGGATCGGCTGGCCACCGCTCTCGTAGACGCTCAGGTCGACCTCAATCCTCATCAGATCGATGCCGCGCTCTTCGCCTTTCGATCACCGCTGTCAAAAGGCGTGCTGTTGGCTGACGAGGTGGGACTCGGCAAGACGATTGAGGCCGGGCTGGTGCTCGCCCAGAAGTGGGCCGAGCGGCGCCGGCGGCTGCTGGTCGTCACGCCATCCAATCTCCGCAAGCAGTGGCACCAGGAATTGAGCGACAAGTTCTTCCTCCCTTGCTCGATCGTTGAGTCCAAGCCCTACAACGAGGACGTCAAGCAGGGGCGGTTCAGGCCCTTCGAGCGCGACTCCATCGTCATTTGCTCGTATCAGTTCGCCCGCAACAAGGCCGCCGACATCAACGCCGTGCCCTGGGACTTGGTCGTGATGGACGAGGCGCACCGCCTCCGCAACGTCTACAAGCCCGGCAACGTGATTGCCAACACGCTGAAGCAGGCGCTGGCGCATGCGCCGAAGCTGCTGCTGACGGCCACACCGCTTCAGAATTCGCTCCTCGAGCTGTTCGGGCTGGTCAGCATCCTGGACGAGCAGGTGTTCGGAGACGTGCAGAGCTTTCGCGATCAGTATCTGCGCCTTGACGAACAGCAGGTATTCCGAACACTAAAGAACCGCTTGAGGCCGGTGTGCCAGCGCACGCTTCGACGCCAGGTGACGGCTTACATCTCGTATACCCGGCGGCTGCCTCTCGTAGAGGAATTCACGCCGGCGCAGGCTGAGGACCACCTCTACTACGCGGTGTCCGACTACCTGTGCCGCCCCAACCTCCAGGCGCTGCCCTCCAGCCAGCGCGCGCTGATGACGCTGGTTCTTCGCAAGCTACTCGCCTCGTCTACGTTCGCGATCGCCGGCGCGCTCGAAACACTGATCAGGCGGTTGCGCGCGAAGATCCAGAAGCACGAGCCTGTGGAGCCGCTCAGCGAAGAGATGGAGCGTGACTTCGAGGGGCTGACCGAAGTTGCCGACGAGTGGGAGGAAGACCCGGGCCCTCCGCTGTCGGACGCCGACCGTGCGGCCCTCGAGCGCGAGATCGCGGATCTGGAGGAATTTCGCAACCTCGCCACGTCGATCACGCACAACGCCAAAGGACAGGCGCTGCTGAAGGCGCTCGGCGTTGGCATGGCAAAGGCGGCCGAACTGGGCGCTGCCGAGAAGGCCATTGTCTTTACCGAATCGCGAAAGACTCAGGAATACCTGCTTCGCATCCTCGCCGACAGTCCCTGGAAAGACGGCATTGTCCTGTTCAACGGCTCGAACACCGACGAGGGGTCGAGAGCCATCTTCGCGGAGTGGAAGACACGGCACGAAGGCACCGATCGGGTCACCGGCTCGAAGACCGCCGACATGCGCTCGGCACTGGTCGAATATTTCCGCGAGCGCGGTCAGATCATGATCGCCACCGAAGCCGCCGCCGAGGGCATCAACCTGCAGTTCTGTTCGCTGGTCGTCAACTACGACCTGCCATGGAATCCGCAGCGCATCGAACAGCGCATCGGCCGGTGCCATCGCTACGGCCAGAAACACGACGTCGTCGTCTTGAACTTCCTCAATCGGAGCAACGCCGCCGACCAGCGCGTGTTTCAGTTGCTCTCGGAGAAGTTCCGGCTGTTCGACGGCGTGTTCGGCGCCAGCGACGAGGTCCTTGGCGCCATTGAGTCCGGCGTTGATCTCGAAAAGCGCATTGCCGGCATCTATCAGACCTGCCGCAAGCCGGACGAGATCAAGCAGGCCTTCGATCAGTTACAGCTCGAGCTCACCTCCGAGATCGAAGAGACGCTCAGCGCCGCGCGCCAGAACCTGCTCGAGACTTTTGACGATGAGGTGCGGGAGAAGCTGAAGATCAGGGATGCGGCATCGAAGTCGTCGCTCGGCCGATACGAGCGGCTGCTGATGGACATCACCAGACACGAGCTTCGCGACCACGCGCGATTCGTTGATGACAGCACGTTCGAGCTGCAGACCATTCCGAGTGCCGGCGCGGGTGTGCCCCTCGGACTTTATGAACTCCCCCGCAGATCCGGCAACGCGCATTTCTACCGGCTGAACCACCCACTTGCCGACCTTGTCGTGCAGCAGGCCAAGGCGCGGACTTTGAACAGCGGTGATCCTGTTGACGTTGCGTTCGACCTCACGAGCTACGCGGGGAAGGTGTCGGCGGTCGAGCCGTTGCGAGGTCAGGGGGGATGGCTGCGTGTGACATCCGTTGCCATCGAATCAATGGATCAGGCGGAGGATCACCTGCTGGTCGCGGCAACCACCGACGCCGGTGAGCCGGTCGACGGGGATATTGCGCGCCGATTATTCAGCCTTCCGGCAGCGGTCGGCGGGCACCTGCCTCTTGGTGGAGACATCTCTGCCCTCGAGCGGCTGGCGGCAGGACAGCAGTCGAAGATTCAGGAGAAGATTTCATCGGCCAACCTGGAACTGTTCGAAGCAGAGTCAGACAAGCTCGATGGTTGGGCGGACGACTTGAAGCTCGGACTCGAGCGGGACATCAAGGAACTGGACAAGCAGATCAAGGAAGCGCGGAAGGCTGCGACGGTCACGACCTCACTTGAAGCCAAGCTTGCGGCCCAGAAGCGGATGAAGGCCATTGAGGCGGAACGCAACACCAGGCGGCGTTCGCTCTTCGACGCCCAGGACGAAATCGATCGCAAGCGCGGCGAACTGATCGCGCAGATTGAAGGTAAGCTTGGCCAACGAATCACATCCGAACATTTGTTCACGATTCGCTGGAGAGTTGTGTAAGCCAGGGCCACAGATGGCGCAGAGTTCTTAGCCAGGGCCGCAGAAAGCACAGATAGCTCAGATTCAATGACCAAGAAACAAAAGCTCGAGCTCACGTGGATCGGCAAGGAGCATCGTCCTCGCCTCGAGCCGCGCATCCTGCTCGAGGATCCGGCGAAGGCGTATCACGCGAAGCATCGCGTCACCGACCACGACATCTTCGACAACCGGTTGATCTTCGGCGATAACTTACTGGCGCTGAAAGCGCTCGAGCAGGAGTTCACGGGGAAGGTGAAGTGCATCTTCATCGATCCTCCGTACAACACCGGCAGTGCGTTTGAGCACTACGACGATGGACTGGAGCATTCGATCTGGTTGTCGATGATGCGCGACAGGCTGGAGTTGCTGAGGAGGCTCCTCAGAGAAGACGGCTCGCTGTGGATAACCGTCGACGACAACGAAGCGCACTACCTCAAAGTGGTCTGCGACGAACTCCTAGGACGCGCGAACTTTGTTGCCACTTTCGCTTGGGAGAAGGACCAGGGGCGGCGGAACGACACTGATGTCTCCTCCGCTTACGACCACATCCTTCTCTATGCGCGGGATCGAGCGATTTGGAGAAAGACGAGAAACCTACTTCCTAGGACCGAGGAGCAGAAAAGAAGATATCGGAATCCGGACAACGATCCGCGAGGTCCTTGGTTGCAGGGCGACAATGGAACCGCAAAAAGCGGTGGCGAAAGTGCTCGGTTTGAGATCACCCTGCCTTCGGGCCGAGTAGTGGTTCCACCTAAGGGCAACTATTGGCGTTTTTCGCCGGCATCATTCGAAGAAGCACGGGCGGAAGGCCGAGTCTACTTCGGTGCTGATGGCGATGGTATGCCTCTGATCAAGCGGTATATCACCGACGTTCAAGACGGTGTCGTTCCCAGAACCTGGTGGCCTGCGAGCGAGGTTGGTTCCAACCAGGATGCTAAACGCGACCATCTGCGCAAGCTCCTTCCGGAGATCGAACCGTTTGCGACGCCGAAACCAGAAACACTAATCTCACGAATTCTGGAGATCTCGACCGGTCCCGGAGACCTCGTGCTCGACTCTTTCGCAGGGTCGGGTACGACTGCTGCCGTGGCGCACAAGCTCGGGCGAAAGTGGATCACGGTCGAAGTGCGCGATCACTGCCACACGCACCTCATCCCTCGACTCAAGAAGGTCGTAGACGGCGACGACCCGGGCGGCGTGACCGAATCGACTGGGTGGAAGGGGGGCGGCGGATTCCGCTACTACAAGCTCGCGCCGTCGCTGCTCGAGCGCGACAAGTGGGGCAACTGGGTGATCAACAGGGAATACAACGCCGCCATGCTCGCCGAGGCGTTGTGCAAGCTCGAGGGCTTCACCTATCAGCCGAGCGACAGCATTTCGTGGCAGCACGGCCACTCGACCGAGCGCGACTTCATCTACGTGACCACCCAGACGCTGACCGAAGAACAGTTGCGGCAGTTGAGCGACGATGTGGGAGCGGAGCGAACGCTGCTGGTGCTGTGCACGGCGTTTCGCGGCAAGGCGGACGCGTTTGCCAATCTGACTATCAAGAAGATCCCCAAGACCGTGCTGTCGCGCTGCGAATGGGGCCGCGACGACTACTCGCTCGAGGTGCAGAACCTCGCGCCGGCGCCGCCGAAGGCCGGGCAGCAGGGACTGTTCTGATCAGGGACTAGGGACTAAGGAGTTTGATCCCAGGGCTTCTGCCAGGGTTTCAGCGGCCGGCGGGCGCCGACGATCTGCACGTAAAGGTGCTGCGCCTGCACGAGTTGGCGAAGCTTTTCTTCTAACGGGGCGGCGCGGCGAGATTGCCGGAGGGCCGCTTTACCGCGTCGCAGGCGCGAGATGAGCTGCGGCGGGACATCTGCCATGCGCTACCAAGATAGCGCATGCTTCGCGAGGATGTCATCGAGGAGCGTCTGATCGACGACGGCGGCCTCGCGCAACCGCAGGGCCCGCTCCTTACGGACCGAGTTGTTCGCCGGCGGCTGCAGCCAGGTCGCAATCAGGTACTCCGGCCGGACGACGCGGACGGGAACGCCGTCGACGTCGAGAGTCGCGGCCCGCTCCACTGCCTCCTCATGCAGCAGGTTCGGCGCCGGCACAAACTGCACCGGAATGTCGCTGATGAAGATGTGGCTGCCCTCCTCTCGATACCCGTTGCGCCGTGCCCAGTCATAAAGCGGCCCCACGTCGACGAGCGATCCCGGCGGCGCATCGAGCAGGACGAGCACGTCGACATCAAAGGTCGCGACCGCCTCGTCCCAGAACATTTGGGCAATGGCGCCGAACACGGCGTAATCACGCACGATGCCTTGCCGCTTCAGCTCGGCGAAGGCGGCCAGCACGTCCTTGAACCTGGGAAACATCGAGTCAGCTCAGTTGAACATCATCTCAAACATAGAGTTCGGGACCGATACCCGGCAGCTAGCCGTCGACCAGGGTGAACGGATCCACATTGGTCGGCGGCTCCCAGGCCGCCTGGAACAGCTTCTTGAGCTTCGCTGACGCAAGGTAATATCGGCCTCGCTTCTCGCCGTGCGCCACGAGCAGTCCTGCTTCGACCATCGCCTTCAGGTCGCGGCTCGCGGTCAGTTCGGAGATCTCCGCGCTCTTGCGATACAGCGGATTTCTGACCTTGTAGCCGATGGCCGCGTCGCTCAAGGCGGGCAACATGCGATCCGGCATCTGCTTCTCGTTCAGAAGCGCCTCGAGCGCGTCCCAGAGCCGCTGGTAGATTCGGCTCCACTGCACGAGCCACGTCGCCTGGTGATAGTGCGCGGTGAGGCAGAAGCGAAGCCACGGCCGCGCATCGCGTTCGGGATGCCACGCCCCGCCGCCGACGGCACCGAGCACGTCGTAGTACGGCTGCTGATTGCGTCCCAGATACTCCTCGATGCTCGAGAACGCCGGGGCCAGGATCTGCTCGCGCGCCAGGACCAGCGTCTGCAGGCAGCGGCCCATTCGGCCGTTGCCGTCCGAGAACGGATGAATCATCACCAGGTTGAGATGCGCCATGGCTGCGCGCACGATGATCGGCGCCGACGTTGACGCGTTCAGCTCGTCGACCAGCTCGCGCATCAGCTCGTTCACCTGTGACTCGGGCGGGCCTTCGTACACGGTTTCACCGGTGATCTCATTGCGAACGTAGATCGGGCCCGGACGCCACTTGCCAGGGTGCTTGACGAGCTCGTGGTGCAGCATCATGAAGTGCAGGCTGCGAATCAGGTCTCGCGAGTAGGAGAAGTGCGGGTCGTCGGCGAGCTGGAGGACGTAGGTCATGGCGTTCTGGTAGCCCGTGACCGCGAGCCAGGCATCACTCCCCGCATCCAGCGGCTCCTCGTTGTCGACCGCCGCAATCGCATCGTCTACCGTGACATGGATGCCTTCGATGCTGTTGGAGCCTTGCACGGCGCGGGCCTGAACCATGCGGCGAATGCTGCCGGTCCAGCGGCGTGACGCCACGGCGTAGCTCAAAGTCGTCCGAACCTCATCTATTCGGGCTACTACCGCCAGCTCCGCCTCGTTTAACTCTGGTGTTTTGAACAACATACGAAAATCATGTTAGTCATATCGTAAAGATAATTATTAATTGTCACTGTGCTCGAATGCATCGGCCGCGTGGTCCTGAGGTATTGTCGGCACACGCATGCACCGGCAGGTATCCGCAGTCGCCAACCGTTTGAGCCTGCGGCCGCCGCAGCGCCGCTCACTGGAAATCCTGGACCGCGTTATTGAGCTCGCGGCGCCATCGAAAGACGCTGACCTGCCCTCGACCCTGGCCGCTGTTCGGGCCGAGTTCGAAAGCGTCACGGACTTCGAGCGCGATTTCCCCTCCCTCTGTTTCGCGCTGGCGACCGGCGTGGGCAAGACGCGCCTCATGGGCGCGTTCGTCGCCTATCTTCGGCTGGCGCACGGCATTCAGAACTTCTTCGTGCTGGCGCCGAACCTCACGATCTACAACAAGCTGATCGCCGATTTCACGCCGGGCACGCCGAAGTACGTGTTCAAGGGCATAGCCGAATTTGCGACCGAGCCGCCGCAGGTGATCACCGGCGAGAACTACGACCAGACGCTGCTGGACCAGCTCACCTCGTGCCGCATCAACATCTTCAACATCTCGAAGATCAACTCCGAGGTTCGCGGCGGCAAGTCGCCGCGCATCAAGCGGCTGTCTGAATACATCGGGGAAAGCTATTTCGAGTACCTCGCGAATCTTCCTGATCTGGTCCTGTTGATGGACGAGTCGCATCGCTATCGCGCGTCGGCAGGCGTGAAGGCGATCAACGAGCTGCGTCCCATCCTCGGGCTGGAGTTGACGGCGACGCCGTTCGTCGAGGGTGGCGGCAAGAAGGGCGTCACGCGTTTCAAGAACATCGCCTATTCGTACCCATTGGCGCACGCGATTGCAGACGGCTTCGTGAAGAGTCCCGCGGTCGTTACGAGACGCGACTTCGTGGCGGCGGGACAGGCACCGGAGGTAATCGAAAAGCTGAAGCTCGAAGACGGCATTCACCTTCACGAAGGCCTGAAGGTCGATCTGGACACCTATCATCGCGAAAGCGGGTTGCCCAAGGTCAAGCCATTCGTCCTGGTGATCGCGCGCGACACGACGCACGCTGCCGCCATCAAGTCGCTGGTTGAATCCGACGGGTTTTTCGAGGGCCGTTACCGGGGCAAGGTGCTGCAGGTCGACTCGAGCAGCACGAGCGGGTCGGAAGGCGACGAAGTCGTCGAGCGGCTGCTTCGTGTCGAGCACGCCGACGAGCCGACCGAGATCGTGATTCACGTCAACATGCTGAAAGAGGGATGGGACGTCACCAACCTCTTCACCATCGTGCCGCTGCGCGCCGCGAATGCAAGGACGCTCATCGAGCAGAGCATCGGCCGCGGACTGCGCCTGCCGTTCGGCGAGCGCACCGGGCAGGCTCCGCTCGACCGGCTGAGCATCGTCGCCCACGACCGGTTTCAGGAGATCGTCGACGACTGCAACGCCGCAGACTCCCCGATCAAGATCACGGCAATCGAAATCGATGGCGCCGATCTCACGCGCAGAACCGTCACCGTGACCTCCGCCCCGTCGTTCCTGGAGCGGCTCGGTGTGACCGACATTCAGTCCACACCGGGCTTTCCAGCCGCGGCGCCCGTATTTACGGACCCGAAGGCGGTGGCGGTGGCCCAGAGCACGTTGCGCGCCATCGAGACCCTCGCCAGCGACATCGCCGCCGTCCCCGGTTCGGCGTCGTTGGCCGAGCCCCAAGTGCAGGCGCGGCTGGTCGAGAGCGTCCAGGATTCCATCAGTGGCCAGTTGACGCTCGAGGGAGTCACAGCGGTAGATATTCCGGCCATTGTCGCGGCCACGTGTGCGGAAGTCGTGCGCGGCACCATCGACATCCCTCGTGTATCCGTGACGCCGATCGGCGCGGTTCAGACCGGATTCAACCGCTTCGAGCTCGACACGCGCGCGTGGAACTACCAGCCACTGACGGAGGAATTGTTCATCAAGCAGCTTCAAAGCGGTGACGTGTCATACGTCACGCTCGGCGCCGTGGGCATCGTCGAGCCGCGGCTGGAGAACTACATCGTGGCCGGGCTCGTGGATTTCGATGATGTGGCATACGACGAACACGCGGACTTGCTCTATGACCTTGCAACGCAGGCCGTCAACCATTTCCGGTCCTACCTGAAGTCGGATGACGACCTGGTGCGTGTCCTCAAGGCCTACCAGCGCCCGATCGCCATCAATATTCACGCGCAGATGCACGAGCCCGGCCACTACTGGGAGAAGGTCGAGGGCTACCACGCGGAGGTCCGCGCCGGCTTCACGCCGTTGCTGAAGCAGAGTGCGTTTTCGGTAGACGCCGACAGGCCGATCGAAGACTTCAGGCAGGAGCCCGCCGACAAATCGCGCATTCAGCGCGTGCTGTATGGCGGCTTCAAGAATTGTCTGTACCGAACACAGCGATTTCAGGCCAACAACGAGCGCAAGCTCGCCATCATCCTGGATCGGGACGCCGTGCGCTGGTTCAAACCTCTCAAGGATCAGTTTCAGATCTATTACCGTGAGGGGACGTCGCAACCGCAATACATCCCGGACTTCGCGGCCGAAACCACGTCAGCCATGTGGATCATCGAGTCCAAAGCACGTAATCAATTGACGGCACCGGACGTCCTGGCGAAACACGAGGCAGCGAAGTTGTGGTGCGAGCGTGCCAACACCCACGCGCCGAAGCCGTGGCGCTACGCACTGATCCCGGAAGATGTCGTGGACGAGAACATGAGCCTGGATTACCTGCTGAAACAGCACGCCTGAGCCGTTTCCCGACCGGGTTGCACATTACCGGTCAGGAGAAGCTGACATGTCGACGACCACTCATGTTCGTCAGCACAACAGCGTGCTGGCCGCCGCGGAGAAACGAACACTCATCTGGATCGCTCAGCGCCTGCCGCGCTGGATCAACTCTGACCACCTCTCTGCATTGGGCCTGCTGGCCATGGCCGGCGCGGGCGCTTCGTTCGTTGTCGCACAGTCGGATCCTGTTGCAGGAGCGTCACTTGTGGTGCTGTGCCTGGCGCTCAACTGGTTCGGCGACAGCCTCGACGGCACCGTGGCACGCGTGCGCGCCCAGCAACGGCCACGCTACGGCTATTACGTCGACCACGTCATCGACCTGGCCGGCACGGCGATGCTCTTTGCCGGCCTTGCGGCGTCCGGGTTCATGTCGCCGCTGATCGCCACGCTCGTGGTGGCGGCGTTCTTTCTGGTATCGGCCGAGGCCTACCTGGCGACCCACTCGAGGGGCGTCTTCAAGATGTCCTTCATCGGCGTTGGGCCCACCGAACTTCGGATTCTGCTGGCAGCCGGCGCACTGGCGCTCATCAAGACGCCGCTGGTTGACGTGCCGGGACTCGGCCCCGTCCTGCTCTGGAACCTCGCCGGCGTCATCGGGTCAATCGGACTCGTGGCGACCTTCCTGATCACGTCGGCCGGCAACGTCCGCGCGCTCTACATCGAGGAGACAAGGCGATGACGGCCAGATTCGCTCGATTCGCGGCCAGCGGAGCGACTGGCTTGGTCGTTCAGATCGCCTCCGTCTCGGCACTTCTCGATCTCGGCGTGCACTACCTCCTCGCGACCGGAATCGCCGTGGAGGCGGCGATCATTGCGAACTTCTTCTTCCACCACCATTGGACGTGGAAGGACAGGAAGCTCCAGAAGATGAATGTCACGCTGCTGGAGCGCCTGCTGCGCTACAACGTCCTGACATCGGTCACGTCGGTCTTCGGCGGCATCTTTCTCTCGGCGTACTTCGTGGAAGCCACCGGCCTGCACCCGATTGTGGCGAACATCCTGAGCATCGCCGCGCTGTCGGCGATCAACTTCATCAGCGCGGACCGGCTGGTCTTCAAGACCGGCGTGGTTATGGCGGTGCTGGGCACTGCGGGCACCGCGCAGGCGAGTGGTGATGCGACGCTGCAGCCGAAGACGGTTCGCGCGTTCAACACCTATGCCGCGACGGTCGAAGCGCGCCGCGGGCGCGAGCTGTCGGCGAACCAGCCGTTCCTCGAAATAGAACGGCAGCCGGCCGTGCAGCTGTCACGCACCCTGGCGGCACTCAAGCGCGGTGAGGTGATCGTATCCACGGCGGTCTCTCACGACGTGAGCGAGGTGCCGGTCGATGGCGGACTGATCAATCACTGGCGCGGCTCCATCTTCGTGCCGAAGGTGAGGCTCGACTACCTGCTCAAGGTCCTCCAGGCTCCGCAGAGCGATCAGCACAAGCAGGAAGACGTCGTCAGCTCTCGCGTGGTGCCACGCGGGCCAGACGCCCAGAAGCTGTATCTGCGCGTCAAGCGCACCAGGATCGTCACCGTCGTCTACGACACCGAGTACGACGTGACTTACAAGAGGCTGGCGCCCGATCGCGCGATCAGCAACAGCTTCTCGACGAAGATCGTCGAGATCGAAGACGCGGGCACCCCGCGCGAGCGAGCCATGCCGGAAGGCGAGGATCACGGCTATATGTGGCGTCTCAACTCGTACTGGCGCTACAAGCAGCTTGAAGACGGGGTCCTGGTCGAAGTGGAGTCATTGTCGCTGAGCCGAGACTTGCCGGCGATCATTGGACCGCTGATCAGGCCAATCGTCACCAGTACTGCACGAGAATCGATTACCCGGACGCTGTCGGCGCTGCGGGCGCGCTTCCAGAGCCGATCCGACGAACATGGAGGTTCGTCGCTACAATGAGAGGGTGAAGACGGACCTGGCTGGACTGGAACTCTCCGAACTCGAGGAGTTCGTCCAAGCCCTCGGACACAAGAAGTTTCACGCGCGGCAGATCTACCAATGGATCTGGAAGCGTGGCGTCACCGATTTCGCGTCAATGACGAACCTCAGCCGCGAGCTGCAGGCGGCGCTTCAAGAGAAGGCGACGATTTCGCTGCCCGAAGTCGAGCAGCACGCCGTTTCAGAGGACGGCACGCAGAAGTTTGCGCTGCGCCTCGCCGACGGCCGCAAGATCGAAGCGGTCTTCATCCCCGACACTCCGAAGCAGACGTTTTGCGTGTCGACGCAGGTCGGCTGCGCGATGGGGTGCGCCTTCTGCCTCACGGGCAAGATGGGATTGATCCGTCACCTGACCGCGGCCGAGATTGCCGGCCAGGTGCGGCTGCTGGCGCGATCAACCAACCTGCTCGACAAGCCGTTCAACATCGTCCTGATGGGCATGGGTGAGCCGCTGCAGAACTACGACAACACCATGAAGGCGATGCGGATGCTGAACCAGAAGGAAGGGTTCGACATGCATCCGAAGCGCGTCACGTTGTCGACCGTGGGCCTGGTGCCGCAAATGGACAGGCTTGCCCAGGAAGAACTGATGCCGAACCTCGCGGTGTCGCTGCACGCCGCTACCGAGGAAACCCGTGCCGCCATCGTCCCCGTCAACAAGAAGTACACCATGCAGGACGTGGTCGACGCCTGCAAGCGCTTCCCGCTGTCGAAGCGGCGCCGCATCATGTTCGAGTACGTGATGCTGGCGGGCGTGAACGATTCGGATGCTGACGCACGCAAGCTGGTCAAGGTGCTCTCGGGCGTGAAAGCCAAGGTCAACCTGCTGCCGTTGAATGCGGCACCGGGCATCCCGTTTGAGCGGCCATCCGATGAACGCATCAACAAGTTTGCGAAGATCCTCGCCGACCGCGGATTGATGGTGTCGGTGAGGAAGAGCCGCGGCCGCGATATTCGCGCAGCGTGCGGGCAGTTGATCGTCGAAGGGCAGGGCGCGCGACGTTCCGCGGCTCAGAAGCTTGCGGCGGAACTGTGAGCGCGGTTCCAGGGGTGCCAATGGTTCCAAGGGTTCCATGGGTTTTGTTCTTGCCGATGCTGCTGGTTCTCGGTTGCGCGACTGAGCCGCAATCGTGGTCGGAACTGCAGAAGCAGTTACCCGGTCTTGCCGACGCCGCGCAACGTGACGCGGCGATCGAGCAGTTCATCGCGCGCAAGGGCGGTACGCCGATCATCGAGAACCAGACGCGGCTGATCTTCCCGGTCAAGGACAAGGACGGGCTGCAGCCGCGCGTGGTCGGCGATTTCAACGCGTGGGCCGTGACGCCGCAGGGTTACGACACGACCATCGGCACCACCACCCGCATCGAAGGATCGAGCTGGGCGTTTGTCGAGGGCAAGTCCTACACCAACGCGCGCCTCGAGTACGGATTCCTCTACGACAAGGAATACGCCACCGATCCGCTGAATCCGCGGACGGTGCAAGCGTTTGCCGGTCCGCGGTCGGAGATCCGGATGCCGTTCTTCGTCGCGCAGCCGGAGGTCGATGAACTGGGATCGGCACCGAAGGGTGAGCTGATCGCGGAGACGTTTGTGTCGCGCTCGCTCGCCGGATCGCGACGCGTCTGGTATTACGTGCCGCCCGGTTACGCCGCCGCCACCGATGCGTTGTATCCGGTCGTGTATGTGCTCGACGGCGCGAACTACGTCGAGAAGATGGACGTGCCGAAAGTGCTCGATCACCTGATCGCGAACAAGACGATCCCGCCGGTGATCGCGGTGTTCTCTGAACCAGCCGATCGGCAGGAGGAATACTCGCGCAGCCCAAGGTGGCGCGCGTTCATCGCGAATGAGCTGGTGCCTGCGGTCGACAAGCGATTCCGCACCTTCCCCACTCCCGATCACCGCGTGATTCTTGGCAGTTCGCTGGCCGCGTATGGGGCCGTCGACCTCGCCGTCGCCGCACCATCGGTATTCGGACTGTGCGCTGCGATGGCGCCACCGGTGCAGGCTGCCACCGTGGTCTCCAACCAGGCCGCCGCGCGTTCGGCAGTAGTGTCGATCAAGTTCTTCGTGATGGGCGGCGTCTACGACTCGATGATCGATGGCGCGCGGCTGCTCCGCACGACGCTCGACGAGTACCAGGCGCCGGTCAGTTACCTGGAAGTGTCCGAGGGGCACAACACGAATACGTTCCGCGGGCATCTCGATGATGCCCTCAAAGCTCTCCTGCCCGCGCAGTAGCCAGCGCCTTCCTGCCAATGTCTCGACGGTACTGCATGCCATCGAACTTGATCTTGCTCGCCGCTTCGTACGCACGGGCGATCGCGATCTCGTAGGACGCGGCCATCGCCATCACGGTGAGCACTCGCCCACCCGACGTCACGAGGTCGCTGCCCTTCTGCTTCACGCCGGCGAAGAAGACCTGGACGTCGGGACAATCACGCGCGACATCATCGAGGCCGTGAATCACATCGCCGGACCGCACGTCTCCGGGATAGCCGTGCGCCGCGAGCACGACGCCGACGGCCGCTAACCGGGAGCCGGGAGCCGGGAGCGGGGCGCCGGACAGACCGGTTCCCGGTTCCCGGGTCCTGGCCGAAGCAGCGGCGAGCAGCGGCGCAAGCGGCCCGAGCAACGGCAGCACGACTTGCGCTTCGGGATCGCCGAAGCGCACGTTGAACTCGATCACCTTCGGGCCGGCGGGAGTCAGCATCAGGCCGCAATACAGAAATCCGCGAAACGGATTTCCCTCCGAAGCCATACCCTTCAGCACCGGCTGCACGATCGTCGACTCAACCTGCTGCTGCAGCACCGGTGTCAGCAAAGGGCTCGGTGAGAAGGCGCCCATGCCGCCGGTGTTCGGTCCTTCGTCATTGTCGAAGATGCGCTTGTGATCCTGCGCAGACAGCAGCGGAACGTAATGCTCGCCGTTGGCGACGACGAAGAACGAGACTTCGGGACCGGTGAGCAGTTCCTCGAGCACGACCCTCGATCCGGCGTCGCCAAAGCTCTTGTCCACCATGGCGGCGTTCACGGCGGTTTCGGCCGTGGCTCGATCCGGCGCGACCACGACCCCCTTGCCGGCGGCCAGACCGTCAGCCTTCACCACCAGTGCGTCGCCAAATTCACCCGATCGTATGGCGTCGATGGCCTGGGCGGCCGACGTGCACACCCGGTATTTCGCGGTGGGCACGTTGTGGCGCTGCATGAAGTCTTTTGCGAACGCCTTGCTGGTTTCGAGCTGGGCGGCGGCCTTGGTTGGGCCAAACACCGGGCGGCCCTCGGCCTCGAACCGGTCCGCCAAGCCGTTGCCAAGCGGCGCTTCGGGTCCAACGACGGTCAGATCGATGCGTTCCTGGTCGACGAGCCGAATCACCGCTTCGGTGTCCAATATGTCGACGGATTTGGTGGCTATTTGGCGGCCGATGCCCGGATTGCCGGGGGCGCAAATCACGTGGCTGACGCCGGGTTCGTCGGAAAGCTTCCAAGCCAGGGCGTGCTCGCGCGCGCCGGAGCCGAGGACCAGAATTCGCATTGGCGGTAAACCCTAGAATCTAAAAGGCTTATTTGAACAGATCAGGCTTCTAGGGATGTGATAGCCTAACATACTTGGCCCCACACCGATTGGAGCCAGAGTCAGGATGATCTGGCGGTCTGGTGTGGTGATGATCTATTGATCTGCCAAAAACCTACCGGGAAGGGGGTGACTACGAGATGGCCGAAGTGAAATTGCAAGAGGGTGAGTCGATCGAAAGCGCGTTGCGCAGATTCAAGCGCAAGGTGCAGCAGGAAGACATCATCAAGGACATCAAGAAGCACTCCTTCTACTTGAAGCCGGGCGACAAGCGCCGCGCAAAGCAGGCGTTGGCCCGGAAGCGCAATCGCAAGAAGATGCGCCGAGAGACGGAATAACTGCCAAGTGCCTGTGGTAGATTACGGGCACTTTATGTGCGCGCGGAGCGCGCAGCAAGAGAAGCTGTCAACGGCCAAGGGCACTGTCCTTGGCCGTTTTGTAGGGATTTACGACCGCAGGGGACCTAGCGAATGGAAATCGTCGAACGCACCGTAAGCGATGTGACCGTGCTCGACCTCAAGGGCAAGATGACCCTGGGCGAGGGCGACGAGTTGTTGAAGGACAAGATCAACAGCTTGCTGGCAGCCGGCAAGAAGAAGCTGTTGCTGAACCTCGAAGCTGTTCCTTACATCGACAGCGCGGGCCTCGGCGAAGTGGTTCGGACGTACACGACGGTCAGCCGCCAGGGCGGCAGCCTGAAGCTCCTGAACCTGACGAAGCGAATCGAAGATCTCCTGTCGATCACCAAGCTCCTGACGGTGTTCGATACGTTCGATTCCGAGGCGGAAGCGATCAAGAGCTACAAGTAAGGCACTAGTCAGTGGCGACTCGGTCAACGGCGGCGAGCCTGTTCGTATCGCTGCGACCGGATCAGTGGACCAAGAACCTCATTGTCTTTGCCGCGCTGATTTTCGCCGTCAAATTGCTCGATCCGGCCGCCCTGGCGAATGCCTCGGCGGCCTTTTTGATTTTTTGCGCGTTGTCAGGCGCCGTGTACCTGATCAACGACGTGTCGGATCGCGAGCAGGATCGCCTGCATCCGATCAAGAAGATGCGGCCGATCGCGGCCGGCGACATCTCCCCAGGCACGGCGCTGACGTTCGCGATGGTGTTGAGCGTGGCCGCATTGGCCGCGTCGTTCGCGCTGCGGCCGGCCTTCGGGGTGGCGGCGGCGGCGTACCTGGCGTTGTTCGTCGTCTACACCCGGTCGCTGAAACACCTCGTCATCCTCGACGTGATGACGATCGCCATCGGCTTCGTGCTGCGGGCGGTGGCGGGAGGACTGGTAATCGACGTGCACATCAGCAATTGGCTGCTGGTCTGCACGATGCTCGGCGCGTTGTTCCTCGGCCTGGCCAAGCGGCGTCACGAAATGACGCTGCTCGCTGAAGGGGCCAAGGGGCACCGCCGCATTTTGGAGGAGTACGATCCGTACTTGCTCGATCAGATGATTGGTGTGGTGGCCGCGTCAACGATGGTCGCCTACATCATTTACTGCGCGAGCCCCGAAACGCGCGCGTATTTCGGCACCGAGTGGATGGTGCTGACGACGCCGTTTCCGATCTACGGGCTGTTCCGGTACCTGTATCTCGTCCATCGCAAGTCGGGCGGGGGCAGTCCATCGGACATGCTGATCGGCGACCGGCCGTTGCTGGCGTGCGTGCTGTTGTGGGGCGTCACCGCAATCGCGATCATCTATCGGCCGTTCGGATCGTAAGAAGTATTTGGCACGATCCAAGGTAGCAATCGTCAAGACGTCGCCGGCGACGGTCCGCAAGGACACGCACGCGGTGATGAACCTGGCCGGGTATCAGGACGTCCTCGCGAAGGATGCCGACACCGCGCTCAAGGTCAACATCTCCTGGCATTTCTTCTTCCCGGGCTCGTCCACCACGCCCTGGCAGCTCGACGGCGTCATCGCCGCGATGAAGACGGATGGCTACGATCCGGATCTCATTCACGCCTGCCACAACCGCACCGTCGTCATCGACGCGCATCTCGGCGAAGCCGAGAACAAGCAGTTGCCGGTGGTCCAGGCGCACGGCCTGCGCAACATCCATCTCTATGAAGGCGACGAGCCGTGGATCAACGTCCGCGACGCCGTCGGCTCGGAGCTGGCCGACAAGTTCCTCTGCCTGAACGACGTCTATCCGGACGGGTTCATGATCCCCAAGCGCTTCATCGGCGAGAACATCCTGCACCTGCCGACGGTGAAGACGCACGTGTTCACCACCACCACCGGCGCGATGAAGAATGCGTTCGGTGGTCTGTTGAACGAGAAGCGCCACTGGACGCATCCGGTGATCCACGAGACGCTCGTCGATCTGCTGATGATCCAGAAGAAGATCCATCGCGGCGTGTTCGCGGTGATGGACGGCACGTTTGCCGGCGACGGCCCGGGGCCGCGCTGCATGGTGCCGCACGTGAAGAACGTGATGCTCGCCAGCTCCGACCAGGTCGCCATCGACGCGGTCGCGGCCAAGCTGATGGGCATGGACCCGATGTCGATCAAGTTCATCCGCATGGCCCACGACCTGGGCCTCGGGTGCGGCGATCCGCGCGACATCGAGATCGTCGGCGATGTCGAGGCGGCGAAGGAGAACTGGCAGTTCACCGGCCCGTTCAAGAAGATGACCTTCGCCTCGAAGATGCAGCACTACATCTACTGGGGCCCGCTGAAGAAGCCGATCGAATGGTCACTGAAGACCGTGCTCGCCCCCTGGGCGTACATGGCCAGCGTCGTGTACCACGACAGCATCTGGTATCCGATGAACGCGGAGCGCAACATCAAGCGCGTGCTCGACAGCCCCTGGGGCCGGCTGTTCGAGAACTGGGAACGGCTCACCCCTGATGAAAACGGATTCCCGGACGTCGGCGAAGCGTCGGCGACCGTCACGCGTGCCGGCATGCACGCCTTCAAACAATCACTGGGCATTCTCGGCACGTGCATCAAGGAAGCACCCGAGTTCGGCCTCAGAAAGCGCCGAGTCGCCAGGGCCGCAGATGGCGCAGATCACATTTGATCAAAAGGACATGAGATGAGCGAGTTCACTATCCGCTCGGAGTCGGTCGACGTCGAGCAGATCATGAAGCAGATCCGGCAGCGCATCCTCGAGAAGCGCGGGCAGGACTACACGGAAGATCAGATCCGCGAACTGGCGTCGGTCCGTCTCGAGAAGTTCCTCGACCCGAAGAACCTGCGTTCCGATCTCCTCGATCAGTTCCGCAAGAGCCGTCCGGCCGTGGAGCCGGCTGACATCCAGCCGCCGAAGATCCAGCCGCCCTACGTGTTCGACGATCAGACGCTGTTTGCGTCGCACCGCGGGTTCATGCGCTTCATGCGCAAGCTGCTCAACCCGCTGCTCAAGCTGATGTTCAACCCCAACACGCTGAACCAGGTCCTGCATACGCAGGCGCAGTTCAACGTCGACATGCTGAAGCGAGAGGCGCGCCGGTCGGTCGAACAACGCCAGCTCGAACGCTCGCGCGGGGAATGGAACGCGCTCTACTACGAGGTGCTGCACAACATCGTGCTCGAGACCACGCGCATGGGCATCGAGGTGCAGAACCAGCGCATGAAGATCGAGTCGCTGTCGAGCCGCCTCGATTTCAGCGAGCGCCGCGTGCGCGCGCTCGAGGGCGTCGTGCAGTACCGCCCCGAAGCGGTGCGCGGGAGCGACCGTGACGAAGACCGGCATCACGGCGCGCAGGGTCCCCAAGGTGCACAGGGTGCACAGGGTGCGCAAAGTGCACAGGGTGCTGCCGGTTTCGAAGGGTTCGTGCCGAGCAGCGGGCAACCTGGCCAGGGTCAAGGTGATGGCTCAGGCCGGCGCCGGCGTCGGCGTCGCCGCGGGCGGCGCGGAGGGCAGAACCAGGGTGCCGAAGGTGCCACCGGCGCCTTTGGTGCCTCAGGTGCTCCGGGCGCGCAGAGTGCGCCGGGCGCACATGGCGTTTCCGAAGACGGATTCGAAGACGCGGATGGCGACGAGAGCGGCGAGGAGTTCGATCCGAACGATCCGGGCGCCGAAGCGCAGGAAGCTCTCGAGGGGCGGGCGGCGCAAGAGTTCGCCGAACCCGCGCCACACGCACCACAGTCACACCCGGCACCAGAGGCACCGCAGTCACCCGACGTGGCTGAGGCACCCAAGGCACCCGGCTCCGACGACGCCCAGTGAAAGTCGCCGTCGTCGTACAACGGTATGGCGCCGACATCAACGGCGGCGCCGAGCAGCACGCGCGTTATGTCGCCGAGCACCTGGTCAAGCACGTCCAGGTCGAGGTGCTGACGACGTGCGCGCATCGCGACTACATTTCGTGGAAGAACGAGCTGCCGGCAGGCAAGGAAATGGTGAACGGCATCGCCGTGCATCGCTTCCCTGTCGCCGTCGAGCGCAATCCCGTCGAGTTCGCGAAGTGGTCGACGAAGGTCTTCAGCGAGCAGCACTCGCTCCGCGATGAGCTGGCGTGGCTCGACTCCGAAGGGCCCAGAAGCCCGGCGCTGATCGACCACATCACCAAGCACGAAGCCGACTACGACTTCTTCATCTTCTTCAGCTTCCGCTATCACCACTCGTTCCACGGCTGTCGCGCGGTTGCCTCGAAGGCGATCCTCGTGCCGACGGCCGAGCGTGACGGCGCGCTCGGGCTCGGCATCTATCCGCCGGTGTTCAGAGGCGTGCGCGCGTTCATGTACAACTCGTTCGAAGAGCGGGCGTTGATCCAGACGGTCTCCAACAACCAGTCGGTGCCCAGCGTGGTCGTTGGCATCGGCTCGGAGATTCCGGAGCGCTCGAACGCCGGGCGGTTCCGGCAGAAGTTCGAGATGCGCGACCGCTTGGCGATCTACGTCGGGCGCATCGACGAGAACAAGGGCTGCGTCGAGCTGTTCGAATTCTTTGAACACTACAGCGCGTCGCTCGTAGACGGCATGCACCTCGTGCTGATCGGCACACCGCATGTGCCGATCCCCAAGCATCCAAAGATTCACCACCTGGGCTTCCTCGAGGACCAGGACAAGTACGACGCGATGGCCGCGGCCGAATTGCTGATCATGCCGTCGTACCTCGAGAGCCTGTCGATGGTGGCACTCGAGGCGTGGGCCATGGGCAAGCCGGTCCTCGCCAATGCCAAGTGCGATGTGCTGCAGGGGCAGTGCATTCGCAGCAATGCCGGACTGTTCTACGAGAACTATCCGGAGTTTGCGGCAACGATGCGCGCGATCGACACCACGCCAAGCTTGCAGGCGGCCCTCGGCCGCAATGGGCGCACCTTTTTCGAGCGCCACTACGCCTGGCCGGTGATCGAGAAGAAGTATGTCGACATGCTCAACCGGCTGTCGCAGGAGCCGGCGCCGAAGATCATGGAGCCGATGCCTGGCTGGTTCAGCCGCCGGCGCAAGTCGCTGCCACCGGCGGATGACGTCGTGAAGCAACTGCCGGCCGGACCGTATCGAGAGCAGGCCAGCAGGCCAACGGGCCAGCAGGCCAACCGGCACGCTGGGCAGTCGTCCGCCGGAACGCCACACGCGGCTGCGAGCGGACCCCCCCGCGACTCGTCGGCACGCCACAGCCAGCAGCGGCCGGCACGGCCTGACCACCGGCATCAGTCACAAGGCAGGCCTCAGCGCGCCGATCAGCGAAATGACAAGCGGCACGATCAGCGTCGTGACCAGAAGCGCGATGATCGTCAGCCTGCAGAGGCGAGCCAGAATCGTCCGCCCAGCGACGCCCCTGCCCAGGCCAAACCCCGGCCTGAGGGACAGGGCTCACGGGATCAACGGCCGCGCGATCAGCGACGCGGGCGTCCGCATCGCCGCGGACGGCGGCCGGGTGGCGGCGGGGGCGGCGGCGCGCGCTGACCATGCCTGTCGCGATTCACCAGGTACTCGCGACCCTCGGGTATGGCGACGCCATCGGTCACGAGGTGCTGGGCATCCAGCGCGTGTTGCGCGGTGCCGGCTATGACTCGGAGATCTTCGTCCAGACGGCGGATCCGCGTCTCGAGCACCTGACGCTCGACTATCGCGACCTGACGGACGCGAGCCATCCCGACAACATCCTGATCCATCACTTTTCGATCGGCTCGCGCGCGTCGAGAATGGCGTACGCGCTGCCCGACCGAATGGCGCTGATCTACCACAACATCACGCCGCCGGAATTCTTCGTCGACGTGAACAAGGAATTGGTGCGTCTCTGCTTCAGGGGACGCCGTGAGCTTGAACTCTACAAGTCACGCTGTGACCTCGCGCTCGGCGACTCGGAATACAACCGGCAGGAGCTCGAGGCGCTTGGCTTCGCGCCAACCGGTGTGCTCGACGTGGTCCCAGGCTTCGATCATCTCAAGGGACCGGCCGACTTCACGTTCGCCGGCGCGTTCGATGACGACTGGGTCAACCTCATCTTCGTCGGCCGCGTGATCCCGAACAAGCGGATCGAGGACGTGATCCGCTTCTTCCACGCCTACAAGACGTTTTTCAATCCTCGCTCTCGCCTGCTGCTGGTCGGTGCGCACTCGGGATTCGAGCGCTACCTCACGATGCTGCACAACTTCATCGCTGAGATTGGCGCCCGCGACGTGCACCTGATCGGTCACGTCACTAACGAAGAACTCACTGCTTACTACGAGCTGGCCGATGCGTTCGTCTGTGCCAGCGAGCACGAGGGTTTCTGCGTGCCGCTGGTCGAAGCCTTCCATATGGGCGTGCCGGTGCTCGCGTTTGCGGCAACCGCGGTGCCATCAACCATGGATGGCGCCGGCGTGCTCTACACCAGCAAGGATCCAATGCACGTGGCCGGATTGATCAACGCGATCGTTGATGATCCGGAGGTGTCCCGGAAGATCGTCGAGGGTCAATACCAGGCGCTCGAGCGGCTGGACGCGAAGGATTTTGCCGGCACGCTGCTGCATCACATGGATCGACTGCAGGCATCGCCGCGCCGCGAGCATCCACCGGTCGCGTTTGATTTCTGGGACCAGGTCGAGCGCGCCGAAGACTACGACGAGATCAAGTCGTACCGCCCCGCCGCATTCCAGGCCCTGCCTCCCGAACCGCCGGGAACCGGGAACCGGGAGCCGGGAACCGGGAACCGGGAACCGGGAACCGCATGATCGTGAATCAGTGGGTTCCGGCTGCGCACAAGGGAGACGCCATCGGAGACTCGGCGAGGCGCGTGCGGGGCTTGCTGCGCGAGATGGGACACCAGTCCGATCTCTACGCGATGACGATGGATGACGACCTGCGGGGCGACGTGATTCCGTGGACGGATTCAAGCGCCAGCCGTGGCGATCTCACGATCTTTCACTTCGCGCTCGTGTCGCCGATGACCTCGGAATTCGCCAGGCTGAAGACCGGCCGCGTGTTGCAGTATCACAACGTCACGCCGGCGCATTTCTTCGCCGGTTATGACGCTGCGGTCTACCGGCTGGCCATGCTCGGCCGCGAAGACTTGAAGAGGCTCGTTGGCAACACCGACATGGCGCTGGGCGATTCCGAATACAACCGCCAGGAACTGGAAGACCTCGGCTTCAGCAACACCGGTGTCTTTCCGATCGCGGTCGACACCGAACGCATCACGGCGGCGCCCCGGCGGCCGGCGCTCGAGAAGATTCTCGCGGAAGAAGGCTGGCTGAACTTCCTGTTTGTCGGGCGCATTGCCCCGAACAAGAAGATCGAAGATCACATCAAGCTGGCCGAGCACTACAAGCGCTACGTCGACGAGCAGTATCGCTTCATCTTCGTGGGCAAGACGGATGCGATGCCGATGTATTACGCGTCGATCCGCGCCATGCTCGAACGCTACCGGATGCCGCAGGGACGCTTCATCTTCACGGGCCCGGTTCCGGACGTCGAGCTGGCGACCTATTACCGGACGGCCAGCGTCTATATTTCGCTCTCCGAGCATGAGGGCTTCTGCGTGCCCCTGCTGGAAGCCATGGCTGCCGACGTCCCGGTGCTCGCGTACGGAACGACGGCAGTGCCGGACACGCTTGGCGGCGCGGGCGTGCAGTTTGCGCCGAAGGACCTGGAGTATGCGGCGGAGCTCCTTGGCGAGCTCGCCTACAACGACACCCTGCGGCAGCAGGTCATTGCCGGGCAGCGCGCCCGGCTCGCCGATTTCGGCGACGACCGCATCCGCAGGGAACTTGACAAGCTGACATCCTTATGAGGCTGACATCGCAATGAGGCTAACCCTGTGAAGATCGCGTTCATCGTTCAGCGTTACGGCGCTGAGATTCTCGGCGGCTCCGAATATCACTGCCGCCTGATCGCCGAACGCCTGGCCCTCAAGCACGACGTCGAGGTATTGACGACGTGCGCGCAGGACTACATCACCTGGGAGAACCACTATCCCGAGGGCAGCGACCGCATTCGCGGCGTGACGGTGCGCCGCTTCAAGAACTCGCGGACCCGGGACATCACGACCTTCAACCAGTACTCCGACTGGATCTTTCACCACGAGCACACCCGTGAAGACGAGCTGTCGTGGCTCGAACAGCAGGGCCCGTGGTGCCCGCCGCTCCTCGACTACCTGCAGAAGCACCACCGTCAGTACGACGCGTTGATCTTCTTCACGTATCTCTACGCGCCGACCGTGCTCGGCCTCGACATCGACCCGTCGCGCAGCATCCTGGTGCCGACCGCGCACAACGAGCCGGCGATCCATCTCGGGATCTACAAGGAGATGTTCAAGAAGGCCTCGGCGGTCGCATTCAACACCGAGGTCGAGAAGAACTTCCTGAAGACGACGTTCGAGTTCAAGTCGATCGCGGAAGAGACCGTGGGCTGCGGCGTCGACCTGTTGAACGACCAGGCGCAGCCGGATGATCCCGAGCCGGAGGACGAGGAAGAGATTCACAAGCGGCTGGCGCCGCATCTGCGGGCACGCGGCGCCCAGTTCCGCCGGCGGCATCGGCTGCAGGGACAGTTTCTGCTCTACGGCGGCCGCATCGACGCCGGCAAGGGCTGCGAGGAGCTGATCGAGTACTTCACCAGCTACAAGGAGCAGGGCGGCGACGCGCAGCTCGCGCTGATGGGCGTGAAGGTCATGCAGTTGCCCGAGGTGCCGTGGGTTCGCTTTGCGGGCCTGCTCTCCGAACGCGAGCGACTGCAGGCGCTGGAGGCGGCGACGATCGTCGTGGTGCCTTCGCCGCTCGAGAGCCTGTCACTGCTGGCACTGGAAGCGATGGCGGTCGGCACGCCGGTGCTGTGCAACGCGCGCGCGGATGTACTGGTCGAGCATTGCCACAAGAGCAACGCCGGCCTCTACTACCAGGATCGCGATGAGTTCGTCGAATGCACCAAGCTGCTGCTCGCCGACGAGCGGCTCCGCGACCGCATGGGCAGGAACGGCAAGGAATACATCAAGCGCAACTATCGCTGGGATGTGATCATGTCGAAGTACGACAAGCTCATCGGGGCGCTGCGACGATGAAGTTTCACGTTCTAAGTTTCAAGTTTCAAGTTGAGTTTGAGTTGAGTTTGAGTTGAGTTGAGAGATTCAAGTTGAAGTTAATAGTTATCGGACTCTTGCTGTTGCAGTTTGGACCGCGGGCGCCGCTGGCGCCTGCGGAAACGTTGCTTGAGCCGGCGACCCTGAAGGCGATTCGAGAGCAGGTGCCACAAAGCAACGTCGCTTCGATCGTCGTCGGCTCGGCTCCGGGCGGCGAGATCATCGTGAGCTGCGTGCGAGGCCAGTGCGAGACGGCGGCGCGCGCGTTGCGAAAACTGAATGCGTTGGTGGCCGCCAAAGCGATCGAGCAGCCCACGCGCAGCATTCGGATCTCCTCAGCAGTCAACGAGGCCACGGATCGCGGAACCACGGCGGTGATTCATGTCGCCGAGAAAGCCGACGGCGCCCCGCGTGTCGTGCGAGGTCTCTGGGCGACGGCGGGTGTCGGGGACGAAGCTGCGGAGGTGTTTGCCAGCTATCTGATGCCAGGAATCGGCGCGCAACCTTACACAAACCTCGGGCAACTTGGGCTCGATCCCCTCGGTATTCCGACGACCACCATCGTCGCAAACTCCACCATGTCGAGTGACGCGCCGGCGTCGATCATTGCGGCAACGGCGTACTTTCTGGCCACGCTGCCCAATGCGGGAGCAGAGGCGTTGCTCTCGCATTTGACCGTTGGTGCACATGCCCGACTTGCCGAGGACGGCCGCAAGGCGGTGGCGCAGATGGGCAATCAGCAGCGCGCCAGCGCCGAGGTGCTGATCATGTTCGGACAGGCGATCGAGCGGGAACAGCGGCGCATGCGATCGTTCGAGCGATTCATGCCACAGCCGGTCGACCCGATGCTGCGCAGCCGCATCGCCGACATGGAACAAGGTATCACCAGCGTGTGGACGAGCATGGGTATCACCAGCTCGCCATTCGTGCCGGCAGCCAAACGAATTCGCGGACGCGGCGGCGAAGACCTCCGGGTCCCGTCGAGGGTCGGTGGCGGTCCGATCACGGCGATCGCGCCACCGACAGCCTTCCTGACCTACACGGACGTCGACGTCATCCTCTACGAGCTCGCCAACTTCATCGACGGCAAGCGATCGATCAGCGACATTCGTGATGCGGTGTCGGCAGAGTTCCGACCATTGCCGATTTCGTCGGTGACCGACTATTTCGATCGACTCGCCAAGTCCGGCGCGATTGCCATTAAGTAATCAGTGGAGACGACCATGAAGCGCGTCCTGATCCCGGTAGTACTGGCGGTGTTCGCGGCGACCACGGTTCCGGCCCAGCAGGCCAAACCGATCGTCTACGTGCTCTCGACCGGCGGCACGATCGCCGGATCAGGCTCGTCCTCGACGGACCTGTCGAACTACAAGCCGGGATCGATCCTCGGGGAACAACTCGTCAAGGCGGTCCCGCAGATCGCGCAGATCGCGGACGTACGCGTCGAGCAGATCGTCAACGTGCGCAGCTCCGACATCACCATCGACAACTGGCTGACGCTGAACAAGCGCATTCACGCCATCCTCAAGGAGACGCCGGCGGTGGCCGGCTTCGTGATCACCTCTGGCACCAACACGCTCGAGGAGACTTCTTACTTCCTCAACCTGACGGTGCGATCGGACAAGCCGGTGGTGCTGGTCGGCTCGATGCGCCCTGCGACCGCGATCAGCGCGGACGGCCCGCTGAACCTGCTCAACGCGGTGAAGACCGCGATTGCGCCTGAGTCTCGCGGCAAAGGCGGCCTGATCGTCATGAACGACGAGGTCAACGCCGCCCGCGACACCACCAAGACCAACACGCTGCGCGTGGAAACGTTCAAGGCACCTGAGCTTGGCATCCTCGGCTACGTCGACGAGGACAGGGTCGCCTACTACCGCGCCACCACGAAGCGTCACACGCTGAATTCGGAGTTCGATGTGACGGCGCTGACGACGTTACCGAAGGTGACGATCCTCTACTCGTACATCGAGCCGGATGCGTCCCTGATCGATGCCGCGATCAAGGGCGGAGCGAAAGGCATTGTCTTCGCCGGTACCGGCAACGGCACGCTGACGATTGGCGAAGCGAACCTCGTGAAGCAGATCAACACCATGCCGGCCGCGAGCCGCCCTGCGCTGGTGCGGTCGAGCCGCGTCGGTAACGGCCGCGTGACGCCGACCGCCGAATTCGACGCGATGGACATCGTGCCGTCAGACACGCTGACACCGCAGAAGGCGCGCATCCTCCTGATGCTGGCCCTGACAAAGACCAGCGATCAGAAGGAACTGCGTCGCATCTTCTCGGAATACTAGGCCCTTACTGCTGCTGCGCGGTGGTGGTGGCCGGGGCCGGTGACAAGGGGCCGTTCAGCAGCGCGTTGAACACCATCTTGAAGGTGCCATGCGTCTGGTCACGGTGCTGCGGCCGATAGCCAATCAGCACCACCTTGCCGGCGCCGTACTTCACTGACACGGCCGCCGCCTTCTTCGCGATCACGCTCTCACCGAGCAACCAGCCGCTCTGCAGGATGTCCCGTTCGATGTAGGTCGTCAGGATCTCGACGTCCTGGCTGCGATCCTGGCCAACCACTTCGTAGACCTGGCCCCCAGCCATGAACAGCGCCAGGCCCTCCGCGGGCATGCCGTAGGCGAGCGGGTTGGTGTTGTTGAACGTGACGCGGAGCGTCGAACCCGGCGACCAGAACGTCTTTGACGGCAAGTTGTTGACGATGTTGCGGACCGGAAGCCCGAAGCGCTGGATCGGCAGGTCACCCGCATTGGCGAAGGTCAGCAGCGTGCCGCCCTTCTGCACGAAGTCCTGTAACGCCTTCACGCCTTCCGCGCCGAAACCGCTTCGGAACTCAGCCGGGGTATTGTCGGGACCGCCAAAACCGCCACCACCGCCGCCTTGGCCCGCCGGGGGGCGCTCGCCGGTCATGCCCGCGATCGAGTCAGCCGGCAGGATGATCGAGTCGTACTTCGCATTGAGGTTGCCGGCCTTGATTTCGGCATCCATGAGCGGCTTCGAGGTCACGTTGAACTGCTCGAACATCAACCGCGTCCAACCCTCGTCCATGTTGCCACCGCCGTAGCGCTGCAGCATCGCGATGCGCGGCTTGCGAAGGGCATACGCACCGGTCGTGACCGGTGTCTTGAGCGCGACGAAGTCCACGCCGGTCTGCTGCGCGATCGCGGCGACATCTCCGCCGGCGACGAGGAAATCGCCGATCTTCACATTGCCGTCGGCCGACGCCTGGCTGGCGCGGCGAACCGCGACGCCCTTGTCGAGCAGCAGGAATGCGGCGCGGAAGCTATCGTTCATGCGGCCGTCGAGCACGTATCCATTCGGTGCGCTCGCCGTGACTGCACCCACCATCGGCACCTTCGCGGTGAGCTTCGTCAGGTCGGCTGTGATCTTCTCGCCGATCGGGTCGCTGCGCACGCCCATGAACTCACCGAACGTATCGGTGGACATGTCGTACGGGCGGATCGGATTGCCTTCGAGATCGCGCGTGTAGGTGTTGTCGGGATAGAAGGTACGTCCGAGCATCCATCGCACCAGGCCCTGTTTTGGTTGCGCCATCGAGACGATGAACGATCCCGGGCCATAGACACGGCCCTCGACGATCAACTGGCCTTTGGTCTGGTGCACTTCAACACCGGAATCCATCAGCATGTTCACGAGCTTCTTCACGGTCTGCTTGTCGTGCTGATCGGCGGCGATCGCGTAGGCCTTCACCGGCTGCGTGAGGCCACGCTCGCTCTGACGCGAGGTCTTCAGGTACATGTTCGTGAGCAGCGTCTCGCGATTCCGAGCAGAAAGATCAACGATCGACCAGGCGACGATCTTCTGGTTCTCGACGATGTCGCGCACACGCCACCAGCCGCCTGGCCACAAACTCGGCATCGTCGTCTGTGACTGGTACTCAGGCAGACCGCGAGTGCCGCCGCGCAGCTGGTCCGGATGCTGGAACAGGGGCGTCGCCAGGCGGGCACTGGCGGATTCATTGAGCATGCCGGCAATGTTGTGGAACGGCGTGATCCAGTGGAAGCCCATATGGCCCCAGCCCGAATAAATGGCCGCGCCGATTACGCCCGTCTTGCCGGCGGCCTCGAGCTTGGTGCCCATGTGGCCGCCGAACCAGGTGATCTCGCGCCACACGAGCGGATCGCCATCGGGACGGATCGGTTCGGCGTACGGCGGGATGAACAGTCGCGCATTGCCGCTGCCCATCTGGTGATGATCCATGTAGGCCTGCGGCAGCCAGTCGCGATACATCAACTTGCCGATGTGCTGCGACTCGGGAAGATTCAGCGCAAAGCCATCGCGGTTGTTGTCGTGTCCTGAGTACTTCTGGTACAGCCACGGCAGGTTCGACGCTTCGTGTTCGGTGCCGACGTATTTCATGTACCAGTCGGCGATCATTTGCGAGCCGTCCGGGTTGATCGACGGCAGCACGATGCTGATCACCTGGTCGAGGTTGCGCATCGCTTCCTCGTCGGTGCGCGACAGGCTGTCGTAGACGAACTCCGCGGCCGTCTGCGATGCCGCGACTTCGTTCGAATGCAATCCGAAGCTCTGAATCGTGACGGCCTTGCCGTCGGTCACGAGCTTCTTCACGTCGGCCTCAGGCAGGCCGCGCGGATCGGCGAGCCTGGCGTTGATCTGCCGTAACTGCTCGAGGCGCGCCAGGTTGGCCGGCGAGGAGATGAAGAGCGCAATGAAGGGCCGGCCTTCGCTCGACTTGCCGAGCTCAACGAGCTTGACGCGGTTGGAGCTCCTGGCGAGCAGCTGGTAGTACTCGTGGAGCTTGTCCCAGTTGGCGAGCTTGCGATCGGCTCCCATCTGGAAGCCGAAGAATTTTTCAGGACTGGTCAGCGCCGGCGTTTGCGCGCCAACGCGCTCGGGCGAGATCGCTGCGCCCGTCACGAGGAGCGCGAGCAGGACGGTCAAGGCACGTGTGGAGCGTAGTCTGGCTTTCATGGCCAGCATCTTACCCGCTGGCCCGCTCCCACTTCGATAGGACTATCTCGCAATATCCATTCGCGGATCGAGTGTTCCGAGGACTGCGCGCAATCGCAGGCGGGCGACAGCCGCATCGACGAGCACTTGAATACGGCGGCTCTCGGCGCTTAACAGGCCGCTTTCAGCCGTGACCACGTCAAGGTTGTTGGACAGGCCCTTTTCATAGCGCATCCTGGCGACCTCCACTTCCTGGCGGCTGACGTCGACAGCCGTCTGCGCCGCGATCACCTGGCGCTGCAGCCGGCCCTGATCCCTCAGCGTCCGGCGCACATCGTCTCGAATCTGGCGCTCGAGCGTCGACACCTCGCGGCGTCGGCGGTTGCGTTCGATCATGGCGTTCTGAAAGTCCACCTGTTGCGCGGTGCGATCGACCGGCATCGCAATCGTAAAGAACGTGGCGAACTGGAAGCGATCCAGTCCGAAGCTATCGGTGAATGACTGCGACGTGCCGCGTCTCGTCAGGGCAAAGTTGACGTCCACCTGCGGCAGCAGCTGGTTCCTGGCCCACGACACCTGGCCCTCGGCATCCACGCCGGCCTCGGCGCGCCCGCGCAGATCGAGTCGCTTCTGCATGGCCAGCGAGATTGCCGCATCTTCGTCCATCGGCTCGATATCGACGTTCGGCACGGCCGCGTCAACGGTGATGTTCTCGCCAGGCTGACGTCCCAGCAGGAACAGCAACCGGTCGCGGGCGTCCTCGGATGCCGACTGCGCGTCGAACAACTGGATCTCGGCCTGGGCCACGAGCTGCTGCGCGCGCAAGACGTCCAACTGCGACACCAGGCCCGCGGTCAACTTCGCTTCGGACGCATCGCGGAGCGTCATGGAGCGCGCCACGCTCTGTTTGGCCACCGCGACGAACGCCTGTTGCGCGACGACTCCGTAATAGGCGCTGGCCACCTCGATCGACACCTGCTGTTCGGCCATGGTGCGCTGGCGAGCCGCGTCGGCCTGGCGCAGTTCGGCACTGGTCAGCGAGCGTCGCGCCACACTGCGTCCCAGCCCGCGCAGCAAGGGCTGACTGAGGGTCAGCGTCGTGTCGGCGTTGTAGAACAGGATGTCGCCTTCCCCGGTGGCCGGTGATCCCGGAATCTGCGCAGTTGACGTGCCTACACCCAGGCGCAACTCGGTGCCGGTCGTCAGGCGCTGTGTCAGGTCGAGGCGGTAGTTCTGGCTGCTGACATCGGTCTGCCCGAACGAGCCGTTGATGTTCGGCACGATCTTCGGGCGGAACGAGCTGCGCGCGAGCCGGACACTCAACTCTGCCTGCGCGGTGAAGTCCTGCTGATCGACGAGGCGATCGTTCTTCGACAGCGCTTCGTCAACGGCCTGCGCCAACGAGAGCGTTTGCACGGGCGCCGGCGATTGCGCCGCTGCGGTGCCGGCCGTCATGGCCAACAATCCCAGGATACCCAGGAGGGGTCGTCTATTCATTTGGGGGCCTCGCGGAACAGCTACTGGCACTGAAGACGCGGCAGCAGCCCGTCGATCTGGGCTATGTAGTTGCGCGCGTTTCCAGACTCATTCAGGTCGGGATTGATGCCGATCATCGTGACGTAACTCTTCTTCGCCGCCTTCAGCACGTCACAAGATGGCCGGGAGTTGTAGAGATCTCGATTCACGTTACCCAGGAGAAAATGCGCGATCGGATCCTTGGGGGCGTGCTTCAGCGCGCGTTCGCAGTACTGGCGCGCCTTCAATGGGTTCGCCACTCGCTGTTCGGAGATGCAAAGACCGAGGAAGCCCGCGCTTCGCAGGCTGTCGTATGCACCCTGGCGATCCGCGTGCCGGCGACTGCCGATGCCCATACCGATGAAATGGAACGCGAGCTTCGAACCAAGGCCGGTCGAGAAATTCGTCAAGTCGAGAAACGTGCGGTAGTCCTCGCGAGCGAGCAGCCAGAATGGGTGCGCACGGCTCTTATCGGACTGGATCGCCGCCAGTTGCCGGCGCGCGTCAGCTCGCCACAGGTAAGCCTGCGCGTTTGAGGAGTCGAGCGCGATGGCGCGATCGGCGGCATCGATCGCCTGTTGCCATGCGGCCTTGTCCCAGTAGGCACGCGACAGCATGGAATACAGGTCGTCGTTGTCGGCGTCGAGGCGAATGGCCTCAGTCAGCATGCGAATCGCTTCGTCCGGGTCGCCGCGCTCGATCAGCGCGGCGGCGCACTGCGAGCGCGACTCGACGTGGGTGGGATCGAGCGCCATTGCTTTCTGGAATGACGCGACAGCGCCGTCATAGTCGAGCAGCAGCTGCTGCGCCTGCCCGAGGTTGTAGGCTGCGACCACGAAGGTTGGATCCTCTTTCAGGGCGCGCTCGAACAAGGCCGCCGCGCGACGCAGATCCGCTTCACTCTGCTTGCGTTCGGTCGGCACCAGGTTCATCAGGCTCAGCGACGAGCGGCGCGTGAACAACAGCTTCTCGCCTTGCTCATTCAGGTCGAGTGCGGGCTTCTTGGGCTGGCGCGCGTAGCGGATGCGGATCGATACGGCAGAGTCGCGGCCAGGGGCGATCATGATCTCCTTGCGATCCGGCTCGTAACCTGACTTGACCCCCTGGAACTCATGCAGTCCGCTCGTGAGGCTCGGTACCACGAGCGGCTTACCGCGCTGCACGGTGCCGATCAGCCGGCCATCGATGTAGACGTCAACACCGTCCATGTTCACTTCGATCACGGCGGTGCCAAGCATCGACGGCGGCAGCGGCTCGGCGTTCGAGCATCCTGAACCGACGCCCAATAGCATTTCGGGCTCGTAGTCGCCGCGGGCGGTCGGCGTCTGCGACAGCTGACGCTCCCGCGCGTAGCGACGCACGTTCGACCGCACGTACTCAATCAGCTCATCGGCGGTGATGCGCCCATCACAGGGATCGTTGTCGGAGTTGCCTTCGAACGCCTGCACCAGGTAGTAGGTGAAGAGCCCGTATCCAGTCGAGAGGTTCGCGTCCTCAAAGCTCTGTTCGCGCTCGGTGGTGGCCGTGAGCGTCAGGAACGACGATGGCAGCGCGGTGAACTGCGCCTCCATGGATTCGTTGGTGGTCTCGGCGTTGATCTTGCCGGAGTGACACGCATCGGTCAGCAACACCTTCCAACCGGCAGTGACCTTGTTTGCGAGGACGTCACCGAGGGCGGTCATCGGATAGGCGGTCTCAGCCAGTCGCGCAGGGTCGACATCCCACGGTGCGAGGTAGCCTTTGCCGTTCTCTACGAATCCGTGGCCGGCGAAATACACCACCACGCGATCGTTGGGCTGGGCGACCGACGGCAGCCACGTCTCGATCTCGAAACGGACACGTTCGAGCGTGGCGTCGGCGCCGCGCAGGAAGTGGACGTTCTCGGCGGGGAACGCGCCGCCGTTCTGGCTGATCAGGACGCGGTAGATGGCCTCGGCATCTGATTCGGGAAACTTCAGCTGCTTATTGGCCTCGAGGTTCCTGTAATTCGAGACCCCGACGATCAGCGCGTAGCCGCGCGGAACGCCCTTGGGCAACGGCGCCTCCGGCTTCTTGGCGAGGACCAGGTCGCGTGGGGCCTGTCCGCCGGACTGCTGACCGGCAGCCGTCAATGCGGATACCGCGATCGCAACCACCGACAACAAGAGACGAAGCACTCGCTTCATGGCTCATGCCTCAACACAAAGCTGACGGACACCGCCTTGCCGAGCTCAGACTTGTTCACAACGTAGTTGGCCTGAATGAGATTGCCGGCCTTGACGGCCGCCTTCGAGTCCCTGCTGAAGCTCAAGTCACGCGATGCGATCGAGCCCTGAAGTTCGCTGACCGCTGATGCCGTGAGCGTCTCGGACCTGGTGACCGGCTTGCTGAAGCCGGGCAGCGCCTGCATCGGCTCGCGGCTGAAGAACACGAACAGGTTCTCGGCGCCTGGATTCGAATCAAACTCAAACCATCCATCGTCCGGCACCATGTACTCGTCGGATTTCCTCACCCGATTCCGGCCACCGTTGATCTCGGGGCTTGGGAACAGCACGGACCAGCGGCCACTGGAACCCTGCTGAACAACGTAGAGATAGCCATCGACGTTGGACTCGAACGACAGACGGACCTTGTCACCGGCGCGGAAGGTCGCCGAGGCGATATCCACGTCCGCCTCGTGGCCGTCCTTCGTTTGCTGCGTAATGCGATAGCGCAAGCCGGTGTTCGGGGCATCCGCCGACCCGCTCGCGGTGGCATAGAACATCTCGCGTCCACTCGCGGCGGCAACAGGCGCCGGTGCGACAGCGGTGGTAGCGGGCGGCGTGGCTGGGGCAGAGTTCGGCTTCGGCGGTTCCGCTTTCACGGCCGGCGCAGCGGCCGTCTCTCGCTTCTCCTCGGTCGCGGCCGGCTGGCTGATCGGTGGCGTTGCGACGGACGACGCCGGCAGGGACGGCGGCGATGCTGGCGGAGTCGTGTCAGCCGCCGCAATCGTCGAGGGCTCTGCCTGTGCTCGACCGGACATCATCGCGTAGCCGGCAGCACCAATCACCCCGAGCGCGAGCACGGCGGCCGCAGGCACGAGCCACGGTCTGGCCGGTGCGGCTGGTTGCGAAGACCGGGCTGGTGTGGCTGCGGGAACCGACTTCGTCGGAACGCCCTGGTTGGGCCAGCCACCGGTAGCGATGTTGCTCGGCGACGACTGAATGACCGTCTGCTGACCCGCCATGGTGTCGTGCGCGGCGGATGAGGCAAGGCGGTCGCGCGAATTGGCGAGGAATGCGGTGAGCGCATCACGCATCTCTCGCGCCGTCTGATACCGCTCGTCGGCGTTCTTGGCCATCGCGCGCGCGATGATCTTCTCGATCTCCGGGAAGGCGCGGCTCCACTGCGCGTTCATCGGCGGCACCGGATCCTGGATCACCTTGATGATGATGGTGCTGATCGTGTCGCCATCGAACGGCTTGCGGCCGCTGCACATCTCGTAGGCCATGGTGCCGGTCGAATAGATGTCGGTGCGGCCGTCGACCTTTTCACCACGCAACTGTTCGGGCGACGCGTAGTGCAGCGTCCCGAGGATCGTGCCGGTGACGGTGCGTGAATCGACCTGTGTCATGCGCGCCAGGCCGAAGTCGACGATCTTGATGTTGCCGTTCGCCAGTACGCGAATGTTGGCCGGCTTGATGTCGCGATGAATGACGCCTTTGGCGTGCGCGTGTTCCAGGGCCTCGAGGATCTGGATCAGTATCCTGACACGCTGCTCGAACGGAAGCTCGCCGCGCCAGAGTGCCTGCGCGAGGTCTTCACCTTCGAGGTACTCCATCACCACGTATGCGCCGCCCTCGATCTCGCCGGCCTCGTGGACAGTGACGATGTGAGGATGATGGAGTCGCGCGCAGGCCTGGGCTTCATCAACCAGGCGCTGCAGATAGACGGGATCAGAAATATCTGGGCGGACGGTCTTGACCGCGACCAGGCGCTTCAGTGTCGGGTCGGTCGCCTTGTAGACCGCACCCATCCCACCAGCGCCGAGCACAGACTCGACGACAAATCGACCGATGTGAGAGGGGACGTGATCCGCTGATTCCGACATGGTGCCAGCGGAATTATACGGGCCGCTCAGCTAGCGCGCATCCCCCATAAGCGTCTGCAGATCTGCGGTGAGCTTCTCGATTTCGTGCGGCAATGTGGCGTTGTAGACGCCGCGCAGGTGCCCGTCACGATCGACCAGCAAGACCTTCTCGGTGTGCAGGAACTGTTCCCCGGCTGGCACTTCCGGGTCAATCCGGCCGTCGTCGGCAAAGTACGAGGTGCGCGCGAGTGCATAGATCTGCTCCGCGTCACCCGTCACCAGTTTCCAGGTGTCGTTCTCGATACCGCGCAGTTCGGCGAACGCCGCCAACGTCGCGGGCGTGTCCTGCTGCGGCGCAACCGAGTACGAGACCAGCAACGCCTCCGGGCGGCCGCTGATGGCGGTCTGAACCTTCTTCAGCTGCGTGATCATCGACGGGCATACCCCGGCACAGTGGGTGTAAATGAACGAGGCCACGTGCACTCGACCAAGAAGGTCCGCGCGCGTGATTGGCGTCCCACCCTGAGTGACGAGCGAGAAATCGGCGATGCGATGATCGACGGCGCGCGTCCAGCGCGGCGACAGATCGGCGCTGTCGTAGAAGGGAAGTGATGGCGTGGTCTTGACCGCATCCATCACCAGCATTGCCCCCACCGCAACCGTCGCAGCCACGAACATCAACAGGCGGGTCATCGTGACTCCTTTACCGGGGCGCACGGCCTGGCGTTGATCGCGCCATAGCGGCGGCCGTTCTTCATTTCGTAGTTGATGTAGAGCTCACCGTCTTCCGTCCACGCCTGCTGCAGGCCTTCCTCGCGTCCGTTGTAGAAGTGACGGACTTCGAAAGGCCTGCCGCTGGCATAGAAGGTGCGCCGCTCCTCGAGGAGCGGCGTGGTCGCCGCAGGCGTCGTCGCGGCGAACATCAGCGCGATCGCCACGATCTTCACTGCACGGTCCCCGAGGTGCCGCGGTAGCAGCCGGAGATGTACGGCACCGCGCTGGTCGTGTGGTAATGGTAGATCCCGCTCGCGAAATCCGCGGTCACCGACGTGTGGCCGTTGCAGCCATCCAGGTTGGTCGGCGTGCTGCCATCGCTGTCGATCGGTCCATAGACCGGGAAGCCGTCAAGCAGTACGCCGATCAGACGGCTGCGGCTCGATGCCGTGATCGACAGCGGCTCGAAGTGGTAGTGGTACTGGTTGTTCGGGTTCGGGTGACCGTTGTACCTGTCGAACGACACGATCTCGCTGGTCAGCGGCTGGCGTCCCGCCGCGTACTGGTTGTAGAAGACCACGCCATTGACCGAGATGCCAATGGGTCCAAGCGGCGTATCGCTGGTGCTGGCCGCGGCCGCAGGAGTTGTCGAGATCCGGAATGTCAGGTTCTGCGTGGCGATCGAGTGCGGGTTCACCTGCATACCCGAATGCGGCGCCTCGTAGTTGGCACTGCTCGTTCCCCAGTACGGGCTCTTGTGATCGGGCGTGTCGCTGGTCCGGATCACCGCGGTCGTACCGTCGAAAGTCACGGACACGCCGTTGCCGGAGAACTTCGAGAACATCGCCTGCGTGCTGGTCGTGGTTGACGTCGACGTGGTCGGCGTCGTCGGGGTCGTCGGCGCAGTCGTGGTGGTGGTGGTCGTAGTCGTGGTCGTAGCGGTGGTCGCTGTGGTCGTCGGCGCCGTGGGGCTCGACGTCGAGGCGTCCGCCTTGCTGCAGGCCATGACACCGGCGGCGATCAGGGCGATCCCGGCGGCCGCACACATGTGATGTCTCATTTCGTCCTCCTGGGATATGAGACTGCGCGGGTGTTAAGCCATCCTTCAGGGGACCCCGGAGATTTGTAAAGCAACGGTAAAAGTCTCCCTTTTTCGCCATGGGCGAACTACATTCGGCCTACCACGCAATGGAGTCCACTCGACTGCTGCTCGTCGAAGACGATGAGAAGTTCTGCCGGCTGCTGAGGGATTACCTGACGCCGCTCGGCTACGACGTGGAGATTACGCACGATGGCCGAGACGGCCTGGTGCGGGCGCAGACCGGCGGTCATGCCGCGGTCATTCTCGATGTCATGCTCCCCGGCATGGGCGGGTTCGACATCCTGCGCGAGCTGCGGCGCACTTCACACGTGCCGGTCTTGATGTTGACGGCGCTTGGCGACGAGGTAGATCGGATTGCCGGGCTCGAGATCGGTGCCGACGATTACCTGCCGAAGACCTTCTCAACGCGTGAACTGCTGGCGCGACTTCGATCGGTGCTGCGACGATCCGCGATTACGACAGCGGCCAGGCAGGATTCCAAGGCGGCACCGTTGTCTCTCGGTCCGCTGTGGATGGATCCAGCCGCACGCACGGCGACGCTCGATGACTCGCCGCTCTCCCTGACGAAGGTGGAGTTCGATCTGCTGCTTGCGCTCGTCGAAGCGCCAGGCCGGGTACGGTCGCGCGAGCAACTGCTGCTGGCCGCCGCCGATCGAGACTTTGAAGCCTTCGACCGATCCATCGATGTGCACATCTCGTCGGTGCGAAAGAAACTGGGTGACGATCCGAAGGCGCCGCGATGGATCGAGACGATTCGCGGCATCGGCTATCGCATGCTGCACCCATCCAGGCCTGGCGGAGACACGGCGTGATCTCGCACCTGCGTCGCTCGCTCGGTGCACGGATCCTGGTGCTCGCGATCGTCAACCTCGCGTTGCTGGTCGCAATCGGTCTTGCGGCTTCGGGTGTCCGGGTGCCCCGAAGCCTGCCACAGCTGGTGATGCAGTCCGCTGAACCACGACTGCAGGATGTCGCCCGTCGCATCGCACTCGACCTCGAGCGGGCAACACCGGGCGAGGCGGACTCCATCCTCGAGCGGTACGCGAGTGAATACCGGACGCGATTCATGCTCGTCAAGAACGATGGCACTCGCCTCGCGGGAGAGTCTCTCGAGATTCCCGAAGGCGTCCGCCAGACGCTGGCCGGCCCTCCGCCACGCGGCCCTGAAGAGCGCGCGGTCCGCTTCGCGCCTCCAGGGGGCGTGCCCCGTCCGCCCCCTGAGCGGCCCGGCCCTCCGGTTGGACCGCGCGACGGTCGCACCGGCTTGCGGATGCCCCAAACGCCGGCGCACCTGGTTCCGGCGGCCACCGGGCCTCGCTTCTGGATCGTCCTTCGACTGCCGATCCGTTTCGCTGGCGCGACAGACATCACACCCGGGAGCTTGCTGGTCGTTCCGTACGGGTTCTTCACCGATTCGCTGTTGTTCCCGCTGCGGACGATCTTGTGGGGATTGGTAGCCCTGACGGTCACCGTGTTGTGCTGGTGGCCGCTGCTCCGGTCGATCACCAAGAGCCTTGGCCGCATGGAACACGCCACCAGCGAGATCGCGCTCGGCAAGTTCGACACGAAAATTGGCGTCGACCGCACGGACGAGATCGGGCGCCTGTCCTCGTCTATCGAAGAGATGTCGGGCCGTCTTGGCGTGATGGTCTCCGGCCAGAAGCGGTTTCTTGGCGACACCGCGCACGAGTTGCGGTCGCCAATTGGCCGCATGCAGATTGCGCTCGAGATCCTCGAGAACCGGGTCGCGGAGCCCGAGCGCGCGTACATCGGCGATCTCAAGGAAGACGTCGACGCGCTGAGAAAGCTGACCGACGAACTACTGCAGTACGCGCGCGCGGAGTTGCGCGAGCGCGGCCGGCTGCTCGAAGGCGTGCCGCTACTTCCGCTGGTCGAACGCGTGATTGCCAAGGAGGGCAACGGCGCGACCGTCACGTCGATGATCGACGAGCGGACCGTCGTCAACGCCGATCCAGGATTGCTCGAACGAGCGCTCTCCAACGTGGTTCGCAACGCCGCGACGTATGCCGGCGCCGCCGGTCCCATTCACATCAGCGCCTCTGAGGATCGCGGCGAGGTGGTGGTGTCGATCGCGGACCAGGGACCGGGCGTGGCTCCGGAATCGTTGCAGCGGCTATTCGAGCCGTTCTATCGGGAAGACGAGGCGCGCAATCGCAAGACGGGCGGCGTCGGTCTTGGACTGGCGATCGTAAGGAGCGCTGTAGAGGCGTGCGGCGGCTCGGTGACCTGTCACCTGCGTTCACCGAACGGGCTGGAAGTCAGGATCGTCCTGCAATCCGCCCGGTAGAAGTAGCCAGGCGGGTCTAAAGGCCCGCCTCTGCAAAGCTATTCGATTTCCATCGGCTCGAGTTCGTCGCCGTTTTCGCTGCCGTTCGGATCCGGCTCGCTGGTGCCGGCCGACGCCTTCTTGCGCCGCGGCCGGATGTCGTACCGCTTGATCATTTCATTCAGCGTCGTCGGCTTGATCCGCAGCAGTTCCGCCGCGCGCTTCTGGACGCCCCCGGCGGCTTCGAGCGCCGATTCGATCCACTGCCGTTCGTAAGCGACCGTGACGTCCTTCAGCGAAATGCCGTCGGCCGGCATCACGACGTGCGGAATCTGGAACGCCGGATTGCGGCGGACGTGATCGGGGATCAGTTCGGTGCCGATCCGCGTGCCGGTGCACAGCACGACCGCTCGCTCGATGACGTTCTCGAGCTCGCGCACGTTACCCGGCCAGTCGTATTCCATCAGCAGATCGAGCGCTTCGGGCGCGATCTCGATATTGCGCCGCTCGTTTTCCTGGCTGTATTTCTCGAGGAAATGCTGCACCAGCAGCGGCACATCGTCCCGGCGCTCGCGCAACGCCGGCAGCGACAGATTGACGACGTTCAGACGATAGAACAGGTCCTCGCGGAACCGTCCTTCCTCCATCTCCGTCTTCAGGTCGACGTTGGTCGCCGCGATGATACGGACGTCGACCTTGATCGTCTCCATCCCGCCAAGGCGCATGAACTCGCGTTCCTGCATGACGCGCAGCAGCTTGGCCTGCGTCTCCATGGGCACATTGCCGATCTCGTCGAAGAAGATGCTGCCCTTGTCGGCAAGGTCGAACATGCCCTTCTTCGGGTAGACGGCGCCGGTAAACGCGCCTTTCACGTGACCGAACAGGGTGGATTCGAGCAGGTCCGGCGGCAGGTTGCCCGAGTTCACGGCCACGAACGACTTATCGCTGCGCGCCGAGTTGCTGTGAATCGCGCGGGCGACGAGTTCCTTGCCGGTGCCGCTTTCGCCTGTGATGAGTATGGTGCTGCGGCTCGGCGCCGCCTGGATGATCAGGTCGAACACCTGCTTCATGCGGCTGCTCTTGCCGATGATGCCCGAGAACTTGTGGTAGCGCGCCTGCAGGTTCTGGCGCAGCGTCACATTCTCATTCACCAGTTGCCGCCGCTCGATCGCGTTCTGCAGCACCACCAGCACTTCGTCGTTCTTGAACGGCTTGGTGATGTAGTCGAACGCGCCCTTCTTCATGGCCGCGATCGCGCTCTCCATGGAGGCGTAGGCGGTCACCATCACGACCGGCAGATCCTCGTCGTGCTTCTTCAGCTCTTCGAGCACCTGCAGCCCGTCAATGCCGGGCATCATCACGTCGGTGATGACGGCGTCGAACGGCAGGGAACGCGCCAGGTCCAGGCCTTCCTGCCCCGTCGAGGCCAGGCGAACGCTGTAGCCCTCGCGCTCCAGCAGGGTGCCCAGAATGTCCCGCATCACTTCTTCGTCGTCGATGACGAGTACCGCCGCGTTGTTCTTACGCATTACACACCCGTGTTCTCGCCGGCGGCAACACGCCGTGGCGAATCGTCGGTCACGCCGCGCTCGGCACTGGCAAAACGAAGTTCAAATCGCGTGCCCTTGCCCGGCGTGCTGTCACACTGAATCGTGGCTTCGTGCTCACGCACGATGCCGTAGGTGATCGACAGGCCGAGGCCGGTGCCCTGGCCCATCGGTTTGGTCGTGAAGAACGGATCGTAGATTCGCGCCAGGTGCTCGGCTGGTATGCCGTTGCCGGTATCAGACACCTCGGCGACCACTTCCGTGCCGTCGAGCCTGGTCGCAATCGTCAGCCAGCCACCGCTCGCCATCGCGTCGCGCGCGTTGAGGAACAGGTTCAGGAACACCTGCTGCAGCTTGAACTCGAAGCCCACGATGTTCACCGGCTCCGGGTGCAGCTCGCGGCGAATCTTGACGCTGCCCTTCTCGAACTGGTGCTCGAGCAGCGACAACACGTCGCCAATCACCTGGTTGACATCGACGATGGCGCGCTCGGATTGTTCCGCGGCGTTGGGCCGCGACAGGTTGAGGAGGCCGTTGACGATGCGCGCGGCCCGGAACGTCTGCTTCTCGATCTTCTCGAGCAGCGGTGTTCGCGGGTCCGACGGATCGGCGTTCTCGAGCAGCATCTGCGTGTAGCTGGAGATGCCGGTCAGCGGCGTGTTGACCTCGTGCGCCACGCCCGCGGCGAGCAGGCCGAGCGATGCCATCTTTTCCGAGATGCGCAGCTGCTCTTCCATCTGCGAGCGTTCGGTGATGTCTTCGAGAATCACGATCGTGGCGGCGGCAGGCGCCGACGGCGCCGACGCCATTGCCGCCATCGACTGCAGCGGCACGGTGGTGATGTTGACGAGCAGATCCTGTCCGTCGCGGTCGCCGCGGGCCCGCATCGGCACCCGGAACGCGGTGTAGCCGTTCGGATGGTCGCGGCGGATGCTCTGCAGTAACTCGACGACGGCGGCGTCGAACATGCCGTCAACTCGACGGCCAACCGCTGCGGAACGGGCCAGGCCGTACAGCTTTTCGAGCGACGCGTTCCAGCGAATCACCTGGTCGTTTGGCCCGATGACCAGCAGGCCGTCATCCAACGACTCCAGGATGTTCTCGTTGAAGGCGTGGAGGCGATCGAGCTCGGACGCCTTGAGGTGCAACTGGCGATAGAGCCTGCCGTTCTCGATGGCGCTCGCCGCCTGCGCCGCAACCGCGGTGACCAGCGCGGTGTCTTCGGTGCTCAACGGCTCGCCGCTCGCGCGACGGCCGAGCGCGAGGACGGCAATGGCCGCGTCCTTGGCGACGCACGGCACGAAATAGTAGATGCCGTTGTCGCGCCAGTACTCGATCTCTTCGGCGGTGAAGCGCGTGGCAGCCAGCGGATCGTCGAGCCGCACGGTGTTGCCGCTGTGCAGGCGCGAGCCAATGCCCGAGGCTCCCGACAGCTTCGGCGGCGCATTCTCGAAGCCTTCGTGACTCAACGACTCGAAGTCGCCCGCGTCGGTCGCGAGCAGGAACGACATGCGATCGAGCTCGATGGTTTCGCGAACGCGCGTCACCAGGCGATCCGACAGGCGATTGAGGTCGAGGTCGCTGTTCAGTTCGCGCGCGAAGCCGACCAGCGCGCGTCGATAGTCATAGCGATCACGATAGAAGGCGCGATCGATCGCCTTCTGCAAGCCATCCTTCACCGGCTTGGCGAGCAGGATGACGACCACCGTGGCGAGGAACGCGATGATCCAGCGGTGATCGGTCTCGCCTTCGACACTGAGGTAACCGCCGGAAGCGCGAAGGATCAGCACATAGATCGCGACGATGGCGGCGACCGCGGATGTGTAGATCAGCAGGCGCTTGAGGATGATCTCGACGTCCATCAAGCGGTAGCGAATGATGGCCGACGCAAAGGCGAGCGGGATGAAGCCGAGCGGAATCGCGCTCAAGCCCATCGGGATCGACGGATCGGCGCCAAGCGCAAATGGGATTGCGTATCCGAGGGCGAACGGCAGCGCGCCGAGCGCCGTGCCCCACACGATCCAGCGCAACTGGCGCTTGACCGTGACCGATCGCGCGCGTGACAGCGCGCGCAGCAGGATGGCCAGCCCCGCGGTGAAGTAGACCGCGAGGTAGATGTACTCGAGGCGATCGAGCAGCGAAATGACGCGAACGAAATATTCTGGATCGAGTCCCGACCGCAGGACCGCGAGCGCGCGCGTTGAAGCGAGCACCGCACCGGGCAGATACAACGCGGGCAGCCAGCGCGCCAGCAGTGCCGAGTAACCCGGCATGTGCGGACGCTCTGGAAACACGAGGGCGAAGTGCAGGAACAGCGGCGGCAGCACCATCAGGGCCAGCGCGTCGCCCCAGTAGAAGACCCAGTCAACGCGATCGAGGCGGCCGCTGAACGAGAAGGTGAAGAGGCCGAAGAACGCGACCGACAGCCAGAAGAAGTGCAGCGTGGCCTGATCGGTCGGACGCCGCGCCCGCACGGCGGCACCAACGAGCAGCGTGAAGATTCCGACCGCCGCGAGCACGTAATAGAACAGGCCCGCACCACTGGGCATCGGCGCAAGCGACACGTTGGCCAACTCGCGGGAACCCAGTCGCAGCAGCGTGTAGGTGTGACGATCGCCGGGGCGCGCGGCGTGTTGAATGGCCAGCACGTCGGCCCGGCCTTCAATCGGCTGGTTGTCGATCGCGATCAGGATGTCGCCGGTGCGAACCCCGGCGCGGCTCGCGGCGGACGGCGCGGAGATCTCGGCGGCCACCACCCCGACGGCGCGCTCAACCCACAGCACCCCGTCTTCGACTTCCCAGGAGGTCGCACGCGACACGACGTTGGCCAGGCCGAGCGCCAACAGGCCGAGCGTCACCGCGACGGGCAGCGCAGTCTGCCTCCATTCGCGCCACCAGGAGTCCCGGGTGCTCGGGGACATTGGCGTCAGTGGGCCTGAGTCAGTTAACAAGGCAGATCGATCCGAGGGAAACAGAGCAAACGGTATACCGTCAGCCGTGCAGAGATGGCTGCCCTAAATACCTTTAAAATCAACAGCTTGAGTCTGAACAACCGGCCTAAACGGGCCGCTGATCCAAAGATCGGACTGAACAGATCCAATTTCCAGTATGTGCCGCAAAGGCACAGATGGCAGCGAATATTTGCGCCTAGAGCGTGGGCTAGAACTTGACCGTCAAACCGCCGACCAGGCGCTTCGGCGGCCGAACCACGAGGAGCTCGTCGTAGACCGAGGTGTTGGTGAGCGATTCGTGGAACAGATTGCGGACCCCGACCAGCATCTCCCACTGGGAAGCCCGGAAGTTCATGAACGGGAGGGATTGGGTCACGCGCAGATCGAAGCGCGCGCCAAACGCGGGGGCCTCGTCGGCGCGGGTCGACGTCGCAAACGCGCTGTTCAACTTGTAAAGCACCACCACCCGCGTGGCCGAGTACGGAATCTCCGTTTCGAGCGACGTGGTCACGTCGTGGATCCGTTCACGATTCGCGCGCACGGCCGACGGCACCCACTTGGTGAGGACGGCGAATTCAACCGGCGCCGCGCGATCGATCCAGTCGGCGGTCGACAGCGAGTAATCCACCGAGCCGCGAATGAAGTCGGCGAGTTCGTGCGTCAGCGACACGCCGAATCCGCGCACGACCGCATCACCGACGGCGCCGACGTAGTAGTGGCCGGTCGCCGACGGATTGCTGTCGAAGCGGCGCAGGCCGAACACCGTGACGGTTTGATCGTTGATGCGCTGCTCGAATCCGCGCACGCCGAGCGTGGCGCCGTTCATCACGCGCTGCACGCCGACTTCGTAATTCAACGTCGACTGCGGACGGAGCGACGCCTTGGAGAGTGGCGAGAAGGTGCGCTGCGGCGGCAGGTATGCGGCCGTGGCCGGGGGAATGAATTCCTCGGCGCCCGGGGCGCTTGCTTCGCGCGACGCGGACACGCGGAGGTTCCAGTCCTTCGAGGGCGAAATCGTCGCCGCCAGTCTCGGACTGAGCATAGTGGCGCTGTCGAGATAGTCGTAGCGGGCGTAGTGGGCGCCGATATCGACCGCCACATAACGCGAGATGCGCCATTCGTCGTAGGCAAACACCGAGCCCACGTTGCGCGCGGTGTCGGTCACCGAACTGAGGGCTGCCGTGTTGCCGCCTTCGTAGCGCTGGAGGCTGTACGACATGCCGAACTGGTAGCGATGCGGGACCTGCGCCTTGACGACGTAATTGCCGGCCAGCATCCAGGAGCTCAGGTCGCTGTTGTTCAATGCGGCGCGAACGTTCCAGTCGCCGTGCGAACCGACCGGCGCGCCGACCGAGAAGAAGGCGACGCTGTTGGTGCGGTCCATCTGCAGCAACTGCATCGGGCTATCGAAGGCGCCGGTGGTGAGCAGATTGACCTGGCCACCAAGCGAGAGATCGCTGAACAATGCGGTCGCAGCACGCGCCGACGTGCCCACGGCACTACCCACGGCGCGACCGATGAACTGGAATGAATCCGTGATGAACCAGTCGTCATCCTTCGGGATGCCGGCGAGCGTTTGCGTGTCACGCAATACGCCGCGCTTCAGGTGACGGAGGCGCCACGCCAGTTCGCTCTCATTGCGTTCGTTCCCCGAGGTCGATACCGGAGCGGGCGCGGCGCCTGCTGCGGCGACGGCGGCTTCGGTGATACGCGGCGCGTTGGCGCTGCCCTCCCGCCGCAACGTGAACGACGAAGCGCTCCGCGTTGACGGCCGCACGTTCACCATCGCGCTGCGGGCCGCGAGGAAGCCGGCGAGGTGCACGCGAACCAGGTACGGACCCGGCGGAAGTTGCTTCAAGGAATAGGCGCCGGTCTTGTCCGACACGGCGAATGCGGTGGCCCCACCAAGGGCCGACACCACCGCGCCATCAAGCGGCTTGCCGAGCTCGTCCGTGACGCGGCCTTCAATTAGGCCGGTCTCGGCAGCGGCGACTTTCGTGACGGGTTCGAACTTGAGGCCTTGCGCGTGAACAGAGGTCGAGTGCAATGCCAGGAGGCACAGCGCGACTGGGGCGAGCAGGCGACTGGGGGTCAGCATGTAGCTTGCCGCGCTTCCGGCGCGGCGGGCTTCCTTACTGCTTTAGACGCCGCCTACCCCAAGAGGGGTAGGCGCGTCGGACTCAGTCTACGCCTGTAACGGGACGCTGTCTAACGGCCGGATGGGCTGGCCGCCGCCCCCGCCTTCTGGGGGCTCCGGCCGGGCTTAGCCCTTGACCGTGAACTTGATGTCCTGTGACAGAACCTTGTTGTTGTTCGCCTTGTCCGTGATCTTCACGTTGAGGCGATAGCTGCCCTCGCCGAATGACGCCAGCGGAACCTCGATGCCACCGGGCACGGGGAACTTCGCGGGGTCGAACTGCGGCGGCAGGTTGGCGGCGCTGACGTTCTGCGGGCTCGTCTTGTTGAAGAACTTCTCGCCCGTGCCTTCGGCCTTGTGGAATTCGTATTCGAGCGCCAGGTTCGGCTTGCCGGTCGAATCGAGACCCGCGTTGTAGACCTGGAAGAAGATCGACAGTGCTTCGCTCTTCTTGAACTCCATGTCGCCGGCGGGAACCATTTCCTGCATGCCGAACGCGAACGGACGCTCGCGCGCTTCGTCAGCGGTGGGCGGCGCGGTCAGCATGTTGACCTTGTCGGCGACGAGGATCGTGCTGGTCGCGAGTTCACCGTTGTAGAAGTCCGGCACGGTGACCGACGTCTTCAGCACACCGATCTTCGCCACGCTGTTCTTCGGCGCCTTCTCGGCCAGGCGTTCCTTGAAGCCGATGTAGACGTCATACGTGCCGGCCGGGGCCATGAACACGCGATTGAGCTTCACGGCGTCGCCGGCAAGCTGCGCGGCGGGCACGAAGTGCACGTCATCCCACGGGTACTCGACCTTCTTCGCCTTCGGATCCGGCTTCGCGGCCGGATTGACGACGCGCACGTAGAGCACGCTGTCGGTCTTCGGGGCGTTGTTGACGCTCAGCACGAACGGGACGAAAGTGCGCTGATCCTGCGACTTCATGAAGAAGGGATCCAGCGTCATGGTGATGTCGGTCGGCGCCGGCTGTCCGGCCATGATGCCGTCGACGAGCTTCACCATCTGCTCGATTTCCTGCTGTTCCTGCTTGTTCCGCTTCTTGTTGTCCGGTTTCGGTGCCGTCTGCGCTGCCGCGAACGTTGCCGAGAACATCAGCGCGACCACCAGGGCCACTGCACGCCGAATTGCCATCATCAAACTCCCCTTAAACCTCTGTTAGTTGCCAGCTGTCAGCAATCGGCCGTCAGCCTTGATCCAATGGATCATAGGGGTCGGACCGAGGGCAAGTCAATCGGTCTAAATAGTTGCAACGGCAGAGGCTTAGCCTCATCCGGAGCGTTACATGTGGTGATATCTTTCATCTGAGCTTTCGGTGGCATCTGCGGCTATAACTTCAGGAAGCGCATGTTGCGTGACGACGTTCTCGTAATCGTGCTGGCCGGCGGGGCCGGCGAGCGGCTCGCGCCGTTGACGCGTGATCGCGCCAAGCCAGCGGTCTACTTCGGCGGCCCGTACCGCATCATCGACTTCGTCCTGAGCAACTGCATCAACTCAGGACTGCGCCACGTCTTCATCGCCACGCAGTACAAATCGCTCTCGCTCAATCGCCACATCCGCCAGGGCTGGACGGTGGTGTCCGAGGAACTCGGCGAGTTCATCGAGATCCTGCCGCCACAGAAGCGCGTTGGCGAGCACTGGTACCAGGGCACCGCGGACGCGGTGTACCAGAACCTGTATTCGATCATCCGCGAGAACCCGAAGCACGTCGTCGTGCTGGCCGGCGATCACGTCTACAAGATGGACTACCAGAAGATGGTGAAGTTCCATCTCGACATGGCGGCCGAGGTCACGCTGGCGGCCATCGAAGTGCCGATCGAGGACGGCAAGCGCTTCGGCATCGTGGCCGTGGATGAGCAGGACAAGGTGACGGGCTTCCTCGAGAAGCCGCAGGATCCCCCGCCGATGCCGGGACAGCCTGGCATGGCGCTGGCGTCGATGGGCATCTACGTGTTCGACAGCGAGGTGCTGATCAAGGCGCTCGAAGAGGACGCGGCGAAGCCGGACAGCCATCACGACTTCGGCAAGAACATCATCCCGTCGCTGATTGGCCGCGGCCGCACCTTCGCCTACCCGTTCTACGACGAGAACAAGAAGGCGGCGAAGTACTGGCGCGACATCGGCACCATCGATGCCTACTACGAAGCGCAGATGGATCTCTGCCAGGTGAACCCGGAATTCAACATGTACGACCCGGAGTGGCCGCTGCGCACCTACATGCCGCAGGCGCCGCCGGCCAAGTTCGTTTTCGCCGAGGACTGGCGTCGTGGTGATGCGCAGGACTCGCTGATCTCGCAGGGCTGCATCGTGTCGGGCAGCGAGATTCGCGGCAGCATTCTCTGCCCCAACGTGCGTGTGCACAGCTTCTGCACGATCGAGGATTCGATCCTGATGCCGGGCGTGCGCGTCGGCCGTCACGCGCGGATTCGCAAGGCCATCATCGATCGCGACGTCGACATTCCACGCGGCGCGCTGATCGGCTTCAATCCGGAAGAAGATCGGCGCCGCCACACTGTCTCTGAAAACGGCGTCGTTGTCGTCGCGCCAGGCGATGAGCCGTACGTCACGGCGATCAGCGAAGCCGCCTTACATCTTGAAGGCGAAGCCGACCGGCGTGGATAATCCCATCACACCTATGAAAATTGTTGATGTTCGCGGGCGGGAGATCCTCGACTCGCGCGGCAATCCAACGGTTGAAGTCGACGTCACGCTCGATGGCGGAGCGTTCGGACGGGCGGGTGTGCCGTCAGGCGCCTCGACCGGCGAGCGCGAAGCGCTCGAACTGCGCGACGGCGACAAGTCGCGCTATCTCGGCAAGGGCGTGCGGAAGGCGGTGGCAAACATCAACGGCGAACTCGCCTCGGCGATCAAGGGCAAGGAGTTCACGCAGCGCCAGCTGGATGAGGCCATGATCGCGCTCGACGGCACCGCGACGAAGAGCCGGCTCGGCGCCAATGCGCTGCTCGGCGTTTCGCTGGCCGCGATGCGCGCGGATGCCGCGAGCAGGAAGCAGCCGCTTTACGCCCGCATCAACGAACTCGCCTTCCCTGATTCCGGCTCCCGGCTCCCGTATGCACTGCCCGTGCCGATGATGAACATTCTCAACGGCGGCGCCCATGCCGACTCGAACGTGGACTTCCAGGAGTTCATGGTCATGCCGGTCGGCTTCTCGACGTTCAGCGAGGCGCTGCGCGCCGGCGCCGAGATCTTCCACGCGCTGCGATCGATCCTGAAGAGCAAGGGACTCTCGACCGGGGTCGGCGACGAAGGCGGCTTTGCGCCGAGCCTGAAGTCGAACAAGGAAGCACTCGAAGTGGTGCTCGAAGCGATCGGCAAGTCGGGTGCGAAGGCGGGCGAGAACGTCTTCATCGCGCTCGACGTCGCCGCGAGCGAGTTCTGGAAAGACGATCACTACGAGTTCCACAAGTCCGGTGAAGCCGCTCGCGATTCGCAAGGCATGGTCGACCTCTACGTGGACTGGTGCCGGCAGTATCCGATCATCTCCATCGAAGACGGCTGCGCCGAACAGGACTGGAAAGGCTGGAAGATGCTGACCGACGCGCTCGGCAACAAGGTGCAGCTCGTGGGCGACGATGTGTTCGTCACCAATCCGGCGATCCTGAAGGAAGGCATTGCCGCCGGCATCGGCAACGCGTTGCTCGTGAAGGTCAACCAGATCGGCACCATCACGGAGACGCTCGACGCCATGTCGATCGCCACCAAGGCCGGGTACCGGTGCGTGTCGTCGCATCGCTCAGGCGAAACCGAAGATTCCACGATCGCCGATCTTGCGGTCGGCACCGCCGCGGGACAGATCAAGACCGGTTCCGCATCGCGCAGCGATCGCGTGGCGAAGTACAACCAGCTGCTGCGCATCGAAGAGCAGCTTGGCGCGTCGGCGAAGTACGCCGGTCGCGCGGCAATCAAGCAACTTTCGTAACGGGCTCAGGGACTCAGGGGCTTGAGGGCTTAGCAAAGACATGTACAAAGTCGTCCTGCTGCGTCACGGCGAATCGACCTGGAACAAAGAGAATCGTTTCACCGGGTGGACGGACGTCAGTCTCAGCGACAAGGGCCGGGAGGAAGCGCGCGCGGCAGGGCGGCTGCTGAAGGCCGAAGGCTTCAGCTTCGACTTCGTCTACACCTCGCTGTTGAAGCGCGCGATCTGGACCAGCATCCTCGCGCTCGATGAACTCGATCAGCTCTGGTTACCCGTGGAACGCAGCTGGCGCCTGAACGAACGCCACTATGGCGCGCTGCAAGGCTTGAACAAGGCAGAGACCGCCGCGAAGCACGGCGACGACCAGGTCAAGATCTGGCGCCGCGCGTTTGCGATCGCGCCGCCACCGCTCGCTGTCGATGATGAGCGGCATCCGGCAAGGGATCCGCGATACGCAGGCCTGCCTGCCAACGACCTGCCACTGACCGAATCACTCAAGGACACCATCGCGCGCTTCCTGCCCTACTGGCACGAATCGATCGCGCCGCGCATCCGATCGGGATCGCGCGTGATGATCGCCGCGCACGGCAACTCGCTGCGAGCGCTTGTGAAGTTCCTGGATGGCGTCTCAGACGATGCGATCGTGGAGTTGAACATCCCGACCGGCATTCCACTGGTCTACGAACTCGACGCAGACCTCAAGCCGATCAAGAGCTACTACCTGGGCGATCCCGAGGCCGCGAAGACGGCCGCGGCCGCCGTTGCCAAACAGGGCAAGAGCGGGTAGTCCGACAGGTCCTGCTCAACCGTAGTCCGGCCCTCTGTCATCCGCCCAAGTTACAGAAAAAGCACAACTTATAGCGTTCGGGCCTTGACACAACCCCAAGGACTTCCTAGAATGGCGGCGATTTTCCCAAAAGATTCGCCCGCCTGATGACGATTCGCGCCGATGTGCTGCCAACCGCCCGGGGGGTGCTGCATCGGCCGCTGCCGAGGGTCCCAGCCGCTTGGCGCAAATTGCCCCGCCGGAGCGGAGCAACTAGCTATTCGGGCACCTGCGAAGTGTGCCCATTCCTGTGCGCACCAGCGCGCGGGAACAAACGGAGGGAGCCGTCCTATGGATGACGTCGTAAACCGGTTCGCCCGCGAGCTGGCCGACTCCATTGCCGCAGCCGTATCGGAGAGCGCGGAAGTCGAGGCGTGCCGCGAGCGAGCACGCGCCGCCGGCTACGAGATGAAAGTGAACCTCGAGGCCGTGGTCGGTTTCGTCAACCGCGGACAGCCCCAGGGCGAGAACGCGGAGACCGCCAAGGCCGCCGTGTCGAAGGCCCTTGTGCCTCGCAAGCCGTTCGAGATGACCGTTAACGATCGGCGCTTCCTCCGGTCGCTGCGCATCGCGGCCGAAGAAGCCAAAGTCGAAGAAAGTAGCCAGTAACCGGCAGCCGGTAGCCAGAAAAACCGGTGGCCTTTCTGGCTACCGGCTACTGGCTGCTGGCTACTAAAATCGACCCATGAAGCCTTTCGTGGGTCCCGAGGATCAGGTCGCGTTCGATCCTGAGCGCGACCTCGCTTTCCCGGGTGAGTTTCCCTTCACTCGCGGCATCCAGCCAACGATGTATCGCGGCCGGCTGTGGACGATGCGGCAGTACGCCGGCTTTGGCACGGCCGCCGAATCCAACCAGCGGTATCGCTACCTGCTGTCGCAGGGCGTGAGCGGCCTGAGCGTCGCCTTCGACCTGCCCACGCAGATTGGCTACGACAGCGACCATGCGCTGGCCAGCGGCGAAGTGGGCCGCGTCGGCGTGGCGATCGACTCCATCGAGGACATGGCGGTGCTGTTCGACGGCATCCCGCTCGACAAGGTGTCGACGTCGATGACGATCAACGCGACGGCGATCATCCTGCTCGCGCTCTACGTCGCCGTCGGACGCCGGCAGGGCGTCGCCCCGAAGCAGCTGTCCGGCACGATCCAGAACGACATCCTGAAGGAATACATCGCGCGCGGCACCTACATCTATCCGCCGCAGGCGTCGCTGCGCATCGTCACCGACGTGTTCGCGTACTGCGAGCGCGAGGTCCCGCAGTGGAACACGATTTCGATCAGCGGGTATCACATTCGCGAGGCGGGCTCGACGGCGGTTCAGGAAGTGGCGTTCACCTTCGCCAACGCGATTGCCTACGTGGATGCGGCGATGAAGGCCGGTCTCGACGTCAATACGTTCGGCCAGCGCCTCTCGTTCTTCTTCAACGCGCACAACGACTTCCTCGAAGAGGTCGCCAAGTTCCGCGCCGCGCGGCGACTGTGGGCGCGCATCATGAAGGAGCGCTTCGGCGCGACCAATCCGCGGGCGCAGCAGTTGCGCTTCCACACGCAGACCGCGGGCAGCACCCTGACCGCACAGCAGCCGGACAACAACATCGTGCGGGTCGCCGTGCAGGCGATGGCGGCGGTGATCGGCGGCACGCAGTCGCTGCACACCAACGGCCGCGACGAAGCTCTCGCCCTCCCCACCGAGGATGCGGCACGTATTGCGCTCCGCACGCAGCAGATCATCGGCTACGAGTCGGGCGTCGCGAACACGATCGATCCCTTTGCCGGGTCGTACCACGTCGAGAAGCTGACCAGCGAGATCGAGGCCGGGGCGCGCGAACTACTGACGCGCATCGAGGCCGCGGGCGGCACACTGGCCGCGATCGAAGCCGGCTACATCCAGCGCCAGGTGCAGGAGTCCGCCTACAAGGCGCAGCTCGCTATCGACGCCGGCGATGCCACGGTCGTGGGAGTCAACAAGTACGTGACCGATGAACCAACGTCGATCGAGGTCTTCCAGGTCGATCCGCAACTCGAGGCTGAACAGGTGCACCGGGTGCGCAAGGTCCGCGAGGCGCGCGACGCACAGGCGTGGAAAGCGGCGATCGACGCGGTGCGCAGTGCTGCAACCGGCACCGACAACCTCGTGCCACCCATTGTTTCTGCGGTTGAAGCCAAGGCGACAGTAGGCGAAATCGCTGATACGCTTCGCAGCGTGTTCGGCGAATACCGAGAGGTCAGTCTCGATTGACGGGGCACGGGGAGCGCGGAGCGGGGGGCGACACGCTGCTGAGCGTGCGAAACCTGCGCACGACGTTCGGGCCGCTGGTTGCCGTCAACGACGTGTCGTTCGAGATCCGCAAGGGCGAGACGCTCGGGCTGGTCGGCGAATCGGGCAGCGGCAAGTCGGTCACGGCATTCTCGATCATTCGCCTGGTGCAGGAGCCCGGCGAGGTGGTCGGCGGCAGCGTGCACTTCCAGGGGAAGGAGCTCCTGTCGCTTCCGGAAGACGAGATGCGCAGGGTGCGCGGCGCCGGCATCGGCTTCGTGTTCCAGGAGCCCATGGCGGCGCTGAATCCGGTGATGCGTATTGGCGCTCACATCGCGGAAGCACTGACGGTGCATGGCCTGGCGTCCCGGGCCGACGCGCGCACGCGCGCCATCGAGCTGCTGCGCGCGGTTCGCATTGTCGATCCCGAGAAGCGCGTTGATGACTACCCGCACCAATTGTCCGGCGGCATGCGGCAACGCGTCATGCTGGCGATCGCGCTGGCGTGCAAGCCGCCGCTGGTGATTGCCGACGAACCCACGACCGCGCTCGACGTGACGGTGCAGGCGCAAGTCCTGGAGCTGCTGCGCGACATGAAGCGCCAGTTCGACCTGTCGTTGCTGCTCATCACGCACGACTTCGGCGTGATCGCGGAGATGGCCGATCGCGTCGCCGTGATGTATCGCGGCAGGATCGTCGAAGAAGCGCCGGTGCGCGACATCTTCAGAAACCCGCAACATCCGTACACCAAGGGGCTCCTCGCATCGATTCCGGGAGGTGAACCCGGCACGCGTCTCAAGGGTGTGACCGCGGAGGCCAATTGGTAGCGCCGCTCGTTGAGGTCAGGAACCTCGTCAAGCACTTCGAGCGCGGTGGAGGCCTGTTCCGCGAGAAGACCGTCGTGCGCGCCGTCGATGACGTCAGCTTCAGCGTGGATGAGGGCGAGACGTTTGCGCTGGTCGGTGAGTCCGGCAGCGGCAAGAGCACGACCGGGCGATGCATGCTGCGACTGATCGAACCGACCTCGGGCTCGGTGTCGTTCCGCGGCGAGGACGTGCTTGGGTATTCGAGTACCCGGATGCGCGCGGCGCGGCGGGACATGCAGATGGTGTTCCAGGATCCGTATTCGTCGCTCAACCCGCGAATGCGCGCATCAACCATCGTCGAAGAGCCGCTGGTCATTCATGACATTGGCTCGAAGGCCGAGCGCCGCGATCGGGTCGCGGACCTGTTCCGCCTGGTCGGCCTCGATCCCGCGCACCTCGATCGCTACCCGCATGAATTCAGCGGCGGTCAACGGCAGCGCATTGGCCTGGCGCGCGCGCTGGCGCTCAATCCATCCTTCATCATCGCGGACGAGCCGGTGTCGGCGCTCGACGTGTCGATCCAGGCGCAGGTCATCAATTTGCTGATGGATCTGCAACAGCAGCTCCATCTCACTTACCTGTTCATCGCCCACGACTTGCGGCTGGTTCGGCACATTTCGAGCCGCGTGGCGGTGATGTACCTGGGACGAATCGTGGAGATGGGACGTACTACGGACATCTTCGAAGATCCGCAGCACGCGTATACTCGGGCGCTGTTGTCGGCGGTTCCGGCCACCGACCCCGACGCGCCCAGGGCCCGGATCGAGCTCGACCCGAAGCAGGTCAATCGCGAGGCGCCACTTAGGCAGGTCGCCGAAGGGCATTTCGCAGCGGTCTAAGAGCCAACGCCAGAGCCGCAGATGGCGCAGATAGCACAGATGACCAAACCGCTCTCGGTTCTCGTCGTTGCCATCGTGACCACGCTGCCGTTGTCGGCGCAAGAGACGCCGGCGGTTGCGCAACTGCTCGATCGCATGGCGAGCTACCTGGCCAATTACGAGCTGCTCCTCAGCAGCGTCGTCGCCGACGAGACCTTCAATCAACGTGTCGTCTTTACGCGGGCGTATCGCAATGGCCAGCCCGTGCTGTCGGACGAACGGCGGCGGATCGAGTCCGAAATCGGCTTCCTGCGTTTACCCGGCGGCGTCGACTGGCTGGGATTCCGCGAGGTCCAGAAGATCAACGGCAAGCTCCTGCGCGATAAGCCGCGCCGCCTCTCGGACCTGCTCGACTCGGCGAAGGACACGCTCAACCAGGCCCGAGCCATCGCAGACGCGAGCGCCGAACACAACATGGGTGTGCCGCGATCGACGAACGTGCCGACCGCGGCGCTCGAGATCATCCACCCGCGCAACTATGCGGCGCACCAGTTCACGCTGCGCGGTGACGACACCATTCGCCGCACCAAAGTGGCAGTCCTGGGTTTCAATGAGACGCGCCGGCCGCCCCTCGTGCAGGGCGTCGGTGGACAGGAGCTCGTGAGCCGCGGTCGCGTGTGGCTGGAGCCGGACAGCGGCACGATCTGGCGCGTCGAATGGATCTACGCGCCGGCGATTGGATCGCCGATGAGCCTGAAGGTGGATTTCGACAGGAACCCGGTCCTCAACATGATGGTGCCGATCGAAATGCGTGAAGAGTTCCCGTCGATGGGCGGATTGAACTCGCGCGGCGATGGCGTGGCGTACTACACCAACTACCGCAAGTTCGGCACCGGCGCCCGCATCGTCCAGCAGCCTGCCGACCTCGGCCAGGGCGCGCCATGAAGGTGCTGCTCACGGCGGTCCTCGGCGCAGTGCTCGTCGCCGCCCAGGCACCCGATGCCGACGCGATCCGCGATCGGCTCGATAAGTACTTGCTCGACTACGAACCAAAGCTCAGCACCGTGGTCGCCGACGAGCGCATGACCCAGCGTGACGGCCTCGGGCGCAACGGGAATCCAGACACCGCGGCTCCCAGGAAAGATCGCGAGATCATTTCCGAGGTCGCGTTCATCGGCCTGCCTGGCGACGTCGGCTGGCTCGGCTTCCGCAGAGTGATCAAAGTCAACGGCAAGGCGTTGAACGATGCCGGGCCGTCGCTCGCGCTCGTCTTGAGCGACGGAGCCAAGGACGACTACGACCAGGCGCGCTTGCTGCTCGGACAAAGCGCCGAGCACAATCTCGGGTTCCCGCGCACCACCAACCTGCCCAACCTGCCGCTCGAGTTCCTGCATCCGCGCAACCGGCATCGCCTGGCCCATCGCATCGATGGGATGGAGAAGATCCGTGGCACACAAGTGGCGCGGCTGGTGTTCGAGGAACGCTCGACGCCGACAATCATTCGCCGGCCGGACGGCGGCGAGATGCGAAGCCTGGTGACCGCGTGGGTCGAACCCGACACCGGGAGGCTGCTGCGCGCGCAGGTGAAGACGCGCGATGCGCGCATCGGCGTACTGCCGTACGACAACTTGATCTGGGTTGATTTTCGCCAGGACGATGCGCTCGGCATGCTCGTCCCCTACGAGATGAAGGAAGACTTCTTCGCCGGACGTTTCCGCGAAGGCACCGGCACGGCGCGCTATACGAACTACCGCCAGTTCAAGACCACCGCGCGCATCGTTCCCCAGCTGTGACACTGCCAGGGGTGATCCTCACCGCGATCCTTGCACTGCAGCCCGCGCCCTACGAAGCGGTGCTCGCAAAACTCGACGCCTACCTGGCCGAGTACGAACCAAAGCTCAGCGAACTGATCGCTGACGAGGCCATGACCCAGGAGATCACTGGCGCCGCGGCGCCGCCGAGCGAGGCGGGCATGTTCAACCGTCGCCTCACCCGCAGAAGGCTTCGCTCTGAGGTCGCGTTCATTGCACTTCCGGACAACGCCGGCTGGCTGGGATTCCGTCATGTGCGGTCCGTCAACCAGCAAGACCTGCCTGACAACTCGTCGCTGACTTCGGTGTTGACGGTTGAGGGCTTCGACCGCGCGCGATCATTGATAGAGGCCAGCGCTGCCCACAATCTTGGGCTGCCACGCACGACGAATCTGCCGAACCTCCCCCTGGAGTTTCTGCATCGCCGCAATCGTCATCGATTGGTGGCTCGTCTCGATGGCCGCGAGCGAATGCTGGGTGTCGTCGCAGTGCGCGTGGTCCTTCATGAGAAGATTTCCCCGACGTTGATCGTCAATCCCCAAGGCGGTGACATGCCGAGCACGATCCGCGCCTGGATCGATCCAGACAACGGCCGGCTGCTACGCGCGACGGTGACAACGTTCAAATATCCTCAGGCGCCCCAGTTCGAAAACAGCGTGGACGTGGAATTCGCGCAGGAGAAGACGCTTGGGTTACTCGTGCCAAGGGAAATGCGCGAAACCTTCCCTGGTGACCCAGGTAAGGGAACGAGCGCGGCGATCTATTCAAACTACCGGCGCTTCACGACGTCGGCGCGGATCGTGCCGCAGTAGGGCCTCAAGATCGTGAGGTCTTAAGGTCGTGCGCGCCTCCACACCAGCGCCTGTGTCACACGGCCGCTCTCGTCTTTCAACATCAGCGTCAGCTGCGCGTTGTCCTTCGACAGCTCGTAGTGGCGCACCTGTCGCGATCCCACCCAACTCGGATTCGACGAGCCATCCACAATGTGCGTGACGATACCCTTGGCTTCCTCGACGACGAAGGGGCCGTAGTAACCGAGGTAGCGGCGGTACGCCGCCGCGCGCAGTTCGTCCGTCTGTGGCGCTTGTTCTGCCTTATTCGCGGAGTTCATCAAATGGGCAGACATCCGGCCGGAAGAGTCGTAACTGATTTGACCTCGGTCATACGCACCCGGGCGCCTGGCGCCGTCCCCCGCGATGATCTCGTAGCTGACCAGCTCCCATGCGCCCACGAGCCGCTGGGCAATGGTGCCCTGGGCGTGAGGCGTGGCGGCGGATGAAAGAACAACGATGGCGGCCAGGAGTGCAATGCGCATGGCGCGCATTATGGTCGCAAGGCCCGGCGGCCTCAAGGCCTGAGACTAGTGCGCTGCCAGCGTGGCTTGCGGCTCCTGGCGGACGTCGCGTTCGACCTGGCCGTCGCGGATGGCAATGACGCGGTGCGCGTAAGCGGCGATGTCCGGTTCGTGCGTAACGAGGATGATGGTGTTGCCGCCCTGGTGCAGGCGCGCAAACAGGCTCATGATTTCGACGCCCGTCTTCGAGTCGAGGTTGCCGGTCGGCTCGTCGGCGAGCAGGATGGACGGGTTGTTGACCAGCGCGCGAGCGATCGCGACACGCTGGCGCTGACCGCCCGACAGTTCGTTCGGCCGGTGCGTCATGCGGTGCGTCAGTTCGACCTTCTCGATCGCGGCCTTGGCCTGCGCGATGCGCTCGGCCTTGCCCATGCCGGCGTAGACCAGCGGCAGTTCGACGTTGTGCAGCGCCGTGGCTCGGGGCAGCAAGTTGAATGTTTGAAACACGAATCCGATTTCTTCGTTTCGGATGCGGGCCAGCTCGTTGTCGTTCATCTGGCTGACCTCTTTGTTGTTGAGCAGGTAGGTGCCCTTGCTCGGCGTATCGAGGCAGCCAATCAGGTTCATCAAGGTCGACTTGCCGGAGCCGGACGGCCCCATGATCGCGACGTATTCACCACGCTCGATCGAGATCGACACGCCTTTCAGCGCGTGGATTGCCTCGTCGCCCATTTGGTAGGTCTTCCAGAGGTCGCGGGTCTCAATCAGCGGCATACATAAAGTCTACGACGATGTTGGTTCAAGGGTTCAACGGTTCAAGGGATCAGGCGCAAATCTGTGCGGTCAGCTTGTGCACGGCCGCAGAGCAGTTCGGCGGCAAGCGGCACGACCAGTCGGCAATATCCACGGCCACAACCGCCAGTTCCTCTGGGGCGTCAGGGGCCTTTCGCTGGCGCGCCAGCGCGTCGTAGGCCCTCGACAGCTCGTGCTGCGGGGCGATGGTCCTCGACAGCAGGAGCACCACCACCGGCGACTTGCCCGAATGCACCCGCGCGCGCGCGGCGGCACCGTGCGCCTCGGTAATAGCGGCACCGTCGGCGCTGTCGACCATCTTCACCAGCACCCGCGGCGGCATGGCGCCGAGGAAACGCGGCTTGGCGACCGGCACCATGACGAGATCGAAGCCCCGAACCGGCGGCGTGTCGGCCTTTCCGTAGAGCGACTCAACGATGCCGAGCACACGGCCCGCAATCGCCCGCTTCAGGATCAGGTCGCGGTCTGCCCGCTCCGCGGCGAAGCGGGCTTTGCCGGCGGTTGGAGCGGGCGGCTCGAAGGTTTCTTCCGGCGCCTTCGGCGCGTCGAACGGCACATCAGACTGAGGCGTGGGCGCGGCGGGCGAAGGCGATTGCACCGGCGGCACACCACTGTAAAGGCCGGCGTCGTACTCCTCGCGCAGCGCGGGATCGGTGAGCGTCTTATAGGCGACGGTGAGTTCCGCGGCGCGGGTCGCCGCCATCTCCTGGAACTCGCCGCCAAGATGGATGACCTTGTCCGGATGATAGCGGGCGATCTCGCGCCTGAACGCCTTCTTGATGGCGTCCGCGTCAGCGGTGCGTTCGAGGCCGAGCAGGTCGTAGTGGGTCTTCAAGGAAGTGAGAAGTGAGAAGTATGAAGTGAGAAGTATGAAGTACAGAGTGACGAGAAGCTACCTCTAAACGCTCACATCCCACTTCTCACTTCCGACTTCTCACTTCCGACTTCTCACTTCCGACTTCTCACTTCCGACTTCTCACTTCTCACTTCTACGTGGCCTTCTTGAACTCTGTGACATTCGACACATTGGCCGCCGGCAGCTCGCGCGCGACCCGGCGTTCCCGGAGGCGCCGCTCTGAGCGCGCCTCGGTGCCGCGCGCGCAGTATGGGCAGAAGGTCCAGCCTGGCTGGAGGCTGCGGCCGCATCCCGGGCACGCGCCGCTCAACCGGCGTCCACAGGCCGGGCAGGCCACGAAGTCCAGCGCTACAGGGCCGCTGCAACCCGGACAGACGCTGCGCATCTCGCGCACTTCCGTCACGACGCGCAGCAGTTCTTCCGCGGTGGTGACGCCGGCCTTGACCTTGGCCAGCGCGTCATCGCCGAGCGTCAACATGCCGGTGCTCTGCGCCACTTCTCGAATCGCGTCCTCGGACGCTCTCTGCGCGATCATGCGGCGCAGGCGATCGGTGATCTTCATCACCTCGTAGATGCCGATGCGGCCCTTGTAGCCGGTCTGATGGCAGGCGTCGCATCCCACCGGGCGGTAGAACGGAATCGACGCGGCGTCCTCGTCGGAAATATTCAGCGCCCGCAACGTGTCCGACGTCGGCGTGTACTGGCGGCGGCAGGCCGAGCACAAGCGCCGGACCAGGCGTTGTGCCACCACGCCGATCGTCGCGGACGCGATGACGTACGGCTCGACGCCAATATCACTGAGACGCGTCATCACCGACGGCGCATCGTCGGTATGCAGCGTCGACAAGACCAGGTGACCGGTCTGCGCGGCCTGCATCGCGATGCGGGCGGTCTCGTTGTCGCGGATCTCACCGACGAGAATCACGTCCGGATCCTGGCGCAGGATCGAACGGAGCGCGCTGGCGAACGTCAGCTTGATCTTCTCGTTGGTCTGCGTCTGGTTGATGCCGGGGAGCTGGTACTCGATCGGATCTTCGATGGTGATGATGTTGGTGCGCTCGGACTGCATCGACATCAGCGCCGAACACAACGTCGTGGTCTTGCCGGAGCCCGTGGGCCCGACGACCAGGATCATCCCGTGCTGGAATTTCAGGAAGCTCTTGAGATCGTTGAACGCGCCGGCTGAGAAGCCCAGTTCTTCGAGCGGCGGCACGCCGCGATTCTGGTCGAGGACGCGCAGCACCATCTTCTCGCCGTGCAAGGTGCGCAGCGTAGAGGCGCGGAAGTCGACGTCCTTTCCTTCTTCGTTGGCCACGCGGACGCGGCCGTCCTGCGGCAGGCGCTTCTCCGCGATGTCCATGCCTGCCATGATCTTCAGGCGGGCGATCAAACCTTCGTGGACCCACTTGGGCAGGTCCATCACTTCCTTGAGCAGGCCGTCGAGGCGATGGCGGATGAGGACGCCCTTCTCCATCGGCTCAACGTGCACGTCGGAGGCGCCGGCCTTGATCGCGCTTTTCACGACGAGGTCAACGAGATCGATGATCGGCGCGGCCTCGCTGCGCTCTTTCAGTCCGGCGATCGGCTCCGTGACCTCGTCGTCCGGCCGGCGCATCAAGCCTTCGTTGGCGCCGGTGCGATCGTCACCTGGTCGGGCCCGGGGCGCGAGCACGCCGCCGCCTGCCGTGGCCTGCGATGCCTTGATCAGCGCCTTGTCTGGATAGCCGGCAGCGATCGCTTCGAGGATGTCGGCGCGCGTGGCGACGACCTGCTTGATGCGATAGCCGGTCTGGAACTCGAGATCCTGCACCAGGCTGAAGAGCAGCGGATCGGCCATCGCCACGGTGAGCAGGTTCTTGTCGAGGCGAATCGCGACGCATGATCGCTTGAGCGCGACCTCTTTCGAGATCAGCGTGACGATCGTTGGGTCCGGTGGATTCTCAGCGAGATTGAGGTACGGGAAGCCGAGCTGGTAGGCGAGCGCCTTTGCGATCTGGCGCTCCGAGGCAAGATTCAGGCGGACGAGTACTGCGCCCAGGCGCTCGCCCGTGCGTTTGTGCTCCGTCAACGCGGCCTGTAAGTCGTCCTCAGTGATGAGGCCTGCCTGGATCAGGCACTCACCGAGCTTCTTGCGCATTGCTCCTCAAACTCGTCCAATCACAATTCTGTCGTAACGCTCGATGATAGGTATTGGCCACCTGCCTGCGCAAACCCGGCAATTGCGCCATTTCCTGCAACTGTGTGCAGAACCGCTCACGGTCGTCCTCATCACCCGGTAAGTGTTTCGGCCCAATCGGTTTGAGGCGATATGGAGTTACCCTTGCGGACGGCCGAAACTTTGGACGAACACCTCATGAATCCCGCCACTGAACCCGGACTCGATCTCGAACTGCGGCGCCACGTCGCCCATCACTTCGAGGATCGCCGGGACGTGATCGTCGCCGACACCGTGGCGACGTTTCCGCTGTCCACGGAATCGCGGCGGCTCGATGCCAATTACTGCGTGCGCCTGGGCAACCAGGTCACACGGCTGTTCGAGGACGCGATCCTCGAGGGCCGTATCGATGCCCGCGCGCCGGCGATCAGTGAACTCACCACGCTCGTGGCGGACCGCGAGGTCATGCCCGATCAGTTGTTCACGTTCGTCCACATCATGATGAGCACGGCGATCGACGAACTGTCGCTCGATCCGCGCGTCGGCGCCAACACCGATCCATGGCCCCAGGCCTGCCAGATCATCCGGCGCGCGGCGTTCGACGTGCTTGGGGCGTGGACGACGCGCATGGTGTACTCGCCGCAGGCGTCGGCGATCGAGGATCCGCTCACCACCTTGCACACCCGGCCGGTTCTCGATGCGGTGCTGCCGAAGGAATGCTGCCGCGCCGAGCGCTTCGAGCACTGGCTGTCGATGATGCTGATCGACATCGACAACCTGTCGGCGATCAACAAGGCGCACGGCTACGGCGTCGGCGATCGCATCCTCGAGCGCATGGGCATCCTGCTGCGTGCATATTTCCGCCAGCACGACTGGGTGTTCCGTCACGACGAAGACACGATCGCGGTGCTGCTGCCCGAGACCAATCCTGCCGACGCCATGACGCTTGCCGAGCGCACGCGCGCGATGATCGAAGAACGGCTCACGTTCCGCGACTACCGCACCGAGCAGCGCGCGGTGGTGACCGTGAGCGTCGCGGTCACCAGCGCGCGCGCGCTGGAGGGCGAGCCGATCGACCACGAGAAGTTCTCGGCGGAAGCCGAAGCCGCGCTCGATCGCGCCAAGGTCGGCGGCCGCAATCGCGTCGAGCATGTCGAACTGCTGCCGCGGCTGATCTCGATCGACGAAGCCACCCGCCTCCTGCAGACGGACATCGAAGGCATCGAAAAGATGGTCGCTGAAGGCAGGCTCGACCCGGTGAACGCCGGCCGCCACGTGCGCCTGGAACGTGTCGCCGTCGAATCCCTCGCTCGCGACGCGCGATCCTAACCCGGCGGACGGCGGTCGAGCCCTTTCACCGCGATCGTGAGGCTGACAGGCACACGTTCAGGATTGAAACAGATCTTGTCGTCGCACGCCTGATACTCAAGCGCGCCGGTAATGGTCACCGACGTCGTGGCGCCGAGTAACTTCTGCGCCTCCGGGGTCGCCAGCAACGTCACGTCGCGGCGCAGCCGGAAGGGCTTGATGAATACCTCGACGCGCTCGTCGAGCGGTTTGAAGTGGTAGATCTCGGACTTCGGGTACACCACCGGGTGGACCCGGAGCCACGGCTGCGGATCGAGTTCGAGCTTCACCACCTGGTAGGTGTGCTTGCCAGGCGCGTAGACGTGCATGCCGCGATTCGGCGTGACCTCTGCGACGACCGCCAGGCGCTCGCCCGGCGCCGCGGTGGCATCGCTGATCGACACTGCCATCGACAGATGGCGCGTCGACCCCTTGATCGCGCCGGCCGATGTGCCACCGGCCACGGTCGACAGCACCGTCGACGCGGTGTAGCGCTCCTGGTAGGCATCCTCGAAGAAGCGCGACACAACCACGCCCCTGCGATCGACGATGAACGTGCCAGGGTGAGGGATGCCATACGTCCTGGATTTCGGATCCACGGTGTCGTTGAGCAACCCGTAGCGCCGGATGATCTGCGAACCGGGATCCGAGATCAGCGGGAACGTGATGCCGCGCGAGTCGGAGAACTTCTTGAGCGTCTCCGGTGAGTCGTAGCTCACCGCGATCAGCCCGAGCCCCTGGCGCTTGATGTCGCTATAGCGGCCTTGCAGCTCCACGAGCTGCGTTTTGCAGTACGGTCACCAGTCGGCGGACCGGAAGAACACCAGCATGGCGCCTTTGGGTCCGGAAATCGATGACAGGGAATGACGCTTGCCGAATTGGTCAGTACCCTCGACCGCCGGAACAGTTGCGCCGACTTGCGGGCCGATCTTCGAGGTATCGACGGCAGCTGGAGCCTGCGCACCCAGCAGCGGCGCAGACAGGATGAGGGCCGCTGCAATGCCGGCGAATTTCGACATCATGGTTGCTGAGATGCCGGTGGGAGGGCCCGGTTACGGATCCATCGCCCATGTAGCGGTTGACGGACCTCCGAACGTCGACGCTTCAGCGCCTAGACTCGCGACAGGCTGCCGACGATGGCCTTGACGCGATCGATGACGTAGTCCACCTCAACGTCTGTCAACTTGGGGTAGAGAGGCAGGGAAATCGTCGAATCGCCAATCCGTTCCGCCGTGGGGAACGAGCCACGCGGCAAGCCGAGCGTCTCCTGGTAGTACTTGAGGAGGTGGACGGCCCGGTAATTCACCGCAACACCAATTCCACTGGCCTGGAGTTCGCTCAAGACGGTATCGCGCTGTGAGGGCTCGACCCAGATCGTGAACAGGTGACGTGCGGATTTCGACCCCGGGAGAACCACGGGATAACTCAGGCCGTCAACATTCCGGAGGCCCTCTTCGTAGCGGCGCGACAGCTCCTCGCGGCGCTTCCACAGGTCGTCGACGCGATCCATCTGGCCAATCATCATCGCAGCCTGCAGGTTGGTCATGTTGTATTTCCAACCGAGCACCTCGAGGTCCCAGTGCCGATAGGTGCCCGTGTAACGTTCGCTGGCGCTGGCCGACATGCCGTGTTGCCGCAGCAGGCGCAGCCTCGTGTTCAGCTCGTCGGAATTCGTGACCGCCGCACCGCCTTCGCCGGAGGTCACGTTCTTCGTCGCGTAAAAGCTGAAGCAGGCTGCTGCCGAGAGGGCGCCCGGTTTGACGCCATCGCGCTCGGCCTCGATGGAATGCGCACAGTCTTCAATGAGCGCGATGCCGTGCGGTGAGGCGATCTCGTGCAACCTCCGCATGTCGGCCATCTGCCCATAGAGGTGAACCGGGATGATCGCCTTGGTGCGCGGAGTGATCGCGCGTTCGACCGCCGCCGGGTCGATCAAGCCGGTGCCTGGCTCTACGTCAACGAACACCGGCGTGGCACCGGTGTAGAACACAGTGTTCGATGTCGCCGCAAACGTCATCGGGGTGGTAATGACCTCGTCACCTGGACCCACACCCACCGCGAGCAGCGCGATGTGCAGCGCGGCGGTGCAACTGGTGACGCCCACGGCGTGCCGGGCGCCGAGATAGGCGGCAAACCGGGCCTCGAACTTCTTGGTGTCCTCGCCGGTCGTCAGGAACACGCCGCGGCACACCTCCACCAGCCTATTGATGTCTTCTTCCGTCAGGTTGTGGCGGTAGAACTCGACTTTCATTCCCGGAACTCCATTCCTCATAGCGCGTCCCAGCCGGCTATTCCTGACTCTCGTACTGGTCCTTGAGCCTCGCCACCACGGACGGATCGGCGAGTGTCGTGGTATCACCTAGCGCCTTGCCTTCCGCGATGTCGCGCAGCAGGCGTCGCATGATCTTGCCCGAGCGCGTCTTCGGCAGGTCCGCCGAGAAGATGATGTCGTCGGGCTTCGCGATCGCGCCGATCTTGGTCGCCACGTGCCTCTTCAGCTCGTCGGCAAGATCGGGCGAGTGCTTGACGCCTTCTTTCACCGTGACGAATGCTGAAAGCGCCTGGCCCTTGATCTCGTGCGGGCGTCCAACCACGGCGGCTTCGGCAACCTTGGGATGATCGACGAGCGCGCTCTCGACCTCCATCGTGCCGATGCGATGCCCGGCCACATTGAGCACATCGTCCACCCGGCCGAGCAGCCAGTAATACCCTTCGTCGTCCAGCTTCGCACCGTCGCCGGTGAAGTAGATGCCGTTGTTCCAACGGCTCCAGTACTGCTTTACGTAGCGATCGTGATCGCCGTAGATGCTGCGCAGCATCGAGGGCCACGGCTTGGTGATGGCCAGGAGTCCACCACCGACCGGCACGCCCGTGCCCTTGTCGTTGAGGAGCTCAGCGCTGACGCCCGGAAACGCCTGCGTGGCCGATCCCGGCTTGGTGCGCGTAATGCCCGGCAGCGGCGTGATCATGATCGCGCCGGTCTCGGTCTGCCACCACGTATCGACGATCGGGCAACGACTGTTGCCGATGTGCAGGTGGTACCAAATCCACGCTTCGGGGTTGATCGGTTCACCGACTGAGCCCATCACGCGCAGCGATCTGAGGTCGTGCTTCGCCGGCCACTCGGTGCCCCACTTCATGAAGGCACGAATCGCCGTGGGCGCCGTGTAGAACACCGTCACGCCGTAGCGTTCGACGATTTCCCAGAATCGATCCTTCGCCGGCCAGTCAGGCGCGCCTTCATACATCACCACCGTGGCGCCATTGGCCAGCGGCCCGTAGACGACGTAGCTGTGCCCGGTGACCCAGCCGATATCGGCCGTGCACCAGTAGACGTCTTCGTCTTTCAGGTCGAACACCCACTTCGTCGTCGCGTAGGTACCGGTGAGGTATCCGCCGGTCGTATGGACAATGCCCTTGGGTTTGCCGGTCGTGCCGGACGTGTAGAGGATGTAGAGCATGTCCTCCGAGTCCATGACTTCCGGCTCGCACTGGTACGACGCCTCCTGCATCAGGCGGTGATACCAGTGATCGCGGCCTTCCTTGACGTGCACCGGCACCGGCGATCCATGCAGGCGCTGCACGATGACGACGTGCTCGATCGAGGGGGTGCCTTCGAGGGCTTCATCGGCGGTCTGCTTGAGCGGCACCACCTGGCCTCGACGCCAGCCGCCATCCGCAGTGACCAGCACTTTGCACGACGAGTCGTTGATGCGATCGCGAAGCGACTCGGCGCTGAAGCCGCCGAATACCACCGAGTGCACGGCGCCGATGCGCGCGCACGCCAGCATGGAGATCGCGAGTTCGGGAATGAGCGGCAGATACAAGGCGACGCGATCGCCCTTCTTCACGCCGAGACTCTTGAGGACGTTTGCGAACTGGCAGACCTGCCGGTAGAGGTCGAAGTAGGTCAGCGTGCGTCGATCACCTGGCTCACCTTCCCAGATGAAGGCGGCCTTGTTGCGGCGCGCGGTGCGCACATGCCGGTCGAGGCAGTTGGCGCTGATATTCAGCTGGCCGCCGACGAACCACTTGGCGTCGGGTGGATTCCAGTCGAGCACCTTCTTCCACGGCGTGATCCACTCGAGCTCTTTCGCAAATCCTGCCCAGAACGCCTCCGGATCAGCAGCGGCCTTCTCGTAGATTGACGCGTCGTTGACGTGCGCGCGGGCTTGAAATTCAGGCGAAGGAGAGAAGCTGCGATCCTCTTGCAGGAGAGCTTCGATCTCTGGCGAGACCTTTTCGGACATGGCCGGAAGTATATCGAATAGGAATCAGCGATTGCCGTACCAGCGGAACCGTCGTGGCTTCAGCCGGACCAGGTCCAGTGCGGACGCAGCCGACTGGATCATGTCCGCTTCGACGATCGGCGACCGCGCGTCCGCGGCCTCCTGCAGTCCCCGTTCGCTGAGCAGGTTCACGAGCCTCGGCACCCCGCCGGAGAGTGAATAGATCACCTCGACGGTCGCCGGCGTAAACCTCACATTGTGATTGCCGGCCACGGCCAGGCGGTGCGCGATGTAGCGTTCGCACTCATCGCGTTCCAGCGGCAACAGCCGCGCGCGCACACCGCGCCGATCGCCGTCGAGCTCCGGAAACAAGGCGCCGCCGCCGATGGCCGGCTGCCCGGCAAGGAGGAACTGCAACAGGCGGTCGCGATTCGACTCGAGCGACGCAATTTCGATGATCTGCTCTTTCGTGGCTCGCGGCAGGCTGTGGGCTTCGTCGATGATCATGACGGCGCCGGCGCTGGTCGCGCGCAGCTGACCCAGAAAGCGATCGAACATTTCGACGAGGCCGGCCCTCGCGACGCCGATCAGCCGCCCCTGCTGCGCGTCGTCTTTGGACACCGCGCCTAGATCCTGCAGCATCAAACGAAGCAGGTCTTCGGGCGACAGCAGCGCATTGCCGGCAAGCGCCGCACGGGACTTGCGCTCCTGAGTCTCGAGGAGCGTCTTGCAGAGCGTGGTCTTCCCCACACCGAGGTCGCCCATCACGAGCATCAGGCTTTCGCGGCGGTGGATCGCCGACGACAACGCGTCGAACACGCGTGCGTGCGAGCGGCTGCGGAAGTAGAACTGCGGATCTGGCGTCAGGCTGAACGCGGGCTTCATGCCACATCGTCCTATCGGACGATGTGCTACTGCGGGATAGGAGGAGGCACGACCGGAGCCGGCTTCTTCTTGAACATCAGCGCGCCGAACAGGCCGCCGAGCATGCCGAAGGTCGTCGAGATCACCAGCATGACGAAAAAGCCGAAGATCAGGCCAACGCCGATCGCCGGGCCACCGCCGGCGGCTTCGAAAAACTGGCGCAATTCGGGGGACATATCTGATGCGTTGCGAACCATCCGGCGCATCATTTCTGAGGTGAACGGCGCCATCGCAATGTTGACCGGCACCGAAACGATCAGCCACACCAGCGCGCCGACCGCTCCGGCCATCAATCCAACCACCGCACCGTCGCCAACCTGCACCGGGTCCGGGTGATTGGCCTGCATCAGGTATGCGGCGAGCGCCCCGCCAAACAGGATCCACGCGCAGCAGCAGTTGGCGACGTTGATGACCGGCAGTGCTGACAGCACGCCGATCGCAACGCCGCCCAGTAACGCGGGCTGCAGTTTGGCTGGACCCATACCGGCTGAAACTCGTTAACTCAGTCGTAGTACTCGCGGCCGAGATGCGTGATCAGCTCTTCGCCCATCATGTGGCGAAGCGTGTTCTTCAGCTTCATCAACTGAATGAACAGATCGTGCTCCGGATACAGATCCTTCGCGTGCATCGGCGCCTTGAAGTAGAACGACAGCCACTCCTGGATGCCCGACATACCCGAGCGCTTCGCGAGGTCGAGGAACAGCGCGGAGTCGATCACGATCGGCGCGGCGAGGATCGAGTCGCGGCACAGGAAGTTGATCTTCAGCTGCATCGGGTAGCCGAGCCAGCCGACGATGTCGATGTTGTCCCAGCCTTCCTTGTTGTCGCCGCGCGGCGGGTAGTAGTTGATGCGCACGACGTGGGACAGATCCTTGTAGAGATCCGGATAAAGGTGCGGCTGGAAGATGTAGTCGAGCGCGGACTTCTTGCTCTCTTCCTTCGTCTTGAACGATTCCGGATCGTCCAGCACTTCGCCGTCGCGGTTGCCGAGGATGTTTGTGGAGTACCAACCCTTGACGCCGATGAGGCGTGCCTTGAGGCCGGGCGCAATGATCGTCTTGATCAGCGTCTGCCCCGTCTTCATGTCGTTGCCGGCCAGCGGCGAACCGGTCTGCGCCGCGAGTTCGAGCATGGCCGGAATGTCGGCGGTCAGGTTCGGCGCGGCGTTGGCGAACGGCAGGCCTTCCTTCAGCGCCGCATAGGCGTAGATCATGCTCGACGGAATCGAGTCATCCGACAGTTCGAGACCCTTCTCGAACGCGGCGAGTGACTGGTGCACCGGGCCTTCCTTCATGAAGACTTCGGTGCTGCCGCACCACACCATCACCAGGCGCGAGCAGTTGTGCTGCTGCTTGAAGTTGCGGATGTCGGCGATCAGCTGGTCGGCGAGATCCTTCTTGTTCTTGCCCTTCTTGACGTTCGGACCGGAGAGGCGCTTGACGTAGCGCTGATCGAACACCGCGGGCATCGGCTTGATGGCCTCGAGCTCGGGGCGGATCGAATCGAGCAGCGAACGCTCGAGCACACCGGCCGTGCAGGCCGCGGCGTAGCAGTCCTCTTCGAAGATGTCCCAACCGCCAAACACGACGTCGTCCAGCGACGCCAGCGGCACGAATTCGTTGATTTTCGGGGAGCGGTTATCCGTGCGCTTCCCGAGGCGGATCGTGCCCATCTGCGTGAGCGATCCAATGGGTTTGGCCAGGCCTTTGCGGATGGCGATGACGCCCGCGATCGTGGTGGTGCTGACCGCGCCGAGGCCGACAAGGAGAATGCCCAACTTGCCCTGGGCAGGAGCGATTTCTGAGGCTGATTTCACCTTGGAAATATATCACTTCGCAGGTTCCCGGCCCCCGATTCCGGGTTCCGGGTTCTAATGGCTACACATGATGTTTTTGCTCCGGCTCCTGACGCGAAATAAGGGCGGTCCGGCCATGGATCCCCTCCACGTCTCGATGACTGGCGTGCGCATGGGCGAGCGCTTTCTCCAGATCGGCTGCAACAACAAGGCGCTGCTTTCGGGCCTTGCTGCCAAGGTCGGCTTGAGCGGATCTTGCGCGGTCGCGGCATACGACGCACGCGAGGTCAAGCTGGCGGAGTCGATCGGCCGCAAGGTCGGCGCCCTAATCGATATCCGGGATATCGACGAGGGCAGAGCATGGCCATTCGAAGGCGGTGCGTTCGACTTGGTCGTCATTGACGATACTGGCGACTCGTTCTGGGGCCTTGATCATCCCGTCGACATCTTGCGAAAAGCGTTTGGCGCCGTGCGGCAAGGTGGGCGAATCGAGGTCATCGGGCTTGAGAAATCGCCACACAAGCAGCTCGATTTCGTACAGCTGTTGACTGAGGCGGGCTTCAAGCCCGTGCGACTGCTGGCCGAACGCGACGGGCTGCGATTTATCGAGGGGCTGCGAACGAACTGATCACCCGATGGTGACGGTTGACGGCGTGGGATCCCAGATCTCGATCGTCGTTTCGACTGTCCCGAACGTGAGCGTGTCGCCGTTGACGAGGCGCCTGGGCTTGTTGATTCGCTTGCCGTTCACGCACGTGCCGTTCTTGCTCTGCAGGTCCTCAATCGTCACTGCTCCGGCCTCAACGGTCAGGTTGGCGTGACGACGCGACACGTCGGGGTGATTGAGGAACACATCGCAGTCCGGCTCGCGCCCTACGAGGTAATCCCCCGTCGCGAGTTTCTTTCGCTCTCCATCCACCACGAGGAAGATTCGCTCCCGGCTGATGGGTCGAGATGTCCGAGAGCGCCCTTCGTCCACGTCCGCAGCGAAGCTGTAACCGATGCCGTGATGGGTCTTGATGACCCCGCCGCGCGACTTCTCACCAAGCGCATCACGTAGTTCCCCGATCAGCACCGGCAGGTTGGCCTCCACCACGAACGTGCCCGGCCAGAGCCCGTTCATCAGCTCCTGCTTGTTGAGCACCCTGGGCCGCTGCTCGAGGAGCAGCAACAGGAGGTCATAGGCCTTGGGGGACAAATGCAGGGGTTCGCCATTGCGAGTGAACTCGCGGCGCGTCGTATCCAGCTGGCAATCGGCGAACGAATAGCGCATTTCTGGCGGAAATCCTAGTCTACGTACGTCCCTAGAAAAACCCTAGAAGGCTCTTAAGACTTGGCAAGACCCGGATGGGTAATCTGCCACCATGATGATCGAAACCCTTACTCCTCGTGAACAGCAAGTGGCCGACGCCGCCGCGCGCGGCCTGACCAACCGGCAGATCGCCGCGGAATTCGGTATCAGCACCGAGACCGTGAAGCGGCACCTGTCATCCATCTACGGCAAGCTCGCCATGCCCGGCCGCGTCATGCTGGCCATTCACGTGGCGCGCTCCGCTGTGGCGAACACCGCCGTCGCCGGCGCGAACAACTCATAGGTGCGTCGTGGTTGGCGGCTCGTCGGCCCTCTCGACGATGTACCAACCCTTGACGTTGCCGAACTCGATCTCGTCGCCGTCGTTGAGCGTCGTGGGACCGGTCACCGACTGACCCATCACCTGGGTGCCGTTCTTGCTGTTCAGGTCGACGAGCAGGGCGAGATCACCGTCGATATTGATGCGAGCGTGATTGCGCGAAACGCTCGCATCGTTGATGCACACCGCGGACGCGGGATCGCGTCCGACGGTGTTGTCGCCGGGCACAAGCACGAATCGCCGGTGGCCGATGCGAAGGGACCTCACCATTTTTCTGAGCTTTCAGCCCATTCTGCGCCTTCAGCGCGTTCTGCGGTCCGCATGGGGTGCATCATAGATTGGACGGACCGTCCTTAAACCACCACAGATCGCTGGGGCCAATGCTGCAAAGATTTGGGCTTTTCCGGCCGAAAAGCCCAATAAGGCGTATCGCGACCGAGCCGGGACCAACGGCAAGGAAATTGCGATAGGCCATGCACAGCCATGTTGGGTTCCGTTCCGACCGACGTCTACACCGCTCGCGACATCGCGCAGGCCGCCGGGGTCAGTGAAGCCCGGGTCCAGCAACTGATCGCGCGGGGCGAGATCCGCTCGGTATCGGCGCAGTTGCCGATCGCCGCGGACGCCGCGCTCTCGACATATGTGGCGCACGGTGAGGCTGTGCGCGCCGTGCGCGCGCTCAAGCAGGGCTCCACGGTTGGCGTCGCCGGCTCGCTCGGTCTCGGCCGCGAGCTGTTCGCACCGGCGGCGCGCGCGGAGCGGTCGACGACGGTGCCCTTGATCGTGTCGACCAGCCTTCATGGGCTGGCGATCGCGGCGATCCTCTTCGTCGCGAGCCTCGGCTTCGCCGTCGCGGACGAACGCACCGAGCCCTTGAAGGAACCCGAGCCGATTCGCATGGTCTTCCTCGTGGCCGCTGGTCCTGGCGGCGGAGGCGGTGGCGGTGGGCTGAAGTTCAAGACGCCTCCTCCGAAGGCGATGCGCAAGGGTCCTGAAAAAGTCAGTAGCCCATTGCCCGCGCGCACGCTCCCGCCGCCCATGCGACCAGAGCCGAAGCCACCAGAACCGCCGAAGCCGCTCGAAGCGAAGGTGCTGACGCCAGTGATGGCGCCGATCCCGACCAAGAAGGCAGAGGCCGAAGATCGCCAGGGGGTGCTGGCAAAGGCGCCCGAGGTTCCCCCGTCGCAAGGCACGGGTACCGGCGGTGGCGTTGGCTCTGGTCAAGGCACGGGACTGGGCCAGGGTGATGGCACCGGTGTGGGTGAGGGATCCGGCGGCGGGTATGGCGGCGGTCCATTCCGTCCGGGCAGCGGCGTCGAGCCTCCGCGACTGTTGCGCGAAGTGCGCGCCGACTATACGGATGAAGCGCGCCGCGGAAACATCGAAGGCGAAGTCGAACTCGAGATCGTGGTGCGTCGAGATGGCACCGTGGGTGACGTCAAGATCGTGCGCGGACTGCGCGGTGGATTGAACGATCGCGCCGTGCAGGCCGTCCGCCAGTGGCGCTTTGCGCCGGGACGCATGAAGGGCGTGCCGGTGGACGTGGTCGTGGAAGTCGGAGTGGAGTTCCGTCTTCGTTAGCCTGCTGGCCCGATCGCCAAAAGGCCTGGATTCTTTATGGACATCATCCTGTTGGTCATCACGGTCGTCTCGCTGATCGTCGCGTTCGTGATGAGCGTGACCGCCGCGCGACTGATGCGGGACGAGAAGCAGCGTTCAGCAGCCCGCGTCGCTGCTTTGTCGCTTGCCGCCAACGAGCCCGCTGTCGAGTTGCCGCTGACTCCGCCGGTGGTGAAGCCTGTCGCCCGCGCACCATGGTCGTCGCCTCCTTCGCCGGCTCGGCCGGCGCAGGCCGCGCCGCCGGAAACGCTGCACCAGCCGACGATCTCCCATGCCGCCGGCTTTCTTGGAGCGGGAGAACCCCAGCACGACAACGGCGGCCGCCAGAAGTCGCTCGCGTTTGCGGCGGTGGTGTTGTTCATCGTGATGTCGGGAGGACTGGTGTGGATGATGTCGGAACCCCGCGGCACCTCCGCGGCGGCCGTCGGCCCCAACGCACCGCTTGAACTCGTGTCACTGACGCATCAGCGCCAGGACCAGAAGCTCGCGGTATCCGGACTGGTGCGCAATCCTGTCGCCGGCCAACCGGTCGAGCGCCTGTCCGCGGTGGTGTTCCTGTTCGACAAGACCGGCACCTTCATCACGAGCTCGAAGGCCAATGTCGACTTCCTCAAGCTCGGGGCCGGCGACGAATCCCCGTTCGTCGTGTCGCTCGACGCGCCGGCATCCGTGTCGCGCTATCGCGTCAGCTTCCGCACCGACGATGGCGTGATCCCGCACATCGATCGCCGTGAAGCCGCGCCCGTGGCCGCGGAAGGCGATCAGCACGTGAACGTGGCCGCAAAGTGAGGATCGCCATGTGGAAACGATTGGGTTTCTCGCTCGTCACCGCCGCACTTGCGTGCGCGGCACTCTCGGCGCAGGACCAGGGCGGGTTCAAGTTCAAGAGCGGCGTCGAACTGATCAACGTCACGGCGACCGTCACCGACAGATCCGGGCGCTTCTATGGCCGTCTTCGGAAGGAAGACTTTGTCGTCTACGAAGACGACAAGCTCGTCGAGGTGACGCACTTCAACGCGGAGCGCACTCCGGTGAGCCTCGGGATCGTGGTGGACACCAGCGGCAGCATGTCGGGTGAAAAATGGTCGGCGGCCGTGAACTCGATCGATCGCTTCTTCCGCATGATGTCGAACGAATTCGACGAATTTTTCCTGTATCGGTTCAGCGGCAACGCGGACCTCGTGGCGGACTGGACCAGCGATCGCGACCGCCTCGCGACTGCGATCGGGCGGATTCATCCCAACGGCGGCACGGCGATGTACGACGCCGTGTCGGAGGCGGTGCCGATGGCGCAGGCCGGTCAGAACCGCAAGAAGGCCGTGGTGATCATCTCCGACGGGAACGACACCAGCAGTCGCGTCGGCGTATCCGACGTACGGCAGGTGGTGCGCGAGACCGAAGTGCTCGTCTACGCCGTTGGTATTGACGGCCAGGGCACGCCGACGTTCCAGCGTCAACAGCCACCGGTGATCCAACAGCCTCCTCGCTTGCCGATTCCGTTGCCGTTTCCTGGCGGCGCCGGCCGCGGTGGGTCGGGCCGCGGTGGTAGCGGCCGCATTCCACCGGGCACCGGCGGCGTGGGCGGGTATCCACCCAGCACGGGCGGGCGCGGAACGTATTCAGTTGGCAACGACGATCGCGTGAACGTGATGGCGCTGCGCGAGATGACCGACGACAGCGGCGGCCGCACGGAGATCGTGCGCGACACGCGCGACCTCGATCCGGCCATCGGCAGCATCGCGGATGAATTGAGCCAGCAGTACTACCTCGGATATCCGAGTCGCGGACTGAAGGACGGACGCTGGCACACGATTCGTGTCGAGCTGCGCGATCCCAACCTCAAAGTGCGCGCGCGCAAAGGCTACGTCGCCACTCCATAAACGAGGACAGATTCCGCTGGCATAACTCTCGCAGTAGCGAATGGCGTTCCACCTTCGCGCTTCGCGCTACGGTGGACAAGCTCGGAGGCTTGTCATGAAAACACTGTTCGCTACTCTGTTCGCTTCGCTCCTGTCAGTCGGCGCCCCGGTGTTCGCCTCTGGCCCCGCCGCGGATGCGGCGCAGGAGAGAAAAGACCTGCAGGTCTTCAACGACGTCGCCGATCAAGTCAATCGCTACACGCAGCTCACCATCTTCGACAGCATCTCCGCGTCGGTCACCGACGGCCGGGTCGTGCTGAGCGGATGGGTCACGATGCCGTTCAAGCGTGACGACATCGAGAAACGCGTGCGCAAGGTCGAGAGCGTCATGACGGTCGAGAACAGGATCGGCGTGCTGCCGGCCTCGATCTTCGACGATGAGTTGCGGTTCCGGATCGCCCGCGCGATCTACAGTCACTCGTCGTTCTGGCAGTACGCCGCCATGGCCAACCCGCCGATCCGCATCGTCGTCAATCGCGGCAAGGTCTCGCTCGAAGGTGTGGTGCAGAGCAACGTCGAGCGGATGCTGGCACGATCGCTCGCGTCGGGGTTTGGCGAGTTCGAGGTCAAGAACGCGCTGAAGACGGACGCGGAGGTACGCGAGTCGATGGAGGCGAGGAAGTCGAACTGACAGGAGCCGGGAGCCGCAAGAACCCTTACGGTTCCCCGATCCCGGTTCCCGGCCGCCGGCTCTTCACGAACCAGATCGCGCCGATGAAGGTCAACACTACGAGCACGCCCATGGCGCCGAACAGGGCGAGGGTGCGAAACAGGATCGAATCCTTTTCCATCGTCGCCTGAACGTCGAGGGGCGTGCTCTTCATTCGTTCGGTGAGCGGCTGTTCCCAGACCACGATGTTGCCGCGCTCGGTCCGGCGCGATGGCGAGTTGTGAAACGAGATCACACTAGGCAGGTGCATCCGGATCGCGACGAGCTCGTCACCGCCCCACCCGACGTTGCCGACATCCTTACCGGCAGCCGCGTTCATCTGCTGGCCGAACTCAAACGTGTGATCGCCTTCCAGATAGCGATAGGTTGACCACGCGAACAGAGGCGATTCGCCAAGCTTCCTGACGTCGGGGACATCGAGGCGCAGGTGGACATAGCGCCGGCCCTCGCGGCGCGAAGTGGTGACGCTTTCCACCTGGGAGACGGGTGACTGGTACAGGTCGCGGACCGCCATGCGATCGAGGCGCGCGGCCGGATCGATTGGCAGCGACACGCCGCGCAGCGCCACGAGCGCGGGCACCGACGCGTTCACGTAGACGGTCGCCGAGCCGTCGAGATTCAGGAAAATCTCTTCTTCGTACTCGTATTTTCTGGCGATGACGTTACTGCATGCGATCGTCGACACCAGGACGGCGACCTGCACCAGCGCAAAAGCGAGACGCACTATCGAATAATATCGTTGGATGGCCGCCGGACCCACCCTGTTTCTCATTGACGGCAGCAATCAGATGTATCGCGCCTACCACGCGATCCGCGGCCTGACCCGGTCTGACGGCAAGTCCACCAATGCCACGTACGGCTTCATCACGATGCTGCGCAAGCTGATTGCCGATCATCAGCCGCAGTACATCGTTGCGTCGTTCGACCTGCGGGGAAAGACGTTCCGCTCGGACGTCGCCGCCGACTACAAGGCCAACCGCGCGCCGATGCCCGGGGACCTGGCCGAGCAAGTGCCGTGGGTCCACGAGGCATGCGAGGCGATGGGCGTCCCGATCCTGACCCTCGAAGGGTTCGAGGCAGACGACGTGATCGGCACGCTGGCAATGAAGGCCGGCGCGCATGGCCTGCAGGCGGCGATCGTCACGGGCGACAAGGACTTCTTCCAGCTCGTGCGCGACGGGATCCGCGTCTACAACCCGAAAGACGAGGGCACGTGGTACGACGCGGCGGCGGTCAAGGAGAAGTGGGGGGTCGAGCCCTCGCAGGTGTGCGACGTCCTCGCGCTAATGGGCGATTCGAGTGACAACGTCAAAGGCGTCCCCGGTATCGGAGAGAAGGGTGCCACCGAGCTGATCAAGACCTACGGCTCGCTCGAGTCGCTGCTCGCGCACGCCGGCGAGATCAAGCAGAAGAAGTATCGCGAGGGCCTGCTGGCCAACGCCGACCAGGCGCGCCAGAGCCGCGACCTCGTCACGATCCGCACCGAGGCTGACGTGCCCTTCGAAGCCGAGAAGTTCCGCTTCAAGGGCGCCGATCGCGACCGCTGCTACCAGTTGTTCTCGAAGATGGAATTCCGCACGCTGCTGCCGGAATTCGCCCCCACCGCCGCGTCGGTCCAGAAGGACTACGCGCTGATCGGTTCGACCGACGAACTGCGCGCGCTGGCAGCGGAGATGAAGGCGGCCGGCCGCTTCAGCATGAAGGTGATTACCGACGGCACCGCGCCGGTGCGCGCCACGCTCGTCGGCATTGCGATTGCCATCACGCCGGCGAAGGCCCGCTACGTGCCGCTCGGGCACGAAGGCTTCGGCAGCGGCGTGTCGATGGCCAAATCCGAGGCGCTTGCGATACTCGGTCCACTGCTCACAGATCCGTCCATCGAGAAGATCGGCCACGACCTCAAGGCGGACCTGATCGTGCTCGGCCGCCACGGCGTTGACGTCGTCAACCCGAACGGGTTCGACACGATGCTCGCCAGCTACCTGGTCGACGCGAATCGCTCGAGCCAGGACCTCGAGCCACTCGCGCTCGAGCAGCTCGGTTACAAGGCGCTGACCGACGAAGAGGTGCGCGGCAAGGGTGTGAAGGCTGTGCCCTTCGCGCAGGTGCCAGTGGACAGCGTGCTCGACTACGCGGGCGAACGTGCCGACATTGCCCTGCAGCTCGCCGACAAGGTGAAGCCCGTCCTCATCAAGGATGAACTCGAGCCGGTATATCGCGACCTCGAGCTGCCGCTGGTGCCGATCCTCGCGGCGATCGAGCGAATCGGCGTACGCGTCGACGTGCGGTCGCTTGCGTCACAGTCGGTGGTGCTCGATCGGGAGATGAGCGATCTCAGCCGGCAGATCTTCGAACAGGCCGGTGGTGAATTCAACATCGGTTCGCCAAAGCAGTTGGCCGAAGTGCTGTTCGAGCGCATGCAACTGCCGGTGTTGAAGCGCACCGGCACGTCGCGCGCGCCGTCCACCGCGGTCGAAGTGCTCGAAGAACTCGCCGCGCAACACGACATCTGCCGTCACATCCTCGACTGGCGCGGACTGTCGAAGCTGAAGGGCACGTACATCGACGCCCTGCCGACGCTGGTCAACCCGGAGACAGGTCGCGTGCACACGCAAATCAGCCAGGCGGTGGCGGCCACCGGGCGATTGAGCAGCAGCGATCCGAACCTGCAGAACATTCCGATCCGCACCGAGATCGGCCGGCAGATTCGCAGCGCCTTTATTGCCGATCCGGGTCACGTCCTGATTTCGGCCGACTACTCGCAGATCGAGCTTCGGGTCCTGGCGCACCTGTCAGGCGACGAGACGCTGACCGCAGCGTTCGTGCGCGGTGACGACATTCACGACCAAACCGCGACGAAGGTCTTCGGTGCGGACAGCACGCTCGATCCGTACGAGCTGCGCCGGCGCGCCAAGATCATCAATTACGCGCTGCTCTACGGAAAAACGGCCTTCACCCTGTCGAAGGACATCGGGGTCTCGCAGCAGGCCGCGCAGCAATTCATCGACGCGTACTTTGCCGGTTTCCCGAGCGTGCGCGCGTTCATCGACAAGACGCTCGCCGACGCGCAGGTCAGCGGCGTCGTGAAGACGATGTTCGGCAGGCGCAGGCCGGTGCCTGAGCTCACCAGCCGCAACTTCCAGATTCGCGCCGGCGCGGAGCGCATTGCGGTGAACATGCCGATCCAGGGCACTGCCGCCGACATCCTCAAGCGCGCGATGATCGACGTGTCATCCGCGCTCGCCGCCGCCCATCCGCAGGCGAAGATGATCCTCACCGTGCACGACGAACTGCTGTTCGAATCGCCGAAGGATCAGGCCGATGATGTGGCGGCGCTGGTGAAGAACAAGATGTCGAATGCGGTGAAACTGAGCGTGCCGCTCGACGTGGATGCCGGCATCGGCGAGAACTGGACCGAAGCCAAGGGATGAAGTGAGAAGTGAGAAGTGAGAAGTCAGAAGTAGGAAGTGAGAAGCTTCTCACATGAAACATATAAA